>NZ_JBXSOW010000003.1:0-736376 GCF_057784375.1 Martinezella sp. CNPSo 3964
AAGGTGAGACAAAATCCTGGTGAATTTTTCGCGATTAGCGCCGATTTCGGGATTCATTTTACGCCGACCGGCGGAATCCTCCAGATTATCGCCGGTAAAGGGACATTCGCGTGCCTCTGCGGGCACCGGACGGGCCTCTCATTGCCAGCCGCACACCCAGGACCTAATAGGAATCGAGAGATTGAAGGGAGCGGAGATGTTGCTTCTCAATGAAAAGCTGGTGCCGGCAGCACCGACCCGGCAAATTAAGATCCTTGCTTATCACCATGCGCGGGGCATGCGGGCGTGACATATAGAGTACCCCCATTGCCGGAGCTGCCGGTCTCGCATGTGCTTGCCGATATCGGCGCGGCACTCGCCAGCAAGCGGCGTGCCGTGCTTTCCGCACCGCCGGGCGCCGGCAAGACGACGCTGGTGCCGCTTTATCTATTGGGTCAAGGCTGGCGCGGCGATGGCAAGATCATTCTTCTGGAACCACGGCGGCTGGCGGCAAGGGCCGCTGCTGCCCGAATGGCCACGCTGCTTGGCGAACAGGTCGGCGATACCGTCGGCTATCGCATGCGGCTCGACAATCGCATCTCTGCCAAGACCCGCATCGAGGTGGTGACCGAGGGCGTGTTCGCCCGCATGATCCTCGACGACCCGGAGCTCACCGGCATCTCCACCGTCATCTTTGACGAATTCCACGAGCGCTCCTTGGATGCCGATTTCGGTCTGGCGCTGGGGCTCGACGTGCAATCGGCGCTGCGGGAGGACCTGCGCATCCTCGTGATGTCGGCAACGCTGGACGTCGAGCGTGTCGCGGCCCTGCTTGACCATCCGCCCGTGATCGAGAGCATGGGCCGCAGCTTTCCGATCGAGATCCGCCATCAGGATCGACCGGCGGGAGAGCGGGTCGAGGATACGATGACACGGGCAATCCTCGACGCACATACCAATGAACAGGGCTCGATCCTCGCCTTCCTGCCGGGGCAGGCCGAAATCATCCGCACGGTTGAACGGCTCGACGGCCGGTTCGGCCCGGAGACGGTGATTGTGCCGCTCTACGGCAATCTGAGCCAGAAAGAACAGGATGCGGCGATCCGGCCCGCGCCGCAAGGCACCCGCAAGATCGTACTGGCGACGTCGATCGCTGAAACCTCCATCACCATCGACGGCGTGCGGATCGTTATCGACAGCGGCCTGCAGCGCCTGCCCGTCTTCGAGGCCTCGACCGGCATTACGCGGCTGGAGACCGTGCGCGTGTCTCGCGCCTCGGCCGATCAGCGCGCCGGCCGCGCCGGGCGAACCGAGCCGGGTATCGCCATTCGACTGTGGCATCCGGGGCAGACGGCGGCACTCCCGGCCTTTACGCCGCCACAGATCCTTTCGAGCGACCTTTCCGGTCTCGCACTCGATCTCGCTCACTGGGGTGTACAGGATCCGGCAACGCTCTCTTTCGTCGACCAACCACCGGCAACCACGCTTGCCGAGGCGCGGACCCTGCTGCGGCAGCTGAGCGCGCTCGATGCGGAAAACGGGCTGACGGCACGCGGCCGACTGATGCGGGAGCTCGCCTTGCCGCCACGGCTGGCAGCCATGGTGATTTCGGCTGGCGAATTCGGCCAGGCGCGCGAGGCAGCGTTGCTTTCCGTGCTGCTGACGGAACAGGGGCTTGGGGGGCAGAGCATCGATCTCGAAGACCGGCTGCGGCGCTTCAAGACGGAAAAGGGCGAGCGGGCGGAAGCCGCGCGTCGCCTTGCGGGGCGCCTCGCCCAGGCAGCCGGCGGCAACACCAGCCCCACCGCCTCATCTATTCCGCCGCTTGCCGGTGCATTGCTGCTGCATGCTTTTCCCGACCGCATCGCCCTGCAGCGCGGCGGACGAGGACGCTTCGTCATGGCCAATGGGCGCGGCGCGGAACTGCCGGAGACCGAGCGGCTGGCTGGATCGCAAATGCTCGTCATCGCCGACCTGACGGGACGTGCGGCGCAGGCGCGCATTCTCGCAGCGGCGGAGATTTCCCGCCCCGATGTCGAAGAGCATCTGCCGGGCGAGGTCCGCACCGAGGATCAGAGCTTTTTCGATAAAGCGAGCCGGCAGGTGCGGGCGCGACGAGCAACGCGGCTCGGCGCCATCATCTTCGAGGAAACGCCTCTGCCGCGCCCCTCCGGCGAGCAGGCAGCCAAAGCGCTGGCCGCGGGCATCCGCGAACTGGGGATCGGCGTCCTCCCCTTCTCCAAGGAAGCGACGCAGCTGCGCGACAGGATCGGCTTCTTATATAGGACGATCGGCGAACCCTGGCCCGATATGAGCGACGAAGCCTTGGCCGCGCGGCTCGATGATTGGTTCACGCCGTTTCAGACCGATGCGCGCGGGCTTTCCGACATCTCGGCCGGCGGGCTTTCCAACGGGCTGATGTCGCTGGTGCCGCACGAACTGCAGCGCGATCTCTCCCGGATGGCGCCGACGCATTTCGAGGCGCCGACCGGCCAGCGCCATCCCATACAATATGATGGCGAGGAGCCGCTGCTCACCATTCGCGTTCAGGAGCTCTTCGGGTTGAAACAGCATCCGGCGATCGGCGGCGGCAGATTGCCGCTGGTGCTGGAGTTGACATCGCCGGCGCATCGCCCGATCCAGACGACGCGCGACCTGCCGGGCTTCTGGGCCGGATCCTGGAAGGACGTGCGCGCCGACATGCGCGGCCGCTACCCAAGGCATCCGTGGCCGGAGGATCCGGCCGAGGCCTTGCCGACGATACGCGCCAAGCCACGAGGGACCTAAGAATGGCACGCTTCTTCCGGGGACTGGAAAAACTCTCCGAAGCCGAGATGAAGGCGCAGGAGGGCCATCACACCAGCCGGCGGCTCAGGCTGCAGACGCTGGTGCGGCTGCGCTGGCTTGCGGTCGGCGGTCAGACGGTAACTGTGATGATCGTCGCCTTCTGGCTGAAATTTCCGATGCCGCTCCTGGCCTGCTGCGTGCTGATCGCCTGCCTTGCCTGGATCAACTTCTTCCTGACGCTGCGCTACCCGCCGACCCATCGGCTGGAGCCACCAGCGGCCTTCGCGCTGCTCAGCCTCGACCTTCTGCAGCTCTGCGGGCTGCTGCTGATTACCGGTGGCCTCGCCAATCCCTTTTCGGCGCTGGTCTGCGTGCCCGTCATCATTTCCTTCGCCTCGCAGCCGATCCGCTACAGCATGCCGCTGATAGGCCTGGCGATGATCTGCATTACCGGCCTTGCCTTCTCTCCCTTCCCCTTGCCCTGGTACGAGGGCGTTTCCGTCAGCGTGCACAGCGTCATGCAGCTGGGCGTCTGGTGCTCCATCGCTTCCACCATGGCCTTTGCCGCCTTCTATGCCTATCGCGTCTCCATGGAAGCCTCGCAGCTTGCCGATGCGCTCTCGGCAACGGAACTGGTGCTGCAGCGGGAAAAGCATCTGTCGCAGCTCGACGGGCTGGCGGCTGCGGCCGCACATGAGCTCGGCACGCCGCTTGCGACCATCAGCGTCGTCGCCAAGGAGATGGAGCGCGAGCTCAGGGAGGACGATCGGTTCCGCGAGGATGTGGCGTTACTGCGCAGCCAGAGCGAGCGCTGCCGCGATATCCTGCGGCGGCTAACGACACTCTCCTCCGAGGACGAGGCGCATATGCGGCGGCTCACTCTGTCGTCCATGATGGAGGAGATCATCGCACCGCATCGCGAGTTCGGGATCAACCTGGAATTCATCGAAAAGAGCCCGCGCGCGGGCGAACCTGTTCTCAGCCGCAATGCCGGCATCATGTACGGTCTCGGCAACCTCATCGAAAATGCGGTCGACTATGCCCGCAAGACAGTGACTGTTACGGTGGAATACACCGCCGAAACTCTTACAATCATCATTGAAGACGATGGCAGCGGTTACTCGCCGGAAATACTGGCGCGGATCGGCGAGCCCTACGTCACCTCGCGCCAGCGCGACGACACGGCGGGCGGCCTCGGCCTCGGGCTCTTCATCGCCAAGACGCTGCTTGAACGCTCCGGTGCTGTTCTTTCCTTCGGCAATCGCGATGCGGAAACGCCGGGTGCGCGCATCCGCGTCGAATGGCCGCGCGTTTTAATCGACAGTAATTCGACAAAATGATTTTCGCGGCTTAAAACAGCGAGCGTCAAAATCGGTAGGAATATGCAGGCGAATGATCGCCGGGATAGAAGATAGAATGACGGATAAAGAGAGCACTGCCCCGCAGGCCGGGGCGACAGATGTCATAGCCCATGTAGGCCCGGACGCCACATTGTTGATCGTCGACGACGACGGTCCCTTTCTGCGCCGGCTGGCGCGGGCAATGGAAGCACGCGGCTTTACCGTGGAGACTGCAGAATCGGTGGCAGAAGGTGTCGCCAAGTCCAAGGCCAATCCGCCGAAACATGCCGTGGTCGACCTTCGCCTCGGCGACGGCAACGGACTGGATGTGATCGAAGCAATCCGCCAGCGGCGCGACGACACGCGCATCGTGGTGCTGACAGGCTACGGGAACATCGCGACGGCGGTGACTGCGGTCAAGCTCGGCGCGGTCGACTACCTCGCCAAGCCCGCCGATGCCGACGACGTCTATGCCGCGCTGACGCAGCGTCCCGGCGAAAAGGCGGAAGTGCCCGAGAACCCGATGTCGGCGGATCGCGTGCGCTGGGAACATATCCAGCGCGTCTATGAAATGTGTGAGCGCAATGTGTCCGAGACGGCCCGCCGTCTGAACATGCACCGCCGCACGCTGCAGCGCATCCTCGCCAAGCGCGCGCCGAAGTAGATTACTCGGAAGCGAAAGACTTGCCCGTCGCCCATTCGGCCAACAGCAAGCGCTGGGCGGCGGCGCGCGAGAAATTGAGCGTCACCGACTTGCGCGTTGCCGGCGGCAGGCGATGCTCCGGCGCCTCGCGGATCATGTGGGCGCCATAGCCGTCGGACAGGAACAGCCCGCAATCCTCCGGAAAGATTTCCAGCGGCACGTCCTTGTGCGTCGCGAAGAACATGCGGTCGCAATGCTGCCGGTATTCGGGCCATTTGCGGTCGACGCGGAAATCCTCGATCGAGGTCTTGATCTCGATGATCCAGATCTCGCCCTTTTCCGAGAGACTGATGAGATCGGCGCGGCGACCGCTTGAAAGCGGCAACTCCGGCAAGACCGCATGTCGCATGTCATGCAGTAATAGTTGCACGCCCTTGCGTACAAGCATGGCCCGTTCCGACTGCCGGCCATCTATTAACGGATTGTTATTGTAAACGTTCAAAATCGTCATGAATTGTCTCGGGGACAGGCCCGGCGTTGTTGCAAAAAAACCATGTCCTTCTAATTTGCGCGCCGGCGCTATTTTTGTAGGGCCAGAGCAGCTTGCAAAGCCAAGTTTAATGGAAAATAAACTTTAGACAAAGATGGTTGACAGCCATCAGTTTCCCGCCACGAAAATTCAAGAGACTTCCATGCGCATCCGTAATGCTATGACCGCACTCGGCCTTGTCGCAACGCTCGCATCGGCTGGCTATGCCACCACCGCCGCAGCAGCGCCGGCCGCAACCGCAAATTCGGCCACCGAGACCATCAAGACTTTCGATGGCGACTACGGTGTCACGAGCGACAACGGCTTCCAGCTGCCGGCGATCCCGATCCAGAAGGTGAAGCCGCAGTTCCGCCGCCAGATCGTCGAATACAAGACGGATGAGGCCGAAGGCACGATCATCGTCAACACGCGCGAGCGTCACCTCTATTACATCCTCGGCAACGGCGAAGCGATGCGCTATGGCATCGGCGTCGGCAAGCAGGGCTTCTCCTGGTCCGGCACCGCATACGTCGCCTGGAAGCAGGAATGGCCGAATTGGCATCCGCCGAAGGAAATGGCTGTTCGCCGTCCGGAAATCGCCAAGTATGTCGATGGCGGCATGAACCCGGGCCTGTCGAACCCGCTCGGTGCACGCGCCATGTATCTCTACAACGAAAAGGGCCAGGACACGCTGTTCCGCCTGCACGGCACGCCGGAATGGGCTTCGATCGGTACCGCAGCCTCCTCGGGCTGCATCCGCCTGATCAATCAGGACGTGATCGATCTCTACAGCCGCGTTCTTCCAGGCCGCAGCACCAAGGTCATCGTTATCCAGTAATTTGCTGGCATTCGAATTGAAAAAAGCCGCCGGATATCGATTCGGCGGCTTTTTTGTTTGGAGAGCTCGGGATCGGTCCTAACCGTTCCACCCGCCCTCGTCCTTCGAGGCTCCGCCCCCTTCGACAAGCTCAGGGCCTGCGCACCTCAGGATGAGCGCTGACCTCTTTTCCCAGAGCCTTTGGGTTCTCGCAATTCCAGGAAAACCGCTACGCACTTTTCCTGGAATTGCGCTAGCCGCAAACTCACTCCACCTCATCCTGAGGTGCCTTGCCGTCGAAGCATCAGCGTAGACGGCAAGGCCTCGAAGGGTCGAGGTGGCCTCCGATGGAGAGAAGGATCACTTCGCCTGCTTTGCCTTCAGCTCGATGCGGCGGCGGTGCAAGACCGGTTCGGTATAGCCGTTCGGCTGCTCGCGCCCCTTGAGGACGAGATCAAGCGCTGCCTGGAAGGCGACCGAACCGTCGAAATTGCCGGACATCGCGATGTAGCTGGGATCGTCAGCATTCTGCTGATCGACGACGGCGGCCATGCGCTTCATGGTTTCGACGACCTGCGCTTGCGTGATGACCTTGTGGTGCAGCCAGTTCGCCATATGCTGCGCCGAGATGCGCAGGGTGGCGCGGTCCTCCATGAGGCCGACATTGTTGATGTCAGGCACCTTGGAGCAGCCGACGCCCTGATCGACCCAGCGCACGACATAGCCGAGGATGCCCTGGCTGTTGTTGTCGATCTCTCGCTGAATTTCCTCCGGCGACCAGTTCGGCCGCGAGGCGACCGGGACGGAGAGGATATCGGAGAGCTTGGCGCGGCCGCGGCTCTTCAGGCTCTTCTGCACGTCGGCGACATTGACGCGGTGATAATGCGTGGCATGCAGCGTGGCGGCCGTCGGGGACGGCACCCAGGCGGTGTTGGCACCGGCCTTCGGGTGGGCGATCTTCTGCTCGAGCATGGCGGCCATCAGGTCGGGCATCGCCCACATGCCCTTGCCGATCTGGGCATGGCCGGACAGGCCGCATTCCAGGCCGATATCGACGTTCCAGTTCTCGTAGGCGCCGATCCAGGCGGCCTGCTTCATGTCGCCCTTGCGGATCATCGGGCCGGCCTCCATCGAGGTATGGATTTCGTCGCCGGTGCGATCGAGGAAGCCAGTGTTGATGAAGACGACGCGCTCGCGGGCGGCGCGGATCGCTTCCTTGAGGTTCACCGTCGTGCGGCGCTCCTCGTCCATGATGCCCATCTTCATGGTGTTTCTGGGCATGCCGAGCAGGTCTTCGACGCGCGTGAAGATATCGACCGCGAAGGCGACTTCTTCCGGGCCGTGCATCTTCGGCTTGACGACATACATGGAACCTGTGCGCGAATTCTTGCGGCGGCCGTTCGGACCGATATCATAGAGCGCGATCAAGCCGGTGATGACGGCATCCATGACGCCTTCCGGCACCTCGTTGCCATCCCGGTCTAGGATCGCAGGATTGGTCATCAGATGGCCGACATTGCGCACCAGCATCAGCGAGCGGCAATGCAGGTCGAAGGTGCTGCCGTCGGGTGCGGTATAGGTGACATCGGGGTTGAGCCGGCGCGTAAAGGTCTTGCCGCCCTTGGCGACGTCCTCGGTCAGGTCGCCCTTCATCAGGCCGAGCCAGTTGCGATAGACCTCGGCCTTGTCTTCGGCATCGACGGCCGCGATCGAATCCTCGCAGTCCATGATCGTCGTGATCGCCGATTCCAGCCGGACGTCCGAAATGCCGGCCGGGTCGGTCTTGCCGATGGCTGTGCTGGCGTCGATGACGATCTCGATATGGATGCCGTTCTGCTTCAGAAGAATATGCGTCGGGGTGGCGACATCGCCGAGATAGCCGGCGAAATGGCCGCCATCGGCGAGCTTTACGGCGCCGCCCTTGGCCGCGATCGCCAGCGTGCCATCCTTGACCGCAAGGCCGGTGATATCCTTCCAGCTTGCGCCATCGAGCGGCACGGTGGAATCGAGGAAATCGCGAACCCAGGCGATAACCTTCTCACCACGCTTGGGATTGTATCCCTTGCCCTTTTCGGCGCCATCCGTCTCGGGGATGGCATCGGTGCCGTAGAGCGCGTCGTAAAGCGATCCCCAGCGGGCATTGGCCGCATTCAGGGCGTAGCGGGCGTTCATGACGGGAACAACGAGCTGCGGGCCGGCAATGTGGGAAATCTCGGGATCGACATTGGCGGTCGACACGGCAAAGGCCGGACCTTCGGGCACGATATAGCCGATGTCGCGCAGGAAGGCTTCGTAGGCGGCGAGATCGACGGGCGCGCCGTTCTTGCGATACCAGTCGTCAAGCGCTGCCTGCATGCGGTCACGCTTGGCGAGAAGCTCGCGGTTCCTCGGCGCGAGATCGTGGACGATCTCGGAAAAACCGGCAAAGAAGGCATCGGCATCCACGCCCGAACCCGGCAGCGCCTCCTTGACGAGGAAATCGTAAAGGACCTGCTCGATCTGAAGCCCGTGTTTATCAATGCGGCTCATGCCATATACTCCTCAAGGCCGTTCTACGGCTCAATTTTTACATGTTGCCACTTTGCTCACGGTTTCACTTCTGTCAATTTGGCAATAGTTCGAAAGATTTATGCTTCTGCGGAAATAATTAGTCCGCAGCGATTCGCGGGCGACCGCTGGCGATGGCGATAAACCGCGCCTCGATCAGTTTGCGATTGCCCTCAACCTCCGGCGCATCAATCTGCTCGTCCACCGCCACGACGAGATCGACCGCACCATTCAACCTTGCCTGCGCCATCGCGGCTTCGACGGCCCGCGAGCGGGCATCGGCAAAGCTTCTGCTCTCGTCGGTGAAGCGCAGGCTCTCGCCGGCGCCGTTCAGGATATAGATGCCATCTTCCGGCATGGTGACGAAGACGATGGCGCTGGCCCTCACCTGGCCGACGACAGCGCCGACGGCATTGGCGACATCCGAATCACCCGGAATGGCGCTCTCGGTCGCCAGCATTTCCGCGATCGCCGGATAATAGACCGGCGCGGACGCGCCGAGCCCGACGAGCGGGCGATCAAGGGAAATGGCGAAGCGGGCAATTCCCGGCGCGCGACGAAGGGCGCGATCGATGGAGGTGGATTTGGCGGGATCGAGATCGGCCACGCCGTCCTCGGCCAGGCAGGCGGCAAGGATGACATCGGCCGACTGGCGGGTAAGGCGATCGACGATCCTCTGCGCGAGTTCCTCGACAGATGCCGCGATGGGGCGGCCGGAGCCATCCTTCAGCCGCATCGCCAGCGCCAGTCCCAAGCTGGCCGCTTCGGCATTCCACTGGCTTTGCCGGCCAAGCACATGCATGGCATCCGATGGCGTCAGGCCGCTCAGATGCACGAGGCCGCGCGCGACAAGCCGGTCCAAAGTCGCCTTCTGCGACGTCATCGTCAGAAGCTTGTCGAGCGCGACGGGAACGGCACCGATCCGGTCGAACAACGCCTGCTCGGGTGCTGTAAGACCGCTGGCAAGATGATCAGGTACGCCGGTGCGGAGCGCAAAGCGGCCGGCGTTGCGAGCGAGATGCGTCGCCCGCAACTGCTGCTCCAGCACATTCAGGACGGCATCGCCATGCATGTGAGCGGCAAGGCTGAGCGGCAACAAGCGACGTGGGCCGAGCTCGAAGGCAGCGACAAGGCCGCGATCGCTGATCTTCACTTCGGAATCGCCGCCGAGACCATAGGTGCGCATGGCAACGGCCTCGACCATGGTGCGATAGCCTCCAACCACGGCGCCATCGGCATCCAGCCGCGGCCGGCCATCCTCCATGACGGCGACATCGGTAGTGGTGCCGCCGATATCGGAAACGACGGCATTGTCGAGACCGGTGAGATAGCGCGCGCCGACGAGACTTGCTGCCGGACCCGACAGGATAGTCTCGATCGGCCGGAGCTTTGCCTCATCGGCCGAAATCAGGGCGCCATCGCCGCGCACCACCATCATCGGCGCGGAAATGCCGCGCGTCGCCAAAAACCCTTCGCAGGCGCCGACCAGACGATCAATCATCGAGACGAGGCGGGCATTGAGCAGCGTCGTCAAGGCGCGGCGCGGCCCGCCGAGCTTGGAGGAAAGCTCATGGCTGCAGGTGACGGGCAGATGCGAGATCTCGCGGATGCAGTCCCGTACCCTGATTTCATGAGCCGGATTCCGCACGGCGAAATAGCCGGCGACGGCAAATGACGACACCGATTTGGCCAGTTCCGGCAAGGCCTCTTGCAGTGCTGT
Organism: Martinezella sp. CNPSo 3964; assembly: GCF_057784375.1. Taxonomy (NCBI): domain Bacteria; kingdom Pseudomonadati; phylum Pseudomonadota; class Alphaproteobacteria; order Hyphomicrobiales; family Rhizobiaceae; genus Martinezella; species Martinezella sp. CNPSo 3964. The sequence continues at coordinate 10,363 of NZ_JBXSOW010000003.1, forward strand.
CAGATCGAGCGGGTTTTCATTGCCGTGAACATTATGGCCACCGGGAAGATAGATCACCGGATCCGACCCCAGCGCCTCCGCCAAACCATCGCGCTTGAGATCCTCCGGGCCGAAGCCGATCATGACTAGCCCGGCGCGGCCGCCCTGCCCTTCGACAAGCGCATTGGTGGCAAGCGTCGTCGACAGCGACACGAGGCCGATGGCTGAGACGGGAATCTCGGCCTTGGCAATCACGGCATCGACGGCGCCGGCAATGCCGACGGCCAGATCATGCCGCGTGGTCAGGGATTTCGCCTTGGCGATCACGCCATCGGTTTCATGGAAGAGAACGGCATCGGTGTAGGTTCCACCCGTATCGATGCCAAGCAGGAAGTGAGACGTCACGCTGATATAAAACCTCTGGAGCGGGTAATGACCATGAACTTCCACAACGTCTATGAAGATGTGAACGGAGCGGCGAGCGCAGAGCCTATCTCGCCCTTGGCGGGCGAGAAAGCAATTTCATTGGTTTAGGAATTGCGGCACCAGAAGTTCCACACGTCCAAAGCTCGGCGCAATTTCTAAATCATTGAAATTGCAAGAGAGGGGGCTTTTCTTGCTCGAATGATGTCGAGCAAGGTGCGCCCCTGCCTACCCCCGCCCTTGCAATTTCTAAGAATTAGATGAGGGAGAGCCCTCACCTAATCCCAAGAAATTGCTTTCCGCCCGCCAGGGGCGGGATAAGCCCGCATTCTCAGCCGTCAGCTCTTCGCTTTCGCTCCGAGCGTTCGTCACTGCAATCGATTCACCGGATCGATTGCTTCGGCTTTGCCGAACCATTCCTCACCGTGACCCGCATCGGCAATCCGCCGCGCGGCTGGGTCGTGAGCTTCTGCACCGGCCAGGGATCGGTTTCATCTGTCAGATCGAAGCGGAAGCGGCGCATCATGACGGCGAGGGCAATGACCGCCTCCTGAAGCGCGAAAGTCGCGCCGATGCAGACGCGCGGGCCGGCGCCGAAGGGTAGATACTGGAAACGGTTGATCTTCGCCCGGTTTTCCGGAAGAAAGCGCTCGGGCATGAAGGCGCGCGGCTTTTCCCAGTAGAGTTCATGACGATGCAGCGTCCAGGGCATGATCAGGACCGTGATCCCCTTCTCTATCGTCACCCGCTCGCCCTTGGCGCTTGTCCATTCGTCATCGGCGATCGCGGCGCGATTGATCGACGGCGCCGGCGGATAGAGGCGCATTGCCTCCTCGAAGGCAGCGCGGACATACGGCATCAGGTCGAGCCAGGCGACCGGCTCCGCATCGGTTGCGAGCACCCGGTCGATTTCCTCTTCCATAGCCTGGCGAATGTGCGGACTGTTGGCGACGCAATAGAGTGTCCAGGCAAGCGCACGGGCTGTCGTCTCGTGGCCTGCGCCAATGAAGGTGAGGATATTGTCCTCGATCTCCTCCATGGTGAGGCCATCCGGACCGGCCTTTTCCAGCAGCAGCGTCAGAAAATCATCCGGCGCGCTGGCGCGATCCCTGCGCATCTTGTCCAGACGCAAGTCCATGGTGTTGCGGACGATCCCGCGGAATTTGTCGAGCATGCGCTGACCGCCGATGCGGGTAAGGCGCGGCACCCATCCGGGTGCGCGCAGGAGATCCATGGGATCGACCCGACCCATGCGGTGCAGCAGCTCGTTGACGTCGTCGGAAAAACTCGTGCTTTCGGTGACGATCTCGCCGGAGAACAGGGTCTCCGCCAGGATGACGAAGGTCAGCTCGGTCATGTCGGCCGCGATATCGAACACCACGCCTTCGTCACCGATTTCCTCATACTTCTGCAGATAATCCAGGCTCTGGCTCAGCATCTGCCCGGCGAAACCCTGGGCATGGCGCGGCGTGAAGACCGGTGCAACCGCCTTGCGCGAGCGCTTCCATACCTGCCCTTCCGCCGTCAGCAGACCATCGCGCAGGATCGGCCGCAGCACGAGCTGGCGAATATCCGCCATGCGGTAGTTGGCGGCGTTGTCGACCAGAACATGCTTGATCAGGCCGGGATCGTTGACGATCAACGTCCGCTCGTTGAAGAACTTCGTCTTGATCCAGGGCAGCGTGTAGGAAGGCTCACCCCAAAGCTCGAGCGGATTGCGCAGGATGGTCTTGATGATCGTCCACCGCGACGGCGGGACGGTGCGCGGAATCGGCGCCGGCGGGGAGAAGGCTTCCGGAATCATGTCCATGGGATCCATTCTCCTCGAAACTGGGCGGTATTTGATCTAACACAGCATGAGCGACGCACCCATCCGATATGGTGGGTGCCGCCCGCAAAATCCAGACGATAAAACGTCGCGCCGCGCGCCTAAAGCGCATCGCGATCTTTCAGATTCGCTTCTCGCGCTTTAGGTTCTTGATTGTGCGCATGTCGCTATCGCAAAACCGCTGCGCAGTTTTGCGCGACATGCCTAGAGCAAAGACTTCAGGTCGCTCAGCTTATCATTGATGAGCCAGCCATAATAATTTTCTTCCGGCCAGACCGGCTGCGATGAGCCGCGGTTCTTGGCGGCAAGGGCAGCGGCGCGCTTGCGGGAGTTGCCGAGATTATAGAGCGTCGCGGTGATGCCAGGATTGCCTGAGATATCCATGCCGGCGATCGAGCGATAGTCGTCGATCGACTTGCGGATCGAGGCTGCGACAAAGGCCAGCGACAGATCCGGGTCCATGATCGCCTTGTAGACGCCACCCGCATCCTTCTCGTTGAGCTTCGGGATGCCCGAGGTGCGGCTGACGAGATCGGAAAGCTCCAGCGCCGTCAGCGGATTGACCTGACCAAGGCCGAAGGTCTGTCCGGCATAGAAGGGCTGGAAGAAGACCGCGCTGAAGCGGTTGTCGGGATAGGATTTGCCGCCGACCGTCTTGCCGCGGAAATCGTCGTCCCAGACATCCTCGCGGCAGGTCCAGAGACTATAGGAATCGCCCTTGGCCTTGCAGGTGTCGAATTGCGGGCGGGCGATGAAATCATCGACGTTTTCGCCATTATACGCGAAGCGGAAGCTCTGGCCGGCATAGGAGGCAGCCTTGACGTAATAGGACTGCAGCCCGTCATAGGCGTCGACATTATAGGTGTGCTCACCGACCAGCGCGCCGATGATATGGATCGGATCGATACCATAGGCCCGCGCCGTCGACTTGATCTTCGACATCAGTTTCGTATCGGTCGCCAGCAGCTCCCGCACCTTCTGGTACTTGCGGTCGAAGGTGGAATTGGTGCCGCGCGTACGCCGGACCGAAGCGCCGGGAACCGGCGGCTGTTCGGCGTTGCGGTTGCCCGGAGGCACTGAGGTCGCCGCCTCGGCATCGGCCGGGATCCAGGAGAGGCTGACGACTGCCAGAAGAAGAGTGATCAGTATCCGTCGCAAGATGGCTGTCCTGTCGAAGTTTCCACCGATGTTTCCGTGCGGCTGCCTGAAGGATAATCTTGGCCGAATAAAGCCATACGACACAAAGAAACGGGCCCCTAACTAAAAAGTTAACGGCCCGCTGTCGAGTGTTTACTGTTTTAAATCGCTTCCGCCGCCTGCTTACAGGATAAAGCGGGAGAGGTCGGTGTTTGTGGCGAGGTCGCCGACATGCTCGCGGACATAGGCGGCATCGATGGTTATCGAGACGCCGGCGCGATCCGAGGCGTTATAGGAGATCTCGTCGAGCACGCGCTCCATGACCGTCTGCAGGCGACGGGCGCCGATATTCTCGACGGTGGAGTTCAGATGCACGGCAACATCGGCGAGAGCGTCGATCGCGTCATCCGTGAAGTCGAGCTTCAGGTCTTCCGTTTCCATCAGTGCCTTGTACTGGCGGATGAGGCTTGCCTGCGGCTCGGTGAGGATGCGGCGGAAGTCTTCCTTGGTCAGCGGACGGAGCTCGACGCGGATCGGCAGACGACCCTGCAGCTCGGGCAGCAGATCCGAGGGTTTCGAGACATGGAAAGCACCGGATGCGATGAAGAGGATGTGGTCGGTCTTGACCGGGCCATACTTCGTCGAAACCGTCGTGCCTTCGACCAGCGGCAGCAGGTCGCGCTGCACGCCTTCGCGGGAGACACCGGCACCCATGCCGCCATCGCGGGCAGCGATCTTGTCGATCTCGTCGAGGAAGACGATGCCGTCATTCTCGGCCGACTGCACGGCTTCGCGCTGGATCGCCTCATTGTCGATCAACTTGTCGGATTCGTCGCGGATCAGCTCCTTGTAGGAGTCCTTGACCGTGGTGCGAACCTTCTTCGTGCGGCCGCCCATGGCCTTGCCGAACATTTCGGAAAGGTTGAGCACGCCGATATTGGCACCCGGCATGCCGGGGATTTCGAAGCCACCGGGCATGCCGGAGCCGGTGTCGGAAACTTCGATGTCGATTTCCTTGTCGTCAAGCTGACCGTCCCGCAGCTTCTTGCGGAAGCTGTCGCGCGTCGCCGGCGATGCAGTGGCACCGACCAGCGCATCGAGCACGCGCTCTTCGGCGCTCATATGCGCCTTGGCCTGCACCTCGGCACGCTTCTTTTCGCGCACCAGGCCGATGCCGACTTCGACGAGGTCACGGACAATCTGTTCGACGTCGCGGCCGACATAGCCGACTTCGGTGAATTTCGTGGCTTCGACCTTGATGAAGGGCGCGCCGGCAAGCTTGGCAAGGCGGCGGGAGATTTCCGTCTTGCCGACGCCGGTCGGGCCGATCATCAGGATGTTCTTGGGCATGACTTCGTCGCGCAGCTCGGGCTCGAGCTGCTGGCGGCGCCAGCGGTTGCGCAATGCGATCGCCACGGCGCGCTTGGCCTCATGCTGGCCGACAATGTAACGATCGAGCTCCGAAACGATCTCGCGGGGGGAAAAAGTGGTCATTTCGTATGTTCCCTGTCAGGGCTAGAAACTATCAAGAGAGGAACTCAGGCTTCGGCATCGAGCGTTTCGACAACCACATTGTGGTTGGTGTAGACGCAGATGTCGGCAGCGATATCGAGAGCGCGGCGGGCGACATCTTCGGCAGACTTGTCGCTATCCATCAGCGCACGCGCGGCGGCGAGCGCATAATTGCCGCCGGAACCGATCGCGAGCGCGCCATGTTCTGGCTCAAGCACATCGCCGTTGCCGGTGATGGCGAGCGTTATATTCTTGTCGGCAACCAGCATCATGGCTTCGAGGTTGCGCAGGTATTTGTCCGTGCGCCAGTCCTTGGCGAGCTCGACGGCAGCGCGCATCAACTGGCCGGGATATTGTTCGAGCTTCTTTTCAAGACGTTCGAGCAGGGTGAAGGCATCGGCGGTCGCGCCGGCGAAACCGGCGATGACATCGCCCTTGCCGATGCGGCGAACCTTGCGCGCATTGCCCTTCATTACGGTCTGGCCAAGACTCACCTGGCCATCACCAGCCATCACGACCTTGCCGTCCTTGCGAATAGTCACGATTGTCGTCATTTAACACCTGTTTGCCCCCGTTTCGGCGGGCTTTCTGCCGGGCCGCGGATCGGCCCCGTCAGCACCTATGTAAGAGGGGTTTTTCCGATTGCAAATGGCGGCCGCACCCGAATGATTGCGGCAAGCCGGCTAAACGCGTAAGGCCCATGCGTAACTTCTGGATATTTCCCGATACGCCTGATAAGGAACGGCCGTATTCCGATGGAGCATCCCATGGCAGAGACCGCAGCGAGCCGCACGGCAAGCATTTCCCGCAAGACCAACGAGACCTCGGTCTCCGTTTCCGTCAACATCGACGGCAGCGGCAAATCGACGATTTCGACGGGGGTCGGCTTCTTCGACCATATGCTGGAACAGCTGTCGCGACATTCGCTGATCGACATGGAGATCGACACCAAGGGCGACCTGCACGTCGACGATCACCATGCCGTAGAAGACACCGGCATCGCGATCGGCCAGGCCATTGCCAAGGCGCTGGGCGACCGGCGCGGCATTACCCGTTATGCCTCAATCGACCTCGCCATGGACGAGACGATGACGAAAGCGGCCGTCGATCTCTCAGGTCGGCCTTTCCTCGTCTGGAACGTTTCGTTCAGTGCGCCGAAGATCGGCACCTTCGATACCGAGTTGGTGCGCGAGTTTTTCCAGGCCTTAGCGCAGAATGCCGGCATCACGCTGCATATCCTCAACCATTATGGCGCCAACAATCACCATATAGCCGAGACATGCTTCAAGGCCGTTGCGCGCGCATTGCGCACCGCAACCGAGATCGATCCGCGGCAGGCAGGCCGGGTGCCCTCGACGAAAGGCACGCTCGCCTGAGCCCCAACCTGGGGAAGTGAAGAATGGCAAGCTATCTGATTTTGACTCCGCCCGGAGCAACGAGCCGACCCAAAGTATCGGATCGGTATCGCGACGAAACGCGCTTCATCCGTGACGGCTTTTCGTGGAAGGCGTTCCTGTTTCCGACGCTCTGGATGCTCTTTCATCGCCTGTGGCTCTATGCGATCGCGACCTTTCTGTTGCAGAGTCTCGCCTTAGAACTGATGCGCCAGCCTGGCTTTCTTGCCGCCGGCGCGGCACTTCTGCTTGGTGTGCATATTCTCGCCGCCCTCGAAGGCCCGCAAGCGCTTGGCAATCGCCTTGTCGGTCGCGGCTGGAAGGTAAGCAATCTCGTCTCGGCGCATGATCTGGCGACTGCGGAGGAAATCCACTTTTCCCAGCTTGAGCAGGAACCAAACCTGGATATCCATCCGAAAAATTGGGATATTCCGGCCAAAAACACCAATACCAGCCGCCCAGGCCCGAGCTTCGGCCTTCCCGGCTATGACGGAGGACGCTGACCATGCGGGTCGCGATTATCGACTATGGTTCCGGCAATCTGCGCTCGGCCACCAAAGCTTTCGAGCGGGCCGCCCGCGAGGCAGGCATAGACGCTCACATCGACCTGACCGATGACGCTGAGCGCGTCGCCACCGCAGATCACATTGTGCTTCCCGGCGTCGGCGCTTATGCCGATTGCCGCCGCGGCCTCGATGCCGTGCCCGGCATGACGGAAGCGGTCATCGATGTCGTGGAACACAAGGCCCGCCCCTTCCTCGGCATCTGCGTCGGCATGCAGCTGATGTCATCGCGCGGGCTGGAAAAGACGATCACGCAGGGATTCGGCTGGATCAAGGGCGACGTCAAGGAGATGACGCCAAGCGACCCCAGCCTGAAGATCCCGCAGATCGGCTGGAACACGCTGGATATCCGGCATCCGCACCCGCTCTTTGAAGGCATCGAGACCGGGCCGGACGGCCTGCACGCCTATTTCGTCCATTCCTACCATCTAGCGGCTGACCACAGCGACGATGTCATCGCGACGACGAACTATGGCGGGCCGATGACCGCCTTTGTCGGCCGCGACAACATCGCCGGCGCACAGTTCCATCCGGAAAAGAGCCAGAAGCTCGGCCTTGCCCTCATCGCCAATTTCCTGCGCTGGAAGCCGTAAGGCTCGCGCTAAAAGGACAAAAACATGATTCTCTTTCCCGCTATCGACCTCAAGGACGGGCAATGCGTGCGCCTCAAGCTCGGCGACATGGAGCAGGCGACCGTCTACAACCCCGACCCCGGCGCCCAGGCGAAGGCCTTTGAAGACCAGGGCTTCGAGTGGCTGCATGTCGTCGATCTCAACGGCGCCTTCGCCGGCGAAACCGTGAACGGAGCCGCCGTCGACGCCATTCTCAAGGCAACCAAGAATCCGGTGCAGCTCGGCGGCGGTATCCGCACGCTCGACCATATCGAAAACTGGCTGTCGCGCGGGCTTGCCCGTGTCATCCTCGGCACGGTCGCCGTGCGTGATCCAGCGCTCGTCGTCGAAGCCTGCAGGCGGTATCCGGGCCACATTGCTGTCGGCATCGATGCCAAGGGGGGCAAGGTGGCGGTCGAGGGTTGGGCGGAGGCTTCCGAACTCAGCGTCATCGAACTCGCAAAGAAATTCGAGGGCGTCGGTGTCGCCGCGATCATCTATACCGATATCGACCGTGACGGCATTCTCACGGGCATCAACTGGGACTCGACGCTGGAGCTGGCCGACGCGGTTTCCATTCCGGTCATCGCTTCTGGCGGGCTCGCTTCGCTTGAAGACATCAAACGCATGATCCAGCCGGATGCCCGCAAACTTGAAGGTGCGATTTCTGGCCGCGCGCTCTATGATGGCCGCATCGATCCAGCTGAGGCACTCGCCCTGATCAAGCAGGCCAAGGAGGCAGCGCAATGACCCTGAAAGCCCGCGTCATCCCCTGCCTCGACGTTAAGGACGGCCGCGTCGTCAAGGGCGTCAACTTTCTCAATCTCGTCGATGCCGGCGATCCGGTCGAAGCCGCCAAGGCCTATGACGCCGCCGGCGCCGACGAGCTTTGCTTCCTCGACATCACCGCCTCCTCCGACAATCGCGACACGATCTTCGATGTCGTGGCCCGGACGGCGGAGCAATGCTTCATGCCGGTCACCGTCGGCGGCGGCGTGCGCACGATTGCCGATATCCGCAAGCTGCTGCTCCGCGGCGCCGACAAGGTCTCGATCAATTCGGCGGCGGTCAACAATCCGGATTTCGTGGCCGAAGCGGCCGACAAGTTCGGCAACCAGTGCATCGTCGTTTCGATTGACGCCAAACGGCGCCGGACCGAGGCACTGGGCGGCGACAATATGAGCGCGTGGGAGATCTATACTCACGGCGGCCGCAACGCGACCGGCATCGATGCCGTCGATTTCGCGCGCAAGATGGTCGAACGTGGCGCCGGCGAACTGCTCGTCACCTCCATGGACCGCGACGGCACCAAGGTCGGCTACGATCTGGAGCTGACGCGGGCGATTGCCGATGCAGTGCGCGTACCCGTCATCGCGTCGGGCGGCGTCGGCGACCTCGACGATCTTGTTGCTGGCGTCAAGGAAGGGCATGCGACGGCGGTGCTTGCCGCTTCGATCTTCCACTTCGGCACCTATTCGGTGGGCGAAGCAAAGCGCTACATGGCCGAGCGCGGCATTCCGATGCGGCTGGATTAGGAGACAGCGGACCGATGAGCGGATTTACCCTTTCCGACCTCGAACGAATCGTCGAGGAGCGCTCCAAGGCTTCGCCGGATGAATCCTGGACGGCGAAGCTTGTTGTTGCCGGCCAGCCAAAGGCGGCGAAGAAACTGGGCGAGGAAGCGATCGAAGCCGTGATGGCTGCCGTCACCAACGATCGCGACAACCTTACCTATGAGGCCGCCGATCTGCTATATCATCTTATGGTCGTATTGAAGATTGCCGGCATTCCGTTGCAGAATGTCATGGGTGAGCTCGAAAGGCGCACCGCCCAATCCGGCCTTCAGGAAAAGGCCAGTCGGTAAGAATGCGATGACGATAGCGACCAAGACCCAGCCCGCACCCGAGACGCTCGATATTTTCCAGGCGAAAGCCTATTCGCCCTATTATTTCTTCTCTTCGGAAGAATGGGCGAAATTCCGGGCCGATACGCCGCTGACGCTGACCGCCGACGAAGTGACGCGACTGCGCTCCATGGGCGACCCGATCGATCTCGACGAAGTCAGGCGCATCTATCTGTCGCTGTCGCGGCTTTTGTCCTCTCATGTGGAATCCTCGCAGATCCTATTCGAGCAGCGCAATCGCTTCCTCAGCCTCTCCGATATCGCCAAGACGCCTTTCGTCATCGGCATTGCCGGCTCGGTCGCCGTCGGCAAGTCCACCACAGCCCGTATCCTGAAGGAATTACTCGGCCGCTGGCCGTCGAGCCCGAAGGTCGATCTCGTCACCACGGACGGCTTTCTCTATCCGAACGCCGAATTGCAGCGCCGCAACCTGATGCAGCGCAAGGGTTTTCCAGAAAGCTACGATACGGCGGCGCTGCTGCGCTTCCTCTCGGCGATCAAGGCGGGCCAGCCGAACGTGCAGGCGCCCTCTTATTCGCACCTCGTCTATGACGTGCTGCCGAACGAATTCAAGACGGTCGACCGCCCGGATATCCTGATTTTCGAAGGCATCAATGTGCTGCAATCGCGGCATCTGCCGGCTGACGGCAAGATCGTGCCGATGGTCTCGGATTTCTTCGACTTTTCGATCTATATCGATGCCGATGAGGAGCTGATCCACAACTGGTACGTCGCCCGCTTCATGCGGCTGCGTGAGACAGCCTTCCGCGACCCCAACTCATTCTTCCACCGCTACGCTTCGATCAGCGAGGAAGAAGCGCTGGCGATCGCAGAGGGGCTCTGGAAGAACATCAACCTGAAGAACCTTCGCCAGAACATCCTGCCGACGCGCCCGCGCGCCGATCTCATCCTGCAGAAGGGCAAGAACCATCTGATCGAGCAGGTGGCGCTGAGGAAGCTCTAGACCTTATCTCAGTCACCAGGACTGCAACGACAAAGGCGATTGGAACAAAAATAGCGATCCCGACACCAAGGTCGTTGGGAATATGCAAAAATAGCGGCCAGAGATACACAAGGGCCAAAAGCCATCGATTAAGCGTCCGCTCCGCTAGAAAGAAATACGCAGCCGCAATGCAAAGGGGGATGGCATCATAGCTGTACCCATATGGTGTCGCGATTATTGCCAATACTCCGGTTATGCAGACTCTTTTCAGGTGGCTCACGCTGCTGCTAGGCCGCCAGAGCCAGATCGAAAGAGCAAGGCACGCCGCAATCGCCAGTCCCTGGACCAGATAAGCGCCGGATAGGTCGAATCCCGCCCAACGCGCGAGAATAAACACCGTCATCGCGTTCTTATGGTAGGGCTGGGGGTAGGCAGCCTCCATGATTGCCCTCATGAGAGGAGCCGTTTCCGTGAGGAAAAGTTTCCAGCTTTCATAGCCGAAACAAAGAGCTGTCAAACAGACCAACACCAAGGTCGTCAGAGCGGCAGAAAAAAACGCTCGATAATTTCGGGAGGCAAGCAGGCAAACCGGCACCAATATTCCCAGATGCGGCTTGATGGTCAGCAAGCCGAAAAAGAGACCCGCGAGCCAAGGGCGCTTGGGCGCTAAAGCCAATCCACTCATCAAAAGGGCGGCCGTCAACGCACCGTTCTGTCCAAAAATCATGCTCATGATCGTGGCCGGGCTGAAAGTGACGAGCAATCTCGCTACTGGCGGAAAGCCGAATGGCTTCAGCGCACCATAGAGCAGCAGCAGGGTACACAGCGTCCAGACGATGTAGGCCCAACCTATTGGCAGTTGAGCCAGGGGCGCGCCAATAAGAAGAACCGACGGAGGGTAGCTCCACTCCTGATCCGCCAGCGATTGCCCGAACATCTGCCGCAAAGCCGCGCGGTAGCTTTCCATGTCGAACAAGTCATCGACATGGCCATGCAGCGCCATCATGGTTCCCGCCCAGAGGTTCGTGAAATCCCAATATGGCAACCGTTGGGACAGCAGCGAAAAGCCGCGCTCGTCCAGGGTCCACAATTCAAAGAGATACAGGAGGCCGGTCAGTATGCCCGCGAGTGCTACGACGATGGCAAAGCGAATCTCAGTTCTATCGCGCGCAATGACCATCCGCATCCCCGTGAAGTATTGGCCAAAATGCTAATTCACGCGTCTTAAAGTCAGGTTTATCCGCCCGCCATTCTTCAGCAATGTCGACGTTGCCGGATAGATGCGGTCGACGCCGTGGAAACACAACCGTCCCTCGCCGCCGAGAATGACGATATCGCCGCTCGCAAGCTTGAAAGACAGTGTGCGGTCGTTGCGGCTGAGACCGCCGACACGAAAGAGGCAGGCGTTTCCGAGCGAGACTGACAGGACGGGTGCGTTGAGATCCTGTTCGTCACGATCCTGATGCAGGCCCATGCGGGCATCGTCGCCGTAGAAATTGACGAGGCAGGCTTCGGGCGGCTTTTCATAGCCGGCTATATCGCGCCAGAAATCCAGCAATTGTTGCGGCATGGCCGGCCATGGGCGGCCGGTGGCCGGATGCGTCGGTTGGTAACGATAGCCGCGCTGCTTGTCCGTCACCCAGCCGAGCGAGCCGCAATTGGTCATTCGTACCGACATTTCCTTGCCGGTACCGGGCATGACCGGCGTGAACAGCGGCGCGTCGGCCACGACGGCGCGGATCGCTTCGACGAGCGCTTCCTGAGCGGGGCGATCGAGATATCCGGGCAGATGGCGAATTCCGTTCGGAAGCTGCATTTTGTTTCCTGCGATGGTGTCGGTCAGGTGAATGAGCCGATGTCGCGCCTTGGTGCATGGCCTCTCACCCCGGCCCTCTCCCCGCAAGCGGGGCGAGGGAGTTTTCGTGCCTTAAGCTAGCTGCCGCGAGCGAAAGCTAGCGAGTTTCGCTCGATCGTCCCTTCTCCCCGTCCTGAGCTTGTCGAAGGGGCGGGGAAAAGGCTAGGATAAGGGGCTAGGCTGATAGCGTCCACAAACTCGGAGCCGCCTGACTAGGCACTTTGACCCATCCAGCTCCAGACCGCAGCCCGAAAACCAAGCCTAGTCGCCGCCGACCTTGCCGCGCATCTTCTTGACCTCGGAACGCCCGGATTTCTCCTTCAGCCGGCGCTCGATGGAACCCTTTGTCGGCTTGGTCTTTCTGCGCGGCGGCGGCGGCGGGGCAGCGGCTTCGAGGATCAGCTCCTTCAGACGCTCGCGCGCATCCTCGCGATTGCGGTCCTGGCTGCGAAAGCGGCTGGCCTCGATCAGCAGCACGCCTTCCTTGGAGACGCGCCGGCCGGCAAGCCTGATCGCATTCGTCTTGACGCGCTCCGTCAGCGAGGGGGAATTCTGAACATTGAAGAACAGCTGGACAGCAGTTGCGACCTTGTTGACGTTCTGGCCACCAGGGCCGCCCGCCAGAACGAACTGTTCCGTCAGCTCCCAGCCGGCGATCGTGATCCGGTCGTTGATGTAAAGCGCTTCGCTGGCCATGATTTTCTCCGCGCCGGTCTATCCCACATTGATGCGCGGTTGAAAATACGGTTCTGGCGAGTTTGAGGGCCGCCTCGTCCTTCGAGGCATTTCCGCGCGAGACGCTGAAATGCGCCTCAGGATGAGGACGCAGCGATCTACCGCATCGGCGGAAAAGAGCAGCCCTCATGGTAAGGCGGCCCGGAGGGCCGTCTCGAACCACGAGGGCGAGTGAGTTTCACGTGAGTCAAGGCTCGCGTGGGGCTATTTACTCCGCAGCGACCGGCATTCCCGGGGCCGCATCGCGGACGTTGCCATCCACGTGATCCTCGAACTTCGCGAAGTTGGTGACGAACATCTGCACCAGTTTTCTGGCCTGCGCATCATAGGCTTCGCCATCGGCCCAGGTGGAGCGTGGGTCGAGGATGGCCGTATCGACGCCTTCCACCGCGACCGGAACCGCAAAGCCGAAATTCGCGTCAGTGCGGAATTCGACATTGTCGAGATCACCCTTCAGGGCAGCTGCGAGCAGCGCACGCGTCGCCTTGATCGGCATGCGGCTTCCCTTGCCGTAGGCGCCGCCGGTCCAGCCGGTGTTGACCAGCCAGCAACGGGCGCCATGGCGGGCGATCAATTCCTTGAGCAGGTTGCCGTATTCGGCCGGATGGCGCGGCATGAAGGGCGCGCCGAAGCAGGTCGAGAAGGTGGCTTCCGGCTCGACGACGCCCTTTTCCGTGCCGGCGACCTTGGCGGTGTAGCCGGACAGGAAGTGGTACATCGCCTGATCCGGCGTCAGCTTGGCGATCGGCGGCATGACGCCGAACGCGTCGGCTGTCAGCATGATGATCGTCTCAGGATGACCGGAGATGCCGGATTCCGAAGCGTTCGGGATGAAATGCAGCGGGTAGGCGCTGCGGGTGTTTTCCGTCAGCGAGCCATCGTCGAGATCCGGCCGACCGTGTTCGTCAAGCACGACGTTTTCCAGCACGGTGCCGAAACGGCGGGTCGTGGCGTAGATTTCCGGCTCGGCTTCGGCCGACAGGCGGATGGTCTTGGCGTAGCAGCCGCCTTCGAAATTGAAGATCCCGTTTTCGCCCCAACCATGCTCGTCGTCGCCGATGAGCGTGCGGGTCGGATCGGCCGAGAGCGTCGTCTTGCCTGTGCCGGACAGGCCGAAGAAGATCGCGGCATCGCCTTCGGGGCCGACATTGGCCGAGCAGTGCATCGGCATGACGCCGCGTTCCGGCAGCATGTAGTTAAGCGCCGTGAAGACCGATTTCTTCATCTCGCCGGCATAGGAGGTGCCGCCAATCAGGACGATGCCGTTGACGAAATCGCAGGCGATCACCGTTTCCGTGCGGCAGCCATGACGCTCGGGATCGGCGCGGAAGCTCGGCAGGTCGATGATCGTCAGCTGCGGCACGAAGCTTTCCAGAGCCGCGCGATCAGGGCGGATCAGCAGATTGCGGATGAACAGCGAGTGCCAGGCGAATTCGGTGACGACGCGCGTCGGCAGAGCATATTCGACATCGGCGCCGCCGATCAGATCCTGAACGAACAGGTCCTTGCCGCGTGCATGAGCCAGCATATCTTCATGCAGCAGCTCGAAGTGCTCCGGCGACATCGGCTTGTTGTTGTCCCACCAGATCTGGTCCTCGGTGGTGGCATTGCGCACCACGAACTTGTCCTTGGGGGAACGGCCGGTGTGCTGGCCGGTCAAGGCCCTGAGCGCGCCATCGGCGGTCAGATCGGCTTCGCGACGGCGAATCGCCTCCTCATAAAGATGAGCTTCCATGAGGTTATAGCGTACACTGGCGGCGGCTCCCAGGCCGATCGATCCCAGTTCAGTCGCGGGATTGCGGACGCCGAATTGCTCCATCACTTTTTCCTCTACAAAGGGGCTTGGCCGTTAGAATTGCCTAAAGCGTAGAGGGCTCTTTTTAAAAGCACAAGAGCCAGAAGCAAGAAATGTTTAATGATATCAGTTATTTAATCGATTTAAATAAATTTCGATAATTTTAAATCGTTTGAATGAGGGGTGGCGGGACGTTTCGTCGCACAACTAATGCGCAAGGCTTTCGCGCCACAACAATCCTCCCCTTTATCTTTGCCACAATTTGTTCCACCTTTATCCCCATAAGCGCGCCAGGTTACCGCCGACCGAGCTGGCAGACCGCCTGGGCTGGATTCCAAATCCGGGAGACGCGCACTGATGACGGAGACGAACACCATGTTGACAATCGCGCTCGTTGACGACGACCGCAATATCCTGACTTCCGTATCGATTGCCTTGGAAGCAGAGGGATATAAGGTAGAGACCTATACGGATGGAGCCTCGGCGCTGGACGGCCTGCTGGCCCGGCCGCCAC
This sequence comes from Martinezella sp. CNPSo 3964, assembly GCF_057784375.1. Classification (NCBI taxonomy): domain Bacteria; kingdom Pseudomonadati; phylum Pseudomonadota; class Alphaproteobacteria; order Hyphomicrobiales; family Rhizobiaceae; genus Martinezella; species Martinezella sp. CNPSo 3964. Next base: position 25,555 of record NZ_JBXSOW010000003.1, read on the forward strand.
AGCTGGCGATCTTCGATATCAAGATGCCCCGTATGGACGGCATGGAGCTTTTGCGCCGCCTGCGCCAGAAATCCGACCTGCCGGTGATCTTCCTCACTTCGAAGGATGAAGAGATCGACGAACTCTTCGGCCTGAAGATGGGTGCCGACGACTTCATCACCAAGCCGTTCTCGCAGCGTCTGCTGGTCGAGCGCGTCAAGGCGGTGCTCCGCCGTGCCTCCGCCCGCGAAGCCGCGAACGCCGCCGGTGGCGGCAATGCGGCTGCCAAGCCGGGAGCGGCCCAGCAGGCCCGCTCTCTGGAGCGCGGACAGCTGGTCATGGACCAGGAACGCCACACCTGCACCTGGAAGGGCGAGCCGGTGACGCTGACCGTCACGGAATTCCTCATCCTGCATTCGCTTGCCCAGCGCCCCGGCGTGGTCAAGAGCCGCGACGCCCTGATGGATGCGGCCTACGACGAGCAGGTTTACGTCGACGACCGCACGATCGACAGCCACATCAAGCGCTTACGCAAGAAATTCAAGATGGTCGACCTCGATTTTGATATGATCGAGACGCTGTATGGCGTGGGCTATCGTTTCCGCGAAGCTGCCTAGGCCGGATGATTTTGGGTCAAACCGACCTAAAACCCCCATCCGCTCCAAAGGCAGACATCGAGCATGATATCGTCCGAAGACCCCTCATACTTTCGGCTTCATGCTCGAATAGTTAACTGGACCATGCGGCGGGCGATGGAATAAGAGCATGCGGACGGGATCGCCGATCCCGTTCTTCGAAAGGGCCGTAGGCTTGGCACAGCTGGTGCAGGACAGGGATATAGACGACTCGGAAAGCCCGAGCGGCGCTCGAATCGCGCGCCGCCGCTGGACTCATCCGTTCGTTCTGATCCGCCGCATCTTCGGCAACGCCGTCTTCTCGAGCCTGACGCGCCGCATCCTGTTCTTCAACCTGGCCGCCCTTGTCGTGCTTGTCGGCGGTATTCTCTACCTCAACCAGTTTCGCGAGGGCTTGATCGACGCCCGCGTCGAAAGCCTGCTGACGCAGGGCGAGATCATCGCCGGCGCGGTCTCGGCATCGGCATCGGTCGACACCAATTCCATCACCATCGATCCGCAGAAGCTGCTGGAGCTGCAGGCGGGCCAGAGCATCACGCCCGTTCCGAACGACGAGGACCTGGAATTCCCGATCGATCCGGAAAAGGTGGCGCCGGTGCTGACGCGCCTGATTTCGCCGACGCGCACCCGCGCCCGCATCTTCGACGCCGATGCGAACCTCTTGCTCGACAGCCGCCATCTCTATTCCCGTGGCCAGGTGCTGCGCTACGATCTGCCGCCCGTCGACGACGAGAAGCAGAGCTGGTCCGACTGGTTCAGCGGGCTGCTCAACAAGATGCTGCAGCCGGGCAACCTGCCCGTCTATAAGGAAGCGCCTGGCGGTGACGGCTCCATCTATCCGGAAGTCATGAATGCGCTCACCGGCGTACGCGGCGCAGTCGTCCGCACCACGGAGAAAGGCGAGCTGATCGTTTCGGTCGCGGTACCGATCCAGCGCTTCCGCGCCGTTCTCGGTGTCTTGCTGCTCTCGACCCAGGCCGGTGATATCGACAAGATCGTTCACGCCGAGCGCCTGGCGATCATGCGCGTCTTCGGCGTCGCGACCCTCGTCAACGTCGTGCTGTCGCTGCTTTTGTCCTCCACCATTGCCAATCCGCTGCGCCGGCTTTCAGCTGCGGCCATTCGCGTGCGCCGCGGCGGGGCGAAGGAGCGTGAGGAAATCCCGGACTTTTCCGCTCGCCAGGACGAAATCGGCAATCTGTCGATTGCGCTGCGCGACATGACCTCAGCGCTCTACGACCGGATCGATGCGATCGAGAGCTTCGCCGCCGATGTCAGCCACGAACTCAAGAACCCGCTGACATCGCTGCGCAGCGCCGTCGAGACGCTGCCGCTTGCCAAGAGCGACGATTCGAAGAAGCGGCTGATGGATGTAATCCAGCACGACGTGCGCCGCCTCGACCGCCTGATCAGCGATATTTCCGACGCATCGCGTCTCGATGCCGAGCTTGCCCGCTCCGACGCGAAGTCGCTCGATCTGGAGGTGCTGCTGCGCGACATGATCGATATTTCGAGGCAGGTCGGACACAGCAAGAAGGCCGTCGAGATCGAATATGTCGTCGACCGCAAGCCGGGCAATAAGGCGAAATTCTCCATCGACGGTCACGATCTGCGTATCGGCCAGATCGTCACCAATCTTATCGAGAACGCCCGCTCCTTCGTCCCGAAGGAAACCGGCAAGATCACCGTCCGGCTGACGCGGACGCGGACGCGTTGTGTCATCTATATCGAGGATAACGGTCCCGGCATTCAGGCCGAAAACATCGATCGCATCTTCGAACGTTTCTATACCGACCGGCCTGAATCCGAAGGATTTGGACAGAATTCCGGTCTCGGCCTCTCCATCAGCCGGCAGATCGCCGAGGCGCATGGCGGGTCGTTGCGCGCCGAAAACATCGTCGACGGCGATGGCGCGACGCTGCTCGGCGCCCGCTTCATCCTGTCACTGCCGGCCCAGACGCCGGCGTGAGCGGCCACATGACCGGCGAAACGACCAATATCCACGCAACGGCGATCGTCATCGGCAAGACCGGGCTCCTGTTTCTCGGCCCCTCGGGCAGCGGCAAATCCACCCTTGCCTTCTCCTGCCTGGCAGCCGCCAAGCCGCTCGGACTGACGGCAAGCCTGGTCGCAGATGACCGGGTGCTGATTGCCGAACAGAACGGCTCCATTATTGCGAAATGCCCACCCTCGATCGCAGGGCTTATGGAAATCCGCTACACCGGGATCGTTCGTCTGCCTTATGTTTCACAGGGCGAAATGCACTTCGCCATCCACACTGCCGACCCCGCTACGGCAGAAAGGATGCCACCTGAAGGCGAGCAGATCGATATTACCGCATCCGTGCGGTTGCCATTGATCCGATTGGCTGCACCCTCTGCGAATCCGCTCGCCATAATAATGGCGAAAATCGGCGCGAGTTTGGATGAATCGGCCATTTAGGCCCGCACAGGCGCGCGTATCCTGTATTTTAAGCTTGCACTTCGTCTTTTCATCGCCAAGATGTCCCCCCACTGGTGGACGACATTGCTGCATTGCGATATGGGCCACCTGTTTGCGGATGCGATGGGAGCAGTAATATCATGATTGGACTTGTGCTTGTCACTCATGGCAAGCTGGCTGAAGAGTTTCGGCATGCTGTCGAGCATGTCGTTGGTCCGCAGAAGTTCATAGAAACGGTATGCATTGGTCCCGAAGACGACATGGACAAGCGGCGCCAGGATATCCTGCAGGCCGTTGCCGGTGCCGACGACGGGCACGGTGTCATCATCCTCACCGACATGTTCGGCGGCACTCCTTCCAATCTCGCAATCTCCGTCATGAATAGTGGCCACACCGAGGTCATCGCGGGCGTCAATCTGCCGATGCTGATCAAGCTCGCCGGCGTGCGCGGCGACAACAACATGGAAAGAGCCCTGGTGGAAGCTTCAGAGGCCGGGCGCAAATATATCAACGTGGCCAGCCGTGTGCTCAGTGGCAAATAACGAGGCAAACACCGCCCCCATGACCGAGCTCTCCCGGGAACTCCTGATTATCAACAAGCGAGGGCTGCACGCTCGCGCCTCCGCAAAGTTCGTGCAGACCGTCGAAGCCTACGACGCCGCGATCACAGTTTCGAAGGACGGCACGACGGTCGGCGGCACGTCGATCATGGGCCTGATGATGCTGGCGGCCAGCCCCGGCTGCAGCGTGCTTGTCACGGCAAGCGGCAATCAGGCCGTCGAAGCGCTCGAGGCGCTCGATCAGCTCGTCGCCAACAAGTTCGGCGAGGAGATGTAGGCTTTTTCCTACTATCGCCAGCTGGATATAAAGACATAAAGACCTCTTTATATCATCATTGATTTCCGCCCTGAAGCCTGCTACACGGCATCATCCTACACGCTATAGCGTGCAATTCTTGTTGCATTCGGCTGAGGCGTCTGCCCGCGGCGCGATTGCATCGTTCAGGCTGGAGACCTTCATGAGCACTGAAAAGGACTACATCGTCGCGGATATCGGCCTTGCCGACTTCGGCCGCAAGGAAATCACGATCGCCGAAACCGAGATGCCGGGCCTGATGGCTTGCCGCGCTGAATTCGGCGAAGCACAGCCGCTGAAGGGCGCCCGCATCACCGGCTCGCTGCACATGACCATCCAGACTGCCGTTCTTATCGAGACGCTGGTGGCGCTCGGTGCACAGGTACGCTGGGCATCGTGCAACATCTTCTCGACGCAGGATCATGCCGCTGCGGCAATCGCCGCCTCCGGCGTTCCGGTCTTCGCCATCAAGGGTGAGAGCCTCGAGGACTACTGGACCTACACGGACAAGATCTTCCAGTGGACCGATGGCGGCGTTTCCAACATGATCCTCGACGATGGCGGCGACGCCACGATGTACATCCTGCTCGGCGCCCGCGCCGAAGCCGGCGAGGACGTGCTCTCCAACCCGCATTCGGAAGAAGAGGAAATCCTCTTCGCGCAGATCAAGAAGCGTCTGCAGGCTTCGCCGGGCTGGTTCACGAAGCAGCGCGACGCCATCAAGGGCGTGACCGAAGAAACCACCACAGGCGTCAACCGCCTCTACCAGCTCAGCCAGAAGGGCCTGCTGCCCTTCCCGGCCATCAACGTCAATGACAGCGTCACCAAGTCGAAGTTCGACAACAAGTACGGCTGCAAGGAATCGCTGGTTGACGGTATCCGCCGCGCCACCGACGTCATGATGGCCGGCAAGGTTGCCGTCGTCTGCGGTTACGGCGACGTCGGCAAGGGTTCTGCCGCTTCGCTCTCCGGCGCCGGCGCCCGCGTCAAGGTCACGGAAGTCGACCCGATCTGCGCGCTGCAGGCTGCCATGGACGGTTACGAAGTCGTTCAGCTCGAGGACGTCGTTTCCTCGGCCGATATCTTCATCACCACGACCGGCAACAAGGACGTCATCCGCATCGACCACATGCGTGCGATGAAGGATATGGCGATCGTCGGCAACATCGGTCACTTCGACAATGAAATCCAGGTTGCCGCTCTGCGGAACCTGAAGTGGACGAACATCAAGCCGCAGGTCGACATGGTCGAGTTCGCCAAGGGCAACCGCATCATCCTGCTGTCGGAAGGCCGCCTCTTGAACCTCGGCAACGCCACCGGCCATCCGTCCTTCGTGATGTCGGCGTCCTTCACCAACCAGACGCTGGCCCAGATCGAGCTTTTCACCAAGCCCGGCCATTACAAGAACGAAGTCTACGTGCTGCCGAAGCATCTCGACGAGAAGGTCGCGCGTCTGCATCTTGCCAAGCTTGGCGTGAAGCTGACGGAGCTTTCCGAAGAGCAGGCTTCGTATATCGGCGTGACGCCGAAGGGTCCGTTCAAGTCCGACCACTACAGATACTGATTACTAAAACAGTATCCACAACATCTTGTGGCCCTGGCATTGACAAATGCCGGGGCTTATTTTTTAGCCAGCTCCCTTCCCGCAGATTCCCTTAGGCAGTATTGTTTTTACACTTGATTCGTGACGAACCAGGCATGCCTGGAGCCATGAAAATGGGATGTCTTGTCAGGATGCGGCACAGTAGAGCCGGATGATTTTAGGTCTGTTCGGCCTAAAATCTGAATCCGATCTACAATCAAATAAGTAGAGCATGATGTCATCCGAAAACCGCTTACACTTTTCGGCATCATGCTCTGAAAGACGGAGACAGACCTCTTATGTTTGAAGGGGAAGACAACCTGCATCAGTCAGCGTTGCGCCGAGCGGCGGCGCGGTTGCAGCAGGGCAGTGCATATCGGCTTTCGGCAGGAGCAAAGTGCGGCAAAGGCCGACTGGCCTCCTTTAGCCGCCTGCTGCGGTTCAGCGTTTTCGGCGGTCTGGTGACCGGCCTGGCAGGACCCGTTCTCGCACAGGGCAATGATGCCGCTCAGACGAGCATGCGCCTCTTCACCTCGTCGGAAATGGCCGTCTTCTCCGTCATCATCGGCGTGATTTCCGCCGCACTGCTGTCGACCATGTGGATGGTCCGCCAGCGCGGCAACATGGAGAATGAAAGCCGCGAGATCCGCACGGCGCTTTCCGACGCCAACCAGCGCATTTCACAATATCAGGCACTGATTGCCGACAAGAACCGCCGGATCGTCATCTGGGACGGCCAGAATGCACGGCCGGAGCTGCTCGGTCAGCTGCCGGTCGAGACCGGCGCGCCGCAGGACAATGAATTCCTCGCCTTCGGACGCTGGCTGAAATCATGGTCGGCCGGCGAACTCGACAAGGCGATCGACAAGCTGCGCGGCAGCGGCCAGAGTTTTGACATGGTGGTTGAAACCAACCGCGACGAAATTCTGGAAGCGCAGGGCCGGATTTCCGGCGGACGCGCCTTCGTCCGCTTCATCGCGCTCAACAATCTGCGCGCCGAACTCGCCGAACTGAAGATCGAGCGTGACCGGCTGATGACCTCGATTTCGGCTTTCCAGAATCTTCTCGATGCCATCGACCTGCCGGCCTGGCAGCGTGATGCGGAAGGCACGCTGACCTGGGTAAACCAGGCCTATAGCGAGGCGGTGGAAGCCGTCTCCTCCGAAGAAGCGCTCCGCGAAGGGCGGGAATTCCTGACGACCGTGACCCGCGAGCGCATTCGCGCTGCCGCCACGCCGGAATCGCCGTTCCACGATAAGATTTCGACCGTGGTGCACGGCAACCGCACCTTCTTCGATGTTGTCGACGTCCGAGCCCCCAACGGATCCGCCGGCATCGCCATCGACGTCTCCGAGGCGGAAGGCGTTCGGGCGGAGCTTGCGCGCACGCTGAAGAGCCATGCCGAAACGCTTGATCATCTTGCAACACCGGTTGCGATCTTCGACGGCGAGCGGCGGCTGCAATTCTACAATCAGGCTTTCGTCCAGCTCTGGGAACTCGACATCGCCTTTCTGGAAAAGCGGCCCGACAATAGCGAGCTTCTGGACAGGCTGCGCAGCGCCAAGAAGCTGCCCGAACAGTTGAGCTGGAAGACATGGAAGGACGGCGTCCTTTCGGTCTACCGCGCACTCGACACGCAGACGGATCTCTGGCACCTGCCCAATGGCCAGATCCTCCGGGTTTTCGCCACGGCGCATCCGCAGGGCGGCGCCACCTGGGTATTCGAGAACCTGACCGAGCAGGTCGATCTCGAAACGCGTTACAATACGCTGGTCAAGGTCCAGGGCGAAACCATCGACCATCTTTCCGAAGGCGTTGCCGTTTTCGGTCCGGATGGCCGCATCCGCCTGTCGAACCCGGCCTTCCGCATCCTCTGGAACATCACCGAAGCGCAGGCGAAGCCGGATACGCATATCCAGGCATTGGCCGAAGCCTGCGCTCCCTCCTATGACCGGCCAGATGGCTGGAAGCGCTTTGCCGAGCAAATCACCAGTTTCGACGACGAGCGGCCATCCTCGCAAGGGACGCTGGAGCTCTATTCCAATCTGGTGCTCGACTACGCCGTCATTCCGCTGCCGAACGCACAGACCATGCTGACCTTTGTCAACAAGACCGATAGCGTACGCGCCGAACGGGCATTGACGGAAAAGAACGACGCGCTGCTGAAGGCGGACGAGCTGAAGAACGATTTCGTCCAGCATGTCTCCTACGAACTGCGCTCGCCGCTGACCAACATCATCGGCTTCACCGATCTCCTGAAGACGCCAGGCATCGGCTCGCTGAACGATCGACAGGCCGAATATATCGACCATATCTCGACCTCGTCTTCGGTGCTTCTGACGCTGGTCAACGATATTCTCGACCTGGCGACGGTCGATGCCGGAATCATGCGGCTGAATTATTCCGAGATCTTGCTCTCCGACCTGCTCGATGAAGTGTCGATGCAAATCGCCGACCGGCTGCAGGAAAGCGGCGTAACGCTCGAAATCACCGTCCCCGCCCATCTTGGCTCCATCGTTGCCGATCAACAGCGGCTGAAACAGATCCTGCTCAAGCTTCTGACCAATGCCGCCAATTTCGCGCCCGAGGGATCGACGATTTTGCTGAAATGCGGACGCGAAGGTGCGGATTTCGTCTTCTCGGTCGTCGACAAGGGGCCAGGCATACCCGAGGATTTGATCAACACGGTTTTCAACCGCTTCGCCTCCGGCGGCAAGGGCGGCAAGCGCAGCGGCGCAGGCCTCGGCCTTTCCATCGTCGAAAGCTTCGTCAGCCTGCATGAGGGCGAGGTTTCGATCGAAAGCCAGCCTGGCAAGGGAACGACGGTCACCTGCCGAATCCCTTCGGCCGACCTGCCCCATTCCGTCGCAGCAGAATGACAGCCTCAGACAGCAGCATTTCCCTTTTCCTCGCAGATGACGCCGCCACGGCCGAGCTCGGCGGGGATCTGGCGCTGGCCTTAAAGGCTGGCGATTGTCTGGCACTGTCAGGCGATCTCGGCGCAGGCAAATCATCGCTGGCGCGCGCGCTGCTACGGGCCATGGCCGACGACGCCGAACTGGACGTACCGAGCCCGACCTTCACGCTCGTGCAATCCTACGAGCTGCGCATTCCCGTCTCGCATTTCGATCTCTATCGCCTCGGTGATCCCAGCGAACTGGCGGAGCTCGGCTTCGACGAGGCCCTGCAGACCGGCATCTGCCTCGTCGAATGGCCCGAAATGGCCGAAGGCGAGCTGCCGAAGGAACGCATCGACCTAAAGCTCACACATGAGGGTGACGGGCGGCGGGTTATGATCACGGCACCGGCCAAGCAGATGGCGCGCATCGAGCGCATGCTTGCTATCCGCGCCTTTCTCGATGCGCACGGCTATCGCGGCGCTGTCAGGCGATTCCTGACGGGCGATGCTTCGCTGCGGGCTTACGAATCCGTCTATCCGAAGGATGGAGGACGCCGCGTGATCCTGATGGATTGGCCGGGCTTGCCGGAAGGGCCGCCCGTGCTTGACGGCAAGCCCTATCCCAAGGTCGCGCATCTTGCCTGGGACACCTATCCCTTCGTGGCGATCGCCAATATCCTCAGAGAGAACGGTTTCGCCGCTCCGGAAATCCTTGCCGCCGATTACGACAAGGGTATCCTCCTGATCGAGGATCTCGGCACCGACGGCGTGCTCGACGCGGAGGGAAAGCCGATTGCCGAGCGCTATCGCGCCAGCGTCGCCTGCCTCGCACATCTGCACGGTCTTTCCATTCCTCATGACATTCCGGTCACGCCGGACCACGTCCATCACATTCCGGATTTCGACCGGACCGCGATGAAGATGGAGGCGCGGCTGCTTCTCGACTGGCATCTGCCGTGGAAGCGCGGCGCGCCGGCAAGTGACGAGGAACGCGCCAACTATCTGGCGATCTGGGACAAGCTTATCGATCAGCTCGAAGACGCGGAAAAGAACCTGCTGCTGCGCGACATGCATTCGCCGAATATCATCTGGCAAGCGCATCAACAGGGCATAAAGCGCGTCGGCATCATCGACTTTCAGGACGCAATGATCGGACCGACCTCCTATGATGTGGCCTCGCTGGTGCAGGACGCCCGGGTGACGATCGAGCGCGATCTGCATGACCAGATGATGTCAGACTATCTCGCACTGCGCCGTGCCCAGGGTGGCTTCGACGAGGCCAAGTTCCTGAAAAGCTGGGCGATCATGTCGGCGCAGCGCAATTGCAAGCTTGCCGGCCTCTGGGTGCGGCTGCTGCAACGCGACGGCAAGCCGGGATATTTGAAGCACATGCCGCGCACGCTCGCCTATCTCGCCATCGCCTTCGAACACGAAGCGCTCGCCCCCTTACGCGAATGGTGCGAGAAGGCCGGGATCGGCCGGGCATAACAGCCGCAGACCCCGCGACGGCTTTCCGGCCCTGTGCTATGAAAATCAGAGAGCGAATCGAAAGTTCGAGACGAAATGACCATCAAGCAAGCCATGGTATTGGCCGCGGGGCTTGGAACCCGCATGCGGCCGATCACCAACACCATACCGAAGCCGCTGGTGAAGATCGCCGGCAAGCCGATGATCGATTATGTGCTGGATGCGTTGGTGCAGGCAGGTGTCGAGCGGGCTGTCGTGAATGTCCATCACCATGCCGACCAGATGGAGGCGCATCTGCGCGGCTATCGCGGCCTTGAAATCCTGGTCTCCGACGAGCGCGATGCGCTGATGAACAATGGCGGCGGGCTGGCCAAGGGATTGAAGTTGCTTGACCGTGATCCCGTTTTCGTCATGAATTCGGATCTCTTCTGGATCGGTGAGAAAGAAGGTCAACCGACCAATCTAGAGCGCTTAGCCGGATTCTTCGACGTGGGCCGCATGGACTTCGGCATGCTCTGCGTCGATTTGGACAAGACGACGGGCCACAACGGCAAGAATGATTTCAGCATGGCTGAAGATGGCAGTCTCTCGCGTTACAGCGCCGGTACAGGCAACGGCGTGGTTTACGCCGGCACGCTGGTCATCAATCCTTCGTTTCTCGATGACGCACCCGGTGACGCTTTCAACATTAACACCTATTACGACAAGGCGATCGCGCGCGGCCGACTCTACGGCACCATGCTCGACGGCCACTGGCTGACGGTGGGAACACCGGAGGCTGTCGGCGAGGCTGAGGAAACGATCCGGAACTTCCGGGCGTTTGCGTGAGCCTATGGCGGGCGGACACCGGCAGCGCATCCTGACGATTCCGGCGGGCCTGCCCTTCCTGAAGACCCTTGCGACAGCGCTCTGCGATGGCCGGCTGACCGAGCATTTCCGCCACGATCCGGACGACCCGCTGTCGCTCGCAAAGGTCAGCATCTTCCTGCCGACGCGGCGTGCTGCCCGCGTGCTGCGCTCGGAATTCGTCGAGCTGCTTGGCGGCCGCTCCGCCATCCTCCCCGTCATTCGTCCGCTCGGCGAGACCGATGACGATAGCGGCTATTTCGAGGAAGCCCTGCCCGAAACGGCCGATCTGGCGCAGCCGCTTGCCAACACTGCCCGGCTCCTGGAACTGGCGCGATTGATCCTCGCTTGGCGCAACAAGCTGCCGCAGATCGTGCGCGACATTCACTCCGATTCGCCGCTGGTGGCGCCTGCAAGCCCGGCGGATGCCATCTGGCTCGCACGCAATCTCGCCGAACTCATCGATTCCCTTGAAACCGAGGATCGCGAGTGGAGCGAGCTTGCCAATCTCAGCGCTGAAGACCATGCGCTCTGGTGGCAGCTGACTGCGGAATTTCTGCGCATTGCCAGCGCCTTCTGGCCGGCGCGCCTCGAAGAGCTCGGCAAATCCTCGCCCGCCCGTAACCGCAACGCCGTCCTGCGCGCCGAAGTGCAGCGGATATCGACCATGCGGCATCCCGGCCCCGTCATCATTGCCGGCTCGACCGGTTCCGTGCCCGCAACGGCAGAGCTGATCGCCGCCGTTGCCGCCCTGCCGCAAGGCGTGATCGTGCTGCCCGGTCTCGATCTTGCTATGCCGGAGGAAGATTGGCAGCTCGTGGCGCCGGAAACCTCCATCGGAGAAAGAGCCGATCCGACCACGCGCAGCCATCCGCAATATGGTCTTTCGCTGCTCCTGAAGCGGCTGCGCGTCACGCGGCGCGATGTCGAGCCCATCGCGGATGCGGCTGAAGTCATGCAGATGCGGGCGCAGATCCTGTCGCGAGCGCTGGCGCCGGCCAAGGCGACGAGCGGCTGGGGAAGCTGGCGCAAGACGCTCGCTCCCGATGCGATAGCTGACGCATTCGCCGATGTAGCGCTGATCGAAGCGGCCAACGAGCGTGAGGAGGCAACCGCCATCGCCATCGCCCTGCGGCTGGCGCTGGAGAAGCCCGGCCGCAACGGTGGCGAAAGCCAAGCGGCCCTGATCACGCCCGACCGCAATCTCGCCCGGCGCGTGACTGCCGAGCTTGCCCGCTTCGGCATCACCGCCGACGATTCGGCCGGCACGCCGCTCAACGCCACGCCGCAAGGCACGCTGCTGCAATTGCTGCTGGAGGCGTCCCTTCGCCCCGGCGACCCAGTCGCCGTCGTGGCGCTGCTGAAACATCCCCTCGCGTTATTCGGTCTGTCTGCGGAAACCCACCGGCCGGGCGTCGATGCGCTGGAGATCCTGGCGCTCAGGGGCGGCGTCGCCAATGTCGATATTGGCGGGCTGGAAGCTCTGCTCGATGAGCGCGTCGCCGAGCAGGCCAATGACCGCCATGCGCCGCAGTGGCGCAAATCGCTGCTGCCTGAGGCAATCGAGCATGCACGCGCCCTGGCGCAGCGTGTGACCGCAGCATGCGAGCCGCTGGCATCGGCTCTTTCCCTGCCCGCGTCAGAGGGGCTGCTGACCCTTTCGGACTGGGCCGAGCGCACGGGCCGTGCGCTGGAAGCCGCAGCGGTCGACGAGCGCGGCAGCCTCGCGGGCCTCTGGTCGGGCGAGGCCGGGGATACGCTTGCCAGCCTGCTCCGGGATGTCATCGAGACCGACGGCCAGCTTGAAGCCGATGGCGTGCAGTGGATCGATATCATGGCGGCGCTCTGCGTGGGCCAGGCGGTGAAACCGCGGGCACTCAGCCATCCCCGCCTCTTCATCTTCGGCACGCTGGAGGCCCGCCTGCAGAGTGTCGATACGCTGATCCTCGGCGGGTTGAACGAGGGTTCCTGGCCGGGGCAAACGGCGAACAACCCCTTTATCTCCCGCAGCATGAAGACCGAAATCGGCCTGGAGCCGCCGGAGCGCCGCATCGGCCAGCTCGCGCATGACTTCGAAATGGCGAACGGCACGCGCGACCTGATTTATTCCCGCGCCCTGCGCCAGGGCTCGACGCCGACGGTCGCCTCGCGCTGGCTGCAGCGCCTGATCGCCCTCGGCGGTGAAGAACTGGAGGACGCCATGAAGCTCCGCGGCGACCAGTATCGCCATTGGGCCGCAATGATCGACGAGGGTGAAAACCAGGCGCCGGCGCTGCGCCCCGCCCCGAAGCCACCCGTGGAATTGCAGCCGAAGAGCTACTCCTTCAGCGAAGTGGGCCGGCTGCGGCGCGATCCCTATTCGATCTACGCCCGGCGCGTGCTGCGGCTCGATCCGGTCGATCCGTTCAACCGCGATCCCGGCCCGGCCGAGCGCGGCACACTCTACCACAAGATCATCGATCGCTTCGTTCGCGAAGGACATATTGCCGGCACGCCGGATGCGACCCTGGCCATGGATCGGATCATCGCGGAGCTCTTCGATGCGGAGCGGCTGCCCGTGCATATCGACAGCGTCTGGCGGCCGCGTTTCCGCGAAGTGGCCCGTGCCTTTCTTACCTGGGAAGCGGAACGGCGACCCGAGGTGCGCCAAACGGCAACCGAAGTACCGGCCGGCGTCGAGATCGAGCCGATCGGCATCCGCCTCACCGGCGTTGCCGACCGCATCGACATCAAGAGCGACAAGGGCGCCGACCTCATCGATTACAAGACCGGCTACAATCCTTCTCCACCGCAGGCGCGCGCGCTGCTCGACCCACAGCTGGCACTGGAGGCCTATGCGCTGAGGGCTGGCGCCTTCCGCAATATCGGCGCGCTGGTGCCGGAAAACCTGCTTTATGTGCGGTTGCGGCCCGGTGACCGCTTCAAGGTCGACCAGGTCAACAACGAACACTCCAGCCGCGGCGGCAAGACGGAAACGAAGTCGGCTATGGATCTCGCGCAGGAATCGATGGATCAACTCGTCAAGTTCGTCTCGCTGCTGCAATCGGGCGAGAAGGGCTTTTCCTCACGGCTGATCCCCGCCCAGCAGTTCGAATATGGCGGCGATTACGATCACCTCGCCCGCGTCTCGGAATGGTCGACGGCCGAAACCGAGCAGGAAGGCGGCGGCGATGAGTGATTTTCCTGCCGATGACATCGCTACCCTGCCGGAAAGCGACGATCCCGGCGTCTGGATCGGCTGGACGACCATCCAGCAATCGATCGCCTCCGACCCCGAACGCTCGGCCTGGGTCTCGGCCAATGCCGGCTCCGGCAAGACGCATGTGCTGACGCAGCGCGTCATCCGCCTGCTTCTGGCAGGCGCGCGGCCCTCGGCCATCCTTTGCCTCACCTATACCAAGGCGGCAGCATCCGAAATGTCGAACCGCGTCTTCGACCGGCTGGCGGCCTGGGCGACGATGCCGGACGAAGAGCTGAAGACGCGCATTGCCGATATCGAAGGCAGGGAGCCGGATCTCTTCAAGCTTGCCGAGGCCCGCCGGCTCTTTGCCAAGGCGCTGGAAACGCCGGGCGGGCTGAAGATCCAGACCATCCATGCCTTCTGTGAAGCCTTGCTGCATCAGTTCCCGCTCGAGGCCAACGTCGCCGGGCATTTCTCCGTTCTCGACGATCGAGCGGCCGAAGTCCTGCTCGACGATGCGCGCCGCGCACTGCTGACCTCGACCACGCCGCACGGCGATGCCGAGCTGGTGCGGGCCTTCGACTATGTGCTCGACCTCGGCGACGAATCCGGGCTCGAGACGCTGCTCGGCGATATCGTCGCCAATCGCAATGCCATCCGCCGCTTCACGGAGAGTGTTGACCGCAAGGGCAGCATCGAGGCCGCGTTGCTTGCTCGGCTTGGCCTTTCGCCCGGCGAGACGGAAACGAGCATTGCGGAGCAATACTGGCCGCTGCCGGGCCTCTCCGGCGCGACGCTGGAGCTTTACCTCAGACTCGCCGACGATAAGGGCGGCGCCAAGGCCCACGAAGTGGCTTACGCACTACGCCTTGCCAAGCGCGAGACAGATCCGATCGCGCGCGCCGAAATCCTCGAAAGAGCCGTGCTGACCGCCAAGGGCGAACCGAAGTCGGACAGCCAGTTCTTCGTCAAGGCGATGCTTGCGGATGCGCCGGCACTGGCCGATGCCGTGGCTGAGGCACGCGCCCATGTCGTTGCCTGCCGCGACCGGCTGAAGCTGATGCGGATGTACCGGGCCACACATGCCGCCCTCATCCTCGCCGATCGCCTGAACCGCGACTATGAGGAGCTGAAGAAGCGGCGCAGCCAGCTCGATTTCGAAGACCTCATCACCCGCACGGCCGATCTTTTGACCAAGAAGGATGTCGGACCGTGGATTCATTACAAGCTGGATCAGGGCATCGACCACATCCTCGTGGACGAGGCGCAGGATACCAGCCCGATCCAGTGGAGCGTCATCCAGTCGCTGGCGGAGGATTTCTTCTCCGGCGACAGCGCCCGGCCGACACTGCGCACGATCTTTGCCGTCGGCGACGAGAAGCAATCGATCTATTCGTTCCAGGGTGCGCGTCCAGAGCGTTTTTCCGAGGAGAGCGACCGCACCCGGCGGCGCGTGGCGGCGAGCGGCCAGCAATTCTCGTCGATCCGGCTGCCCCTCTCCTTTCGCTCGACGGCCGATGTGCTCGGCGCGGTCGACCATGTCTTCACCAGCCCGGACAATGCCCGGGGCCTCAGCGCCGTCAACGAACCCGTGGTGCATCGCTCCAGCCGTATCGGCCATCCAGGCGCCGTCGATCTCTGGGAGATGATCGCGCCGGAACCCGCCGCCAAGGAGGAGGACTGGACGGCACCCTTCGATTCGACGCCGGAAAGTGCGCCCGCCGCCATTCTGGCACGGCGGATGGCGCACATGATCGGCAATCTCGTTGGCCGGGAAAAAATCATCGAGAAGGGCAAGGCCCGTTTCATCGAGGCCGGCGACATTCTCGTGCTGGTGCGCAAGCGCGACAGCTTCGTCAACGCGCTGACCCGCGCCCTGAAGCGACGCGGCAACATTCCCGTCGCTGGCGCCGACCGTCTCGTGCTGACCAGCCATATCGCCATTCAGGATCTTCTGGCGCTCGGCCGCTTCCTGCTGCTGCCGGAGGACGATCTTTCGCTTTGTGCCCTGCTGAAGAGCCCCTTGTTCGACCTCAGCGAAGAGGATGTCTTTGCCGTTGCGGCCTATCGCGACGACGAGGAAAGTGTCTGGGGGCAACTGCAGACCTTTGCAAAGGATGGCCATGAGCGCTTCAGCCAGATGGTCGAACGCCTGAGAACCTTCCTTGCTATGTCGAAGAGCCTTCCGGTCCACGATTTCTATGCGCGCGTGCTCGGCAGCTTCGGCGGCAGACGGCAGTTTCTGGCGCGGCTCGGCACCGAGGTCAGCGATATCCTCGACGAATTCCTGACCTTCACGCTCGATCACGAGACGAGCGGCCTGCCCGGCCTGCAATCCTTCATCTCGACACTTGAGCTGGAAGCACCGACGGTCAAGCGCGAGCAGGACAAGGGCCGCAACGAAGTGCGGATCATGACAGTGCATGCCTCGAAGGGGCTGGAGGCACCGATCGTCTTCCTCGTCGATGGCGGCGGCAAGGCTTTCACCCACACGCATCTGCCGAAGATGCGGCTGATCGAAACCAGAGGAGATGAGATCCCGCTGCCGGTCTGGGTTCCGGTCTCGGCCCTTGCCAATTCGCTGACGCAAGCCGATACCGCGCGGCTGCAGTCGCTGGCGGAGGAGGAATATCGCCGCCTGCTCTACGTAGGGATGACGCGCGCCGCCGACCGGCTGATCATCTGCGGCTATCGCGGCATCCGCGAAAATGCCGATACCTGGCACGCCATGATTTCCGCCGCCCTGCGCGGGGACGAGGTGCATTGCACGCAGAAGACTTTCTCCGGACCCGACGGCGACTGGGAGGGGTTGAGCTGGCGGGTTGCCCAGGTTCAGCTCGAATTCGAGACCGCTAGGGAGCATGAAAAGCGTTCCGAGCGCGTTGGTCTGCCTGACAGTCTCCATCGGCCGCTGCCGCCGCAAAAAAGCTTGCCGCGGCCGCTCAGCCCATCCGGCGTCGGCACCGTCATCAACGAGGAAGCCGACGATCTGCTGGTGACTTCAGCGCTTTTCGGCGAGAAAGCCAAGTCCGATCGCGCCCTGCAAAAGGGCCGCTTCATCCACCGGATGCTGCAGACCTTGCCCGAGATCGCACCGGAGGAGCGGGCCGATGCCGCCCGACGCTATGCCGAGCGCGCCGCGCGCTTCTGGCCGCAGGCCGAACGGGATGCACTGATCAATTCCGTCATGGCGCTACTGTCGCATCCGGATCTGCAGGGCACGTTCAGCACCCGTGCACAGGCGGAAGTCTCGATCATGGGCACGCTGAAGCTCGGCAACCAGTCCTACGCCGTCTCCGGCCGTATCGATCGGCTGGCTGTGCTGGACGACCGTGTCGTCATTCTCGACTACAAGACGAATCGCGTGCCGCCTGGCGAGGAACGCACCATTCCCTTCGCCCACCGCGCCCAGCTGGCGATCTACCGTGAGATCCTTTCGCCGCTCTATCCGGGAAAACGCGTCGACTGCATGCTGGTCTATACCGAAAATGCCTCGATCCATACGCTGTCCGACCAGGCACTCGCATTGGCGCTTGCGGAGCTCAAGACAAAGTGAAATACCAAATATTGAAATTTGGGCACCGCACCATCACATATCTAGCAACCCGCAAATTCTGGTAAGGAGCAGCCTATGGCTACCGTTAAAGTCGATACCTCCAACTTCGCCACCGAAGTGCTGCAGTCTGCAGAGCCTGTCGTCGTTGATTTCTGGGCCGAATGGTGCGGTCCGTGCAAGATGATCGCCCCGGCTCTGGAAGAGCTCGCCGTGCAGTTCGAAGGCAAGGTCAAGGTCGCCAAGCTCAATATCGACGAAAACCCGGAACTGGCCGCCCAGTTCGGCGTTCGCTCGATCCCGACGCTTGCCATGTTCAAGGCCGGCGAAGTCGCTGACATCAAGGTCGGTGCCGCCCCCAAGACGGCCCTGCAGAACTGGATCTCCAGCGCAGCCTGATCGGTATCGATCGCATGAAACAAAAAAGCCCCGCTTCGGCGGGGCTTTTTTGTTGGTTGGAGAGCACGGTCATCCTCGCCCTTCAAGACTTCTCACCCCAGCAACCGTGTCGTGTTTGCGCTTGCCCCATGGGCCGCCCTGATCCTTCGACAAGCTCAGAATGAGGCGGAGCAAGTTGAGAGCCAGATAAGGGAGCAGCCCTCATGGTGAGGAGGCCCATAGGGCCGTCTCGAACCACGAGGGCGGGTGATGAGTAACCACCCTACCGGAATTACCGCGGCGGCGTGCCGTTGTCTGCAAGAACATCGCCGACGAGATAAAGCGAACCGCCGATCAGAATGCGTGGGGCCGGCACATTCGGCACCGCTTGAGCCTTGATCGCATCCAAAGCCTCAGCAACGCTGGACATCGGCTCGGCGATGAGGCCGGCATCATAGGCGGCATTCGCCAGAATGACCGGATCGGTCATGGCATCGCTGCCGCGGATCGGCACGCAATAGACCTTCTCTGCAAGACCGGCAAAGGCCTGGAAATATCCCACAGGGTCCTTGGTATTGATCATGCCGATGATCAGGAAGAGCGGCCGCGGCTGGCGCTCCTCGAAATTGGCCATGGCCTCGGCGATGACTTCGCCGGCGCCGGGATTATGACCGCCATCGACCCAGATCTCGGCGCGCTCGGGCGCATGCTGCATCAGCTCGCCTTCCGTCAGCCGCTGCAGGCGCCCCGGCCATTCGACCGAGGTCATCGCCTTTTCCATCATCGTTTCGGTGACGACGAAACCGGCGGCCTTGACCGCACGGATGGCGGCGGCGGCATTGCCATATTGGTGGCGACCCGGCAGGCGCGGCAGCGGCAGGTCGGCAAGACCAAACTCGTCCTGATAGACCAGCTTGCCATATTCCTCATGGGCCGAAAAATCCTGACCAAAGACGGCGGTCGGGCAACGGAGCCGCTCGGCCGTCGAGATCAGCACGTCAAGTGCTGCATCATATTCCTGATGGCCGATGACGACCGGATGGCCCGGCTTCATGATGCCGGCCTTTTCGGCCGCGATCAGTTCGACGCGATCGCCGAGATAGGGCTGATGATCGAGCGAAATCGGCATGATGACCGATGCGGCCGGATCGGAAAGGACGTTGGTGGCGTCGAAGCGACCACCAAGGCCGACCTCGATCACGGCAATATCGGCCGGATGCTCGGCAAAGAGAAGGAAGGTCGCGGCCGTCAAAATTTCAAAGACGGTGATCTTCTGTCCGTCATTGGCCTTGGCGATGCGCCTCAGCACATCGGCAAACACGGCATCGTCGACGAGCTTGCCGCGACCACCCTTGACGCCGATGCGATAGCGCTCATGCCAATTGACGAGGTGCGGCGAGGTGTGGACATGTACGCTGTAGCCGCCGGCTTCGAGCAGCGCGCGGCAGAAGGCCGTGACGGAGCCCTTGCCATTGGTGCCGGCGACATGGATCACCGGCGGCAATTTCTGATGAGGATTGCCGAGGACGTCGAGCAGCCGGGTTATTCTCTCCAGAGAAAGATCGAAGCCCTTGGGGTGCAACCCCATGAGCTTCTCGATCTCGCGTGCTGCCTCGCTCATTGCGGACTGGTCCATAGACGTCATCCCGCACCTCCGCCCATCGGCAATCTATAATGTCAGGCGCTCGCTGCCACCGGCAGTGCAGCGCCATTCTTGCTCTTGGCCGACACATCGTTTGCCGGCGCCTTGGTCAGGATCTTCAGAAGCGTCGCCAGGGTGTCCGGAATGTCGTGACGCTTGACGACCATGTCCACCATGCCGTGCTCCAGCAGATATTCCGAGGTCTGGAAGCCCTCGGGAAGCTTTTCGCGCAGCGTCTGCTCGATCACGCGTTTGCCGGCAAAGCCGATTTCAGCGCCGGGTTCGGCCAGATGAATGTCACCCAGCATGGCATAGGAGGCCGTGACGCCGCCTGTGGTCGGGTTGGTCAGAACCACGACGTAGGGCTGGCCTGCTTCCTTCAGCATGTCGACGGCAACGGTCGTGCGCGGCAGCTGCATCAGCGACAGGATACCTTCCTGCATGCGGGCGCCGCCCGAGGCCGGGAACATGACCAGCGGACATTTCTCGGCGATGGCACGCTCGAAGGCCTTCACGATGGCTTCGCCGGCGGCCATGCCGAGCGAGCCGCCGATGAAGTTGAACTCATGCACGACGGCGACGAGCTTCAACCCGCGAACCTTGCCGATGCCGGAAAGGATCGTGTCTTCCTGCTCGGTCTTGATGCGGCTGTCCTTGAGGCGATCGATGTATTTCTTCGAATCGCGAAATTTCAACGGATCCTGCGCGACCTTCGGCTGCGGCAAGGCTTCATATTCGCCGTTGTCGAAAAGATCGGCAAGGCGAGCCTTGGCCGGCATCTTCATATGGAAACCGGAAGCGGGGATGACCCACTTGTTGCCTTCCAGATCCTTGTGGAAGACCATCTCGCCCGTTTCCGGGCACTTGATCCAGAGATTCTCCGGAACCTCGCGACGGCCCAGCATGGAATTGATCCGCGGGCGGACGTAGTTCGTGATCCAGTTCAATTCGAAACTCCTAATCGACGAATGTATCGATAACCCAGTCGCCACCAAATGCCCATAGGCCTTTTCCTCAATCCGCAGAGGATTGATTGCTGGCCTATATGGGTAAACTATTCGGCGGCAACAAGGCGGGCGGAACGGGTGCCTGTCGACAGGCCGCGCACCAGGGTCGCAACCGCCTGGATGGTGTCCGGCGTCGCCTTGCCATCCTTGCTGAGGCTGGTCGCGATCTGGTTGACGATGGCAGTGCCGACGACAACGCCATCGGCCGCAGCGCCGATCAGCTTGGCATGCTCGGCCGTCTTGACGCCGAAACCGACGCAAACCGGCAGTTCGGTATGCTGCTTGATGCGCTTGACGGCGCCTGAAACCAGCGATGGATCCGGCAGCGCCGAACCGGTGATGCCGTTCATCGAGACGTAATAGACGAAACCCGTCGTGTTCTTCAAAACCGTCGGCAGGCGCTTGTCGTCGGTGGTCGGCGTTGCCAGGCGGATGAAGTTGATGCCCTTGCGGATGGCCGGAATGCAAAGCTCGTCGTCCATTTCCGGCGGCAGGTCGACGACAATGAGGCCGTCGATGCCGGCGGCGATCGCATCGTCCAGGAACTTTTCGACGCCGTAGATGTAGATCGGATTGTAATAGCCCATCATGACGATCGGCGTATCCGCATCGACTTTACGGAAATCGGCCGCGAGCTGCAGCGTCTTCTTCAGCGTCTGGCCGGCCTTCAGGGCGCGCTGGCCGGCAAGCTGGATCGCCGGGCCGTCGGCCATGGGATCGGAAAAGGGCATGCCGAGCTCGATGACGTCGGCGCCGGCTTCCGGTAGCGCCTTCATGATGCCGAGCGAGGTCTCGTAATCGGGATCGCCACCCATGAAATAGGTGACGAGTGCCGGGCGGCCTTCAGCCTTCAGAGCGGCGAAGCGTTTGTCCATACGTGCGGTCATGGCGTCTAACTCACATTCCCAGAATCTTGCCGACGGTGAAGATGTCCTTGTCACCACGGCCGGAGAGGTTCATCAGGATGATCTCGTCCTTGCCCATCTTCGGGGCGCGCTTGATCACCTCGGCGAGCGCATGGCTCGGCTCGAGCGCCGGAATGATGCCTTCGAGGCGCGTCAACGTCTGGAAGGCTTCCAGAGCCTCGTGGTCCATGATCGGAACATATTCGGCGCGGCCGATATCGTTCAGCCAGGAATGTTCCGGACCGATGCCGGGATAGTCGAGGCCGGCCGAAATGGAATGACCTTCCTTGATCTGGCCGTCGCCGTCCTGCAGCAGGTAGGTGCGATTGCCATGCAGCACGCCGGGCGAACCGGCAGTGATGGAGGCGCAATGCTCGTCACCTTGCAGACCCTTGCCGCCAGCTTCGACGCCGACGATCTTGACGCCCTCGTCATCGAGGAAGGGATGGAAGATGCCAATGGCGTTCGAGCCGCCGCCGACGGCCGCAACCACGAGATCCGGCAGGCGGCCTTCGGCCTCCAGGATCTGCGCGCGGGCTTCGGTGCCGATCACGGCCTGAAAATCGCGGACCATTTCCGGATAGGGATGCGGACCGGCAGCCGTGCCGATCAGGTAATAGGTGTCGTCGACATTGGTAACCCAGTCGCGCAGCGCTTCGTTCATGGCATCCTTCAGCGTGCCGCTGCCGGCCGTCACCGGGATGACCTCTGCGCCCAGCAGCTTCATGCGGAAGACGTTCGGCGCCTGGCGCTCGACATCGGTCGCACCCATGTAGACGACGCAGGGAAGGCCGAAGCGGGCGGCGACGGTCGCAGAGGCGACGCCATGCTGGCCGGCACCGGTTTCAGCGATGATGCGGGTCTTGCCCATGCGCTTGGCGAGCAGGATCTGGCCAATGCAATTGTTGATCTTGTGCGAGCCGGTGTGGTTCAGCTCTTCGCGCTTGAAATAGATCTTCGCGCCGCCAAGCTCGGCCGTGAGGCGCTCGGCGAAATAAAGCGGGCTCGGGCGGCCAATATAGTGCGTGCCGAGAGACTTCAGCTCCGCCTGGAAGGCCGGATCGTCCTTCGCCTTCGCCCATTCCTCCTGCAGGTCCAGGATCAGCGGCATGAGCGTTTCGGCAACGAAACGACCGCCGTAAATGCCGAAACG
The DNA here is from genome assembly GCF_057784375.1 of Martinezella sp. CNPSo 3964. Classification (NCBI taxonomy): domain Bacteria; kingdom Pseudomonadati; phylum Pseudomonadota; class Alphaproteobacteria; order Hyphomicrobiales; family Rhizobiaceae; genus Martinezella; species Martinezella sp. CNPSo 3964. The sequence continues at coordinate 48,079 of NZ_JBXSOW010000003.1, forward strand.
GCCATCCTCATCGGGGCCGGAGCGGAAGGAATTGGGTTTAGGCGTCTGGTTCACTTTCTACTCCCTGCTGCCGGTTCCGGCAGGCATGCTTCTGCAAAAGCGTCGAAAAACTGGTCGATCTTCCCGAGATCCTTCACACCGGGCGCACTTTCAAGCGCGGAGGAAAGATCGATGCCACTGGCCTTGGTGGATGCCAGCGCCTCGGCGACATTGTCCTTGTTGACGCCGCCCGACAGCATGTAATCCACGCTATCGTCGAGCCAGCTCATCAGGCTCCAATCGAAGGACACGCCGTTTCCGCCCGGCAGCACAGAACCGGCGGGCGGCTTGGCATCGAAGAGGAAGCGGTCGGCAATGCCGATATAGGATTCCACCCGCTTCAGGTCATCGGCCTCGCGCACCGACATGGCCTTCATGACGGGGACATTATAGACCGCTTTGATGGTGAGCACACGCTCCGGGCTTTCGTTGCCATGGAGCTGCAGCATATCCGGCTTCACCAGCGACATGATCTCATCGAGATCGTCATTGGTGGGATTGACCGTGACGGCAACGATCTTCGCCTTGCCGCGGGCGCGCTCGGCCAGCTCGCCGGCGAGATCCGGCTCGATATAGCGCGGGCTCTTTTCAAAGAAGATAAAGCCGATATGGGTGGCGCCGCGCTCAAGAGCACGATCCACCGCTTCCGGCGTCTTCAGACCACAAATTTTGACATCGGGGTTCATGGCAGCGGAGTGACACGAAATTTCGAAAGAGTCGAGCCTAAAGGCGACGATCGAGCGCGCTTTTTAGGCCTGTGACCCACTCAACGACCCTTTGAAACAACGGTTCGCTCTTTACTTCACGGCAATCACGACCTTGCCCTTGGCGCGGCCGGTCTCGACATAAGCCAGCGCCTCATTCGTGTTCTGGAACGGGAAGACCCGATCAACGACCGCTCTTATGGCTCCTGCCTCTATCAACGAGGTGATCTCGCCGAGTTGTCCGCCGTTCGCGGTCATGAAGAGGAACGAATAGCTGACGCCGTGGCGTTTTGACTTTCTCCGGATACCGGAGCTCAGCAGGGCCATGAGCTGCTGAAACAACCATCCCGAACCGTTCTGCCTGGCAAATGCAGTATCCGGCGGACCGGAGATCGAGATGAGCTTCCCACCCGGCTTCAGGACGCGAAGCGATTTCTCCAGCGTTTCCTTGCCTAGACTGTTCAGCACGACATCATATCCCTTTAGGGTGTTTTCGAAGTCGTCCTTCTTGTAGTCTACGACGACATCGGCTCCGAGACTTCTGACGAGATTGATATTGGCTGTGCTCGTCGTCGTCGCCACGTATGCCCCCATATGCTTGGCGAGCTGGATGGCAATTGCACCGACACCGCCGGAGCCGGCGTGGATAAGAACCTTCTGTCCCTTCTTCAATTTCGCTCGTTCGACAAGCGCCTGCCAGGCAGTCAACGCGACCAGCGGCAGTGACGCCGCCTCTTCCATCGTCAGATTCTTAGGCTTCATCGCCACGTCGGCCTCGTTCATTGCAATGAACTCCGCGAAGGTTCCGATACGATCCTGCGCCGGACGTGCATAGACTTCGTCACCTGGCTTGAAGCGACGAACCTTGGACCCGACCCGGACCACGACGCCGGCTACATCGTTGCCGAGAATGAGCGGGAGGCGATATGGCAGGATAAGCTTGAACTCACCGTCTCTGATCTTGGCGTCCAGCGGATTCACGCTTGTGGCATGAATCTGGACCAGGACATCATGTTCACGCAATTCCGGCTCGGGTACTTCGCCAAGTTGTAGAGTACCGCCTTTTGCATAGCGATCGATCAGGAATGCCTTCATGAGTCGTGACTTTCTTCCTTTGAAGTTGCAGTGGCGGAGGTCAAGCGGGAAGCCTGCTGAATTTGCGGAGGCTCTTGTCGACGAATGACTCCGGCAGGAACCGGCGCAGGAAGCGAACCTGTCTTGCCGCCTTGCCTGCAGTATAGCGCCTCTTGGGCGAAACAGCGTTGGCGGCTTTGACCACTATGTCGGCCACCACCTCCGGCGCGTCCCCCGTCTCGACAATCTCACGCATCAGCTTCTCGGCATCGGCGCGCGCTGCGTCGTACGGCGGGAGCGGTCGATCCGGCCGCGTGATATTCTCTTCGAAGGACGTACGGGTGACACCCGGTTCAATGAGAACGACGCGGATGCCCTGCGTGCGGACTTCGTGGTCAAGGGATTCGGAATAGCCTTCAATCGCATGCTTGGTCGATGCGTAGAGGGCATTGAAGGGAGCGGGAATCAGCCCGAGAATGGAGCTCATATTGATAATTCTGCCCTTCCGCTGCCGTCTCATCACAGGCAGGATTGCATTCGTCATGCGCAGGACTCCAAAGACATTCACATCGAAGAGAGCCTTTGCCTGCAATGGGGAGGACTCCTCCGCGCCGCCAAGCAATCCAATCCCTGCATTGTTGACGAGCAGATCGATCCGTCCAGCCTGGACCAGTATGTCATCGACTGCCGTCTGCACGGATTTTTCGTCGGTGACGTCGCAGACTAGCATCGTCACGCCGTCCGGTGCGGCAACCATCGGCTTCCGGCTGGTTCCAAACACCCTATATCCATCGCGCCGCAACGCCTGCGCAGTCGCCAGCCCAATACCGGAAGAGGCGCCCGTGACCAAGGCGACGCCGCGTTCTGTCTTGCTCATCGGTTTCAGCTTTCACTTTGGCATGGAACATCGATGAGCATTCTGTTACTATCAAATCAATAGTAAGTCACTATCAAAAAGATATCGACATGAAGAATCTTTCAAACCAGCCGTGCCTGATCGCCCGTAGCCTCGCATTGGTGGGCGATGCGTGGAGCATGCTGATCATGCGGGACGCCCACGCGGGGCTCACTCGCTTCGACGATTTTCGCAAGAGTCTTGGCATCGCGCCGACGATGCTGACGGCGCGGCTGGCTGCGCTTACGGAAGATGGCTTGCTGGAGAAGCGACGCTACTCGGAGCGGCCTCCGCGCGATGAATACGTGCTGACGGAAGCTGGCCGGGACTTCCTGCCCGTGTTGTTCGCGATCGGTGCGTGGGGGCGAAAGCACCGCAACGCGGACGGTGTAACCCGTTTCTTTGATGCCGAAACTGGAACCGAGATCGATGCCGTCACAATCGACCGCGCGACCGGTGCTCCCATCGGAACACGTCCGATCCGCATCGTCGCACCGGAATGACTGCCCGTTAGATAGTAGCCACACTTGGCGGAAAGCTGCGGTCGGTTACCGAACGGCGGAATATCCGAAACGACTTTCAAATACCGTCGTCGATCCAAACAGCCTGTTCAATCGAAGTCGATCGCATGCAGCTGGCTGCCGTGGCGCTTCAGCCAGGCCTTGGCCTCGTCCATGTCGGGGCAGAGCTTGCGACAGAGCGCCCAGAAGCGCGGGCCGTGGTTCATTTCGCGCAAATGCGCGACTTCGTGGGCGGCGAGGTAGTCGATGACCAGTGGCGGCGCCATGACGATGCGCCAGGAAAAACTCAAGTTCCCCTGCGAGGAGCAGGAGCCCCAGCGGCTGCGGGTATCCTTCATGGTGATGGAAGTCACAGTGGCGCGGATGGACTTGGCATGCACCGCCACGAGTTTTTCCAGATCGGCGCGGGCCTCCTTCTTGAGGAAGGTCGCGATGCGGCGACCGGCATGCTCCGGCATACCGCTCACGCGTAGCACCGGCAGGCCTTCGATCACAATCGCTTCGGTAAGACCGCGCAGGGTGCCGGTATGCTCGATGCGATGGCGCACGCCACGCAGGAGGATTTCGCTGCCACCGCGCAGGCTGTTGTCGGCCGTGAATTTCGCGAGCTTGGTCAGAAGCCAGCCCTGGTGCCGGTCGAGAAAGGCATTGACCTCGCGGGCGGCAAGGCCGCGCGGAATGGTCATCTTCAGCGATCGTCCGCCGGGCTCGATCCTGAGCGTAATACGGGTCGCGCGCTCGTGCTGGCGGATCGTCAGCGGCATCAGCCGGCCGGCGACATCGAGGGTGCGCGTTTCCGGCGCGGCCAACTTGGCCTGCGGTTTGCGGGATCTGGAGAGCAGCGGAAACATGAAGGCAGTTTTATATGATTCGCCAAAGCGCGTCGCAATCTTTCAGATTTGCTCCTTGCGCTTTGGTCCTCGATTTTCGCATGTCGTTATCGCAAAACCGCTGCGCACTTTTGCGCGACTTGCTTTGCTGATTCTGGCAAAGGAAAACCGGCATCATCCGATGCCGGTTTTGACTATGTGATGCGGTTGTTCTCACAGCCCATCACGGAGTCTGGAATTCGGTCGGCGAGCCGCCATTGTCATTGCGCTTGACGCTGTTGCGCTCGCGCATGAAGCGGTCGAACTCTTCCTGATCCTTGGCACGGCGAAGCTCGCGGGCATAGGCGTCGAACTCGGCGCGCATTTCGTCCAGCTTGCGGCGTTCCTGCTCGAGGCGCTCAAGCTCTGCCCGGCGCCAGTCGTCGAAGGCGACGTTGCCGGTGGAGGAATAGGAATGGCGATGACGATTGCGATGGCGTCCGCAGCCAGCAAACATGCCGTCGGTCCTTTCGTTTACATCCCGTTTGAAATCCCGCAGACGTTCTCCGAAGAGAATATAGGCGAGCATGGCAAAGCCCAGCGGCCAGAAGACCACGAAGCCAAGCACCATGAGGGCAATAGTAGCCGGAGTCCAATCCGGGCGAAGCAATGCAGATTGGTTCATTGTCAGGTATCCTCGCACGGCGCATCGGCCCATCGACCGATAGCGATCAATGGAAAGGCTTCTGCGCGGTTTTTAAAGCTCTACCTGCATCTCAGCGCGTTCCAAGGGCGCGCGGCGCGGTAAACGGCCCGATCTTTGCGGTACCGCTGGAATCGAGATGGTAACCTCTTCGTGAGGCTTCAATGGTCCCGGCAGACTGAATCGGACAAGTATTTGAATCTGCGCGAATAATTCAACAAAAGCTAATAGTTTGCGCTGGCGGGAATTTGGCTTGCGCAGGCACGATGGGGGCTTTGACCGCCATCATGCCTTGCTTCTGACCTTTTGAATGGCCTCAGGCGGACTTGCCGCCCTTGATGACCCGCTTGACGACAGAGCGACCGGTACGGGCATGTTCGCGCGTGAAGGCCAGGATGCGCGGGGCGATCTCGCGGCGGAAGCGCGAGCCGTTGAAGACGCCGTAATGGCCGACATCCGGCTGCAGATAGTGCATGCGCATATGGTCGGGAATATTGGTGCAGATGGTCTGCGCCGCATGCGTCTGGCCGACACCGGAGATATCGTCGTTCTCGCCTTCGACGGTCAAAAGCGCGATGTTGCGGATGGCCGAGGGATCAACGCGCTCACCGCGATGCATGAGCTCGCCCTTGGGCAAGGCATGCTTGATGAAGACCTGGTCGACGGTCTGCAGATAGAATTCCGCCGTCAGATCCATGACGGCCAGATATTCGTCGTAGAAATCACGGTGCTTTTCGGCCGGCTCGCCGTCATTCTTGACGAGATGCACGAAGAAATCCTTGTGAGCGATCATGTGGCGATCGAGGTTCATCGACATGAAGCCGGAAAGCTGCAGGAAGCCGGGATAGACCGGACGCATGAAGCCCGGCTGCGGCCAAGGCACGTTCATGACGACATTGTCGGCAAACCATTCCAGCGGCTTGTCCTTGGCAAGCTGGTTGACTGCCGTCGGATTGATGCGGGTGTCGATCGGGCCGCCCATCAGCGTCATCGACGAGGGCGCCAGGCGATCCCCCGCCGCTTCCATCACGGCAGCTGCGGCCAGAACCGGCACCGAGGGCTGACAGACGGCAACAACATGCGTATCCGGGCCGAGATGATGCAACATCTCGATGACGTAATCGATATAATCTTCCAGATCGAAGGTACCCTCGGTCATCGGCACCATGCGGGCATCGATCCAGTCGGTGATGTAGACGTCGGCGCCCGGCAGCAGCGCTTCCACCGTGCCGCGCAGCAGCGTCGCATAGTGGCCCGACATCGGCGCGACGATGAGGATACGCGGATCGGCGCTATGGCCGGCGGGCAGGCTGCGCTCGAAATGGATGAGATTGCAGAAGGGCTTCTTCCAGACGATCTTTTCATGCACCGAGACCGTCTTGCCCTCGATCTGCGTCTGATGAAGGCCGAATTCCGGCTTGCCATAGCGTCTGGTCGTGCGCTCGAAAACTTCGAGGCTTGCCGTCAAGGTACGGCCAAACACGGTATGCGAGAGGGGATTAAGCGGATTGGCATAGGCCAGGCGCATCATGTCTGCCGCAGCGCGAAAGGGGGCGAGAGCGGCATGATTAAGTTCGTAAAACTGATAAAACATGGGGGCTTTACCTCTTGTGATGCGGGCATGAGACCACGCAGATCACCTAAATCATTGAAACGCACGCGCCTTGCGTGTCGCTTGCCTTCGCTGCAGCACTTCTCCAGTCGCGCCATGCAGCGGGATGATCGCGGCTCCTCTGTGCGCTTCATCCTTTAAGTCTTACTATTCAGCCTAGCAGCTTTTGTTGCAGAGCAACATAACGACTGCCGATTCTTCCTATAAAAAACGTCGGAGAATCGCTTCTCCGGCATCAACAATGATCTCAAAAAGTTAAAGTTCCTGAGCTTCGCACGCCTTACGCGTCAGCCAAGAAGGTCTGCTTCTGGGTGCCCAGGCCTTCCATGCCGAGCTCGACGACATCGCCCGGCTTCAGGTACTGCGGCGGCTTCATGCCCATGCCGACACCCGGAGGCGTGCCGGTGGAGATAACGTCACCCGGATGCAGCGACATGAACTGGCTGAGATAGGAGACGAGATAAGCGACGCCATAGACCATGGTCTTGGTCGAGCCGTTCTGCATCATCTTGCCGTTGACCTTGAGCCACATGCCGAGGTTCTGCGGATCGGCGATCTCGTCCTTGGTGACGAGCCAGGGGCCGATCGGGCCGAAGGTGTCGCAGGACTTGCCCTTGGTCCACTGTCCCGAACGTTCGGTCTGGAAGGCGCGTTCGGAGACATCGTGGGAGACGCAGTAACCCGCCACATAGTCGAGAGCGTCGGCTTCGCTGACATATTTCGCCGTCTTGCCGATGACGACGCCGAGTTCGACTTCCCAATCGGTCTTTTCAGAGCCGCGCGGGATCAGCACATTGTCGTTCGGGCCAACGATGGCCGAGCTTGCCTTCATGAAGATGATCGGCTCCGGCGGCACGGTGGCGCCGGTTTCGGCGGCGTGGTCGGAGAAATTCAGGCCGATGCAGATGAACTTGCCGGTGCCGGCAACGCAAGCGCCGAGGCGGCCTTCCGCCAGCTCGGGCAGGCTCTTCGGATCGAGGGCTGCGATCTTTGCCAGGCCCGCGGGCGAAATGGCTCCGCCGCCGATATCGGCAACGTGGGCGGAGAGATCGCGGATCTTGCCGTCGCTATCCAGAAGCGCCGGCTTTTCCTTGCCGACTTCGCCAACACGCAACAGTTTCATGGATTTTCCTTCCCTGCATTTTCAAAGACGAGATTGCTTTTAAGACAAAATTGCTGACACCATATATGAACGAGTTATTCACCAGTGTCACCAATCGATTTTGCAGAGCCTAGCATGGCTCAGCCCTTCGCGCTGGAAAAACAGCTTTTCTAACCCGGGGATAATGATCTTGCGATTTCGACGATGACGTCGAAAGCCGTGTCGATATCATCAGCTGTCGCCTCGAACTGGCCGGCCTGAAAGCGAATGACCAGCCGACCGGAAACGCGGGTCTGCGTCAGGTAGATGCGCCCGTCATTGTTGATCGCGTTCAGCAGGCGCTGCGTGTGGCTTTCCTGATTGACGCCCTCGGGCGCCTTGTGATCGAAGGAAAACAGCGACAGGAACGGCTCGGTGACGATTTCAAAATCCGGCTCCGCCGCAAGACGCCTGGCCAGATTCTGTGACCAGGAAACATGGTTGCGGATCATCGTGCGCAAACCTTCCAGGCCGTGATAGCGCAGCAGGAACCAGAGTTTCAGCGCGCGGAAGCGACGGCCGAGCGGCACCGACCATTCCGAATAGTTGATGATGCCGTCATGGCCGTGGGTGCGCAGATATTCCGGCTGTATCGCCAGCGTGCGGACCAGCGTCTCCGGCTCGCGCACGAACTGGACGGAACAATCGAATTGCGCGCCAAGCCACTTATGGGGGTTGAAGACAATGGAATCGGCCTGCTCGACGCCGTGCCACAGGGTGCGGAATTCGGGGCAAATCATTGCCGAACCCGCCCAAGCGGCATCGACATGCACATAGAGCCCGTGCGCATGCGCCACTTCGACGACGGCGGCGATATCGTCGCAGGCGCCGACGCTGGTACCGCCGACGCAGGCAATGACGCCGGCCGGCAGCAGCCCGGCAGCAAGATCGCGCTCGATCGCCGCGGCTAGAGCCTTCGGATCCATGGCTTTGTTGGGACCGCCAGAGGGTATGCGCACCAGATTTTCTTCGCCGACGCCGGCAATCCAGATGGCGCGGTCGATCGACGTGTGAACCTGATCGGTGGAGTAGATGCGCACCGCCTTGTTGCCGGCGAGCCCGCTCCTGTTGCCCTGCCAGTTCAGCGCTCTCTCGCGCATGACAAGAACGGCGGCGAGAGTCGCGGTCGACGCGGAATCCTGAATGACGCCGGTGAAGGTTTCCGGCAGGCCGAGTGCCTGGCGCAGCCAGTCGACGACCTTCGTTTCAAGCTCGGTGGCGGAGGGCGAAGTCTGCCAGAGCATGCATTGCGCAGCGATGGCGCTGACCAGATATTCGGCCACGACCGAGACCGGAGCGGCATTGGCGGGGAAATAAGCAAAGAAGCGCGGATGTTGCCAGTGCGTCATGCCGGGAACAAGGATATCCTCAAAATCCTTGAAGATATCCTCCATTGCTTCGCCTGTTACCGGCGGGGAATCGGCGATGTGTGCGGCGATCTCACCCGGCGCCATCTTCGCCCGGACCGGCCTGTCACGAAGCGACGCGCGATAATCCGCGCCCCAATGCGCCGCCTTCTCCGACCACTGCCGGAACTCTTCCCAATTCATGACGGTCCTCCCTGATCCATCGAACGGGGCGGACCTTAGACCGCTTTTCGAAGGCGGTCGAGTATCAGAACAGCTCGTCCAACGCCGGCCCGAGTGGCACGATCCCGCTCGGATTGAGAGATGCGATCGAGTAGTAACCGCGCTTGATATGATCGAAGTTCACGGTTTCGGCAACACCGGGCCAATCGAGCATTCGGCGGCAGAAGGACTGGAGATTGGCATAGTCGGACAGCCGACGCAGATTGCATTTGAAGAGGCCGTGATAGGCGACATCGAAACGGACAAGGGTGACGAACAGCCTGATGTCGCTTTCTGTGGGATGATCGGCGAAAAGGAAGTCTCTGCCCTCCAGCTCGGTCTCGATCTGATCGAGGCAGTCGAACACCTCGCTGAAGGCCTCTTCATAGGCAATCTGCGTCGTGGCGAAGCCGGTGCGATAGACGCCATTGTTGAGGGCCGGGTAGATCCGGGCATTGAAAGCTTCGATCTCTTCCCGCTTGCCGGCCGGATAAAGATCGATGTCATTGCGGGCGAGATCACCGAAGCCGCCATTCAGCATGCGCAGGATATCGGATGACTCGTTGTTGACGATCGTGCCGGTGCGCTTGTCCCAAAGGACCGGAACCGTGGCGCGGCCAGTGAAGGCCGGATCGGCCTTCGTATAGATCTCGTGCATGTAGACGGCGCCGTTTATCGGATCGTTCGTGGCGCCCGGATACTCGCCAAACTGCCAGCCCTGCTTGGAGAGCATGGGTTCGACAACGGAAACGGAAATGACATCCTCCAGGCCCTTCAGCTTCCGGCCGATCAGGGTGCGCGATGCCCAGGGGCAGATCAGCGCGACGTAGAGATGATAGCGGCCGACTTCCGCCGCGAAACCGCCCTCGCCCGTCGGCACCGGCTTCCCGTCCGGCGTCACCCAGTTGCGGAAGCTTGAAACCTGGCGAACGAAACCGCCCTTTTCATCCTTGGCCTGGACCGGCTGCCACTCCTCAGTCCATTTTCCATTTACCAGCAAGGCTTTGTCTCCGCTCGCACGCGTTCCTATCGACCCTCAGCATAGCGGAACAGAATTTCACTGGAATAACGCAAACTTGAAACAGACTGTCTACCTGGCGAATGCGGATGGCTCTATGTATGAAATCGTGCGTTTTGCGATCAGGTTTATTGGAGAAATCCCATGGCGACATCCGTTTCCAACGTCAAAACCGAGCATGCCAGCCGCTATCTCCAGCAGCTCTGCAAGCACTGGAGCCATCGCTTCAGCGTGGAATTCGATGCGGCTGCGGGCAAAGTGCCGTTCAGCCCGGAAAACGTCCTCGACCTGGCAGCCGAACCCGGCAACCTCGTCATGACGCTGACGGTCGGGAAGCTCGAAGACCTCGAGCGCATGCAGAACGTCGTTGCCGACCACCTCAAGCGCTTCGCCTTCCGCGAGGAGCTCGACGTGAGCTGGGCGGCTCGAGTTTAAGTTCTCATCCTCTATTTGTAACCAGCCAACGGCCAGTTTCGACCGCCCGCGGCAGATGCTCTCTAAGGAAGAAGCCCTCATGACATCAAGCAACAGCCGCGAATCCCAATATCCGATCGACAAGCTCTTTCTCGACCGCTGGTCGCCGCGTGCCTTTTCCAACGAGACCATGCCGGAACAGGATCTGCTGACCATTCTGGAAGCGGCGCATTGGGCGCCTTCCGCCTCGAACCTGCAGCCCTGGCGCTTCCTCTACACTCTGCGTGGCTCGGAGCATTGGGACCGGTTCCTGAGCGTCCTCGTGGAGTTCAATCAGGGCTGGGTGAAATCCGCCGCCGCGCTGCTTTTCGTCATTTCCCGTACCCACAGTGGCGAGCTCGGCTCGGCCGAACAGAAGCCCAGCTACAGCCACTCCTTCGACGCGGGTACGGCCTGGGGCTTTCTGGCAATCCAGGCACATCTAGCCGGCTATGAAGCGCATGGGATGACCGGCTTCCATGTCGAAAAATCTTATGAGGTTCTCGGTATTCCCGAAGGCTTCCGCGTCGAGGCGGCTGTCGCGATCGGCAAGATCGGCGACAAGAACCAGCTGCCGGAAAAGTTGCGCGAGCGCGAGGTGCCGAGCCAGCGCAATCCGCTTTCCGGGCTTGCCTTCAACGGCACCTTCATCGCCAAGTAATTGATAGAAAAGAAAAAGCCCGCCAGAATGTTCGCGGCGGGCTTTTTTGTGTCTGAAGCAGGCGATCAGATGTCGAGATTGGCGACGTTCAACGCGTTGTCCTGAATGAACTCGCGGCGCGGCTCGACCTCATCGCCCATGAGCCGGGCAAACAGCCCATCGGCATCGGTCGCGTCAGTGACCTTCACCTGTAACAGCGTGCGGACATTCGGATCGAGCGTCGTTTCCCAGAGCTGTTCGGCATTCATCTCGCCGAGGCCTTTATAGCGCTGCAGCGTCAAGCCCTTGCGACCGCCGGCAAAGATCGTATCAAGCAGCATGCGCGGACCCGAAATCTCCGTCTCTCCGTCCCGGCGGGTGAGCTTCGGCGGAGTCTGGTAGACCTCCTTCAGCCGCGTGCCAAGCTGGTCGATGAGACGAGCATCCTGCGAACCGATCAGCGCCATGTCGAGGAAGACCACTTCCTTGACGCCGCGCACAGTGCGCTCGAAGCGAAGACTGCCCTCGCCGGTTACGGCACCGGTCCAGCCGCGCTCCGTTTCCTCGGCAATGACATCAAGCCGCTTGGCAACGTCATTGGCGAGTACTTCCGCGCGGGCGGGATCGCTGACCATTTCGGCATTGAGAGCGCCGGCGATCGCCGCCTGCTCGACAGCCGAGCGATTGTAGCGGGAGTGCAGATTGTCGATCAGCGTGCGCAGCCGCAGCGCATCGTAGATCGCCTCACGCAGATCCTGACCGGTGCGGACTTCGCCATTGCCGAGACGCAGGCTTGCATCGTCGGTACCCTGGCCGATCAGATATTCTTCCAGCGCCTTCTCGTCCTTGACGTACTGCACCGACTTGCCGCGCGTCACCTTATAAAGCGGCGGCTGGGCGATATAGAGGTGACCGCGCTCGATGAGATCGGGCATCTGGCGGAAGAAGAAGGTCAGAAGCAGGGTGCGGATATGCGCGCCGTCGACGTCTGCGTCCGTCATGATGATGATCTTGTGGTAACGCAGCTTCTCGGCGTTGAATTCGTCCTTGCCGATACCGGTGCCAAGTGCGGTGATCAGCGTGCCGATTTCCTGGCTCGACAGCATCTTGTCGAAGCGGGCGCGCTCGACGTTCAGGATCTTGCCGCGCAGCGGCAGGATGGCCTGGTTTTCGCGCGAACGGCCCTGCTTGGCCGAACCACCTGCCGAGTCACCCTCGACGAGGAAGACTTCGGACTTGGCCGGATCGCGCTCCGAGCAGTCAGCAAGCTTGCCGGGGAGCGAGGCGATATCCAGCGCGCCCTTGCGGCGGGTCAGTTCGCGCGCCTTGCGGGCGGCTTCGCGGGCGGCCGCGGCTTCGACGACCTTGCCGACCAGAACTTTGGCTTCGGACGGATGCTCTTCGAGCCAGGTGCTGAGGGCTTCGTTGACCAGGCTTTCGACGACCGGGCGAACTTCGGAGGAAACCAGCTTGTCCTTGGTCTGCGACGAGAACTTCGGATCGGGAACCTTGACCGACAGCACGGCCGTCAGGCCTTCGCGGCAGTCATCGCCGGTCAGCGTCACCTTTTCCTTCTTGGTGATGCCAGAGCTGTCCGCATAAGAGGTGATCTGACGTGTCAGGGCGGCGCGGAAGCCAGCCATGTGCGTGCCGCCGTCGCGCTGCGGGATGTTGTTGGTGAAGCAGAGCACGTTTTCATGGTAGCTGTCGTTCCACCACATCGCCACTTCGACAGTGATACCGTCCTTCTCGCTGCGGATCGACACCGGCTTTTGAACCAGCGGCTTCTTGGCGCGATCGAGATAGGAGACGAAGGCTTCCAGACCGCCGTCATAGAGCAATTCTTCCTGCTTGACGTCGGAATGACGCTTGTCCGTCAGGAGAATGCGAACACCGGAATTCAGGAAGGCGAGTTCGCGCAGACGATGCTCCAGCGTGCCATAGTCAAACTCGATCATCGTGAAAGTTTCGGAACTCGGCATGAAGCTGACTTCGGTGCCAGTCGCATTGCCGGCATCGCCGGTTTCCTTCAAAGGCGCGTCGGCGACACCATGGGTAAAGCTCATTTCATGGATGCGGCCCTGGCGGCGGATCTTCAGCTTCAGCCAGACGGACAGGGCGTTGACGACCGAAACGCCGACGCCATGCAGGCCACCGGAAACCTTATAGGAATTCTGGTCGAACTTACCGCCGGCGTGAAGCTGGGTCATGATAACCTCGGCTGCCGAAACACCTTCGCCGCTGTGAATATCCGTCGGGATGCCGCGGCCGTTATCGGTGACCGTGACGGAGCCATCGGGATTAAGGGTTACGGTTACGACATCGGCGTGGCCGGCCAGGGCTTCGTCGATAGCGTTGTCGACGACTTCATAGACCATGTGATGCAGGCCAGAGCCGTCATCCGTGTCGCCGATATACATGCCCGGACGCTTGCGCACGGCATCGAGGCCCTTGAGAACCTTGATGCTATCTGCGCCATATTCGGCATTGCCGCCGTTATCGGTTATATCGGTCATTTTATTGAAGTCTTTCCAGTGTTTAGAGAATCTCGCCAATTCCTAACGAATCAGCGGTTTTTCCTAGCCTGAATATAGGATGTTTCACCCTGAAGTTCCAAACGGAAGGCCCCGAAATCAGGTATAAAACAGGGGATTAAGGCGCTTTTCAGCCGGTTTTTCCGGCATTTTCCAGAACCTTTGACAGTTCACGGATCGTCGCCGCGTCAAGGCTGCGGATCTTGCCGGCCAAGTGGTTGACGAAGGCCGTATATTCAGGCGAAAGCCCGGAGGTATCAACGACGACGCGCGGGTCGGAAAACCGCGCCAGCAGGAACAATTCCTCGGCTTCGTCCCAGATGATGTTGAAATAGCCGGCGATGCGCTGCAAGAGATCGAAAGTCGGAAGGCCACGCTTTCCGTGTTCTAAGGCGGATAAATAAGCCGGAGTCACATTGAGCGCGGCGGCCATCTGCTTTTGCGAGACGCCCTTGCGCAACCTCAACTTTCGCACCGCTTCGCCGAACGGGGTCAAAGCCTCTCCCCCTTCAGGCGCGACAGGCGGATATAGAGAGCGCCCTCACCGCCGTGATGCTGCGCCGCAGTCTCATAGGAGGAAATCAGAAAACGGAATTCCGGCTTGGAGAACCAGAGCGGCACGGCCCGCTTCAGCGCCCCCTCGCTGCCCATCGAGCTGCCCTTGCCGGTAATGACGAGCACATGGCGCAGACCGCGGCTATGGGCACGCAGCAGGAAATCCAGGAGCATACCGTGGGCCTCGCTCTGGATCAGGCCGTGAAGGTCGATCCGGGCTTCGAGCGCCAGATGACCCCTCGCGATCTTGCGCTTGACGGGACGCTCGAGCGGATGATGGCGGCCGCCGGGCTGCTTTATGGGCGTTGAAACTTCCGGCGCTTCTGTAGATACAGGCGCCGGCTTTGCCTTTGCGGCGCGGGCAGTTTCCTCGCTTTCGGCTTCGGCTTGCAAGGCCGCCTCGAAAGCCTCGATGTCGGCCATGCGGCCCGGCATGGGACGCGTGCTCTTGGCGACCTTACCCCAAAGGATACGGTCCTCCGCGCTGAGCTTTCGTTCCTTGTCCTTCCGTTCCGGGGCCATCAGCCGAACCTCTGCGCCGCCGCCTTCGGAATGAGTATATAAAAATCGGCGTCGTTGCGCACGGTACCGGCGAGCTCGCCTGCATCGTAGCCGGAGCCGGTAAAGATATCGCCACGTGCCGGCCCGACGATCGCCGAGCCCGTATCGAGCGCCAGCATCAGCCGCGCGAAAGGCTTGCCGGCATCGAGATGCGTCAGGCTTTCCGAACGGATGAAGAAGGGAAAACCGAAGGTATGGATCAGCCGATCGACCGCAAGGGAACGGCCCGCCAGCAGCGGCACCTTGGCTGCCGCGATCGGTCCGAGAGCGGGATCGCTGACTTCGGCCTCGCGGAAGAAGATATAGGATCGATTGTGCGAGAGAATTTCATCGACCTGATCCGGGTGGGCGTAGAGCCAGTCACGGATCGTCTGCATGGAGATCGTCGCGCGGTCCAGCAGGCCGCGGTCTATGAGCAGGCGCCCGACGGCCGAGAAGGGATGACCGGCCTTGGCAGCATAGGTGATACGGCCGAGACGCCCATCTGGATAGCGCAGACGCGCCGCTCCCTGCACATGTACGAAGAAGACGTCGACCTTGGATTTCGCCCAGGCGATCTCCAGCTCTTTGCCATCGAGATAGCCGCGATCGATTTCGCCACGATCAGGATAGGTGGAAATCGAACCAGCCTGACGCCTGCCGAACATGTAGGAAGGATCGATATCCTCCGGCCGATTGCTGTCGTCGAGATCGATCAGATCATCCGGCCGACGATAAAAAGGATAGCGGTAGGTTTCGCTTGGCTCGGCCGACACTTCGATTTCCGGCTCAAAGAAGGCGGTCACGAAACCGGTCGCGCCGCCATCGCGGCGAATGAAGAAGGGCTGGCAGTGCTCCTCGAAGAAGGCTCTGGCTTCGGCTGCATCGCCAGGTTCTTTCCCTTCTGCCGCATCGAGAAGCGCCAGGAGATCATCGGCTGTCAGCCCAGCAGCGCCGGTGCGATAGGGCTTCACATCGCGGATATGGGTGCGACAGTCCTTCATCGCGCGAAAAAGGCTGGAAGGATCGTCCTCCTCCCAGCCCTTCAGATCGGCGAAGGTTGCCGGCTCCAGCCTGAATTCCTGCGATGGGCTCGTCATTGTTCCGATTCGGTCGCCACGAGTTTCCAGTTCGGATCGCGCGAGCGCGTGTCGCGGGCGAAAGTCCAGAGATCGCTGACCTCAGCCACGGCTTCGGCATCGCCATCGATCAGCTTATCCGCCTTGTCGTAGGTGGCGGAAATCATCTGGCTGACGATGCGCATGGTGATCAGGGCATCCGTTCCCTTCACCTCGGCAGTGACGATATCAGCCTTGTCGATGCCGACGAAGGTCGATTTGACCTTTTCGCCCTTGGCTTCGCGATCGGCGATGGCGGCATCGAAGCCTTCGTAGACCTCGCGCGACAGCAGCCCCTTCAGAGACTTGCGATCACCATCGGCAAAGGCCATGACGATCATCTCATAGGCCATGCGCGCGCCATTGACGAACTCCTTCGGGTTGAAGGAAGGATCAACTTTGCTCACCTCGCGCAGCGAATCATTGAGTGGCGTGCCGGCCGGGGTGAAGGCATCGATGGCAGCAAAACGGTCTTCCTCTTCGGTCCCGTCACGACGCGGCAGGGTGACCACCTTGCCGGCGTCCGGTGCAGTCGTGCCATTGGCCGGATCAGCAGAACCGTAGAGATCACGCGGCGGCTTCTCATTCCCCGTGCGGCGGCCAAGGACGCTGCGCAACTGAAAGAAAATCAGCACCGCCGCCACCAGGAAAAAGATCGTCACAAAGTCGTTTGCACCCATCTCGTATCGGAACCACCGTTAAAATTAAAAGATCAATCCCCATATAGTCCGCATCGATCTATCATTCAAATAGCGGACCAGTTTCTTTATTATACGCGAGAAACCAACGCTTACGCGAAGAAACCCGCTCTCAGGACCACCGTAACATGCGCCTATCACTTCTTCCTATCTTCGTTTTTCTGATGCCTCTGGCTGAGATTGCCGGATTCATCGTGGTTGGAAAGATGATCGGCGTCTGGGCGACGCTGGGGCTCGTCATTCTCAGCGTGCTGCTCGGTGCCGCTCTTCTGAGGATCCAGGGCATCGGTATTCTTCAGCGCATCTCGGCCGAAAGCCGCAATGGCGGCGATCCCGGCCGCGAGATGGTGCATGGCGCCATGATCGTCGTTGCCGCCTTCTTCCTGATGCTACCCGGCTTCATCTCCGACATCATCGGCCTGTTGCTTTTCATCCCGGCCGTACGCGACCTCGCCTGGCAGGTCTTGCGCAAGCGTATCGTCGTTGTCGGCAATTCGCGGGCGTTCCGCCGCGGACAAGGCCCGGGTGCCGGGCCACAAGGCCGACCGAACAAACCCGGAAACGTCGTCGATCTCGATGAAGGCGATTTTCATCGCGAGCCGAACCGCAACTCGCCCTGGTCTGATCAAAAGCGTCTGGATGACTAGAGAGCGGCTGCGGGAGCCCCGGCGCCATAAGGGTTGTAAGCCCCTTTTCTAAATGCTAGATGGCGACACCCATCGAGACGTGAGAGGACACCCCCATGGCCAACGAGACCAACGGCAACGGCGCAGCCACCCCGAGCCTCAGCATCCTTGCTCAGTACACCAAGGATCTTTCCTTCGAAAATCCGGGTGCTCCGCGCTCGCTCCAGGCCCGGGAAAATGCTCCGGACATCAATATCAACGTGAACGTCAACGCCAACCCGCTGTCGGACTCCGATTTCGACGTCGTGCTGACGCTGAGCGCCGAAGCCAAGGATGGCGAGCGCGTTCTCTTCCACACCGAGCTGGTCTATGGCGGTGTCTTCCGCGTCACCGGTTTCCCGCAGGAACACATGCTGCCGCTGCTCTTCATCGAGTGCCCGCGCCTGCTGTTCCCCTTCGCACGCCAGATCATCGCCGACGTCACGCGCAATGGCGGCTTCCCGCCGCTGATGATCGATCCAATCGATTTCGCGCAGATGTTCACGCAGCGCATGGCCGAAGAACAGGCCCGCGCTCAGGTTTCGGCCGTTCCGAACTAAGCTTGAATATCTCCATTCTGGAAATGAAAATGCCCGGACGTCGATCCGGGCATTTTCTTTTGGTGGTTGCCTGAGATGACAGCTTATTCGGACGTGCGGTATTTGGACCAGATGCCCTTCGCGCCGAGCTTGGCAACCAGCGCAGCATGGGCCGAAAGTTCTTCCTCGCTCAGCCGGCTCGACAATGGATTGGGTCGCGTAAAGATATCGGCGACTACCTCCTCCGCATCATCACTCTGTCGCGAGCGCGACGACGAACCATTGGTGCTGCCAAGGCCAAGTGCGGTCTGACGGCCACCGATCATCTCGATATAGACTTCGGCCAGCAGTTCGGAGTCGAGCAGCGCGCCGTGTTTCGTGCGGTGCGAATTGTCGATGCCGTAGCGACGGCAAAGCGCATCGAGCGAATTCGGCCCCATTGGATGTTTGCGACGCGCCATGGCGAGCGTATCGATCACCATGTCGGGAAGGATCGGCGGCCGGTTCAGTCGCGCAAATTCAGCATTGACGAAGCCCATGTCGAAGGTGGCGTTGTGCGCGATCCACTTGGCACCCTCGAAGAATTCTAGAATCTTGTCGGCGACCTCTTCGAAGGGCGGCTTGTCCTTCAGCGATTCATCGGTGATCCCGTGCACGGCAAGCGCATCCGGATGAACCTTGCGATCACCCGGATTGATGTAGAGATGCAATGTCTTGCCGGTCGGGAAATGGTTGATGAGCTCGATGCCGCCAATTTCGATGATCCGGTCAGCCCTATTGTCAAGGCCCGTGGTTTCCGTATCGAAAATGATTTCGCGCATGTCGGGACTCCGCTTTCCTATTTCTCGATCGGCAGCTTGCGCCGCACATCCGCAATGATCTCTCTGACCTGCTCGCCAGCCGCCTCGATGCTTCCGCCCGTATCGATGACATAATCGGCGCGCGCCCGCTTTTCCGCATCCGGCGTCTGGCGGGAGAGAATCATATTGAATTTTTCCTCCGTCATGCCCGGCCGGGCAAGCACCCTCTGTCGCTGAATCTGTGGATCGCAGCTTACGACGGCGATCTTGTCCACTCTCTTGTCGGCACCGGTTTCAAAGAGAAGCGGGATATCCAGCACCACCATATCGGCACCGGCCTTGCGATGACGTTCCAGAAACCGGCGTTCACGCTCACGCACGAGCGGATGGACAATCGCTTCGAGACGCTTGAAGCCGGAGGGATCGCCTGCCAGCTTTCGGCTGAGCTCCTGCCGGTCGACCTTACCGTCCGCTGTTGTGCCGGGGAAAGCAGCCTCCACCAGAGGCACCGCCTCGCCACTATAGAGATCGTGCACAATCGCATCGGAATCATTCACCGGGATTCCGGCTTGGGCGAAAAGTTTCGCCGAGGTCGACTTTCCCATGCCGATCGATCCGGTGAGCCCGATCCTGATCATATCAATGCTTTTCCATGTCCGCGATGATCAATGCTCTCAAGGTTTCATCGACCGCCGGACGCTTCCCGAACCATTTTTCGAAACCGGGTACGGCTTGATGCAGAAGCATGCCGAGGCCGTCAACGATGGCAAAACCCTGCTCTTCGGCCTCGGCAAGAAGCGGCGTCTTCAGCGGTATATAGACAATGTCGGTAACGACAGCCCCTTGTGCAAGAGGCGAAAAATCGATGCGGAGCGCCGCTTCGCCATCCATGCCGAGCGACGTCGTATTGATAAAGAGACCGGCGCCCTGCATGACCTCGCCGAGCGCTGCCATCGGATGGGCATGAACCCTTTCGCCGAAACGATCCGCCAATTCCTGCGCGCGCTCGACCGTACGGTTGACGACGTGGATTTCCTTGAAGCCGCGATCGCGCACGGCCTGTATGATGGCGCGGCTGGCACCGCCTGCCCCGAGGATCACCGCGCGATCGCTGCGGGCCCAGCCGGGATGACGCTCGTCGAGGTTTGCCGTGAAGCCGCGGCCATCGGTATTCGTCGCATGGAGTTCGCCGTCCTGAAGCCACAGGGTGTTGGAAGCACCCAGCTCCTGCGAAAGCTCGTCCGGCCGATCGGCGAGTTTGAAGGCTGCTTCTTTATGGGGGATGGTGACGTTGCCGCCGACGAAGCCGCTGGTACCATCCTTCAGGGACGAGATGAAGGCAGCGAAATCCTCGACAGACACTTCATGGGCACGATAGCTGCCGGCCAGACCGAGCTGCTTCAGCCAGTAACCATGGATTAGCGGCGAGCGCGAATGCTTGATCGGATAACCCGTTACGAAAGCGTTTACGCTCTGTGTTTCACGTGAATCATCCATCGATTGTCCCCAACTCTCGCAGTTTTTCCAGGAGCGGCAGCATCGGCAATCCGACGATGGTGAAATAGTCACCGTCGATTTTCGAGAAAAGCTGGATACCTTCGCCTTCGAGCTGGTAGGCGCCGACGCTCGACAACGCCTTCTCGCCGACGCGGTTCAGATGCCGGTGAATGAAATCGGCCGGCAGCTCCCGCATGGTGAGATCGGCGTGGGACACATGCTCCCAAATGATATCGCCGTTGCGTGCAAGGGCGACAGCGCTGTTCAGCCGATGGGTCTTTCCCGACAGGGTCCGCAAATGATTTTCCGCATCCGCCATGGTCGTCGGTTTGTGAAAGACCTGGGCACCGAGCGACATGGTTTGATCCGAGCCTATAACGAGCGAACCGGGGAAGCGATCGCTCACTTCCTTCGCCTTCGCCTTTGCCAGCACGAGCGCGACCGCATCCGGGCTGGCACCGCCTTGTTCCAGCGGTGCTTCGATCGCACGCTCATCGATATCGGCGGCGATGGCCTGAAAATGCAATCCGGCATTTTCCATCAGCATTCGTCGAAACGGGCTGGAGGATGCAAGAATAAGGGGCGAGGTCATGATGGCTGCCTCCGAGAAAATCATCCGCAGCGCTTAGCGCAGCTTCGGTCGCAGGGCAACAATGGCAGCCGCGGTCTCTTCGATCGAGCGGCGCGTGACATCGATGATCGGCCAATTGTGCCGCGCGCAGAGAGAGCGAGCATATTTCAGCTCCTCGGAGATGGCGGCCCGATCCGTATAGCCACCGCGATCGAAGCCCGGCGTTGCCCCGAGAATGCGATTTTCACGGACCTGCGAAATCCGGTCCGTTGTCGCGACCAGTCCAACGATCAGCGGCTTTGTTGCCCTGGCAAGGCTTTCCGGCAACGGCACACCATGGACAATCGGAATGTTGGCCGTCTTGATGCCGCGGTTCGCCAGATAGATGCTCGTCGGCGTTTTCGAGGTGCGGCTGATACCGATGATGACGACATCGGCGTCATCGTAATCGTCAGGCATCTGGCCGTCATCATGATCCATGGTGAAGTTCAGCGCTTCGATGCGCGCGAAATAATCCGCATTCATCACATGCTGCGCCCCGACACGTCGGCGAGATGCCGTGCCAAGATAGGTCTGGAAAACATTCATGACCGGCTCGAGAACATTGACGCAGGGTACACCCATCTCGCGGCAACGCTCGGCGATGAAATCGGCAAGCTCGCGATCGACGATCGTATAGAGAACGATACCGGGGCTGTGATCGATTGCCTCTAGGACAGGCAGAAGCTGCTTGCGGTTTCGAATCAGCGGATAGACGTGCTCGATCGGCTGGCTGGCATGGAATTGAACTGATGCAGCACGGCCGGCGGAGATGAGAGTCTCACCCGTTGAGTCAGAAATCAGGTGCAGATGAAAGAAGCTCGTTCGGTTTTCCACGCTACTTTCCATCACCTGTTGATATCTCGGGAGAAAAGAGAGGTACGGGAAGGGGGGCGTCATGGGCAAGTGGAAAACGGCCGAGTTTTCCACATTTGGAATTTTCGAGAAACGGCTTTCGCGGTGGCTGTGGGCAATGTGGACAAGATCGACGATGCCTTACTCATCCCCGACTTGTCCCCAGAGGGAGAAGAGCCAAATTTCTCTTCAACTTCCTCAAAAGATTAGAAAATTACCTTTCTTTTCCACATGTCGGCTTATGGCTTCGAAATCTCTGCAAATTCGTGCGCGAGGCGCGACAAAATGGATAGGCAAGGGATGAACTTTAATCCTTGCTACTCACCGACTCTAAGAAATAGAAACCTTTCAATATATGTTTGGTTTTATATAGGACGACGTCTGTGACCGATGAACGCCGGAAGATCATGCGGGTCTTGAGCGGAGAAACGCTCAGCCCTCCCCCGCTCTGGCTGATGAGACAGGCAGGGCGTTATCTACCCGAGTATCGTGAAACGCGTGCGAAGGCTGGAAGCTTCCTTGATCTCTGTTATACGCCTGACCATGCTGTCGAGGTGACGATGCAGCCGATCCGACGTTATGGCTTCGATGCTGCAATCCTGTTTTCCGATATTCTGGTCATTCCCGATGCGTTGAAGCGCAATGTCCGCTATACCGAGGGTCATGGTCCGGAGATGGATCCGATCGACGAGGCGGGCATCCTGGCTTTGAAACCTGAGGGGGTCGTAGCCTACCTGGAGACGGTCATGGAGACGGTGCGGCGGCTGCGGCGGGACTTGCCCACGGAGACAACGCTTCTTGGCTTCTGTGGGGCTCCCTGGACCGTTGCGACCTATATGATCGCTGGACACGGCACACCGGACCAGGCCCCTGCCCGGCTCTTTGCCTACCGCTATCCGAAGGCCTTCGAACATCTGCTGATGCTGCTTGCAGACATCTCCGCCGATTATCTCGTCGCGCAGATCGATGCGGGTGCGGATGCCGTACAGATTTTCGATTCCTGGGCCGGCGTGCTCGGCGAGAAGGAATTCGAGGCTTTTGCCATCAAGCCGGTCGCAAAAATGATCGCGTCGATCAAGGCGCGGCGGCCGCAGGCTCGGGTGATCGCTTTCGCCAAGGGTGCGGGCTATCTCTTAAAAACCTATCGTCAGAAGACGGGTGCCGATGCGATCGGTCTCGATTGGTCGGTGCCATTGGCCTTTGCTCGCGAACTGCAGAAGGACGGGCCGGTGCAGGGAAATCTTGACCCCATGCGTGTCGTCGCTGGCGGCAAGGCTCTGGACGACGGGATCGACGACGTCTTGCAGCAGCTCGGGAACGGCCCGCTGATTTTCAATCTCGGGCACGGTATCACGCCGCAGGCGGACCCCGCCAATGTTGCGAGGCTTGTCGAACGCGTGCGGGGATGGAGGAACTGATGACGATGGAAAAGCAGACGGATTCCGCTCCTGGCCAAAGAGCCGGACGGCGCGCCTATTTCATGATCCTGATTTTTGCGGTTCTGGCGATCGGCCTCTTCGCCTGGCATCCCGCCGATCTCTATCTCTGGATCAAGGCGCTGCACATCATTGCCGTCATCTCGTGGATGGCCGGCATGTTCTATCTGCCGCGTCTTTTCGTCTATCATATCGATGCGGAACCGGGTTCGCAGCAATCCGAGACGTTCAAGGTGATGGAGCAGCGGCTGCTGCGCTACATCATCACGCCGGCGATGATTCTGACCTGGATTTTCGGGCTCTACCTCGCCTGGTCCGTCTATGATTTCCAGGGTGGCTGGCTGCACGCCAAGATCGGGCTCGTTGTGCTGCTGTCGGCCGTTCACGGTCATTTCAGCAGCGCGGTGCGCGCCTTCGCCCGAGACGAAAACAAGCATTCGGCGCGGTACTGGCGCCTGATGAACGAGGCGCCGACGCTGTTGATGATCGCGATCGTCATTCTCGTGGTCGTCAAGCCCTTTGCGTGAGGCGTGGCTGTATTAGGGGCGACGTTAAATTTCTTTCATTTTGCGTGCCCCCCTTGCGGTTCAGAAAGTGAGTCGCTATTTTCCCGCCATCTTCTCTTCGTGGCATGTATCCATTCTGTCGCCCGCGAGCGCCCCTATCGCGGTTCTGAATACGAGCAACATTGCCTTTCCCCTCCTAAAAATGAGTAATTCCCTTCATGGCTGAAATGAAGCTTCAGGAACTGAAAAATAAATCCCCGACCGATCTCCTGGCCTTTGCCGAATCGCTCGAGGTGGAAAACGCCAGCACGATGCGCAAACAGGAATTGATGTTTGCAATTCTCAAGGTGCTGGCGAGCCAGGACGTAGAAATCATCGGCGAGGGCGTCGTCGAGGTTCTGCAGGATGGCTTCGGTTTCTTGCGTTCCGCCAACGCAAACTATCTTCCCGGTCCGGACGACATCTATATTTCCCCCTCGCAGATCCGCCGTTTCTCTTTGAAGACGGGCGATACGGTTGAGGGACCGATCCGCGGACCGAAGGAAGGCGAACGTTATTTCGCGCTGCTCAAGGTCAACACCATCAATTTCGACGATCCGGAAAAGATCCGTCACAAGGTTCACTTCGACAATCTGACGCCGCTCTATCCAAACGAGCGTTTCCGTATGGAACTCGACGTTCCCACGTCGAAGGATCTGTCACCGCGTGTCATCGATCTTGTGGCACCGCTCGGCAAGGGCCAGCGCGGCCTGATCGTCGCGCCGCCGCGTACCGGTAAAACCGTTCTCCTGCAGAACATCGCCCATTCCATCACCGCCAATCATCCCGACTGCTATCTGATCGTTCTCTTGATCGACGAGCGTCCGGAAGAAGTGACCGACATGCAGCGCTCCGTGCGCGGTGAAGTCATCTCCTCGACCTTCGACGAGCCGGCCGTGCGCCACGTGCAGGTTGCCGAAATGGTCATCGAGAAGGCCAAGCGCCTTGTCGAACATGGCCGCGACGTCGTCATCCTGCTCGATTCCATCACCCGCCTCGGCCGTGCCTATAACACCGTCGTCCCCTCTTCGGGCAAGGTTCTGACCGGTGGTGTCGACGCCAACGCTCTGCAGCGCCCGAAGCGCTTCTTCGGTGCCGCGCGTAATATCGAAGAAGGCGGTTCGCTGACGATCATCGCGACGGCTCTGATCGATACCGGCAGCCGCATGGACGAAGTGATCTTCGAAGAATTCAAGGGTACCGGTAACTCTGAAATCGTGCTCGACCGCAAGGTCGCCGACAAGCGCATCTTCCCGGCGATGGATATTCTCAAGTCCGGTACGCGTAAGGAAGACTTGCTTGTGCCGCGCCAGGATCTGCAGAAGATCTTCGTTCTGCGTCGAATTCTTGCCCCGATGGGTACGACCGATGCAATCGAATTCCTGATCGACAAGCTCAAGCAGACGAAGAACAACCCGGACTTCTTCGATTCGATGAACACGTAATCCTTAGCCGGATTCATAGAATCCGCTGCTTTGGCAGTGCTTATATGGTGTTATGATCGGGCTGCATTTTGCAGCCCGATTTTGTTTGTTGGATCGGATGTCGCCCGCCCGGCAATCGATTCGGATGCGGATCAATTTGATGGTGACCATGAACGAGACGATTTATGCCCTGTCCAGCGGCGGACTGCCGGCCGGCGTTGCCGTCATTCGTATCAGCGGGAATCTGGCGTTCCCTATTGCTGGGTCCCTTGCCGGCGCACTGCCGGCTCCTCGGCAAGCCGGGCTAAAAACGATTCGGACTCGTAACGGTCTAGTCATCGATCGCGGCCTAGTGCTGATTTTCCCCGGCCCAGCCTCCTTTACCGGAGAAGATTGCGTCGAGATTCATGTTCACGGCGGCAAAGCGGTGGTGAATGCGCTTCTGCAGGAGCTTTCGACCTTCGAGCATTGCCGTCTGGCGGAGCACGGTGAGTTTTCGCGGCGTGCCCTCGAGAATGGAAAGATGGATCTGGTGGAGGTGGAAGGCCTTGCCGATCTCATCAGTGCTGAAACGGAGATGCAGCGTCGGCTTGCGCTTGAGCATGCGGCTGGCGGGCTATCGGGTCTCTATAACGCTTGGGCCGACAGATTGACACGGGCACGCGCTCTGATCGAGGCGGAACTGGATTTTGCCGACGAGGACGACGTGCCCGGCTCCGTCTCCGATATGGTATGGGCCGATATGAAGCGGCTGCGCCTGGAAATTTCCGATCATCTCGCTGGCGCCGATCTCGGCGAGATCATTCGCGATGGCTTGAAGGTGGTGATCGCAGGCGCGCCTAATGCAGGTAAATCCAGTCTCATGAATGCGCTGGCAAAGCGTGAAGTGGCAATCGTTACTGATATTGCGGGCACCACGCGCGATGTTCTGCATATCGATCTCAATATCGAGGGATATGCCGTCAAGCTCTATGATACGGCCGGACTGCGGGAAACCGATGAGATCGTCGAGCGGGAGGGCATTCGACGCGCGCTGCGGACGGTTGCTGATGCGGATCTTGTTCTGTCTCTTGCTGAAATCGGCAGTGAAGCGCAACGGAATTTTCCGGGCTTTGTCGGCAAGGTCCTGACTATTGGTACAAAAGCTGATATTCATCCGGGGGAAACCAATCAGTATGATTTGCTGATCTCCTCGCCCGCGGGTTCGGGTTTGGCGGAGTTGCATGAGCTTCTGCGGCAGGATCTGCAGGCGCGTTCCGGGATGCTGTCGTTGGCTTTGCCGAGTCGGCTGCGTCATCGCACATTGCTTGGCGAGAGCCTTCGTGCTGTTGAGGCGGCGCTTGCGTCAGAGGATCGCGGTCTCGATATCAGGGCAGAATATTTAAGGCAGGCGGCAACCAGCCTTGGACGCATTACCGGACGGGTCGATGTGGAAGATTTGCTGGATGTGATCTTCTCGGAATTCTGCATAGGAAAATGATTCACGTGAAACAGGGCTGCGCCTTACGTCCCTGATTGACGTTTCACGTGAAACCTTCTTGACTCCTAAAATTGGTATGCCAAACAAGCGGCACGACCGAGGACTGGATGATGTTCGATACAATGTATGATGTGATTGTTGTGGGTGGTGGGCATGCAGGCAGCGAAGCCGCAGCCGCAGCCGCGCGCCTGGGTGCGCGCACGGCACTCGTAACGCATAAGCGCGACACGATCGGCGTCATGTCCTGTAACCCCGCAATTGGCGGTCTTGGCAAAGGTCATCTGGTTCGGGAAATTGATGCTCTTGATGGCTTGATGGGTCGCGTTGCGGATGCGGCTGGTATCCAGTTTCGCATGCTCAATCGCAAGAAAGGTCCTGCCGTGCGCGGACCACGCACCCAGGCAGACCGGAAGCTCTATCGTTTGGCCATGCAGGCAGAGATCGCCGCGATCGACAATCTCGAGATCATAGAGGGTGACGCTTTCGATCTCGGCTTTGAGCACGGCCGAGTGTCTGCGGTGATCCTGAAAGATGGGCGCAGCATTCGCTGCGGCGCCGTTGTTCTGACCACTGGTACTTTCCTTCGCGGCCTCATTCATATTGGCGACAAGAAGATGCCGGCTGGTCGCGTTGGCGAGGAGCCATCTCTCGGGCTTTCCGCTACGCTGCTACGACATGGCCTTGCCTTGGGACGGTTGAAAACCGGAACCCCTGCCCGCCTCGATGGTACGAGCATCGATTGGGATTCTGTTGGACGGCAGGGCGCGGATGAAGATCCCACGCCCTTCTCTTTCATGACCGATTCCATCGTGAACCCACAGATTGAATGCGGCGTAACCAGAACGACGCCTGAGACTCACAGGATCATTGCCGAAAACCTGAAGCGTTCGGCGATGTATTCCGGCCAGATTGAAGGCGTAGGACCGCGCTATTGCCCATCGATCGAAGACAAGATCGTCAAATTCGGCGAGCGTGACGGTCATCAAATCTTCCTGGAGCCGGAGGGTTTGGACGACAATACCGTCTATCCAAACGGCATATCGACCTCGCTGCCTGAGGATGTCCAGAATGAGTTCATCAAGACCATTCCGGGTCTGGAACGAGTGCGCATTCTTCAGCATGCCTATGCCATTGAGTATGATCATGTCGATCCGCGTGAATTGAAACTGTCCCTTGAAGTGGAAAAGATTCCCGGACTTTTCCTGGCTGGTCAAATCAACGGCACGACGGGATATGAAGAAGCTGGCGCCCAGGGGCTCGTCGCGGGGCTGAACGCCGCGCGTTTAGCCGGCGGCGGCAAAGCCATCGAGTTCAGCAGAACAGAATCCTATATCGGTGTGATGATCGACGATTTGACCTCGCGCGGCGTAGCAGAGCCTTATCGTATGTTCACCTCGCGCGCGGAGTATCGTCTGTCGCTCCGCGCTGACAATGCCGATGTTCGCCTTACTCCGGTCGGGCTTGCTTTGGGCTGCGTTGGTTTCGGTCGTGCGGCGCGTTTCGGCCGGTATATGAAGAAGCTCGAGCAGACGCGCGATCAGCTGAGAAGCTTGACTGTGACGCCGAACGAGGCCGAGAAGGCCGGTATGCATCTTAACAAGGACGGTCAGCGACGTTCCGCCTATGAGCTTCTGTCTCATCCAGGTCAGTCGGTGGAAAACCTGTCGCGGCTTTGGCCGGAATTGGGGTCCATTGAGCGCAACGTGGCTGAGGCGATCGAGATCGAGGCGGCCTATGCCGTCTATATGGATCGCCAGACAGCGGATATCGTTCAAGCCCGTAGGGAAGAAGAGCGTGTCATTCCGGCGGAGTTTGATTTCTCCGTTCTTTCAGGATTGTCCAATGAGCTGAAGCAGAAGCTGGGAGTTGCTCGACCCAAGAATATCGCCCAAGCCTCGCGCATTGACGGAATGACGCCGGCGGCTATCTCTTTGCTATTGGCTTATTTGAGGAAGATGAGCGCGCCTGAAGAGCAGAAGCTTGTTTCCTGACGCCACTACAAGGTTAGAGAGTCCATAGTATGGAATTGAACGGTGTGCGTGTTTCACGTGAAACACAGGAGCGGCTGCAGCATTTTGCGCAGCTTTTTCAGAAATGGGCGAAGACCATCAATCTTGTCGCGCCTTCTACGATCGACGATCTTTGGCGCCGCCACATCGCGGATAGCGCGCAGATATTTCAGCTGCATCCGGCAACAGATCATTGGGTTGATCTGGGGAGTGGCGGTGGATTTCCCGGTGTGATAACGGCAATTCTGCTGGCGGAAAAGGGTGCCGGGCACGTCGATCTGGTCGAAAGCAATCAGAAAAAGGCTGCGTTTTTGCGCGTCTGTCTGCGGGAATGCGCAGCTCGCGGCGCGGTTCATGCCATTCGTATCGAAGAAGCGCCTTCGGCTATCCAAAATTGTGACGTAATTTCCGCACGAGCACTTGCCGAGCTTGAGATGTTGCTGGATTACGCGGCTCCTTGGCTCGATCGCAATGAAAATCTGCGTCTTTTTCTGCATAAAGGCCGGGATTACGAGCGCGAGCTACAGAAAGCCCGTGGTCGTTGGGAATTCGATCTGGTAAAACATCAGAGTGTCGTTGAGCGAGATTCCGTCATTCTGGAGCTAAGTCGCCTTCGACGCCTGATTTAACCATAATTGGATATGCGGCAGATGATCGGCGAGCGAAACCGGATTATTACAATCGCAAATCAAAAGGGCGGCGTTGGCAAGACGACGACCGCGATCAACCTGGCGACGGCTCTTGCGGCCATCGGCGAGCGCGTCCTGATCGTGGATCTCGATCCGCAGGGCAATGCCAGTACAGGCTTGGGCATCGAGCGACGTGATCGCAAGTTGTCGTCCTATGATCTGTTGGCAGGCAGTCATGGGATCATGGATACGGTTCAGGAAACGGCCGTTCCGAATCTCTTCATCGTGCCATCAACGATGGATCTGCTCGGCATCGAGATGGAAATCGCGCAGCAGCCGGATCGCGTCTTCAAGCTGCGGCGAGCGCTGAACGCCTCGGACGCCCTCGCCTTCTCCTATATTCTGGTGGATTGCCCACCGTCGTTCAATCTTCTGACGATGAATGCCATGGCGGCGGCACATTCCGTTTTGGTGCCGTTACAGTGCGAATTTTTCGCACTGGAAGGCCTCAGCCAGCTGCTGGAAACCGTCGATCAGGTGCGGCGCACGGTCAATCCGTCCCTCGATATTCAGGGAATCGTCTTGACCATGTTTGATTCTCGCAACAATCTGGCGCAGCAGGTTGTCACCGATGTACGGACTCATCTTGGCGAAAAAGTCTACCACACGTTGATTCCGCGCAACGTTCGCGTGTCCGAAGCACCATCCTACGGCAAGCCCGCCATTCTTTACGATCTGAAGTGCGCAGGCAGCCAGGCCTATCTGCAACTGGCTTCGGAAGTGATTCAAAGAGAGCGGCAGCGGAAAGCTGCCGCCTGATATGACCTAGTATTTGTTCAAGAGTGAGTATCGGCGATGAATGATGATCTTTCGAAGCGGCGTCTCGGGCGCGGACTGGCGGCCCTTATCGGGGAGATGGATCAGCCGACGCCTGTGGATGCCGGCAGACCGGCCGTCAATCCCGATCGCCTGGTGCCGATCGAGTTCATCAGCCGCAATCCGCGCAATCCGCGCCGCTATTTCGACGAAACCGAGCTGCATGATCTTGCCAGCTCTATCCGCCAGCATGGCATCGTCCAGCCGGTCGTGGTCCGCACGGTTTCCAGCGATCGCTTTGAAATCATTGCCGGTGAAAGACGCTGGCGCGCAGCTCAGCTTGCCGGCCTGATCGAAATTCCAGTGATCGTACGCGATGTTGACGACAAGACCGCGCTTGAGATCGCTATTGTCGAGAACGTCCAGCGCGCAGACCTCAATCCATTGGAAGAGGCATTGGGTTACGAGCAGTTGATCGCCGAGCACGGCTATACGCAAAACGATCTCGGCGAAATCATCGGCAAGAGCCGTAGCCATGTCGCCAATTCTTTGCGACTGCTGAAGCTTCCCGATCCGGTGCGCGATATGCTTGCTGCCGGGTCGCTTTCCGCCGGTCATGCCCGCGCCCTCGTTTCGACCTCCGATCCGACGGCACTGGCGCGAACTGTCGTTTCCAAGGGCATGTCCGTTCGCGATGCCGAGCGGCTGGCGCAGAATGACATCAAGGCTCAGAACGATCCTCGCCCGGCGGGCGCACGCAGGGATGAGAAGGATTCCGATACACTGGCGCTCGAGCGCACCCTGTCGGACACGCTCGGGCTGGATGTTTCCATCAATCACCGCGGCAATGGCGGCCAGGTGAAGATCAGCTACAAGACGCTGGAGCAGCTTGAGGAAATCTGCCGGCTTCTGGAGCGCCGCTAGAACGGTTCAGCCCCTCACGGGAACGTTATCGGTCTGGTCGCTTGCTACTCGCTATACCCGACGGAAGACCGTTATGTGTTTTCTCCGGAATTGCTCGATAACTCAATAATGCTGTAAAAACAAAGAGATGGGCGGTTACGGGTTCGCTCTGCGTCCACCCTATCCAAGCCGTTTCCCGTGAAACATCAGCCTCTGCGTGCCGACTGCAATGTGGTCGCAAGCAGGGTTTGCGTTGCGATCGTGTCTTCGAGGCTCGCACGCTGGCGCGTCTGGAGAATGGCGGATTGCAGCCTGTTCATCTCGCGGGCGATGGCAGGAGCGGACCAGGTTTTGAGAGCCTGTTCTATGATCGGCTTGCGCCTGAAATGCAGATGACGCCCATGCGTCTGCATGACCTGGGCCGGCGCGATCCGCTTTTCATCCATCTCGGCCCGCATCGTATCGAGCATCTGAAACTGCCGCAGGCAACCCTGTAGCACGAGAAACATCGGGGTCTTGGAGGAGGCGATCTTCTGCATGGCATGCAGAAAGGCCTCAGAGTCCCCCTTCAAGATGGCATCGACGGCATCATCGGTGGAAATCGCGCTGGCATCACCGATGATCTCCATGACATGGTTTTCTTCGATCGTGCCCTGCCCGCGGCAGTAAAGCGCCAGTTTGCGCACCTCGTTGCGCGAAGCGATGCGGTCACCGCCAAGAAGCTCGAGCAATGCCTGACGGGCTGCCGGGGCAATGCGCAACCCCTCATTTGCCAGCTCCGTATCGATCAGGCCATTCAGGGCTCTGGCGTCATCGGCATAGCAGGGAATGGTCGCGACGGAGCGTGCCGGTTCCGCCACCTTGCGCAGACCCGCGCCCTTCTTCAGATCGCCGGCTTCGATGATGACGAAACTTGCCTCCGGCGGGCCTTCAGCAATGATCTGCAGCGAATCGACCAATGCTTTTTCATTGGCGGCACCGCGAATCCAGACGAGCTTTTCGCCGCCAAACAGACCGATGGCGTTGACTTCATCGAGCAGGCGTCCTGCATCATTCTGCAGGTCGCCGACGTCAAGCTTGATGAGGGAAAAGGCATCGTTGAGATCGACGCCGGTTTTGGCGGCGATCTGCGCGGCACGTTCGGAAACGAGGCCACGATCCGGGCCATAGATCACGAAGACCCGATAATTGCGCGCGGCATTTTGCAGGAATCCATCAAATTCGTGAGACTTGATTTCCGCCATGCCGCGCTCTTTATCAGCGGCTGAGCGCGGCAGCGATATCGGCTGCGACCATCTCGGCTACTTCGCGGGCGGCACGGTCTTCCGAATCACGGATGGCGCGCTGCTTGGCGAATTCCTGGGTCGGGAAGTCGACGAGCGAAGTCACTGCTCGGCTACCCGATTTGATGACTTTGCCAGTGCCGATTTCCTTCAAGGTGAAGGAAGCCGTCACGGTGGTGCGGCCTGCGCCGGACGTATCCGAAGACGGAAGATAGAGCACGCCGGCGGTGCCGGAGCTGACGCTCAGATCGACATTGTATTTCGGCGTCTTGGTCTCGCCCGCGCCGCGCCCCGCGATGAAGATCAGCTGGTTGCGCACCTGGAGACCGATGCGCGAGCCGACGTCGGAGAAGGAGACTTCCGACAGCTTCTGCGTGACACCGGTGCTGACGGCATAGAGCGGCCGAACCTGGCAGGCAGACAGAAGTCCGGCAACGGCCACAAGAGACGCAACGCCGGCGATGCGGGCGAACTTGAAAAGAGTATCAGACGACAATGTTTACGATCCTCTGTGGAACGACGATGATCTTCTTTGGCGCCTGACCATTCAATGCGCTCGTAACGGCATCCAGGGCGAGCACGGCCTGCTGCACGGCATTCTGATCTGCATCGCGCGCGATTGTCAATTCGGCGCGCTTCTTGCCGTTGATCTGGACGGGATAGACGATCTCGTTCTCGATGACGAGCGCTTCGTCGTAGGTCGGCCATATGCTGGTCGCGATCATATGGCTGTTGCCGAGGGCTGCCGAGCACTCCTCGGCCAGATGCGGCGTGATCGGCGCGACCAAAGCAATCAGGATCTCGACTGCTTCGCGCACGGCTGAGCGATAGGCTGCGTCGGCCTGGCCGGCAGCCACTTTCGTCAGCGGTGCCGCCAGGGCATTGACGAATTCGTAGATGCGCGCCACGGCCTTGTTGAAGGCGAGCTTGTCGTAGTCGCCCTGAACCGCCTTCAGTGTGCGATGGGCGATCTGCGAGATGGCCAGCGCTTCGCCTTCCTTAGCCGGAGTCGATTCGACGGTCTTCAGGGCGTCGGCAGCTTCCGAGACCAGTCGCCACATGCGCTGCGTGAAACGATGCGCGCCTTCGACGCCGGCTTCCGACCAGATGACGTCGCGGTCCGGCGGCGAATCGGAGAGCACGAAGAAGCGTGCCGTATCGGCGCCGTACGAAGCGATGATGTCATCGGGATCGACGACATTCTTCTTCGACTTCGACATCTTTTCGATCGAGCCGATGGCAATCTCCTCACCATTCGACAGCAGTGTTGCGCGGCGCTGGCCGTCCACTTCTTCGATGCGGATCTCGGCCGGCGACACCCATTCGCGCGTCAGGCCATTGCCGCGGCTATAGGTTTCATGCACCACCATCCCCTGTGTGAACAGGCCTTTGAAGGGCTCCTTCACGTCGAGATGACCGGTTTCACGCATGGCGCGGGTGAAGAAGCGCGAATAGAGCAGATGCAGGATCGCGTGCTCGATACCGCCGATATACTGGTCGACGGGCAGCCAATGATTGGCGGCCTTCTGATCCGTCGGCTGGTCTTCCCAGGGTGCGGTGAAGCGGGCGAAATACCAGCTCGAATCGACGAAAGTATCCATCGTATCGGTTTCACGGCGTGCATCCTTGCCACATTGCGGGCAGGCGACATGGCGCCAGGTGGCGTGCCGGTCGAGCGGATTGCCGGGCTGGTCGAAGGTGACGTCGTCGGGCAGCCGGACGGGCAGGTCCTGCTTCGGCACCGGCAGCACGCCGCAATCGTCGCAATGGATGACCGGGATCGGGCAGCCCCAATAGCGCTGGCGGGAAATGCCCCAGTCGCGCAGGCGGAAATTCACCTTGCGCTCGGCCTGTGGCGCGTTGCCGAGGCTCGTTTCGGAAAGCTTTGTGGCGACCGTTTCGAAGGCTTCCCCGGTGCTCATGCCGTCGAGGAAACGGGAATTGATCATCACGCCATCGCCGTCATAGGCGACATCGCCGACCGTAAAGCTTGCCGCATCGCCATCAGCGGGCATGACGACGGGCACGACGGGCAGGCCGTATTTGCGGGCGAAATCCAGATCGCGCTGGTCGCCGGACGGGCAGCCGAAGATGGCGCCCGTGCCATAGTCCATCAGCACGAAGTTGGCGATGTAGACGGGCAGTTCCCAGGACGGATCGAAGGGGTGGCGGACGCGGATGCCGGTGTCCATGCCCTTCTTCTCGGCCGTTTCGAGCGCAGCCAGCGAGGTGCCGGCGCGGCGGCATTCCTCACAGAAGGCCTCGATCGCCGGGTCCTTGGCGGCGGCTTCCTTGGCGAGCGGATGGTCGGCCGAGATCGCCAGGAAGGAGGCGCCGAACAGCGTATCGGGTCGTGTCGTGTAAACAGTGATCTCGCGATCGCTGTTGGGAGCGGTTTCGGCTACGATTTCCCAGCGAACGGTCAGGCCCTCGGAGCGGCCGATCCAGTTCTTCTGCATCAGCCGCACTTTTTCCGGCCAATGATCCAGCGTGTCCAGGGCATCAAGCAGTTCCTGGCTGAATTCGGTGATCTTGAAGAACCACTGCGTCAGCTCGCGCTGCTCGACGAGCGCGCCAGAGCGCCAGCCGCGGCCGTCGATGACCTGCTCGTTGGCGAGAACGGTGTTGTCGACCGGGTCCCAATTGACCTTGGACTTCTTGCGGTAGACCAGGCCCTTCTCCATCATGTCGATGAAGAGCATCTGCTGGCGGTGATAGTAATCGACGTCGCAGGTCGCGAACTCGCGGCTCCAGTCGAGCGACAGGCCCATGGCCTTCAGCTGGGTGCGCATCGAGGCGATGTTCTGGTAGGTCCATTCCTTCGGATGCACCTTGTTGTCGCGCGCGGCGTTTTCCGCCGGCATGCCGAAGGCGTCCCATCCCATCGGATGCAGCACATTGTAGCCGCGGGCGCGCTTGTAGCGGGCAACGACATCGCCCATCGCATAGTTGCGCACATGGCCCATATGGATGCGGCCCGATGGATAGGGAAACATCTCTAGAACGTAGTATTTCTCACGCGGATCGGCATTGTCTGTCACGAAGACCTTTTCTTCGTTCCATTTTTCCTGCCAGCGGGGCTCGGCGTCGCGCGGATTATAACGTTCGGTCGTCATCTGATCTTGTATTCCGGAAAATCATGGGGAGTAAGGCGTGACCTTCACCACGAAACCACCCAAGCGTCAAGTTTAGCAGTTGCAGCAAGTGCCTTATCTTGCAAAGCAAAGCCGGATTCGGGTGCTTTCGCCCTTGGCAAAGGCCGCCCGCCTCATTACTGCAAGGTTTGAGAAGCAAGCGAAAATATCGAGGCGAAAAGATGGAACTTCAAGAGCGCCTGAACGAAGTCCGTTCCCATATCGCGGCGGCCGAACGCCAGGCTGGCCGAGCTGCGGGCTCGGTGCAGCTTGTTGCCGTTTCCAAGACTTTCGACGCCGATCAGATTCGCCCTGCCATTTCGGCCGGCCAGCGGGTGTTCGGCGAGAACCGCGTGCAGGAAAGCCAGGGCAAGTGGCCAGAGCTGAAGGCCGAAACCCCCGGGATCGAGCTGCATCTGATTGGCCCGCTGCAATCGAACAAGGCGGCTGATGCTGTGACGCTGTTCGATGTCATCGAAACCATCGATCGGGAGAAGATCGCGCGGGCCATCGCCGATGAAATGAAGCGGCAGGGCAAGGCCATGAGGCTCTATGTGCAGGTCAATACCGGGCTGGAGCCACAGAAAGCAGGTATCGCGCCTGACGATACGGTCGCTTTTGTCGAGCTTTGCCGCAAGGAGCTTGGACTTTCGATCGAGGGTCTGATGTGCATCCCGCCGGCGGAGGAAAATCCGGGGCCTCATTTTGCCCTGCTTGCGAAGCTCGCCAAGCAAGCCGGCGTCGAAAAACTCTCCATGGGCATGTCGAGCGATTACGAAACCGCCGTCGCCTTCGGCGCGACCAGCGTTCGCGTCGGCTCGGCGATATTTGGGGCGCGGTAGATTCGGTCGAAAATAAAGGGCCACGCTACCCGCCCTCGTGGTTCGAGGCTACGGCCTCACGGCCTACGCACCTCACCATGAGGGCTAGCCTTTTGCGCACGTCGTTATACAGAATTGGGCTCCATCGGTAGTGGTGCTTACTCCATCCTCACCCTGAGGTGCGGAGGCTGTAAGCCGAAGCCTCGAAGGGCGAGGATGGCCCGTGTCTCCCGACAAAAAAGCCCCGGTTTTTCACCGGGGCTTCGCAAATCTTCGATAAGAACGAATATCAGAACTGATCGTCGTCTTCGTCGTCGCGGCTGGTCGACTTCAGCGACTTCAGCTTGGCGAAAACGGCGTCGGCGTCGATTTCCTTTTCCTTCTCTTCTTCACGCTCATAGCTGAAGCCGAGCTTCTCGGTTTCCTGGGCGGGCTGCAGGGTCGCGCCGAGTTCGGCAGCGGTCGGCAACGGACGGCCCTTGGCGGCCTTTTCAACTTCCATGTCGAGGTCGATCTGGCTGCAGAGGCCGAGGGTTACCGGATCCATTGGTGCCAGGTTGGCCGAATTCCAGTGGGTGCGGTCGCGGATCTGCTCGATGGTCGACTTGGTGGTACCGACGAGGCGGGAAATCTGCGCGTCCTTCAGTTCCGGATGGTTGCGCACCAGCCAGAGGATGGCGTTCGGGCGGTCCTGGCGCTTGGAGACTGGGGTGTAACGCGGGCCGCGGCGCTTGGATTCCGGCACGCGAACCTTCGGCTCGGAAAGCTTCAGCTTGTGGTTCGGGTTGGCTTCGGCGCGGGCGATTTCGTCGCGGGTCAGCTGACCGGTCGAGATCGGGTCGAGGCCCTTGATGCCCTGTGCTGCTTCGCCATCGGCAATGGCCTTCACTTCGAGCGGATGCAGCTTGCAGAACTGCGCGATCTGGTCGAATGACAAGGCTGTATTGTCGACAAGCCAGATGGCAGTTGCCTTCGGCATGAGCAATTGTTGAGCCATGGATATAGTCCTTCTGTCAGTCCGCGCCGGTGTCGCGGTCCGGGGTGTAACACCACATTGTCCGGGAAATACGGCCCTATATAGCGATAGTGTCGCGTAATTGCAATTCTTTGCGCATGAAATGCACTTTGTCCAATTGCTGTCGTAGTTTGACCTGCTATTTATTGCGCGGAAAGAGCACTCGCGATTACAAATCGGAGTGTGAGGATTTGAGGAGGAAACAATGTCGGAGAAGATCCATCCTGTGACGAAACCGGTCAAGGCACGCGCCCTGATCGACAAGGCGAAGTACCAGAAATGGTATGAGCAGAGCGCCGAGGATCCCGACAAGTTCTGGGGCAAGCACGGCAAGCGCATCGACTGGTTCAAGCCCTATACCAAGGTCAAGAACACGTCCTTTACCGGCAAGGTTTCGATCAAGTGGTTTGAGGACGGCATCACCAACGTCTCCTACAATTGCATCGACCGGCATTTGAAGAAGCACGGCGATCGTGTCGCTTTCATCTGGGAAGGCGACAATCCCTATATCGACAAGAAGGTCACCTATAACGAGCTTTACGAGCAGGTCTGCCGGCTGGCGAACGTGCTCAAGAAGCACGGCGTCAAGAAGGGCGATCGCGTCACCATCTACATGCCGATGATCCCGGAAGCCGCCTATGCGATGCTGGCCTGCGCCCGCATCGGCGCGGTGCATTCGGTGGTCTTTGGCGGCTTCTCGCCGGAGGCGCTTGCCGGCCGCATCGTCGACTGCGCATCGACCGTCGTCATTACCTGCGACGAAGGCGTTCGCGGCGGCAAGTCCATTCCGTTGAAGGAAAACACCGACACGGCCATTCAGATCGCCGCCAAGCAGAAGGTTGCGGTCAAGACGGTGATTGCCGTGCGCCGCACCGGCGGCAAAGTCGGCTGGGAGCCTGGCCGCGATGTCTGGTATCACGAGGAAACCGCCAAGGTGAAGGCGGATTGCCCGCCGGCGAAGATGAAGGCGGAAGACCCGCTGTTCATCCTCTATACCTCCGGCTCCACCGGCAAGCCGAAGGGCGTGCTGCACACGACGGCCGGTTACCTCGTCTACGCGGCGATGACGCATGAATACACGTTCGACTATCACCCCGGCGATATCTACTGGTGCACGGCCGATGTCGGCTGGGTCACCGGCCACTCCTATATCGTCTACGGGCCGCTCGCCAATGCCGCGACCTCGCTGATGTTCGAAGGCGTGCCGAACTATCCCGACCAGGGCCGCTTCTGGGACGTCATCGACAAGCACAAGGTCAATATCTTCTACACCGCGCCGACGGCGATCCGCTCGCTGATGGGAGCCGGCGATCATTTCGTCAAGCGCGCCTCGCGCTCCAGCCTGCGCATCCTCGGCACGGTCGGCGAACCCATTAATCCAGAAGCCTGGGAATGGTATTACAAGGTGGTCGGCGACAGCCGCTGCCCGATCGTCGATACCTGGTGGCAGACTGAAACCGGCGGCCACATGATCACGCCGCTTCCAGGCGCGACCGATCTCAAAGCCGGCTCGGCCACCCTGCCCTTTTTCGGCGTGCAGCCGCAGCTGGTCGACAACGAAGGCAACGTGCTGGAAGGGGCTGCCGACGGCAATCTCGTCATCGCCGACAGCTGGCCGGGCCAAATGCGCACGGTCTACGGCGACCACGAGCGCTTCATCCAGACCTACTTCTCCACCTACAAGGGCAAGTATTTCACCGGCGACGGCTGCCGCCGCGACGAGGATGGCTACTACTGGATCACCGGCCGCGTCGACGATGTGCTGAACGTCTCGGGCCATCGCCTCGGCACGGCGGAAGTGGAATCGGCGCTGGTGTCGCACAAACACGTGTCCGAAGCCGCCGTCGTCGGCTATCCGCATTCGATCAAGGGTCAGGGCATCTATTGCTATGTGACGCTGATGGTTGGCCTCGAGGGCTCGGATACGCTGCGGCAGGAGCTGGTGAAGCATGTCCGCGCCGAAATCGGCCCGATCGCCTCGCCGGACAAGATCCAGTTCACGCCTGGCCTGCCGAAAACACGCTCCGGCAAGATCATGCGCCGCATCCTGCGCAAGATCGCCGAAGACGATTTCGGCGCGCTCGGCGACACCTCGACGCTCGCCGATCCGGCTGTCGTTGATGATCTGATCGCCAACAGGCAGAACAAGGCTGATGCGGCGTAGATCGAACGAGGGGCATTAGGCCATTCGACGTTAGGCGAGAGCTTTGCTCTCGCCTAAGCTTCTCATCTTGCAGTGCTGAAAAAAGCAATTGCTGTTTGCGCAACATGGTTGTGCACGTTTTCGCGTACCAAGCCTGGGGTGTCGGTAAAGACCGCTGGTGCGGCCTTCAAGCCTTGTGGTGTGGGCTCAGGCAAAAACGTATAGTGGCCTACTCCGCCGCCCATGATTTCAAGGGAGCTGGAGCGCACATTTTCGTGGAGCCATGTGCAGCACTCGTGGGCCGGGGCTATGAGATCGGCGTCGCCGCCAATGATTTGAATGGGTACTGTTATTTCCTCGAGGCTTTGCTTGGCAAAGCCGAGAACCGAGCGACCCGGTGCAATCGCCAAAGCGGCTTTCAATCTGTCATCCCTGAAGCTGTCTCGTCGTCGATTCCATGATTCCAGGAACATCTCATCCTGGAGAAGCGAAGGAATGTGATCCGCCAAATCAGGGAATTCTCTCGGGCCACGTATGGGGCTCTTTTGAGGGTTATCCGGTTCGAACTGCGAGTAGGCAACGCGCGCGCCCACAAGCAGCATCGCAGTATAGGCGCCGGCGGAGAAACCCGCGACGTAGGCCTGGTCTTCGACGGCCCCTCCCAAAACCTCTCTCCAGTCATTGACATCGAGCAGGGCCGTCAGATCAGCCGCGCGCTCCCAGAGACAGAGGAACCCCTCGGCCCTGTAGGGTTCCGAACCTGTATGGCCGTGATGGTCGATGCCCAAGGTCACAAAGCCGGCCTGCGCCAGGCGATGTCCGAGCCATTCCAGTCCGATGGCAAGGCCGCCCGACCCATGGGACAGCAACACCAGGGGGCGCGGATCGGAAGACTTCTTCAACGGCGCGTTGGGCGCGACCGGCTTTTGCTTGAACCAAGACGGCGGAGGTACAATTTCGGCTGCATCATCGGCCGGATACCATGCGTACCAAGCCAAAGGGCGATGGTCCGTATGGCTCCAGTTTGTGCGCTTGCTATCAAAGGACAGACCTTGAGAGAAACCTACGGCCATTATTCTCTCATCGAATGACGACTAACCTATATTCGTCTCAAAAATCGATCGCCCGGCCGTTGATTTCCCAATCGCCGAAGCGGGCGGGATCAGAGCCGCCGCGGCCGCCGATTTCGGGAGGGAGTTCGGCCCCTGCTTGAGCTTCGTGCGCCTTGCGGCGCTCCTCAGCTTCGGCAAGCGCGCGCTTGGCGGCGGGCGAAAGCGGCTTGCGAGTGATTTCACCGGTTTCGGTGTCGAGTTTATTGTCGTTATCGGCTGTCTGCATGATCTGATCGGCCCGGAACCGTTGAATTAAGCGGAGGAATAGCCAAATCATAGTGCGTCCAGCCGCAAAGAAAAAGGTTTGGGCGACAGATGTGTTGGAGACCCCTCGATGAATCTCATGCGTACTGCCATGCTGCTTGCCTTCATGACCGCGCTTTTCATGGGTGTCGGCTATCTGATCGGCGGTCAATCGGGCATGCTGATCGCATTTGTCGTCGCCGCCGGCATGAATTTCTTTTCCTACTGGAATTCGGACCGCATGGTGCTCTCTACCTATGGTGCGCAGGAGGTGGATGAGCGCAGCGCCCCGGAATTCTACAGGATCGTCCGCGATCTCGCCCGCAATGCCGGCCTGCCGATGCCCAGGGTTTATCTCTATGACAGCCCGCAGCCGAATGCGTTTGCCACGGGCCGCAATCCGGAAAATGCCGCCGTTGCTGCCTCCACGGGCCTTCTGCACGCACTGACGCCCGACGAAGTCGCTGGCGTGATGGCGCATGAGCTTGCCCATGTGCAGAACCGCGATACGCTGACCATGACGATTACGGCGACGCTTGCCGGCGCCATTTCCATGCTCGGCAACTTCGCCTTCTTCTTCGGCGGCCGCCGCGACAACAACAATCCGCTCGGCATGATCGGCGTTCTCGCGGCGATGATCGTCGCGCCTCTGGCTGCCATGCTGGTGCAGATGGCGATCAGCCGCACGCGCGAATATTCGGCCGACCGCCGTGGCGCGGAAATCTGCGGCAACCCGCTCTGGCTCGCCTCGGCGCTTGGCAAGATCGCCCGCGGTGCGGCGCATATTCCGAATGAGGAAGCCGAAGGTCATCCGGCGACGGCGCA
Source organism: Martinezella sp. CNPSo 3964 (assembly GCF_057784375.1). NCBI lineage: Bacteria > Pseudomonadati > Pseudomonadota > Alphaproteobacteria > Hyphomicrobiales > Rhizobiaceae > Martinezella > Martinezella sp. CNPSo 3964. The sequence continues at coordinate 89,485 of NZ_JBXSOW010000003.1, forward strand.
TATGTTCATCATCAATCCGCTTTCCGGCGAGCGCATGGACAACCTGTTTTCCACGCATCCGAACACGGAAAACCGCATCGCCGCGCTGCACGACATGGCCCGTTACGGCGGCGGCGGCACCTCGCCGATGACGCCCTCTTCAGGCCCATCTTCGGGCTTTGGCTCGACGGGACCGGTTCTGACTGCTAATCCGGGGCGCAAATCGCGCTCCGTGCCGAATACGGGTCGCGGTGGTTCGCAACCGCCGAAGGGTCCCTGGTCTTGAGTTCTGACACGAAAAACAACGCTTCCAACAAAGACGGAAAACGATCGGGCAAGCGGCCGCAGCAGTTGCGGTCGGCCGATCCGTCTCCGCCGAAGCCCGGCCTTGCGGCCCGCGCGGCGGCGTCGAAGATCCTGGGAGCCGTTCTGGATCGCAAGACGCCGCTCGACGGCATGCTCGACGCCGAAGGCGGCAGCGCCGCCTATACGACGCTCAGCGATGGCGACCGTGCCTTGGTGCGCGCCATTCTGAACAGTGCGCTCAGGCACCTGCCGCGCATCGAGGCGGCGATATCGTCGCTGCTTGATTCGCCGCTGCCAGAAGGTGCTCGCGCCCTGCATCACGTGCTGGTCGTCGGCGCGGCGCAGATCCTTTATCTCGACGTGCCGGATCATTCCGCCGTCGATCTTGCTGTTGAGCAGGCCAACCGCGATCCCCGCAACCGCCGCTTCGCCAAGCTGGTCAACGCCATCCTCCGCCGCATCGGCCGTGAGAAGCAGGAGATTCTCGAGCGTGTCGCGAAGGTGCCGGCCATGCCGGACTGGTTCCTGTCTCGCCTCGAAGCTGCCTATGGCGCGCCAGCCGCATTCAAAATTTCCGACACGCAGCTTGAGCCGGCCGCGATCGATCTCACGGTGAAATCCGATCCCGAAGGCTGGGCGAAGCGGTTGAACGGTACCGTGTTGCCGACCGGCGGCGTGAGGCTTGCTGCGTTCGAGGGGTCCATTCCCTCGCTGGAAGGATTCGACGAGGGCGAGTGGTGGGTTCAGGATGCCGCCGCCAGCATTCCGGCCAGGCTTTTCGGCCCATTGACCGGCAAGCGGGTCGTCGACCTCTGTGCGGCGCCCGGCGGTAAGACGGCCCAGCTTATTCTCGCGGGCGCCGAGGTCACGGCTCTCGATCAATCCGCCAACCGGCTGAAGCGGCTATCCGGCAATCTCTCTCGCCTTGGTTTCGAGGCCGAGACCGTCGTTGCCGATATGAGCAAATATCAGCCCGAGGCGCTGTTCGATGCCGCTCTTCTCGATGCGCCCTGCTCCTCGACGGGTACGACGCGTCGTCATCCCGACGTGCTCTGGACCAAGGGGCCGGAAGATATCGCCAAGCTTGCCGGCCTGCAGGCGCGCCTGCTTCGCCATGCCCTGACGCTCGTCAAACCCGGCGGCGTGGTGGTCTTTTCCAATTGTTCGCTCGATCCCGAAGAGGGCGAGGATCTGGTCGCGCGGCTGCTTGCCGAGAAGGATGACGTGGAGCGCGTGCCGATCGACGCGGGGGATTGGCCGGGTTTGGAAGCGGCGATTTCGCCGCTCGGCGCCTTCCGCACCACGCCGGACATGCTGCCGCTTGCCGATGGCTTTGCCTCCGGCCTCGACGGCTTTTTCGCAGTCGTGCTTCGACGCACGCATTGATGACGGTTCGCCGCGTCATCCATCAAGCGGTTAAAAAACCGGTAATATGTCCTTTATCGGTATATCCGTAACCTCTTTTTAACCACGGATAATGAGAGTAAGCAGAAGCAAATATGCAGATCTGCGGCAGGGTTTTGTGAGTTCATACATGCGGGAAGCATGGCGGCGGATGTCGCGCCGCGCGGCGTTGACGCGATTGCGTCTCACCCGCCACACGATGCGTGTGCCGGAGCGCCTAATCGTGGCGCCGACCGACCTTCGCAGCGTCGATCCCTTTTTCGTCGAAGAGCTTCTGAACGGCCGCATCCTGCTGGCTGGGCGGGTTCTGGAAACGCAAGGCGCTTCGCCCTTTTCGCTGGAGCTCCCGTCGCTGGCCTTTGCAGCGCGGCTGCATAATTTCCGCTGGTTGCGGCATTTGCGGGCGGAAAAGAGCGATCAGGCCTCGGCCATGGCGCGTTCGATCCTCACCGACTGGATCGCGGTTCACGGCCGCCGGCTGCACGGCCTTGCCTGGTCGCCCGATATAGCGGCGCAGCGGCTGGTCGCGCTCCTGTCGCATTCGCCCGTGCTTTTGCAGGGCACCGATAGCGGCTTCTACCGCCGCTTCATGCGCATGCTCGTCTTTCATGTGCGCTTCTTGCGTCGGGTCGTGGCGTCGTCGCCCGATGGCATCACCCGTTTTCGTGTGCGCATCGCGCTTGCCATGGCCTCAGTCGCAATGCCGAGCAGTTCGCTGACGCTGAAACGGGCCGGTCAGGCGCTCGATCGCGAGATCGACCGGCAGATCCTGGCAGATGGCGGCCATATCTCCCGCAATCCGCGCGCGTCGCTGGAGCTGTTGCTCGACCTGCTGCCGCTGCGCCAGACCTATGTCAATCTCGGCCACGACGTGCCGGTGCGGCTGATCCCCGGCATCGACCGCATGTATCCGGCGCTGCGCTTTTTCCGCCATCAGGATGGCGATCTGGCGCTGTTCAACGGCGCGACATCGACGCTCGCCAACGAGCTGATGTCGGTGTTGCGTTATGACGAGACGGCGGGACAGGCTTTCAAGGCGCTGCCGCACACAAAATATCACCGGCTGTCGGCCGGTTCGGCCGTCGTCATCGTCGATGCCGGGAACGCCGCTTCGACCGATCTCAGCCGCACGGCCCATGCCGGCTGTCTGTCTTTCGAGATGTCCTCGGGCAAGACGCGCTTCATCATCAATTCCGGCGCGCCGGAGTTTGCGGGCGATCGCTTCATGCAGGCGGCGCGGGCGACGGCCGCTCATTCTACCGTCACGCTCAACGACACGTCGTCCTGCCAGTTTTCCAAGTCGAAATCGCTGGGTCCGATCATGGTCAGCGGCGTGAAAAAGGTCATCGTCGAGCGCGCCGAGACCGAAGACGGGCGCGACTATGTCCGCGCCGCGCACGACGGTTATCTCTCCACCTTCGGCTATGTCCACGAGCGCGAGGTCAGCCTCAACGCCAGCGGCACGATCGTTGCCGGCCGCGACCGGTTCCTGGTGCCGGAGGGCAGGAAGCAGCCGCCGAAAGGCGAAGGTATCGCCTCGGCCCGCTTTCATATTCACCCTTCCATCAGCCTGTTGCAGACCGAGACGGACTCCGCGCTGCTGATCGCGCCGGACGGGGAAACCTGGGTCTTCTCCTCGCCTGGCAACGAGGTGCTGGTGGCGGAAGACATCTTCTTTGCCGATCCTTCGGGCATGCGCTCTTCCGATCAGCTCGAGATCGTTTTCAAGATCACCGAAAAGCCGGAAATCCGCTGGTTTTTATCCCATCGGCCATAGGCTAACAGCGTTAGCTATGCTAACGGGGCGGCATTCCCGTCCCGCGCCATTTCCGCCGGACGTCTCATCTCCTCATACCAGAGCGTTTCCGCTCTGTTTTTTGTTATCGCAACTCCGGACGGAAAACCGCCATACACCTTTCCTGGAGTTGCTCTAGACCGGAGAAAGCCCATGGCCGTCGTTTCCAAGAAAATTCCCGCTCCCGACAAGGTGAAGGTGAAAACCGCGCTTTTGTCCGTCTTCGACAAGACCGGCATCGTCGAACTGGCGCGCGCGCTCAGCGAACAGGGCGTGCGCCTGCTGTCGACTGGCGGCACGCACAAGGCGATCGCGGCGGCCGGCCTTGCGGTAACCGACGTGTCGGAAGTGACGAATTTTCCGGAGATCATGGACGGCCGCGTCAAGACGCTGCATCCGAAGGTGCATGGCGGCCTGCTTGCCATTCGCGACGATGCCGAGCATCAGGCTGCGATGAAGGAGCACGGCATCGAGGCCATCGATCTTGCTGTCATCAACCTCTATCCCTTTGAGGACGTTCGCAAGGCCGGCGGCGATTATCCGACGACGGTTGAGAATATCGACATCGGCGGCCCGGCGATGATCCGCGCTTCGGCCAAGAACCATGCCTATGTGACGACGCTGACCGATCCCGCCGATTATGCCGAACTATTGACGCAGCTTTCCGCCGATGCCGGCCAGACCACTTATGATTTCCGAAAGCGCATGGCTGCCAAGGCCTTTGCCCGCACCGCCGCTTACGACGCGATGATCTCCAACTGGTTTGCCGAAGCGCTCGACATCGCCACGCCGCGCCACCGCGTCATCGGCGGCGTCCTGCGCGAAGAAATGCGCTATGGCGAAAACCCGCACCAGAAGGCTGCTTTCTACCTGACCGGCGAAAACCGCCCCGGCGTTTCCACTGCAAACCTCATTCAGGGCAAGCAGCTTTCCTACAACAACATCAACGACACCGATGCGGCCTATGAGCTCGTTGCCGAGTTCCTACCGGAAAACGGCCCGGCCTGCGCGATCATCAAGCATGCCAATCCTTGCGGCGTTGCCACCGGACCGAGCCTCGTGGAAGCCTATAAGCGGGCGCTTGCCTGCGATTCCACCTCTGCCTTCGGCGGCATCATTGCTTTGAACAGCCTGCTCGACGCCGAAACGGCCGAAGAGATCGTCAAGCTCTTCACGGAGGTCATCATCGCGCCCGATGTTACCGAGGAAGCCAAGGCGATCATCGCCCGCAAGCCGAACCTCCGCCTGCTCTCGGTCGGCGCCCTGCCCGATCCGCGCGCTGCCGGCCTGACCGCAAAGACCGTCTCCGGCGGTCTGCTGGTCCAGAACCGCGATAATGCCTTGGTCGAGGATATGGAGCTCAAGGTCGTGACCAAACGCGCGCCGACGGCGCAGGAGCTTGAGGACATGAAGTTCGCCTTCCGTGTTGCCAAGCACGTAAAGTCGAATGCCGTCGTCTACGCCAAGGATGGCCAGACGGCCGGTATCGGCGCGGGGCAGATGAGTCGGGTCGATTCCGCTCGCATCGCCGCCATCAAGGCCGAGGAAGCCGCCAAGGCCATGGGTCTTGCCGAGCCGCTGACGCGCGGCTCCGCCGTCGCTTCCGAAGCCTTCCTGCCCTTTGCCGACGGCCTGCTCTCGGCGATCGCTGCCGGCGCCACCGCCGTCATTCAGCCCGGTGGCTCGATGCGCGACCAGGAGGTCATCGACGCGGCCAATGAGCACAATGTCGCGATGGTCTTCACCGGCGTTCGCCATTTCCGCCATTAAATGGCGGATATACCCAATCGAAAAATTTTATATCCCGGCTGGCGAACCAGCCGGGATTTTCTTTGCCTACTTCGTCTTGTCGGCCGGATAGGGCGTTGGCAGCAGAAGCAGAAGGCCGCCGGCGAGGAAGATGACGAGCGTCGCCATGCCGAGGCGGGCCGAGCCGCTCCAATAGGTCACCAGTGAGAAGAACAGGGTCGCCATGAAACTGGTGGCGCGGCCTGACAGAGCGTAGATGCCGAAATAGCGGCCGGCCTCCGAGAGGCTGACGCTGCGGGCAAGATAGGAGCGCGAGGAGGCCTGCACGGGACCAAAGGCGATGCCGATCAGCAGGCCATAGCCGATATAGGCCTTTTCCGCCGCAGTGCCGAACAGGCCGCCGGAGCTGACCGTGGAGAGCGGAACGAAGCCGAACAGCGTGAAGCCGGGACCGGTCGAGAGAATGCCGAAGGTGGCGATGAGCAGCAGCGTCAGGCTGATCATAACTGTCGTCTTCGAGCCCAGCCAGCGATCGACATAGCCGGCGGCAAAGCAACCGAAGATGGCGATGACGTTGAGAATGATGCCGTAGATGCCGATCTCGATCGTCGCCCAGCCGAACATGCCGGCCGCGAATGTGCCGCCGAGGATCAGCAGGCCGTTGACGCCGTCCTGATAGATCATGCGGGCGATGAGGAAGAGGCTGATGCCGCGCCGGCGCTTCAGCTCGCCCAAGGTCGCCGACAGCTCGCGCAGGCCCGAGCGAACGGCGGCGCGAAGTGGCAGGCCGCGGGCGGCGTCGGGCGTGAAGAGGAACATTGGCAGGATGAAGATGAGATACCAGACGGCGGAAATCGGTCCGGTGATGCGCGCATCCTCGCCGAGCGTGGCATCGAGGCCGAAGAGCGGCGTCTGGCCGAGAATGGTCCTGCCGGTCTGCGGATTGCCGGCGAGCAGCGCGACGACGGTGATCAGCACGATCATGCCGCCGAGATAGCCGAGCCCCCAGGCGGCGTTCGACAGCCTGCCGACGTCGTCCTTGCCGACCAGCCGCGGCATCATCGAATCGTTGAAGACGATGGAGAATTCGGCCGAGATCGAGGCGAGAATCATGAAGATGACAGGGTAGATGACAGGCGATCCGGGTGCTGCACCCCAGAGACAGAAGAGGCTTGCGATCTTGATGACGGCGAAGAAGGCGATCCACGGTTTGCGGGCGCCGGATTGATCAGCGATCGAGCCGAGAACCGGGGAGAGAATGGCGATGATCACCGAGGAGATCGTCGCCATGTTGCTCCAGGTCGTTTGCGCTGAGACAGGATCGGCCGTCAGCCGCGCAACGAAATAGGGGCCGAAAATGAAGGTGGTGACGACGGTGAAGAACGGCTGAGCCGCCCAGTCGAAGAACATCCAGCCCCAGATGCCGCGTGCCGGCACTTTGGCCGGCACGTCATTGTCAATTTCGGTTGCCACCAGATCCTGCCCCTCAATCCCTTACCCGTATGACGGGCCGGGGCGGACTGTGTCACCTTGCCCGGCCGTTCGCAAGATCGCTGAGCAGGCCGGCGGCGACGGTGATGCGGGCGAGGTTCGGATCGCCACTTTCGCTGAGGCCGCCGAGTTCTTCGGCGATGCGATTGATGCGGATACGGTCTTCCGCATGCCAGGCCTGAACCGGCTGCTTGTCCTTCGGATGGTTTGATAGCGCCGAGATGACGATATCGCGGCGGGCGCCGGCGATCTGGTCGAGGCTGCGCGCGAGCGCCAGGCTCTCGTAATGATCGCCGGTGACGATCCGGCTGCCGGCAAGCAGCAGGCGACCGACGCGGAAGGTCTGCGACACCGTGAAGTAGCTTTCGGCCGCCCGGTTCAGCGTATCGCCGGTGCGCTCGGCGATCTGCATGATTTCCGGTACGAGGACGAGCGCGTAGATCGTGGCGATCTCCGAAGCCAGCTTTTCCGGCAGGCCGGCAGCCTGGTATTCCGCTTCGCGAGCAGCGATCTCGGCCGCGAAATCCGCCGGGATGTGGCTCAGGAAAACGGGGCGCAACTTCTTCAGGGCTGCGCGAAGCCGGCTAACGGTTTCCTCGATCTCACCCTTCGCGGCCCCGGTCTTCAGTAGCAGGCGCGTCAGAACGGTGTAGACCTCGGTGATCTCGCCATAGACGCGGTTCTGCATCTGGCCGCCGACCTTGCCGTCCAACGCGTCGGTCTCGTTCCAGAGCCGGTCGAGATCGAAGCCATCGCGGGCGATGACGGCGGCCTTGACGACTTCCGCAGCCGATGCCGCCGTCGCGTCCATCATGCTGACGGCAAAGCCCGGGCCGCCACGGTTGATCGCTTCGTTGGCGAGCGCCGTGCCGATGATTTCGCGGCGCAGACGATGGCTCTCGATATCGGTGGCGTTCGAACGCTGCATCTTGGCCGGGAAATAGCGGCTGAGGGTTGCGGCGAAATAGGGATCGTCAGGCAGGTCGCTGGCGACAAGCGCGTCGAAGAGAACGATCTTGGCATAGGAGAGCAGCACGCCGATCTCGGGGCGCGTCAGCGGCCGGCCGTTGGCGTAACGCTCGGCGAAGGTCTGGTCGTCGGGCAGGGTCTCGACCTTGCGGTTGAGCTGCTTTGCTGCTTCCAGCACGCTCATGAAGCGGCTGAGTTCCAGGCCGTTGCCGGTGCCCTTGCGCTCCGTCAGCGAGATCGCCAGGGATTGCAGGTAGTTGTTGCGCAGGACCAGCAGAGCCACTTCGTCGGTCATGGAGGCGAGCAGCGTATCGCGCTTGGCGCGCGTCAGCCGATCGTCGAACATGGCATTGGCGAGTGCGATCTTGATGTTGACCTCGACGTCGGAGGTGTTGACGCCGGCGGAATTGTCGATGGCGTCGGAGTTGCAGCGCCCGCCCTTGAGGCCATAGGCGATGCGGCCCTTTTGGGTGACACCGAGATTGGCACCCTCGCCGATCACCTTGGCGCGTACTTCCTCGGCGGTGATGCGGATCGGATCGTTGGCGCGATCGCCGACTTCCGAATCCGTCTCCGACGGCGCCTTAACGTAGGTGCCGATGCCGCCGAACCACAAGAGATCAACGGGAGCCCTGAGGATCGCCGTCATGATCTCGAAAGGTGTTGCGACTGACTTGTCGATGCCGATGGAGGCGACCGCCTCCGGCGTCAGCGTCACCGATTTGGCCGAGCGGGAGATGATCATCGCGCCCTTCGACAGGACCGACTTGTCGAAATCCTGCCAGCTGGAGCGCGGCAGATCGAAAAGACGCTGGCGTTCGGCAAGCGTCTTTGCCATGTCCGGATCGGGATCGATGAAGATATCGCGGTGGTCGAAGGCGGCGAGCAGGCGGATCTTCGGAGACAGCAGCATGCCGTTGCCGAAGACGTCGCCGGACATGTCGCCGACGCCGACGACGTTGAAGGGCGTCGTCTGGATATCGATGTCCATTTCGCGGAAGTGGCGCTTCACGGTTTCCCAGGCGCCGCGGGCGGTGATGCCCATCTTCTTGTGGTCATAGCCGGCCGAGCCGCCCGAGGCGAAGGCGTCGTCCAGCCAGAAGCCGGCTTCCTGCGCCAGCGCATTGGCGGTGTCAGAGAAGGTGGCGGTGCCCTTGTCGGCGGCGACGACGAAATAAGGATCGTCGCCATCGAGCCGTACCGTGTCGGCCGGCGGGATGATATCGGCGCCGGAGATATTGTCGGTGATCGACAGCAGCGTGCGGATATAGGTCTTGTAGGCTTCGCGGCCAGTGTTGAAGATCTCGTCGCGGCTGCCGCCGACCGGAAGCTTCTTCGGATAGAAGCCGCCCTTGGCGCCGACGGGCACGATGACGGCGTTCTTGACCTGCTGTGCCTTCACCAGGCCGAGCACTTCGGTGCGATAGTCTTCCGCGCGGTCCGACCAGCGCAGGCCGCCGCGTGCCACCTTGCCGAAGCGCAGGTGCACGCCTTCCACTTCGACGCCGTAGACGAAGATTTCGCGGAAGGGGCGCGGCTCGGGCAGGCCATCCAGCAGCTTCGGATCGAGCTTGAAGGCGAGCATGGCCTTCGGCGTGCCGTCTGCATTCCTCTGGAAATAGTTGGTGCGCAGCGTCGCATCGATGGCGTTGACGTAGCGGCGCAGGATGCGGTCGTCATCAAGGCTCGGAACGTCGGCGAGCTCGGTCTCGATGGCGGTATGGAGGTCGGAAAGCTTCTTCGTGCGGTTCTTGTCGCTGAGTTTCGGATCGAGCGTGTCGTGGAACAGGCGGAAGAGCGAGGCAGCGATGCGCGGATACTTGTCCAACGTCGCAGAGATATAATCCTGCGAATAGGCAATGCCTGCCTGGCGCAGATAGCGGGAATAGGCGCGCAAGACGTTCGTCTCACGGGCGGAGAGGTCGGCGGAGACGATCAGCCGGTTGAAGGCATCATTGTCAATCGTGCCGCCGAAGGCGGCGAGGAAGGCCTCTTCCAGAGCAGCACCATGGCGGGCGAGATCGATGGTCAATCCGCCCCGAGCCTCGAGTTCCATGTCGTGCAGTACGACATGGCCGGTCGAGCCGTCCTTGGCCGTGACGTAGATATCGAAGGTGCGCTCGCTGATAACGTTGAAGCCGAGATTTTCGAGCAGCGGCACGCGGCGCGACAGTGCGAGGTTGCCATCGCCATGGAAGATCTTCAGCGAGAGAATGTCGCCCGCCTCGTCCTTGCGGATATAGAAGCCGATACGGATCGGCTCGGCACCGGCCGTGGCGACGATATCGGGCAGGTCGGCAAAGGCGTCTTCCGGCGAGAAAGCTTCCTGGAAAGCCTGGCTGACGGAGATGTTCGGCGCCTTCGGACCTGCCAGCATGACGAAACGCTCATCCCAGCGGGCGGTGATGGCGCGGATCGCCTCTTCCAGCTTGGCTTGGGGAACGTGTGGCGTCTTGCCGGCGCTACGGCCGATGATGAAGTGAACGCGGGCCACGCCGCCTTCCGGGAAAGCCGGATAATAAGCGGAGACGCGGCCGTCATAGACTGACTTCAGGTAGTTGCCGATCTTCTCGCGGACGACGGAATCATATTCCTCGCGCGGGACATAGACGATGACGGAGACGAAGCGGTCGAAATGATCGATGCGCGGCAGCGCCCGCACACGCGGCCGGTCTGTCAGGTCGTTGATCTGCTCGGCAAAGCTCGCGAGCAGCGTCGTATCGATCTGGAAGAGATCGTCGCGGGGGTAGGATTCCAGCGTGTTCTCGAGCATGCGGCCGGAATGGCTTGTGGGATCGAAGCCGAAGTGATCCTTGACCTTCTGCACCTTCGAGCGCAGCAGCGGCACTTCAATTGCGGCGCTGGTATAGGCGGTGGAGGTGAAGAGGCCGACGATGCGCAGCTCGCCGGTGACGTTGCCATCCGTGTCGAAGCGCTTGACGCCGACATAATCCATATAGGCGCGGCGATGGACGACCGACTTGACGTTGGCCTTGGTGACGATCAGGAAATCCGGCCCATCGAGGAAGGCGAGGATTTCAGGCGTCGTGGTCACCTGGTCCTTGCCCTGTCGGAGGACGCGGACATCCGGATTGGAGAGGATGCCGAGGCCGGTGCCGCGATCGCGCTCCACCTTGGCGTTGGCGCCCTTGCCGGAATAGACATATTCGCGCATGCCAAGGAAGGTGAAGTTGCCGTCTCTTAGCCAGGCAAGGAAGGCGAGCGCTTCGTCGCGATCATTCCTGCGGCGGCCGGCCGCTTCGTAGGTGGAAAGCTCGGAAATGACTGTGTCGAGGCGCGACAGCATCGGCTTCCAGTCGGAAACGGTGAGATGCGTCTGGTCGAGCACGGTCTGGACCCGCTTGGTCAGATCCGTTGCTTGCGCCGTCGATAGGGGTGAGAGATGCAACTGGATATGGCTGACGCGATGGGCGGGGTCGCTCGGTTGATCGGCTGAATAGAGGCTCGGCTGCTTGCCTTTCTCGATGATCAGGATCGGATGCACCGCCATATAGAGATCGCGGTAGCTGCTGGTCACTTCGCCCATGATCGATTCATAGAGGAAGGGCATGTTGTGGTCGGTGATCGAGAGGATCGACACGGCAACGCCATCGGGCTCGATGTTGGCGACCTGCTCGATGCTGACGCGCGGAGAGGTGCCGCCCCAGGCCGCGAGTTCCTTGGCCGCATGCGTCGCGGCAAGAGCCAGCATCTCCGGGCTGTAAAGCTCCATGTCGTCGTTGCTTGCCCGGCCGAACAGGATTTCGGGATCAAGGTGCGCCTCGCCCGTTGCCGCCGCTATCTTGCGTGCCGCTTCGATCTGTTTTTCCCGTTTCGGATTGGTCTTGGGCGCCATGGAATTCCTCCCGATTTTTGAATTTTGACGACAGTAGCAGAAGGTTTAGCGAAAAAACTGGCAAAAAGAATGCGAATTTGGTTGCTTTCGGACTGATTTTGGCCGGTTTTTTTAAAAATCTTGCCGGAATGCGCGATCTCGATGCAAAGCGGATGTCATTAGTGTGAAATTGGCGGAGTGGGCTCGTCAACAGAGGTTTTCATGACTCTGTGAAGTGCGGTTGACAGAGTGCCGCCAAAGGGATCATCAACGGCGCCATGGCAGTTTGAAGCCCTGAACTTGAAAGCTAGCATCATGTCGCAAGTGTCCGCCGGCGCCGTTATCGTCATCTCCAGCCATGTCGTCCGAGGGTCGGTCGGCAATCGTGCGGCCGTCTTCGCGCTGGAGACGCTCGGCCATCCGGTGTGGGCGCTGCCGACGATCGTTCTGCCATGGCATCCCGGCCATGGGCGTTCGACGCGGCTAACCTTCAACGAGGCGGATTTCGACCATGCGATCGACGATCTCATCGCCGCACCCTGGCTTTCCGAGGTCAGGGCGGTGCTGTCGGGCTATTTCGGCAATGCTGCGCAGGCGCTTTCCGTCGCCCGGCTGGTAACGGCTTTGCGGGAGAAGAACCCCGATCTCCTCTATGCCTGCGATCCCGTTATTGGCGATGCTGGCGGGCTTTATGTGCCCGAGGCGACGGCGGAAGCGATCCGCGACCACCTGATCCCGCTGGCATCGCTGGCAACGCCGAACCGCTACGAGCTTGCCTGGCTTGCCGGTGCACCGCTCGAGGATAACAACGCCATCATGGAGGCGGCTCTCGCGCTCGGGCCGTCGCGCATGCTGGTAACGTCCGCCGTGCCGATGATGGCCGGCGGCATCGGCAATCTCTATCTCAGCGGCCGAAATGCGCTGCTTGCAGAACATCGCAGCGTGGAAGGCGCGCCGAACGGGCTTGGCGATCTCTTGTCCGCCGTCTTCCTGTCGCGCCTGCTTTCCGGCATGGATGAGGAGCGGGCGCTGCAACTGACGACGGCCAGCGTCTTTGAGGTGCTGGCGCGCGCCGTCAAACGCGGCAGCAACGAGCTGACGCTGGCCGTCGATTCCGCAAGCCTGTCGACGCCGATGGCGATGGTGCAGCTGCGCCATCTTGTTCATCCGGCACAGCGGAAGAAAAAATAGCGGTTCGCGACGGTTAACGCTTTTTGCAGCGCAGCAGTTGCCATCGGCCGAAGCGCGCTGTAATCCAATGTCATGCAAAGCTTTCCCGACACCCTTCTGAACGGCTATCGCAATTTCATGAGCGGGCGTTACGTCGATGAGCGCGAACGCTATCGCACTCTGGCGGAACTCGGCCAGAACCCGTCGACGCTCGTGATTGCCTGTTGTGACTCCCGCTCGGCGCCGGAGATCATCTTCGATGCTGGCCCGGGAGAGCTCTTCGTCATCCGCAATGTCGCCAATATGGTGCCGCCCTACGAGCCGGACGGTAATTTCCATTCGACCTCGTCGGCGCTTGAATTCGCGGTTCTGTCGCTCAAGGTCTCCGACATCGTCGTCATGGGTCATGGCCGCTGCGGCGGCATCCGCGCCGCGCTCGATCCCGATGCCGAACCGCTCTCGCCGGGTGACTTCATCGGCCGGTGGATGGCATTGCTGAAGCCGGCTGCCGAACAGATCAAAAGCAATGACATCATGACGCAGACCGAGCGTCAGACGGCGCTGGAGCGTATTTCGATCCGCAATTCGCTGGAAAATCTGCGCAGCTTTCCCGAAATCAAGGCACGCGAGGAAGAAGGCAAGCTGCGCCTGCACGGCGCGTGGTTTGATATTTCGACCGGCGAGCTATGGATCATGGACCCGGCTACGCGCGATTTTATCCGCCCTGACGTTTAAGGGGCCGGTCGCCTGGTGGGGCCGAAGGCAGATCAAATGAAAAGGCGCTGCTGACCATCCCGTCGCAGCGCCTTTTTAATTGATGAGATCAGGCTTACTTGCCGTCGATCTGCTGGCCGATATAGGCGATCGCCTGCTGATAGACCTTTGCGTCATTCCAGCCGGCGATGGCGGCGAAATTCGGCTCGCCGGGCTGATAGCCGGCGCCCGGCTGCCAGCCGTGGCCGCGCAGGAAGTTCGCAGTCGAGGCCAGCGCATCCGCGCGCGAGCCGACCAAGTCTACCCTGCCATCGCCATCTTCGTCGACGCCGAAGGCAACGACGTTTTTCGGCATGAATTGCGTCTGGCCGATTTCGCCGTGAGCCGCGCCGCGCGCCGACGGGCTGAGATAGCCTTCGCCCACAAGCTTCAGGGCGGCGTAGAGCTGCTCGGTAAAGAATGCGGAACGACGGCAGTCAAAGGCAAGGGTCGAGACGGCTGAAAGCGTATGCTGGTCGCCCATATAGCTGCCGAAGCCGGTTTCCATGCCCCAGATGGCGATGATCGGGCCTGGGGGAACGCCGAAGCGCTTCTGTATCTTGGCAAACAGCGCCGCATTGGCTTGCTTCATGCTCTTGCCGCGATTGATGATCGTCTGGCCGCCACGCTTCTTCATGAATTCCTCGAAGGAAAGCTTGAAGCTCTTCTGGCCGCGGTCGGCGCGGATGGTGGCCTGGTTGTAATGAACGTTGGCGAAGGCCCTGTCGAGGGTGGACGGGCTGACGCCCTGTCCCTGCGCTTCCCGCTTGAATTCCTGCACCCAGTTTTCGAAGCCGGCGGAGGTGTTGCTGCAAGAGGCGGCATTTGCCGCAAGCGGCATTCCCAGCAGCAACCCGCCCGCCACGAGAGCCGCCATTCCAGACTTTGTGAAGCGCATTCAGTGTCCCCGAAATCTTACCGCGATGCGAACGCGGTAACCGTTTTCAATGGCGCGCAAACCCTTGGAAGCCAGGGGATCGCGCGCGTTTAGTCGCCACCGGACCATGCCAGCATCCGACCATCATGTCATCATATTTTAGCGACCGATGTTTTCGTTTCATGTGAAACATCGCCGCCAAAATCATTCAGAAAAGCCCCGCCTTTCGTTTGAAATGGCGAGGCTTCCATTCAATCCTGAATAGCCAGAGAGGGTTTATAAACCGTAAATTGGTTTACAGATCCTTATGCAGCCTGCTTGCGCGGCTTGATGAGGCCGCGATTGACCAGCAATTCGGCAATCTGGATGGCGTTGAGCGCGGCACCCTTGCGCAGGTTGTCGGAAACGACCCATAGGTTGAGGCCGTTCTCGACGGTCGCGTCTTCACGGATACGCGAAATATAGGTCGCATCTTCGCCGGCGGATTCGTAAGGCGTGATGTAGCCGCCGTTTTCGCGCTTGTCGATGACGAGGCAGCCCGGCGCTTCGCGCAGGATGTCACGAGCCTGATCGGCTGTGATCTCGTTTTCGAACTCGATGTTGACTGATTCCGAGTGGCCGATGAAGACGGGTACGCGCACGGCCGTGCAGGTGACCTTGATCTTCGGGTCGAGCATCTTCTTGGTTTCGGCCAGCACCTTCCATTCTTCCTTGGTGTAGCCGTCTTCCATGAAGCTATCGATGTGCGGGATGACATTGAAGGCGATGCGCTTGGTGAACTTCTTCGCTTCGATCGGGTCGGCGACGAAGACGGCGCGGGTCTGGTTGAACAGCTCGTCCATGCCGTCCTTGCCGGCGCCGGAGACCGACTGGTAGGTCGAAACGACGACGCGCTTGATCTTGGCGAAGTCGTGCAGCGGCTTCAGGGCGACGACGAGCTGCGCGGTCGAGCAATTCGGGTTGGCGATGATGTTGCGCTTGGTGAACTGCGCGACGGCATCCGGGTTTACTTCCGGCACGATCAGCGGCACGTCGGCGTCGTAGCGCCAGGCCGAGGAGTTGTCGATGACGACGCAGCCCTGGGCGCCGATCTTCGGCGAGACCCGCTTCGAGACGTCGCCGCCGGCCGACATCAGGCAGATGTCGGTGTCGGAGAAATCGTAGTTCTCCAGGTTGGAAACCTTCAGCGTCCGGTCGCCGAAGGATACCTCGGTTCCCTGCGAACGGGCCGATGCGAGTGCCACGACCTCATCGGCCGGGAAACCGCGTTCCGCGAGGATATTGAGCATTTCGCGGCCAACATTCCCGGTCGCGCCCGCTACTGCAACTTTGAAACCCATTTCTCAAGCTCTCTTTCTCTTCTCTCCTCTTGGGCGAAGGGGGGAACCGTGGCCATGACGACCGGTTCCTGTCCCCAGCCGAGCCGGGGAGAGAGCGGCAGGCCAGAGACGTCAGACGGTTTTCGTCGTCGTTTTGGCCTTGGTTTTGGAAGAAACCGGAAAACAGACATCCTGCCCGGCATATTCAGCCAAGTGACTGCAGCTATCGATCTGTTCGAAGCGAACCATGGAAGTCTTCCTTTTCCGTCGCCGGTTCTAAGATGTTTTCCACAGGAGTCAAGGATTTCCTCGCTGGCATCGCTGCCGGAGCGAGGAAATCGGGATCATTGCAGACCGCCTTCAACTGATCGTGTTCGAAGGTCGCGGTCTCAGATGTCAGCGGTTGGACTTGCGCGTGATCTCGAACAGGAACCAGGTGCGGCGCTCCGTCTCGTCCAGCCAGTTTTCGAGGAGGCTTGCTGTGGCGATATCGCCATATTCATCGCAGACATCGTGAACGGCGCGGATTTCGGCTGACAGTTTGAGATTATCATCAGCCAACTCGGCAAGCATGTCCTGCGGATCGACATATTCGGCGTCATTGTCGGGGATACGCTGCAGCTTGGCGATCTGGCCGATCGAGTGGAGGGTCGTCCCGCCGATCTTCCGGCAACGCTCGGCCATGGGATCGGTCATGGCGAAAATCTGATCGCCCTGATCATCGAGAAGAAGGTGATAATCACGGAAATGCGGGCCGCTCATGTGCCAGTGAAAATTCTTGGTTTTCAGATAGAGGGCAAAGACATCCGCCAGCAGCGCGGTCAGCGCTGCGGAAATATCGCGCGTCGCGTCTTCGCTGAGATTGGTGCGAGTGCCCAATTTCGATTTGGTATTGGCGGTATTCATAAAGGCGTCCTCCGTTTGTTATTCACGACAGCCATCGCCGACGGATCTTAAGGGAGTTCGATGACATTCGCTGCGGCGTGGGATCGCATTGAAGACTGGATCTGTTTTGAAATTTCGCGGTCGAAAGGTCGCTTCGCGGCACAGTCGGCTGCGCTGACATGCGGAAAACCCGAACAGCTCTACTAAATAGGAAAATGAGGTGGTTTGGCAATCGCCTGCTAATGTATTGGCAGGGCACGCGGTTATGCCGCGCGGAAGGACACCGCCCTCGTGTCGGAGGGCGATGTTTCAGTTGATGAGTTACTTCAAGCCACCGCCGACATAGATGGTTTCGCCGGTCACCCAGGCGGCATCCTGCGAAGCAAGGAAGACGGCGACCGGGGCGATATCGGTCGGCTGACCGAGGCGGCCAAGAGGCGTCTGGGAGACGAGATGCTTCTCGAAATCGCTGCCGATGAGGCCCGCGGTAACGACGCCTTCGGTTTCGACGCCGCCAGGCGCCAGGTTGTTGACACGGATATTGCGTGAACCGAGCTCCTTGGCGAGGATCTTGGTGATGGAATCCACGGCGGCCTTGGTTGCGGTGTAAACGGACGCAGTCGGCAGGTTCATGCTGACGGCGTTGGAGCCGATGTTGATGATATTGCCGCCTTCCGGGCCGAAATATTTGACAGCTTCCCGGCTGGTCAGCAGCGTGCCGAGCACGTTGATATTGAATTCACGATGGAATTCTTCCTCGGTGAACTCCTCTATCGGCGCAAATTGATAGACGCCGGCATTGTTGACGAGAATATCGACGCGGCCGAAGGCCTGCTTGGTTTCGGCAAACAGCTGTTTGACGTCTTCGGATTTGGAAACGTCGCCGTGCACGGCGAGCGCCTTGCCGCCCTTGGCGGTGATCTCGGCCACTACCTTGTCGGCACCTTCGCGGCTCGAGGCGTAGTTGACGACAACGGCTGCACCCGCCTCGCCCATCGCCTTGGCGATACCGGCGCCGATGCCCTTGGATGCTCCGGTCACGATTGCGACCTTGCCTGTCAATTTGCTCATGTCAGCTTCCTTCGGAGAT
Source organism: Martinezella sp. CNPSo 3964 (assembly GCF_057784375.1). Lineage (NCBI taxonomy): Bacteria > Pseudomonadati > Pseudomonadota > Alphaproteobacteria > Hyphomicrobiales > Rhizobiaceae > Martinezella > Martinezella sp. CNPSo 3964. The sequence continues at coordinate 107,107 of NZ_JBXSOW010000003.1, forward strand.
TATTAGACAGTTTTACAATCATCAAATCATTTGGCGCATGCGACCCGAAAACCGTTTCGCATCGTCACTTTGATATTTAGATAATCATCTAATTGATACAAGAGCCACAGCAAGAAATGCTGATGGCATGGATGGAAGTGTCAGATCTTGGAAAGCTCTGCCATATAGGCGTTCAGCGTGTCACGGCGCAGCACGAGGTTCGCGAACTTGCCTTCGCGCTGGATCTCGATGAGACCGGCATTTTCAAGTTCCTTGATGTGATGCGACATCGTCGCGGCACTGACGGTGTGGCATTCGTTCAGGATGCTGCAGGGCGTGGGCTCAGTCCGTATGCCGATCTCCTTCAGGATCTGCACGCGTCGCGGCTCGGCAAGTGCTCGGGAAATCAATCCCATCTGCCTTTCGCTTAAACGTATCGGTCCGGCATCCATGGTATTCATCGCAAACGGAAACGAAATCGGGTTGACCACCTTCAGCCACCCCTACCTTGCCAGATATATGAATGCGCGAGGGCCTTGGCAACCTTTGCGATGCAGGCGTGACAAGCTCAGGAATCGGCCTGTCGAGGCTTGCCGCTTTTGAAAAGCGGCAGTCGCGGCGTCGGCCAGCCGGCGGCGTTGATACGGAAAAGCAGGCCGTAGCGCGCATAGACGATCGCCACCATGAAGGAGAACCAGCCGCCGAGCGCCAGGCCGGCTATCACGTCGCTCGGATAGTGGGCGCCGACCATGACGCGGGTGATCGCCAGCCACAGGGCGCAGACCGCGAAGATGTAGCGATAGCGCGGGAACAGGAAGGCAAGCGCCACGAACAGGGCACCGATGGTGGTCGCATGGCCCGACGGGAAGCTTTCGAAGCTGGCGCGGCCGTTGAAGGGCGAGAAGCCAAAGGGACCCCAATCGGCAAAATGTGTCGGACGCGCGCGGCCGATGGCGCGCTTCAGCAAATTGGCAAGGAGGCCGGAAAGCGCAATGGTCGTCAGCAGATAGCCGCCGATCTGGCAGATGCGCAGCGCCTGGCAGCGACAGCGTTGGGAATGCAGCAGCCTGCTGCCGGCCCAGCCCTCGACGAGCAGGAAGGCGCTGACGAGGAGAAGCCAGCCGGATTCGCCGAAATTGGTCAGCATTCCTCCGACGAAGCGAATGGATGGCGACAGGCTTTTCAGGGTCGCGCCGACGGGCCAATCGAACAGGAGAGCCGAAAGAAGTACGACATTGGCGGTCAGAAAAAGGCAAATTTTCCAGTGAGATGGTGCAAATGCCGCATCGCTTCGCCGCCAACGCCTGTCGAGAGACGTCAAGATCGCCTGCATAATCATTGCCTATTGTCGATTTCCAATCACCTCGACAAATAACAGGCTGTTGTTACAGTTTTTCTAATTTTCTAAAAATTAACGACACGAGCCGAAGCGGCGATCGTGGGCTCAGACGAGACTATCCTGCTTGCAATGAAAAGCCCCGTTCCGGCGAAGAACGGGGCCTTCGTGTTTCACGTGAAATATATCAGGCGACTTATGCCGGCGATTATGCCGACAGGGCCTTGAATTCGGCGAGGATGGCGTCGCCCATTTCGGCGGTGCCGACCTGGCGGCTGCCTGCCGACATGATGTCGCCGGTGCGGATGCCGCTGTCGAGCACGTTGGCGATCGCCTTTTCCAGCGCGTCGGCTTCGGCAACCAGGCCGAAGGAGTAGCGCAGGCACATGGCGAAGGAAGCGATCATGGCGATCGGGTTGGCGATACCCTTGCCAGCGATGTCGGGTGCGGAGCCGTGCACGGGCTCGTAGAGCGCCTTGCGCTTGCCGGTCTTGGCATCGGGTGCGCCGAGTGAAGCGGACGGCAGCATACCGAGCGAGCCGGTGAGCATGGCCGCAACGTCGGACAGCATGTCGCCGAACAGGTTGTCCGTCACGATGACGTCGAACTGCTTCGGCTGGCGAACGAGCTGCATGCCACCGGCGTCAGCCAGCATATGTTCGAGCTGCACGTCGGAATATTTTTCCTTGTGCGTCGCGGTGACGACCTGGTTCCAGAGCACGCCTGATTTCATGACGTTGCGCTTTTCCATCGAGCAGACGCGGTTGTTGCGGGTGCGCGCCAGTTCGAAGGCGACGCCGGCGATGCGCTCGATTTCGTAGGTGTCGTAGATCTGAGTGTCGATGCCGCGCTTCTGGCCGTTGCCGAGGTCGATGATTTCCTTCGGCTCGCCGAAATAGACGCCGCCAGTGAGTTCGCGGATGATGAGGATATCGAGGCCGTCGACCAGCTCCGGCTTCAGCGAGGAAGCTGATGCCAGCGCCGGATAGCAGATGGCCGGGCGCAGGTTGGCAAACAGCTGAAGATCCTTGCGCAGGCGCAGCAGGCCGGCTTCCGGGCGCACTTCATAAGGAACTGCATCCCACTTCGGACCGCCGACGGCGCCGAAGAGCACGGCGTCAGCCGCCATCGCCTTTGCCATATCTGCATCGGAGATCGCCGCGCCATGGGCGTCATAGGCGCTGCCGCCGACAAGGCCCTCATCGGTGACGAAGCCGGCATTCTTGGCCTCGTTCATGTAAGCGATGATCTTGCGAACTTCGCCCATAGCCTCGGGACCGATGCCGTCACCCGGCAGGAGGAAGAGATTGCGAACTGTCATGGGAAAGCCTCCGCGAAAGAAAAAGTTGCGGGGTTTTTAGACCTGCAAATGCGGCTTTTCAAGCGAGGAAGAGACCGAAACGGTACGGTTTTCGGGCTTTTGCGGCTACCCACCCGCCCTCGCCCTTCGAGACGGCCTTGCAGGCCTCCTCAGGGTGAGGGCTGGTGCTTTTGCACTTAACAGGAGGGGCCGCCTGATCCTTCGACAGGCTCAGTATGAGGGCGGAGCGGGTTGATAGTCTGATGAGGAGATTAGCCCTCATGGTGAGAAGGCCCGAAGGGCCGTCTCGAACCACGAGGGCGGATGGTTTGCGTTGCTTTATCCTTACTCGGCGAGGCCGAGCGAAGCGAGGTAGGCTGCTGATGCCGGGATCTTCGACTTGTCCTTGATCTCGACGATCAGGCGTGGATTGCTGTTGAGCTTGCCAAGGGCGGCAAAGACGGCGCGCCAGTGGATGCTGCCTTCGCCGAGGCTCCAGTGACGGTCGGCATAGCCGTCGGCATCCTGCAGGTGGACATGCTGCAGGCGGTTGCCGGCGGCATGGACGTAATAGTCGACCGGCGGAGCGCCCGTGTAGCCATGGGCGTAATGGGCGTGGCCGGTGTCGATCGAAACGGCGACGGCGGGCGAATTGAAGCTGTCGGCGAGGCCGACGCGGATATGGGGATCCTTGTCCTCGATGTTCTCGATGACCATGGTGAGCCCGATGTCTTCGGCGCGCTTGACAGCTTCTTTCAACGTCAGGTGCGTGTATTCGATGATCTTCTCGCGCTCGCCCTTGTTGTTGTCGAGGTTGTTGTAGGACCACGACGTATAGGGGCTATGGATGACCATCTGCGTGGCGCCGATATTGGCGCAGACGTCGAGGGCCTGCAGCAGGCGCTTGGTGACGACGGCGCGGACATCCGGGTCCTGCGAGGCGATGACGAAACCCCAGAACGGGCCGTGGATGCCGAGGCGGCCCTGATGGCCGTCGAGCAGCTTGCGGGCGCGCTCGGCAAGCGGAGCCCAGTCGCCGCTCAGGATTTCGGCTTCGACGAAGCTCTGCAGCTCCAGATCGCGCGGCTTTTCCAGCAGCCAGTTGCGATGGATTTCGACGTCGTCGAGCGTCATGGCGGCGCCAACAATGGGAAGGGAGGTCATGGAGAAGCTCCAGTGTGTGGAGAGGAATTAGGGGGGTGGGAGAGAGGCCCGAAAGCTCTCAGCAGGTCTGTATGGACCCCCTTCTTGTCGAACATATTACAGCGGACGGGAAAGATGGTGCCTGAGCCGTTTTAACGGAATAGTCCCCTCTCCCCGCATGCGGGGAGAGGGGACCTTTGTGTCCGAATGAAAAAAGCCGGGCTGTAAGGCCCGGCTTCTAAACGCTAGAGATAAGGATAAGCCGATCAGGCGGCCCAGGGGCGCGATGCGGCGTTCGTCTTTTCGAAAGTGTCGATCGCGGAGGATTTTTCCAGCGTCAGGCCGATATCGTCGAGGCCGTTCAGCAGGCAGTGACGCTTGAATTCGTCGAGTTCGAACTTCAGCGAGCCGCCGTCCGGGCCGGTGATTTCGAGGTTTTCCAGATCGACCGTCAGGATGGCGTTGGAGCCGCGCGAAGCGTCGTCCATCAGCTTGTCCAGATCTTCCTGGCTGACCTTGATCGGCAGGATGCCGTTCTTGAAGCAGTTGTTGTAGAAGATGTCGGCGAAGCTCGTCGAGATGACGCAGCGGATGCCGAAATCGAGCAGCGCCCAGGGAGCGTGTTCGCGCGAGGAGCCGCAGCCGAAATTGTCGCCGGCGACGAGGATCTTGGCGTTCTGGTAGGCCGGCTTGTTCAGCACGAAATCTTCGTTCGGCGTGCCGTCTTCATTGTAGCGGGCTTCAGCGAAGAGCCCCTTGCCGAGACCCGTGCGCTTGATGGTCTTCAGATAATCCTTCGGGATGATCATGTCGGTATCGACATTGACGACCGGGAGGGGTGCTGCGACACCGGTCAACTTCACGAACTTGTCCATGGGGTCCTGCCTTCATTTTCGTCTAAGCACGAATTATCCTGCCAATAGAGCAAATCCGGCCCGAAATGAAGGAGAATCTTGGAAATGCTCTAAAAGGCGGCGCTTTGGTCGCCCTTGCCCTTCAGCACGTGGCTTGAACCGGGCAAACGGGTGCCAGCGGCCGGCAATGGGCCGCCCTGCCCTGCTTTCAATCTCAGAGATCGATGATGGTGCCGCGACCGTCGTTCCAGATGCGCATTTCGCGCTGGCCGTTCGTCTTCGCCTTGGCGCGCACCGGTGCCGGCTTCATGCGCAGCGAAATCGCGCGGGCTGCCATCAGCACGGTGAGAATAGCGCCGACGGCAAGCGTGACCGAAACGGTAAACAACGCCATGGCTGCAAACACGGTGATACCGGCAAGCGCGATGAACAGGGAACGGATATTCTGCATGGTCGAGACCTCTCTACAGCAAGCAATGTGGCCCTCTTCCCTGTCATCTGCAAGAGGAGCATGGCTTTTTGTTGACTTGCCTGGCGCGTAAAAGCGCGGCAAAACGGCACAATGAGCCAATCTGAGAGCCAGAATCCCCCTTCCCGCCCCGCCCGGGTGCGCCGCTCGGTCTTGAGCGTTCCCGCCATCAACCGTCGTGCGCTGGACAAGCTTTCGAGTCTCGATTGCGATGCCGTCATCTTCGATCTCGAGGATTCGGTGGCGCCGGAGAAAAAGGCCGAGGCGCGGGAGAATCTGCGAGCCTTCTTTGCTGTCGCGCCGCTGCCGGGCAAGGAGCGGATCATCCGCATCAATGCGCTTTCCTCCAATTTCGGCGCCGACGATCTGGCGCTGGTTGCGGAGCTGGAGCCGGATGCGGTGCTGCTGCCGAAGGTGGACGAGCCGCAGGATGTCATGATGGTCGGCGACTGGCTCACGGAAGCCGATGTGCCGGAAGACTTACGCATCTGGGCGATGATCGAAACGCCGCGCGGTATCCTGAACGTGGCTGCGATCGCCGAGGCTGGTCGTACGGCCGGCAGCCGGCTCGATTGTTTCGTGGTCGGCCTCAACGACCTCAGAAAGGAAACGGGTGTCCTGCCGCAACCCGGCCGCCCCTATCTCGTGCCCTGGCTGATGCAGGTGATATTGGCCGTCAGCGCTTATGGGCTCGAGGCCATCGACAGCGTGTTCAACGATTTCAAGGATGCCGAAGAATTCGAGGCGGAATGCGGCCAGGGTGTCGCCATGGGCTTTACCGGCAAGATGCTGATCCATCCGAGCCAGATCGAGGCCGCCAACCGGCATTTCGGCCCGGCTGAGGCTGCCATCGCCGAGGCCGAGGCCATCATATCAGCCTTCGCCGAGCCGGGCGCTGAAGCTCTCAATGTCGTGAACATCGGCGGGCGGATGGTGGAGCGGCTGCACCTTGTCCAGGCGGAAAGACTCATTCATAAAGCTCGCCTGATCGAGCAGCGTTCTTCGGGCGCTGCCGCAGCGCCCCGCACCGGAGCCTGACTGTCGAATTGCCCGGCCAAACACGAAAGATGCCTTGATGAAACTCTATCGCTTCCTCACCGGTCCTGATGACGCTTCCTTCTGCCACAAGGTGAGTGCAGCGCTGAACAAGGGCTGGGAGCTATACGGCTCGCCGACCTATGGCTTCAACTCCGCAAGCGGCCGGATGGAATGCGGCCAGGCCGTCGTCAAGGAAGTGGCCGGCAAGGATTACGATCCGGATATGAAGCTTTCCGAGCAGTAAGCGTCGATTGAAGTTCTTCACCCTGGCCGCCTACGGTCGGGGGGGCGATATCATCGATCCGTCGCTTCTTCGGCGCTTTCCTCGATGCGCTCCATGTCCTCGTCGCTCAGGCCGAAATGGTGGCCGATCTCGTGGATCAGGACATGGGTGATGATGTCGCCGAGGGTTTCCTCGTTTTCAGCCCAATAGTCGATGATCGGCCGGCGGTAGAGGCGGATCTTGTTGGGCATGTCGCCGGTCTGGGCAGTGAAGCGCTCCGAGATGCCGCGGCCTTCGAAGAGGCCGAGCAGGTCGAAAGGGGTTTCCAGCGCCATATCCTCGAACACCTCGTCATCCGGGAAATCCTCGATGAGAATGACGAGATTGCCGGTGAGCGAGCGGAATTCGTCCGGCAGGTGGCTGTAAGCCTCCATTGCCAGAGATTCGAATGTGCTGATGGAGGGCGAGTGGCGGTCCCGCCAATCTTCGCTCTGGTCGACGCGAGCCATGAATATTCCTTCCTTGGCTGGTCATATAGAGACTTTATGCTGCTTTTACGAGAGCGGATTAGTGTATGGCGCCGAAAAGTGTTTGAGCGGTTTTCGGGCGCCATCATGCCCTACTTCTTTGATTCTAGAGCGGATTTAGATTTTAGGTCATTTCAACCTGAAATCATCCAACTCTGAGCAGAGGAATATTTTCTCATGAAATGGTGTTGACTCTTTCTCCAAGCTCTGGAATCCATAAGAACATAACAGGAACATTATCGATCTGGAGTGAACGTCATGGCCGAGGCTGCCGTGGCGCGGGAAACGCTTTTTGCCCTGCGTGAAACCATTGCCCGACTGGAAGGCAGGCCGATCCCGGCACTGGCAGCAGCGGCGCGTGAAACGCTGGCAGACAGGCCGGGGATGGGGACGGCGGGCATTGCGAAGCCCCTGCCCGCGCAACCCGGACTTTCCCAGCCGCTCCTTCCGATCGGCGTCGATGATCTCGACGCGGCGCTGCAGGGCGGCCTGCCGCTCGATGCACTGACGGAAATCCGCTCGCACGGCCTGCGCGATGCCGGGGCGGCAAGCGGTTTTGCTTTGGCGCTCGCAGCGCGGCTGCATGCGCAAGCGTCGGATACGGCCGTGTCCAAGTCCCCGGTCCTGTGGATCGGCGATACGGTCGCGACGATGGAGGCGGGCGTACCTTATGCCATCGGCGTCAGCGATTTCGGGCTGGAGCCTGCGGCTTTCCTGCAGGCCTCGCCGCGCAAGCTGGACGATGCGCTCTGGGTGGCGGAGGCAGCACTTGGCAGTGCCGCCTTTGCTCTCGTCATTCTGGAAGTGCGCGGCAATCCCGCCCGTTTCGGCCTGACCGAAAGCCGGCGGCTGGCGCTGAGGGCCAAGGCGGCGGGGCGGCCCTTGTTTCTGTTGCGACAGGGAGGCGAGGAGGAGGCAAGCAGCGCCCTCTTCCGCTTTTCGGTCGAACCCGCGCCGGCGCAGGCGCGGCCCCTGCCGGACGGATCGGTGCTTGGCGGCAGCATCGGTCATCCGGCCTTTCGTCTGACCTTGGAAAAAAGCCGAAACCCGGCGCCTCTTTCCATAACCCTGGAGTGGAATGCCCATGACCGCCGCTTTGCCCCTATCCTCGACACTCAACGCCCTGCCTTTCCCGGCGAACACGCAGCGCATTCTGGCGCTGACCTTTCCGCATCTGCCGACCGACCGCATCGCGCGCAAGCGCTGGGGTCTGTCCTGGCGTTCGACAGGCAGGCTTGAAGCGCCGCCGCTTGCTTGTGCCGGCAAGCTCAACAATGCCATGCGACTGACAGCTCTTAACGAGCGCGCGGAGATGATCGGCTTGAAACAGGGTCAGGGCGTGGCCGAGGCGAAGGCGATCTGTCCCGATCTCGATGTGGTCGAGGAGGATCCGGCGGCGGACCGCAAGCTTCTGGAGGCGATCGCCGACTGGTGCGACCGCTATACGCCGCTGGTGGCGATCGACGGCAAGGATGGGCTTTTCCTCGATATTACCGGCTGCGCCCATCTCTTCGGCGGCGAAGAGGCGCTGCTCGAGGACATCCTGATCCGGATTTCCCGGCTGGGCTTCGATGTGCGCGGCGCCATTTCCTCCGCGCCGGGCCTGTCCTGGGCCGTTGCCCGCTTCGACGACAGCCGTGTCGTTCCTCCGGAGGCGATGGAAGAAGCCCTGGCGCCGTTGCCCGTCGCCTCCTTAAGGCTCGGAGAGGAAACGGTTGCGGCCCTGCAGAAGATGGGCCTGAAGCAGGTGGGCGATCTTCTGGCCGCGCCGCGAGCGCCGCTTGCCCGCCGTTTTGGCGCGCAACTGCTGTTGCGGCTCGACCAGGCCGTTGGTCTCGTCGAGGAGCCGATCTCGCCGCGCCGCCCGGTCGCGCAATTGTCGGCCGAGCGCCGTCTGGTCGAACCGGTACAGGCGGAAGAGGATATTCTTAAGCTTGCCCGCCAGCTTGCCGAAACCCTGAAGCCGGGGCTGGAAGCACGCGGTGTCGGCGGCCGTTCCTTCGAACTTCTGCTTTTCCGGGTGGACGGCGCGGTCTTCCGCATCGCCGCCGGTGCATCGCAGCCGCTGCGGGAGCCGAGCCGGATTTCAAGCCTGTTCACGGAGCGCTTCGGCGCCATTCATGACGATCTCGATGTCGGCTACGGTTTCGAAATCATCCGCCTCAATGTGCTTCAGCATGCGCCTTTCGATGCAACGCAAGGCGATTTCGTCGGCGAGGACCGCCAGGAAGGGTCGCTTGCCGCCTTTGTCGATCGCGTGGCCGCGCGGCTGGGATCGGACTGCCTGCAGGGGTTCGAGCTGCGACAGAGCCATATCCCCGAGCGGGCCGTGCGGCCGCTGCCGGCCATGGCGATCCTCGCTTCGAAGCGGCGCACAGGCAAGGAGGATGCCGGCCATGGCTTCTTCCGCGGCGAGCGGCCGCTGCGGCTGTTCCGCATGCCGGAGCTGGTCGAAACCATTGCCGCCGAAGTGCCCGATGGCCCTCCTCGGCAGTTCCGCTGGCGGCGGGTCATGCATCGGGTCAGCCGGGCCGAGGGGCCGGAGCGGCTTTCGGCGGAATGGTGGCTCGAAGAAAAGGAAGAGCCTGCCCGTGATTATTTCCAGATCGAGGATGAAGAGGGTCATCGTTTCTGGCTGTTCCGCAAGGGGCTTTATGGTCGCGGTGGAACGGCGCCGGACTGGTACATGCACGGGGTCTTCGCATGAACGCGCGCCCGAGCTTTCACGAACCCGTACCCTTCTGCGAGATTGGAGTCAGAACCAACTTCTCCTTTCTCGAGGGAGCCTCGCATCCGGAAGAGATCGTGGCGCAGGCCGCCATCCTGAGACTTTCCGGATTTGGGATTGCCGACCGCAATTCGGTTGCAGGCGTCGTCAAGGCGCATGCGCATACCAAGCTTCTCCAGGCGAAACATGAAGACATCATCAAGGAAAATCTTCTGCTTCGAGCCCAGGGAAAGCCGGAAAAGCCGTTCCTGAAGCCGGTTCGTTTCCAGCCTGGCGCCCGTCTGGTGTTTTCGGACGGCACACCTGACATTCTTGCTTATCCTCAGAACCGCAAGGGCTGGGCGCATCTCTGCCGGCTTTTGAGCGCCGGCAATCTACGCGGCGAGAAAGGCACCTGCATCCTCACTGAAAGCGACCTCGTGGAATGGGGCGACGAGATGATGCTGGCGTTGGTCCCCGATGCGACAAGCGTCGAGACGCCGGAGGGGCAAGAAAAGCTGGAGCAATGCCTGAAGCGGCTATGGATGCGCTTCGGCAGGAAGCTGCATATGGTCCTGTCGCCGGCCTATGACGGGCGTGACCGGATGACCTTTGCCACGCTCTCCATTCTGGCGCAGCGCAATGGCGTGCGACTGATCGCCAGCAACCAGCCGCTCTATCACGCGACCGAACGCAAGCCGCTCGCCGATATCGTGATTTCGATCCGGGAGCATGTGCCGATCGCCGAAGCCGGCTTCAGGCTGGCGGCCAATGCCGAGCGCTATATGAAGGATGCTGGCGAGATGGCGCGTCTCTTTCGAGATTATCCAAAGGCCATCGCCAATACGCAGAAGTTTTTTAGCCGGCTGTCTTTTTCGCTGGATGAGCTGAGGCACAATTATCCCGACGAAAGTGTTCCTGGCGAAACCGTCTCGGAAACGCTGGAGCGGCTGACCTGGGAGGGGGCCAGATGGCGCTATCCTGATGAGATTCCCGCAGAGGTCGTCAAACAGATCAATGACGAGCTTATTCTTATCCGCGAGCGGCAATATGAGCCCTACTTCCTGACGGTGCGCCGCATCATGGAGTTTGCCCGCAGCCGGAACATTCTATGTCAGGGGCGCGGTTCGGCCGCCAACTCCTTGGTCTGCTATTGTCTCAGGATCACGGAAGTCAATCCGAAGATCACGACGCTTTTGTTCGAGCGCTTCATCTCGACGGAGCGTGAGGAACCACCTGACATCGACGTCGATTTCGAGCACGAGAAGCGTGAAGAGGTCATCCAATTCATCTACCGGCATTACAAGATGGAGCATGCCGGGCTGACGGCGGCGGTCACCAGCTACCGGGCGCGCTCGGCCGGCCGCGAAGTGGCAAAAGCCTTTGGCCTGTCGGAGGATGTGCAGTCGGCTCTTGCAAGCGGTGTCTGGGGCTGGTCGACGGAGGATCTGTCCGAGCGCGAAGCGAAGATTGCCGGCCTCGATCTTAACGACAAGACGACACAAAACGTCCTTTCCTATGCCTCGACGCTGATGGGTTTTCCGCGGCATCTGACCCAGCATGTCGGCGGTTTCGTCATCACCCGGGATCGGCTGGATGAGGTCGTGCCGATCATGCACACGGCGATGGACGATCGCTACATGATCGAGTGGAACAAGGACGATCTCGACAATCTCAACATATTGAAGATCGACGTGCTGGCGCTCGGCATGCTGACCTGCCTTGCCAAGGCTTTCGATCTGCTTTTGCTGCATTACGACGTCAAGAAGGAGCTCGCCGATCTTGGTTACGCCAATTACCCGGATGGCGAACCTGTCTATGACATGATCTGCCGCGCCGATACGATCGGCGTTTTCCAGATCGAAAGCCGGGCGCAGATGAGCATGCTGCCACGTCTGCGGCCCCGCGAGTTCTACGATCTGGTCATCGAGGTGGCGATCGTCCGCCCCGGTCCGATTCAGGGCAATATGGTGCATCCCTATCTCAAGCGACGGGAGGCCAAGCGGGCGGGGAAAAAACTCGACTATCCGAGTCCGGAGCTGGAGGCGGTGCTAAAACGTACGCTGGGTGTTCCTCTCTTTCAGGAACAGGCGATGCAGATCGCCATTACGGCGGCTGGATTTAAGCCTGCGGAAGCGGACAAGCTGCGTCGGGCTATGGCAACATTCAAGCGAACCGGGACTATCCATACTTTCGAGGAGAAGATGGTCGAGGGTATGGCCGCGAAGGGGTACGACCGTGAGTTCGCCAAGAACTGCTTCGAGCAGATCAAAGGCTTCGGCGAATATGGCTTTCCGGAAAGCCATGCGGCGTCCTTTGCCCTGCTCGTCTACGCCTCTTCCTGGCTCAAGGCCTATTATCCCGATATCTTCTGTGCGGCGATCCTCAATGCTCAGCCCATGGGCTTTTATGCGCCGGCGCAGCTGGTGCGCGATGCGCGCGAGCATGGCGTCGAGGTGCGGCCGGTGGATGTCAATCATTCGAGTTGGGATTGCCTGCTGGAAAAGGCGTCTTTCGACCGCAGTTCGGTCGAGCAGCGTCATGCGTCGATGCGCGAGATCATCAAGACGCAATGTGCCGTCCGCCTCGGTTTCCGGCAGGTCAAGGGCCTGTCCGAGGATGAGATGAAGCAGCTGGTCGAGCGCCGTGGTGATGGTTATCGCTCGGTGCGCGATCTCTGGCTACGATCCGGACTTGCCAAGGCGCAGATCGAGCGTCTGGCGGATGCGGATGCGTTCGGTTCCATCAGCCTCAGCCGGCGTGAGGCGCTTTGGGCGGTGCGGGCGCTTGATGCCAGCAGCGCTGCCGAAAAGCTTCCCCTCTTCGATCTCGGCGACCATGCGGATCTGCAGTTCGAACCGGCGGTTTCTCTGCCCGAGATGCTACCCGGCGAGCAGGTCACCGAAGATTATCGCTATCTGTCCATGTCGCTGAAAGCGCATCCGGTTTCCTTCCTGCGCGCCGATTTCGCGCGGCAGGGTATTGTACGGAGCCGGGAACTGCCCGGTGTCGCCAATGGCCGGATGGTGACGATCGCCGGGCTGGTGCTGGTGCGCCAGCGGCCGGGCTCGGCCAAGGGGGTGATCTTCATGACGCTCGAAGACGAGACTGGCGTCGCCAATGCGATCGTCTGGCCGAAGAAGTTCGAGAAATACCGTGCCATTGTCATGGGGGCACGATTGGTGAAGATCCGCGGCCGCCTGCAGAGCGAAAGCGGCGTCATCCATGTGGTGGTCGATTATATCGAGGATATGACGCCGGCACTCGGCATCCTACAGCGCGAGGCAAGGCGTTTCGGCGTCAGCGACCGGGCGGATGAGGCGCTACGGCCGACCATGGATCACAGGCAGAAGAAAAAATCTGCCCTGCTGCCGCGTCCATCCGGTGCAGGGACAGCGGCGGAAGGCCGCAGCAATGGCGTGGAAACGGCAAAGGTCATGCCGCGAGGTCGCAATTTCCATTGAGATTCTGGGAGATTCGAGGCCTTTCATCCGGAGGTCGCGAGCCAATGCTCCTGTCATCCAATCAAACCGGCAATCAAACCGGCGATTAAAATGAATCGTTTCTTTCTTGACAAAGGGCGTCTTCTTTAGCAGATAACAAGACAGCGGATGTCATGTTTGACGGGCTGAGCGAAGAATGCTGGTTTGCAGTTGTAATTACATCACCGACAAGGAAATCCGGGAGGTCATCACCGAACTCCTCGATCAGGACTGTTGGCAGCTCATCGTTCCCGCCAAGGTTTATCACGCCATGGAAAAGCGCGGCCGCTGCTGCGGCTGTTTCCCGAATGTCGTTGATATCATTATACAGACAACCGAAGATTATCATGCCCGTCGGCACTCGACGGAAGCCGAAATATTTGATTTCATGTCCCGCCTGAAAAAATTCCATGAAGACAACAGGAGAGCGGACATTGAAAGGCGACAAAAAAGTCATCGAGCGGCTTAACGAGGCGCTGTTCCTCGAGCTTGGCGCAGTCAACCAGTATTGGGTTCACTATCGACTCCTCGAGGACTGGGGCTACACCAAGCTCGCCAAGAAGGAGCGTGCGGAATCCATCGAGGAGATGCAGCACGCCGACCGTCTCGTCGCTCGCATTATCTTCCTTGAAGGTCATCCAAATCTGCAGACGCTGGCGCCGCTGCGCATCGGCCAGAACGTCAAGGAAGTGCTGGAAGCCGATCTCGCCGGCGAATACGACGCCCGCACGGCCTACAAGAAGTCGCGCGATATCTGTCATGACGCTGGCGACTATGTTTCCATGAAGCTGTTCGAAGAGCTGTTGACGGATGAGGAAGGCCATATCGACTTCCTCGAAACCCAGCTCGAGCTGCTCGGAAAAATCGGCGAAGCCAAGTACGGCCAGCTCAACGCTGACTCCGCCGATTCCGCAGAATAATTGACATCTTACGAAACCGGCCGCCAAGCGGCCGGTTGTCTTCGTTCAGTCCTCGGCCTTCAGGCCGGCCAGATGGCTGAATTCCGAAATGACCTGCTCGTAGACCGATCGCTTGAAGGCGACGATCAATCCGGGAAGCTCGGCCATAGGCTTCCATCCCCAGGCATCGAATTCCGCTTCATGGCCGCCCGGCGGAGGGTTGATGGCGATCTCGCTCTCGTCGCCGTCGAAGCGGAAGGCGAACCAGCGCTGCGTCTGGCCGCGATATTTTCCTTTGAGGCCGATGCCGATCAGCTGCGGCGGCAGATCATAGTTGATCCAGTCCTTCGCCTCGGCCATCAGGGTCACGGTTTTCATGCCCGTTTCCTCGTAAAGCTCGCGATAGGCGGCTTTCAGCGGATCTTCGCCCTCGTCTATGCCGCCCTGCGGCATCTGCCAGAGCTGCGGCGAGCCGTCATATTCGGAATTGCCGTCCGGAATGCGGCGGCCGGCCCAGACCAGGCCATCCCGGTTCAGGATCATGATGCCGACACAGGGGCGGTAGGGCAGGTCTTCGGCTCTTACGGGCGCGTGGGGCGTGCTCATTTCTCTCTCCAGGGTCAGGCCCAGGGAACCAGGCCAGGGGTCAGGGATGTTTCGGGTCGTCGGCAAGCGCCGAGACGGCGACGATTTCAACGCCGCGCATGGCGGCCTCCTCGCTCCATTTGCTAATGGCGTCGACACTCTCGTCGAAGGCGGAGGCGACGCCGATCGCGGAGCCGTTGCGGCGGGCAATGCGTTCGAGCTCGTCGAGTTTCCTGAGGATCGCATCCTGCTGCAGTTCGCCGTCGAGCTGCACGTCGGCAAAGGCATGCGGCACGTCCAGCGTCTTGGCGAGCGTTCCGGATTTGGATTGCGCCGAAGAGCCGTCATCCAGGAACAGCAGGCCGCGCTTGCCGATATCGCGCAGCACCGGTTCCATGACGCCGGGATTGGCCAGGAAGCGGCCGCCGAGATAGTTCATCACGCCGGTGTAATTGGTGATCTTGCCCATCGCCTTGTGCAGGTTTTCGACATTCTTTGCAGCCGACAGCGAGGTCAGCAGCGTATCCGGGCCTGGATTGTTGCTGGGATAGTCGAAGGGCTCGAACGGCACCTGGATGAGGATCTCATGGCCACCGCGCCGTGCCTCCTGCATCCAGCGCTGCAGGCTGTTGCCGCTGACGGCAAAGGCGAGCGTGATTTCTTCCGGCAGCTTCTCGATGGCGCGCTGCGTGCCGGTCTGGCTGAGGCCAAGGCCGCTGACGACAATGGCGACGCGGGTGCCGCGAGCGCCTGACCAGGGCCGCGCATATTGATCCATCGGCCTCAGGCCGCTCGGTGAGGTGATCGGCAGCTTGCCGAAGGGCGAATCCTCCAGCAGGCTGTCATTCGGCGTTGCCGCCATGCGTGGGTCCTGGCCCACCTGATTGGCGTTGATCAATACCGGGCCGCTGCCGTCACGATTGTTCGGGCTGAACATGGTGACGACCGAACCGTCGCCGGTAACGATGCGTGTGGCATTGGCGCCGGATTGCGGATCGACCTGCGTCAACCCGGCCTGGTCGGTTTTCTCGGTCGCAGCAGGCTTGGTTTCGGCCGGAGGGGCCGGATCTTCCTTCTTTGCCGCCTCTACCGGCTGGGTCTTCTGCAGGTGATCGCGCAGAAGCGCCGAATAGAGAGAAAAGCCGGCGATCGCGATCAGACAGAAGCCGCCGAGAATGCGCCCAAAGGGGATGGAGCGCCGCTGGCGGCCGGGGCCGCGATTCTGTCCCAACGGTGCATGCAAATCCGTTCCCAAATTTCAATCCACCCCAAGCGGAAAACTGTATCGGCCTTGAGCATATCGCTCGCGGCGAAGCGGAAAAATGCCCGCGGCACTCAAAGTGCTAGAGCGGTTCAGTTTTCATGGAATCTCTGAACCGCTCTATCTCTTTGTTTTCACGCACTTCCGGACGGAAAACCGCTGCGCACTTTTCCTGGAATTGCTCTAGAACATGAACAAAACTGTTTCCGAACAAGGCCGGATTCATATGAAATTGAGGCTGGCGGAGAAGAGCGGAACGATACGCGTTATCCCGCTCCCTCATCATGAAAGCGCCGGGTCTGTTTCCAGCCCGGCGCCAATCCTTACTTGGAGGAAACCGCCTTTTCGGGGTTCGGCGGGAAGGCCGGATCGGTCTTGGCGCCGCGCAGCAGGTCGAGCGCGTAGTTGAGCTGGATATCGTCCTTCGGGTCCGGCGGCACATAGGCCGACGAGCCGGAGCCCTTGTCGGTTTCGCTCTGGCCCTTGATGTGGCCCGGCAGGCTGGATTCGCCTTCCGTCGTCAGCTTGCCCTTCAGATCATCCGGCAGCGGCTGGTCGACCTTGATATCAGGCGTGATGCCGGTGCCCTGGATCGAGCGGCCTGAGGGCGTATAGTAGAGTGCCGTCGTCAGGCGCAGCGCGCCGTTGCCATCACCGAGCGGAATGATCGTCTGAACCGAGCCCTTGCCGAAGGACTGGGTGCCGAGAATGGTGGCGCGGCGCAGATCCTGCAGGGCGCCGGCGACGATTTCCGAAGCGGAAGCCGAGCCGCCGTTGGTGAGCACGATGATCGGCTTACCGTCGGTCAGATCGCCGGGCGTGGCGTTGAAGCGGCGGGTCTCGTCTGGATTGCGGCCGCGCGTGGAAACGATCTCGCCACGCTCAAGCACATCGTCGGCAACGTTGATCGCCTGATCGAGCAGGCCGCCCGGGTTGAGGCGCAGATCGAGGACATAACCCTTCAGTTTGTCGGCCGGGATATCCTTCTTGATCTTGGCGATCGCGGCTTCGAGGTCCGGCGTGGTCTTTTCGGTGAAGGAAATGATGCGGATATAGCCGACATCGCCGCCTTCCTCGCGCGACTTGACGGCTGCAACGGCGATGACGTCACGGATGACGGTGAGCTCGATCGGCTTGTCGACGCCCTTGCGCATCAGGGTGAGCTTGATCGGCGTCTTGACCGGGCCGCGCATCTTCTCGACGGCGTCTTCCAGCTTCAGGCCGCGGACGGACTGGCCGTCGATGGCGGTGATATAGTCGCCAGCAAGGACGCCAGCCTTGGCGGCGGGCGTGTCGTCGATCGGGGTGATGACCTTGACGAGGTCGTTGTCCATCGTCACTTCGATGCCGAGACCGCCGAACTCACCCTTGGTCTGGGTGCGCATGTCTTCCGCATCCTTGGCGTTCATGTAGCTCGAATGCGGGTCCAGCGAAGAGAGCATGCCGTTGATGGCGGCTTCGATGAGCTTGTCTTCCTGCGGCGGCGTCACATACTGCGCGCGGACGCGCTCAAAGACGTCGCCGAAAATCGACAACTCCTTATAGGTGGAAGTGCCAGCGGCTTCCGCCGGCGCTACCGCCGAGTAGATAACGCCCATCGCGGTCGCACCCATCAATGCGCCGACGAGAACAAGAGAAGCCCTACGTATCATTGCGTGCCTTTCCAGTGTCTTTGGAGGTCCACCAGGGCCGAGAATCGACCGGTTTTCCATCTTTTCGGAATTCAATGTAAAGCGTTGGCCGATCCGTTTCCAGCGCCAATGCGGTCGCGCTCGCGACTCTTTTTTGGCCCATTGTGGCAAGCGGCTCGCCAGCGAAGACGAATCTGCCAGGGCGCGTCTTGATCGCGTCCATGCCCGACAGCACCATGTGATAGCCGTCGCCCGTATCCAGGATGATCATCTGTCCGTAGCTGCGAAATGCACCGGCATAGACGACCGTGCCGTCGGCGGGAGCCGTGACGAGCGCATCCGGGCCTGTCGCGACGGTCAGTCCCATCGCGGTGTGGCCCGTGCCATCGTCGTCGCCGAACTGGCGGAGAATATCGCCCGCCACGGGCAGCTCCAACTTTTTCTTCAGGTCTGAGAAGGGATATGCGGGCGTAATGCGGTTTTTATCGGGCACGCCGTTCTCGGCAAGGGCTTTCGCCTGCTCGCGCTGCTGTTCGGTCATCTGAGCCCGGCGCGCTTCTTCCGCACGGGCTGCCGCGGCGGCGTCACGCACGGAGCCTATCTGGCTTTCAAGCGAGGCAACGAGGCCCTCCAGGCTGGTTGCCTGGCCTGCCAGCTCTTCCGCGCGCTTGCGCTCCGCCTCGAGCTGGGTCGTATTCTCCTTGTTGTGCTTGTCGTTTTCCGCAATCAGCAGATCCATGCGCCGCTCCTCCTCCAGACTGTTGGTCACGGTGGTGGTGAAGCTGGCTTTTTCGGCGGCGGCATCGGCCCTCAGTTTGCTCAGATCCGTAAGATCGGCGATGAGTTTGTCGGTTTCCTTGCGCATTCCGGGCACGACGGCGCCGAGAAGAATGGCGCTGCGCACCGAGGCGAGCGCATCGTCCGGCGTCACCAGCAGGGCTGGCGGCGGATTGCGCCCCATGCGCTCCAGGGCGCCCAGAACCTCGGCGAGCAGCGCGCGGCGATCATGCAGGGAGGCGCGGATCTTGTCTTCCTTGACGGCGAGATCCGTCAGCGTCTTCTCGCTCTGCTGGATCTTGCGATCCAAGTCCTTGCGGCGGGCGGCACTATCGATCAGTGCCTGGCGCAGGCTGGCGGTGCTCTTGTCGAGCGATGCGATGCTGTCTTCCAGCTCCTTGGTCTTGTCTGAGGAAAGACTGATCGTCTTTGAAAGTGCGTCGAGCTGCGTGCGAGTTTCATCGCGCTTGCGGGCAAGGTCTGCCGCCGGGTCAGGCGCCTGTTGCCCAGGCAGTGCCGATGTCGTCGTGGAAGGGCGATCGTCAGGCGCTTGCGGCGCGATGGCATCAGCTTCCTGCGCGACGGCGACGTCCTCCCGGGAGAAAGGGCCTGTCATATAAGCGCCCATGCCGAGAGACGCCGCCAAAGCTGGCAGCACGAGACGCGAAAGCATGGGCGGGGCTTTTCTCATCCAGTCGGTTCGGGCCTGGTCCCTTCAGATCGCGTGAAAATAGGCTGATTTGCCGCGATCGGCTAGGAAGCATCGTCATTTTCAGGGCGGGAATCAAAACACGCCTGTGTGAGCGTTTCGTTAACGCAAAAGAACCGAAAGCCAAACAGTTTTCGAAATGGAATAGGTGATTACACCCGGTGGTAGGGGTGGCCGGAGAGGATGGTGACGGCGCGGTAGAGCTGTTCGGCAATGAGAATGCGGACCAGCTGGTGCGGCCATGTCAGCTTGCCGAGACAAATGGTCATGTCGGCCTTGTCGTAAAGGGATGGGTCGAGACCGTCAGCGCCGCCGATCGCGATCGTCAGGTCGCGCTTGCCCTGATCGCGGTATGTCCCGAGCATGGCGGCGAAGCCTTCGCTATCGAGCGCCTTGCCGCGCTCGTCGAGAAGAATGAGGACACCGCCTTCGGGATGCGCCTTTTGCAGCAGACCCGCCTCTTCGCGTTTGCGGGTCTCGCTATTGGAAGCACGGCTTTCGGCAACCTCGGTCATGCGCGTCATTTCCAGGCCGATGGCCGGCCCGGCCTTGGCGAAACGGTCGAGATAGCGAGCCGCAAGATCCTTTTCAGGGCCGGCTTTCAGCCGTCCCACCGCAAAGAGACCTATCCGCATTCCCGCTCCCACGCATATCCGCCGTCATGGCGGCACAAAACAAAACCCTTGCCGGAGGCTCATCTCCGGCGATCTAAAAGCTGCGAACCGGGCCGGGAAAGCGTTCCGGGGTCGGTTAGTGCAGCGTGCCTTCGTCGAGATCGGGTGCGGCCCACATCTTTTCGATGTTGTAGAACTCACGGATCTCGGGTCGGAAGACATGAACGATGATGTCGCCGGTGTCGATCAACACCCAGTCGCCACCATCGAGACCCTCGACGCGGGCATTGCCGAAGCCCTCGTCCTTCAGGTCGGTCATGAGATGGTCGGCAATCGCCACGACATGGCGGTTCGATCGGCCGGAGACGACGACCATGTAGTCTCCAAGCGCAGATTTGCCAGCAATGTCGATGGTGACGATATTTTCGGCCTTGGAATCCTCGAGGCTAACGAGGACGGCTTGCAGGGCGCGGGCAGCGGCATCGGCGCCACGTTCCGAGCTCTTCGGGATAACGACAGGCGTTCTTCCCTTGGCGTGTACTGTTGTCAGTGCTCTTCCTTCCTTGAGTAACAGAACATGCACGTACGTGATCTGAGTCGATCACATGATAAAGATAGGCATCAAAGCATTAAGGTTTCAAGACGCTGGCGGCCATCTTGAGGCGTTGAAGACAAGGATTTGTGTCCGAATAGGGCGCTTTCGCACCAGATATGGGTAAATATTCGTGCCGGCGACCGAAATCAGGCTTCCAGACCTGCTCCGTCGACCAGAATGAGATTGCGGCTGAGAGCCCGATTGCGGACTTTGTGAGCGTGCGCATATTCCGGTGAACCATACCAGGCTCTCGCCCGTTCCAGGTCCGGAAATTCCACGATTACGATCGCTTGCGGCGACCGGTCGCCCTCCAGCTTTTCGATCGGGCCGCCGCGGACAAGATAGTGCCCACCATAATGGGCGATGGAGGTGGCTGCGCGGGCCCGGTAGGTCTGGAAGGCCTCGCCATTCCTGATGGTGACGTCGGAAATGATATAGGCCGGCATCGATTTCCTCCTCTAAAATCCACGGCCCGCGCGATTCTTGCTTCTGGCGCTAATGTGCTTTCCATGGAAGATCAGATAGGCCGACGCCGCGGCTTGTCCATTTCCCGGCGGCATGTACAGCCGGGGGAAGGCCGCGTATACACTAGAGCCGAATGATTTTAGGTCTGTTCGACCTAAAATCTGAATCCGCTCTAGCTTCAAAGAAGTAGAGCGTGATGTCGTCCGAAAACCGCCTACACTTTTCGGCATCACGCTCTTAGCAGACCTCAAACGTTACAGATGCCATGACAGATGCTCCGCAGCCACCGTTGAAGCCCATTCTCCGTATCAGCTTTTCGGGGCAGGACCGGCTCGGGCGCGGCAAGATGGAGCTCCTCGAACATATCCAGGAAACCGGTTCGATCTCGGCCGCCGGCCGTGCCATGGACATGTCCTATCGCCGGGCCTGGCTGCTCATCAGCGAATTGAACCATATGTTCCGCGAACCGGTTGTGGAATCGCAACGTGGCGGCCAGAAGGGTGGCGGAGCCGCCCTGACGCCATTCGGCGAGGAATTGCTGCGGCGCTTCCGCAGTATGGAAACGACGCTGCGCGCGGCCATAGCCGACGATCTGAACTGGCTGGAGATCAATCGCAACCCGGCCGAGGCTTCTTCGGAAAAGTCCTGATCAGTGTTCTAGTGCCACGGTTTTGATGACTGCATGGATTGGCAGGCCGATGCGCAGCCCCAGCCGCTCGGCCGAGAATTGCGTGATGCGGGCTGTCACGATGTCGCCGCCGCAATCGATCCTGACTTCCGCCGTTCCGTCGACTGCCGTGCCGATCCCCAGCACCTTACCGTCGAGGATATTGAGGGCGCTGAGCCCCTCGGGCCTAGTTGTCGCCAGCATGACGTCGCGAGCCGGAATATGGACGCGTACGGTTTTGCCGATAGCGGCCGCCTGGCCCGGCACAAAGAGTTTTGCTGCCTTCAGCGCGACGACAGTCAGATGATGGCGATCGTCCATCGATTCCACACGGCCTTCGAGCAGCACGCCGGCTTCGCGCCGGTCCGCGGCCAGCGGGCCGGAAAGCTGGCTGAAGATGTCGACGGCGGCGCCGATCGTCTCGACCTTGCCGTCGCGCATGACAACGACGCGGTTGGCAAGCCGGGCCACTTCGGCAATGGAGTGGCTGACATAGATGATCGGTATCTTCGTCTCGTCGCGCAGCCGCTCGAGATAGGGCAGGATTTCCGCCTTGCGGGCTTCGTCGAGCGCGGCGAGCGGTTCGTCCATCAACAACAGTCGCGGTGAGGAAAGCAGGGCACGGCCGATCGCGACACGCTGTTTCTCGCCGCCGGAAAGCTTTGCCGGCCGGCGATCCAGCAGCGCGCCGATGCCGAGAAGATCGACGACGCCGTCAAAGCTCTCGCTGCGCTCGTTCCGCGGAGCGAACCAGCGGCCGTAATTGAGGTTCTGCCGCACGGAGAGGTGCGGAAACAGCCGCGCCTCCTGAAAGACATAGCCGAAGCGACGGCGGTGGCGCGGCACGAAGATTTGCCTGCTGGTATCGGCAAGTACCGTGCCGTCAAGACTGATGCGGCCCTGGTCTGGCCGGGTGAGGCCGGCAATGATGCGGACGATCGACGTCTTGCCGGAGCCGGAACGGCCGAAAAGGGCGGTTACGCCGCCTTCCGATGTGAATGAAGCCTCCAGCGAAAAGGCGCCGAGGCGATGACGGATATCGACCGAGAGCGTCATTCGAAGTCCACCCTGCGGCCGGCGAGGTAGGCGAGGAATTCCGAGGCGAGCAACGCTGCCATTGAAATGATGATCGCGACGATAGTGAGCCGCATGGCGCCGGCATCGCCGCCCGGCACCTGGGTGAAGGTGTAGATCGCCGAAGACAGCGTCTGGGTTTCGCCTGGAATGTTGGAGACGAAGGTGACGGTGGCGCCGAACTCGCCCATGGCCTTGGCAAAGGAGAGGATCATGCCGGCGATGATGCCGGGCAGAATCAGCGGCAGGGTCACGGTCCCGAAGGTCCAGATGGGGCTGGCGCCGAGCGTGCCGGCAGCCTCCTCCAGCTTGCGGTCGACGGCTTCGATCGATAGGCGGATGCTTCGGACCATCAGTGGAAAGCCCATGACGCCGCAGGCAAGTGCGGCACCCGTCCAGCGGAAGGAGAAGACGAGGCCGAGATATTGCTCGAAGAGCGAGCCGATCGGCCCCCTTCGGCCGAAGAGGATGAGAAGGATGAAGCCGGTGACAACAGGCGGAAGAATCAATGGCAGATGGATGAGGCCGTTGAGGATCGATTTGCCCCAGAAGCGGCCACGCGCAAGCAGATATGCGGCGCCGATGCCGAAGGGGAGGCTCACCAGCATCGCGACGATAGAGACGCGCAGGCTCAGTTCGATGGCCGTCCATTCGTCGCTGCTCAAACTCAATGCTTCCAAGCTCTGCCCCTTAAAACATCTCAGGCCCGCCATGGTCGGCGAGCCTGATATCGAACCTCATACCTGATTTGCGGTGATGACGCTCACTGCTTCAGGATGGTGAAGCCCTCATGCTCGAAGAAGGGAACAGCCTTAGCCGATTTCAGATAGTCAAAATAGGCTTGTACGTCCGGGTTCTTGCTGCTGTTGGTGATGGCGAAGGGGTAGACGATCGGCGGGTGGCTGTCTGCCGGGAAGGTGCCGACGACGGCAACGCCCGGATCGGCCGAGACGTCGGTCTGATAGACGATGCCATACGGGGCTTCGCCGCGCGAGACCAGCGCGAGTGCGGCGCGGACGCTTTCGGCGCCGGCAACCTTCTTTTCGACCGAAGACCAGACACCGAGCTTTTCCAGCGCGGTCTTGCCATATTTACCCGCAGGCACCGATTCCGGCTGGCCGATCGCCAGGCGGCCGTCGCCGAGCAGGGCGGCGAGATCAAAGCCATGCTTGATCTCGACCGGCTTGGCCTTGTCCTTGGCGGCGACCAAAACAAGCTTGTTGCCGAGGAGGTTTACCCGGCTGTCGTCCTTGATCAGCTTCTTGCCTGTGACATAGTCCATCCAGTTGGTGTCGGCCGAAATGAAGACATCGGCGGGTGCGCCGTTTTCCAGCTGCTTGGCAAGCGGTCCGCTTGCAGCATAGGAGACGGTGACTTCCTTGCCGGTTTCCTTGGTGAAGGCGGCATCGGCATTGTCGAGCGCGTTCTTCATGCTGGCGGCGGCAAAGACGACGATCTTGTCGGCGGCGAGCGCCGGCGTCGGAATGACCGAAAGGCCGAGCCATGCGGCTGATACTGCGGCGGTTGCAAGCTTGATCCATTGGCGTCGGCTGGTGGTCATCTTAATTCTCCCCAAAGATGTCGACATGTTTCGACAGATATAACGGCGAGAGAAGCTTGGCTAGGGATGTATTTGCAAAAATATATCGCGAAATTGTCACGTAACCCTACGAATTCTATGGATTTTCCGTGGCGCAGTGCATATGAAGGGTTTCGGGTATTGCAAAAATGCATGACTGGATTCGCCCAGCGGCTTGGCGAACGCTCACGAAGCAAGACGTAACGTTACGAACCGTGCGATTGTCGGCCTTTATCGCGATTGTTTGATTCCTGCAGTGAAAATCCGAACGCCGCAAATCTGCAAAAGAAGCGTTTTTTGGGCAGTAAATTTTCATAGCTATGCTATCAGTGCATTGCTGCATTGCGCAATCGACCATTTATCAATCGGTAAAATCTGGTAAAACATAATCATCGAGACGGCGATCTCCTCCTCCCAATGCCGTCCGATATGGATCAGCAACTCTCCTCCTCCCAGTTGCTGATCAGGTTCAAAAGCCCGACGCATCCTCCTCCCGCGTCGGGCTTTTTATTTTCCAGATTTTCCTACAGATCGGCGAAATTATTGTGCGGCGCGCAACGCTGTCGAGCTGAGCGTTGAGCGCGGTCCATGGATGAAGGTCCAGGCCGGCGCCCGCTTCTTCCAGAGCACGCGGGCATCATCCTCGTCGACGCGGGCGTAGTGGAACGTCTTTGCCATCTTGGCCGAGAGATAGGAGAGTGTGGATCCCGGTCGGTCGATGACAGCGATCGGGAAGGTTTGCGCGATTTCCTGCCACTTCTGCCAGCGATGAAACGTGTTCAGGCTGTCGGCGCCCATGATCCAGATGAAGTGGACATGGCGGTTGCGCGCCTTCACATGTGCCAGCGTATTGGCCGTGTAGCTCATGCCCAGCGTCTGCTCGAAGGCCGTCACCTTGATGCGCGGATTGTGGAGGATTTGCTCGCTCAGCGCGATGCGCTCGGCAAGCGGCGCCAGATGATTCCGGCTCTTCAACGGGTTGCCCGGCGTTACCATCCACCAGAGCTGATCGAGGCCGAGCCGACGGATGGCGATCTCGGCGACGAGTGCGTGGCCCTCATGCGGCGGATTGAACGAGCCGCCGAAAAGACCGACCACCATGCCGCGCTCGGCATGGGGCATACGCAGATAGCGTTGATCGATCTCTTCTTTCAGCACGTCAGGGCCGTATCTGTCCGGTGCCGCGAACGCGATATTTGAAGGAGGTGAGCTGCTCGACGCCAACAGGCCCGCGCGCATGCATCTTGCCGGTGGCGATGCCGATTTCCGCGCCCATGCCGAATTCGCCGCCATCGGCGAATTGCGTTGATGCGTTATGCAAGAGGATCGCCGAATCGATCTCCGTAAAGAAGCGTTCGACAACTGCTGGGTCGTCGGCGATCACTGCCTCCGTATGGTTCGACGAATATTTGTCGATATGCTCGATTGCGCCCGAGATGCCGTCGACCAGCGCCACCGAGATGATTGCGGCCAGATATTCCGTCGTCCAGTCTTCTTCAGTTGCCGCCTTCAGGCCGGGTACGAGCTTCAGCACATCGGCCGAACCGCGGATTTCGCAGCCCGCGGCGGCAAGTCCGTCGAGCAACGGCTTCAAATGGGTGGAAGCGACCTTCTTGTCGACCAGCAGCGTTTCGGCAGCACCGCAAATGCCCGTACGGCGCATCTTGGCGTTGACGACAATCGCTTTCGCCATTTCCAGATCGGCCGAAGCGTCGATGTAGATGTGGCAGAGGCCTTCCAGATGCGCAAAGACCGGCACGCGCGCCTCGGTCTGAACGCGTCCGACAAGGCTCTTGCCGCCGCGCGGCACGATAACGTCGATATTGCCTTCCAGCCCACGCAGCATGGCGCCGACGGCGGCGCGGTCGCTGATGGGCACGAGCTGGATCGCATGTTCCGGCAGGCCGGCTGCCTTCAAGCCCTCAACCAGGCAATCGTGGATCGCCTGCGAGGAGCGACGCGAATCGCTGCCGCAGCGGAGAATCACGGCATTGCCAGCTTTAAGGCACAGCGCGCCGGCATCGGCCGTCACGTTCGGCCGGCTTTCGAAGATGACGCCGATGACGCCGAGCGGCGTGCGGACGCGCTCGATCTGCAGGCCGTTCGGGCGATCCCAGGCAGCGATGACTTCACCGACCGGATCGGCCAGCGCGGCAATCGCGCGGATACCCTCGGCCATCTCGGCGACGCGCTTGTCGTTCAGCGTCAGGCGATCGACGAAGGAGGCGAGCATATCCGTGCCCTCGACATCCTTCAAATCCTTGGCGTTTTCAGAGAGGATATGATCCTTGCCGGCCAGAATGGCGTCCGCCATGGCGTTTAACGCCTTGTTCTTGCTTTCCGTCGAAGCAAAGGCCAACGGTCGCGACGCAGCCCGGGCCTTGCGGCCGATATCGTTCATCAGCGCATCGATGTCGGGGCTTTGTGCGACAGTATCAAGCATGAGCTTCATCCTTCTTCAACTTCTCGGCCTTCGTCCTGACGGAAGCGGTCATGACGAGGTCGTCGCGATGCACCATGGCGGCGCGGCCGGCATAGCCGAGGATCGCCTCGATCTCAGCCGATTTGCGGCCGGTGATCTGGCGAGCCTCTTCGGCATCGTAGCCAACGAGGCCACGAGCAATTTCCCGGCCCGAGGGGCCGATGATGGCGACGGTATCGCCGCGGCCGAAATGGCCGACGACGCTACGCACGCCGGCGGGCAACAGGCTTTTTCCCGCGCCGAGCGCGGTGACGGCACCGTCGTCGACATGCAATTCGCCGGCCGGCTGCAGCTGCCCGGCAATCCAGGTCTTGCGGGCTGTCACGGGCGTACCCGACGGCGCGAACCAGGAGGAGCGGGCGCCATTTTCGATTGCGTTCAGCGGCCGGTCGGTCTTGCCCGATGCGATGATCATGGCGCAGCCGGCACCGGTGGCGATCTTGCCGGCATCGATCTTGGTGCGCATGCCGCCGCGCGAGAGTTCAGAGGCCGCGCCGCCGGCCATGGCTTCGATCTCTGGGGTGATCTCGGCGATCGTGTCGAGGAATTTCGCCTGCGGGTCGAGATGCGGCGGAGCCGTATAGAGCCCGTCGATGTCAGACAGCAGCACCAGAAGGTCGGCGCCGGTCATGGTGGCGACGCGGGCAGCGAGGCGATCATTGTCGCCATAGCGGATTTCGCTCGTCGCGACCGTATCGTTTTCATTGATGATCGGCACGGCGCCGATCTTCAGGAGTTGGTTGATGGTGGCGCGGGCGTTGAGATAACGGCGGCGCTCCTCGGTGTCGCCGAGCGTCAGCAGGATCTGGCCGGCGACGATATTGTCATGCGACAGACTTTCCGACCAGGCGCGGGCGAGCGAAATCTGCCCGACGGCCGCGGCCGCCTGGCTTTCTTCCAGCTTCAGCGCGCCGGAAGGCAGATCGAGCACGGAGCGGCCAAGTGCGATGGCGCCTGAAGAGACGACCAGCACATCGATGCCCTTGGCCTTCAATGCGGCGATGTCGGCACACATGCCGTCGAGCCAGGATTTCTTCAAGCCGGTCTTGCGATCGACCAGGAGGGCGGAGCCGATCTTGATGACGATGCGGCGGTAGCGGTCGAGCGGCTTGCGGGCTGTCATCCCTGATTATCCCCGTCTTCACCAAGACGTTCGTCAGCGCCCTCATCGTCGGAGAGCTGCATGTCGCGATGCCGCACTTTCGGGGCCTTTGCCGGCTTGTCCGCTTCGCCCGCATTGGCTTCGACAATCACGTCACGCAGCGCACGCAGCACTTCGGTCATGCCGCGGCCGGTGACGGCGGAAATCTGGAAGGGCGTCCTGCCGCAGGCGCGCGCCAGTTCGCGGGTCTTCTTCTTCAGCGTTTCCTCGTCCACCACGTCGATTTGCGAGAGGGCGACGATTTCAGGCTTGTCGGGGATGCTGTTGCCGTAGGCTTCGAGCTCGTGCTTCACGGTCTTATAGGCTTTGCCGACCTTTTCTTCCTGGGCGGAAACCAGATGCAGCAGCACGCGGGTGCGCTCGACATGGCCGAGGAAGCGGTCGCCGATGCCGACGCCCTCATGAGCGCCTTCGATCAGACCGGGAATGTCGGCGAGAATGAACTCCTGGCCGTCGATGGTGGCAACGCCGAGATTGGGATGCAGCGTCGTGAACGGATAGTTGGCGATCTTCGGCCGCGCACGGCTGACGGCAGCGAGAAAGGTCGATTTGCCGGCATTCGGCAGGCCGACAAGGCCAGCATCGGCGATCAGCTTCAGCCGCAGCCAGATGGTCTTTTCCTCGCCGGGCAGGCCTGGATTGGCCCAATCCGGCGCCTGGTTGACCGAGGATTTGAAATAGGCATTGCCGAAGCCGCCATTGCCGCCGGCGGCGAGACGGAAGCGCTGGCCTTCCTGCGTGATGTCGCAGATCAGGGTTTCGCCGTCCTCTTCGAAGATCTGCGTGCCGACAGGCACCTTCAGCGTCACGTCCTCGCCCTTGGCGCCGGCGCGGTTCTTGCCCATGCCATGCGTGCCGATCGTCGCCTTGAAGTGCTGCTGATAGCGGAAATCGATTAGCGTGTTGAGGCCGTTGACGGCCTCGACCCAGACATCGCCGCCGCGACCACCATCGCCGCCATCCGGGCCGCCGAATTCGATGAACTTCTCGCGCCGGAAGGAGACGCTGCCTGCGCCGCCATCGCCCGAGCGAATAAAGACTTTTGCTTCATCGAGAAATTTCATCTTGCTACGTCCGTCACTCGGTATCGGCGCATATCCCTTCGGATCGAATGGGATTCACAAAGCCTATGCGCTCTTTTCAATTGCTGCCGTCTTTTGCATCCGGAAGGACGCATCGGACGGCCATTTGCCCGTCATGTCGCCTTCGATATAGGCGCTTCGGGCTGAGGTCAAAGAATATCGTGCGGTTCCAGTGCCATAAAGGGGCGGAACTGCATGGCTGGCATGATGGTCATCGCCGGTTTGAACGGCGATGACCGCTTTTCAAGGGCCTTAGGCCGCCTGCGAGAGCCGCAGCGCGCCCGGCTTCAACACGGTCTCGATATGCGGAACCATGGTGTTGCGGGCAAAGCTGTAGATCTCCGAGCAACCGGTGATCTCGAAGCCGAGCCTCTGCTGCAGCTTCAAGGATGCCGGATTGTCGGCGAAGGCGCCGGAATAGACGGCGACTTCGGGCATGCGGCGGGCAAAACGTTCGAGCGCAGCCTTGACCGCTTCGGTCATGATGCCTTGCCGCCAGTAGAAGCGGTTCAGCCAGTAACCGAGGTGCCAGCGGCCGTGGCGGAGTTCGATACCGACGTTGCCGATATGGGCATCATCCCGCTCGGTGATGGCCAGTTCCCAATCCATGCCGAGGCCGGAGGTGTGCTCGACCAGCCAGTCGAGCGCATCCTGCCGGTCATAGGGCGCGGGGACGCGGGCCAGCATGCGGGTGACGGCGAAATCCGAAAGCGACTCCGCAATCATATCGGCGTCGCTGAGCCGGTGCGGGCGCAGCGTCAGTCGGCCCGTCTGGATGACAGGCGTTGGCCCGGGCATGAGGATCCGGACATCGCGACGGGTGACGGCGAGAGCGTTCATCTCATGCCTCCCCAGCTGCGCAAGGATATCCAGGTCTTGCGATCGAGCCTGTACCATTCGACCGGCACGGTGCTGCCGAGCGCGAGCGAAGCGGCAAGGCCGGATCCCTGAAACTGGAAGCCGCACTTCTGGACGACCCTTCTCGAGGCAACGTTGGTGACCCTGCAACGTGCGTCGATCTGGGCGACATTTTCGCGGGTGCGGAAGACCATGTCGATGA
This sequence comes from Martinezella sp. CNPSo 3964, assembly GCF_057784375.1. Taxonomy (NCBI): domain Bacteria; kingdom Pseudomonadati; phylum Pseudomonadota; class Alphaproteobacteria; order Hyphomicrobiales; family Rhizobiaceae; genus Martinezella; species Martinezella sp. CNPSo 3964. The sequence continues at coordinate 136,807 of NZ_JBXSOW010000003.1, forward strand.
GGGCATGGGCTGCTTCCGTCGTATAGCCCTGATTCCAATGTGGTTCGCCCAGCCAATAACCGATCTCGACGGTGTTGGGATCACTCGTGGGTTCGACCCCGCAGCAGCCGAGAAAGGCGCCGTTGTCGGCTTTGGTAATGGCATAGACGCACTTGCCAATCTCGCCAAGCTTCGTGCGTCGCACGAAATCGGCGGCATCGGCGATCGTATACGGGTGCGGCATACGCGATACCATTGTGGCGACATTGGCGTTGTTGGCGAGATGGGCAAGGGCGTCGATGTCTTCTTCGTGGGGCGCGCGCAGAACGAGCCTTTCCGACAGTAAGACAGGGCAATCGGTCCTTAACCGTTCCGGCCTCAGCCGCTCTTCGGGAGACCGCGATTGGCCTTCCCTTAACAATTCGCCTTGCATGGTTCAGTCCTCCTTGGTTGAGGGTAAAGAAAAAGGGGAGATGGTGCCCCATCTCCCCTTTTTTCTTGACTGAACCTTGTAGCGTCAGCCGGGTCGATGAGACGCCGGCTGTTTTAGAGCGCTACCGGCTTATTCCGCTGCTTCCGCTTTCGGCATTACAGACACGTACACGCGGCCATTGGCCTTCGTACGGTAGTTCACGTTGCCCGCCGTAAGCGCAAAAATCGTGTGATCCTTGCCGAGGCCAACGTTGGAACCCGGGTGCCACTGCGTGCCGCGCTGACGCACGATAATGTTGCCTGCGATGACGGTTTCGCCGCCGAACTTCTTCACGCCAAGGCGCTTGGATTCGGAATCGCGACCGTTGCGCGAGGAACCGCCAGCTTTTTTGTGTGCCATTGGAGTTCTCCTTTAAACCCTGATCCCGTTACTTACTTGGCAGCCACGATGTCCGTGATACGGACAACAGTGTGGTGCTGGCGATGGCCGCGCGAACGCTTCGAGTTCTGACGACGGCGCTTCTTGAAGGCGATGACCTTCTTGCCGCGGTTGTGCTCGACCACTTCGGCCTTGACGGAAGCGCCCTTGACGAAGGGAGCACCAATCGCAGCGTCGGCGCCTTCGCCGATAACGAGGACTTCGGTGAATTCTACGGTGCCGCCGGCGGTGACTTCGAGCTTCTCGATGGTCAGCACGTCGTTGGCTGCCACACGGTACTGCTTACCGCCGGTCTTGATGACTGCGAACATTTTTTATCCTTTCATGTTCGTTCCGGCTCTCTCGCCTTAAGGGACGAGCGGCCGTCTTTTTATCAGTCGAAATTTAGCAGGAATTCCAAAGGCCTGAGGCCTTGTAAAAGATCTGCCGGTGAAGCCCTGCGCGAGGCAGGGCGGGCAAGGCGCGGACTTATCCACACCTATTGCGTCGCACGGGATATATAAGCGTCCCTGATCTGTCAAGGCAAAAGGATGAAAAGCTTTCATATTCGCCCTTGCTATCCTCTCCATCAGTCGCTATGAGACAGCCCGCGCCGAACAAGCGCCGACCAGCATAACCGGAGAGGTGGCAGAGTGGTCGAATGCACCGCACTCGAAATGCGGCATACCTGCAAGGGTATCGTGGGTTCAAATCCCACCCTCTCCGCCATAAATATGTTCATTATCGTATAGTTACGACGTTGATGTCTGCGGCAGACGTCGCCTATTTTGGCTGGCTGCGATCACAATTGACCACAGGGCCACGCTGAAGGCGCTGCCCGGCGAATCTCTTTCTTGGAATTCAACTCAAATTTTGGATTACTCCGCACTGACAATCACGGATGTGGATTTAACATGTTGCGACGGACATGTTAAATCCGTCCTATCAGCTTCCCGATCTGACATCGCTTCATGGCTTTGAGACCATCGAAGTTTTCAAGGCGCTCGCTGGAGCTAACAGATCCCTCGCTGAATTGAAGGGGCGAGCTGCGGCAATACCCAATCAGGGAATTCTGATCGACACGCTTGCATTGCAAGAGGCAAAAGCGAGCTCGGAGATCGAAAACATCATCACCACCCAGGACGAGTTGTTTCAAGCCGATCTGTTTCCAGAGGGGCTAGAGTCTCCGACGGCAAAAGAAGTCTGGCTATATCGCGATGCCCTAAAATTCGGCTTCGACAAGCTCCGGCGGACCCATGGCCTGATTACGAATGCAACCATCGTCGGCATGTTCTAGCTTCTCGAAAATGGATGAAGTAACGATGCACACGCATTTATTGTATTCGCACCCAATATACGGGCGCAATTTGCCGCATCGCGGATTGTCTAATCAACAGACCGACTTTTGGTCAGCTCGCCAGACTGATGAAACGGACGGAAATCATTTCCGCCCTGCATACGGCTCTCGTTATCCGCGGCATAGCGTTTGAATTCGCCGACACCGCTTTTGAATGGAGTGCGCAATCTTTTCCAGGACTCTCGTTGGATCACCCGCCAAAGCCTCAATTTGCGACGCGACGTTCTCGCATCCCGCGCCGACACGCTCTGTAAGTTCCTCGACACGCCTCAATGTCGATGCACCACTCAATCCGATCTCGTCGGCAAGCCCCTGCCAGTCTACGCGCCGTAGATCCCGAGCGTTGAAACGTCCAGCGATCCCCTGAGCCAGGCTCTGATCGACCTGCCGATAGACCGCTGCACACGTTAGATCGTAGAGCGGCGCCATCTTTGCGGACCCGCCGGCACCAATCAGGACCGAATAGTTCTTGGCATGCGAATCCGAATTGCAGATCAGCACATTGAAGATCACTGCTTCGAGAAGCTTCAGACGCTCGCCGGGCGAAACCAGATCGCTGAGGGCGTCGAACATCATTTTCAGCGTCACGCCGTGCCCTGTCGAGGAGCGCTCATATTTCTGCGATGGGAAGTGGCCCGTTAGCTGGCAAAGATCTTCCTGATGCAGCCGGCGGATGTCGCCTTGCGGATCGATGAAGCGGTCGTATCGCTTCACCAGCAGATAGCGCCGTTTGCCGGCGACACCAATAGTCGCTTCGGCTGCCTCGAGACCGCATGCGCGCGCCAGGGCAAGGCAGAACGCTTCGTTTTCGACGCTCCCCGCGAGCCGTTTCGTATCCGGCTTCAGAATGTGTGTGGAGGGTGTTCCATCAACCGGAATGGAAATCGCGCCATCCTCGTCGACGAAGACCGGCAGTTTTTCCTGAACGCCAGCAAGCGACATGGAGACGCCGCGCTCCCCGACGAGGAAGGGTTTTGCGGGAAGCTCGTCCAGGATGCGCTCGAGCGTCGCCGCATCCGGCATCGGTTGCAGATGGATCCCCGCCTTCCGCGGCTCGCCAATCGACAATGCGCCGGCTGTGTCACGTCCGATATGGCCAAGCAGGCCAACGACGTCCTGGGGCGAGACTTTCAGCCGCTGGCCGATCTCGGCAAGATGCGTTTCCGGAAGCAGGTTTGCCAGCCAGGGCAGGAGCCTGTCGGCTGCGACTGGGCCTGAGCGCAATGGCATGGTCAGCGACACCGGGAATGCCGAGCGGCGCGCTTCCCAGCTTGGATCATAGTCAAGCCGCCATTCGCTTTCGAAGGCCAAATTAGCGACAGGCAGGCTCTCGTAGAAGATCATGGTCATCCGGCTTTACCGAAGGTCGGCAGGAAACCCAGGTCGTCGTCTGGCGAAGGTGGAGCGGTCTGGACCGTCTTGATGTCGCCGATCTCGATGCCCACGGTGCGCGCCACGATGAGGGATTTCTCGAGCTGGCAGCTTGGCTTGCCGAATTCGAGTTCTACGATGAAACGCTCTCCCGTGCCGGAACGGGTGGCGAGCTCGGTCTGCGTCCAGCCGAGAGCCTTGCGTTTCTCCCGGACGGCAGCGCCGAAATCACGTGCGGACTTGAACATGGAGCATCTCCCGAGTTGGCTTACCGTACAGGAAGATTTCTCGACAATCAATACGAAACTTACCGATCGGGAAGCGTAAAGCCTTGGGGCTAAAGATCACCCCGATCGGGAAGTTTCACGTCTTTTAGGCTATCGAAGAATGAGGTCCTTGAGCTCCGGGTATCGCACTTGGTACACCTGCGGGTATCGCAATTTTCCGAACGCGGGCAGGGGTTTACGGAAACCCTAGGTCTCTCAGGTATCGCAGGCCTAATTGGCGGAGAGTCCCACCCTTTCCGCCATTTTGACCTTTGTTTCAATCCGCTATCAACCAAGCTGATCCACTGAAAATCAGCCCCGGGGGTGTCTCAAACCTCCGGAAACCGATAGACCACGTCCGCAAACGATCCCGTCGGAAACACATAGAAGAATTTCAGGCTGGTGAATGATTCGTTGCGGATGCCGTGTTCGGCTTTGCCGGGGATGAAGACCGTAGTGCCTGATTTAACCGTGGTTTCCTCGCCGTCGATTTGGACGATGCCGGTTCCTTCGAAGATGAAGTAGATTTCCGAGGGGTCGTGGCGATGCGGCTTCAATTCGCCGCCGGGTGCGAGCTCGGCGATGCCGGCGCTCATGCTGTCGGTGGGGGTGATGTCGCTGCTGAGCAGCGTGTGCCAGGAGATGGAGCCGTGGACGGGGTCGTCCCATCCGTCGCGCGGGCGTTCTTCGGCGGTGGTGATAACGGCTTGCGATCGCTTTGTCATTTTGCCTCAGGACGGTGGGTCGGCAACCATGCGGAACGGTGTCACAACCGCGGAGAATGTCAATCAGGTCCGCATTCAATCGGCTGATATTGGCCGCCTTTCACCGGCTCTCAAGAGCTTTCCGAAAGCGCCATGTGGAGGTCGGCAGATTGAAGTCGAGCCACGCCGCGGTTGACAGAAGCGGGAAGATTTTTCTCGCTCCTGCGCTTTGCTTCGAATTCGATCCTGAGCGGCTGTGTTCAGGTCCGACGCAGAAAGTCCGTGATCAGGCCCGAAATGGTCTCCGGGGCATCTTCGAAACAGTAGTGCCCGACACCTGGGAGGCGCTCGATGGGCGCTGACGGGAAGAGGGCGGAGAACAGCGGCAGGAAATGCTCCGCATGCAGCGTTCGGTCCGCCTTGCCCCAGATAGCGAGCGCCGGCTTGGAGCGGATGGCGCGATCGGCCGCCGGATCGGGCGTCTCGAACCGGTGGGCGCCGGTCGCAAAGCCCTTGGCCCAGCCGAGCGCGCCGAGGCACTCGACCGCGGTGGCAAAAGGCGCGCTATAGGCTTCGAGCCAGGTGTCGTTGATGATGGCGTTGTTTTCGAAGCCATTGAGCTTGAGCGTGCTGAGAATGTTGTAGCCGAGATTGTTGAGCACCGGCTCCAGCGTGCCGTCGGCTTCGGCCTTGAGGATCCATTGAAACCACGGGGACACGGCGGCATTTGCCACACCTCGCTCCATACTGTCGGGCTGGCCGAAGGGCGTTGGTCCGTTTGCCGAGATGATGCGGCGGATATGGTCGGGATGACGGGCGGCAAGGGCCATGCCCACGGGGCCGCCGAAATCATGCATCACGAGCGTGATGTCCGTGAGGCCGAGCGCGAGCACGAAGGCCTCCAGATTGGCGACGTGGTCCTGAAGCCAATAACCGCGGCCGATTGGCGTTTCGCTCTTGCCGAAGCCCATGTGGTCGGGGACGACGACGCGATGCGTTCGGCTCAGCGTCGAGATGAGATGGCGAAAGAGATAGCCCCAGGTCGGCTCGCCATGCAAGCAGAGGATGATCTCGCCGTCGCGAGGCCCTTCGTCGACATAATGCATCCGGAAGCCGGGTGCCTCGGTGAAATGCGGTGCGAAGGGGAATGTGCCGGCGAATGTTTCATTGGCAGGAATCACAGTTGCTCTCCTAATGTGGTTTTAGTTTGAAACCACGATTCGAATATCTCTTGTGGTTTTAATTTGCAACCGATATATCTGGGAAGGCGCTGCAGCTGCATTTTGCTGCCGACGCGACGGGATGACAGGCAAGCAAGCGAGGGCAGGACGGCATGGCCAAGAGAATAAGCCACAGGGATTCCATGTGCGGGGTGGCGCGGCCGCTGGATGCGATCGGCGACTGGTGGTCGCTGCTGATCATCCGCGATGCCTTCGATGGGCTGCGCCGGTTCGGCGAGTTTCAGAAAAGCCTCGGGCTTGCCAAGAACATCCTCTCTGCCAGGCTGCGCAATCTCGTCGCCCACGGCATCATGGATACCGTGCCGGCATCCGATGGCGGCCCCTATCAGGAATATGTGCTGACACAGAAAGGGCAGGGCCTGTTTCCGCTGCTGGTAGCACTTCGCCAATGGGGCGAGGATTTCTTCTTCGAGCCCAATGAGCCGCATGTGACGCTGGTCGACAGAGCAACAAAGCTGCCGGTACGGCGACTGGAGCTGCGGGCGCAGGATGGGCGGATGCTTATGGCGGAGGATACGATGATCGTGGTGCCGCCGCCCGAAGGTGCGCACGAATAAATTCGCCGGTCAAAATCTTTGCTTGCCCTTTAGTGGAGTTTACTCGGCGATCAGACCGCTTCGGCGCAGGAGCGACAGGAAGAAAAGCGGATTGGCGCCGTCAGAGGATTGCCTGGTGAATAAGGGCTGGCGTACCGGCCCTGGGGCAACAGTTCGGTCACGGCCGAACTATTGCAAGCGTCATGTCGGCTACACTGGAACTCTCAAAGGAGAGTTTGCAATGTTGACGAACACAGCCGAATTCAACGCAGCCGAGAGCGATCGCGAGCATATCGAAATCAAGCCCAGCGTGCTTTATGTCGGCACTCCCGTGGCGCTGATTACGAGCCTCAACCCTGACGGCACGACAAATATCTCGCCGATGTCCTCATTTTGGGCCCTATATGACCGAGTCGTTCTGGGACTGACATCAACCAGCAAGGGGCGGGAAAATCTCCTGCGCGAGCGTCAGCTGGTACTGAATTTCCCGTCGCCGGAGTTGTGGCCGAAGGTCGAAGCGATCGCGCCGACCACGGGTCGCGACCCCGTCCCCCCGCATAAGGAAAATATCGGCTATCGTTTCGAGGCAGATAAGTTCGATGCGGCCGGCTTCAAGCCGCAGCCCGCCGATCTCGTGCGGCCTCTGCGCATTGCCGAATGTCCGATCCAGTTCGAGGCAGAGGTGGTGGCGGCGCATCCTCCCGGTGCAGAATGGCCCTCGGAACGTGCCGAAGCCTTCTCCATCATCGAAGCAAAGGTTCTTCGCGTCCACGCACACAAGAATATCGTCATCACCGGCACCAATCACATCGATACCAGCAGATGGAGCCCGCTGTTTTACGTGTTTCGACATTATTTCGGCACCGGGCCGGATCTCGGCCGCACTTTCAAGGCCGAGAGATGATGCATGCAATTTCGGACAACGCCCATATGACACATTACAGTCCGCACATGAAGTTGTGCGTAACCCCGCGGGCAATTTATGGCCGTTCGGTCCGCGCGTCACAGAGCGGCGTGTATACAACGCCGTCAATTTTCACGCACGGAATGTCTGAAATTCTGCCAATCTTTTTGGTCCGGGGCCGCCCGTGGGGTGGTTCAGCACAGCTCCCGTGGCGCAATTGCCTCGAAGCGCTGAAGAACGCTGACTGGCGCCAGCTTCAATCATTCGGCAAATGGCGGGCAATCCATAAGGATCGATTGATTGCAAAGGCAATGAGCGATCCAGCTCTCCGCAAAAAAATGCTTTCTTTGACTCTCAGTTGATTGACGAAAGAGCGACTGCTGCGAAGGCCGTTAATCCTGCAAAAATCAGCAGCAGTTTGGTCATGATGAGCTGCGCAAGCTTTCGCTTTTCTATGTCCGTCACGTTCTTCTCGCTTCGAAAAATAACTGCTCAGAAAACCTTGCTACGCCGCAATTGGAATAACAGTGTCGCTTAGTGTGCAGAAAATAGCACCAAGGACACGCCTTGGCTATAGGTGCGTCGCTCGGGACAACGTTGGGGAGTGTTTACTTCTCGTGCGCAGGCGTGCACCTCATAAGAGGTCGAAAGTTTTGCATGCTAAAACCCATATCTGCATCATCGTTGCGTTTGGCGCGCGTGTTGTTGCGCAAATGCGCCGCTGCCGGAAATGTTCTTTCGAACCACTCTCGGCCGGGCTTCTTTGGAACAAAAAACGATCCACCAGGGAGTGCCCGCTTTCCTAGCGGGCCGAAGTTGGGGTACAATCCCGGGCGGCTTATTTCCTTAGCAGTCGGCTCTGCTCAGCTTCCCAAGGCTCCTTAGGCGTCTCGGAGCGTGGTGTCTTCAATTGAAAAGACGCTAACCAATAACATCTCCAATAAGACTCTACATTTGGCGCGGACGCGCTTATAGAGAACGGCGTTCGTCAAGCGTCTATATACGCTTTAATTGTATTATGGTGCTTGAGGCGTCGACCCTTGGCAAAGCATTAACGAGATGAAAGGTTTTAGATGAAAGTTGATTATTCCAAGGCGACGCTAAAAGAATTGAATGAAATCATTGCTGATGCAGTCGCGGCTCGAAACAAGATCATCTCGACACGCAGGTCGCAACTTCTCGCCGAGCTGAACGAGCTTGATAAGTTGTCCAAAGCAGGCTTGGGGAAGACCGCCAGAGAAGTGCCTAGTTCAAAGGCTATCTACAGAGACGACAAAGGAAACTCATGGCGCGGCAGAGGCCGCATGCCTCAGTGGCTGAAAGATGAAATTGATGGCGGCGCAAAGCTAGAAGATTTTGAGGTGCACGAGGCCTAGGACGACTAGATTTGGTTTGAATCCTCCTTGTATGGACACGAAAATAAGCACCGGCTCATGTATGGATGCCCCCGTTCATGCAAGTTTTTCTTTGAGCGGTTTGAACGTGTGATTGGATGCGGTCATGTATCAGGCCTTTGATGCGGTCTGGATATTGCTGCTGGCCGGTATGGAGCTAAGCGGGGCTGGCGCAAATCAGTTCTACGAGCTCGTGGCTCACTGAGCCGGGTGCATTTCCAACCCCTCTTGCCAATCTTTTGTCCTTACCGTTCGCTGATCTCCTCACACGCCGATGGTCCGATCTCGTTGTATCGCCAGCTTTGCTTATGAGGTGGCGAGACCGGAATCTTTGTAATTTTCATTCTTCGTCATCATCGCCCAGACGGAGCGCGCCATCTTGTTGGCCAGCGCAATAGCAACGAGCATACGTGGCTTGCGCATCAACATTCGCCCCAGCCATGAGCTCTCTGAGGGGGCCTTGCGGCAAGCCCATCGGATCACCGTCATTGCGCCGATTATCAGAAGCCGCCGGATGTCACGCTGTCCCATCTTCGATGTCCGGCCAAGCACCTGCTTTCCACCGCTCGAATGTTGCCTGGGCACTAGCCCAAGCCATGCTGCAAAATCTCGTCCCTTCCGAAACGTCGTTAGACTTGGGGCAAAGGCCTCGATCGCCATGGCAGTGATCGGCCCCACGCCGGGCATTGATAACAGCCGAGCAGTATTCTCCGACTGCTAAGCCTCAGACTTCAGTACCTTCTCCAGTGTGAGGATACGGGCGTTGAGCAGGTCGATCTGCTCCAGATAAATCCGGGCAGTCTCTACGACCAAGAGCTCAAGGCTGCTTTTATCGTCTTCTACGATCTCCCTCAACGCGACCAAACTTGCAATTCCCTGTGGTGCAATGACCCCATGTTCTGCCAAGTGGGCTCGGAGGGCGTTGATGAGCTGCGTGCGCTGACGCACGAATAGATCACGCGTCCGAAAGACCATGGAAGAGGCTTGCTGCTTCTCTGTCTTCGGTACGACGAATCTCATTGAGGGGCGGGTGGCAGCGTCTACAATTGCTTCAGCATCTGCCGCATCATTCTTCTGACGTTTGACGAAAGGCTTTACATAGGCGGGTGGCAGCAATCGAACCTCGTGGCCAAGCTTCCCGATCTCACGAGCCCAGTAATGCGCGGTCGCGCATGCTTCCATTGCAACTATGCACTTCGGCAATTCTGAAAAGAAAGCTAGGACATGCACGCGAGATAGTTTCCTTCGAAACACCAAAGCGCCATCGGCGCTGGCCGCGTGGAGTTGGTCGGGTATCGGCGGCCGCGCGGCCGACCAAGACCATACCATCATCGGCGATGCTGATTGCCGATGGCGTCAGAGTTTCTCCCAATGCGTTGGTGATGAGTTTCGAATTGTTTTCGGACCAGACGGCGACCAAAGAATTGGAGGTGCCGAGATCAATGCCCACAATTGCCATCAATACCTCGTATGCGAATGGAAAATATCTAGTAAGAGATCAACGCCAGATAGCGGACAGATGTAAAAAGATTGTACATTTTGTCAGTCGAATTGCCGATCAGAAGGGAAGAATGTAGGTTTTCCGCCAGAACGGAGCAGCTCGGCTTGCGCTGGAGCCAACAAGGTCGTGGGAACCAAGAGCGCGACAATTTTATTCAATTGTTGAACGTCGGTGTTGCAGATTTTACACGCATATCTAAAAACGAGCGTGTGAGTCGCCCATGTGCTTGCTACTTTTTGCTGTACTTTTTTAGAAATCTGCTATTGAGCGGATCAGGCCCATGATCGGCTACGCCACTATGTGGTGAATCTTCCTGAATTTTGACCGACATGCCGATTGAGCAAGGTACGCCTTGCGCAAGCGAATGGCTTTGACTTTGGGTAATTTGTATGTCCCTCGCCAATAAAACCCTTTCCTTCAAGACGCTGACTTCAGCAGTTTTTCTTTCTTCGACGTTGCTTGCTTTCCCAATGATGGCGCAGGAACAGCCCGCTCCGGCGGCTGCCAACACGCCGCCCAGCGCCGGTTCTGCTCAGAGCACTGCCCCTCAAACAGACGAACAAAAGCCAGCGCCGCAGGCGCGCGTGCAGAAGTTTGACGACTGGTACTATCGCTGCATCGATGGCAAGGCAGCGGATGGTTCGGCAACGAGGAGCTGCGAAGTCGCGCAGATTGCGACGGTCAAGCAGGGTGACCAGGATGTGAACATATTGACGCTGGCGGTTGCCAAGGTGCCTGCTCCCACTGCAACGGACAAGAAGGCGGCAAAGCAAGCGGCAAGCGATCTGGTGCTGACGACGCTCGTGCCGCTCAACATGTATCTGCCAGCCGGCATCAGCATCGACGCCAGCGACAAGCAGGTTTTGCAGCTTGCCTATCGCAACTGCAATCAGGCCGGCTGCTGGGCGCAGCAGAAGCTGGACGCCAAGATGGTATCGGCCCTTTCCAAGGCTGCGGATGGCACCGGCCACGTTCAGATGATGAATGGCCAGAAGGTCAACATCAAGTTCTCGCTGAAGGGATTGTCGGCAGCGCTTGATGCGCTGCAGAAGGCTGCATCCAACTAGTCGGGGCAGCCATGACATCAATCTCGCGCTCGGCCGCCGCCATAGGCGGGCTTTTGGCAGCGGTTCTTGTGGCTTCGGCCGCGGCCGCTCAAACACCCAACGACGACTTCGCGCGCCGTCAGGCGCAGGAAGCCGAACAGCAGCGCCTCAAGACGCTTGGTGAGATGACGCCGAGACCTTCTCCGGTCGAAGTCCTGCAGCCGGAGAAGGCCGGTGGCGGCAAATCCGGCCGGTGTTTTGCCATCACCCATATAGAGGTTGAAGGCGTCACGCGGTTTTCGGCCGGCGCGATCGACAAGGTCACCGCTCCTTACGCGAACCGCTGCGTCGGCGTCGGCGAGATTAATGCTCTGCTGCGCGACTTGACGCGTCTTTATCTCGACAAGGGTCTTGTCAGTTCCCGTGTCTATGTGCCGGCGCAGGATATCGCCAAGACCAAGCTGCTGCGCCTCGTCGCCGTCGAAGGGACACTCTCCGACATCTACATCAACGGCAAGCCGTCGCCCGGTTCCGGCGTGATCGCTACCGCCTTTCCCGGTATGAAGGGCGATATCACCAATCTTCGTGATATCGAGCAAGGTCTCGACCAGATCAACCGCCTTACCTCCAATAATGCCAAGACGGCGATGCTGCCCGGCAAGACCGACGGCACCTCTATCCTCAATATCGAGAACAAGCCCAGCCATCCCTGGCACCTTTCGTTCGGGAACAGCAATCTCGGCCAGGAACAGACGGGATATTCCAAAAGCTCAGCCTCGATCGGCTATGACAGCCTCTTCGGCATCAACGACCAGTGGAATTTCGCTTACGAGCATACTGGCCCAGATTATCCATGGCGCAATGACGGTCTGGGCAAGAGCAACAGCTATTCCGGCAATGTCAGCGTGCCCTACGGCTACTGGACCTTTTCCACCAATGGCTCCTGGTATGAATATGACAGCTCCGTGCCAGGCAATTTCGGCACGCTGCGGACGTCGGGCGATAGCAAGCAGGCCGGTATCGGCGCCGACCGGGTGATCTTCCGCGACAAGGATTCGATCACCACCTTCAACAGTGGGCTGACCTACAAGGAAACCAACAACTTCCTGCTCGGCAACCGGATCGAGGTCGGCAGCCGCAAATACACGGTCGGCGATCTCGGCCTCTCGCATTCGCGCCGCATGCTCGGTGGCCTCTGGGTCTTCGATCTCTCCTATAGCCAGGGGCTCAATCTCTTTGACGCAGTTGCGCCAGGCGATGCCGGGGCGGGGGATGCCGATCCTCGCTTCTCGAAATTGTCAGGCACGATCACGGTCACGAAGCCGTTCCAAATCGCGGAGCAGCATTTCGAGATCAATTCGATCGTCACCGGTCAATATTCGCCCGACAATCTGTTCGGGGCGGAGCAGATCTCGGCCGGCGGCTATTCCTCGGTGCGCGGCACGCGCGAGACGATGCTCTTCGGCAATAACGGCTTCTTCATCCGCAACGATCTCGTCTGGCGTACGCAGCCCTTCGCCGACAATGCCGGGCTGGCGAAGATGCTTGGAGAATTCAGGCCGTATATCGGTCTCGACTACGGGCGGATCGCACGCCAGGCCCGCTACCAGATCGCCGGCGGCGACATGTTCGGCTGGACGGTCGGCGCCAAGCTCGCTGGCGGCAATGTCAATTTCGATATGGGTTATTCCGATGTTCTCGGCGGCACGGTCAGCCGGCGCGACTCCGGACTTCTTTTCGTAAGTACTTCAGTGAGGTGGTGAAATGAGTGAGAAGATGAAGGAAAATTGCAAAAAATTGCATCGCGGCGTGACCAGAGCTCTGCTTGCCGCTGCGCTTGTGGGTTCGATTGTCGTGGCCGGATGCACCACACAAGATCCACGCCTCACCGCGGCACTTAGCACAGCCAGTATCGCCGATGTCCGCATAGAATCGGCGCCTGATCTGAGGATGGGGTCACCTCTATTGAACGGTGATACGCGGGAATCTCAGGTAGCACTTGTGTCGCGTGTCCTGCAGCAAAGACTTGCAAAAGATCTGAAGGGCTATCCAGGGGGGAATATTCCCGCGCGGTTGATTGTCACCCTTCATGATCTGGATGTGGCGTCGGCTCCCGGCAGAATTATTGCAGGTAACAACAGCTTTATCGATGGAACCGTTCGCCTCGAGGACATGCGCACCGGGAAATTGATCGCGCAGGCTCAGGAGATCCGTGCCAACGACATGACGGTTCGCGGGAATGGGTTAGCGCTCATTCCGGCGATGGTCATCAATGCGGCCGTCACCCCCAATCAGACCGCCGTGGCGACCCAACTGGCCGAGACGTTCATGAAGCAGGTGAAGACGTGGCTAACGCCACGGAAGTAGTCGATCGAAAACTCACGGCGAGCAAAAAGCGTTCAACAGGACAGGGCGATGACCATGACGTCAGCACGTGTTTCAAGTGGCGAAAATGGCAAGGTAAGTGTCAGACACCTGAGCAGTGCCATGCGTCAACTGTCTGCGACGCTTCTGAGCGCCCTGCTTGTTTTCCAGCCGATGCTGGCCAATGCCCAGTCGGTATCGGCCGCTGGATCGGCTCCCGTTGCCAATCAGCCGAGTGTCGGTGCTGCCCCGAACGGCGTCCCGCTGATCGACATCGTCACGCCGAACGGGGCCGGCCTCTCACATAACAAGTACGACAATTTCAATGTCGGTACGCAGGGTCTCATCCTCAACAACTTCAAAGGTGAAGTCGGCACGTCGAACTTGGGCGGCGCGACACCCGGCAACCCGAACCTCAACGGCTCCGGCCCTGCTTCTGTCATCCTCAACGAAGTCACATCAGGCAATCGTTCCGCGCTGAACGGTCAGATGGAAGTCTTTGGTGGCCGCGCAGACGTTATAGTAGCGAACCCGAATGGAATAACCTGCGACGGCTGCGGCTTCATCAACACGCCGCATGCCACGCTGACGACAGGCGTCCCCAATATCGGCGCCGACGGAAGCCTGACCGGCTTCACCGTCAATGGCGGCGACGTCACCTTCGAAGGGGCGGGGACGAACCTCACGACCGCTCCCGGCGCAGTCGATCTCTTCGACGTCGTCTCGCGGCAGATCCATGTGAATGCTCCAGTGTATGGCAAGACCATCCGACTGACGGGCGGCGCCAGCCAGTATAACTACGCGACTGGAGAGTCTACAGCGCTGACGGCAACGTCAGGCACGCCGGAATACGCCATCGACGGCACGGCACTTGGCGCCATGCAGGCCGACCGCATCAAGGTCGTCGTCACGGAAAAGGGCGCTGGCGTCAAGATGAGCGGCGACATGGCCGCCAATGCCGGCGAGCTCTCGCTGTCGGCCGACGGCAAGATCTCGATCGGTAATGCGTCTGGTCGCGATGGGGTGACCATCACTTCGAAACAGAAGGTCACTGCTGCCAAGGTTACCTCAAGGCAGAAGGTTGCCGTCCAGGCCGATCAGGGCATCACTCTGCAGTCCATCGCTGCCGACAGCGATATCATGCTTGCCAGCGGAACCGGACTCTTGAGCGTGTCGGGTGATGTCAACAGCGGTACGACCGTGCAGATGAATTCAGGCGGCGGCATTGCTGCTGGCAGCGTCACCGCTGGCAATGGCGCAACAACCATTGTCGCCACCTCTGGCGATATCGCGATCGCAGGGGCTGCCAATAGCACAGGCGACCTCAACCTGACCGCTTCGGCCGGCTCGATCTCGGCCGCCTCGCTGCAGAGCGGCCAGAACATCGCCTCGAATGCCGCTCTCGATATTGCCGTTGCCGGCAATATGCAGGCACAGGGCAATGTCAATGTTACCGGCCGGTCCATCTCCACCGGCAAAGTCATCTCAGGCATCAACATCGCCGCTACCAGTGCTGATCCGAATGGCAATGTGGTGCTTGGGGTAGCCGGTGATCTGAGCCTGACGGCGACCGGCGGCAATATCGCCACCGGCAATCTTTTGTCGGCTGGAAGCCTCAAGACGACCGCGACCGGCAATATGACCGCGGGCAGCGTTCAGTCGGCCAACGATCTGACGATCTCAGCTGCATCGCTGACGGTGAGCGGCGTCACCTCCCATGGAGCGCTTACGGTCAATACGGCAGGCGGCCGCGTTGATGTCAGTGGCCAGGTTTTGGTTGCCAGTAATGTCCTGATCTCCGGTTCTGCTCTTCAGGCCGGCGCCATTGCCGCCGGTGTCGACTTTGCCGCTACCGACGCGAACGGCGGCGGTATTGTTCTCGGCTCGTCGGGTACGCTCGGGCTCACCGCCACGGCAGGCAATATTGTTGCTGACAAGCTTCTGTCAGCAGGCGACCTGACGGCTCAGGCCGCCCTGTTGCAGGCAAATAACATCACGAGCCATGGCGCGATCGGCATCACCGGCGGCGTCAATGTCGCCAATCAATTGCTCAGCGCTGGCAATATCACCATCAATGGCAACGCCAATGGGGTCAGCACCGGTCTACTCGCCTCCGGCGTCGACTTTACTGCTACCAAAGCCAATGGTGGCAATATCGTACTGGCGGGTAGCGGCGATCTGACGATCAATGACAGCGCCGGCGCCGTCCAGGCAGGGACCTTGCTTGCAGCCGGCGCGATCAATGCCACTGGCCAGACCATCACCGCCGATACGATCACCGGCCACAAGGACATCACGCTTTCGGGCGCCACCAGTGCGACGGCCGGAAGTGGTGTCGTCAATGTGACTGGCCAGGTTCTCGGTGCAGGCAATGTCGGCGTTTCCGGCTCCGACATTAAAGCCGACGCCGTTGTTTCTGGCGTCGATATAGCCGCCACCAATGCCTCTGGTGGCGGCGTCATACTCAGCCAGACCACGGCTGGGACTGGCAATCTGTCCTTGACTGCGTCCGACCAGCTCGAGGTCGGCACCTTGCTGTCCGCCGGCGATCTCAATGCCAGCGGTGCGGCGATCACCGCCGGCAATATCTCGGCCCATCACGACATGACGCTTGGCGGCATCATCAGCACGACGACCGCAAGCGGTCGCGTAGATATCAGCGGCCAGATTCTTGGCTCCGGCAACGTCTCGATCACCGGGCAGAGCCTGTCTGCACAGACCATCGTCGCCGGCCTTGATTTTGGCGGCACAAATGCGGCTGGCGGCAACATCGTCCTTGGTCAGGCTGGCGATTTGAACGTGTCCGTCAATGGCGCCGTCACGGCGCCAACCATCCAGGCCGCGGGTATCATCGATGTGAGCGGCGCATCCGTCGCGGCAGGTTCGATCACCGGTCACAAGGATATAACCCTTTCCGGCGCGGACGCCGGCGTGAATGTTACCAATCAGGTGCTGAGCGGCGGGATTGTTGCGATCTCCGGTTCCAGTATCGGTGCCGGGACCATAGTTTCAGGCGTCGACTTCACGAGGACTGCCGCCGCCAATGGCAATATCGTGCTGGCCGGGAGCGGTGACCTTACGCTTGCGGCTTCGGGCGCACTCAGCGCCGGCACGCTGATATCGGCCGGCAGTCTTAGTGCAACCGCTTCGACCCTCACGGCGAACAGCGTGACCGCCCATGGTGACATGACGCTCGGCGGCGCAATCAACGTGACAAACCAGATCCTCGGCTCAGGCAACGTGTCGATAACCGGCCAGAGCCTGACCGCTCAAACCATCGTCTCCGGTATCGACTTCGATGCGACAAGTGCTGCGGGCGGCAATATCGTCCTTGGCCAGGCCGGCGATTTGAACGTGGCTGTCAATGGCGCGGTGGCGGTGCCGACCATGCAGGCCGCAGGCATCATTGACGTCAGCGGCGCGTCCGTCGCGGCAAGTTCGATCACAGGCCACGGCGATATCACCCTTTCCGGCGCGACCACGATTGGTGGTCAGGTTCTGGGCGGCGGCAACATCGCCATCTCGGGTGCAGGCATCAAGGTTGGAACTGTGGTTTCCGGCGTTGATTTTACCAAAACTGCCGCTGCAAATGGCAATATCGTTCAGACCGCAAGCGGTGACCTGACGCTCGTGTCGACGGGTTCGATCGATGCAGGCACATTGCTGTCCGCCGGTGCACTCTCGGCCAACGGCCTTACTGTGACCGCTGATGCGGCCACGGCGCATGGTGATATTACCCTTAAAGGCACGGGTGCAACGACCACGAGCGCGGGTGTAAGCATTGCTGGCCAGATCCTCGGATCCGGCAACGTTTCGATCACGGGCCAAAGCCTGTCCGCCCAAACGATCGTTACCGGTATTGATTTCGATGCCACCAATGCCGACGGCGGCAATATCGCCCTTGGTCAACGCGGTGATCTGACCGTGAATGTCAATGGCGCCGTAGCTGCGTCGACCATACAGGCAGCGGGTGCCATCGATCTCAGCGGCACGTCCGTCGCAGCAGCTTCGATCACTGGCCACGAGGATGTAACGCTTTCCGGAACGTCCGTCGGAGGCGTGACCGTTGCCAACCAGCTGCTCGGTGGCGGCAACATCGGCATCTCCGGCTCGAGCATCCAAACTGGGGCTATCGTCTCAGGCGTCGATTTCGCCGCGACGGCAGCCGCCAATGGGAGCATCGTCCAGACAACGAGCGGCAATCTGACGCTCGCTTCGACGGGTTCTATCAAGACTGGCATATTGCTTTCGGCTGGCAGTTTTTCGGCCAGCGGTGCGACCGTGACTGCGGATGCCGTCACAGCGCATGGCGACATGATGCTCAATGGTGCCACCAGCGTTGCCGGCCAGATCCTTGGCGCTGGCAACGTGCTGATCACAGGTCAGAGCCTGTCGGCCCAATCTGTCGTCGCCGGTATCGACTTCGACGCGACCAGTAGGGCAGGCGGCAATATCGTTCTTGGCCAGACTGGCGACCTGACAGCCCAGCTCAGCGGCGGGCTCTCCGCATCGACGATCGAGGCGGCCGGTGCCATCAATGCCAATGCTGGTATCGTTACAGCCGATACCGTCATCGGCCACAAGGATATCGCGCTCACCGGGGCGACCACCGTTAATGGTCAGATCCTTGGCGGTAGAGACATCAGCGTCTCAGGCTCGAGCATTGCAGCAGGCGCAATCGTCTCCGGTGTCGACTTTGCCGGAACGGCTGCTGCCAACGGCGATATTGTCCAGACATCAAGTGGTGATCTGTCGCTGAGCTCTGCGGGCGATATCACGGTCAGCACACTGCTCTCCGCCGGCGATCTTGCCGCTCAGGCCACGAATCTGACAGCGAGCAACATCACCAGCCATGGCAACACCGGCCTTCAGGCCAGCGGTCTCGTTGACGTCAGTGGTCAGGTTTTGTCGGCCGGTGATCTTACGATCCACGCAAATAGCCTCAGCGCCGGCGCCCTGATCTCCGGAGTCGATTTCGCGGGCACCAATGGGAGCGGCGGCAACATCGTCCTTGCCTCATCTGGCACCATCGACCTCACCGTCTCCGGCAATGCCACGGCCGGCACGATCCTGTCGGCCGGCGACGTGACCGCGAAAGCAGCGGACCTCCAGGCAAGCAGCATCACCAGCCACGGCAAGGTCGGTATTGTCGGCAACGTCGACGTTCGCAACCAGATTCTTGCCGCCGGGGACCTCACCATCAATGGCGGCAGCATCAGCGCGCCAACCCTGATCTCCGGCATCGACTTTGCCGCCACCAATGCCGCGGGCGGCACTATCGTGCTGGCGTCGTCTGGCAGCACCAATCTTACGGCCTCCGGCAATATTGCTGCTGGGACGATCCTTTCGGCCGGTGAATTCACGGCGAATGCGACGGATCTCATTGCCGACAGCATCACCGCTCATGGCAGCGCAGGCATTGACGGCAATGTCGATATCAGCAACCAGATCATTGCTGCCGGCAATCTCACGGTTAGCGGCAGTCACATCAACGCGCCGACGCTGATCTCCGGCATCGACTTTACTGCCACCAATGCCCGTGGCGGCGGTATAGTGCTCGGAACTGCTGGCGAGATGAACCTGACCGCCTCTACCGGCATCACCGCGCAGACCATGCTGTCGGCCGGCAATATCAACGCCAGCGGTACCGCGATTACCGCCAATGCTGTGACCGGACATGGCGACATTACCCTTGCTGGCAGCAACAGCGTCAATGTCTCGGGCCAGTTCCTCGGCGCCGGCAACGTGCTGCTCTCCGGTTCGACCGTCCAACTCGGCCAGGCAGTTACCGGCGTCGATTTCGCTGCCACCGCGCGGTCGTCAAACGGCGCCATCGCTCTCGGATCCAGCGGCGATCTGACCATTAACGCCGCAAGTGCGTCGGCCAGCACGCTGATCGTCGCAGGCAACCTCAATGTGGCCGCGAGTGCCTTTACGGGCGGCAACATCACCGGCCATGGAGCGGTCTCGATCGGTTCGGCCACCAGTCCTGGCGCCATCAGGATCAATGGCCAGCTCCTGGGCGCCAGCAACGTCTCGATGACCGGATCTGCCGTCAGCGGCAATGTCATCGCAGCCGGTGTCGATTTTGCCGCGATGGACCAATCGGGCGCCGGCAACGTTATTCTTGGCCAGAGCGGTAATCTCACGCTCACAGCCACGGCAGGCGACGTTTCGTTCAACAGCCTCCTTGCTGCAGGGACCATCACCGCCAATGCGGCGAACAATATTGGCGCCAATGCCGTTGCCCATGGCGACCTGGCGCTGACCGCCGGCAACGCCATCACGCTCACCGGCCAATCGCTGGGGACCGGCAATATCAATCTCAATGCCCGGTCGATCTCGATCGATACGCTGGTCTCCGGCGTCGACTTTGCCGCCACCAATGCATCAGGCAACCGCAGCCTGATGTTGCGTCGCGCCGGCACCATGACGCTTGCTGCCTCAAACGGCAGCATCAGCGCCAACTCGCTGCTTTCGGGCGGCAATCTTTCGGCCACGGCGACGCAAAATATCGGCTACAACAGCCTGCAGAGCTTAGGCGACGCCGCGCTCACAAGCCCTGGCGCCATTGCTTATACCAGCACCACCCGCGTC
Source organism: Martinezella sp. CNPSo 3964 (assembly GCF_057784375.1). NCBI lineage: Bacteria > Pseudomonadati > Pseudomonadota > Alphaproteobacteria > Hyphomicrobiales > Rhizobiaceae > Martinezella > Martinezella sp. CNPSo 3964. The sequence goes on from NZ_JBXSOW010000003.1 coordinate 156,917, forward strand.
GGTGGCAGCCTGACCCTTAATACCGGGGCGCTGGATCTTTCGGGCAGCAGGGGCAGCGGGATTGCCGCGGGCGGCACGCTGATCGTCAACGCTTCATCCGCCAATCTCTCGGGAAGCAATCTCGTCTTCGGCGGCCTGAGCCTCAATCTCTCCGGCGGTGTTGATCTTTCCAATGCACAGGTCAGCACCGTCACCAATGCCGGTGGCTCCGGCGATATCGCCATCTCCGCCGCAGGCCTGACGACGACGGCCGGCACTTCGCTGCTCGCCGCCCATGACCTGACGCTGAACCTGCCGTCGCTCGGCAATACCGGCCAATTGGCGGCCGGCAACAATCTGACCTTCAACGTATCAGGCGATTTCTACAACAGCCCGTCCGGTCTCGTCTTTGCCGGCAACAATGCCAACCTCTTTGTCGGCGGCACGCTCATCAACGACCAGGGCGCTATCCTGTCCGGCAACGGTCTTACCATAGCAGGGCCTGGTGGCGGCCAGCGTAACGGCGCCGTCGTCAACTCCGCCGGTCTCATTCAGTCCGGCGGCACCATGTCGATCCTGACCAACGGGTTGACCAATACCACGACCTCCGGACCGGCAATCCAACGCAACGTGCAGGTCTCCGACGACATCCTGCATGCCTATGATCTCATCGACGATGATGGCACCACCACCAGCCTTGTCCACCAGATTGTCGACCAGGATCAGTTGATCAGCGGCGCGGGCGCCTCCGCGCAAATTCGCGCCGGTGGGGATTTGACCATCAATGCCACCAACCTCACGAACGGCTACAGTTCGATCAAGTCCGACGGCAACATGGTGCTCACCGTCGCGGGCACGCTCACCAATGACGGCGCCACGCTCAATCGCATAACCGAGGCAACCTGCAGCAGTTCGACGCCGTGCCAGTATTATCCTGACAAGACGGTTGAGACGACGACACTGAACTGCAGCGGACCCAACAGACCCTGCATCGAAAATACCACGACGACCTATGAACCCAACCCCAATGGCACGCGTGACCCCTCGAAGGATCTGAACCCCGGCACGACCGTTACCGGCGTTGCCGCGATTGGTGCGATCTCTGGCGTTATCCAGGCACGCGGAGGCCTCGCCATTAACGGCGGTGGCGCGGTCAACAACGTTGCGTCCAATGGTTCCATCGCCGGTCAGGTTGCGATTGACGCTCCTGCGACGGCGAACAATCCGCTTGGTGCGCTGGGCAGCATGACGGCCGGCGGGGCCCTGTTCAATGTCAACGCCGCACTTTCAAACGTAACAGCCAATGGCGGCGCCAACGCGGGCAGCGGCCCGTCGCTTACAGGCAGCGGTCCGACGATCGGCTCGGGACCGGCGATCGGCAGCAGCAATCTGCGGGCCAGCGGTGGTCCTTCGATCAACGGCGGCAACCTGGCTGTGGCGAACGGTGTTGCGGTCAGCAACAACGGTGTGATTGCATCTAACGGAACTGCGATCGGCGGCAACACCCTGACGGTTGCCGGCGCTTCGGTCAATCCGAACAGCCTGATGGGCAAGCTCACTGCCGCAATCGGCAATAGCGGCAATCTCACTCAGATCCTGCAGACGAATGGCGCGCAGCTCGCTTCACTTGCCAAGCCGCAGTCCGGCGGCGTCGGTGGCACGGTTCCAGGCCAGGTCTTCCTGTTCGAGACGCGGGCTGCCTTCCTCGATGTCTCCAAGTTTTATGGGTCGAGTTATTTCATCGATCGAGTTGGCTATACGCCGGAGACGAAGGTTCCCTTCCTCGGCGACGCCTATTTCGACAATCAGCTCGTAGACGAACAGATGCGGCAGCTGGTGGGCAATGGCCTTGGCGCGGGATCCTTTGTTCCCGGCGATAACGCCACCGACCAGATGAAGTCGTTGCTCGACAACGGCGTCGCCTATGCCGAGGCGAACGGACTTGGCCTCGGGCAGGCGTTGACGCCACAGCAGGCCGCGTCGCTGACGCAGTCGATGGTGATCTACCAGACTGAGATCGTCGATGGCGCGCCGGTGCTGGTGCCGGTCGTCTATCTCTCTGCCGCCGACCGGGCCAAAACCGCGTCAGCGGCAATGATCGCCGGCAACACGGTCAGCATTGATGCTGGCTCGGTCGACAATTCCGGCACGATTGCCGCAGTCGACGGCATGACCATCAACGCGGGCAGCATCAAGGCCAATGGCGGGGCGTTCCTCGCCGGCGGCAATATGAATCTCAATGCCGAAAACGGCATCACGCTCGCCGCCCAGACCATGAACATCGGCGGACAGACCATGGTTGCTGCCAATGGCGGTGTCACGGCCGGCGGAAACCTGAAGATGGATGCCGGCGCGGGCAGCCTGACGCTGAGCGGGACGAAGGTCGCCGCTGGCGGCAGCGCGCAACTCTCCGGTCAGACCGTCACGATCGGCGCCGTCAAGCAAGACAATGGCGGGGTTCAGACGCTTGTCGGGACCACGGTGACGACTGGCGGCAATCTGAGCATTGCCGGCACGAACGGCGTCAACATCATCGCCAGCTCCGCCAAGGTCGGCGGCGACCTATCCGTCGCCTCCGCCAGTGGCACCGTCAACATCATCTCCGCCGGCGTCCAGAACACCACCGTCGATATCAGTCGCGGCACAACCGTCAAGACCACCAGTCAGACGCAGCAGGGTTCGTCGCTCACATCAGGCGGCACCACTCTCATATCCGGCAATCAGGGTATTCTGATCGGCGGTTCGTCTCTCACGGCCGGCGGTAATCTCACCCTGGCTTCGACGAACGGCAATATCGCGATCACGGCGTCTGAGGATCAGACGGCAAGCCAGTCAAAAACCAAACCCGGCACATCCAACGGCTACCAGGGTAGCCAGTCGTCGTCGGCCGCCGTTACCAGCAACGCGTCCTCGATTACCTCGCAGAATGGCAACGTCACCGTCCAGGCCGATACGGGCAACATCAGCGTCATCGGCTCCGATGTCGATGCCAAAGGCGGTGCTGCCAACCTCACCGCCAAGGGTGACATCACCATTGGTGAAGCAACCGATAGCGCTTCCTCGTCCAGCAAGTCCGGCTCTAAGAAGGCAAGTGAAGCGACGACCACTGCGAACGGTTCGTCGATTTCTGGCCAGACCGGTGTCGATATCGCCTCCAGCGGTGGCAACGTCACGATCTCGGCCTCTGATGTCACGGCTGGCGATGCGACCCATACGGCGAACGCCAATATCAATGCCGCTGGCAACATTGTCATCGCCTCCGGCAAGGACACGAAGGAAACCACCTCCGACAGCAAGTCGAGCGGCTTCCTCTCATCGTCGAAGACCCATACCCATTCCTACGACGAGAATACCGTCGGCTCGTCCATCGCCGCGTCTGGCAATATCACCGTCAACGCTGGCGGTGAGGCCGTCGTCTCCGGTTCCAACATGGCTGCAGGCAACAATCTCAGCCTCTCCGGCTCCACCGTCACCGTCATGGGGGCGGAAGAAGAGCACGAGAGCGACAAGCAGACCAAAAAGTCCGGCATCGGCGTCGGCTCCGGTGGCGGGTTTATCTCGATCTATGGCAGCCATGACAAGACGATCAGCGAAAGTTCGAGCGATAATATCGGCTCGACGCTGTCTGCCGCCAATGGCAACATCACCCTCAACGCCACTAAGAGCGACCTCAACATTATCGGCTCTTCGATCGCCGCGACCAATGGTAATGTTACGGGCAACGCAACCGGCGATATCAATATCTTGCCGGGTCATGAGAGCGACCAATCCTCGAAGAGCGACAAGCGTTCTGGCTTTGGTATCCAGGTCTCGACCAACGGCGGCGGCGCCTCGATCGGCATCGGCGTCGGGCGCTTTACCGATCAAGTCAACCAGAGTGCCGATACCAATGCGGTGTCCACCATCAAGGCGGGCGGAGACATCAACCTGACCGCCGGTAAAACCTTCAATGATCAAGCCGGGCAGATCGCCGCAGGTGGTGGTGTCAGCATCTTTGGACAGAACGGCGTCAACATCCTCTCGGGGAATGACATCACCAATTTCGATGAGGTGGCGACAAGCTTCTTTGCTGGCGTCAGTGTCGGCGTCTCCTCAAGCTTCGTCGGCGCCGGCCAGAGCATCGAGAACCTCGCCTCCAAACTCGGCAAGGTCACGGATGGCTATTCGGCTGCCAACGTCGCCTTCGCCGGCATGCAGGCTTACGATGCGCTCTCCAATCTCAAGGATAGCGTCAATGCCGGCAATCTTGCCTCTGTCTCCCTGACTGCCGGCTTTACCTACTCGAAGAACGAGACTTCGGTTTCGACCTCGACACCGGTGCTGCCGACGATCGCGGGCAGCTCGGTCGATATCACCACGAATGGTGATTTCGTCAGCAGGGGCCTTCAGATTTCTGCGACTGCCAACCCGGATCATACCGACGACCCAATGAACGGCAGCGTGCTGATCTCCGCCAACAATATCGATATGGCCGGCGCCCAGGCGACATCCAATGCGTCGTCAAGCAGCCAGTCGGCCGGCGCCAGCATCGGTGTGTCGGTTGGCGTCGGCATGGGCGGCGCAACCGGCATCACGCCGACGGCGAGCGTCTCGGCCGGCCAGTCTAAATCGTCAAGCTCGTCGTCGACGCAGGTGATCTCCACGGTCAGCGGCACGAATAACATCACCTTCGTATCCAAGGGCGACACAACGCTCAACAACACCGTCTTCTCTGCCGATACGATCAACGGCAAAGTGGGCGGCAACCTCAACATAGTCTCGACGCCGAGCACCGGCAGCCAGTCGAACAGCTCATCCTCGCTCGGCTTCTCGTTTACCGGCCCGACGATCGGCAGTACTCCCGGACAGGATCTGCTGACATCAGGCAATGTCGGCACGGCGCTTGGTGGTCTGACGCTGGGCGGCGTGCAGCCGGGCTTCGGCTCCGGCAAGGGCTCGACCAACTGGATCGACACGCCCGCCGGTCTTTATTCCACCGGCGACCAGAATATCACCGTCGGCGGCAACACCAATCTTGCTGCATCCGGCCTGGTCTCCACCGATGGCCAGGTTAATCTCGACACTGGCACGCTGACCTGGTCCGACTTCATCGGCACGCAGAAATACCAGGGCTATGAGGTCAATGCCAACATCGACCTTTATTCCGGCACTGACGCCAATGGCCAGAACAAGAACAATTCCAGTGCCAGCGGCAAATACCAGCTCGATGACGTCCAGCAGTCGGTCAAGGCGACGATTAGTGGCAGTGGCGCGGCGGGGAACATTACCGTCCGCAATGCCGACCAGCAAGCCTCGATTGAGCAGAGTGGCGCCACCCAGCCGCTGGATCAGATCAATACCGATCCCAGCAAGCAGAATGTTGTCACTAAGGACAAGCATATCGATCTCGAACCTTATGTCTCGGTCCAGAGCCTTAGTGCAGCGGTTAGTGCCGGCAAGACCGTCCTGCAGGCAATTGGTGACGCACTCGACAAAATGGTCGCCGATCGACAGATGTCGTCGGGCGACGGCCAAACGGCGCGCAACGTCCTTTTAAACCTGAAGGACCCGCGGCTACGTGCAGCGCTGATCGGTTGTGCGCAGCAAGGCGCCGGCACCGCTTGCTCGGGTGTGGACCCTGCATACGGCGCAATTTCGTCCGATCTTGCACAAAAGATTCTTGGCATCGTCGGCCCCGGATCAAAGCTTGTTGTTACCACCGAGGAAGACAAGATCCTTGTCACTCAGATGGGGCAAGCCGCAGGCGAGGAGGAGGAATCAGAAAGTGAGGCAGACCGCATTCTACAAATGTACGGGCCAATTGGAAAGGGGATGCAGGGCTCTATCGAGGAGGACGTAGGTCCCTACGGCGACCTCAAGGGCGGCCCAACAATTCGGCCAACACCGCGTCAATCGGAACTGGATGTTGGTGATGATCTAGGAGAGGGTTACACGCCGCAGGTTAGCTATATCAATGGTCAGGAGGTTCCTTACGGAACGTCCGGTAGCGTTCGGCCAGACTTCATTGCCAACGATGGTAGCGCCGCCTTTGAGGTGAAGAATTACAGTATCGCCACAAATTCCGATGGCCTTATCAATAATGTTTCCAAACAGGCAATTCAGCGCTCGGTAAATCTGCCGTCTGGGATGCAGCAGCAACTGGTAATTGATACCCGCGGCCAAACAGTGACAGACGCCCAAAAATCAGCAATCATCCAGGGCATTGTGCAAAAAACCAACGGTATAATTAACGCCGGAGCTATATTGTTCAAATGAGAAAAGTTGGCTTTCATGGGGGCCACTCAATGTATGAGCTTGGCCCAGTTTCTGATGTGTCACTGTTTTTCGACTGTTTAAAGACGTACGTCGAATCGGCCCATTCAGAACAAAACTGGACCTTGCTAACCGATCGCTTATATCGTCGCTACATCGCGCTTGAAGATATTGATCTCTCAATCACTTTGATGGAGCGCGCGCTAGAGATTTTCAAACTCGTGCCGGCCGGTTCAGGTGTGGCATGGGACCCAAACTTGGTCGGCAACCAAGAGAAAAGCTGGCTAAACCCAAATCAGGCGACGTTGGCCGACGTGTTTGTCGTGTATTTTGACAATTTTGCAAAAGCATGCGCCTCAGCAAGATCTTATGAACGGGACTTCCACGCCTATAGGCCGGTGAAGACCATCATATCTGACCTACCGGGATTCATGCGAGACGACCGTAGGTCATTGACTGAATATGACGCCTTAGACGGCGAGCCTTTTTGGCTTCGTTGAGGTGACGATGAGTTACGATCTTATTGTCTATCTACGTGACATTGAAATGCCGACACCCGCAGCTTGGCAGGCACGGGTAGACCAAGCGTCATTTTCATTTCCGATCGAACTTTCCCAAGATTTCGATCCTCGCGCAATGACTGGCTTTCTTCCGGTTAAAGTAGACGGATTCACGGCTGGCTTTGAGTATTATTTTACTCCGGCCTCAGAGGAGGAGTTGGTTGAAGTCTGTGAGAATGGAAAAGCGGATCAATCAGTCCTCTTTTGCGCGCTTCATAATCAGTTCAGGGAGTTGATCGCCGCTTTTGCTGCGGCCAGCACGCTTGCGTCCTTAACAGGTGGTTTGCTCGTTGATCCACAATCGGGCGAGAAAGTACATAGTGACAATGCAGTATCTTGGGCTCGCTCGGGTATCGAGAGGCTGGGGCGGGCGAATAGGATGTAGTTGCCCCCACTGTCCTGCTTGCCATGCCTCAACCCTTCCGACGTAGCGATGCTGGACGCACAGCGATGCGCTGTTCCAGCACAAATTCAGGTCCCTGGTCGTGGATCACTTCGTCAACTTCGGATCGACTTCATCAGTTAGTTGCGACAAGAAAACAAGGACAGTGTGCGAATGGCAAGACTAGTCTCATTTGGAATTCTCGCCGCAATGGCTTTTGCGACGACGTGCGAGAGCACGAACGCAGCGAACCGACCGTTGGCGGAACCGCTCGACGAATCCACGAAAGCGCTCCTTGCCACGATGACGCCTCAGTCCAAGTGCCAGATCCTCGTGGACGCGATGCGCGATAGCAACGAGGCGGTGATCAAGTGGGGTTCCGTTATAGTCGAAATGTCGGTCATGTCCGGCTCCAATATTTTCCGAAATGAATTTGGCCAGACGGAAATCAAAGAGCTCCATCGGCGCTCGTTCGAAGGATGCGCCAAACATCCCGACGACACGATTTCCAACCAGGCGCACGTATCGTTTCAGTCGATCACCGAGGAGATCCGCAAACCAGGCTATCGCGACGGTCCGGAATTGGATGAGGTTTCCATCCCTGCAAGTGTCCAGGCTGCCGCCGAAAAGCTACGGTCGATCCTGCCCGACGCCACTGTCGTATCAGAAGCCAGAATCACGATGAAAGCGAAAGACGGCGCCAAGCCGGGCCGAGAAACCACTTTTACGATCAAGCCGCACAAGGATGGGACGACCCGTGTTCGGGAAGACCACATGAATTTCACCATGGATCGCGAATTGATGGGGCTGGTACAGTTGAAATCACGGGATAACACGCGGGGATATACCGCGCCTTCGGGAGACCAGAGGATAACGACCACAACAGCAGTCGCGCTGGACGCTTCGACATGGACTGCTGGAGCCTCCTTTTCGTTCGAGATTGAGACATCAGGAGGAGTGAGAGCAAGGGGTGGCGCGTGGAAAACCTCCTGCAAGATTGGGCAACCAATCGATGCCAGCATTGTCCATCCGTCTCTTATGGGCCGCGCCTGGCCGCTGCAATGCGAGACCTCCGATTCGAAAGACCGGGGGTTTTACATTGAGGAGCTTCGCTATTATTTGCGCACAGACGGCGAATCCAAATATGGAATCGCCGCCGCCGACATCGAGCGCCTCGATATCACGCGTTGATCCCGCCATCACTTATTCTGGGACCCTATGACGAGCTTGAAGAACGCATACCCTCACCCGAAACAAGGACGTCGCGGCACTCACATGATCCAAATCCATGCGAGGTTTGGTGTAGTGTGATCCCAGGCCTGTCAGCACTTTCAGGACGTTAAGCGTTTCGTCATGGCTACAATTATGCACCCTCTCCAGAAAATCTCGTTGTCATTGTTTTTCGTTGGCGTCGCTTCGGCGTCGATTGCAGCTCCCTCTGCCAATTTGAATATCTCAGCCGATTCGCTTTTCATGAAAGTACAATTCAGCGAGACGACTGGAGGCGAGGCCAAGCGAGGTGCGGAGCCATTGCCCCTTGCACCTTCGGACAAGAACACGCAGCTCCTCACCCAAGGTGATCAGCTGGCGCATCAACTCAAATGGAACGACGCGCTCGCCACTTACCGGGCTGCGCTGCGGGAAGATCCGTCATCGGTCGCTCTGCGGGAAAAGATATTCTCCGTCCTGCTCATTCAGAAAAAATATGAAGACGCCATCGCCCAGGCTCAGCAGGCGATGCTGCTGACGCCTGGATCGGCCCAGCCGCATATTTGGCTAGGGTCCGTTTATATGCTTCAGGCCAAGTTCGAAAAGGCCGAGCCTGAGATGCGTCAGGCGGTCCAACTCGATCCGAAGGCCTCGCAGGCCCATTGGTATCTTTGGTTAATACTGGCGACCCTGGGCAAGACGGAGGACGCCGTCTCCGAATTGAAGACCGCCATCGATACCGATCCGACGCACGCGATCGTGCAAAATCCAGCGCTCCGGAACGCTCGCCTTGGGCTCCCAAGTCATATCGATTATGAGGATATCGCCTATCGTGAATGGGTTCGCGTTGATCCGGAGAATGTGGCGGCACATCTCACACTGGCCCGCCATTTGTCGCTGAGCGTTTCCGATGCCACAAAGGAAACGCTGGCAGAATATCGCGAAGCACTTCGCCTTGACGGCAACAACGTCATCGCCCATCTCGGCATCGCCGATAACTCGAGGGGATCACCCAGCGCGGACGCTGAGGCCATCGCACATTACCGCGAAGCAATTCGCCTCGCTCCTGGAGATCTGGATGCCCGAATTCGGCTGGGTGTTAAACTCAAATCCGCCAGAAAATATGAGGACGCTGCACGAGCTTACTTTGACGCGATATCAGCGTTTCCGAACGCCTATGAGCCGCACTTTTTCCTCGCCAGTCTCTATGAGGGTGAGAAAAAATGGAATGAGGCGCTAGTTCAATACGAGGCCGCGACGAGGCTGCATCCGAAGCATCATGCCTATCATCGAAACGTGGCCGATATCTACCAGGCTCAGGGCAGATCCAGCGAAGCTATTAGTGAATATCGGCTCGCGATTGCGCAGGATCCCGCCGATACGTCGGCCAAAGACGGATTACAGAAGGCATTGCGCGCGACAGGGCGCATTGCCGAGGCAGATGCCGCAAACGCTGAGGATATCGCTCGTATCAAAGCCGACATTGCTCGCAGCCCCGACAGTGCTGACGACCATGACACGCTTGCCAAAGCTTATTTGCAGCAGGGTAAGCTTGAAGATGCTATCGCTGCGTTTCGCGAAACCGTGAGGCTACAGCCAACCTTCTCTAGTTATCACGAAGATCTCGCAATTGCCCTGCGCGACCATGGTAATGTGGACGAAGCGATCAAGGAATTGCGCGAGGTCATCCTTCTCGCACCAATGTCGGCGAGACCTTACGTCGAACTATCTGATTTGCTGCTGCAGTTGGGCAGGTTGAATGATGCTGTTGAGAACTACAATACTGCGATCAAGAATGTGCCGGAGGACTCCTCCCTTCACGCCAATCTGGCTCTCTTGCTTGAGACAATGGCCGACCGCGAAATTGGCGATCAAAAATTTGCGCTGTTGCGAGAGGCCTGCGCTGAGCTGATTTCTGCCAGTAAATTGCCTTTCGCTGGAGCAGATCTCGTCTCACGGCTGCACAAGATCGATCTGTCACTTGGTTCAAACGGTCGTTGTGCAATGTAATGGGATTTGATCTGAACTGAACTGAACTGATCAATAATGATCTGTTCCAGTGCGCGAGAACCGTGCCAACGCCTGACTGATCGCCTTTTGACCGCCGCTGCGCGCTGCAGATTATCCTGCACTGTGCTACGCGCAATTCCCAACACGACGGCAATCTCACGCGAGCTGGTTCCGCTTGCCGCCAGCCGCAGCATTCGTCGCAAATGTCTCATGGTCAGCCTTCTCTTTGGCGGCATCAAATCGGAACGGCGGCTGGTCTTTGATCGGAATGATGGCCGGCTTCACGTCGGAAAATTTGGCCTTTGCATTGGCAACGGTCCAAGTTTCATCGTCGTGTGGTGATGGCTGCATTGGAGTTCTCTTAACTATATGGGCCGACCTGGGACGGGTCACAAGTCGCTTGTGGGGCGGGCGTCCGGGCAGCGACATTTCCCTCCTGCTTAAGTTATGGCAAACATGGGCGCTTGCAGGGCGTGCTGACCAGCCTGACGAGCATGGCCTCAACGATCACGCCATTGGCGATCAGCGAGATCTATTTCTCCTCAAGGCATGTCTTTCCCGGATTGGTCTGGGTGCTCGGAACTTCGCTTTATCTCTTGTGCGTGCCGGTCCCGTTCGCAAACCGGCCTCAGGCAGATCGACCGAGGGAAGGAGCAGCGCACAGGCAAGGGGAGCGCTCGTGAGCGGCAGCCAAGGGACGGTGCGAAGGGTGCAAGCGAGCAATAGCCATCTATGCGGGGCGCCGGGCAAGAGCCGCCCGCTTGTCCACGGTCAGTTGACGGAATCGTCCGGATCGGGATCCTTGACCTTGGTGAAGAGGCTCTTCAGCGCACTGGTCTTTACCTTTGTAGCCTTGTTGGCCTTGATCGCCCGTGTCGCGGCCTTGGCCTGTTCCAGCATCATCTCGATCTGGATCTGCTGGATTTCGGTCAGGCGCTCCCATTGGCGATTGAGGAGGTGGTCGACCTTTTCGTGCAGGTGCCGGATTTCCAGTTCGGCCTTCAGGTTGACCTTGTAGTCATTGAGGGCGCGCAGGCGATCCTTCTCTTCCTGGCGGCGCTGGCTCATCATGATTACCGGCGCTTGCAGTGCGGCGATCGTCGACAGGACGAGATTGAGGAGAATGAACGGATAGGCATCGAAGGCCTCCTTCTCGCCCACGACGATGTTGACGGCCATCCAGACGGCGAGAAACAGACAGAAAGAGATGATGAAGGTCCAGCTGCCGCCGAAGGACGCGACGCCATCTGCCATGCGGTCGCCGATCGACCGGTGGTCCTCGTAATCCTCTTCGATGTTTTCGGCCAGCGTATCATGTGTCTTCAGGCTTTCGACGACCTCGTCCTCGAGGTTGGAAAGCTCGCCGCGCTCCACTGTCAGCAGCTCGGCAATATATTGGGCGCGATAGTCGTCCATGACTTTGCGGCTGATATAGTCGTCGGCGCGAAGTTCCGGATGCTTCAGCCGCATGAAATCCGCCAGCGAGGGGCGGAGGTCGTCGACGTGGACGGCATCTTTTTTCTTCAGCACCTGGCCGGTGATGGCATCGATCAGCTTGACGGATTTGGCCTTCGCCTGGGCAAGGCTCTTGGTATAATCGTCCATCTCCACCACGGTCGGGCTCTCACCCTCGCCCGCGTCGAAATCGACAATGCCTTCCGCCGGCTCAAAGCTCTTCGTTTCTGTCATCTAAGGGGCCTTCTTTGACGTTTTCTCGCTCATTTAGCCAATAATGCGAACAGGAATATGACTGTTGGAAGACAGCGAAAAATGTGGCTGGCATAAGCCGCTGTCGCTGATCCGCAACTTTACTCCTCCATCCGCTCTGATCAAATTTCTAGCGCCATTATCCTAAGCAACGGCAAACGAAATGTGCGCTTTCGGCAATCCCCACGCCGATTTTGACCGTCCGGTCCGAAAGACAACCGCTCCGGGCGATTTCGCAAATGTTTTCAAAAGCCTTGCGTGTTTCTGTGGGAATTTCTACCGATTCAATCAGGTTTTGACTTTTCATCCTCTTGACCAAGTTCGCCGGACCTCTATTTGCCGCGATGCAGCAGACATTCGCTGTTGCGAATAAATATTGAAGTTTCAACGGATTATATCGCATCAACAGGAGTTGGGCCTGTTGCCATGGGTTTTGCACATGTGTGGAAAGGATAGCTATGCACAATCCCCCGGCAAGAGACTTGGAGTCCGTCGCCCGGCAGGGTAGCCGCTTCAAGCGTATGGCTGTTAGGATACCGACCTACCTGACCGATCTCAAAGAGAATCCGGCCTGGTTGCCTATGTTTCTGTTGGCTCGAACCCTGCCGTTTCGACGGATGCATTGGTTTGCGACTAAGCAGGCCGTCAGGCTTCCAGTTTCCGGCTCCTCGATGTTTGCAGGCGTCGAGCGTAGCGCCGTCGTCAACGCCTTGCGGACGGATGGAATCTATCCCAACCTGATGCTTCCGGCTCACGTTCATCAGGAAATTGCCGAATTCGCGCGGGAGACCGGCTGCTACGGCAATTTCAACCGGCAGCTCGAATTCGTCGCAAGCGAGCATCGGCAGGCGGAGGCTCGTTTCGGCCGGCCGATTCTGAGCGGGCACTTTTTCGAGCGCTCGCTCGATTGCGAGGCCGTTATGGCGGTCCAGCGCGATCCGCTACTGATCGACGTCGCCCGCCAATATCTCGGCGGCCAGGCCAAGGTCATCACAACGCGGATTTGGTGGAGCTTTCCGACCCAGGCATCCGAAGCTGACAGAAGCCTCGCCTCGCTCGATAAATATCACTTCGATCTCGACGACTGGCGCATGTTGAAGTTCTTCTTCAATCTTGTGGATGTGGATGATGGTACGGGACCGCACGTCTTCATCAAGGGAAGCCACAAGCGGCGCCGGGTCCGGCACCAGTTGACCATGCTTGTCGGGCATCCGGCAAACGAGGTGCTCGATTATTACGGGCAGGCGAATGCGCTGACGCTGACTGGCAAGGCCGGCTCCGGCTTCGTCGAAGACCCATTCGGCTTCCATATGGGCACGGTGCCGACGCAGAAGCCGCGGCTGATGATGGAGGTGGGTTTTGGCGTCTCCAAGCCTTCGCGCCGCCGCTTCCACGGCGAACCCGTGCTGCGCTAGAACAGGTCGCGCAAAAGCGCACAACAATTTTGCGACAAATGACATGCGCAAAATAAAGGGCGCATTCAGCTGGTATCACGGAGCGCCAATTGTAAATGGCGCTCCCGTCTGATCGACGTCAGGCCGAGCGCGTAAAACGCTTGGCAATCAGATGGTCAAGCGCGATGCGGCCGGGTCCTCCTGCTATGATCACCAGAAAGCAGGTTGCCCATGTGCCATGCGTTGGCCAAGCATCGGGATAGACGAAGATCTCGATGACAACAGTCATGCCGAGGAGCGCCAGCGCCGAGAGCCGGCTTGCGAAACCGATCACCAGCAGAAATGGGAAGAAGTGCTCGCTGAAGGCGGCAATATGCGCGGCGATCCAGGGATCGATCAGCGGTAGCTTGTATTCCGTCTGAAAGAGATAGACGGCATTGTCCGTCACATGCCAGCCGTCCACCTTTGTCTGGCCGGACTGCCAGAAGACGGCGGCGATCGATAGCCGCGCAATGAGCGCGATCATATCATGTGGAATGCGGTCGAGAAGCTTCAGGGCGCCGTAGAGCCTTTGGGGCATGGTTTCGCGTTCGGCCGGGGCGGCCGTCATCAACTGGTTCTGCATGTCGGTTCTCCCTGGAGCGTGATGCCGAAGCGCGGAGGGATTTTGGCATCATGCTCTGTTTCTGTGATGTTAGAGCGGATTCGGATTTCACGTCGCTTCGACCTAAAGTCATCCGGCTCCAGCGTTCAGCGAATGGCCGCGAAAGCGCCTGCCGTGAACGCGCCGGCGAGGTTGGGGGAAAGATCGAAATTGGCGGCGTCGGCAAGTGCCGTTTCATAGGCCCGGCCAAGTGCTGCGCCGGCAAACAGCTGCTCCAGAAAGGCTGCGCCCCCCGGCGGCAGGCGATGCACCTCAACGATCATCTGCGGGCGGATGACGAGAGCATCCTCGCCTGTCCAATCGGCAATATCGGCAAGCTCGATTTCGCCGGTGTTCATCGCCCAGATAGTGACGGCCGGATGGGCAGAACGCATAATCGAGGCGGAAGGATGCGGCACGAAAGCCAGCTCCGCCAGGCCGGCAGGCTCGATGGTTGCCAGGAGAGCCGTATCGAGCGGCAGAGCATCCGCGGCGTGATAGGCCCGTCCTCGTAGCGTCTCCAGTCGCATGACGTCAGCCAGATAGGGGATTTCACGCGCCGGCTCGAAACTCTCGACGAAATCGGGGAAATCATCACCATAGGCAAGCAGCAGCGGCGATCGCGGCGGGTGCAGCTGGATAAATTCATGCGCCATGGCGGCGAAGAATTCCTCGCCGACGATCCTTTCCGCAGCCGGAAAGCGCGAGGCGAGCGCGCCGATCAAGCCGACGGCGACATTGTTGCGATAAACGCCGAAGCGTCGTGTGGGCTTTGGGCCATTCCAGGCAGTCAGCCCCTCGGGCACGGCGAGGCCGGGATCGATAAGTGCCGCGGCGAATTCGCTTTGCGTGGTGAGAGACATCATTCTCTCCTCAGGCTGCCCGACGTGCGGAGGCGCGTTTCAAAAGGGTGTCGGCAGCTTCTGCCTCTGCACGCAAAACCGGCCATTTCGGCACGTCGTTATCCCATTCGACCAGGCTGGCGATCGGTCCGGTGCGGCCGATCAGCTCTTCATAAAGCGCCCAGACGGGGTCCTTCACCGGCGTATCGTGGCTATCGATCAAAAGTGGCGCACCGGCATCGTCGATGGTCTCCGAATGGCCGCTTAAATGGATCTCTCGCACCCATTGCACCGGGAAGCGCTTGAGATAGGCCTGCGGGTCCAGGTGGTGATTGGTGGCGGCGACGAAGACGTTATTGACGTCGAGCAGCAGGCCGCAGCCGGTGCGTCGGGCGACTTCGGCCAGAAAATCCGTTTCCTCGATCGTGCTCTCTTCGAAGAGCAGGTAGGTAGCCGGATTCTCGAGCAACATCTGGCGGCCGAGGATTGTCTGCACCTGATCGATATGGGTGCAGACCTGCTTGAGTGTAGCCTCGGTGTAGGGCAGGGGCAAAAGATCGTTGAGAAAGGTCGTGTCGTGGGTCGACCAGGCGAGGTGTTCCGAGAAGCTTTCAGGTTCGTAGCGATCGCAGACGATCTTCAGGCGAGCAAGATGCTCCTTGTCCAGCGGCTGCATCGAGCCGATGGAAAGGCCGACGCCGTGGATGGATAGCGCATAATCTTGACGGAGCCTGCCGAGCTGCGCATGCGGCGGACCGCCGGCGCCCATATAGTTTTCGGCATGGACTTCGAAGAAGCCGATCGGCTGTGTAGCGCCATTGATCGCGGAAAAATGCTCGGGCTTGAAGCCGACGCCGGCGCGGCGGGGAAGTTCTGACGGGTTCATTGCGGGCCTCCGGATGAGAACAATTCCAGCAAAGTTGCGAAGCGGTCTTGCGTTCAAAAGGCGGGCGGCGCCTGTAAAAGGCTGCGCCGCCCACGCGTTTGCGCTGCCTCGTCTGATCGGGGTCAGACCGGGGCCGGACCCTGCATCAGGGTGCCGTGACCATTCGGTGTCTTGATCGTCTCGCAGGTTCCTCCGGGAACCAGCTTCCACGAGTTCCGCTGGTAATCGACCTTCGAGGTGCCGGCGCAGGTCGTGCCGGGGCCGGCGGCGCAATCATTCTGGCCCTTGAGGGCGACGCCGTAGCATTTTTCCTTGGCGTCTGCGGCCGAGGTGGTCGTTGCGCCGGCAACCAGCGTCACTGCGGTTGCGACCGATGCGGCCAGGGCGAATGCGGACATCTTGTTCATGGCAAACTCCTTACGAGCGATGGTTGACAATCGATCCGGTTCCCGATCAGGCCGGCGTCAGCGAGCCGTTGCCCTTCGGGGTCTTCATGGAGGTGCAGGTGCCCGTCGGAACAAGCTTGAAGGACATCTTATCATAGCTCATGGTCGATTTGCCGGCGCAATCATGTTTGCCGGCGGCGCAATCGTTCTGGCCCTTGAGAGCAACGCCGTAGCATTTTTCCTTGGTATCGGCCGCCGATGCGGGGGCGGCGACGGATGCAAGTGCCGATGCAATCGAGCCTGCGATAGCCAGGGTGATGATGCTGTTCTTCATAGATCTGTCTCCTAGATGGATGCGAGCCGTCATTGGCTTGCATCGAGGTCTACGGAGCGTCTCGACCGGATGTTACAGCCGCATCGAAATATTTTTTGCGACAGTGCCCAATCATACTGCGCCGGCTATCTGCTACGGTAGCCAAGCCGGGGAGGTATGTGATGAAGCTCATATGTGCATGGGCAGCAGACGAGTCTGGCGGAGAACCTACCGTGGAGACGAAAGGACTTGAAAAATAAGTGCCGTTGCCGGTAACGAAAGCCTGCGGTCCCGCGTAGAGGAGATGTCGGATGAATCATTCGGCGCGCGAAGAGGAATGGGCAGTCTGGATGCGTGCCGCCATTGGCGGCGATGCGCACGCCTACCACCGTTTCCTCACCGCAGTGACGCCGCGTCTGCGCGCCATGGCGAAAAGACGCTGCGATCAGCTGGGCGCGCCGGTAAGCGAGGCCGAGGATGTGGTGCAAGAGGTGCTGCTGGCCGTCCATCTGAAGCGCGGCACATGGGATTCATCGCGTCCGATCGGCCCCTGGCTGTCGACGATCGTACGCAACAAGCTGATCGACAGCCTGAGGCGGCGTGGGCGGCATGTGAGCGTACCGATCGACGACGTGATCGATTTTCTGGAGGCGGAAGAGCATACCGACTCCTTGGACCGGCTCGATGTCGATCGTATGCTGGAACAGTTGAAGGATCCGGGAAAGACGATCGTGCGCTCGATTTCTGTCGAAGGCGCTAGCGTGCGGGAAACGGCGGACCGGCTGAAGATGACGGAAGGGGCAGTGCGCGTGGCGCTGCACCGCGCGTTGAAGGCGCTAGCGGCGCTCTATCGGAGTGAGACCAGTGAAAACCGATGACCTCATCAATCTTCTGGCGCAGGACGCGCCGGTCCGCACGCGGATCGGCAAGGTCCTGACCCTGGCGGTCGTCGCGGGCATCCTGATCAGCGGCGGTATCTTCTTCGCCATGATCGGGTTTCGAGCCGATATCGATACAGCGATGGAGACCGTCCGTTTCCTGTTCAAGTTCGTCGTGACCATCGCGCTCGCCACAACGGCGTGCGCCGTCGTCTTCCGCATCGGGCGGCCGGGCGCATCGCTGCGCCTGTGGGGCTGGACGCTGTTCTTGGCGCCTATCTTGCTGCTTGCCGCAGCCGCCGCCGAAATGGCCGTCATGCCGGCTGACAGCTGGAGCGCGCGGATGATCGGTCACAATGCCCGCTTCTGCCTGACACTGATCCCGCTGCTGTCGATCGGGCCGCTTGCCTGCTTCCTTTTCGCCCTGCGGCATGGCGCGCCGGAAAAGCCGGGCGCGGCCGGCGCCGTCGCCGGCCTTGCCGCCAGTGGCATCGCTGCGACCTTCTATGCCTCTAACTGCACAGACGACAGCCCGCTCTTCGTGCTCCTTTGGTATCCGATCGCCATCGCCATGGTGACGGCAGTCGGCTATGTCCTCGGCAAGCGCCTGTTGCGCTGGTGAAATAATCAATCCTGAACTTCCACGAGGGCCATCATCTTGTGCATCGACGGTGCTCCGCCAAAAAAATGCATTTGCCTGCGTTAAACTATTTGCATCTGCGACGAATTCTATTATAGAGGCCCAGCCTTCACCGCGAAGGGGTTTATCGCCTGGCGGTCGTTGGGGAATAGTTCAATGGTAGAACGACGGACTCTGACTCCGTTAATCTTGGTTCGAGTCCAGGTTCCCCAGCCAATTTTCTGTAAATAGCGTCAATTTGTTGATTTGCCAGTCGTCTCAGAGATTGATTGGCGTCAATGGTGACCTGATGCCTGCAATAGGGATGGGTTCCTGCCCTAAACATCAGGGTTAGCGGTCATATCGAACCACGATGGAAAGCGAGTAGCCGAGCTAGATGGTCGTTGCGTGATGCACGACCTGCTGATGGCCCATTTGCTCGGTGGCCTAGCATCAATCATGTGCGATGTGGAGGGTTTTATCGGAAAAGTGCGGTAGTGTCGCGCTCGATCTCCAGGCTGAGGCTGAAGCAGTCGGCACCCCGCAAGCGACGCGCTTTGCTTATTCTATGAAGACATTGCAGAACTTCACGGAAAACATCGCGCCCCCGCTCGGTGGCGGTGCAAGAGGCGATCTGAACCTGGTGTTTGAAGAGCTTGGACACCTGAGGGATATCGTCCGACTCGATCAACGGTCACAGAATCCAGGCTGAAAGAGATGGGGCGGCTTCGGATAAGATATTGGCGCGGGCGAAACGCTATGCCACTGCTATGAGCATCGGTGGGATGACTATTCCAAGCTGAAAGATCGAGCGACGTTTTAAACGCTCTGCCTAGCTGGGCGAAATTCCAGCCAGCTTACTCTGTATCCCCTCCCGGCTGTGAGGCGAATTATTTACTCGACTCGTGTGTGAATTTGAGGACATACTCTTACCAACGCTCGGGCAGAGACGGATGCGATGGACGAGGATTTTTTATATATCGAACAGGAATGGAAAAGCGCCCTGGCAGTTGTTGCTGTGGTGCTTACGTGCATAATCCTGATTGTCGCTATATTTTGGCTCTGATCTCCAAAATGCGCAGTCTGCCAAATTGCTGTAGGTGAGGTGCAACTTTGAGTAATTTCTATAGTTGCCAGGAACAATCTTTACGGTGAGTGTTGGTGCGTGTGGTGAAAATTACCTCGAAAGAAGCGGCGTCTCGATTAATGCGCCCGTCATCCTTCATAACCTCTGAATCATGGTGATCTATGGATTCAAGACTATCAAGAAATATGCAACTATAATGCTAAGCTACTTTTCCGGGGCGGCACAACCTCTTCCCGCATGGGCACAACGACACCCCCACTGCCGACCCCGCTTGTATGATGGTCGGTCCGCGCCGAGCTCCTGGAGTTCACCACGTCGCATAGAGGTGGCTATCGCCCGCCAATCAAATCTTTCGTGAGTTTCGCTTGAATTTGCTCTCGCAACCAACTTGAACTACAATATAGTCTCCAATTGCGCTTATATAGGCGCATTCGAAACACAGCCGTCGTGGGATGCACCTATTTAAACAACAAGGGCAGATTGAAATGATCCTTCTTATTTTGGCCCTCGTCTTAGTGGCTGCATCGATCTTGTCGCTCTTCCTTTTGGGTGATGACTCGGAGCCGGGACCTGCAAGGCGTGCTTTTATGAAGGCCTCGACGCGATTGCGTCTCCTCTTTTCGCTGGCACTCTCCGTCTTTCGCCCAGTTTTCACCCATGCAAAGTTGGCCCTTATAAGCCGCTACCGTAGCAGTCTCGAAGACGACCTTGAGGCTCCATTTCGCAACAAGTACGAACGGTATGATGTCTAAGTATTGACATCCTCGGAACAACGACTGTGTCTTCGCCGAGAAATGCTTTTATCACTATGGTATTTGGGGCTGGCGGCTACTATTGCAGTTGCTGAGTTCGCCGTGATCGAACTGTGTCAGCCGCAACTGGATGAGGTTGGCTGAGACACCGTAAGTGCGTTACGCATCTTGCCATCCGATTACACCGTTTCGAATATGCTGGCAAAGCTGCAACTTGAACGGCGTCGAGTGCCGCCGATATGGTCCTCGGGATTTCATGAGCCATCTCCGATTGAGGCCCACAGAGCGTATCAGTTTTCGGTCTCACGTGGTCCCGCCCCAGGGGTTCACTCTATAACCGGCTCAGTTCTGCATGAAACACTCCGCATCAAAGATATGCTCAAGCGGATCGGGCCGGCGCTGGCCCCGCGGCGGCTTGGTTTGTGACGGGAGGCGCTGCTTCTTCTCGATACGGAAAGCCGTCGCCCGGCTGATCGACGCCTTTGCGGCAGCGACCTCAACAGAATGCGTTTGTCGATACTTCATGAATAATCTCGTCTGATGATCGGTTACATGGCGACCCGGCACAAAGGTGGTTCTCCATTCCAGAAAACCGCCACCGTAGCGGGCTGACCGCGATCATGAGACGCCGAAAAATTGCGCCGCGGCGGGTGTAACTCCGGTACGCCCTCCCTTCGTCACACCCCCGCCGCCGAGTCTCATCCTGATTGACGATGAGTCTCACCTTGTTTGTCGCCGTGCAGTCAGGATGACCACCGCGTTGCTGGGTCGTTTCACCTGTCACCGATATATCCTTGAGACCGGAAGGATAGCTTTTTCTATGAACATCACAGCGAATTAGCCCAGAACGACGAGGAAGAGGCGAAAGAACTTGACCAGGACAACCAACACGCACAATACCTAAGGACGAGTCAATTCTCGACGCCACCCCCTGGGGCAGTTCTTAGAGCAATCAACAATCTTTAAAGTTTTGGTGCTAAATCGGACAGTGCGGTGAAAACTGGATTCCGTTGTAGAATAACGATCAGCCGTTGATGCAGCATGAAGCAGCCGGTACAGCGTTTTATAACACATTCATCGATCACCCAGTGGCTCGTTTTGCCCTGAGCCGATTGGCCCGCCCGACGCTCCGCACGTCAATTGTTGAAGTAAGTTGGGCGAGGCTGAAATATATCAGTGACCGGAGAAGGTATGTATCCTTTATGTTCAAGGACGCGAATAACTCATTTTTATTAGACCGTTTGGCTGCAGCAATTTTTCGGTCGGGCGGCTTACATTCTCTCGGCAACAGCGCGCGGGGAATTTAGACGTGTTCGATAACGCAATTAAGCCGCCGCGATCATTTCTGATGGCGGTGCTATCGTCGCTGAAAATGGCTTTCCTGGGTATCGGGGCGACCAGCGCCCTGGTCAACATTCTTGCATTAACTGGCTCGTTTTTCATGTTGCAGGTCTACGACCGGGTGATCCCGGCGCGTAGTCTGCCGACTCTCGTCGGCCTTAGTATCATTGCAGCGACGCTCTATGCCTTCCAAGGATTTCTAGAGGTGGTCCGCTCAATGCTCTTGGTGCGTTTAGGACTCTCAGTCGATGAGCGTTTTGGAGCAAGAGTCTATGATTCGCTTGTCCTGTTTCCCGCGCGCATGCAGATGCACGGAGATGGTCTCCAGCCTGTACGGGATCTTGACGTCGTACGCTCTTTTCTTTCCGGGCCGGGGCCAACCGCTCTATTTGATATTCCCTGGATGCCTTTTTATCTTGGTTTGTGTTTCCTTTTTCATGTCTGGATAGGAGTCACGGCGCTTGCCGGTGCATTGATACTCGTCGGACTTACAATCCTCACCGAACGGTTATCTCGCGAACCCGCAAAAGAGGCAGCCAAGATCATTTCGGAGCGTATGGCGCTGGCGGAAGCAACGCGTAGAAACTCCGAAGCTGTGCTTGCGATGGGCTTCGGCCATATGCTTGGCACGAAGTGGGATGAGATCGATAGCCGCTATCTGGGCAATCATTTACGCTTGTCAAACGTAACCGTTACCCTCGGGACTATTTCGAAGATTTTGCGGATGATGCTGCAATCAGTCGTGCTTGCCGTTGGCGCGATCCTCGTCATTCGTCAGGAAGCTTCGGGTGGCATCATGATTGCGAGTTCCATTCTCCTCAGCCGAGCATTGGCTCCGGTCGAATTGGCAATCAGCCAGTGGAAGAGCTTTGTCGCCGCCAGAGATAGCTGGTCGCGTCTGACTAGGCTCGCCGACTTGATATCCGTCGATGGGCGAGAGGTCGCTTTGCCGAAGCCGGAGAAAACCTTGAAAGTGGAAAATCTGCACCTTGCGGCGCCGGGGTCCAAGAACTCGATCGTACGAAACATATCGATAGAGCTCCAGGCGGGGGATTCAGTTGGTGTGATCGGCCCAAGCGCATCTGGCAAATCCACACTCGCGCGGGGGCTCGTCGGCCTTTGGCCACCGGTTGGAGGAACGGTTCGCTTGGATGGAGCAGCGCTGTCGCAATGGGATCCGCATGCCCTTGGTAAACATATCGGGTACCTGCCGCAGGATGTCGCATTGTTTGGCGGAACTATCGCCGAAAACATTGCCAGGTTTGATCCGGATTCGACATCGGACAAGATCATTGCTGCTGCGAAGACGGCGGGCATATACGATATGATCCTGCAATTTCCCCAAGGTTTTGAAACGAAGATTGGCGAGCAAGGGGCCGCCTTGTCGGGCGGGCAGCGGCAGCGCATTGCGCTGGCCCGCGCGCTCTATGGCGAGCCGTTCCTGATCATTCTCGACGAGCCGAATTCGAATCTCGACGCTGATGGAGAGCTGGCGCTATCGCGAGCGATCTTGAGCGTGAAGGCCCGTGGAGGCATCGTCATCGTCGTTGCGCATCGTCCCAGCGCGCTTGCTGCGGTCGACAAGGTTCTCGTGTTGACGAATGGCCAAATGCAGGCTTTCGGACCGAAAGATGAGGTTCTCAGGAGGACAACGCAACCCGGACCCCCGGGGCCTCAACCCGTCCGGCTGATTATCGGCGGTGAGGAGATGGCACAATGAACGGCGCTCTTACGCCGCTTGCTGAACGCGCCGTCCGCCGCCTGACGCTGGTTGCGCTCGCCGCCGTTGTGCTTCTCGTTGGCGTTTTGGGAGGGTTGGCAGCCACCCTTCGTCTTCAGGGTGCCGTTATCGCCACTGGCACGTTGGTTGTTGACAGCTATGTCAAGCCCATCCAGCACCAAAAGGGCGGTACTGTTGGCCAGGTATTCGTCAAAAACGGCGATCTCGTTGCAGCTGGCCAAATACTCGTGCATCTCGACGATACGCAGGCCCGTGCCAATCGTGCCATCATTTCGAAGCGTCTGAAGGAACTTTCGGCGCGCGTAGCTCGGCTCTCGGCAGAACGAGATGCGAAAGAATCAATCACTTTTCCAGAGGACCTTCTAAACGAGCAAGGTATAGCCGAAGTAGCGGCGATACTTGATGGAGAACGGCGGCTGTTTGAAGATCGGCGCTCATCCAGGACAGGCCGCAAGGCGCAATTGGCCGAACGGGTCCGTCAGCTTTCGAAGGAGGCGGATGGCCTGGGCGCTCAGCAGGAAGGCAAACGACAGGCGATCGATATCATAAATACCGAACTCGCCAGTCTTCAGCCATTGCTTGACCAGGGTATCATTCCCGCAACACGGGTCTATAGCTTACGGCGTGATGCTGCGGACCTCACTGGCCAGCTTGGGAGCTTGATCGCCTCCGCGGCTCAAACCAATGGAAAAGTCGCCGAAACTCAATTGCAGATTATTCAAGTCGATGATGATCAAAGAACCGAGATCTCGGACCAATTACGCCAAGCCGAAAGTGATATCGGCGAATATTCCGAGCGGCTTGTTGCCGCCGAAGATGAGTTGAAACATATCGATATTCGCGCACCTCAGGAAGGGATCGTTCATCAGCTTGTCGTTCACGCTACCGGAACGGTCGTTACGCCTGGTGAGGCGATCATGCAGATCGTGCCCGACAAGGATGCGCTGACGCCGGAACTTAAGCTATCGCCACGGGATATCGACCAAGTGGCGGTCGGGCAGGAGGTGATGGTTCGGTTTTCGGCTTTCAATCAACGCACTACGCCGGGATTGACGGGCCGAATAACGAGCATCGGGGCCGACCTGACAACTGATCAACGCACCGGGCAGAGCTACTATGATATAAGGGTTACTATACCGGAGGTCGAATGGGCACGGCTCGGGAATCTGACGCCGATGGCAGGGATGCCGGTGGAGGCATTCGTCCAGACGGATCAGCGAACGATGTTGGCCTATTTGGCAAAACCGTTGTCCGATCAGGTGGTTCGCGCGTTTAAAGAACAGTAACGATGTGGAAATGGATGGCGTCCGGAAATCAAGGATTGTGGCAAAGATGATGCTACTCATACTTGCAGACTTTCCTTTCCTCGTTTATTCAGCTCAGTGAAAATGGGTCGTTAAAGTCGTCTTGCTCTCGGAGATCTATTGAATGCTAACAATCACCTATCCGGTGTCGGTTTTTGGAGACGATGCCGATGACTTGATCTACGGGCGGTATTGGGCGCAAACTTCACTCGATTTTTCATTCCCGACGAGTGGCGCGCAGTATGGCAGCTATAGCACCGGGGAACAGCTGACGTTTCAGCCACTCAATGTCACCATGCAGGCTGCGGTGAATTCCGCGTTGGCACAATACGCCGCCGTCTCGAATCTTTCCTTCAACGAAAAAGCCGATGCGGGAAGTGCCACAATTCGGTTTGGTATGTCGGATGAGGCGCAAGATACCGCCTATACGTATTTTCCATCGAATTCTGATCTTGGTGGCGACGTTTGGTTTGGTACGCAGACCGGCACAAGTGCGATGACTGATCCGATTAAAGGCAATTATGCCTGGGTCTCCACTCTCCACGAAATCGGACATGCACTCGGCCTCAAGCATTCTTTTCAGCCTTCGCTTTATAATTCCTCGACGATGAGTATTTGGCATGACAGCATGGAATTCACTGTCATGAGCTACCGCTCCTATTTTGCGGCATCGACGAGCTTTGGTTACACAAACGAAGATTTCGGCTTTGCTCAGTCGTTGATGATGTATGATATCGCAGCCATCCAGAAGTTGTACGGTGCAAATTTCACGACGCATTCCGGAGACACGACTTACACCTTTTCACCCACGACCGGTGAAATGTTCATTGATGGCGTGGGGCAGGGAAAGCCTGGCGACAATCGCATTTTTCTCACCATTTGGGATGGTGGCGGGAACGATACCTATGATTTCTCAAACTACACAACAAATCTGTCTATAGATTTGAGACCGGGCAGCTGGTCATTGATGTCCGCTGCACAAAGCGCCTACCTCGGGGATGGCAACTTCGCACACGGCAATGTCTATAATGCCCTTCAGTATCACGGCGATAGCCGCTCATTGATCGAAAATGCAATTGGCGGATCCGGCAACGATACGATTATCGGCAATGCCGCAAACAATACACTAAAGGGTGGCACCGGTAACGACTGGCTAGACGGCGGAGCTGGTTTTGAC
This sequence comes from Martinezella sp. CNPSo 3964, assembly GCF_057784375.1. Taxonomy (NCBI): domain Bacteria; kingdom Pseudomonadati; phylum Pseudomonadota; class Alphaproteobacteria; order Hyphomicrobiales; family Rhizobiaceae; genus Martinezella; species Martinezella sp. CNPSo 3964. Next base: position 182,379 of record NZ_JBXSOW010000003.1, read on the forward strand.
ACGGCCGTCTTTGACTTTAGCCTAGCACAGGCGACGGTCGACTACGGTTACCGCGCAATGATAGTCAAGGGCGGCGGAGCGGTGGAAAGCTTGGTTTCGATTGAGAAACTACAGTTTTCGGACAGAGCGGTTGTTCAAAGTGACAGCTTAGTCGATGATATGTTCTATTACACCCACAATCGTGATGTTCTCAACGCAGGCATTGATGCGGACCAGCACTATGATCAGTATGGTTGGAAGGAAGGGCGTGATCCGAACAGTTTCTTTAGTACGTCCGAATATTTGGCGAAATATCATGATGTTGCGGCTTCCGGAATCGACCCCCTACAGCATTATGATCAATTCGGATGGAAGGAAGGGCGAGATCCCTCTGACCGGTTCCATACGAAGGAATATCTGCGGATCAATCCAGATGTCGCCGCAGCAAAGATTGATCCGCTTGAGCATTATTTGCATTTCGGTATGTATGAGGGTCGTGCTGTCACGGCGAATGATCTGCTAATTAATGGACAATTCTACTACCAGAATAACGCGGATGTAGCGGCCGCCCATCTCGATCCACAGCAGCACTATAACCAGTACGGCTGGCATGAGGGGCGAGATCCCGACGCATTTTTTGACACCTCAGCATATTTGGCCAGGTACAAGGACGTAGCGGCTGCTGGAATCAACCCGTTTCAGCATTACTTGGAGTTTGGCTGGCATGAGGGGCGAGATCCCTCCGCAAAGTTTGACACTGCGGGATATTTGAAACTTTACCCGGATGTCGCGGCTGCCGGCATCAACCCTCTTGTGCATTACTTGGAGTTTGGCGTCTTTGAGGGTAGGACCTATGTAAATGATGGGATACTCGGCTAAGCTGTACATAGGGTGCGAAGTCGGGTACTTGTGCGGAGCAGTAGCAGATGCCGTGAGGTCAGGTCGCAGTGCAGCGCTGTGGCGGGTTACGGTATCTCAGCACAGATCAAAGTTCACATCACCCGTCCAACCGTAGATGTTAAAGCGCTGCACGCCAATGTCCTTATCGCCGGGATGCAAGGGATACAGAACTTTTCTCAGATTGAAATCGGTAAGTGAAAGCGACAACGGGGCTCACAGGCATTTTCTTCATATCAGTGCAAGCATTCGATCGAGTCGCGCTTCCCAGCTAAAATTTAGAAGCCTGGAATCATGCAGTCCAATAGCCTCAGGTGGTGAGGCCAACAATTTTTCGGTGTTATAAATCCACTCCGTTGGATTGCTCGCTACGGCAACTTGATCCTTGATATCAGCAAGCGCGTCTATGGCTGTAGAGATGATGGGTCTCCCTGCCGCCATATACTCATATAACTTCATCGGGAAAACGCCCGACATGTAACCTGTTGTTAGATTAGGAAGAACTGCAATATCTGTCCCACGCAAATAGTTCGGTAGAGAGTCATAGGACCGGTACCCAAAAAAATAGACGTTGGGTAGTTCTTTCAAGCGGCCAACAGCTGGGCTCTTTTGGCCCTCTGGCTCGTCTCCGATGAAGATCCAATTCCAGCCGGGTCGAGCAATGGCGCATTGTTCAACGAGCGAGAAATCGAGCTTGTAGTCGGACAAAACTCCTGTGTAGCAAAGCTTCGGTCCACTAATTTTGGCCAACTCGGCAGGGATTGTTCCAGCATGCCTCGCCTGCGAAAAATGCTCGATATCGGCGACGTTGCGCTCGTAGACACTGCGCTCTCCAGCCACGGCCGCACAGTGAGACTGAAGATAAGGGCTTGTCGTAAAGACACGATCCGCTCTTTTGAGAAGCGTCACTTCCGCTTTTCGAAACGTATCGGCGTCCACGCCAGGAATGGCGGCAAGGTCATCGACGCAGTGGTAAATAGTAGACCGCACCGGCAAACCATCCATGATGCCGTCAATATAGGGGTGATAGGTCCATACAATAACATCATCACCATCGCGGTTGCGCTTCAGCCATTTGCGGATCGCCGAGCCAAGCAGCCATCGATTGAAAGCTCGGACAAACCTGCTCTTGTGACCGAATGGAATCGTCAGCGGTGCATAGACCCAGAGCGTTTGGTCAACTTTCTTTGGGGGAATGAACGCTCTCTTCAGGCGATCCCATATGCGGAACAGATCGCGCGCATTGGCTCTGGGGGCACGAATTCCGGGTGACTCGATATAGAGGACTTGATGGCCCCGCTTGGCCAAGCGGTCGGCGACATGCTGCTTGTTCGTCCAGTAAGGTGCTGCCCAATCAGCTGTCGAAAACATGACGAATGTCATTCGTTTATCGCCACCGGTCACGGTAACGGTTCCTTCGACAGTATGTCGACGATCCGCGCCGCAGCATTGCCGTGTCCGTAAGGATTGGGTCTTCCAGCCAGCATTGTCTTGCGACCAGACCGCAGCCAGGAACCGGCCAGGGAGACAATATTTTCCCGCGTGATCGGCACTAGGCGAGAGAAGCCGGCGCGTACCCCCTCTGGCCTCTCCGTCGTCCTGCGCAACACGATGACCGGCACGCCGAATGAGGGAGCCTCTTCCTGCAAGCCTCCCGAATCCGTCATCACCAGCTCCGCAGACGAGAGACAAAATAGAATATCTGCATAGGGAACCGGATCCGCCAGCACGACATTCTCAATACCATTCAGCCTTGGCATCACCAGCGCGCGGACATTTGGATTTAGGTGCACGGGAAAAAAGAACGTGCGATCGGGGAAGCGGTTGGCCAGCGTGGCGATCGCGTCGACAATGACATTGAGGTCATGCGCAAAGCTTTCCCGGCGGTGGCACGTCACGAGCACGAACCGTCCTTGGCTTCGTGCTACCAGCTCCCTGACGGCGGGCGAGATATCACCGGTGGTCACTTTGCCTCGAAGCTCTTCCAGCGCATCGACGACGGTGTTGCCGGTGACGAAGATCTTTGATGGAGGGACGCCTTCTTTCCGCAATTGTCGTGCCGACCGTTCTGTCGGCGCAAAATGCAGGGTAGCCAACGACGTAACGAGCTTGCGGTTCATTTCCTCCGGAAATGGGTTGTAGCGTTCATAGGTCCGCAGGCCCGCTTCCACATGAGCAATTGGAATCTGTGCGTAATGTGCAGCCAATGATGCCGAAAGAACCGTCGTCGTATCCCCCTGCACAAGGACGACGTCCGGTCTTGCAGCTTGAAAGATCTTTTCGCATGCACCGATCGCAGCTCCTGTCAACGAGGCAAGCGTTTGATCGGGCTGCATGATGTCTAGATCGACATCCACGGAAAGCCCGAAGCTGGTCAATGTTTGGCGCAACATCTCACGATGTTGTCCCGTTGAGACCACCGTACAGCGAAAAGCCTCCGGCCGCGCGTAGAGCGCCTTGATGACCGGCGCCATCTTAACTGCCTCGGGGCGTGTGCCTACGATGATCATGACATGACGCACGCCGATTTCAGCCATCGACAAAATCCGCCAATGCCAGGGTAGCGCCGCGCCAACGGACAGAGAATGCGAGACCTGACGGGGTTCCAACCGCAGTACCTTCCGTCAGTCCGAAGCCACTATTCGTTTCTCGCATCGTTAGGCGCATCTTGGCCGCGATCCAGTCCAAGGTATCCTCTTCATTGAGCCAAAGGATCGGACGACCCGCCATTTCCAATTCGATATGGTCGATAAACTCACGATGCCGCGACAGGCGATGTTCCTCAGACCCCCACCCGTAGTCATAGCGCGGCGAGAATGGATGATCGAGATAGCCGAACAGGTTTCCGGCAGCAACCGCCACCGTGAAAGCCTGCTTGTTGATCGCCAATGGATCCCCTTCCCTCAGAATACAATCACCATGCAACATGCACTGTTGGCTGTGCGTAACAATTCCCGACCTGTCACCCGGTATCGTTCCCCCCTTGGCCATCAGCATTTCCGGATCGTTGGCGATGATACCGCCAACGAAACCCTGCAGCCCCGCTCGCTTCAGCGCTTCCGGCACATAGGCGGGATTCTGATGGAAGGGCGATACGGCATAGCGTACGGTCAAGCCCGGCAGGCGCTGCTCGAGCCAGTCTGAAGAGGTTCGCGCTTCTATCTCGCAGGCTTCTCCGGAGCCTCCCCAACGGGATGCATGCGTCACAGAGTGCGAGAGAACGGCACCGCCGGCATCCAGAACCTCCTTCATCAGCGCGACGTGCTCGTCCTTGTCTTCCTGAGCAGTCTTGACCGCCACCGAGAATGGCAGGCCGCGCGAACGGTAGAGTTCGAACAATGGCCGCGCCGACGCAATGTCTTCATCGCAATCCAGGCGCATCGTCACTGCCGCGTCATATCCTTGCGGAATTTCCCCAATGACCGGAATGCACGGCCTGTCCTCGTGCCGCCAATCCGCGAGGAACGCCTCGATCACGGCCCATTCGGCGCTGTCGACCGGACCCACTGGACGATTCCACCAGAGGATGGACGCCGTCTCGTTCTCCAGCAAGGTGACGAACGGCAGAACTTCTGCAATATTAGGTGCAGAAGCGACCGCAAGCGTCGTTGCGCCGAGGGCTTCAATCGTCATCGCAATAGACCATGACCCGCCATCGGCCGTAATCCGTCCGTATCCTAGGTTGTTCCATTCGTCGGCATAGTCAAACCGCAAGAAAGGTCGTGACGAAAATGGTGATGCATTCGCCAGGGGATGCTTGTTCCAACTGACCTCCGCCGATGATCGCGTCGTGGTATAGATTGGCGTCGGCGGGCATGCCGCTGCATCGGCCCATCCGGAAGCCAAGGGGCCTGGCGCAGCCAGCCCCGCCAAGGACGCGACTTTGTCGGGCAAGTGACCAAATAGAAGAACCTTGGCGTTTGACCTAGAAGCCGTATCGACAAGGGGCGCTTGATCCACCCGGGGCGAGACGAAGACATAAACGTTGCCGTCCCCAATTGTCGGCACGGGATCGTCGGATGCCACTGTTACCAGACCCCGGGTTACCGACCGGCGGAATGCTTCTGCGACGATCTCGGTGGTGGAATCATCGGGTCTGCCTGCAAATACGGTGATCATTGCCCCGATGCCTCTTCTGGAACGAAATGCCTGAATTTCTGGCGCAGGCCGACCAGCTTTAGGTCAGCTGGCGTGATGAACTCAACCTCGACATTGTCGGACCACCACGAGGCAATGCGTTCCCGGATTGCATTTGTGTCGGCGGTATCTTCTGGCACAAGCCGAAACACCGGTTTGCCATGGAGCATCTGAATCTGGAATTCGCGAATGCCACCGACGCGATCAAGCACGTCCTGGATAAAGTGGGTGGGGAGTGGCGTGCCGCCCAACATGATCACGTCGTGAACGCGGCCAACCATACGGGGAATGACAATACCATTCGGTTGCTGCGCTAGGATGGCGTTGTCGCCAGTGCGATAACGCAACAGCGGCATCATCCTGTTGAAAAGTGGAGTTATCACCAACTCACCACTGCGGGCACCTTCAGGGATATCCGCCAACCCTGTTTCCTCTTCCGTCCGCAACTCCGGCCATGCGAAAAACTCGTAAAATCGCATATCGGAACTCTTTGGGTCGATCTGGTAGGCGATCACGCCGGCTTCCGCCAAGCCATAGCGATCAATCACCTGGCATTGCAGCACTCTTTCGATGCGCTCTCGCTGCCGCGCCTCGAGCAACTCGCCGGAAGATTCGAAGATCTGGAACCCTTTATCCTTGCCGCGGGTCGCCTCGACGTGGGCTGCGAGCTGATCGGCGGTTGACGGATGGGCATGCGCCAGATGTGGCCGGATCGACTTTATTCTGCGCCATATCTGTTCGAGTTCCTCGCTTGCGAATGTTGCGAAGAAGATATTGTCGCGATTCATGGCAAAGCACTTCACATGCTCACGCATGCGGTCCCGCCACGGAAATACCTCCGGAAATTTCGAGGCGAAATGCAGCTCGCTACGCCAGTGCGTGTTCCCGACGCGACGGCGGCTTTCCTGGGTGATGGCAGAAGACCAGTCGGCCGCCTCCTGATCATAATAGATATGAGCGGACGGTCCAGTCGAGCCGCCGGTCTTGGCCACATGAATCCGCATGCCGTCCCGATCATCGCGCAGCAGCCTTTGACCCTGTTCGCGAATGATCTCCTTCGTTAGGTATGGCAAATCCTCGATATATCGGGGGTCCGCAGCCACCTTCACTGGATCGAAGCCGATCGAACTGAACAGATCACGATAGTACGGCACCTTGGCGCCCGCAAAGACGACTGTTTCGGCAAGGCGCGCCACCGCACGCGCACGTCGCTCTGCAAACGGGCGGTCGATCTCTTCTCTAACCCATCTCGTTTTGCTGCGAATATCGCGAGCTTCATAGCGCTCTGTGAGGGGGTAGACGATGATCGTTGCCAAGGCCCCGCGAATGCTGTTCCGAAGAGCGCTAAGAATCATTGTCTTCCAGCCTTTGAAATTCCGCGTGAAATGCGCCGTGGTAACGGCAAATAGGGTCGCCTGTCAACGCGCAGCCGCAAGCCTGTGGTAGAGTTCCAGCAACGGCTCGACGGCGCGATTCCAGGTAAAATTCCTGTTTACATGTCGCTGCAGCTGCTCCGATGGCGGCGTTTCTGCTGCTTTTATCAACGCAACGGCAATTCCCTCTACATCGTCGCTGTCGACATACAGAGCACGATCTCCAAAATACTCGCGGGTGGAGCCTTCGCCGGTAACTACGAGCCGTGCACCTGCAGCCGATGCTTCCAAAGCAGCAAGGCCTGGCGTTTCCAACGTCGAAGGTAGACAGAAAACCTCGCAAGCAGCATATGCAGACCGCAGCAACGGACTATCGTGATCAAGGGCGCCCAAATGACGGACATTCGGACCGGCTTCTGCGAGACAAGCCTTACCATATTCTGCGTCTCGGATATGACCAAAGAGTATCAATGGCTTGCCGGCTTGCTTTGCTGCGCGGATCAAAGCCAACTGGTTCTTGCGTGGCTCGATATTGCCGACATTGAGCACAAACGGCCCGTCGACCTCGAAGGCGGAGCGGAAAAGTCCAGGGTCAACCGGCTCTCCGAACCACGGATCGCAGGCATTGCGCACCGTATGGAAGCGTTCGCGCGATAGACCGAGTATGGTCGAGATACGGTCGCTTTCTACATCGCCATTGGTAACGATCGCATCAGCCAAGGAAAGCTGCGCGGCGATTTCGGCGATTGGGTAGAGGTGCATGGTTTCTTCCGTCAGCCAGAGGCTGGCGGAAATGACGAGAGGAATGCCCCGCGCCTTCGCGTAGTTGCATAGATGTACGGAGCCGCCCATACACGAGAAAAAATGAAATATTTCCGCCTTGTCGAGGCCGCCACGCCAGGGATCGTACCGCACGACATCCGCGCCGGCGTTCAACAGATACTGTTCATATTTCAGCAGCTGGATTTCGCCGCCGCCCGGTGTTTCGAATGCCCAAGGATACGTCGCATAGACAATCTGCATCAGGCCGCTCCCAAACCTTCGATAGCACTCAGGATAAGCCTGCCGTCAGCCTTTGTCCGCAGTTCCTCAAGGCGTTTCTTCCGCAAGGAGGTGTGGCCAGCGTGGTCGCCATCTATAAGAAAAGCCGCGATCGCCGCGGCGGCCCCTGCCTTGTCATTTTCCGGAATTAGCAATGCCGCAGACCCCAACACCTCCAATATTGCGGGAACGGGAGTGACGAACATCGGTTTATCAAAGGCCAGCGCATCGAGGGCGGGCACGCAAAACCCTTCGTGAGACGAGTGCGCGATGCAGGCCGTCGTCATTTCATAGAGCGCCTTTAATTGGCGATCTGATATCCCATGATGGAAGGTGACAGGCACGTTATGGGTTTCCTCGATCGTCTTTGCGAGCGCCTTGACAATATCGACGTAGGGGCCATTTGCGGGGCCACCGACGATATTGAGTGCAATCGGTATCTTCAGCGCCGCTAGCTCGCCGGCGATATCGACAATGTCGAGGACGCCCTTATGTGCAACGATGCGCCCGACGTAGAGGAGATTTCGCTTATCCGACGCAGCTCGGAGATCTTCGGCCTGAACAGCATTCCACCGGTCCGCGCCAATGAGCGGCGGGCAGATGACGATCCGGTCCTTGTGATGCGCTAAAGCATCTGCATCGAACGCCTCGAACAGACACTTCGCCGTCGCTTCCGAATTGACCATGATGACATCGAACTTAGCGAGAAGTGGACGCTGCTCGAGGCCCAGTCGGCAATTTTCGATCGTTCGCTCGTCAGCACGATCAATCAGATCAGGCGGTGTGATATTGTGAAAATAGACAATCTTAGCATTCGATAGAGCGACAATATCGTCGAGCGCAGGATCGAAGATCGAATGATTGAAAAAGATGACATCCTCCGGCTGGACCGCCGTCCAGAATGCCGAGCGGCTTTCAACAGGGTGAGGCTCTTGAACGTCTGTATGTTCAGCCCAAAGCCGAACATCGTGCCCTGCTTTCTCCGCTAGAATGGCGATCTGCCGCGCGAAGCTGCCGACGGCGTCGTTTAAAACGATATCCCGGGCATGAATATGCACTGTGCTCAACGCTGTTCTCTCTATATTATGGGTCAGCTAGCCGCAGTTGCAGGCGTTTCCGCACCATCAATCTTTTGCGCCGGCACGACAGCTTCATCGGATTTGATATGCCCCTGCTCCAGCCGGACGATGCGTGTGCAAACACGCTCAAGCATCTTCATGTTGTGGGATGCAATGATGAGGATCTTGGAACGGGAAACCAGATCCTCCATGCGTCGCTCGGCCTTCTTGGAAAAGGTTTCATCAACGACGCTTAGCCATTCATCCAGAAGAAGGATCTCCGGTGAGAACGCCGTCGAGACGGAGAAAAGCACGCGCATCAGCATGCCCGAAGAGAACGTGCGCAAGGGCATGCGGCGCATCTTCTCCTCTAGGTCCGTGAACTCCCAGATTGAATCGACAAGCTCTTTCGTTGGTTTGATGCCATCCACGCGGAGCAAGAGCTTGATGTTGTCCTCCGCGGAAATTTCCATATTGGCGCCGATCGCAAGCCCGAGTAAAGGCGTCATCTGACCGGTGACGGAGATGTTGCCGCCGGATATTGGAAAAATACCCGCGATTGTCCGCAACAGCGTCGTCTTGCCGGAACCGTTTGGTCCGTACAGCCCGATGCGTTCCCCAGCTTTAACCTCAAAGTCGATCTCGTGAAGGGCGCGGATGACTGTTGTTTTCTCCGTGGATCCGCCCGCGGCGGACAGCAAAAGCCTCTTCAAAGACTTGTCGTTCAGATCGTAGATCGGATAGTCAAGCGTGACTTTCTTAAGCGTGATCGTAGCCATTGTTCAGATCCAGAAGGCTGCGTTGCGCAGGCGCGTTAGCGCAAACCAGCTCAACAGGGCAAGAATTGCGAGAAGTCCCAGCGACACGATAAAACTATGCCAAGGCATGGCGCCGTTCAACAATGGCTCTCGCCAGATCGCAAGCAAATGCACCACCGGGTTATAGTGCAACAGATAGTCGCGACCTGCGACCACATGCGGTTTCCACATGATCGGAGAGGCAAGGAAGGCCAAGTTCATAAATGACTCTACCAACGGCTGCACGTCTCGATAGCGCGTGGCGAGCGTTCCTGCCACAAGCGATAGGCAGAGCGTCACCGCCATGAAAATGATCAGTCCCGGAATAGCCATGAGGAGACCGAGGAACGTAGCCCCTCCTAGAAAGATGAACAGAATAATCGGAACGACGATGTTATGGGCGAGAAACAGCAGATGCCGGAAAAAGCACTGGACATAGAAGACATAGGCAGGCAGCCCCCGATCCTTGATGAATCCACCCGCACCCAGCAGCGTCGTCGTCGCATTGTTGGTCGCACCGGACAAAAAGTTCCACATAACGAAACTGACTGCAAAATACGGCAGGAAGTCGGGAACGGAGACGTTCGATATAGCGCTAAAGACAAAGCCAATGCAGCCAGCGAAAATTGCCGTCTGTAGCGTAATCCAAAAAGGGCCGATCACCGATCGCGCATAGCGGTGCCGCACATCGTACCAAGCCAGGAAATAGGCCAATTTGATGTTGTTATACACCCCAGGCGGCGATTTCTGTATCCGCAAGGACTCAGTCGGTTCAGACCACGACGGATTCAACGGGCTCGTCGCCTGTGTCTCAACTAACATATTAGTTATCCTCTTCTCGAGATCAAAAGCATCCCGTCGTCTATCCCACAAGCTCCAACTAATAAGCAAATGGGAACAAAAGAAGGCCTAGGCTTTCCTGCCTTGATGCAGAAGCGATCAACCCCTGATCACCGCCAGCTGCCGCAGGCAGTGAGCTAAAGAGTCGCGCCAGTGCGGAGCTTCAATTTCCAGCACGCTGGCGATGCGATTGCAGTCAAAACGTGAATTGGCTGGCCGTCTTGCCGGTGTCGGATATTCGGCGGTCGAGATTGCCGTCACACGGTCGGGCACTGTCCATCCATGCGCTGCCGCTTCGGAGAAGATTGCCTCGGCAAACCCGTGCCATGTCGTATATCCCCGACCGGCGAAATGGAACGTGCCCGCGACGTTGCGTGAGCGAGCCTTCGCTATCTCAACAATCTTCAAGCAGGCCAAGGCAATATCGCCCGCATAGGTCGGATTGCCATGCTGATCGGCGACTACGCGCAGTTCCTTGCGCTCCCCGCCGAGGCGAAGCATGGTCTTGACGAAGTTGCTTCCGCTCTCGTGAAAAACCCAGGCGGTGCGCAGAATGGTGGCTGCCGAATAGACCTCACGTACTCGCTTCTCGCCTTCGGCCTTGCTTAGGCCATAGGTGCTGATCGGCGATATCGCATCGTCTTCGGTGTAGGGCGTCGTTTTGTCGCCCGAAAAGACGTAATCCGTGGAGATATGCACAAAGGGGACATCGAGCTCCCTTGCGACCTGCGCGACGATCGCTGGGGCATCGGCGTTCAGGCGCATCGCCGACGCAGCGTCGCTCTCCGCTTTATCCACAGCGGTATAAGCCGCAGCGTTTACGATGGCCGACGCTCCCGACTTCATGATCGCTGCATATGTCTGGTCGAGATCCGAAAGGTCGAGCTCGCCCCGACCCCACGCAACCCATTCGAGGCCGCGTTCCGCGGCCAGTTCCGCAAGGGCTGTAGCAACCTGCCCGTTCTTACCCAAGATCAAGAATGTCATTTGGCTTTCGCCTTATACAGGGCCTCGGCGGCATCCTTATGCGGCCGCCACCACCACTCGTTGGAAAGATACCACAAGATGGTGGCATGCAGACCGTGGTCGAAATCATATCTCGCTTTCCAGCCGAGTTCGGTTTCGATCTTCGTTGCATCTATCGCATAGCGGTGATCGTGACCGAGGCGGTCGGTTACGTAGGTGATCAAGCTCTCATACCCCCCTTGCGGCGCAGGAGGTCCCAACTCGTCCAACAGGGAGCAAATGGTGCGAACGACATCGACGTTGCGGCGCTCGTTGCGCCCACCGATGTTGTATTTTTCACCAAGGCGCCCCTTCGTCGCCACGAGCCACAGAGCGGACGCGTGATCGTCCACGTGCAACCAGTCGCGGACATTGTTTCCGGCGCCGTATACCGGTAATGAGCCATGCTCCAGCGCGGTCGTAATCATGCGCGGGATGAGCTTTTCCGGAAACTGGAACGGACCATAATTGTTTGAACAATTCGAAATGACAATCGGCAGGCCGTAGGTATGATGCCAAGCATTGACCAGATGGTCCGATGCAGCCTTCGATGCAGAATAAGGCGAATTTGGCGAATAGGGCGTCGTTTCCGAGAAAAGTCCCTCGTCGCCCAATGTACCATACACCTCGTCTGTCGAGACATGCAGGAAACGGAATTCCGCCTGCTCAGCCGCTGGGAGTGCCGACCAATAGCCTCGGACGGCTTCTAGAAGCCGGAAGGTGCCGACGATATTGGTTTCGATGAACGGCGCCGCCCCATCGATAGAGCGGTCGACGTGAGACTCCGCCGCGAGATGCAGAATGACCGACGGGCGGTGGCGTTGCAGGATTTCACCCACTAGCTCGCTATCACCGATGTCACCTTGTATGGTCGAGAAGCGCGGACTTGATTTGATGGAGTCGAGCGAGCGAAGATCGCCAGCGTAGGTCAACAGATCCAGATTGACGACATCGTAGTCTGTTTCACCAACGAGATATCGACAGACTGCTGATCCTATAAAGCCCGCTCCCCCAGTGACCATTGCTGTTTTGCGCATGAAAGCTCTCCGCACTACCTTGTACTCAAGGAAGTGTCCCTATATCGGATCTGCATCGACGTCAAAGCTGCTAGCGCGATCGCCATCTCCAGGAAAGGAAAAAAATGAACTTCAAGGCTATTCCTCAGGCTATCCCCGACGTCCTGCTCTTGGAACACAGGGAATTTGGAGACGATCGCGGCTCGTTTACTGAGACGTTTCGCGCCTCCGCGTTCCAGGAATTGGGATTGCCGCAATTTGTACAGGACAATCAATCACGCTCTTCAAAAGGAGTCGTTCGCGGCCTGCACTACCAGGTCAATCCAAACGCGGTAGGAAAGCTGGTCCGCTGCGTTCACGGGCGGATATTCGACGTTGCCGTGGATCTGCGGCTGGGATCGCCGACCTATGGTAAATGGACGGGTACCGAGCTTGCCGGCACAGACAACCACATGTTTTACGTTCCAGAGGGCTTCGCACATGGCTTCATGGCGCTGGAGGATGATACCGTCGTTTCCTACCGGCAGACGGGATACTGGGATGCCGCGTCTGAGCGATCGCTCCTATGGAACGATCCTGACGTTGCGATAGATTGGCCAAAATTTGCCGTGCTGCTTTCGCCAAAGGATGCCATCGCCACGCGCTTTGCTGACGTTGATCACAATTTCCGCTACTAGACGGCGGCAGAACAGTCTAATTCCGCGTATAGAGAAACTATCGCGGAATTAGGCTCAGCAGGTACTTTCCATAGCCGCTCGACACAAGCGGATGAGCCAATTGCGCAAGCTGCTCGTCATCGATGAAGCCCATGCGCCAGGCGATTTCCTCAATGCATGCGATCTTCTGGCCCTGACGCTTTTCGATCGTGTGTACGAATTGGCTCGATTCAAGAAGACTATCATGGGTTCCGGTGTCGAACCATGCATTACCGCGGCCGAGCTTTTCGACATGGAGCTTGCCAGCCTTTAGGTAGACATCGTTGACAGTCGTAATCTCTAGCTCACCGCGCTCCGACGGTTTAATGCTCTTCGATATCTCGATGACATCGTTATCGTAAAAATACAGGCCAGTAACCGCGTAGTGGCTGCGTGGCTTAGCAGGCTTCTCGACGATTGAAATCGGCGTATGTCCATCGCTCCCGAATTCGACAATTCCGTAACGCTCCGGATCACTGACACCATAAGCGAAAACGGTGGCGCCCGAACTGCGCTCCGCAGCGTTGCGCACGCTCGTGCCAACGCCAGTGCCGTAGAAAATGTTGTCACCTAGCGCAAGCGCAGCGCAGGCTCCACCGATAAAACGCTCGCCAATAATGAATGCTTCCGCCAGACCTCGAGCTTCCGCCTGTATGGCATATTCGAAGCGCATACCGAGCTGTTCTCCGCTACCCAAAAGCTCCTGATAAAGCGGAAGTGCGCTCGGCGTAGAAATCACCAACACTTCCTTTATGTTGGCAATCATTAACGTGCTAAGCGGATAGTAAATCATAGGCTTATCGTAGACCGGAAGCAATTGCTTACTAACCGGAATAGTGGCCGGGTAGAGACGTGTCCCTTTTCCACCTGCCAGAATGACGCCTTTGTATTTCGGGTGGAGCATCAACAAACCTCTGTAAAAACTGCATTCGGGAAGCCGTCTCCCTAGCCCGGCTTTCGGCCTTGACTCGACTGGCCCATTTCCTCTAGGGAATTTTCGCATTGTCTGCAAGCACAACACATGCCGGAACAGAGGATGCTACGTATAGCGGTAGAGGCTCGACGATCAACCATTGTGGGGCACGATGTCTCGCTTTCAGTGTTTCTGCGCATAATTCGACCTCTGCGCGAATTCAGCACGCGAGAGCCGATTTTACTGATAATCGAAACAACTCAGAGACTTCTGGAGCAGGCTGTTCCCGATTTCGACGTCCTTATAATGAATAGGCCCTTCTCCAGCCTAAGCGCCGCTCTTGCATCTCGGGCTAAGGCGCTCGACATACCGGTCATAGTTGACGTCGACGACTGGATGTACGGCAACCCAAGCTACGGCAGGGGCTTACTTAAGGGTGCTGATCCGCAAATAGTTTCCCAGATTTATGCCCTAGCTGATTGCGTTGTGGTCCCAACTTCGTTTTTCCGTCAGGCGATCTCCCCGAGCTATCGAGGGCCGACGTATTGCATACCCTATGCGACTGATTTCTGCGAGGAGGATGCCTACCTTAATCAGGAATCCACAAGGTCTATATTATTATCTTCAATGTTTACACTGAAGCTTGGCTCACAAACTGCTGCATTCGCAGAGGCAATAAAGGAGTTTCTGAGCCAGAATGAAGACTGGCAGCTCGATTTTTATTGCGAAAACTTCGACATTTCAATTTTCTCCCACGATAGAATAAGCGTTAAAAAGCCCATAGAATACAAAGAATACCGAGAAATTCTATCGAGAAGAAACTACGATTTTTGTATTGTCCCATTATCGGGTTACGAAGATTCAGAAGACATACTTTTCAATGCGTGTAAATCACCAGTGAAGTATGTGGACTATAGCGCTGCCGGCCTACCCGCAATCTTTTCTAGAAGCCCAGTCTATGAAATGGCTGTCACCAATAAAGTGACCGGTTTACTTGTCGACAATACAACCGAGGACTGGCTGCTTGCTCTGAATTCACTGGCCTCATCGGCTGAGCTTCGCGAGCGCTTGGCCAACAATTGTTACAAGGATGCAAAAAAGCATTACACGCTAGAAAGAACGGCTGCAGCATGGGAACAGGTTATCAATTCGGTCGTGAGCCGGGCCTGATTGAACGGCTATCCGAGGCTAAGGCATGGAAGACTATGCACCTGATCCGCCACGCCGAAACTCCACTCAATGCAGAGGGGATGGTAGACGGTCGATCGGCATCCGTTCTGACGATGAATGGAGAGACGCAAGCGAAAGAGTTGGCAGCTGCCCTTAGACAGCGGCATCCTTCGTTGTTTCTATCGGCCGCCACAAAGATCGTTTCGAGCCCTGCTCCCCGCGCGACCGCTACAACAGAACTGATCTTCGGCGAAGCTTCTTTTGAAAGCAACGCTGGTTTCCTTGAGGTAGATGCAGGCGATCTTCAAGGATTCAGCTGGCGCGACGGTATCGAAAAAAAACTGATATCATCCAATGTGGATGTGTTCACGCATTTCCCTCAGGGTGAATCATACGCTGGAGCCCAGGTACGTGCAATTCAGGCGCTACAATCGTATTTGGATGCACCACAGGAAAACGTTGTTATTGTCACGCATGGCGGCATTATAGCGCTCATGGTATTGGCTACAATGTCCATCGAAATCTCCAAATTTCCTCTCACAGTTATTGACAACGCATCCCTCACAACAATTGAATTTTACAGAGATTCTCTGCAAATATATTCAAAAATAAAAACGCTAAACTCTACTTTTTGACGATATGAGGGTGAGAGTTATTATTGTATTTCTCCCAAAAATATAACTGCCGCAATTTGGTCGCTAGATCCATTCTCTTACGCAAATCATTCGAAAAATAGCTCTGACGATCAGCTTCCGCAACTTCGTCATAGAAATGCACAGCGATCGCTTTTTCGAATTCATTTAGACATCTCGAAAGTAGCGGCAGTTCGTAAGCAGCAACAATCCATTCCGATGCGTCAAGATACGTGGTCAACATTCTCTCGACAATGAATGGAAGAAAAGGGGCTGGGTCGGTGTGAAGTGTGTTGGCGAAAAGCCTCTGTGTTAGAGGATGATTCTCGTGTTGATCCAGCCACGTGACAATCGGCTCCAGAATTTCTCCTATATATGCCTCCCAAAAACCGGATTTTGCGAGCCAAAAATTCGAATAGCACAATATTCTCGGAGAATGTCGACGCCCGACACCCGGCTTTAATTTCAAATCAAGGGTGTCGCACAACTCATCCGCCAGATCAATTAAGCCTGGATGCGCATGTTCGCCCTGCATCCAAGCATTGAAGGAAATAAACGCTAGGTGTGGGAACGGATTAATGAGGATTACGTCTGCGGAGGCATTCCGTTCCGCATAACTCTTAATAGCTTGCCCTGTCACACCGGTCTTCAGATTGAATTTCGGAGAGAAGAGTCCGGTAAATCCCGCATGCCTGTGTAAACCCTGCCGATACATATTGACAAGAATTCGAATCTCGCGCCATGCGGAAAAGCGATTATTATTCAATTTTAACGGTAAAAATTCTGCATCCACCAATGCTATGTGGTCTGCGTATATTGGCTGAAACATTTTTATCATTTTATGCGGCACGACCTTGGATGCGTCAACGACAGAAGCAAGCCTCACTTTTGACGACGGTTTCAGTCGAAGTCTGAATGACAATTGGGGAGCCCGTGAGCTGTTCTAGCAATACCGGACACAGTTAGCTATCCCCTTGTCAATACCGCGTGAAATTTGCCCAAACGTGTTGCGTAACGCAATTTTGTTACTGTTTGCCTCGTCTAGGATGTCGTTGCGTAGCGGCACATAAGAGATCTGGAGCGACATATGCGCCAGTCTGCCAGCGTCGCCGATGAACCGCTATGCGGCTTCTGTCGTCACACCCTTACTCGCCTTTGCAGTGCGCGAAGCTGTTGGAAGCTCCATTGTCCAGGGTAACGGGCTTGGAGATCGACAAGTTCAGATCAGAAGTTTGAGTGCGGTATGGTCCGAGTGTTCTTCAAGCCACCCTGCCGCCTCCTCCCAATGGCTTTCAAAGACATCGGGGCGGCGACCGTGTGATTTGTCACTGAGGCGACGATACGTTTCAGCCCAATGACAACGCCGCGCGTGAGCCGCTTGGCACCAGGGGCCGACCCGTCGGACAAGCGCTTTATTGCTTGACGCTCGGATGTCGCTGGGGTGGTGTTTCGCCGTCGTCCAAGGTTGCCAAGTAAGCCTATGCCCAGCAAATTCCCCTAGTTAGATAGCGCCGCCAACAATAAGGGCAGCGAGCTCGCCTAGACCAAAGCTGCGCAGACCCCCATTTTTTGACAAATAACCTATGGCAGGGTCCGACGGAAGGCGTTAGGGTGAACGTCGCTAACTTCCTACTGCAGTCATTAAATGCCAAAAGGGATCCACAAGCTTGCGACTCTTGCTGACCACCTACCACCAGGCTTTTTTGTCACCAGGCGGCGGCGAAACTGAGCTGCATCAACTTGCTGAATATATCAATGAGGTTGGTGTTCGCGCAGATCTTTACGGGCCAAATTCAAGACGTCTCAGCGCCTACGATGCGGTCATTCATTTTTCTGCCCACGGCGGCGGCGAAGATTTATTGCGAGATGTGAAGGCCGCGGAGAAACGGATCGTCCTGATACCAAATTTCAACTTCTTCGATCGGCAACACAAAGCCCACGATGTCGTCCAGCGTCACTTGGATCTTGCCGATCTTGTTATACTGAGGGCCAATGCCGAGAAGGTTGTCTGCTTGGAGAATTTTTCCGTTGACAGCTCTAAAATCATTGTGGTCCCGGCGGGTATCGACCCCAGTTTTGGCAAGGCCGCCGAAGCAGGTCTTTTCCAATCCGCCTACGGCATCGACCGATATATCCTTTGGGTTGGACAGATTGCCGAGCACAAGCGTCAGCTGGAGACTATTGAGGCCTTGAGGGATTTAGAAATCCCTTTGGTTTTTATCGGCGGTTATGCTGACAAATTCTATTATGATAAATGCCGCGCTGCCGCAGGCGAAAACGTTCGTTTCCTACCTTACATGCAACCGGCATCGGAGATCCTGCGCTCTGCCATGCAAAGCTGCGCGGTTTACCTTGAGCTCGGGGATGACTATCCTGGCTTCTCAGCTTTGGAGGCGGCATTGGCCGGAAGCCCGATGGTGCTCAACGATCATCCATGGTCGAGAGAAACATTCGGTGATCTGCCGGTTTACGTCGATACCCCAACACCTGCGGCCTTGCAAAACGCCATTGCTACTGCGATAAGCTCGGGCGCTAGAGAACAGCTCACGCAGAAAATGCGACGGCTGCATCTCCAACCCGGCCCGACGAAACAGCTATTGGAATTAGTTGGTATGGCTCTTTAGCGATGGAGTTGGGTCGAGCGGAATCTTTCTGAGCGACCGTGCAATTAAGCTTCCTGGCAGAACATGGCAATGTATCCGAAAAGCAAGATGTCAACATTACACACGCACCTTGCGCGACGCGGCGTAACATTTGACGAGTATAAGGGACATAGTAATCTTACGGTATCCCATGTCGACGATTTTAGCCTCTCAGTACCCTTTGACTATACGATAGACAATATATCCATCGGGCGCATAGCTGTTGTGTGCCATCTATACTATCCAGAGATGGCTGCAGAATTTTCTCAATATTTTGAAAACATCCCATGTGCTTTTGATCTATATATATCAACAGACTCGGTACCGAAACGAGATGCGATTCTTGCTGTGTTCTCTTCGCGGAAGATTGGACGCGTTGAGGTGGTTGTTGTGCCTAACCGTGGACGGGATATTGCCCCGAAGCTGGCGTTGCTCTCAGCCATAAATTCGGAATACGATTTTGTAGTTTGTATCCACTCCAAAGCCTCCACGCATCATGAAGACTTGAAGAAGTGGCGTGGTTTCCTGTTGCATCATCTTCTAGGCTCGCCTGAAATTGTGAAAAGCATTCTGGAGCTTTTTGCGGTGGCACCCGAGATTGGAATGATTGGTCCTCAGCACCACGAACCGATTCGGAAATGGCTTGGTTGGAGCGGAAATTATGAGATAACGAGAGACATCGCTCGATGTCTCGGTATCGAGCTCATGACCAATCATGTGCTAGATTTTCCATCGGGATCGATGTTCTGGGCACGGACATCGGCGCTCAGGCCGTTAATTGACCTCAATCTCGCTGCTGAGGATTTTGCTCCGGAAGAAGGGCAGAAGGACGAGACAATTGCCCACGCTATTGAGCGCCTTTTTTACTTCAGCGTGGAATGCGCTGGGTACAAATGGGTGAAAATCGCAGACTCCAGGTATTTCAACGAAATGCCTGGCACCGTACAGGTGGGATCACGAGACGAATTGAAAATGGTGGTTTCTGAAAAGACGTCGACGCTAACAAAGCAGTTGGCAGGCGGGCAAGGATAACGATGGAAGACCATAAGACGATTTTCCGGCGGAAGCTTAAGGATGAGCTTACTGAGTTTCTCAATTCCGATGCCTTGATAAAAATGCCTATCATTGCAGACGCATGTGTATCCATCGTTGTGGTCACCTGGAACCAAGCCGAACTGACCTATGCCTGCCTTCGCGGGCTAGAACAAAACATCACAGTTCCATTCGAGCTCATCCTCGTTGACAACGCATCGACAGATGAGACTGATGAGCTGCTTGGCCGGCTGCGAGGCGCTCATATCATCAAGAACTCTGACAACCTCGGATTTCTCCTAGCTGTAAATCAAGGGGTAGAGTTTGCCAGCGGAAGGCATATTTTACTTCTTAACAATGATGCAATTATCAGGGCTGGGTCGCTTGAAGCTGCTGTAACGACCCTTGAGGCGGATGCGACGATTGGGGCTGTAGGAGGCCCGATCGTACTTCTCGACGGTAATCTGCAGGAAGCCGGTTCCATTGTTTGGCAGGACGGGACTTGCCTCGGATACGGCAGAGGCCGGAATCCAAACGATCCTGAATTCCGGTTTCAGCGCGATGTGGACTATTGTTCTGGGGCGTTTCTGTTGGTCCGTCGAGATGTCTGGCGCATGCTAGGAGGTTTTGCCGAGGTTTTTGCTCCCGCCTACTACGAGGAAACGGATCTGTGCCTACGGCTTCAGGATGCCGGGTATCGTGTCGTATATGAACCCAAGGCCATCATCGACCACTATGAGTTTGGTAGCGCCGGCCAGAGCGAATGGGCGTTCTCACAACAAATTAAGAATCAGCAGATTTTTTGCAGGCGGCACTGGCCGCGCCTGAAGACTCACTATCCGTCAGCGCCTGCAAATGCGCTAAGCGCCCGTATTGTACCAAGGCAAAAACAAAACATATTGGTCATCGATGAAATGGTGCCTCACGAGTCCCATGGTGCTGGCTACCCGCGATGTGCTGAAATTATACGTACTTTGGACCAAGAAGGCTTTGCCGTAAGTTTTTATCCCCTGCTCGTACCAGATGATGATTGGGACAAGGTTTACGCGACGTTACCCTCGAGTGTCGAGGTGATGCTTGGCTTGGGTGTTGCCGGCATTGAAGAATTTCTACGCTCTCGCTTGAATATCTATGATTTCGTCGTGGTCAGTCGACCCACCAACATGCAAATTATCGCTAGTCTGCTATCGAAGAACCGGGCCTTGTTCGGAAAGGCTAAGTTAATTTATGACGCCGAAGCCATGTTTTCCGCACGCGAAATTCTACGGCGAACCGTCGCGGGAGAGGATATTACGGAGACTGAGGCTGCGCGGCTACTCGAAGGTGAGTTGTCTCTTACCTCATTCGCAGACCACGTTATAGCGGTCTCTGAGGAGGAGGCTTCGTATTTCCGCAATTACAAATCTAGCAATGTCTCAGTTTTAGGACATCTGCTCGATGTACAGCCCACGCCTGCCTCTTGGGACGCCAGGCACGACCTGCTTTTCGTAGGTCGACTTGATGGCGAAGGCTCCCCAAACGTCGATAGCCTTGTATGGTTTGTGTCTGAGGTTCTTCCCCGCATCACGGCTATCAATCCGGATATAAGACTGAAGGTCGTGGGCAAAAACGACGCGCCATCGGTGCAGTCCCTCGGCTCTCGCAATGTTGATCTCGTAGGAATACAGCAAGATCTCAGGCCTCTCTATGATCAAGCTCGAGTATTTATAGCTCCAACACGTTTTGCGGCAGGCATTCCCCATAAGGTTCACGCCGCAGCGTCGTTTGGCCTTCCTTGCGTCGCGACCCCATTAATTGTCCAGCAGCTGGGTTGGAAAGAGAACGTCGCCATTTTATCTGGCGCCGATCCTGAGGCGTTCGGTGCTGGCGTGCTGCGCATCTACAATGACGAATTGCTATGGAACAGCGTTAGGGCCGAAGCTCTTCAGAAAGTTGCTGATGATTGCGGGGCCTCGAGATTTAGGACGGCGTTGATGGGGGCGTTCAACAAAGAAAATTGAACGAACGCGAGTCATTGCGATAGCGTTGGGGCAATTTTGAATGAATCGCTCATGGGGTAAGTCTTTGTCAGCGTACCGGAAACGACTAGAACTCGGCGTCGTTAGCGTCACAGGTTACATTTCGAGGTTTTTGCCGACGATCAGACGGCGATGGCGCGGAAGAGACCCTAACAGTCAAAGCAACAAGCACGCAATTTACGTACATTACGATGAAAGCGGCAAAATTGACGAGTTCGTTAAGTTTCACCTAAATGCGATTTCGCAGCTAGGTTTCAGGCTGACATTTGTTAGTAATAGCCCGCGACTTGATGAACACGATGTGAGCTTAATTCAAAACGTCTGTCGCGAAATACTACTTCGACGGAACATCGGATATGACTTCGGCGCATATTCAGAAGGCGTTCGCGCAATTGGCAACCTTGACAAGGTTCAAAGTCTAATTCTTGCCAATGATAGCGTTTATGGCCCTCTTTTTCCATTGGCGAAATATATTGATAATTTCGACCCCAGTGTATTTGACATCTGGGCGATGACAGACAGTCGAGAGATTACCTATCATCTGCAGTCGTACTTCTTGTTAGTGCACAAGTCCGCGATTGACTCTAAGGCTTTCAGGGCATTCTGGCGGCGATATCCATACGTGAACGGCAAACAATGGGTGGTGCGCTTAGGTGAGATCGGATTTAGCCAAAAGATGCAGAGCTCTGGGCTCCGATTGGGCGCACAGTTTTCATGTCAGGATGCGGAATCTCGGCGAAGCGGTGTAATTGACCAGCTTGCCCACGATAGCGATGAGCCCGCGATTGCTGAATTTTTGCAGCGTCTGAAAAATTCCGAGCGGGATGCCGACACCTACAACCCCACCCACTATTATTGGGATCATTTGATCCGCTCCGAAAGATATCCATACATAAAAAGAGATTTGGTGCGCAACAATCCGGCAAATATTCCCACCGCGTTGCACTGGGAATATCTGCTTGATTCCTATACCAATTACGACTCATCAATTATAATCCATCATTTAACACAATCTAAGAAATGACTTGATTTGGCGCCATGCGAACGCCAATTCTTCCGCAAATGGTTAACTGAAATGTGTGCCCGAATGAATGAGACAGAGCCTGCCAGCTTACTCGCGATGTCGTATCGTTACTTGTCGACCTTTGGCTATGATTTGCCCACAGGTCTGGTTTCGACATGGATTGCTTGCGGCCCCCATTTTCAGCGGCTCTATGACATAGATACGGACGCTGGCGCTGATGCCTTGGTGTTTTGGTGGCTCAGCAACGGATACCAAGAGTTTCCTGGGATACGGAAGATTCTGGACAACAAAATTGCCGCTGATCTACATCTGCAGCACTTAGACAGCGCATTTCAAGAAAACCAATTAGAGCTGACCCCCCTTCTCCGGTTGATACTTCGCAATCGGGATGATTTGCGCGCTTCCTTTCCTGGCGACAAGGCGTCGCTTTTGAACTTTTGGGTTTGGTGGCTCTCTGAAGGGAAGCACGAGTTTAATTCGATTTTCGAGGCGGTGAAAGATAAGCAATACCTTGAAATATTGACAAGATATTTTGGTGCATCGCCGCTATCCCGGTTGGAAATGCAATGTGTTTCTTATGCTGCTTTGCAAAAGATAGATGTCTCTAAAAACACTTCAGAAGTTAAGCAATTTTTTGAAAGATTATATTTCTCAAGTCTGCGAAACCCCAAGAGATTAAATTCAGATTTTCCACCAATACTATCTCTGATCTATAAAAGTAGGACAGATCTGGAAGTAACGTTTGATCTCAATACGACAAACGGTTTCGCCGATTTCTGGGGCTGGTGGTTTGAAATTGGCCAAGGCGAATACTTTGAGAATGGCAATTGGATTGTGTTGGAGCAACTTTCTGCTTTGCTATCCAGCCTTCCTTCCGACTCTGGCATTGAGGATAGCAACTACGATGTAGTTCGCTTTAAGTCCCTTGTTCAGCTCAAGCAGATCACAGCGTCAAACGCGGAATCGGTCCGGCAACTTCTAGACGGCATTCACTTTAATTTTTTACGCAGTGCCAAAGTCGATGGCGAACCAACACCTTTGATGGCCTTGGTCTACCGTAACCGACCCGATCTTCGCGCGACGTTCGACCTCCAATCTCTCGAGGGTTGTGCGGACTTTTGGGAGTGGTGGTTTGAAGATGGCCAAGGCGAATACCTTGGGAATGGTAATTGCATTGCGGTCGAGCAACTTTCTGCTTTTTTATCCGGCCTTACTTCCGACCCTGGCATTGAGGATAGCTACTACGATGTGGTTCGGTTTAGGTCCCTTGTGCAGCTCAAGCAGATCATGGCGTCAAACGCGGAATCGATCCGGCAACTTCTAGACGGCATTCACTTTAAATATTTACGCGGTGCCAAAGTCGATGGTGAACCAACACCTTTGATGGCCTTAGTCTACCGTAACCGACCCGATCTTCGCGCGACGTTCGACCTCCAGTCTCTGGAGGGGCGTACGGCCTTTGGGGAGTGGTGGACTACATTCGGTCAAGCTGAGTATTTCATTGATACCGGTGAGGTCGTCGCTGGTATTGCGGTTCCAGTTGTTCCCGCAGCAGAGACCTTACCGGACGTGCGCGAAACAACCGCCACACATGCCGTCTCCAACGCCTCTACCTCCGTGGTATCGCTCGTTGGATATCCAAGGGGAGAGTTCGGGCTGGGCGAGGACATACGGCTACTTCGAGCATCATTAAACGAAGTGCGAATAAAGCCGACTGTCATCAACGCACCTTGGACGATTATGGCGCGTCAAGCGATCGACGAACCGTCCGTCGAAGCGGATGTTGCTACTTTCGACGGTGAGGTGATGATCTATGTCATGCCGGCCTTCGATACTTTAACGTTGTTAAACAAGGTCGGCCCTAGCGCCTTTTCCGCTCGACGAAAAATCGGTTTCTGGCAATGGGAGCTGGAACGATTTCCGCCGTCTGCCAGAATGGCAATGGAATTGGTCGACGAGATCTGGTGCCACTCGGAACATTCAGCTCGTGCATTTCGAGGCGCAACGGATAAGCCCGTCATCAAGGTGACGCTGCCCGTGATGGTGCCCGAGATTCCTAGAGTTTCGCGATCAAAATTTGGCCTGGAAGACGACAGCTTCGTCGTCTTCACGAGTTTCGATGGCGCCTCCTCTATCTCGCGCAAAAATCCCTTGGGCGCCATCCTTGCTTTTCAAGCGGCTTTCCCCCGTGAAACCCACCACAAGGCGCGGCTGATTGTCAAGGCAATGAATGTGCACGATGATTCGCTTTGGCGCGAATGCATGCGCAAGGCCACGCAGGATCGACGCATTATCATCCGCAACACTGTCATAGATCGCCTCGAGTATTACGAACTGCTGCAATGTTGTGATGTGGTCTTATCGCTACATCGGGCGGAAGGCTTTGGACGTCTTATGGCGGAGGCGATGGCGCTAGGAATTCCGGTCGTGGCGTCCGCATATTCTGGCAATATGGATTTTATGAACGGCACGAATAGCTGGCTCGTGAGCGGCGAAACGCTTCCAGTGCTATTTGGGGATTATCCGTTTTATCAGGATCAAATTTGGTTCGAGCCGGATATAGGTTCGGCGGCGGAAGCCCTTAGAGACTGCGCAAGCAACGCGGAAAAACGCGAACAGTTTGTTATCGCTGCCAAGCAGACGATAGATCGTTACAGCACTCAAAACTGTGGCAGAGAATATCTCAAATTATTGAAAAGCAGAGCTTCGAAATGAGGCGTTGCCATACGGATTTTTGCGAAGAAAAGGCCTATGGCCGTGCCAACAGGTCCCGATAAAGCGCCGCATAGGCGTTTCCCATGCGTTCCGCGGTGAAATTTTCCTGGTAGCGCGCCCGTGCCGCGCTGCCTTGGTTGGCTGAACGTATGCGGTCATTGGCGATGCCATTCATTGCCGTTGCCAAGGCTTCCGCGTCGTTGGGGGGGATGACGACCCCCGTCTTTCCTTCGATATTGACGAAACTTGTTCCGGTTCCGATCTCGCAGGAAACCATAGGTTTGCCGAACATGGCAGCCTCGATCAGGGAAAGGCCAAAGGCCTCCGATCGCAAATGGGAAGGGAATACGAAGCCGGTACACAGTTCGAAGAGGGCTGATTTGTCTATGTCCGGCAACGCGCCAAGAAAGTACACGTTTGCCAGATTGTTGGCCTTCGCATATTTTTGCAACGAACGATCCATCGGACCGTCTCCAACGATAACAATATCCAGATCAGTCCGCTTCGCGGCCTCCAGAAGAATATGAACGCCCTTATAGTAGCGCAGAACACCGACAAAAAGAAAGAAAGGCCGAGGTAGACGCTCGCGCCAGCGCGTCTTCGTGTCTTCCTCTGCCCTGGGATATTCCGCTTCGTCAAGCCCTAATGGAATGACGACTGTCTTTGCTTTGTATCGCTGTAATACGTCGCTGGTTGCAAGATAGTTTGGAGACGTAGCTACGATTGTGTCGACACTGTCGAGGAAGCGGTGCATTAGCGGCCTGTACAGCTTCAGTAGAAACTTTTGCTTCACGATATCCGAGTGGTAGGTAACAACGGTCGGCTTATGGGGAGGATGAACAAGATGAACTGCGTCCATCAGTGGCCAAGGAAAATGGTAGTGAACAATATCAGCCGTATTTGACAGCTCGCGAAACCTTCTGAAGACGTCGCGCGAGAATCCAGTTGATGCAAACTCAAAATCAAGCTTCGATTTATAGGCCATGTACCCATGAAATCTGGCTGTACTTTCTGTTGGAATTTTGCTCAGCGATAGGACCTCGGATTCTATACCCTTTGTGGCGGCGCCCCTGATAATCGCATGAATCGTCCGCTCGACGCCTCCGAAGGTATCTGGCCAATACGTCTTGAAGAAATGTAGGACCCGCATTTAATTCCCGCGCAGAATCACTTAACTCGTTGTCGGCTGGCTTGTTGTCTTTCCACTCATTCACGATCACCAGAATGGCGGCACTAGGAGGTGTTGAAAAAATCCATATAGAGCAAGCCGTGAAAAATGATAGTTGCTACGCGTTTGTCAACTAGACAGGCGTGAAAGCGGAAAACCAGCTTCCGCATGTGACCTTGTCGAACAGATCGCACAACGGAGAAATTAACGCCAGGTCACACGCTCTATCACCGCTGGCTATCGGAATTCGTTATTGCCTTCGCGGTCAACGCCAAAGCCTAGAATTTCAAAAAGCGGTTGAGCTTTGCCGCCTGATCCATCTCCTTGCGTCGGAAATAGATTGCTCGCCCGCAGCGAATTGGACTGTGGCCCTGGACAATGATGATCTGCTCATCTTTGCGCATCGACTGGGTGATTTCGTGCGGCATGATCAGCGGTCGGCGCTGGAAACTGAGGCTTTCGGATTGGCGGGCGCTGCTATTGGAATTGCTCCAGCCGAGGTTGCGCGAACGTCCCCGGACTTCGACCGTCATGTCTCCACATAGGGCGGAGACATTTCGTGCTGTATCGAGCGCCTTGATTGCGGCGTAGGATGTGAAAGCGCATCCTTCGATCCAGGAGGTCGCTCCATCCTTTCCGAAGTGACGCTCGAGCTGGCCGACGGATTGGTACATCAGCATCAGTGTGATGCCGTACTTGCGCCCGCGGTCGCGCGCTTCTTCAAGAATGCGCATATAACCCAGTAGATCGACCTCGTCGAGCATTAAGAGCGCTCGGTGCCGGAAGTCGCCGTCGGCCCGAACCATGGCATTGATCAGCGAACCGACGATCACCCGGCCAATGCCCGGATAGGAGCGCAGGATCGAAGCGGGGATATTGAGGAAGACGTCCTTCCGTCCAGAGGCGATGTCGCTCGATTTGAACGCGTTACCACAAACTAGGGCGGCATAATTGTCGAGCGACAGCCATTGCGTATCCTTGGATGCGGTCGAATATACGCCGGAGAAGGTCTGCTCAGTCATATTGGTGAAGACACCGAGGGTTTCGCGGATAAAGGCCGACGCGGAATTTTCCTGGATGTCGCGTAGCATGGCAAGCACCGACGGTTCCGGCTCGGAAACGATCAGGCGTAGGCTACGCAGGTTGCGGCGGCCGGCGTAATCGGGCGATAGCATCACATGCGCCAAAAGCCCAGTTAATAGATTGTGCGCCTGGTTCTGGAAATAGGAGCCAGTCGAGGTGTCGAAGCGTAGGCTTTCCGACAAAAGCATATGGGCAATCCCAACGATGTCCTCTTCCTTACGCATCGATCTCTCGATCCCATCAAGAACGTTGAAGCCCATGCCTGGATTGGTCGGGTCGAGTACCATGACTTCGCGACCGAGCGCGTGGGTGCGATGTTCGAGAACCATCGGCGCGACCTCAGTTGATGGATCGAGACAGATCAGCGGCCCCTTGTAGCGCAGCGCTGTTGGAATGACATTGCTGGTTGTCTTGAAGCCGCCGGAGCCTGCGAAGAACAACATATGGGTGGAATCGAAATTCTGATTGAAGGTCATGAGTGGCGCCTCGCCACCTTGCCCCCAAGTCTCGTGATCATTGGGATCAAAGGGCAACTTATGCACGCGATCACGGTCGACGCGGTAGCGCTCACCGATAACGATCTCTCCGTCCGAGGGGAAGAGCTTAGCCATTTCCGGCATGGGCAGCCAATCGGCATCGCCGAAAATGCCGCGCTTGGCGCGCTTGATCGGATCGGAAACGACGATGGACATGCGCGCCGACATTGCCACAATACCAAATCCGAGAATGGTCCCGGCAACCGCGAAGGCGTCGAGATAAGTGAGCGCCTCGCTCCATATGACGACGCCATTCTCCACCCACGGAACCAGACGGGCATATTCCCGCAGGGCGTAAAAGCCTGCCACGCATGAAAAGCAAAGAAGGCTCGCAAAAGCGATCGGCCGGCGACGATGCAGCGGCAATGCCGAAACCGTTAGAAGTGACGCGATAGGTCCGAGAAGGATATTGGGAAGGGGACCTACTCGCAAAAACCAATAGGCGATTCGCGCTGGCATGCCGATCGCCAAATCATGCCACTGCCATCCAGTGATACCGAGTGTCAGCGTTGTCACTGCGATCGGCACCAGCATGAGAAGCAAGCTCGGATGTATTCTGTTCTTCAGCGCCATCAATAAGCCTTCTCGGGCGGCGGTGTTTCCGGTTCGTGTTAAGGCGTTTTTGAACACCATCTTTCTTATCTGCTGACAATCTGCTCACTGCGCCGGACCCGCTCGGGTGTCTGCGTGGTTCAAATTTTCTGCTCGATGGCGGGCAGCGCGCTACGCGCGCAACATTGCGACGGCGGTGTTGATGGAGTTGATACAGCTGGTTCCCGCGCCCGCGACCGAGGCGGCGAGATCGCGAGCAGCATAAGGGGCCGCAACGGCACCAATCCAATTGCCAACAGCGACCGATATCTCTGGACTAATGCTCCCTACCATGTGACGGCAGCTGAAGCGGTTCAAGACCTGCAGGGAACCACTCGATTGCCTCATTGGAGATGGCCGCGAGTTTCGAGAGACTACCTTCCAGAAGTGTTCGAACTCCGCAAAAAATGACGACGTCTCGGGCGAAAATGCGAACAAATAAACCGTCGTTGGTTGGCCGTATGATGACGCAAGCGTCGCCGAAGTTGAGAAACCTGTCGGCTCCGTCGGTGGTTGCAGATCTGTTGCCATGCCGAATTTGCCTGCAGGTCCTCTCAGCAATAAAATCCGTCGTGCTGATAATTGGGTGTACTTGCTCGCATTCGATCCATTTTTCTCGTCCGTTGGAAATTATGGAAGGGCATACCTCGGCAGCGTGTCTGCAAATCTGCTCAAGCCATATAACGGAATCGGGTAAGGTGACGTATGCTTGGGCGATATATTTCAGCATTTCGATCCCATCTGCCTTTGATTTGATGTTGGGGCTAATTTCCCAGGCCTCAATCAGAATGATGCTGATTGGGTCGATCATGGATCTGTTCCTCGTTCGGCGAGCGCCTCGTTGATCGCACGTCCCAACCCTTCAATTTCCCGAATGCCATGCCTGGCGGTAGGGCAGACCCGCAAGCCAGCCTTACCCTTTGCGACCGTGGGAAAGAAGATCGCAGAGGTGTAGTAACCTTTGTTGAGGATATGGGCCGCGGCACGAATGGATTGTCTTTCGTCGCCGAACTCTATGGTGCGGATTGGAAGCTTTGAGCCGGCTTGTTCGCTGGCAACCAACCTATCGAAAACAGCTAACCGATCCGTAAGCGCGTCCTGGCGTAATTTGAGCTCATCGGTGCGGTGCAGCGCCTGAGACGCCATAGCAGCGCCGATTGCAGCTAGATTAAGCGACGCGGAAAAGGCATAGGCAATCGAAAAGCGACGGAACAATTCTTCTTGCCGAGGAGTGCCGAGCATTAGCAAGCCGCCCGACGCTCCAAAGCCTTTGCCGAGTGATGCCGCAATGATTGTGCGTTCGCCAAGGGTTGCGCCGACCTGGGATCGTACAAAGCCCTCTCCAGACTTCCCGAACAAGGAAATGCCATGGGCATCGTCGATATAGAGAAATAGGCCGTACCGATCCTGGAGTGCCAGGAGGTCGGCAATCGGTGCGCTGCCGCCCATAGAATAGACGCCATCGCATACATAGGCTACGCGATCGTTGCGTCTGCAAATATCCTCGAGTGCGTTCAGATCGTTATGAGCAATCGTTTCAATCGCTGTTTCATTCGCCACGACCGGCTTGTGAAACGCAAGCGTCGCATGCGCCAACCGGTCGAAAACGATTGCGGGTCTTTTGTTCTCAGTGAGGTATCCGGAGGCGAGGAGCGGTAGGGCTCCCATATTAGCGGCGAGAACCGTCGTGTAGGTTATGACGCGCGCGGCAAACAAGTCGGAGAGCGCTTCCTCCAGTTCGCCTAGCAGGCTGAAATTAAGCCTCGTTCTTGCGCAGGACCAATGGAGCGCCTTGCATCGTTGAACCGCCTCTATTGCGCCTTCGAGGATGAGCGGATGATTGTCAAGGCCCAGATAAGAGCAGCGAACGAAGTCAGTCACTTGTCTCTTCTGACGCACCGTGCGCAACAGGACGGAGCGATCCTTATCCGGGTCCGCGTAAAGCGCCATGACTCCCTCCTGCTCGGCCGCAGCAAGATTTTGATCGGCGGAAACGATCACGCTGAGTGTATTGCGGTGGGATCGCGACACAGCCGAAGCGGTGGGCGAATGACGATCATCGCTCATGGGAATATCCAATTTGTTCGTAGCGGAGCAGCGGCACAGCAGAAAATGGACATCTACTGCGGCACATCGCATCTCATCGGCGACGCGATGCTATTTTATTGCCGTGGAATGGGTCTGCGAACAACGATCGTTTCGGTAATATTGCTTGACGGTTCTGTGACGGCGCTTTTTCGAAAGCGTGAAGCTTAATAAGCACTGCAGGCGGAATGTCACATTGAAGCTCAGCGGAGTTTCCCCGCGATCTCGATGCTCACGACGCCCGATCTACATTCCGACGCTCATCGAGCGCATAACCGCTAGCCCGCACCGTGCGGATAATATCGCGACCTAGGACGCCTTTGATGCCCCGCCGAAGGCGCCCGACATGAACGTCGACGGTGCGGGGCTCCACAAACGTACCTTGCGGCCATGCAGCCGCGATGAGGGCGTCGCGGCTGAAGACGTAGCCTGGTTTCTGTAGAAAATGCTGAAGAAGGCGAAATTCGATCGGACTGAGTTGGACGTCCACGCCGTTGCACTCGACGCGCATGGTATCGAGTTGCATCGTGATTTCCGCATAAATAAGCGAGTTGCCGGAGGCTCTTTCCGCGCAAGATCTTGCGTTGCCGTCTGGCGATAAGTCTGACAGATAAGCTAGAAAACGCTCTGGGTTGAACGGGCGCATAAAAATCTCGCTCACGCCGGTCTTGAGCACCTCGAGATAAAGTTGCTGATTGCCTGCTCCCACGAAGACCGCGATCGGTAGCGCTTTATCGGCCAGTGTTTCCCTGATCTGGCCTACAAGATCGCCGATACGGAAGGCGTCACTATGATAGTCTATTATCACGGCCATCAAATCATCGGATTTCACGCGAGCTAGTGCTTCCTCCGCTCCTTCCGCCAGCGAAGATTCAAGACCTCCCATATTGAGAATTTGGGCGAGCAGAAGGTAGAATTCGTAATCTGTGGAGCAAATCAGGATGAGTGGCTTCATTGATGATAACCTTTCGACCATTGGGCGACAGCACGCGGAAGATCAGAGAATTAGAGATTCCGCGCAGCGCTGGTTATTTTGATGCAACAAAAATCTCTGATATAAGTCGTAATTCTTTCTTATTCCACCAGAAATAGCTATAATTTATCTGTCACAAATCTTTATTGCACGTAAAGAGAGAAAATGATATGTGGTGGATCACATTTTTGTTGCAACAAAAGAAGGGCTCGGTGAGGGCGAATTTAGGTGGCTCGCCCAGGATTCAAGGCTAGTGGAAGTTGAGATAAAATAGGAAGTGGCCAGGGATCACACGACACATGCGACATTCGCGGTCGTGACTCACTTGTGAGAATAAAGTCCGGCCAAACTTTCGTCCCGTGTCGGACATTCACGGGAGAGCTTCCTATGACTTTTGTGGGTACATCAAAATATCGCCTGGCGTCATCTTCGGATGATGACATCTCTGTTTGGTCTGGCACGGATATGACAGCCGCAGTCTCAGCTGCAAAGGCGGCTTATGGTCCCGATGCCACGCTTGCTGTGGCTTGGTGCGCCTTAGGCGCGAAGGTAGATGGACGTGCTACCGACGCCCATTTCTGGTTCCAGGTGTTTTGCCTGATGCGTGGCGGCGAAATGCCAGCCACGGACTTTTCGAGGGGCGCGGTCTCTATAAACTCACATGGAAAACCGCGTTAGTCTCGGTTTCCTATGGTCACAAATGGCCGGGCAGAACCGATCCGATGAGTGCCAACTGACTGAAGAAAGGCTGCGAAATTGCTGACGGCGGCAAAGAACGTCGATAAGCGCTTGCCTGCAGTGCTCAGAGCTTTTTCCGCAGCTTTTCGATATGTTCCTCATAAATCGCTTTTACCAGTTGCTGAAGTGCGTCCGTACGTTCGCCAAGCCAGGCGAGTGCTTCCTCGCTGATTTTGAAATGCTCGGAATAGCGGGCTTTCACGTAGGCTTGGTTGATGATGTTGAACCAGGCAGTATAGCGTAGCCGATCTTGTGGCCAGATCTCAGCAAGCCGCTGATCGCGGCCTTCGGCAAGTGTCCTTAAATGGTTGAGGTTGTGTGAGGCAGGGCTGTAATTCGTCAATGTCAGCAGTAAGGTCGAATAGGCCTGTTCAATCGCTTGATGGAGCAGGAATGCTGCTTCGTCTGGGTCACCCTCGTTTGCGTAAAATCGAGCGCCTTTTAGAAGCTTTTGGCTTCTTTGAAATCTCTTAAAATGCTGTTGAGCCGCACGATGTTCTTCTGTTGGCGTGAGCGGCTTCGGCTCGGCGAGTTCTTCGTCATCGAGTTCATAAAGAACGATGCCGTCACGACGGATCTCGCTGAAGAAATATTTGCCCAGCTTCAGTGCTGTGTTGACCTCGCGGAGCGAATGCACGTTGAGGCTGACTGGCGGTTTGACGATACGGGGAAGACGGTCGGCGGCCTTGCGCCAGTATGAACCGAAGTCGGTCAGCTTGCGATTGTTGACGATCACCAGCAGATCGTAGTCGGACTTATAGCCTTTGCCGGTATGCTCTTCATCGACCCAATCGCCACGAGCATAGGAGCCGAAAAGAATGATCTTGAGGATACGCCCCTTCTTCTTGAAATCGGCCGTGCCTTCCTTCAGCGCATCCTCGAATTCCTCATGCACAATCTCGACAATTCGAGACAATTCCAAGCGTTTGCGTTCCGGCAGATGATCGAGGCTGAACTTCATGGAGAGCGGGACCCTTTCTGATGATTCCAGTTGTAGGTACGATACGACTACAACGCCAGTCCGATGTTGATTCTGTGCCAAGCGGATAGGGTAGCAGAAGAGATCTTTCAGCCCTTCGATTGAATTCGGATTTCGAGGGCGCCTGCTCAACAATCTGCTCTGCGCAGGTCACGGTAAGATCCGAGTGTTCCCTTTATGTTCTTATATTGCAAATGACAAGTCAAGTCTGACTTCTGAGCATTAAGGTGGTGGCTCATCTCATTAAATGCCGCCGATAAAAACCAAATAGCTTGTGGACATTTTCTCCTCAGAGACTCCAGACGCCGATGTGTTTGAGAAATGTCCGCTCGCCGGAGTCTTTTGGGCATCCAACCGTCTCGACGCTTTACAGGCCGAGGCATTTGGTCGTGTGATTCAACACCAGGACCGCAGGCGCGGTCACTGCGGTCGAGGCTATCCCCTCCGATGCGCTGCCTATCACGGATGAGCAATTGTCGGATCTCGTCATCAACCAGGGTCGGCGCAATTTATCAGCGGCCAAGTGGTCGTATCCGCTGCCGTCTCCTCCCGCCAGTTCAAGCTGCAGCTTCTCGCAGCCGGTCTCCTCGATCAGGTAGACGCATGGGTTTCCAGCCAATCGAAGGCTGTCCAGATCGCCTATGAATATTCCGGCTCGTTCGTCCGGACGGAACCTATGATGGCCGCTGGCTTCGCGGCGCTGAGCTTTACCGATCAGCAGATCGACGACTTCTTCACGGCTGCGGCTGCGCTATGATCATCCGCTATCTGACATATTTCCCGGCGAACCTGCTGTTCGTCCTTCTGGCCTTGACCGGTTCCATTAAGCCGCTTGATTTCGGCGCGCACAGAGAGCAAAGGCTGGCCCATTAACGTGGTATGGATCATCGAAGGCGATGTCGATTGCTTGGAAGCCCTTGGATCGCAGATAGCCGATGATGCTTTCCCGGGTCATCCAAATCGCATAGGGCGCATCGCCACCGGAGAAAATTGCTAAGTCCATCACTTCCCGCGGATAGGCCCGTTTAGATCCAAAATAACCAGGCGCGATCTCAGATGCAGGCTGATAGATGCTGCTATCGGGTCGTTTTGCGATAATGTTTTGGTCAAAATATTGGGTCCAGAAGAACAGTCGATCAGACTTCGACGACAGGGCATCGAGCAGCGCAATGGGATTCGTCATATGGTAAAGAATGCCACTTGCGACAGCAATGTCGTACTTTTTGTCGCTGCCATTGAGATGGCGTATTGCGTCATCGAGAACAAAATTGGCGCGTTTTAGATTGAATATCTCTTTGATCGCCAAACACTTTAGATAGGCGCGAGGGTTGTTTTCGATCGACGTTATCGACTGGGCGCCGAGATTGTGAAGCATATACGTATGCGCTGCTTCGAGCGGCCCAAGTTCAAGGATATCCATTCCGGTCATGGGGCCGAACTTCTGGTAAAGCCAGCCAATACGAGGATCCTCGAAAAGGGTCGTTGTCCCGGGTATTGCCTTCAGGCCGTGGCTTGACGGCATTTGGGAGTTCCATTCACCAGCGAATATATCAAGTACCGCTTGCGCATCCGATCCGATGGCTTGGGGCGATTTGCGCGGCGAGAATGTCCGCCCTTCAGCTACTCCATGCGAGATGAAGTGCCGCCAGGGATCCATGCCAGTTGCAGCAACATCGGGATTTTCGTCGAGGTACGCTTCACCGTCGAAAGTGCCGAACGAAACTCCAGCGTCAATTTTATCCATGTTTGCATCTCATGTTTGGCCAGGAAGATCGACATAAAAGACATCGGGACGGCGGCTGCTGTGGCCGCTGAATCCAATGCGTTTTTTCATATCGCATCGCCGCGAAAACGAAGCGCCATTTGTAACTAAATGTTTCTGACGCGCAACTACTACATGAGTTTAGCCGCTTAATTCGCAGTGGGTTTCAATCAAGGGTCTTCCATCTGGTTGGTCTCCAGCCGCCCTTTTTCATTTCAAGGACAATCCATGAAACCGAAACTCGTCCCGAATGCGGGCCGGGTGCTTCGCCGTGCGTGGAGCATTCACCTCATCGTCGTGGCCGGCATCCTGTCCGGCTGCGAAGTTGCCCTCCCGATCATCGATCAGTTCGTCACGCAAGTTCCGTTGTCCTTTCCTACAGCTTTACGTCTTTCCAAATCGGTTTGCGAATGATCCTGATCTCGATGAGCCGGTGCACACTCATGATGAGTTCTCTCGAGGGAGGGCTCACAAGGTCGGCCGTCAAATAGTTCTTCCTCTTGCACTGATCGCAGCGGAACTGCTTCGCAATTTGCCGAACCGAGCTGTTTCCGCATAGCTGCAGGAGAGACGATGGAAAACATCGTGGCGTCTACGACACCTGATGGCTGGGTGTGAGTGAAGACCGGGACATCCCCGGTCTATCAGTCTATGCAGGCCTCAACTGCTGAAGTTACCGCAAGCTTGGTTGCAACAGTGCAATATCTTGGTAAACAGCTGGCCGAACTGAAGGCGGCTAGCTCTTAAGGCTGTCGGACTTTATGCCGACGAAGAGGCCGCGCTGATGGGTCTTATAATATCCCTTGTCGAGGACATCGAGAAGCTCCACTCCACCCCATAGGTCATACTGCTCGAAAACCATGTCGAAACCAGCGACGCGCATCGCATGAACGAGACCATGGCGCGTGGGCCAGAATGATTTCTGGTTTTCCCATGAATGCCACTTCAGTTTGTCGAGGTCTTCCTTGCTGCCGCCCTGGTGTTCCGGCAACCAGCGACCGGGTATGCCCTCATGCTCCGTCATTGGGGATAGCGTGTGGGCGGTCTCGTCATCAAGCGGGGCGAAGTGGGTGTGAATGAAGATGGCGTTCTTGGTGCAGCTTGACATGAGCTGGATGAAGTCTCGCGGCCTGTCCAGATGGTATAGAAGGCCGATGCAGAAGGTGACATCGAAAGTGCCATACTTTGTCATATTCCAGCAGTCGTCATTGACGAAATTAAGGTTAGGCAGATTGAAGGCGCCTTTCACCTTCAGGCAATTCTCATAGTTCGATGGGCGCACCTCGAGGCCGGTCGAGATCATGCCGCGTTTCGCGAATTCTAGTGCGTAGCCGCCCTCTAGGCAACCAAGGTCAATGATGGATTTTCCTTCAAGCTTTCCACCGTAAAGGACATCCAAATCCTTCAAGACTGAATGCAACTGCGGAGCGTCGGCGATGAAGCCGGGCTCATCAGGGATCGTAACGGTTCCATCGGGAAGGCGAATGTTATGGCCGCTAAAACCGGCACGTTTGGTTGGGTCGAATTTCATGTTCATGTCGTTCCTCCGCGAGCATGAGAGGCTCATTTTTAAGGAAATACTTTTGGATCGCAACTACAACATGATTTTTGCCGCTTAATTCGAAGCGGATTTCAATCATAAGTCTAATTCGCGATTAATAATACGCCATTCCTTTTCTTTTCTCAGGTCATCCAATGAAACCGAAACTCATGTGCAGGCTGTGGCGGGCACGTTGGCGCGCCTATCCCATGCGGCCGGTCTATGTCATGGAACGTCGGGACGCCGGTGCCGGGCATCGTCTCCTATCTCGACGGCTGGATCCCTCACTGGTTGTCGATCGCGCCAAGTCCTTCATCCGCGTCCAGGCTTATGGCTTCACGTCGCTGCCAATCATCCATGCGCTGCAGCGGGCTGCGGGCAGGGACGTCGAAGTCCTGATGATCCTCGACAAGACGAATGAGCGAAAATATTCGGGCGCGACCTTGCTCGAGGCGGCTGGCGTTCCGGTCTGGATCGACTTCCAGCCGGCAATAGCTCACAACAAGATCACTGTGATCGACGGCCAGGAGAGGAGTACGGTCGAGTCGCGTCGTGCGCAGAACGTTTGGTCTCGTTGCAGCTGCGGTGTCGGCCGCTGGCGCGCCGGCTGGAATTTCTTGATTGATTTCATATCGTTCGACATCGGCACGGCGGATGCGCATGAGCTTCTCCCCCAGCTTGAAAGATCGCAACTCGCCGGACGCACAGAGGTTCCTGATATGACGCTCGGAACATCCCCATGCTGCAGCAAGGGTTCGAGGCGTATAATTCTTGACTTCGGCGCCCCGTGGAGGAGTTTCTGACTCGTCATCCTGCGACGGCATCGGCGGCGCATGAGAGGGCAGCGCGGAAAAGGCCTCGTCGATCGCTAGACCGGCTATAGCGCTGCAGCACTATAACGTCTCGGAGCAGCCGCCGATCGATAAGATATTCAGCCTTCTGATATCGGTCGTCGAATTGTGCAGGTGCGCTGATAATTGCCTCCTTCGGCGCGAATGCCTGCAACAGCACACTCCCATCCCTATACCGCTTTGCTCGCGATTCCGCGAAATCGCGACCTATCTCCGAATTGGACGTCCAAGACATGCCGTATGTTCGCTTGGACCTGTTCACCCATCCGTCCCCGGGAAAGAGGATCAACCCTTCGCCCTCGTATTTTGGCATCAGTGCTCGTAGGCCGCCGATAAGGGCCAGATCATCTTCGGCAGCCGAGCGCAGGCTATTGCCGTCACGCACCCAGATATCCCGAAAAAATCGCGCAGCTCATCCGGCGCGGATAATCTGGATGCGGCCTTGAAGGCGCGCGCTATCACAAAACTAGCCTCGAGCTGCCCGAGTGCGCCGACGAAGGCCTGCAGATCGCCGGAAATAACCGTGCTCTTGAATGCTCGAACAGAGCAGGCTTCCTGGAGCCGTTCTTCGCGCATGACCGCGAAGAATTCCTGCATGTCGCCAGCGCTTCCGTCGTTCATGTCAGTCTTTGGCCTCGTCGTTTTTGGTGCTGGGTTGAGTCACGATTGCGCGTTCGTTCCAATCATATTCGCATTGGGGGTCATCGATATCGTCGCTCGTGTACGGACCTCGTGATCCGCAATCTTTACATATAACCACCTATTTCGCGCGCTCCGCTTTGCCGTTACAAAATGGGCACGGGAGAAGTTGGTTTTCATCCATTCAATTACCCTTTCTATTATTCAGACTTTCTCGTGATCAGCCGAACGCCTGGCTGTCCATGGTTGAGGAATTCAATTCCCGCACTCTCAAGGGCTCGTTGGACGGCTTGCACGTTTGCCGCCCGGCCCGAGATGCCCGCAGAGCCAGACGCCTCCATGCTTCGGATCGTGTTTACGTGCGCGTTCGCTGTTTTAGCTAAACGCAATTCCCAAACGAGAAGGTAGCGGCGCGACAAAAGGGGCAATTCTGCATCCTGGGAGGCGTCATTGGGCAAGGAAGCCCGCCGCGCTTCGAGCATTTCTGCTCGCAGCGGACCTCCTGCAGAGGGGTAATGGGGATGCGTCGGCGTCAAGCGTTCATTCAATGAACGATCACTGAGCGTTTATCTTCCAAACGTCGTGGCAGCCCATGTTCATGTACAATGTTTTCATGTCGTTATCCTGCCTTAGCGAACCCAATTGTTCCATCGCTCCAGCAATTCCGAGGCATGCTCGTTGATCCATTTGGCATCTGGAATGACGATACTGTCGCGCACGTCTTCGGCGCTCGGCATCTGGTCGCGAACTGCTTGCGGCATCATCATAATCGCCGCGCTGCTAGGCGGCGTGCACAATAATGCCTCGCACACCTTGGCCTGAATCTCCGGGGAATCCAACCAGAAGGCGATGAGCTTCAGAGCATTGTCCCGATTGGGCGCGCCCTTGATAACCGTGAGACGATCGCCCACCAGAAATGCCGCCTTATTCGACCAAGCGATTGAACGTCCTTCTGCCTTAAGCGCGCTTGCCCTCGTTAGCCAGATCTGTCCGATGCTGTAATCTTTCTCACGGAACCCCTGGACGCTCTGATCTCCGGTTTTCCACCAGAGCGAGATGGACGGCCGCAATGCGTCAAGTTTCTTGAGGGCGCGATCGACGTCGAGCGGAAACAGGTTCTCGCGTTTGACCCCGTCTGCCAAAAGGGCAGCCGCCATGACACGCCACGGATCGTCGAAATTCGGAAACGAGCGTCCGCCCGGAAACTTTGAAGTATCCCACATATCCGCCCAGGTCACGGGCTGGTTGCCTTTGAAGGCTTGCGGGTCGTAGGCCATCAAGGTGGCTGTCGAAAACAGCCGCACGCCGGCCGGGATGCAGGCATCGGGAACAAGATCCTGACGGTCCTTAAATTGTGTGCAAAAACTATCAAGCGGCTCGGAAATCGCGAGATGATCCTTTGAGCTCACCTGGATTTCTCCATCCGGGTAGAGATCCCAGCTGACATTGCCGGTTTTCACCATCGCGGTCGCCTTGGCGCGCATCTCCGCGTTGGTTGCCGCTACGGAAACGACCCGGATACCGGTCTTAGCGGTGAATGGTTCGAACCACCATTTGCGTAGCGCCGCATCATAGGCGCCGCCGGTCGTGGCGATCACGACCTGCTCGCTGGAAAATGCTGGACCGGGTGTTTCTCCCACAAGAATGGCTGCGCAAAGCATAGCAATGCCGCTCAGCCGGATGGCTGCTCTTTTTATCATCAATATTTCCCTCTTTTGTCCCGCCTGCAGCGGGTGTTTTTGCCGCTAGTGCTGCTCTCGGCGGCTGTTCAGGAGATGTATTGAACCCATCAAAAGCAGCGAAACGGCAACGATGATGACCGAGACGGCGGCAATGACAGGTGTCAGGTTGAAATCGATGTCTTCAAACATTTTCCGGCTGATCGTCTTGCCGCCGGTGTCAGAGATAAAGAATGCCACGGTCGCTTCGTCGAAGGAGGTCAGGAAAGCAAAGACTGCAGCCGTCGCGACCGCCGGTGCGAGATTGGGAAGTGTCACCGCAAAGAAGGCCCTGAGCCGCCCCGCTCCGCAGCTCAAGGCCGCCAGTTCCAGCAGGGGGTCCATTCTTTCCAACGCTGCGGAAACTATGATGACGACAAAAGGCACCGCCAGCACCGAATGGGCAACGACGAATCCCGTCAAATTCCCGGTCAGTTGCAAAGGTGAGAAGACCAGATAGAGCGCCACGCCGAAGACAATTGCCGGCACGATCATCGGCCCCAGGCAGAGGGCCTGCAGTAGTGCCTTGCCCGGCAATTTGCCCCGTACAAGGGCAACCGCCGCCATCGTCCCGATGGTCGTCGCTACCACAGTGGTTAGTGCGGCGATCTGCAGGCTGAAAATGGTCGAGTGCAGCCAGTCGGAATCGGATAGATACGCCTCGAACCACCGTAGGGTCAGTCCCTGCGGCGGGAACGTGATATAGGAAGCGTCGCTGAGTGCCAGCGGTATCACCAGCAGCGTCGGAAGGACGAGAAAGAACAGCGCCGCCGCAATCATTAGATTGGATGTATGCCGCGCCGCCCGCGGCCAGACCGGGCGATGCCGGCGGGCGTCGGATGACGGGTTTGCCAATCGCTGCGTCAAAGATTGAGATTCAATGGACACTGTTCAAACCTTTGCTGAAAGAGAGCGCGCGGCGAAAGAGCAGCACCAGCAGTAATGTCGCGGTGAGCAGGATGACTGACAGGGCAGCCGCAAATGGCCAATCCAGAAGGACGATTGTCTGCTGACCGATCAGGGTCGCCATCATCAGCGCGCCGGGTCCACCGACTAGGGCGGGGGTGATGTAAAACCCGATGGCGAGAATGAAGCAGATGACACAGCCGGCGAAAACGCCGGATAGGCTGAGTGGAAAGGTCACGCGCCAAAAGGCGACGATCCGGCCGGCGCCGAGATTTCGTGCCGCCTGCTCATAAGCGCTCGGCATTGAACGCAAGGCGGAATGGATCGGCAGGATCATGAAGGGCATCAGCACATGCGTCATCGCGAGAATGACGGCACCCTCCGTATAAAGCATTTTCAACGGTGTCGAGATAACACCAAGCTGAATCAGCCCGTCGTTGATGATGCCGTTGCGACCTAGCAGCACGATCCAGGCATAGGATCGGACAAGCACCGAAGTCCATAGCGGAATGAATAAGCATGCTGTTCCGAGCTTTGCCAGCTTGCCTCGCATGCGCGCGATCGCATAGGCGGTCGGATATCCAATTGCAAAGCAGGCAACGGTCACGATCGCCGCGATGCGGAAGGTTCTGAGTAGGACCTGAATATAAAGTGGGCTGTCGAAGGCACGCTGGTAGGGGGCAAGCGGAGCTTCCCCGGAAAGGCTGATGCCCACAAGCCTGAGCACCGGATAGATGAAGCCTCCCGCCAAGAGGAGGAGCAGGGGCAGGATCAGCAACATGGCCAATAATGGCGAATAGTGGCGGCTCGATCCTGTGAGGATCCAGCGAAGGAAAGACCCTGTCGATTGTGTCGCGAAGGATGACGTCATGGATTAACCCCCCACTTTTGCAAACAACCGCAACGCGTTTGCTTCGGGGATGACGTCAACAAGGTCTCCTTGACGAAGACCTGCGGCCACATGCCCGACGGGCATCTGGATCTGCAGGAGGCGGTCATCGCCGTTCTGGGTTCGCACGAAGAAGAGGAAAAACGAACCGGCGAATACGGTTGAGTCTATGGTGCCCGTCAAAATGGCGCCGCGGTCGCGGCCATGAGGCGCTAGCGACAACCGTTCGGGGCGAACCGCGATACTGACAGCTTGGCGAGAGGCAAAGGGGCTTTCCCCGTCTTCGGCGGCCGCCGTAGCAACGACGTTGCCGCCTTTTGGCCGTACCATGTAGTTGCCGCTATCTTGACCGAGATATTCGCCGTCGAGAAAGTTCATGCGACCAATGAAGTCTCCGACAAAGGCTGAGACAGGCGAACGGTAAAGCTCGAGCGGCGATCCGACTTGAGCCAGCCGGCCTTCTGCCACCACCGCAACGCGATCAGACATGGTGAGCGCTTCCTCCTGGTCATGCGTCACATAGACGACAGTCGCGCCGAGTCGCTGCTGCAAGCTCTTGATTTCCAATTGCAGCGCCTCACGCAGTTTCTTGTCGAGGGCCCCAAGTGGTTCGTCCATCAGGAGAACGGGCGGCTCGAAGACGATTGCCCGAGCGACGGCGACGCGCTGCTGCTGGCCTCCGGAGAGTTGATGGGGATATCGATCGCCATAGCCGTCGAGATGCACCTGCGCGAGCACCGCCTCCACCTTGCGGCTGATGAGATGCTTGTCCATTCGGCGCATGCGCAACGGAAAAGCGATGTTGGCTGCCACCGTCAGGTGCGGAAAAAGGGCATAGCGCTGAAATACCATACCGATGTTGCGCCTGTTTGGCGCCATATAGGTGACGTCGCGACGGCCGATCATGATCTGGCCGTTGCTCGGGCTCTCGAAGCCGGCGATCATCGTTAGCAGCGTCGTCTTGCCGGAGCCCGAAGGACCAAGGATCGACAGGAATTCACCCGCCCGGATGGCCAGTGAAATCCCATCCACAGCAAGCGATGTGTCATATCGCTTTTCAAGCCCTTGCAGCGTAAGCGCTTCACCAATCAAAGTTCCTCTCCTTATTGTTGTCGTTTTGAAACGTGTTCGTTTGCGACGGCGTGGTAAGTCGTTCACCGCGATCGCTTGGCTTTTGATCCGGTTCCCGAGTTGAACTTTGGGAAGACGGGAATTTGCGAAAGTGCTATGACTTTAATGTCACATAATGTTCGCAAGTATGTCGCTTTTCACTTTTGTTGCAACAAAATGAACGATTGTCAAAGGAAATAGGAGAAATTTTTAATGGAAATGCCACCGGAAGACGAAGGGCACGCTCAGCATCAGCCCAATCGATTGGGCGAAATGGCGTATCGCAACATGAAGGAGCGACTGATACGTGGCGCTTTTTCCCCTGGGGACAAGCTCACAATTCGTGCGGTTTCGGAAATGCTGGATGTCAGCACGACACCCGCTCGTGACGCCATCAACCGCCTGGTGATCGATGGGGCGCTCATTTACTCCGGCCCGAAAACCGTCATCGTTCCTCACTTGAGATTGTCGGATCTCGAGGAGATCACGCAAATGCGCCTGGCTCTGGAAGGGCTTGCGGCGGAGCAGTCCGTCAAGGCTGCCGGCGAGGCGACGATCGAAGAGCTTGAGCTACTTCAGGCGAAAATTGACGCTGCATTGGATGAGAAGCGTTATTTTGACGCCCTTTGGCATAATAAGGAATTCCATTTTGCGATCTACCGTCTGAGCGGGATGCCCTATCTTTTGCAGATGATCGAGACCCTGTGGCTGCGGGTTGGTGCGTCATTTAACGGCCTCTACCCAGAATTTTCCGAGACGCGCTACGGTGCTCGCAATCATCGTGCGGCGATAGAGGCGCTTGTTGAGAAGGATGCGGCCGCTGCCCGCGCCGCCATCGAGAGCGATATTCGTGATGGATTTCGCCAGATGAAAAAAATCAGCGCAGACCGCGATCAAAGGAATCTCTCCCGCCGCTGAATAATTATGTTGCACTTTCCTCCTCTCCATGTTTTTTTGATGCAACAAAAATGTGAACGGGATGCGAACGCGCATCTCTGCGTGGAGAGGGTAAGGCATGCTTCATCAGGATTTTCCATCATTCCGACGGGCGGCGCTCAGATCGCGCTCGCAATATTTCTTCGAGCGAGGGCAGATCGTGTTTCCCGATGGAACCACGCGCGTCACCGTCGAACGCGATCCTCTGCCGACGTATATCTCCCGTGGTGAGGGTGCCTATCTGATTGATGTCGACGGCAATCGGCTCCTCGACCTCAATAACAATTTCACAACGCTGATCCACGGTCATGGTTACCTGCCCGTCGCTGACGCAATTGCGGATCTCCTGCAGAAAGGAACCTGCTTTTCCAATCCAACGGAGCACGAGCTGGGATTGGCGGAATTGCTCGTGCAGCGCATTCCGGCGATCGAGCAGATCCGCTTCGTCAATAGCGGCACCGAGGCCGTCATGTTCGCTATCAAGGCAGCCCGCGCCTTTACCGGGCGGTCGCGCATCGTCCGCGTCGAAGGAGCCTATCACGGTGCCTATGATTGGGCCGAGGTAAGCCAGGGCGCGTCGCCTGCATCCTGGGGACCAGCGGACGCCCCAGCATCCTCGACCTCTTATGCCGGCGCGCCGGAAAGTGTTGCCAAAGAGGTCGATGTGATCCGCTTCAATGATGTCGAAGGCCTGGAACGAAGGTTGACTGCGTCGGGCGGCGACCTTGCCTGCATCCTGATTGATCCCATGCCGAGCAGGGCAGGTTTGCTCGCTCCTGAGCCAGCGTTCATCGAAGCCGTGTCTGATCTTGCCCGGCAACATGGCGTTCTCGTCATAGCCGATGAAGTGCTCAATCTGCGGCAGGGATATCGCGGTGCATCGGCACATTTCGGGCTCGTGCCGGATCTTATTGCGGCCGGAAAGATCATCGGCGGCGGCTTTCCAGTCGGCGCGGTCGGCGGTCGCAAGGAGGTGATGGGGGTGTTCGCAAGCTTGGGCGCAAGGCCAGCGCTGCCACAGGGCGGCACCTTTTCGGCCAATCCCGTTTCAATGGTCGCAGGAAGGGTGGCTATGGAGGCACTGACCGCGGCAAGCTTCGAGCGTCTTGATGAGATGGGTGCGCGTGTGCGCGATGGCCTTTCTGCTGCCATCGTGCGTCATGACGCTCCATTTGTCGTCACCGGTTCGGCTTCGCTTTTTCGCATCCACCCAAAGCGGCAGATACCCCGTGACTATCGGCAGGCCTTCCCGACGCCGGAACAGAACAGTTGGATGACCAACCTGACAAGCCATTTCCGTCAACTCGATATCCTCCTGCCCTTTGGGGCCGCCGCCTGCCTCTCCACGGCCATGACGAATACCGATCTTGATTTGATCGTCGAAGTCTTCGGCGATTTCCTCGAAAC
The DNA here is from genome assembly GCF_057784375.1 of Martinezella sp. CNPSo 3964. Taxonomy (NCBI): domain Bacteria; kingdom Pseudomonadati; phylum Pseudomonadota; class Alphaproteobacteria; order Hyphomicrobiales; family Rhizobiaceae; genus Martinezella; species Martinezella sp. CNPSo 3964. Next base: position 227,274 of record NZ_JBXSOW010000003.1, read on the forward strand.
CTACGAAGCCGATTTTGCTGGAGCAACCGCATGAGCACGAAGTCCTTGGAAACTGTCGCCGAATGCCTGGCTCGCTCGCTGGTGCGCCATGACGTCACCCATATATTTGCCCAGAGCCTACCATCAGCACTGATCCTGGCTGCTGAAGCGGCAGGCATTCGCCAGGTCGCTTACCGGCAGGAGAATATGGGCGGCGCCATGGCCGATGGTTATGCTCGACGATCCGGAAAGATCGGCGTGGTGGCTGCCCAAAATGGCCCGGCTGCCACGCTGCTGGTGCCCCCCATGGCCGAAGCGCTGAAGGCGAGCGTTCCGATCGTGGCACTTGTGCAGGAGGTCGAGCGCGATCAGATGGATCGGAACGCGTTTCAGGAGCTCGACCATATCGCGCTCTTCCAATCCTGCACGAAATGGGTGCGCAGGGTCATGGTCCCGGAGCGAATCGAGGACTACGTCGATGCCGCCTTCACTGCCGCTGCCTCCGGTCGACCCGGGCCAGTTGCGTTGCTGTTGCCCGCAGATCTGCTGCGCTCGGAGGTTAACGTCAAAACGCCGTCACGATCTCTCAATCTCGGTCATTGGCCGCTTGATCGGTCGTCCCCTGATCGCGCGACTTTGCAAAGGGCAGCGGAGTTGATCGCGAATGCCCGTAATCCCGTAGTGGTCGCGGGTGGCGGTGTCCTTGGCAGCGATGCCTGCCATGAACTGGCCATGTTGCAGGATCTGGCTGTACTCCCAATTTTGACCACCAACATGGGCAAGGGTGCGGTTAATGAATATCATCCGCTTTCGGCCGGCGTCTTAGGGTCACTCGTGGGGCCGCGGTCACTCGGGCGCCATACGGCCGCTCTGGTCGGTGACGCAGACCTTATCATTCTGGTTGGAACGCGAACCAATCAGAATGGCACGGATAGCTGGCGGCAAATTCCTGCTGGTGCTCAGGTGATCCACATCGATGTCGACCCTCAAGAAATCGGCCGCAATTATCAGGCGCTGCGCCTCGTCGGGGATGCGCGTGAAACACTCAGAGAGCTCGTTCATGCCCTCAACGCGCAAGATTTATCCCAACGTCGGGACCAACGGACTGCTCTTATCGACCGCATAGCCGAGTGCTGGCGGCAGTTCGATGAGGATCGGCATCACCTCGTGCATGCTACTGCGTCGCCGATCCGCCCGGAACGCATCATGGCAGAACTGCAGGCGTCATTGACACCGCAGACGACCGTCGTTGCGGATGCAAGCTATTCATCGATGTGGGTCGTCGGCCAATTGCGATCGCTTGCCTCAGGAATGCGGTTCCTGACGCCACGCGGTCTTGCGGGACTGGGGTGGGGCCTGCCTCTGGCTCTTGGCGCAAAGGCAGCTAGACCCAAGCATCCGGTGGTCGCCATCATTGGCGACGGCGGGTTCGCCCATAGCTGGGCGGAGATGGAAACCATGGTTCGCTGCGATCTTCCCATCACCATTATCCTTCTCAACAACGGTATCCTTGGTTTCCAGCGGGATGCCGAGACCGTGAAGTTCGGACGCTTCACATCGGCGTGCCATTTTGCGCCTGTCGATCATATGCAGATCGCTCAAGCCTGCGGATGCCCGGCAGTGCGCGTTGAGGATCCAGTCGAGCTCACGGCTCATCTACAGGGTGGGCTGGCAGGCAAGGGGCCGTTGTTTATCGAGGTCATGACAGATCCTGAGGCTCATCCGGCTTTGTCCTTGTTTGCCGGCTTGGATGAGGCGGCATGATGCCAGAGCCGTCTCGCATCGCCGTCGTGACAGGAGGGACGAGCGGTATCGGATTGGCGACGGCGCGAAGGCTATTGGCGGCGGGGCATTGCGTCGCCGTCTTCAGTCACAGCGTTAAAACTGTGACTGACGCAACTGCCGTGCTATCCGCAGAGTTCGGATCTGGACGGGTCTTGGGCCGAGTTGTCGATCTGTCGGATCCTGTGGCCGTTGCCAATTTCTTCGAAGAGCTTTCATCGACCTGGGGAGATGCCGTAATTCTCGTTTGCAACGCCGGGATATCGCCCAAAGGCGTCGCTGGTCCTCGGCGGTTCGAGGACATTGGGCTGGAAGAATGGAACAAAGTGCTGGCCGTTAATCTGACCGGCGCCATGCTATGTTGTCAGGCGGTCGTCAGGGGAATGCGACAGGCGGGATTCGGACGCATCATTTTGATCGGATCGCTTGCTGGGCGCACACGCCCTCGCATCGCCGGTGGCGCTTACGCCGCCAGCAAGGCAGCACTGGCCGGTCTTATGCGCTCGCTTGTCGGGTCGTGCGGTCCTTTCGGCATAACCGTTAATCTCGTGGCGCCTGGCAGGATCTTGACGCCCTTGACCGGCGATCCCAATACGCCAGCCAATCGGGACGCGGTCGGGCGTATTCCTTCTGCCAGATTGGGAACGCCGGAGGATATCGCTGCTGCCGTTGCCTTCCTCGCGTCGGAGGAGGCGGGTTTCGTTAATGGCGCTATCCTCGATATCAACGGGGGTGAATATGCGCCAGCCTAGAGCCGTCACACGGTCCGGCGCGTCCAACTTCAAGCGCTCCGATGCGGCAGTTAAGCTCAATGTGGCCCCCTGCAACGAAGTCATTGTCTGGACCTGCGATGCGGAGCTGTTCCTGCCGTTTAGGTATATTCTGAAGACCGAGGGTTTTATCCCCTCTTTGGCTTGCAGCGTAAACGATGTTCTGACTTCCTGCACGGAGCGCTCACCATGCGCAGTCCTTTTCGATTGCGGCCACGAAGCCCAACATGCTGTTTCCATATGTGGCAAAATCAGGCGATTCACCAAACATGACAATAAGGTCCGTCTGATTGCGCTTTTACGAAGCGAAGCGCAGCCGCTTCATCTGGCCTTGCTGCAAGCCGGTGTTGATGACTTCCTGTTCAGGCCGCTTTCACCGGAGAAGTTGTTGACATCTCTCAGACAGGCGACGGGACAAGCCATGGAAACGGCCAACTCGAAAATGGTTGCGTCGCTGGCCTTTGACGACCTGGAAGTCGACGTCGACAGCCGTCGAATACATTGCAACGGTCGCGACTTTGCGCTGCCGCCAATCGAGTCCAATATTTTATGTCATCTCATGAGCAGGCAGGGACAGCTCTGCAGCCGTTCCGAGCTGATTGCTTCGGCTTGGCCGGCTTCCGCCGAAGTCACGCCGCGAACGGTGGACGTTCACATCGGCCGCTTGCGCAAGGCGCTGGGAGAATTGCCCGGATGTAGTGCTGCCATTCGCACCGTCCATGCAGCTGGCTATGTGTTCAGGCCACGGGGCTTACGAAAGAGTGGCTCAAGCACATCAGTATAGTCGCTTTATTTGGACGTTTCTGCGTTTTAATTGACTATTTCAATTCAGTTTGATTCGGCGGCTGAGACGACCAATCACTGCGCCTGAAAGCTCCTTAGCTTCTCGAAAATCTCCGGCGCGATCTCAAATTGACGGGCCTTGCCGCGGCCCATCGAATTTTTCACGAACGTCTCCGTCAGGATCCCACGTTTCACCAGTGGCTCGATTGTCTCCGTCACTCCCATACGTGTGAGCTTCGTAATTTCGACTATATTTGAGATAGTTAGTGCCTGATGAGCTTGGTTCATGATGTAAAGAACACTCATCATGCCGACCTGCTTTAGCCGGGATTGCGGTGTCTCGTCCTCCTGCGGATGATCCATGATCTCATGCAGGATGAAGGCTGCAAACGAAAGACTGTGCCACTGGGTGGTTAGGGTACTTGTCATCTTTTTAACTGCATTATATAAACTAGTATAAATTACGAGCAGCGCCAGATTCGTCGCCGAACGGATCGTTTGATATCGCCACATCGAAGGATCATGCTGATGAAACGCCTTCTGGTTGGAACAATCTTCGCCATTGCCGGCTGCATCCCTTTATACCTCATTTCCGAGCGGCATGCGCGCGCCGATGATTGGGGATGTCAGGTTATCCTGTGTCTTTCCAATCCGGGTGGACCTACACAATATGCCGCCTGCCGTCCGCCGATCAGCAAGCTCTGGCAGGAGCTTGCCAAGGGGCATTCTTTTCCCACCTGCAGCGGTGTCGGCTTCCGGGCATCGCGTCCTGGTTACGAGCCCTATTTCTGCAATGACAGCTATCGCCTGACGACACGCTATGGCGAGCGCGGTCAACAGGAGATCTGCGTTTCGCTGACGCTTTCCAAGGTTGACGGCGGCTATTGCGCCTCCGGTCGTAATAGTGGCGCAAGAGACGATGGGCTGGTGATATCGGCGCGCTGGCAACGGGATGGCCGGCACATGCAATGCATGGGCTATCCGACGGCGCGGCCGAATATGCGATCCGAGCCCCATTATGTCGATGTGACCATCGATGGCGTTGGAAGCCAGCGAGTGTGGTACTGATCATGGCTGTCTCCTTCACCGATCTTGCCCAGACATGTGCGCCGGCGATTGCGATCGAAACGCTTGCAGCAGTGGTCAGTCTCGAAAGCCAGTTCCAGCCTTTCGATATTCGTGTGGGCGGAAGTTCATCTCTTCTTGAACAGCCGAAGAGCAAGGCGGAGGCGATCGAAACCGCAACGGCTCTGATGGCGGAGCATCTGGATGTCCAGCTAGGGCTTGGCGGCATTGGTATCGCCGAATTGCGCAAGTTTGATCTCAGTATCGCGGACGCCTTCGATCCATGCCTCAACCTCAAGGCGACGGCCACATTGCTCGATGGTTATTATCGTCTGGCCGAGCGCGCCGGCGCTGCACCGCAGCAGGCTGAGCGCGTGATGCTTCAATCCTACTACGGGCGCTCCGATCCTTCGGTCGGAAAGATGGCCCAATATGACGATCAGGTCCAACGCGAAGCCAAACGGCTTTCGAAGACGCTGTCCGCCATAGCGATAGGGCAGAGTGTCGAGAGGTCGACAGTTCCCGAATCCCAAGCCGGTGATCCGTCCTTGAACGGCAAGGAAGGACCTTTGCCCGAACGGTCGGTGAAACCACCGTCTTGGGATGTATTCCATCCAGCGCGGCAATCATCCGCGCTGGTCTTCCAAAATGATCACCCGGAGCAGTCTGAATGATGACCAGGATCAATATTCGTTCGTTTGGCGTCACCATTGCGATGGCAAGTGTCCTTTCGATCGCGATGATCGAGCCAGCCTTCGCGCAGAGCGCCGGCGGAATCTAGACGGTTCTTCAAAATATCGTCACCTTACTCACCGGCAACGTCGCCAAGCTCTTGGCAACGATCGCCGTCATCATCGTCGGTATCGCCTGGATGTTCGGTTACCTGGACCTTCGCAAGGCTGCCTATGTCGTGCTTGGTATCGGCATTCTATTTGGCGCCTCGCAGATCGTCAGCACGATTTCCGGGGGCTGAAGATGATGCTGGAGAAGGTTTCGCTTGAGGAAGATACCCTATTCTTGGCCTGCACCCGGCCAGCGATGATTGCCGGGGTGACGATGGAGGCCATGGGCGTCAACATTATATTGACGACGATCCTCTACATAATTGCCGGCTCGATTGCCTATGGGCTTGCCGGTGTTGTCTTTCATTTCATTTTCCGCTCGCTCGTCAAGCATGACCACAACATGTTCCGTATTCTGCTGGCCTGGATCGAAACGCGTGGTCGTTCGCGCAACGGCGCCTATTGGAGTGGTGCTTCGCTGACGCCGTTGAGGCTAGTGCGACACTATGACGAAAGGGACCTTGGTCATGCCTAATGTGTCCCGTCTCAAATTCCGTGAACTCGAGCCGGAAACGTTCATCCCCTATGTCCGGCACGTGGACGAAACCGTGATCGCACTCGATTCCAGGGCATTGCTAGCGATGATCGCTTTAGACGGCGTGTCGTTCGAGACAATCGATGCTATCGATCTGAACAGCCTGCAGCGCGATCTCAATACGCTCTACCGCAATATCGCGGATGAGCGTCTGGCAATCTGGACCCACCTCATCCGCCGGCGCGACAACACCTATCCCGACGGCGAGTTCGCCAATTCCTTCTCGGCAACGTTGAATGGCAAGTATCGGGCGCGGATGGTGGGCGAAGACTTGTTTCGCAACGATCTCTATCTCACCCTGCTCTGGCATCCGGGACGCGATCCGGCCGAACGGCTCGCAAATCTGCTGTCACGGCTTCGCAAGGCCCAACGAACCGCAGTCGAGCTCGATGAAGACAGTCTGAAGCATCTACGGGACAAGGTAACCGATGTCACGGCAGGACTGCGACGCTTCACGCCGCGCGTGCTGTCGCTTTACGATCAGAACGGCATCCTGTTTTCCGAACCGAGCGAGGTGCTGCATCAGTTGATCGGCGGCCGCCGAGAACCTATACCATTGACGGAAGGCAGGATCTCCTCGGCGATCTATTCCGATCGTGTAATCTTCGGGCGCGAGACAGTCGAGATCCGCGATGAAGGGACAAGCCGTTATGCAGGCATGTTCGGTTTCAAGGAATATCCGGCGAGAACCCGCGGCGGTATGCTGGACGGCATTCTGACGGCACCTTTCGAACTGATCCTCACTCAGTCCTTCACATTCAGGTCTAAAACCGATGCCCGCACCATCATGGGGCGCAAGCAGAACCAAATGGTGAGTGCGGTCGACAAGGCGGCCTCCCAGATTGAAGAGCTTGATGCGGCAATGGACGAGCTCGAATCGAACCGTTTCGTGCTCGGCGAGCACCACCTGACCCTCGGGGTATTCGCTTCATCTGTCAAAGACCTCGCTGACAATCTCGCCAAGGCGCGCTCGCATCTGACCAATGGCGGCGCTGTCGTGGCGCGCGAGGATCTGGGGCTCGAGGCTGCATGGTGGGCACAATTGCCTGGTAATTTTCGCTATCGGGCCCGTTCTGGTGCGGTCACCTCGCGGAATTTTGCAGCACTTTCTCCGTTTCATTCCTATCCTATGGGCAGGAAGGACGGCAACGAATGGGGGCCGGCCGTCGCCATGCTGAAGACGGCGTCGGGCTCGCCGTTCTATTTCAATTTCCACTATGGCGATCTCGGCAACACCTTCGTCTGCGGTCCGTCGGGTGCTGGTAAGACCGTACTTCTCAATTTCATGCTATCGCAACTCGAAAAGCATGACCCGCACATGGTCTTCTTCGACAAGGATCGTGGCGCCGACCTCTTCGTGCGGGCTGCCGGCGGTACCTATTTGCCGTTGAAGAACGGGCTGCCAACCGGATGTGCACCGCTGAAAGCCTTAGAGCTGACACCGGCGAACAAGATATTCCTGGCACGATTTATCGCCAAGCTAGCCGGTGCGACCGTGCGTGATTTTTCGGTCAGCGATGTCAGCGATATCGCGCTGGCGATCGATGGTCTTGCCGATCTGCCGAAAGAGCAGCGCACGATCGGCGCTTTGCGCACCTTTCTCAACAATACCGATCCGGAAGGGATCGCCGCACGCCTGCGTCGATGGGAAAGAGGCGGGCCGCTTGGTTGGGTCTTCGACAACGAGGCCGATGAAATCGGTATCGGTGCCAAATTTCTCGGCTACGACATGACCGATTTTCTCGACAATGAGGAAATCCGTAATCCCTTGATGGCTTATCTTTTCTATCGCGTCGAACAATTGATTGATGGCCGACGGATTATCATCGTCATCGACGAGTTCTGGAAGGCGCTGCAGGACGAGAGCTTTCTTGACCTTGCCCAGAACAAGCTCAAGACCATCCGCAAGCAGAATGGCTTGATGCTGTTTGCCACGCAAAGCCCGCGCGACGCCATTAACTCACAAATCGCGCATACGATCATCGAGCAGTGCCCAACACAGGTTTTCCTGCCGAATTCCCGCGGTAATCGAGACGACTATGTCGGTGGCTTCAAGCTCACCGAACGAGAATTCGAGTTGGTTGCCCGCGAGCTCTCCGCTGAAAGCCGGCGCTTCATTGTTAAACAGGGTCACAACAGTGTTGTCGCCGAACTCAATCTCAACGGTTTCGACGATGAGCTCGCAATCCTGTCGGGGCGAACGGCCAATATCGAACTCGCCGATGCGATCCGGTCTGAACTCCGAGACGATGGCGATGGCGAAGCATGGTTACAAATGTTCCAGCAAAGAAGGAGTGTGTGATGGTTCGATGCAGAATGTTTCGACAAACAGCGTTAGCGTTGCTCGTCTCAGCCCATGTCGTCGGCGCACAGGGTATCCCGGTGATCGACCAGACGGCGATTGCCAAGCAGATCGAAAGCATAACCCAGCTGAAATCGCAGCTCGATGCGCTGAACCAGCAACTCCAGCAGGCCCAGCAGCTCTACGGTTCGCTCAATAAGCTCACCAATATGGCTGACGTCGCCAGCCTGTTGAACGATCCGGCGATCCGCAAGGCATTGCCAGGGGACTTTTCTGCCGTCGAAAGCCTGCTCAAGGGCTCAGGTTCAGGCGCGATTGGCGATGCTGCCTCAAAGTTCTTGACCGACAATTCGACCTACAAAACGAGCGCCAATGACTTTTACGCTCAGGAACTGTCGCGTCTTCAGAACAAAAATGCCGGGCAGATGAGCCTCGGCCAGCAAATCTACGACGCTGCGACCAAGCGGATTGACGGGATTGATCAATTACGCCGGCAAATCTCTTCGGCAAGCGACGCCAAGGACATCGCCGATCTGCAGGCGCGGCTGCAAGCCGAAACGGCCTTTCTCCAGACCGATATGCTCAGGATGCAGGGGTTGCAGATGATGCAGCAGGCCGAGGTTCAGGTCGATGAGCAGCGCAGGGCCGAGGATTGGCGCAAGCGCATGGATACAATGGGAGCGGCCCTTCAATGAAGCTTCTTGTTCTCCTCATACTCGGTCTTTCTTTGTTCGGCTGCTCGAAGCAGCCCGAGCGTACCTATTCGGTCGACGAGCTGATGGCCAACCAGACGCTGCTGTCGGATCTCATCGCCAAATGCAAAAGCAATCCCGGCGAATTGCGAGCAACGCCGAATTGCGTGAATGCCGAGGCGGCCGATTGGAAATCCCGCCTGGAGCGCATGGGCAAAGCACTCGGAGGCTGAGGCATGTATCAGATCTTTGCCTTCGTCGATGGGCAGTTCAAGGCGCCGCTGGAGAACTTCATATCGTCAGGTACGTCGAATATTGCCAGCTGGGTCACCGGGCCATTGACGGCGGCTTTGACACTTTATGTCATCCTCTATGGCTTTCTGATCCTGCGTGGATCCGTCCACGAACCGATCATGGATTTCGCCTTTCGGGCAATGAAGCTTGCCATCATCCTGATGCTGGTCACGAATGCTCGCGAGTACCAGACTTATATCGGCAGCATCTTCTTCGACACATTGCCCAAGGAGATCTCGCAGGCGTTGAACTCCGGTACGATACCAAGTGCCTCGACCTTCGACAGCCTGCTGGATAAAGGCCAGAAATGCGCGAAAGAGATCTGGTCGCGCGCCTCATGGGGTGTCGATATCGTTACCGGTCTCGGTGGCATGCTGGTCATCCTAGCAAGCTTCGTGGTTGCCGCGATCGGTTATATCGTTTCGCTCTATGCCCGCCTGGCGCTGGCGATCGTGCTCGCTATCGGCCCGATTTTCGTAGCGCTCGCCATGTTCCGCTCGACACGCCGCTTCACCGAAGCCTGGATCGGGCAACTCGCCAACTTCGTGATCCTGCAGGTACTGGTTGTGGCGGTTGGCTCTCTGCTTATTACCTGCATCGATTCCACCTTCACAGTGATCGAGAGCTACAGCGATGTACTGATGCGACCCGTTGCGCTCGGCGCCATTTGCCTTGCCTCCCTCTACGTCTTTTACCAGCTTCCGGGCATCGCTTCGGCACTTGCCGCGGGCGGAGCTTCGCTCACTTACGGCTATGGCGCGGCACGCGACGCACATGAAGGCACGCTTGCCCGAGGCGCCACCTACATGGCGCGAGCGACTGGCCGGGGTGCACGTGCCGTTGGCCGCAGCTTTCGTTCGGAAAGAACCGACTGATGTGGAACTCCAAGCAAACAACAAGATGGCTGGTTCAGGATGATCCGAATATTCGTGCTTTTTTGTGTGGTATCAACGCTCGGCGGCTGCGCGTCACATTCCTATCCCCTACCCAAATGCGATGGCTATTCGCGCCGGCCGCTCAATCGCGCCATGTGGCAATGGGACGGCGATAGTCGGTCGACGCCGCAACCTCTTCACTCTCCACCGGCACAGTCCGGTGACAAGCCACCCGCCTATGTCGAGGAAAAGCCGGACATCGTTCCCGCCGCCTTTGCGCATTTTGATGTCGGCCACTCCTATCGCCCATGCGGAGGGCAGCGGTGATGGTAACGACGGACAGTCTCAAGGACTATTTCAATAAGGCTCGGCGCTTCGATCAGGACCGCATGATCCAGATGGAACGTTCGGCTCGGATTGCCTGGTTCGTAGCCACTGCGGCCGGCGTGCTTGCGGCAATTTCGATCGCCGCCATCGTAGGCTTGACACCGCTAAAGACGGTCGAACCTTTTGTCGTGAGAGTCGACAACTCCACCGGCATTGTCGATGTTGTTTCGGCACTCACGTCTTCTGCTGGAACCTACGACGAAGCGGTGACTAAATATTTCGCCGCCCGCTACGTTCGCGCCCGCGAGGGTTACGTCTGGAGCGAGGCGGAGGAGAATTTTCGCACGGTTTCGCTGCTCTCAACGGCGCCGGAACAGACCCGCTTTGCCGCAATTTATCGCGGTGGCAATCCGGATTCCCCGCAAAATATCTACGGCCGCGGCGCCACATCGCGGATCAACATCGTTTCCATCTCGCTGATCAACGCCAATGTGCTGTCTGTTCGCTATATGCGTACCATCACCCGCGGTGATGAGACCCATACGACCCATTGGGTGGCAACGCTTACCTTCTCCTATGTGAATGCTCCAATGTCCTCGACCGATCGGCTGATAAATCCGCTCGGCTTCGCCGTCAGCGACTATCGGTCCGATCCGGAGGCCATCAATTGAAACATCCGAAACATCATTGTTTGATTGCACTACTGCTGACTGCTAGCTTGCCATCGGCAGCCCTTGCGCTGGAAACGCCGCGCGGCGCATCCCAGGACAGTCGGGTTCGCTTCGTCGACTATCAGCCTTACAATATCACCAGGGTCGTGGGCTCGTTGCGTTCCTCCGTCCAGGTGGAGTTTGCCGCCGACGAGGAAATCGCCCACGTGGCGCTTGGTAACACGGTCGCCTGGGAAGTGGCGCCCGCCGGCAATATCCTCTTCCTGAAGGCGCGAGAGAACCAGCCGGTCACGAACATCTCCGTGGTCACGACACGTCGTGATGGTTCGACGCGTAGTTACCAGATGGAGTTGACGGTCCGTGACGGTCCGGTAGCCGCCGGCCAGGACACTTACTTCTATGTAAAATTTCGCTATCCGGCCGATGATGCGGAACGCCGTCGTCAGGAGGCGCTTGCGCGAACCCAGGCAGCACAAGCTGGACAAGCCGACACAGTGCTGGCTTTGCATGAGCAATATGGACCGCGCAACTGGCACTATTCCGCACAGGGATCAAAGGCTTTGCAACCGAACGCTGTTTATGACAACGGCAAGATCACGACTATCGCCTTCACCGGTAACCAGGAAATGCCGGCAATCTATATGGAAAACTCCGACGGCACCGAGAGCCTGGTACCTAAGTCGGTGGCCGGCGATCTCGTGCTCGTTCACGCGATCAGTCGCAAATTCATCCTGCGGCGGGGAGGAGACGTGCTCTGCATCTTCAACGAAGCCTACGATCCGACCGGCATCGATCCGAACACCAATACCACATCACCTTCGGTTGAGCGCGTCATGAAAGTACAAGCGAGAAGTGCTGCAAAAGGAGGAGCCGATGGCCGATGAGGCGGAAGACCGTATCCCAGGCGAGCGCGCCGAGACCGATGTCAATTCGCGAACCGAGGCCAGTCCATTCCTGAAGCGCGGTGCCGTCGTTTTAGCAATGGTCGCTTTTGTTGGGTTTTCGCTGTGGTCGATGCGTGACAGGCAAAAGACTGAGACGACAAAGCCCGACCATGTCGCTATTCGCCAGACGGCTGACTTTGAGCCGGCGAAGGAAGAGGTAAAGCCGGCGGCACCGCTTCCCGAGGTGTTGCTACCGACGCCTGCGCCAAAGGAGCAGGTCACACCTGCTGAGGACACTTTGTTGGACTCTGCCCGCCGTGCGCCGGTGATGGCCTATGGACAGCAGTCCTCATCGCAACGCCGCGACACAGCAGCTGCCATGTCGCAAGACGCTAGCTCCAATTATCTCCCTGTTCCAGGCAGCCTTGGAGGCGTCCAACCTGAAACCGAGGATCAGCGCTTCAACAGGATGTTGACGCCGACCCATCTGGAAGGATCACGCGCCGGCACGCTCGGCAATCGCGACTTCATCGTGACGATGGGAACTTCGATTCCCTGTGTGCTGGAAACGGCGCTCGCCTCCGATCAGCCGGGCTTCGCCAGCTGCGTCATCAACCGCGATGTGCTTTCCGACAACGGCCGCGTCGTTCTGATGGAGAAAGGAACTCAGATCGTCGGAGAATATCGAGGCGGCTTAAACCGCGGCCAGAAGCGTCTGTTCGTGCTTTGGAACCGGGCAAAGACGCCAAGAGGTGTGATTATTACACTCGCCTCGCCCGCAACCGACGCACTCGGGCGGGCGGGCATGGATGGCTATGTCGATACACATTGGTGGGAGCGCTTCGGTAGCGCCATCCTGCTCTCTATCGTCGGCGACGCGACGACCTATGCCGGCAGCCGGCTGCAGGATAGTGACGTTCAAGCGCAGAATACGACGACGGCTGGCCAGCAGGCAGCAACGATCGCCGTCGAGCAATCTATCAATATTGTGCCGACATTGACGAAGCATCAGGGCGAACTCGTCTCGATTTTTGTCGCCCGCGATCTCGATTTTTCCGACGTCTATAGCCTGCGTGTCACCGAACCCCGCAACAGGATCCTCGATCGGGCGGTATTGGGGGACTTCATGCTCCGATCGACGCTCGTGACGAAGTAGGGCGCAAGATGGCGGAAGCTTCAGATGCTGGTGTCGTACGTGAATTGCTTTTGCCACTGTCTCGCTTCCTGAAGGATAAATCTCTCTATGAGATTGTCGTCAACCGCCCAGGTGAAGTCCTGACTGAGGGGGCGGAGGGATGGCGGCACCACGCATTGCCGGATCTTAGCTTTGAGAAGCTCATGCGTCTGGCCCGGGCCATTGCAAGCTATTCGAACCAGGCAATCGACGAGGCCCGGCCGATCTTATCGGCCTCCTTGCCGGATGAAGAGCGGATTCAGATCGTTGTTCCGCCGGCAACGAGAAAGGGCACGGTCAGCATCACGATCCGAAAGCCGCCGTCGGTGACGCTGACGTTGGTTGATCTCGAAAGGGGGGGATTATTTTCCAATGTCTCCTCGCCGAACCGTGATGTCGAATCCTCGGATACGAGGTTGGACAAGATCCTTAAGGCAGGCAATTACGCGACGTTTTTACGTGCGGCGGTTCTTGCGCGCAAAAACATTATCATCTCAGGCGCGACCGGATCCGGCAAGACAACCCTGTCGAAGGCATTGATCCGGCATATCCCGGAGCATGAGCGGATAATCTCGATCGAGGATACGCCGGAGCTGGTGATCACGCAGCCTAATCACGTCAGGCTTTTCTATTCGAAAGGAGAACAGGGGCTGGCGAAAATCAGTGCAAAAGATCTGCTCGAATCGTGCCTCAGGATGCGACCCGATCGCATTCTTCTACAGGAGCTGCGCGACGGCTCGGCCTTCTACTACATCCGTAATGTCAATTCAGGACACCCTGGGTCGATCACAACGGTGCATGCCGATTCTGCGGTGCTAGCATTTGAGCAACTGACGTTGCTCGTAAAAGAGTCGGAAGGAGGTCGTGACCTTGAGCGTGGCGATGTTCGTAGTTTGCTGAAGGTCGCGATCGATATCATTGTCCAGTGCAAGCGGATCGATGGGCAGTTTCGGGTGAGCGAGATTTATTTTAAGCCGTGATCGGGGCGGCCCCATTCCGTTTCGCCGTCATGCAATCCTCGGCTTCGGGCGAACGGCCTCGTTCATCGGAAAACTGGGCCGGAAAATGGCTGATGTGCATGCGAAATTCGGGGTACGTGAGCGCTCTCCAGGGCCGCATGCCATCTTTCGTCGCACGGCCTCGTAGTTGCCCGCGGATTATGCGACGAAAATAGAGAGCATTGACAAATACTTGAACTTCGCAGTGGCGAGCCGGTTGGTCGCAGCAGCATCAACTTGGCAATGACTCTCTTAGTGCGTTGTTGAGCGAAAAGCCGAGGTCGTCAGTCGCTGAGGATTCTAATTGGTTTTCTATATCGACCTCAGTTACTAATCGATTTTCGATGCGAAACTTGCGGTTTCGATGAGGCTCATATCCGGTATAATCAATTTTCGATATGATTGTTCGAATCTAAGCGTTTTTCGATAAGGATAATTGATTTCCGATGTAAGCGATTTTCGATATTATGCCTCGAAAATAATCATCCTTCGATGATGTAACTTGTTTTTCGATGAGGAAGGAAGTCGGCATGACAGCCAATCCCGCAAATCCGGCGGTCTTCCAAGAGCGTATCGTGCCAACGGATACGGTTCCCGTTGGGTATGCAGCTCTCATCCAGAAATACGGGATTGCAGCCCCCGTTCGTCGCCCCTCGTGCGTCGCGAAGGGCTTCGTCTATGGCTCGAGGAGAGCACATGAAGATTGGACGATCTTCGACAAGCGCTTCGCTCCAGAGGACAGCTTGCTTGGACATCTGTCTTTCGCACTGAGGCACGAGACGATCGATCTGTTGATCCTAAAAAAGCTATTTCACATCGCCCCGGCAAGTGAGATCGCAGCGCTGATCGAAGCCGAACCGACGAGCAGCATGACGCGTCGGATCTGGTTCTTCTATGAATGGTTGACCGGTACACGCCTTGACATTCCGGACGCCGAACGGGGGAACTATGTTGAAGCGCTTGACACCGCGAGCTACTTTACATCGACTCCTATGAATTCATCTCGCCACCGCGTGCGAGACAATCTTCTCGGCACACCCACATTCTGCCCCGTATTAAGGCGCACCGAATATCTCGTCGACACGGTCGCCCACCGCTGGGATGCTGAAGCCAAAGAGCTCATCAGAAAGATCGGGAAGGGGATCGTTACGCGCGCGGCAAGCTTTTTGCTCCTGTCGGATAGCCAGGCATCCTACCAGATCGAAGGCGAACGCCCACCGCGAAGCCGCCTCGAGCGTTGGATGAGGGCTGTTGCCCAAGCGGGAAAGCGGCCGATCACAGTGGACGAACTCGTGCGCCTCCAGCATATTGTCATCGAGGAGAACCGGTTCATCAAGCGCGGGCTGCGAGACGCCGGCGGCTTTATTGGCGATCGCGACTGGAACGACGATCCTCTCCCCGAATTCGTTTCAGCTCGGCACGAAGACATTACCGATCTTCTCGCAGGGATCATAGCCGCAGGAAGCAGGATGGCGGAGAGTGGGATCGATGCCGTACTTCAAGCCTCGGTCATGGCCTTCGCCTTCGTCTTCGTCCATCCCTTCGAAGACGGAAACGGTCGCCTGCATCGGTATCTCATACACCATGTTCTGTCTGAGCGCGGATATACGCCCGCCGGCATGATCTTTCCCATTTCTTCCGTACTTCTTGAACGCCAGGAGGAGTATGGCGCGCGCCTGCGCGGTTACACCGGACCGCTGTTGCCCTTTATCGAATGGGTGCCGACACCGGAGAAAAACGTGCGTGTCGTCAACGACACCGCCGATCTCTATAGGTTCGGGGATTACACGGAGTTGACGGAATTTCTCTATGCTTGCGTCATACAGACGATCAGGCATGATCTGCCAAATGAGATCGATCACCTCGCGCGCTTCGATGAAGCGAAGGGACGCATTCAGGATTTCCTTGAGATGCCGGACGCGATGATCTCAAGTCTCATCAATTTCATCCGTCAGAACGAGGGTGCGCTTTCCAAGAAGCGGCGCAGTCGTGAATTCGAAAAGATGACGGACGAGGAGGTAAAGTCAGCGGAAGCTGTGGTTCGCGACGCCTTCGACATCCGCCTATCGAATGAGGATGGCGCGCCCAACGGCCCGCTCGGCTAGGCTCAGCCTTTTCAGCAGGGCCAACACGTCGATCGACGGTTCAGGCGGTAAGGGGGGGCGGCACAGCGCCACTATCTTCTCGCCATCCAAGACCCGCGCAACAAATTTGAGACGCTCGTCCATACGGTTGCACTCCTGCCAAGCCTTCGCTCTCCTCGCAAAGGCAAAAAGTGTAACCCATGTCTCCGGTATGAACTGTCACCCTTCTCTCGGGTGCTTTGCGACTTGTCGAAAACAGCTAATCCATCTATTTTAGCTGAATAGCAAGGAGATCAGATATGGCCAGCTTTTCCTTAACCGATCTTGGAAACCGTTCCGGTGAGGTCGTTGAAGCAGCGTTTCGCGGTCCGGTCGATATTACCAAGCGCGGTAAGCGCAAATTCGTGCTGCTCACGGCCGAACAATTTGATCGTCTGACCGCCAGCACCGCTCAGCGGGCGCAGCGGGTTGAGGATCTCGTCGGCGCCGAGCGTGACGAAATCCTGGCTGGCCTCGACGCGGTCGCGCGCGATGGCAGTCGTGATGACTGATAACCGGCACGGGGACATCATCCTTTACTCCTATCTCTGGGCCCGTCAACATGAGCGTGGGGAAGAAAGCGGCCGCAAGGCTCGGCCGACCTGCGTGATGCTGATCCTCGCCAGTAGGGATGGAAAGCCGAAACCACTGCTGTTCCCGATTACCAGCCAGCCGCCTACGGCCGGCGCTCACGCCGTCCAAATACCCGAAACGGAAGCCCGACGTGCGAAGCTCTACACCCCCGCCTGGGTCATTGTCGACGAGTTCAACACCGATGACTTAGCCACGTCTTGGGCGATCGAGGATCCGAAGCCTCTTGGGCAGTTTTCTCGCAAATTCATGTCGCGCATCGCGGCTGAGGCCGCGGCCGCAATCCGAGCCGGGTCGGCACGAGGCGTTCCGCGGCGCTAGTAGCCTGTGCTTTCGGGAAAAGTTACAAACAATTCTTGACCATGTTTTGTATAAGGGCTCACCGGTGGAAGGTCCTTCTGAAGACCATCTCAGTAGACGGTCGGCAGTTGAAGAGGAGCCATATCGCTGGCTTGGCTGATAGCAGCCAATCTGCCTACGGCAGCAAATCACTCATTTCAGCCCGACTAAGCTATTCGCTCGCCTATGAATGTTCCTTAGACGGAATTTTGCAATATCAGGGTCGCGAGTTCTGATCTCTTCAGGAGCCACGTTCTCCGTCAAAAGCATGCCATTCAGTATTTCATAAAGACGGCTCAATATGAAAGGCTCCGACCCTTTCGGGCGTAGGTGTTGTAGCGAATGTTGGCGGCGCTGCGGCTCCCGGACACTTCCACTCGGTCTTGGTTGACCGGTTGCTCGATGGAAGCGGCTCAGCTCGCGTCGGGCAAAGCGCTCTTGAGATCTGTTTCTGTAAAATCATGACCTTTGAACAGGATCGGTATGTTGTGACTGTGCGCACAGGCATAGGATAGGCAGTCGGCGAAATTGAGTTGGGCTGGGTGACCCTTTCCTTTGCCGTATACGGCAAAAGCTTCCACTGCGCGCCGAGCGATCGCATCGGTGATTGGAACCACGGTAATTTTGGCCGCTTGAAGAAAGGCGTCGAACATCTCTTGGGCATCAAGGATCTCTAGCCCAAGAATACGCGCCAGGTTGATGGTTGCCTCAAGCCGAACATGCGCGCCGGTTTGTCGGCGTACGGCGCCGTCGACTGCGGCTAGGTATAAGTCGGCCTCCGGTTCTGCCGCAAGGATGGTGACGAATGCCGAGGTCTCGATGAACATCATTGGCCCCAGAGTGCGTCGCGTTCCTCTTTGGTCAAGGGCGCGGTCGGCGGGAGTTTTGCCTTGGCGAGCGCCCGGGCACGAATCTCTGCGACGTGCTGTTTCAAGGGCACAGCTTCGTCAGCCCGCTCAATCTCGTGCTGCAACGCAAGCTTGATAGCGGCGGTCAGGTTGGAGGCGCCACGTTTGCGCATGACGATTTCCGCTAGGGTGCGAACTTCCTGATCTCGGATACTGAGCATGTGACGGCCTTGTTGTCATGACAACCGCTGTATATACGTATGGACGAATTTTGTCCATACGAGGGACTGGATTCATATCTGTTTCTCGCCCTGTGCCCAATTCCAGCGCAAACGGACCCAGGCGCTCACACCATTCTGGTCGCGGGGTTCGATTCCCTTCACATCAACAGATTCCATTTTTGGGCTATGGGTTGTCGTTTTAAGCGAATGGAGTCGCAACCGAGCGAGGGACGATTGCTTTGCGCCCTCACATCGGCCGTTGATAGTGGAGCATCGTACAGCCTGACATAATCTGCTGGGTTCCAGATATCTCTTGTTTGGATTCCTGAGCAACGGTCAGCGCCGTAGCTAGGTCGAGGTATAACACTGCATTCTACCCTGACGTTGCCCAATGGCGGCCGGAACTTTGCCATTGGCTCCTCCGTTTCGTTCGAACGCCGAAAAGCTCGGAGGAAGTCGATTTGCCGATCATTGCCACTGCGGCTTGGTCCATTCCAAAAAAGGTGGCCGGCCGGTTTGCACAGGAGGGAAGTGGATTGACTCGATACGCTTCGGTTTTCGATGGCGTCGAGATCAATTCCACCTTTTACCGTTATCATAAAACATCAACTTTCGCACGCTGGGCCGAAACCGTTCCCGAGAACTTCCGGTTTGCGGTAAAGATCCCCAAAGAGATTACCCACACTCGAGCGATGAAAGGCATCGCCCAGCCGTTCCAAACATTTGTCGAGGAGATCGCGCCCCTTGGGGAAAAGCGCGGTCCGCTGCTCTGCCAGCTACCACCGTCGCTCGCGTTCGATGCCGATGTGTTCGAGACGACGTTTAAGGCGATGCGGAACGCCGATGAAGGACCGATTGTCCTTGAGGTAAGGCATAAGAGCTGGGTATCGGCCGAGGCATTGGATCTGATCAAAACCTTTGCGATAGACCGGGTGCTCGCCGATCCTGCGTCGGTGTGGCCGGCGGAGGATTTCGACACGGCGCCTCGATACGTTCGTCTGCACGGCAAACCAAAAATCTACTACTCGAGCTACACAGATGAGGAGATCGGATCGTTCTCGAAACTTTTGGCGCCGGACGGCTGGTGCGTGTTCGACAATACCGCTTCCGGAGCCGCAATCGAAAACGCGCTGGCGATGCAGGTTTTGCGATCTGCGCTGCCGCCCGCAGAATATTCAGATGCTTTGACCTGCGGTCGAAGCTAAAGTGTTCAAACCTTTGCGCATCACAATTGCAAATTGGGCGGCCGGATCGACGGTTCCTATCCATTCAAGAGCTACCAACCGCAAGCCGTCTATATTCATTTCTTCGAGCTAGCTTTCGGCTTCGGTTGGTATAGACGCCGTTTGACGTTCAAGCGTAGAGCATTGCGGAGATCTTTATCCGCGGTCGAAAGGTCGAACCATTCGGGATCGAAGTAGCCGCCGCACCACCGAATAGTTTCCGCATATTCGGGGTCCTCCGGATCGGCAATAATTTCTAAAAACCGCTCATATCCTGTCACGCCGCCCACATCTTCCGGCGGTCGCGCCCTTTCGCCGGCGACGCAGCTTCCGTGCTTTGGAGTGGTGGCGAGTGTCAAGAAGTCCTCTACCGAAACGGTATGCCGCCAGCCGTCCCCAAAATCATAGTGGTAGCTGAAGACAGCGCCTTGCTCGAAGTCGAGCAAGCGCACCTCCCTGTGATCGAAGACCCGAGGGTCGTCGTCGGTCGCGTCTTCTTCAAGGATCTCAACATCTCCATACCTGAGACCGCCGATCCGGAACTCATAGAGATGATAGTTCCACCAGTTGAAGGCTGCCTGAATTCCGAGATGCAGCTGTTCCAGGTTCCAATGAACCGGCAGAACCAGACGACGCCAGACATCAGGCTGGATCTCGTCGATGGAAACTCTGATCTGCACGGCATTTGCGGCTTTGAACATTGCCAAATTGAACAAGGTTGCCAACTGGTCGTCAAGACGGGTGCAACGCACGACGGCGTTTCTCGACGTCGAGCTTTATTTCCTTTCACCACTCAACAGCTACTCGCAGTAACCACCTCGTCCGATTGAGGACAGCTGGCCAGCGACTGTGCACGGTGTGCACCCCGAAAGCTTCGCTCTACATCCGCTTTGGGACAGCAGAAAGACAGGGCGAGGACTGAGTTTAGGTCGCGCCGAAGATCGACGCTGCGGAAGACCATATCCTCTTCGCTTGCATGCTGGCTTTTGGCGCACAGTAAAGCAGGAACGTGTATGCCAAGTTCGGATCCGACGGTAGATTCCGCAGCCTGCCAGAGCTTGTGTCTGCTTCAACAAGGCTTAGGGGCACCACGCCACGTCCTTCGCCGGCTAGGCAGTAGTTCCTGATATCCGCCGCCATATCGTGTTCCAGCTCGACCGTCGATGGCATCGAAATCCGGCACCTCTGCCAGATCTGGCCGATGTAGGTTCGGCGATCTGAAACATGAAGTGGCGCCGGCTTGCGATCGTCCCATTCGGCGGACGACACGATAACCAGCCTCTCCTTTGCAACTTCTATTGATCGCAATGCCGAGAATTCCAGCGATTGGCGTACTTTCGGATGGCTCGTGGCCAGCGCCAGATCGCATTCGGAATTCGCAAGCATGGATCCGACACTGTCGTGGTTCGCTATTCGAACGGAAAAGCTTGCGTAAATCGCGCCCTTTGCGAGCTGATGTTTGAATGACGGGAAAACGCTGATGGTTGCGCTGTGAGGCATCGCAATCGTCATTGCGCCATCCGCCGCCTGATATCGGGGTCATCTGGCCGCCGCATCGTCCGCCAATCATCGTTGCGGCCTAGCCCCAGGATCGATAAAATCCCAGGAAGCTGTTCTTGCGGACGTCGCGCGGTGTGTCTGCGATGACCTGTCGCGATCTTGAGGCCGCGTCAGAGGCCGCCCGTCCAGCCATTGAGAACAGACAGCGTGCTCGCCTGCACGGCTTTGCCGTATCGCGACAGGATGCGGAAAGGTTGCTTGTGGCACCAGGGGAGATCCACGGTGCCGGAGGAGCTCCCATTGGTCGTCGTTCAGGCGATCTGGATCGAAAATGATGCTCAAAAGGCGATCTCCAGTTCTGGTCGACGGCGGGAGTTGCGTTCGAATTGATATCCGCCGCAATGTGCCGTTTGGTCAGCCGAGCGATCTGAGTCCCGACACCTCTGTATTCAAAGCCGACCTCCGGGTGGCGCTTATGGCTTAGCGGTTGCGCCATGTGCACATCAAGTTACCCACTAAAAGGGGAAGGACAGACATCGACGCTGTTTTTGATTCAGAAGGCGGTTGTGGGAAGCGCCGAGCTTAAGTCGATCAGCGCGACATAGGGTAACGGAACGGCCGACAGAGAGGAATCATTGGCCGCTCCGGCTCGGTCCGCCGTAAAGCGCTCAAAGCGCGCCTTTGATAGCCGCGGGTCCGGAAATATCAACCATATCTGGATGTGTACGCTGACGTAAATATCGTCTGCCGCGGTGCTTGCGAGCCGAATCTTGGTAGCTGTAGGGCGAAGGCATGAGCTATGTGTGCCGGGAGTTCGGGATCTCGCGTAAGACCGACTACAAGATCTTCAATCGCTACAAGGAAGACGGGTTGGAGGCGCTCACGGATCGGTCACGGCGGCCTGTGCACTATGCCAACCAGCTACCCGAAGCGTTCGTGCAACTATCATGCTCACGCTCTCACGGCCGCTTCCTTCCTCTCGACCTTCGGCGTCGTCAAATACTCCCCCTTCAGGCGCATATGGCACCAGCAGGCGAAGGCGGAGCTTGCGAAGGCCAGGCTTTCGCCGATCGCTAGGCGGTTGTTGGAGTTACTGAGGAGCGTCAATGAGAAAAAGAAAAGGCAGGCGATGTAGGCGTGCCATGCGGCGCGCGGGATGATGCCGGCCTTGCGGGCGCGCCAGACAGCGCGGATGAAGGTGGCGAGCATGAAGCCCATGATTGCCGCGCCGAATAGGCCGTAGCGCACCAGGATTTCCAGGTATCCGTTGTGCAGCAGCGTGTACTGGATATGGGAATAGCGGGTTTCGGCCCAGCGCTCGAGCCATTTGTTGCCCCAGCCGAAGATCGGTGCGGAGGAAAAGACCTCCCAGCTGTTCGACCAGAGCTGCAGGCGCTCGTCCATTGATACTGGGGTGTTGGTCGAGCTGATGGTATTGGAGACCACGCCGCCCATCTCATGGCCGTTGGCTACATTCTCCACCATGGAAATGGCCGCCGATACGGTCGGTCCTGCCGTCTTGTCGAGATTGTGCCTGACACCATAGATGCCGGCGATCAAAAGGGCCGCAACGGCAATGATGGCGATGACGCCGCTCTTCAGGCGCAGATAGGTCAGCGTAATCAGAGCCAGCAGCGGCAGGGTGATGCCGAGCGCCAGCCAGACGCCTTTCGATTTGGCGCCGTATATGGCGATGAAACAGAGCGCGAAGATGAAGGGCGAGACGATATAGGCGAAGCGCGCGATCCGGCGATCGCTTGATTTGTCCGTCAGGTAGTGCAATAGCCAGAACAGGGTGAAGATCACGATCATGCCGCAGGCGACGGCGCCATGGATCTGATTGTTCATGATCAGCGGGCGGATGGTCTCGCCGGCAAAGACCTCACGCAGATGCTGCGTGGCGACCAGCATGATGAGGACCACGGCAAAATAGGCCGCGACGATCTTCTCCATCAGCTCTTCATAAAGCAGGAAAGCGACGCCCATGATGGGGAAGAAGAAGGGGAAGGCATAGAGCCAGTCCGAGGCGCCGATATCGTGCTGCGGCGTCAGCCAGAAGGTGATGAAGAACCGGGCCATGACATAGAAGGCCCAGCCCATGCACAGCCAGCCGATCCAGTCCGTGCGCGGCCGTATCGGTGCCTTGATATAATAATAGAGGGCGATCAGAGAGAGAAGCGCGGTGGCATAGCGATAGGCATCGCTTTCGACCACGGTCGGGGAGGCGACGAGTAGCCAGAGCAGGCCACCGATGATGGCGACCGGCTTTGCCATGCTGCTTGAGGCCTTTGTGACGCCGATCGGCTCAGCTGCGAGATCAGCATGCGGTTTGTTCATGCGCGAGTCGTCCAATGTGGTCCGCCTTCGTCTAGAGTCGGTTCATCATCCGGCATTTCTCGCCCCCATGACCGCCCCTATGGTTGCAAAGGGGCAGGAATGCGGCATTTTCCGATGCCGGTGCATCAATGATGTCGATTTCGCCGGATGCTTGTTAATGGGCAACTCCGTCGCGCCGGACCACTTTCAAGGCTGTCAGGAAAATCACCTTGAGATCGAAAAGAAAGGAGCGCCGGCGCAGATAGTCTTCGTCCAGGGCCACCTTCTCGGGGATCGGCAGTTCGTCGCGGCCGTTGACCTGCGCCCAGCCGGTCAAGCCCGGCAGCAAAGCGTCGACGCCGCGCTCAGTGCGCAGGGCTATGAGGTCGTGCTGATTGAAAAGGGCAGGTCGCGGGCCAACGATGCTCATCTCGCCTTTGAGGATGCACCAGAGCTGCGGCAGTTCGTCGAGGCTGGATTTGCGCAGAAAGGAGCCAATGGGCGTCAGATAAATCTTGGGGTCCTTCAGCAGATGGGTTGCGACCGCAGGCGTGTCGGTGCGCATGCTGCGAAATTTCGGCATGCGGAAGATCTTGTTTTTGCGGCCGACGCGATCCGACCAATAGAGGATCGGGCCGCGCGACGTCAGTCGTACTGCGAGTGCGACGATCAGGATCGGAATGAAAAAGACGATGGCCGCCGCAAAAGCGGCGAGAAAATCGAAAAGGCGCTTGGCGATCGTATAAAGCATCATCTCTTATCGTTGCATCGCCCTGTGTTGTAAGGGTAATGAAGGTCGTCATTGCCCTGTGCATCTCATATCGCGATTTTAAGCACAACCATCCGCGGCAAGATTCCCCGCCCTTGTTCCGAGCGAATATCCTGTGCAAAGCATGTCTCAGCTAATAATGGTGCGCAAAAGCGGAGGCAGCGTAGGCATGATCCTGGTGACGGGTGCGACGGGTTTTGTCGGACAGGCTCTATGCGCGGAGCTTTCCCGCCGGCGGATGGATTATCGGCCGGTCAGTCGCAACTCCCGCCCAGGCTTCGCCGTCATCGGGGCAGCTAATGGCGATACCGATTGGACCGGAGCGCTTGCCGGTGTCGATACCGTCATGCATCTGGCAGCCCGCGTCCATGTCATGAATGAGAGTGCTGCCGATCCGCTAGCCGCGTTTCGCGCCGTCAATGTCGATGCAACGGCCAATCTGGCGCGGCAGGCAGCGGGCGCGGGCGTGAAACGCTTCATCTTTTTAAGCTCGATCAAGGTCAACGGCGAGGGGACGGCGGCGGGAGAGCCCTTCAGCGCTTCGGACGCGCCGCATCCGGAAGATGCCTATGGCCGCTCGAAGCTCGAGGCGGAGAAGGCCCTGCTTGCGATATCAGCGGAAACGGGTATGGAGGTCGTCATCATCCGGCCGCCGCTCGTCTACGGCCCAGGGGTGAAGGCGAATTTCGCAAGCCTGATGAAATGGGCCGCCCGGCCATTTCCCTGGCCGTTCGGGGCGGTTCGAAACCGCAGGTCGCTGATCTTCGTCGGCAATCTCGTCGACTTCATGTTGCTCAGCGCTCGCCATCCGGCCGTTGGAAATCGTGTGTTTCTGGTCAGCGACGGTGAAGATCTTTCGATCGGCCAACTGATCGCCAAACTATCCTTGGCTGCCGGGCGCAAGGCTTGGATGCTGCCGGTGCCGCCAGCGTTGCTGGAGGGACTTGCCGCGCTTTTGGGGCGTCGAGCCGCCGCGCAGCGGCTGCTTGGCTCGCTTCAGGTCGATATCGGCGAGACGAGGGCGGTTACCGGCTGGTCGCCGCCCTATTCAGTCGAAGAGGGGTTGGCGACGACGGTCGCCGGTGCAGGGGCGAAGGCGCGCTAAGCCAGCCTTTCAGCCTTAGAGACTCCAGACGGAATGGCCTTCCAGCAAAGAGTTGCTCCGATCGAGAGCGGCCTTCACGTCGACGACGACGCCGTTCTCACTCAAGAGATCGAGGATCTTGCCGGCACCCTCGGCCAGATAGGATTTGTGGGGAACGGCAAGGACGAGGGCGTCAAGCTTGCCGAAATCCTGCAACTCCTTGAGCTTGATGCCATATTCTTCTTCAGCTTCCGAATGGCTCGCCATCGGGTCGTGGACCAGCGGTTCCAGGCCGAACTGACGCAGTTCACTGATAATATCGGGCACGCGGCTGTTGCGCAGATCGGGTACGTTTTCCTTGAAGGTCAGGCCGAATATGCCGATCCGGGCACCATTGATCGGCTTTTTCGCCGCGACCAGCATCTTGATGAGCTTCTGGGCGATGAAGGCGCCCATGCCGTCGTTGATACGCCGGCCCGACAGGATGACTTCCGGGTGGTAGCCGAGCTCTTCGGCCTTCGCGGTCAGATAATAGGGATCGACGCCGATGCAGTGGCCGCCGACCAGGCCGGGAGTGAAGGGCAGGAAATTCCACTTCGTACCGGCCGCCTTCAGCACATCGGCCGTGCGGATATCCATCTTCTCGAAAATGATCGAAAGCTCGTTCATCAGTGCAATGTTCAGGTCGCGCTGGGTGTTCTCGATCACCTTGGCGGCCTCGGCCACCTTGATGCTGGGGGCGCGGTGGATGCCGGCCTCAACCACGGCGCCGTAGATGGCGGCGATCCTTTCCAGCGTTTCCTCGTCGTCGCCGGCGACCACCTTCACGATGCGCTCGAATGTATGTTCCTTGTCGCCGGGGTTGATGCGCTCGGGCGAGTAGCCGACATGGAAATCCTCGCCCTGGCGCAGGCCGGAGACTTCGGCCAGTACCGGGCCGCAGACGTCTTCGGTGACACCTGGATAGACGGTCGATTCGTAGACGACGATCGAACCTTCACGCAAAACCTTGCCGACCGTGCGTGAGGCTGAAATCATCGGCCGCAGATCGGGCTGCCGATTCCGGTCGATCGGCGTCGGCACGGCGACGATGAAGATATCGCGATCCCTGAGATCCTCGATCTCGCTGCTGACGCGCAGCCCGCTCGACCGTAGCCTCTCGGCAGAAATCTCCCGTGTATCGTCCTCGCCGGCCTTCAGCGTGGCGACACGGGAGGCCTTGATGTCGAAGCCGACCACATCATGGAATTTTTCGGCAAGCGCAATCGCGACAGGCAGGCCCACGTAGCCGAGGCCGATAACGGCAATTTTTTCGTTCAACACAACATACCTCGAACACTCCGCCTGAATTAGCCTAAATCCGAAGCGGATGTCAGCGCCTAATATTCGCCTTCAGGATCATTTCAGATGCGACTCGCATGAATGTGATGAGCGGTCAGCTGCTTTGCAATGGCCCGGAAGTGCAGCCCTGTCGCATGTTGCGCCCCAGCTTTGGCGGAGACGCATAGGATGCCTATCGAAACTTTCTGGTTTCGACCCCATTTACTTGGGTGAGACCTAATTTTCTCGGAAAGCGTGGTTCGCAATGCGAAACAGCTATCTCAAACATCTACGCACCCAGCGCGAAGAGCTTGAAGCCAAGCTCGAGCTGCATATAGCCCGCTATTGTTTCGGCGACGGCGAGGTGGACGACGGTACCGAAGCGGAGCTCCGGCAACGGATTACGGAAGTATCCGACGAGATTGCACGGCTTGAGAGCGAGCGCGGCGAGTAAGATTGCATGAGGCAGGTTTCCAGCTGTCCGGATCGATTCTAACGCTTACAAAATAGCAAAGTCAGCGTTATTGATGGCATTTTTTCGCAATAAATACAGGACAATGACCATATCTAATAGCTACGCTCGCGAGGTAACTTCGACGATTCGTCCGAAGAAAGCCATTGGCTGGCGGAAGCTTCGATGCGATCGGCGCAAGCCGCTTTCCGCACCGCGGTCATTTTCGCTAAGGCCTCCGGGGTTCTTTCTCGGAGGCGGCGTCGACTGGAAGTCCGCCCGTTGTTCTTGCGGCCTTGATGCCTTTTGCTCGTTCGGAGATCAGCGCGCGTTCGAGCTGTGCAACGCCGCCAAGCACTTGGCGCGAGAACATGCGCTGCGTTATAGAGCTGTCGATCGGATCTTGTAGCAATCGGAAATGCGCCCCTCTGACCGAGAGATCCTCGATGACCTCGAATAGATGGCTCAGCGAACGAGCCGAACGATCGAGGCGTACGGCAACGAGCGCGTCTCCGGTATCAACGTTGCGCAGGCGCTTTGCCAGGATAGTGCAGCCCGGGTAAGGGATTGGACTGAACCCTGTTCTTGAACAATGATGTCGCAGCCGACCGAGCGCAGTTCAACTTCTTGGGCATCCGTTGTCTGCTCTCCTGTGGAAACACTAGATAGCCGATGAGGGGAAACTTGCCGTTCCTGTGCCTCATTGATCATGCCGCGCTATGGCTTGATCACGGAGGAGGGTGAGTAACGCCAGATTGATATAGAGATTTTCTCGTCCGGCTTTGATTTCTTGGAGTAGGCCGGCTTCGACAAGAAGCTTAAGATAGACTGATGCGGATTGCCGCTTGGCGATCTGCGCCTCAACGAGGTCGCCGATCCGGCAATAAGGGTTCACAAAGATTACTTCTGCGAGTTCTCGCGAATAAATCCTCGGTATATCCCGCCGAATGCTTTCTGCCGTCTCGTTGAGAAGATCGCGAATAGCACGAATGCGAGCTGTCGACCATTCCGCTGTGTCGCGAACTACTTCCAGCATATAGAGTATCCAGCCCTCCCAGGCGCCTTCCGTTGTCACGGCCACTAGCCGGTCATAATAAGCTCTCTTATTGCCAATGATGTAGCGGCTAAGGTAGAGCACTGGAATGTCGAGTAGTCCTTTGTCGACGAGATAGAGGAGGTTCAAAACGCGTCCGGTGCGGCCATTGCCATCAGCAAATGGGTGAATGGCTTCGAACTGGTAGTGCATTACCGCAAGGCGGATCAACGGATCGATATCTTCGGCCTCGTGGATGTAGCGTTCCCAGTTGGCAAGCTTGCTCCGGAGCAATTCCTGACCTTCCGGCGGGGTGTAGATGACCGTGCCAGTAGCCTCATTCATCAGTGCCGTGCCTGGCGTTGAGCGAATGTCGAGATCGATGCCCTTGATCGTTCGGCAGACGGCAACTGCTGTAGATGTCGAGACCGGCCGGTTCCGGAGCGATTGAAATCCTTCGCTGAGAGCCGTGCGATAACGGAGCGCTTCCTTTGTCGCGGGATCGGCGTGATTGCCGGTTTCGTTTGCAAAACGGAAGAGCCTGTCTGTCGTGGTGACGATGTTCTCGATTTCGGAGCTTGCTTGCGCCTCGAGTAGCGGGATCGAGTTAATCAGGATCGACTGGTTGGGAATAAGCTGTCCCGACACCCGTAATTCCGCGAGAGCGGTCCGAGCAGCGATGCAGGCCTTGAGTATTTCCTTCGTTTCAACGTCTGAACGCGGGGGCAACACGGGAAGATCGTTGTAAGGGCGGTCAGGTCGAAACGTCATGTCGATGATTCCTCATTTCATTGACGCACAGCGGGTAATATGTCGATGGCGTCGACACATTGGCAAATTATGTCGATGAAATGCAAATTTATCGACATATCTTTCGGCTTACAAGCGGCGCTCAAAGTGTTTTACGATCAAAGCCGAGAGCCATCGAGCGCGCCTTGCGACAAGGGTAGGCATTAAAATCCATCGTGTCCGCCAAATGCACATCAGGAGGCTTTGATAGCCAAAGCCGCATAAATCGGTCGTTTCGCAAGAGGGCCCACTCCCGCCCCGCTGTTTGGTCAGGTTCTGACGCGGAGAAGTGGCTAGTGGCAATTCTTGGCCACGATTATTGATGAGATCTGTCCGTCAAACGGCTCCCACGGATCGATCATTCAGTCGTAGTTTAGTTACGCAATGTATAAATTGCAGGAGACGAGCAACATCCCTACGCAGCCGCTTCTTTGTTCGCTCCTTGTCGCCTTCGACGTTGGTAATCGCGAAATTCCGTGACGCTGAAGGCCTCGATGTAAAGATGAACGTGTCAGAGGGGGTATCGTCGGCGGGATCAAAGCCTGGGTCAAACATCTAGATCCTTGCTCTCCGAATTATTCATGCGTGCATCGGCTCGGAACGCTTCCATACCAATCTTGTGAAGCTCGCGGTACTGCGCAGTATCTGGCGGGATCCGGCTGGCCTCGATCAAGGCGCCGAGCAGGAACGCGCGATCGGCTTTTCTCAAGCCAGCCTTGATGATCAATCCGTCGAAGATCATCTTTTCGCGCGATTCGCGCTTGCGATGGTTTGTCATATCGCGCTGCCGCCTTCGTTCGAGAAGCATAATCCGCTGATCCAGCCTCTTAAGCGGATTCGCCCGCTGTCCTTTTTTCGCCGTCGCGAAATCGCGCTGTGATTTCGACGAGAATCTCATTGAGCTCGGCGTCGGAAATGTCCAGTTCGGCGAGACCTGCCCTCCGTGCCGCGCTAGCGAAACGGTCATTGGCCTTGGCGACCATGGTCTTTCGTTTCTCTCTGAGCAGCTCGATCTGTGTGTCGATCTCGGAAACCGTGGTTCTTGCACGCATATCTGTCCTTCCTTTCATCAGAGCCGAGTCTGTTGGCATCTTTTATACTACATTAAATAATGTAGTCAAATCAGCTGCAATAATATAGGAAAGTGGAATTCGCCTTGGAAAATTGCGGATTTTCCGAAGGAATTGCCGCTAAATATCTCGCTATCCGCGATGCGGATGTGCCTGAAAATATAGAGTCAAATATGGCTATTATGTTTTTGAGAGCGAAAATAATCAGCCGCGGAGCGGGACAGAACATTGTCTCGGCTGCCGCCTATCGTCATCGTACCAAGATGATGGATGAGCAGGTGGGGACTAGGTTCCTCTACTCCGCAGACGCGGCCGAACTCGTCCATGAGGAACTCGCTCTGCCTGATGATACACCGGCATGGTTGCGAATTTTAATCGACGGACGATCGGTTGCCGGCGCTAGCGAAGCGCTTTGGAATGCCGTCGATCGTTTCGAGACCCAACGTAATGCACAGTTGGCCCGCGAGATCATCCTTGCGCTTCCAAACGAGCTCAGCAGGAAGGAGAATATCGCCCTGGTGCGCGACTTCGTTCGTGAAAACCTGGTGTCGCGCGGAATGGTGGCAGACTGGGTCTATCACGACAAGAAGGGCAATCCGCACGTCCACGTTATCACCACGCTGCGTCCACTAACAGCGGAGGGATTTGGGCTGAAGCGCGTCGCTGTCGTTGACGACGGCGGTGAGCCGTTACGCCACAAAACGCGTCGCAGGCAGAAAGGAGAAATCATTCGCCATCCATGGGCAGGCAACAAGGCAACGCTGGAGGAGTGGAAGCTTGCATGGGCTCAAACGGTAACGCACCATCTGGCACTTGCCGGTCACGATATCCGCATAGACGGCCGCTCTTATGAGGAGCAGGGGTTGCGGGGAATGGGGCAGCGCCATCTCGGTCCCGCCCGCACAGCGCGTCTACGCAAGGGTGCCGATGTCTATTTCGCCCCTGCAGCATTGGCACAGCGTTACGAGACGGCGGATCGCCTCGCTGCCGACCCCGCCCTACTGCTTAGGCAACTCAGCAACGAGCGTTCGACTTTCGATGAAGCCGAGATCGCCCGTGCCCTGCACCGCCACGTTGATGATCCAATCGTCTTTGCCAATATCCGCGCGAAACTGATGGCGTCAGACGACTTAGTAATGCTGCGGCCGCAGCAGGTGAGTTCGGAAACTGGTGGGGTCGAGCTGCCGGCGGTCTTCACTACGCGCGCGACGATTAGGACCGAATTCCATATGGCGCGGTCGGCATTCAACCTTTCGAACATCGGTGGCTTCGCGATATCGTCATCCCAAGTTGATGCTGCCATAGGGGAGATTGAGGCAGCGCCAAACAAGGCCATTCGCCTCGATGCCGAGCAGGTCGATGCGGTCCGGCACATCACGGCCGATAGCGGCATTGCCGCAGTCGTCGGTATCGCGGGTGCTGGCAAATCGACATTGCTGAGTGTGGCACGTCTCGTATGGGAAGGAGACGGCAGGCGCGTCCTCGGAGCAGCGCTCGCCGGCAAGGCGGTGGAGGCATTGACTGGTAGTTCCGGGATCCGTTCACGTACGATTGCCGCTTGGGAGCTTGCCTGGAAAAACGACTATGACCTGCTGCAGAAGGGCGACGTGCTGGTTCTGGACGAAGCTGGTATGGTGTCGTCGCAACAGATGGCGCGTCTTCTCAAACGCGTCGAGGATGCCGGTGCGAAAGCGGTTCTTGTCGGCGACGCGATGCAGCTTCAGCCGATCCAGGCGGGGGCCGCCTTCCGTGCCATCGTCGAGCGCATCGGCTTTGCCGAATTGGTCGGCGTTCGCCGCCAGAGACACGAATGGGCGCGAGAGGCGTCCGGTCTGTTTGCCCGTGGAAATGTTGAGGAAGCCTTGAGGGCCTATAGCGCCCATGGCCATGTCCTCGAAAGTGACACGCGCAATGATGCGGTTCAACGCATCGTCTCCGACTGGGCCAACGCTCGCCTTGATGCCATTGCGAAGGCGCAGGTCGTCGGTCGTAAGTTGCGGGGTGACGAGTTGATGGTTCTCGCCCACACCAATAGCGATGTTAGACGCCTCAACGATGCGATCCGTGCGGTCATGTTGCAACAGGATGCGCTTGGGGAAGGTAGGTCGTTTCGCACAGAGCGCGGCAGACGTGAGTTCCGTGAGGGAGACCGGATCATCTTCCTGGAAAATGCGCGGTTCGTCGAACCCAAGGCCCCCCACCTAAGTGTTCAGCATGTCAAGAACGGCATGTTTGGAACGGTGATATCGATAGCGGGTCGAGGTGGGGAACCATTTCTCTTTGTTCGGTTGGACAGTGGTCGCGATGTCATGTTTTCCGAAGACACTTATCGCAATGTCGACCATGGCTACGCCGCAACGATTCACAAGACCCAAGGATCGACCTTCGACCGCGCTTTCGTGCTGGCAACAGGCATGATGGACCGACACCTGTCATATGTTGCCATGACGCGTCATCGCGAGCGTGTCGATCTATATGCGGCAAGGGAAGATTTTCAGCCAAAGTTCGAATGGGGCAAGCCGGTACGCGTTGAACATGCCGCTGGCATCACGGGCGAGCTTATTGAAACTGGGCTTGCGAAGTTTCGCAAGCGGGACGACGATGGTCCTTCTCCTTATGTTGACGTCAGAACGAACGACGGAACCACGCATCGCCTTTGGGGCGTCAGTCTGCCCAAGGCGCTTGAGGAGGCCGGCGTCGGGGTCGGCGATACAGTGACCCTGCGCAAGGATGGAACTGAAAAAGTTACCGTCAAAGTCCCGGTTATTGATGAGGAAACGGGCGCGAGGCACTTTGAGGATCGTGTTGTCGACCGCAATATTTGGACAGCATATTCAACCGATAAGGCCAAGGATCGGGCGGACCAGTTTGCAGCCGAACATCATCCTCCGACGCTCTTTGCGCAACTGGTCGAACGGCTGTCGCGCCCCGGCGAAAAGACGACAACGCTCGATTTCGAAAACGAGGCGTCTTATCGATCCGTGGCTTTTGACTTCGCACGGCGGCGCGGCATCGACACTATCGCGGAGTATGGTCACGCCGTCGAGGCACAGGTTGAGCGTCTATCCAATTGGCTCAGCGTACAAAGTGATCATGTGGCGCGGCTCTGGCAACGGGCGAACGTGCCCTTCGGGGTTGCAGTCGAAACTTCGGGGCGGAATACTGCTATTCACCCAACCCACGATAAAGACCCCTTGCCCGTTCCGACGGCGGATGCTTCCGATCTATTACCCGCAGTGAACTCCCTTACCCGATCGTTTGCAGAAGAGGCGCGTCTCGCCCAACCCACATCTCCTGCAATGTTGCCGGCGGTCACGAAATTCAAGGCAAGCCTCGATGAGGAGGCGCGGATGCGCGTGATCGAGGCTGAGCACTACAAACAGGTAAGAGCTGTACTCATAGCGACTGCATCCGTGATCTGGCGCGACCCCGCAGCCGCCGTGGCGGTGATCGAAGATCTGGTGCTGAAGCAGATCGATCCTGAGCGTATTGCACGTGCTGTTGCCACAGAGCCAACGGCCTATGGCCATTTGCGCGGCAGCGCCAGAACGATGGATAGGCTGCTCGCTGGTGGCCGGGAGCGCAGGAAAGCACTGCAGGCGGTTAACGCAGTTAGTGCCGACATTCACTCTCTTGGTCGATATTACTTGAGCGCTTTTGAGACCGAAAAATCGGTGGTCATGATAGAGCGGGAACGGATGGCAATAGCCATTCCAGCGTTGACGAGAATTGCCGAGACTGAGCTGCGACACATCACGTCCGAGACGGAGAAGAACCCGCGCGAGCTGGCGCGATTGGTCCGGTCTTTGTCACCAGATGTCCGACACGAATTTTCTGTGGTCAGTAAGGCACTTGATGCTCGCTTCGGACCGGGCGCAATTTTGCGCAACGAGACCGATGTTGCCAATATGGTCTCAAGGTCTCAGCAACCGGTCTTCAAATCCATCCTTGGCCAATTGCGCACAGTCCAGCGTGCCGTCGCTACAGATAGGACAGAAGAGATTATCGCTGAGCGCCAAAGTCGAACGATCAACCGTGCCCGTGGTATTGATCGCTGAGAACGTCCAAAGATTTGAAAGGAAAACGCCAGGCTATACCCGAGTCCGTGTCGTGGAGCCGCCTTTTGGTCGTCCAACAGAAGCGAAGATGCGGGTTGTTCGGCTGGTAATGAGTAGTGGCGAGATGGCGACAGACCTGAATGCGGGTTTTGGAGGAGCGTCGGGCGCTAGTGGAATAGAGGGTGCCTTTCGCGCCGGCGCATCAGCTGTCGCCCAAAAGCGGCTGTTCGTTCGGGTAGGATCGAAGCCTAGTGTCGGCCACGGCCACGGACGGGCCGCGCTTTCGGTTCAGATCAAAAAGTCCAAGCAACTGATCACGCCGAAGTTTATTGCGCAAAAGCACGCCGCCAGTTCTATCAGAGCCATGGTGTCGAGGCGGTTCATCGGAAGTTCCGTTATACTATTTTTGCAAATCTAGTATAACGCCGCCCATTTCTCAATCAAAGATACCAACGAAGATGCCGCAACGTGCTTAGGTCTGCCAGTTTCGGAATGCCTTGACCCAGATTTGCATTTGAGGCTGATCCGTTCTGTCGCGAAAATGCCGTTGACGAAATTGCGCTATTGGAATTCAGCCAGGGTCACGATGAAACGCAAAGTTGGGTGAAATTTCGGCGCAAATGAACAGTGCTTATGAGGCCGCGCCCCAGTTGGTTGCGAAATCCAACGTGTCCAACAAGCCACGACGACCCAGTTGAATCGCTAGTCCTGCTGCGGCCCTTATCCGACGGTCTTGGACGAGGAGGTGCACAAGACGCGAGAAAACTGCTGGAATCGTGAAGCGCTGCCTCCCACCGTCTTTGTGACAGACGACCGGTTGGGCACGTGGATGCAACTTTGATCTGCAGTATGCCGCCGCCGTCCGATCGGCGTTGCACGGCGATGTTTCGTTTCCCGCCACGCAACCATCTCGACAACGGCAGCTATTCGGCGCGATATGATCGGAGACGATAAAAGCGAGCAAGAAAGCGATGAAGCCGAGCCTGCCTACCCTTCTGAGTATCAATGGCGGCTATGTGGATACCGCCGGGTTTCTGGCCCTGCATGGCCTGTTCACGGCGCATGTGACGGGCAATTTCGTCACGCTCGGCGCTTCCCTGGCGCTTGGAACCTCGGGCGCGCTGGCCAAGCTTCTGGCGCTGCCGGTCTTCTGCGTCGTCGTCATCCTCGCCCGTCTCATTGGCGGCGATCTCTCGCGGCGCAATCTGCCGACGTTGCAGATCATCCTGACGCTGAAATTGCTGCTACTTGTGTTTGCGGCAATCTTCGCCCTCCGTTTCGGCCCGTTTGCCGATGGCGATGGCTGGCAGGCCATCCTGACCGGCATGATCCTTGTCGCCGCCATGGCTATCCAGACGACGGCGCACCGCATTCATCTCGGTTCGACGCCACCGACCACCATGATGACGGGCACGACGACGCAGATCATGATCGACATTGCCGATCTGCTGCGTGGCGCCAAGCCGGGGGATAGGGCGGCGATGAAGGCGCGGCTTTCCCGCATGGGAGCTGCAGTCGGCGGCTTTGCGCTCGGCTGTGCCGTGGCGGCAGCACTTTTCCTGTTTGTCGGCATGGCTTGCTTCCTGCTGCCGCCGGTTCTGGCGCTTGCCGGAATTCTTATGCATACCGGCAAGGCAGAGGCAAAGCCGGCTTAGCTTCTTGGTCTCCGTCCATTCTTGACACTACCAATCTTGCTCCTTTCTCCCGCCTTGCAAGTCGGCTACAGCTCTCTAAGTGTACGCGTCGGATCGAACTGGTCCGCCGCGTCTGGAGCGGCAAATCCTTGTGAGTCAAGAAGGGATGGTCATGGCAGGAGAAACGGTGCTTGTGGTCGGCGGAGCCGGATATATCGGTTCGCACACATGTCTGGATCTGGCGAACAAGGGTTTCAAGCCCGTCGTCTACGACAATTTCTCCAACGGTCATCGCGAGTTCGTCAAATGGGGTCCGGCCGAGGAAGGCGATATCCGCGATCGGGCGCGCCTCGACGAGGTGCTGGCCAAGCACAAGCCCGCCGCCATCCTGCATTTTGCCGCGCTCATCGAAGTGGGCGAATCGGTTAAGGATCCCGTCTCCTTCTATGAAAACAACGTCATCGGCACACTGACCTTGCTTTCAGCGGCGCAGGCGGCCGGCGTGAAAGCCTTCGTCTTTTCGTCCACCTGCGCGACCTATGGCCTGCCGCAGAGCGTGCCGCTCGACGAAAGCCACCAGCAGGTGCCGATCAACCCTTACGGCCGCACGAAATATATCGTCGAGCAGGCGCTCGCCGATTACGACCAGTACAAGGGCCTGCGCTCCGTAATCCTGCGCTATTTCAATGCTGCCGGCGCCGATTTCGAGGGCCGCGTCGGCGAGTGGCATACGCCGGAAACCCATGCGATCCCGCTTGCCATCGATGCCGCCCTCGGCCGCCGTCAGGGCTTCAAGGTCTTCGGCAGCGATTACGATACGCGTGACGGCACTTGCGTCCGCGATTACATCCATGTGCTCGATCTTGCCGATGCGCATGTCCGCGCCGTGGAATATCTGCTTGATGGCGGCGATTCCGTCGCACTCAATCTCGGCACGGGCACGGGTACGACCGTGAAGGAGCTGCTCGGCACGATCGAGACGGTGTCGAACCGGCCGTTCCCGGTCGAATATGTCGGCCGCCGCGAAGGCGATTCGACGACGCTCGTCGCCAACAACGATAAGGCCCGCGATATTCTCGGCTGGTCGCCGCAATATGATCTGACCGAGATCATCCAATCCGCATGGAATTGGCATGCCAAATCCAACCAGCACTGAACCCTCCTCTTTGGTTGGTGTTGGGGGCAAGCGCCCGAACGTTCTGTTGATTTCGGCTGACCAGTGGCGGGGAGATTGCCTCTCCGCCGTCGGGCATGAATGGGTGAAGACGCCCAATGTCGATGCGCTGGCAAAGGAAGGCGTACTCTTTCGACGCCACTATGCCGGTACCGCGCCCTGCTCGCCGGCGCGGGCAACGCTCTATACCGGCCTTTATCAGATGAACCATCGCGTTTGCCGCAATGGTTCGCCGCTGGATGCCCGTTTCGACAATGTTGCGCTTGCGGCGCGCCGTGCCGGCTACGATCCGACGCTGTTTGGCTATACCGACACGGCGCCCGATCCGCGCGACCGCGATCCCCATGATCCGCATCTGACGACCTATGAAGGCGTGCTGCCGGGGTTCACGCCGCGGCAGCTTTTGCCGGAGCATGAGAAGCAGTGGCTCTCCTGGCTGCGGTCACGCGGCCATGCCGATGCCGTCAGCCGCGATATCCATATTCCGCTCAGTGCCAAGCCCGGCGAAATTTCCAACAATGCCCCTGCCTATTCCAGGGAGGAGACGCAGACGGCCTTTATGGCGGGCGAATTCATCCGCTGGCTTGGCGAGCAGGATCAACCCTGGTTCGCGCATGTTTCCTTCCTGCGGCCGCATCCGCCTTTCTCGGTGCCGGAGCCCTATAACCGCATGTTCTCGACCGCCGATGGCCCGGCCTTTGCACGCGCCGCCGATCGCGAGACGGAAATGGCGTTGCATCCCCTGCTCGCCTTCGGCCTGCCGCTGATCGGCAAGGGCGGCTTTATGTATGGCGGCAAAGGCTCCATCAACGAGTGGACGTCGGAGGATTTTTCGGCGATCCGCGCCATCTATTACGGCATGATCGCCGAGGTCGATGCGCAGCTTGGCCGGATCTGGCAGGCCCTGAAGGATGCCGGCGCCTGGGACGAAACTGTCATCGTCTTCACCTCGGACCATGCCGAGATGATGGGCGATCACTGGATGCTCGGCAAGGGCGGCTTCTTCGACGGAAGCTATCATGTTCCCCTTGTCATTCGTGATCCTCGTCGGAGCGCCACGCATGGCCGGCAGATAGCGCGCTTCACCAGCGCCGCTGATATTTTCCCAAGCCTGTGTGACCGGCTTGGTGTCACGCCGGCAAATCATGTCGATGGTGAAAGCCTGCTGCCGTTCCTTTCCGGTTCCGAACCGGCGAGCTGGCGCGATGCCGCCTTCTGGGAGTTCGATTTCCGCGATATTGCCGAGGGTATTCCCGAGCGGCATTTCGGCCTGCGGTCCAATGCCTGCAATCTGGCCGTTATTCGCGACGACCGTTTCAAGTACGTCCATTGCGCGGGTCTTCCGCCGCTGCTCTTCGATCTTTCAAAGGATCCGGCGGAACTATCCAATGTCGCCGAGGACGGCGCTTACACGGCGATCAGGCTCGCCTACGCCGAAAAGCTTCTCTCGCTTCGGGCGGAGCATCTGGATCAAACGCTGGCCTATACGGAGCTGACGGAAAAAGGGCCGGTTTCGCTCCGGCCCTGAGTGGCTTCTGTCATTCATTTTTGCGTAATTCCGGACGGAAAACCGCTGCGCGCTTTTCCTGGAATTGGTCCTTAGGCAAACGATCCGAGATAGTTCATCTTGCCGATGGACAGGCCGCGGCTGCGCAGGATGTCGTGTGCCGTGGTGACGTGGAAGAAGAAATTCGGCAGCGCGAATTTCGCCAGGTAATCCTCGCCCTTGAAGACGATCTTGTTGCCTCCCGGCGCGATCGTCACTTCCCGCGTGTCGCTGCCTTCCATCGTTGCCGGCGTAACCGTCGTCAGGAAATCCTGCGTTTTCTTCAGGCGCTCGCGCAGATCGGCGACGGTCGCTTCGTTGTCTTCGAAGCGCGGCGCATCGATGCCGGCAAGTCGGGAAATGGTGAGCTTCGCGGTATCGGAGGCGCGCTGATACTGGCCGGAGAGCGGCAGCATGTCGTCGATCAGGCGGGCGGAAATCAGCTCCTCCGCCGCAATGCCTTTTTCAGCCGCATGGGCTTCGATCTTGTCGAGATAGACCGAAAGGTTTTGAAGGCCGCGTTGGAAGACGGGGACCGAGAAACTGTACATCGAGGGCATGTGTGTTCTCCATTGCGGGCCGCGGCGCGGCCGGTTGGTCGTCTGCATTCTATTCCGTTCCCGTGTCGATGGAATAACCGTTCCACGGTGACGGGTGCCCGTATGTAGGTTTGATCATCCGATCTTGCAGTGTGAGCGGCAAGAAAACTCGTCTTCCCCGGCTCCAGCGATGCGCCCAGAATTTGCTGTTGACCTTTGCCTTGAAAAATGGAATGAATATTCCGCATAATGAATTTTACGGTTTGTTTGTTCCGTTTTTCGATGTAGCCGCCATGGGAGTGGCGGCCGAATTGAATACAGGCCCCGCAGTCGAGACTGGGGGTTCCGGCATTTAGGAGGGGTGTGGCCGGGCACCTTATCTGGGAGGAAATCATGAAGAAATTTATCCTTGGCTCTGCGATGGCTCTTTTGCTCTCGACCGCTGCCCACGCACAAACCATCGGCGTTTCGATGGCTCTGTTCGACGACAACTTTCTGACCGTTCTGCGCAACGGCATGCAGGACTACGCCAAGGACAAGGGCGTGACGTTGCAGGTCGAAGATGCCCAGAACGACATTGCAAAGCAGCAGAGCCAGATCCAGAACTTCATCGCCAGTAAGGTCGATGCCATCATCGTGAACCCGGTCGATACCGACGCAACGGCTGCCATTTCCAAGCTCGCAGCCGATGCCAAGATCCCGCTCGTCTACGTCAACCGCGAGCCGGCAAACGTCGACAGCCTTCCGGACCAGCAGGCCTTCGTTGCTTCCAACGAGCAGGAATCCGGTACGCTGGAAGCCAAGGAAGTGTGCCGGCTGCTGGGTGGCAAGGGCAAAGCCGTCATCATGATGGGCGAACTCTCGAACCAGGCTGCCCGCATGCGCACCAAGGACGTCCATGACGTCGTTGCGACCGACGAGTGCAAGGGTATCCAGATCGTCCAGGAGCAGACCGCCAACTGGCAGCGTACCCAGGGCGCCGACCTGATGACCAACTGGCTCTCCAGCGGTCTCGAATTCGATGCCGTCATCTCCAACAACGACGAAATGGCGATCGGTGCCATCCAGGCGCTGAAGGCTGCCGGCAAGCCGCTGGACAAGATCGTCGTTGCCGGCGTCGATGCCACGCAGGATGCGCTTGCCGCCATGCAGGCCGGCGACCTGAAGGTCACCGTGTTCCAGGATGCCGCCGGCCAGGGCAAGGGCGCAGTCGACGCTGCGCTGAAGCTTGCCAAGGGCGATAAGATCGAGAAGAAGGTCTACATCCCCTTCCAGCTCGTCACGCCGGCCAACGTCAAGGACTTCGTCAAGAAGAACTGATGACGAGAGTGATCGATGGATGCGGGCTTAAAGCCCGCATCCTTTGAAATCCGATCTGCCCGGGAGGGAAAAATGGTTGTGAGCCCATCCACCATGGCGGCGGTACGCGCCAGCGGCGCTGTCCCCAATGCCGCCTATCTGCTGAGCGCGGAAGGCATCCGCAAGGAATTTCCCGGCGTGCTCGCCCTTGATGACGTTTCCTTCCACCTGAAGCGCGGAACGGTGCATGCCCTGATGGGTGAAAACGGCGCGGGCAAATCGACGCTGATGAAGATCCTTGCCGGCATCTATATTCCCGACCAGGGCGAAGTGCGCCTTAAGGGCGTCGACATCCGGCTGAAGTCACCGCTCGACGCGCTGGAAAACGGCATCGCCATGATCCATCAGGAACTGAACCTGATGCCTTTCATGACTGTTGCTGAAAATATCTGGATTCGCCGCGAGCCGAAGAACCGTTTCGGTTTGGTCGACCATGCCGAGATGAGCCGCAAGACCGAGGAACTCTTCCAGCGCCTTAACATTGCCATTGATCCCGAAATCCAGGTGCGCGAGCTTTCGGTCGCGAGCCGGCAGATGGTCGAAATCGCCAAGGCGGTTTCCTATAATTCTGACGTGCTGATCATGGACGAGCCGACTTCGGCGCTGACCGAGCGCGAAGTGGCGCATCTCTTCCAGATTATCCGCGACCTGCGCTCCCAGGGCATCGGTATCGTCTACATCACTCACAAGATGAATGAGCTGTTCGAGATCGCCGACGAATTCTCGGTGTTCCGTGACGGCAAATATATCGGCACGCATGCTTCCACTGATGTGACCCGCGACGACATCATCCGCATGATGGTCGGCCGCGAGATCACGCAGATGTTTCCGAAGGAGGAAGTGCCGATCGGCGAGACCGTGCTGTCTGTCAAGGATTTGAGCCTCGATGGCGTCTTCTCCAATGTCTCCTTCGATGTCAGGGCCGGCGAAATTCTCGGCGTGGCCGGACTTGTGGGATCGGGCCGGTCGAATGTCGCCGAAACCATCTTCGGCGTCACGCCGGCCTCGTCGGGCACGATCGAGCTTTTCGGCAAGAAGACCGAAATCACCTCGCCGGCGGCTGCGATCCGCCATGGCATGGCGTTCCTGACCGAGGACCGCAAGGATACGGGCTGTCTTCTTATCTTGAGCGTGCTCGAGAACATGCAGGTGGCCGTGCTGCACGATAAGTTCGTGCGCGGCGGCTTCGTGCAGGAAGGCTCGATCGAAGAGGCCTGCGAGGAAATGGCAAGGAAGCTGCGCGTCAAGACGCCGAATCTCGACGAACGGATCGAAAATCTTTCCGGTGGCAATCAGCAGAAGGCGCTGATCGGCCGGTGGATGCTCACCAATCCCCGCATTCTGATCCTGGACGAGCCGACGCGCGGCATCGATGTCGGCGCCAAGGCGGAAATCCACCGTCTCGTCACCGAAATGGCGCGCAATGGCGTCGCCGTTATCATGATCTCGTCGGAAATGCCCGAGGTACTCGGCATGAGCGATCGCATCATGGTGATGCATGAAGGACGGGTGACCGGATTCCTCAATCGGGCGGAAGCAACTCAAGTGAAGGTGATGGAACTGGCCGCGCAGTGACGCCGCCAATCATCGCAAGGGAGGACTGAACCATGGTTAGCAAAGTTGCAGAGGCGACCGCCCCGGCAGTCACACGGCCAAGACGCCGCCGCGTGCCGCCTGAGCTCGGCATCTTCCTGGTGCTGATCGGCATCGCGCTCCTCTGTGAGATCCTCGGCTGGATCTTCGTCGGCCAGAGCTTCCTCTTGAACCTCCAGCGCCTGAAGATCATGATCCTTCAGGTCTCGGTCATCGGCATCATCTCCGTCGGCGTGACGCAAGTCATCATAACAGGCGGTATCGACCTCTCATCCGGCTCCGTCGTCGGCCTGACGGCCATGGTCGCCGCGAGCTTTGCCCAGTCGTCGACCTGGGCGAGGGCCGTCTATCCCGCGCTGACCGACATGCCCTTCTTCGTGCCGATCGGCATCGGCCTGCTGATCGGCCTGCTTGCCGGCTTCATCAACGGCCAGCTGATCACGAAGACGAAGATCCCGCCCTTCATTGCGACACTTGGAATGATGGTCTCGGCCCGCGGCCTGTCGAAGCTCTACACCAAGGGCCAGCCGATCTCGGGTCTGACCGATCAGTTCAACTTCATTGGTTCCGGCATCTGGCCCGTCGTCGTCTTCCTCATCATCGCGGTCGCTTTCCATATCGTGCTGCGCTACACGCGCTACGGCAAGTTCACCTATGCGATCGGTGCCAATGTGCAGGCGGCGCGCGTTTCGGGCATCAATGTCGAGGCGCATCTGGTCAAGGTCTATGCCATTGCCGGGCTCTTGGCAGGTCTTGCCGGCATCATCACGGCTGCCCGCGTGCAGACGGCGCAGGCTGGTATGGGTGTCAACTATGAGCTCGATGCGATCGCGGCTGCCGTCATCGGCGGTACATCGCTCACCGGCGGCGTCGGCCGCATCGCCGGTACCGTGATCGGCACCGTCATCCTCGGCGTGATGATCTCGGGCTTCACTTTCCTCAACGTCGATGCCTATTATCAGGAAATCGCCAAGGGCTTCATCATCGTCGCGGCTGTTGCCATCGACGTCTACCGCCAGAAGAAGCGGGCCAAGCGCTGAAATGCCCGACACATCCTCAGCGTTCTAATGCATGCTCTCAAGGCGGGGTTTTACCCCGCCTTTTCCGTTTGAACGTGCCATTCCATGCAAATGCAAATTTTTTTCATTTGGGTATGGCGAATCCTGTCAGCTTTTCTATTCTGGCCGCTTTCCATTCGCTCCCCCGGAGCGCTTCACCCAGGATAGACAATGCAAGCCGTATTCGATGGTCACAACGACGTTCTCTTGAGGCTCTGGCATCACGCGCGCGACGGCGCCGACCCGATCGCCGAATTCAAGGATGGAACATCCGGCGGCCATATCGATGCGCCACGGGCGCGGGCGGGTGCTCTCGCCGGCGGTCTCTGCGCCATCTACATTCCGTCGGGCGATCTCGTCTTTGCCGATCCGGACAGCAACGGCCACTACGCGACGCCGCTCGCGGCTCCGCTCGAGCGGGCGCCATCCCTCGATATCGCCCTTGAAATGGCCGCCATTGCGCTGCGGCTCGACCGCGCCGGCGCCTGGAAGCTCTGCCGCTCCACGGCTGATATCCGCGATTGCATGGAGAAAAGAATTTTCGCGGCCGTCATGCATATGGAAGGCTGCGAGGCAATCGATGCCGATCTGACGGCACTCGAAACTTTTTACGCGGCGGGCTTGCGCTCGCTCGGCCCGGTCTGGAGCCGCAACAACGTCTTCGCCCATGGCGTGCCCTTCGCCTATCCAAGCTCGCCGGATACCGGGCCGGGCCTGACGGACGCCGGCTTTGCGCTGGTGCGGGAATGCAACCGCCTCGGCGTCGTCGTCGATCTCGCCCATATCACCGAAAAGGGCTTCTGGGATGTGGCCAAGACCTCGGATCAGCCGCTGGTCGCCAGCCACTCCAACGCGCATGCGCTGACGCCGGTCGCACGCAATCTCACCGACAAGCAGCTCGACGCCATCAAGGAAAGTCACGGTATCGTCGGTCTCAACTATGCGACGGCCATGCTGCGCGACGACGCGCGCTCGGATGCCGATACGCCGCTCAAGGCAATGGTGCGGCATGTCGATCATCTCGTCAGCCGCCTCGGCATCGACTGCGTCGGCCTCGGATCGGACTTCGACGGCGCCACGATCCCAGCCGAAATCGGCGATGCGGCCGGCAATCAAAACCTGATTGCCGCCCTTCGCGACGCTGGTTATGCTGAGGACGATCTTGTAAAGCTGTGCAGGGAGAACTGGCTTCGCGTCCTGGCATCCGCCTGGAAGGAAGGCAGCCGGTAACGTGCGTGCCGATATTGCGTAGAGTTAAAAAAGGGGAATGAAAACAATGATGATTACCAAGATGAACCGCGGTTTCCGCGCACTTTCTGCCGGCGTGGCTCTCTCGCTTTTGCTGATGGCGGCGCCGAACGCATATGCTGCGACGCCCAAGGATACGCTGGTCGAAGGCTTTGCCTTCGACGACATACTGAGCATGGATCCGGCCGAGGCTTACGAACTGTCGGCTGCCGAAATCACCGGCAATACCTATAGCCTGCTCGTGCGCCTCGACATCAACGACACCTCGAAGATCAAGGGCGACCTTGCTGAGAGCTGGTCCGTCTCTGACGATCACCTGACCTATACGTTCAAGCTGAAGCCAGGCCTGAAGTTTGCTTCCGGCAATCCGATCACCGCCGAGGACGTTGCCTGGTCCTTTGAGCGCGTCGTCAAGCTCGACAAGAGCCCGGCCTTTATCATCACCCAGTTCGGCATTAACGGCGACAACGTGACGGAAAAGGCCAAGGCGACCGACGCAAACACCTTTACTTTCACCGTCGACAAGCCCTATGCGCCGAGCTTCGTGCTGAACTGCCTGACGGCGACTGTGGCCGAAGTGGTCGACAAGAAGCTGGTCCTGCAGCACGTGAAGCCGGCAACGCCGACCGCCGACTACAAATACGACAACGACTTCGGCAATAGCTGGCTGAAGACCGGCTTTGCCGGTTCCGGTCCGTTCAAGCTGCGCGAATGGCGTGCCAACGAAGCCGTGGTGCTGGAGCGCAACGACAATTACTACGGCGAAAAGGCCAAGCTGAACCGCGTCATCTATCGCTTCATGAAGGAAAGCTCGGCGCAGCGCCTGGCGCTGGAGAACGGCGATATCGACATCGCCCGTAACCTGTCGCCGACCGATCTTCAGGCAGTCGAGAAGAATGCACAGCTTGGTACGACCAGCGCGCCGAAGGGCACGATCTACTATATGAGCCTCAACCAGAAGAACGCCAATCTGGCCAAGCCGGAAGTGCAGCAGGCGTTCAAGTATCTGGTCGACTACGATGCCATCGGCAAGACGCTGATCAAGGGTATCGGCGAGATTCATCAGACCTTCGAACCGAAGGG
This sequence comes from Martinezella sp. CNPSo 3964, assembly GCF_057784375.1. NCBI lineage: Bacteria > Pseudomonadati > Pseudomonadota > Alphaproteobacteria > Hyphomicrobiales > Rhizobiaceae > Martinezella > Martinezella sp. CNPSo 3964. The sequence continues at coordinate 272,216 of NZ_JBXSOW010000003.1, forward strand.
CATGCTCGGCTCGCTGGATGAAAATCCGTTCAAGCTCGACGTCGCCAAGGCCAAGGAATTGCTGGCCAAGGCGGGCCTGCCCAATGGCTTCTCGATCACCATGGACGTGCGCAGCATCGAGCCGGATACCGGCATCGCAACCGCCATCCAGCAGACGCTCGGCCAGGCTGGCATCAAGGTGGAGATCATCCCCGGCGACGGCAAGCAGAAGCTGACGAAATATCGTGCCCGCAACCACGATATCTACTTCGGCAACTGGGGTCCGGATTATTGGGACCCCCATTCCAACGCCGATACCTTCACAACGAACGACGACAATTCCGATACCAGCACCAACAAGACACTCGTCTGGCGCAACACCTGGACTTCGCCTGAGCTGGAGAAAGAAGCCAAGGCTGCGCTCTTCGAAGGCGATGCGACCAAGCGCGGTGCCATGTATCAGGACATCCAGAAGAAATTCCTGGAAGCAAGCCCCTTCATCATCCTCTATCAGCAGACGGAAGTCGCCGGCTATCGCAAGGACGTGAAGGACTTCAAGCTTGGTCCGAGCTTCGACAACAACTTCGTCTGGCCGATCTCCAAGTGATAATCCGGCAGGATTAGTTCTTTGAGCACCGTCGAACGGAAAATGCAGGTGCGGCCCAAAAAGGGCCGTGCCGCTCCCTTCTTCATGGGTCTGCTGCGATTTCTGGTCGTGGCGGTCACGACCTATCTCGGCCTACTCGCCGTAACCTTCTTCATCGGGCGTGTCATCCCGATCGATCCGGCGCTGGCGATTGCCGGCGATCACGCGCCTCAGCAGGTGCTGGAGCGCCTGCATCGAGAGATGCACCTCGACCAACCGCTCTATCTGCAGTTCTATTATTATCTCCTGAGCGCTCTGAGCGGCGATTTCGGTACTTCGGTGCTGACGACCAATCCGGTCATGGACGACATCAAGCGCGTCTTTCCCGCGACGATGGAGCTTGCCACGGTCGGCACGATCATCGGCGCCGTGTTCGGGGTTCCCTTCGGCGTCCTTGCCGCCGTGCGCCGCAACAGCATCATCGACCAGATCGTCCGCGTCATCGGCCTCGTCGGCTATTCCGTGCCTGTCTTCTGGCTGGCCATGGTCTCGCTCGTCATCTTCTACGCGGAGCTGAACTGGGTCGCCTATCCCGGCCGCATCGATATCGCTTATGAATATACTTTCACGCCGATCACGGGCTTTTTCCTGCTCGACAGCGCGATGCAGGGGCAATGGGACGTCTTCTGGGACGTGTTCCGCCACATTATCCTGCCGGCATCGCTGCTCGGCTATTTCTCGCTCGCCTATATCAGCCGCATGACGCGCAGCTTCATGCTGAACGAGCTCGGCCAGGAATATATTGTCGCGGCTCGCGCCAAGGGACTTTCCGAGACGCGGGTGATCTGGGGCCATGCCCTTCGCAGTGCCGTCGTGCCGTTGATCACGGTGATCGCGCTTTCCTATGCCGGCCTGCTCGAGGGCTCCGTGCTGACGGAGATCGTGTTCTCCTGGCCGGGCATCGGCTTCTACATCACCAGCTCGCTGCGCAATGCCGACATGAATGCCGTTCTCGGCGGCACCATCGTCGTCGGCACGGTTTTCATCGGCATCAATCTGATTTCCGATCTTCTGTATCGGACGCTCGACCCAAGGACCCGACGTAAATGACTGTCGAGACCACCCAACCCAGCTTGAGGGACTGGCTGCTCTCCGACCGGCCACAGTCGCGCCGGCAGGCGAGACTAGGGCGCGCCTACGTCACCTGGCGGCAGTTCTCCGCCAATCGCCTGGCCGTCATCGGGCTGCTGATCATCATCGCGCTCGTGCTCGTGGCGGCGCTCGCCGATGTCATCGCGCCGCATTCGCCCGTGATCGGCGATCTCACCAACGCCTATCTGAAGCCGCCCGGCACGCCGGGCTATCTGCTCGGCACAGATGATCTCGGCCGCGATATCCTCTCGCGCCTCATCTACGGCTCGCGCTGGACGCTCTACATCGTCGTGCTCGTTGCGATCATCTCGGCGCCGATCGGGCTGATCATCGGCATGGTGTCGGGATATATGGGCGGCTGGGTCGATGTGATCCTGATGCGCATCACCGATATCTTCCTTGCCTTTCCGAAGCTGGTACTGGCGCTTGCCTTTGCGGGTGCGCTCGGTGCGGGTATTGAGAATGCCATCATCGCCATCGCCATCACCTCCTGGCCGCCCTATGCGCGCTTGGCGCGGGCCGAGACCATGACGGTGCGGCGCTCGGACTATATTGCCGCCGTGCAGCTCATGGGTGCCTCGCCCTTGCGCATCATCTTCCGCCACGTCATGCCGCTCTGCATCTCCTCGGTAATCGTCCGCGTCACGCTCGACATGGCGGGCGTGATCTTGACGGCCGCCGGCCTTGGTTTCCTCGGGCTCGGCGCGCAGCCGCCGTTGCCGGAATGGGGCGTGATGATTGCGACTGGCTTCAAATACTATCTTGACCAATGGTGGGTGGCGGCCATGCCCGGCATTGCGATCCTCATCGTCAGCCTCGGTTTCAACCTGCTCGGCGACGGCCTGCGCGACGCGCTCGACCCGAAGGAGAGCGGACAATGACGACGCTTCTGACCGTGGACAATCTTCGGGTTCGCTATCCGACGCGCACGGGTGTTATCGACGCCGTGCGCGGCGTGTCCTTCACGCTCGGCCGCGAGCGGCTGGGCATCGTCGGCGAGAGCGGCTCCGGCAAGTCGCAGACCGGCCGCGCCATCATGGGGCTGACGCCGCCGCATGGCATCGTTACGGCCGACAAGCTTGACTTCAGCGGGATCGATCTTCTGTCGATCTCGGCTAGAGAGCGCCGGTCGCTGCGCGGCAAGCGCATCGCCATGGTGCTGCAGGACCCAAAATATTCGCTCGATCCTGTCATGACTATCGGCAAACAGATCACCGAAACCTTGCGAACGCATGAGAAGGTTACCAAGGCTGAGGCTCGCGACCGCGCCCTTGCCATGCTCGAAGCCGTGCAGATCCGCGATCCCAGCCGTGTCTATGACCTGCATCCGCACGAGGTTTCGGGTGGCATGGGCCAGCGCGTCATGATCGCCATGATGCTGATCGCTGGGCCGGAGCTTTTGATCGCCGATGAGCCGACCTCGGCGCTCGATGTGACGGTGCAGCTCGATGTGCTCAAGATCATGGACAAGCTCGTTTCGGAGCGCGGCATGGGGCTGATTTTCGTCTCGCACGACCTGCGGCTGGTGTCGTCCTTCTGTGATCGCGTGATCGTCATGTATGCAGGTAAGGTCGTAGAAGAGCTCAAGGCTTCCGAATTGAACAATGCACAGCATCCCTACACGCGCGGTCTGCTGAACTGCATGCCCGTCATCGGCGAAAACAGGCATCCGCTGCCGGTGCTCGACCGCAAGCCGGAGTGGGCGGCATGACGGTGGCACTTGCAGTTGATGGCCTCAGCGTCGTCTATGACGGTTACTATGCTCTCGATGCCGTCGGCGTCGAGGTCAACAAGGGCGAATCCTTCGGCCTGGTCGGCGAGTCCGGTTCGGGAAAATCGACATTGCTGCGGGCCGTCGCCGGCCTTGCACCCGTCACGGACGGAACGATCCGCGTCGGCGGCGAGCTGCTGAAGGGGGCAAGGCGCAGCAAGACCTTCTATCGCCAGGTGCAGATGGTGTTTCAGGACCCTTACGGCTCCCTGCATCCGCGTCAGACGATCGACCGGCTGCTGCTGGAGCCGCTCTCGATCCACCGGATCGGCGACACCGAAACCCGCATCGCCAGGGCGCTGGACGAAGTCGGTCTTGGGACCGGCTTTCGCTTCCGCTATCCGCATCAGCTGTCCGGCGGCCAGCGCCAGCGCGTCGCTATTGCCCGCGCGCTGATCGTCGAGCCGTCGATTCTGCTGCTCGACGAGCCGACCTCGGCACTCGACGCTTCGGTACAGGCCGAGGTGCTCAACCTGCTCGAACAGGTACGCAAGGATCGCAATCTGACCTTCGTGATGGTGAGCCACGATCTCGGCGTCATCACCCATATGTGCGAGCGCCTGGCCGTCATGCGCAACGGTGCGGTCGTCGAGCGGCTGACGGCAAAGGAGTTGGCAGCCGGCGACGTGAAGGAAGACTATACGCGCAATCTGATGGTTGCCAGCAAGGGGTTCGTCCGCGCCTGAGCGGTCGGCTTTTGCGCCCAGTGGGGCGTTAACGAATGGGCCGCTTAAACACGACCAATCGTATAGACTATTGACACCTGCCGCAATTCTGTCATGATCTCGTTAATGGCGGTTAACTTTCGTGATCCCGATAAGGGGTCAGACGTTAAGTGGAGGCAGGCATGTTTTTCATGGGTGGCATGACCATGGGCTATCTTCATCCGCCGGTTCCGGCGAAACGGGAAGGTGCACGGTCCGCTACTCTTTCTGACGAAAACAGCCGCCGCCAGACCGGACCTGCCGAAGAGCAGACGGTCGATACCAGCGCCATCGAGCGCAGTTTGATTTGGGCCCGCCGCATTCTTTGCTGATTAGGCGTTGCCGATCTTTCGGGCCCTCGACATCCAATGGTTTAATTTTTCTCGGCTCGCGTTCTGGACGGAAATTCATCTCTACCTAATTGATAGGAAATGTATGAATGTCCGTTCTGGGCTTGGCCCGGAAAACATATAAGAAACGAACGGAGGCAACACATGGCGAATTTGGGTATGTCGAATACGCATGTGAATCAGTTCGATGGTTCCAAGCGCGCCGCCAAGACGCGGCAGAAGATTCAAACGGCGATTCATGTCGTCTTGTTTTCGGCTGCATTCCTGTTCGTTGCGGCCATTGTTTGCGGTATCGTCGTTTAAGGCGACGTTTTGTCGAGTGGCGGCTTGTGCTGCCGCTAATGTGAGGCCGATGCGGCCCATCTCCTGAAATTCGGGACGTTTGTGGGGCCGGTCGATCAAGACTGGCAGCTTGTTTTCTCGCGCAGCTTCCGATCTCGTTTCGCTGACATGGTTTCGCCGGGCAAAGAAAATTTGTCCGGCCGATGGAATATGCCGTGTGAAAACAGTAAACTTCACCCCCAAAATACGAGGAGGTTCACGAAGGCGATTGGCGCAGCCAGGCCTTGGTGGTGCGGAGGGGTCAAGCGAACTTTTGCGTTGAGCTTTCCGGGATCGGGGAAGTGGCCGTCTTTTTGTGGTAGGCATAGGATTGGGCCAGATCGGTTTGGGCGTGCTGGCTTCGAGCCCGGGCATGCGCTGCCGTGAAAACGATGCGCTCCGACAGGAATTTGCGAATCTTTTGAGAGGGTTCAGTTTAAGTTCATCTTCTGCGGGATATTGAGGGGTCAATATGCCGAACCATGCTGAATTTCCGAAAGCGGATCCATCAGCCCAAGGAGAATGCCTCGTGACCTTGATCGATTGTCGTTGACGTCTGCGGATCGCTGCCGGAACCATTTGGCTGCGTATCCAGTTTCATGGGCACCCAACCGGGATAATGGCAAAGCGCCGCGATCCTTAAGAATGGCCCCGTGAAAATCTTCGCCTCTGTTTGTTTGTTCTAAGCCGTCATTTCGAATTCACCCCCTTCGCCCGCCGGGAAGCGAAGCAAAAGGGTCCAAATGCGTGAATTCTTGTGTCGGGCAGGGCAAAGACGATAAAGGCGATAATGCCACTCACTCTGTTTGGACCCAGAACCCGAATCCATGACATCTCAAAATCTCTCCACCGTTACGCCGCGCGATTCTGAAGCCAAGCAGATCGATCATAACGATGCGATCCGCGCCACCTATTTCTCCAATGAACAGATAAAGGAATGCGGTGCGACCTTCGCCCGCAACGGCGCGAAAACCAAGCTGCCGGGCTTTGCGCCCTTCGATTTCTTCGCGCGGCACAAGGAAAACGAAAAAGAGATCCTGCGTGTCTACCGCTCGGCCAATGCCGATGTCGATGCTGGTGAATCGATCACGCCGGCCGCTGAATGGCTGCTCGACAACCACTACATCATCGAAGAAGCCATTCAGGAAGTTCGCCGCGATTTTCCGAAGAAATTTTACGACCAGCTGCAGACGCTGACCATTGACGGCATGGTGATGCCGCGCACCATGGCCTTGGCCTGGCTCTATGTCGCTCATACGCATAGCACAGTATCCAATCAGGGCCTGCTGGCGCTCGTCGAAGGTTTCCAGTCTGTCGAGATGCTGAAGATCGGCGAGCTTTGGGCCGTTCCTTCGCTGGTGCGCTACATCCTCGTCGAAAACCTGCGCCGCATTTCGATCCGCGTCGAGCAGAGCCGCATTACCCGCAAGAAGGCCAATGCCGCCGTCGACGAGCTGATCCGTCTCAATGACGATGCCAAGGTCGCCGAGTTCCTGAAGACGCTCGAGCCTTTAACTTCGGACAATACCTTCGCCACGCAGTTCCTCTATCGCCTGCGCGATGGCTCGCATACGTCGGGTCTCGCCGTCACCTGGCTTGAGAAGCGGCTTGCCGAGGCCGGCACCGACGCCGAAAGCGTCATGATGGCCGAGCATAATCGCCTGTCGTCGGGCAATGTGACGATGGGCAACATCATCAAGAGCCTGCGTCTCATCGACGATACCGACTGGTCCGTCTGGGTCGAAGAGGTCAGCGCCGTCGACAAGCTGCTCTGGGACGAGACCGACTACGCCAAGCTCGATCCGGGCTCGCGCAACAGCTACCGCCGGCGCATCGAAAAGCTCGCCCGCCGTTCCGACAAGACCGAAATGGAGATCGCCCAGGTCGCCATGGCGATGACCGAGGCCGCCAAGGCATCGGGCGAAGGGCAGGCGCGTGAGCCGAATATCGGCGATTTCATCATGGGTCAGCAGACCCAGAAGCTGGAAAAGGCAATCGGCTACCGCGCGCCGATTTCGGTCAGTTTCGTGCGCCAGTGGCGCAAGCTTAATTGGCTGTCGATCGCAGCCCCGGTGCTGTTCCTAACCGTCGTGGCGCTGGTCGTCGTCGGCTATTTCATGCTGCATGCCGGCATGGGCTGGGCCGAGACCATCCTGCTGCTCCTGATGTTCTCGCTGCCGGCCTCGGAAGGCGCCACGGGCCTCTTCAATTTCTTCGTCACCATGTATCTGACGCCGGCGCGTCTGGTCGGCTACGAATTCAAGGACGGCATTCCGGAAGAAGCCCGCACGCTGGTCGTCGTGCCGACGCTGATCGGCAACCGCGACAGCGTCGACGAACTCGTGCGCAATCTTGAAGTCCATTACCTCGCCAATCCGGGCGGCGAGATCTACTACGCACTGCTCAGCGACTGGCCCGACAGCCAGGAGGAGGAGAGCGAGCGCGATCTGGAAATCCTCGATTATGCCCGTCGCGAAGTGGCCAATCTGGCTGCGCGCTATGACGAGGATGGCATTCAGCGCTTCTACCTGCTGCATCGCCGCCGTCTCTATAATCCGTCCGAAGGCGCCTGGATGGGCTGGGAGCGCAAGCGCGGCAAGCTGCACGAGCTGAACATGCTCCTGCGCGGCGACCGCGACACCACCTTCCTGCCCGGCGCCAATATCGTGCCGAAGGACGTGCAGTATGTGATGACGCTCGATTCCGATACGCGCCTGGTGCGCGATACGGTGACGAAGCTCGTCGGAAAGCTGCATCACCCGATCAACCGCCCGGTTTTCGACCCCGAGAGCAAGCGCGTCGTGCGCGGCTACGGCGTGCTGCAGCCGCGCGTTACCCCGTCCTTGACCACGGGCAAGGATGCGTCGGTCTTCCAGCGTGTCTTCTCGGTCAATCGCGGCCTCGACCCTTACGTCTTCGCCGTTTCCGACGTCTATCAGGATCTGGTCGAAGAAGGTACGTTTACCGGTAAGGGCCTCTATCATGTGGATGCGTTCGAGGCGTCGCTGAAGGGCAAGATCGACGAAAACGCCGTTCTCAGCCACGACCTGCTCGAAGGCTCGATGGCGCGCTGCGCCCTCGTTACGGACTGCGAACTCGTCGAAGACTTCCCGATCCGCTACGAAGTGGAAGTCTCGCGCCAGCATCGCTGGGCGCGCGGCGACTGGCAGCTCCTTCCCTATCTCTTCAATCCGAAGCGCGGCGTCACCGGCCTCGGCCGCTGGAAGATGATGGACAATCTGCGTCGTTCGTTGACGCCGATTGCCTGGTTCTTCGCCTCCGTGCTCGGCTGGTACTTAATGGAGCCGCTGGCGGCGCTGATCTGGCAGATCCTTCTGATCTTCTGCCTGTTCGTCGCGCCGACGCTGTCGCTCATCAACGGCATCATTCCGCGCACCAGCGATATCGTCGCCCGCGCCCATCTCTACACCGTCTGGTCCGACATCCGCGCCGCCAATGCGCAGGTCGCGCTGCGCATCGTCTTCATTGCCGACGGCGCCTGCATCATGGCCGACGCCATTGGCCGCTCGCTCTACCGCGCCTTCGTCAGCCGCAAGCTGATGCTGCAATGGCGGACCGCCGCAAGCGCCCAGGCCGCGGCCCAGACGACAATCCTCGGCCACTACCGCGTCATGTGGCATGCGCCCGTGCTGGCATTGCTGGCCTTGGCCTTCGCTTCGCTCTCCGGCGACAACGCCTTCTTCGTCGGCATTCCCTTTGCGTTGCTCTGGGTTCTGTCGCCGGCGATCGCCTGGTATGTCAGCCAGTCGGCCGAAACCGAAGACCGGCTCGAAGTCCCGGAAAGCGTTTCGTTCGAACTGCGCAAGATTGCGCGCCGCACCTGGCGCTATTTCGAGACCTTCGTCGTCGAACAGCAGAACCATCTGCCGCCCGATAACGTGCAGCAGACCCCGAATGCCGTCGTCGCATCGCGGACGTCACCGACCAATATCGGCGTCTACCTGCTGTCCGTCATTTCGGCCCGCCATTTCGGCTGGACGTCCTTCGAGGAAACCATCGATCGCATGGAAAAGACCATGGCGACCGTGGCAAAGCTCGAAAAGTTCCGTGGGCACCTGTGCAACTGGTATCACACCGATACGCTGAAGCCGATGGGCGCGCGCTATATCTCGGCGGTCGATAGCGGCAACTTCGCCGGCCACCTGATTGCCGTTTCGTCCGCCTGCCGCATCTGGGCGGAAGCGCCATCTGCGCATATGCAGGGCAATCTGGACGGTATCGGCGACGTCGCCGGTATTCTCGCCGAAACGCTTGCCGAGCTTCCGGACGACCGCAAGACGGTGCGGCCGCTGCGCCGCCGCCTGGAAGAGCGCATCGCCGGCTTCCAGAACGCGCTTGCCGCCGTCAAGCGCGAGCATGAGTTCGCCTCCATCCGCGTCATAAACCTTTCGGTTCTGGCGCAGGACATCCAGAAGCTTGCGGCAAATCTCGATCATGAAGTGAAGTCGACGCAGAGTGGCGAAGTGCTCACCTGGTCGCAGTCGCTGGTTAGGGTTTGCGAAGGCCATATCGCCGACAGCATCTTCGATCTCGCCAACGTGGATTCGCTGCGCCAGCGACTGGCGAAATTGCGCGATCAGATGCGCGAACTCGCCTTCGGCATGGAATATGCCTTCCTCTATCGTCCGGAGCGGCGCCTGCTTTCCATCGGCTTCCGCGTCGAAACCAACGAGCTCGATGCGGCCTGCTACGACCTTTTGGCCTCCGAAGCCCGCCTCACCAGCCTTTTCGCCATCGCCAAGGGCGATCTGCCGACCGAGCACTGGTATCGCCTCGGCCGTCAGGTCGTGCCCGTCGGTTCGCGCGGAGCGCTGGTCTCCTGGTCCGGCTCGATGTTCGAATATCTGATGCCGCCGCTCGTCATGCAGGAGCGTCAGGGCGGTATCCTCAACCAGACCAATAATCTGGTCGTGCAGGAGCAGATGAACTACGCCAAGCGTCTCGGCTCCGACATCCCCTGGGGCATTTCGGAAGCGGCCTTCAATGCCCGCGACCATTACATGCACTACCAGTACACCAATTTCGGCGTGCCCTCCCTCGGCCTCAAGCGCGGCCTCGGCCAGAACGCCGTCATCGCGCCCTATGCCTCGATCCTTGCCAGCCAGTATCGCCCGGCCGCGGCGCTGGAAAACCTGCAGAAATTGCGCAAGGTCGGCGCGCTCGGCATCTACGGCTTCCACGATGCCGTCGATTTCACGCCGACCCGTGTTCCCGAAGGCAAGAAGTGCGCGGTGGTCTACAACTATTATGCGCACCATCACGGCATGTCGATCGCCGCGATCGCCAACGTCGCCTTCAACGGCCGCCTGCGCGAACTCTTCCATGCCGATCCGGTGATCGAAGCCGCCGAACTGCTGCTGCAGGAAAAGGCGCCGCGCGATATTCCGGTCATGGCCGCCAAGCACGAAAGCGACCAGCCGGCCAATATCCAGGAAGACATGCTGCGCCCGGAAATCCGCAAGATCGCCGATCCGGCGACGCAGGATCGCGAGCTCGCCTTCCTTTCCAACGGCCATTATTCCGTCATGCTGACGGCAACCGGTGCCGGCTACTCGCGCTGGAACGGCCTGACCGTCTCGCGCTGGCGTGCCGACCCGACGGAAGACCGCTGGGGCACCTTCATCTTCCTGCGCGATACCGCCTCCGGCCAGTGGTGGTCGGCGACGGCCGAGCCGCGCAGCATCGAAGGAGAAAAGGCCAAGGTCTCGTTCAGCGATGAAAAGGCGGAATACAGCAAGACGGTCGGCGATCTCACCAGCGACGTCGAGTGCATCGTCGCCACCGAGCACGACGCCGAAGGCCGCCGCGTCACGCTGCTCAACATGGGCACGGAAGATCGCTTCATCGAAGTGACCTCCTACCTGGAGCCAGCGATTGCCAGCGACGACGTCGATTCCGGTCACCCGGTCTTCACGCGCATGTTCGTGCGCACCGAGATCGGCAAGAGCGGCGACGTGATCCGCGCCGAGCGCAACAAGCGCGACTACAATGAGCCGGACATGTCAGTCGCCCATCTGGTCGTCGACAATGCCGGATCGGAACGTCCGACCGAATTCGAAACCGATCGCCGCAAGTTCCTCGGCCGCGGCCGCACGCTTGCCGAAGCCGCCGCCTTCGATCCGGGCGCGACGCTCTCCGGCACGGACGGCTTCACCATGGACGCCTGCCTGTCGCTGCGTCGCGTCGTGCGCGTGCCAGCCGGCAAGAAGGTCAGCATCATCTTCTGGACCATCGCCGCGCCGAACCGGGAAGAGGTCGACAAGGCTGTCGAGCGTTACCGCAATCCCGACACCTTCGGCATCGAACTCACGCAGGCCTGGACCCGTACGCAGATGCAGATGCGCCATGTCGGCGTCACCTCGCAGCAGGCGGCCGCCTTCCAGAAGCTCGCACGCTATCTCGTCTATCCGGATATGCACCTGCGCGCCGATGGCGCCACCGTGCAGGCCGGTCTGCATTCGCAGTCGGCTCTCTGGCCGGTGACGATCTCGGGCGATTTCCCGATCTTCACGCTGCGCATCAATGACGATGTCGATCTCGAAATCGCCAGGGAAGCGCTGATGGCGGCGGAATATCTGCGCTCACGCGGCATCAACGCCGATCTCGTCATCGTCAACGAGCGCGCCGTCGACCATGCGCAGGACATGCAGCGCGAACTGGACAAGTTCGTCGAGCACGTTCGCCACAATCAGGGCGATGGCCTGAGGCCGAACATCTTCTCGGTTCGCAAGGACCTGATCGAGAACGAGACCTATCAGGAGATTCTTGCCGCATCGCGGGTGATCTTCCATGCCCGCAACGGCAAGCTCGTCGATCAGATCGCGCGTGCGGCGACGCTTTTTGCCTCGGCACAGTCCGACGAGCCAGCGTCGGCCAATCGTCTCACCGTGCCTGCCGCCCTGCAGGATTCGGTCTTTACGGCCGAGCCCCTCGAGGCGCAGGACGATCTCGATTTCTGGAACGGTTACGGCGGCTTCTCCAAGGACGGGCGCGAATATGTCGTGCGTCTGCCGGGTGGCCAGTCGACGCCGCATCCGTGGGTCAACGTCATCTCGAACGAGCGCTTCGGCTTCCATGTTCCTGCCGAAGGCGGCGGTTTCACCTGGAGCCACAATTCGCGCGACTACCAGCTGACACCCTGGACCAACGACATGGTCATCAACCGTCCGGGCGAGGCGCTCTATGTCGCCGATCTCGACAGCAACAAGGTCATGACGCCCTATGCCGGCCTGTCGCGCAATGCGAAGGTCCGTTTCGAGGCGCGTCACGGCCTCGGCTACTCCGTCTTCTCGAGCGAAGAGAATGGCGTGGCGCTGGAGCTGACGCAGACCGTCGATCGCGAGCGTCCGGTCAAGCTCTTCCGCCTGCGGCTCAGCAACAACGGTGCTGATAGCAAGCGCTTGCGCGTCTATAATTATGCCGAGTGGGTGCTCGGCATCAATCAGAACAAGACCAGGCCCTTCATCCTGTCGACGCTGGATGAGGAAACGGGTGCTCTGTTTGCCAACAACCCCTACAGCATCGATTACTTCAAGCGGACTGCCTTCATGGCGGCGAGCGAGACGCATTCGAGCTTCTCGGCAAGCCGCCGCGAGTTCATTGGCCGCCATGGCACGATCCAGATGCCGGAAGCCGTGGTGACGGGTGCAGCACTCTCCAACTCGGCCGATCTCGATGGCGACCCCTGCGGTGCTCTGGCCTTCGACCTGACGATTGCCGCCGGCGAGCAAAAGGAAATCTGCTTCTACATGGGCGATACGGCGACCGTCGAGGAAGCCCGGGCGCTCGTTTCGGAAATCCGCAAGGCCGATTTCGAGGCCGTACTTTCGGCAGGCCGCGAGTTCTGGAACGGCTTCACCGGTCATGTGAAGATCTCGACGCCGGACAAGGCGATGAACAACATGATCAACGCCTGGCTGCCTTATCAGAGCCTTGGCTGCCGCATCATGTCGCGTACCGCCTTCTACCAGTCGTCGGGTGCCTTCGGCTTCCGCGACCAGCTGCAGGATACGCTGGCATTCCTGGTGCATAAGCCGGAGCTTGCCCGCAACCAGATCCTCAACGCGGCCCAGCGTCAATTCCGCGAGGGCGATGTGCAGCATTGGTGGCTGCCGGGCAGCGGCGCCGGCGTGCGCACGCATATCTCCGACGACGTCGTCTGGCTCGCCTATGCCGTCGACCAGTACTGCACTGTCACGGGCGACAAGTCGCTTCTCGACGAGGAACTTGCCTTCGTCGAGGGTGCGGCACTGATGCCGGGAACGCATGACGTGTTCTATCAGCCGACCGTGTCGGAGGACAAAGTCAGCGTCTACGAACATGCGGCCTTGGCCCTTGATCTTGCGATCAAGCGCAAGGGCGGCAACGGCCTGCCGCTGATCCTCGGCGGCGACTGGAACGACGGCATGAACCGCGTCGGCATCCAGGGTCGCGGCGAAAGCGTCTGGCTCGGCTGGTTCCTGGCCGGCATGCTCACCGCCTTCCTGCCCTATGCCGAAGCACGCGGCGACAAGGAGCGCGTCAAGCGCTGGTCGGATCATCTGCCGGAACTGCGCAAGGCGCTGGAATCGGCTGGCTGGGATGGCGGTCACTATCGCCGCGGCTATTTCGATGATGGCAGCCCGCTCGGCTCCAGCGAGAATTTCGAATGCCAGATCGATTCGATCGCGCAGTCGTGGAACATTCTCTCCGGCGAGGGTGACAGGGCACGCGGCGAGAAGGCGATGAACGCTGTGCTCGACAAGCTGGTGGATGACGAAAACCGCATCATCCGGCTGTTCACGCCGCCCTTTGCCAAGTCGGCCCGCGATCCGGGTTACATCAAGTCCTATCCGCCGGGCGTGCGCGAAAATGGCGGCCAGTATACCCATGCGGCTACCTGGGTGGTCATGGCGCTGGCGGAGATGAATCGCGGTGACGATGCCTGGCATTGCTTCGACATGCTGAATCCGATCAACCATGCACGCGATCGTGATCAGGCCGATACCTATCGTGTAGAGCCCTATGTTGTCGCTGCTGATATCTACGGCGAAGGACAATTGACGGGCCGTGGCGGCTGGACCTGGTACACGGGATCCGCCGGCTGGCTGTATCGCGTCGCTGTCGAAGGCATTCTCGGTATCCGCGTGAAAAACGGACGGCTTTTCGTCAAGCCGGCCTTGCCTTCGAACTGGGACGGCTTTGCGGCGGATATCGAACTGCCGAGCGGAAATTACCGTATTTCCGTCTCAAAAGCGCCCGATGCAGCGACATACTCGGTCACCATCAATGACAGGGCGGTCGCCCATCCCGAAGAGGGCTATCCGGTCGGACAGTAGCGTTTCTGCACTGTTTCGCTTCGACGATCGGGGCCAAAGGGGGAACTCTTTGGCCCCGATTGCATTTGAGTGTCGGAACAGGAGAGTTTTATGAATTCGAGGGCGGATATGAGCCCGGTTGCGGCACAACGCGTGAGTTTGCCGAAACCGGCCTCCCAGAGGGACACCCGACTGGATGTTCTCAGAGCCTTGGCTCTGATCATGATCTTTATCAACCATGTACCGGGGCAGATCTTCGAGGACTTGACCTCGAAGAATTTCGGCTTTTCCGACGGCGCCGAGGCTTTCGTGCTGATCTCCGGCATTTCCGTCGGCCTGGCTTACGGAACGAAATTTCTTCCGGGCAATCGGCTGAAGATGGCTTGGAAGGCGGTCAGGCGCGCCTTCACGCTTTATACCGCGCATATGATCACGACTTTCATGACGTTGGTGCTCTTCATTTCCGGCGCGTGGATTTTCCACCAGAAGGGCCTGCTCTGCGAGGTGAATATCCTTGCCTTGCTGATGGACCCGGCGCGCGGCGTACCAGCATTGCTGACGCTCGGGCATCAGATCGGCTACAACAACATTCTGCCCATGTACGGCGCTCTGTTCCTGATGCTGCCCCTGATCATGCTGCTCGAGGCAAGGAATCCCCTGCTTCTGCTTGCAATTTCGGTCGGTGTCTGGCTGGTGTCCGGCATCTATTACATCGCGCCGCATACAACGCTGCTTGACGGCTTCTGGTTCCTCAATCCGTTATCCTGGCAGCTGCTGTTCGTCATCGGCTTCGTCGCCAGCATGCATGTCAAGCGGGGCGGGCAGATCCCCGCCCATCCGGTTTTGATCGCGCTGGCCTTCGCCTATGTGCTCCTGTCCTTCATCTGGGTGACCGACAAGCTCTGGATACTCGGCGATTACCTTGCCATGCTTGGCCTGCCGACTGTCGTCACCGGCTTCGACAAGACTTTCCTGTCGCTGCCGCGGCTGCTGCATGTTCTGGCGCTCGCCTATCTGATCGTCAGCATCCCCGCCATTTCCGCAATGCTGCGCCGTTCGGCAAGCCACCCGTTGACGATCCTCGGGCGGCATTCGCTGAACATCTTCGTTGCCGGCACCATCCTCGCCATGGCCGGTCAGGTCCTTCTTTACGTAGCCAACAAGAGCCCGATCGTCGGTGCGATCTATGTCGTCTTCGGCATCGCCGTGCAGTTCCTCTATGCCTATCATCTCGAGCACAAGCGGCTTCAGCTTGCCGGTCAGCGCGCGGCGAAGACGCCTGCGGCAACGATCGCAATGCCTGCGCATTTCGGAAAGCGTCATTGAAAGCTTCTGCCGCGCCGCGTGCTTGCGCGGTTTGGCCTATCGATTTTGTCGCCGTCGCTGACGGTGCGGCGGCCCAACTCGCGGAATCGGCACTGACAACTGGACGGGCCTGCTTAGTTTCGGGTGCAAGTTCTGATCCGATGCCGGTCGGGTGCCGACCCTAACTCCAGTCGGTATTCGTCCGTATTGACCTCCGATCAGAAAACGGAAAGGCCTGGTTTTCCCGCCGGGTCTTTCTTTTTTGGTTGGTCTGTATTTGACCGGCGTAAGCTCGTGCAGGAACAGGCCCTCCACCCTGACCCTTACCCCCGCCAGGGGCAGGGGCTATCGCATATGCGAGACGAACACCGGAAACTCCTGGAATTAGCGACTGCCACCAGCTCCGAATTCTCGGCTTCGGAGAGCATGTCGGGCAATCAGCTGCTTGAACTACCGAGTATTCCATTCGTTAGCGGATCGAAGCCGTTCCATCTATCGTGCTTTCAACCCAGCTTCCGTCTGAGATGTCGTTTTTTCGAGACCCACCAAGAGAAAACCCTCAACGTCATGGACCGCTGGCGTTTGACGGAGAGGCCAGTCTTCATAGGCAATTGTCTCCGTACTCGATCCATTAGGTCGGCGCAGTATTGCCGTGAACTTTCTGCTCACAGGTAAATCCAAGGCAGCTGCCACGATGATAGGAGCACCGTGGTCTCAATGTGGGGAGCCGAAGGAATTCCATGTTTTCAATGCACTGAACCTTATAGGTCAATTGAGATTTGATTCGTTGCGCTATACTTGGTTTTCCTCAGCCCTTTCCCGCAACACTTGTGTTATGTTCCGTGGGCCATCCCAGTTTCCCAAAATGTTCGATGAGAACGTAAGCCTGACCCGCGAACTACCTGCTTGGTTCAACTGTTTTTAGGAACAAAGCCGATTGCGAACCCAAACAATCGACCAATCTTTTCTAAGGTTTCCAGTGTGGGGTTTGCCATACCTGATTCAATCTCGGCAACTTGGCGCCTTGTAAGTGACAGGGTCTTGGCGAATTCCTCCTGGGTCATTCCGAATCCTTTTCGTATCTCCATCACAGCATCCGGCAACCTAAGATCCCCGTGTCGAGCTCGCTCCGCCAGCTTTCGTCTGTTTTCAAGAATTTCTTCCTTCGTGGGCTTCTTCCATCGAGCCATTTAGCATTCCTCTGGCATCACTGGCATCACTGGCATGCCGCCACAACGTTATCCGCGATTTCCTTACAGCGCCCCATTGCACGCTCTAACACTTCTGAAGATGCTCCCATGCGCTTCGCCAGTTCTGGTGCGTGCTGTAGACGTTGTGCAAATGCATAGATCGAAGCCGTTAGGAGTTCCTGTTCGGCAGGAACGGGCATCAGCTCAGTGCAAATGCGTTTCCAATTCGGAAGATGGTCGCGACCACTGTCGCGCATCATGGCCCATCGGGTGGAACGGACAATCCCCTCCTTGGCGAGCCGCATAGGAGCGAAGTCAAAGAGCGGAGACAGGCGGATCGTGCCGTCGTGATGCTTGCTGAGTGCTGAATTCCGGCCGTGATTGTCGGGATTGCCGAGCGCCAGGTTAGCGATGTCGCGCTTCAGGTATTCGACGATGTCCAAGAAGGGATCAGCTGAATATTGACGCAGAACTTCGATATAGACCTCATGCGTGCCGACATGGCCGAAATCGGCGACTCCAACCGCTGACACTAGGCTTTCCTGGCCCAGTCGGATTGTTCCCCCGCCTTCCATCTTCCTCCGATCGAAACGGGGAATGATCAAGACGCCTTCGGCGTAAGTCGAGGGTTCGCTGACGTTCAGACCGATCCCTTGGGCGATCCGTGAGTAGAGGGCTTCGCCTTCGAGAATTAGGCGGTCTATGGGCTCCTTGCTGCGTACCAACTTGACGATCACATGGCGCACGGCCTCATCATCTGTCACGAAACTGTCAGGATAGTAGAGCCCATCTTTCGCCTTGGTCATCGAGACCTTCGGCCATTCACCTTGCAGGCCGCTTGAGCCAGAGGCGAGCATTCCAAAGCGATCAGCGACTTCCATGAAGCGATCTGAGCGCTCAAGAATCTCCGCTTCTGTAACGCCTTGACGCTCAACACCTCGCAATCTTTCTGTTTCGGCTTCAGCCGCTTCCTTGATGCGGATGTTGCCAATGCCACCTGTAGCTGATCGCAGAAGCAGCGGGAGATCGGAAGCGCGAGAGCCTTCCGCGAGCCCGAGGTGTTCGGCAAGCTTTCGCCTCGCATGTCCCTGGGGCATAAGATCCAAGAGGAAGGGCGGCCAGCTACCGCTATATCGACTTTCGAGATCTACGGGATAACGGACCGACAAGGCGCGATGGTCGTGAACTGTCTTTCCGGCTGCGAATTCCGCCGATGCTATTGTAACAAAGTAGTCGAGGTCGTAATCGACGATGGACGCGCCCTGAAAGCCGGTGTCGTCGCCCTTTAGCTCTAGAGTCGCAGCGTGATGCCACTCACGATTAAAATGGGTTTCAAGCGTCAGGCGCATGTAATGACCCTTTCAATGGATCAATTAACGCATATTTTTTATTTATTCAACCCATTAAAGTGGGTTGAATAATTTCATCAGAATTGCCAACTGCCAAAAGGTGGCCGTTGCCAGTTACTCCACCTCCCGCCCTGTGGCCCGGATTCCAAGCCCATTAAAAAGGCCTTCTCCAAGCTCAAAGCGCTCCTCCGAGCCATAGCAAAGCGCACCGTCAAAGCACTATGGGAAACAGTCGGCGAGATCGTTGTGCTTTTCAAACCTAAGAATGCGCCCACCACTTCACGGCGTGCAGATATGCCCCCGAGTAAAATGGACGCGCTCTAGGCAGCAAAAAGCCGGGAGAGCATCGCTCTCCCGGCTTCGATCTTGGGCCCCTTGCGAAGATCAGGCGGCTTCGTTTTCCGTTGCGTGTGCCTTGCGGACTTCCTCGTCCGTCAGGATGCCGCTGGCGCGCAGGAGAGCGGCGAAGCGACCGTTGCTCTGGCTGAGCTCGTTGAAGCTGCCGTTCTCGATGATGCGGCCGTTGTCCAGGAAGAGGACCATGTCGGCCTCGCGGACCGTCGACAGGCGGTGCGCAATAATGAAGGTCGTGCGGTTCTGGCGCAGGTTGTCGATCGCCGTCTTGACCCGGTTTTCGGTTTCGACGTCGAGCGCGCTGGTCGCTTCGTCGAGCACGAGGATCGGCGCATCCTTGAGGATGGCGCGAGCGATGGCGATACGCTGGCGTTCACCACCCGAGAGCTTGTTGCCACGCTCGCCGACGCGGGTATCGTAGCCGCCTTCGCGGGTTTCGATGAAGTCGTTGGCGGCAGCAGCCTGGGCGGCACGGATCATTTCCTCTTGCGTCGCGCCTTCGCGACCAAGGCGGATGTTGTCGCTGATCGAGCGGTTCAGCAGACCGGCATCCTGGAAGACGGTGGCGATGAAGCGGCGCAGCGACTTGCGGGTCACCTTGGTGATGTCGTGACCGTCGACGAGGATCTGCCCCTTCTGCGGGTCGAAGACGCGCTGCAGCAGGTTGACGAGCGTCGTCTTGCCGGCGCCGGTCGGGCCGACGATGGCGACGGTCTGGCCAGCCTTCACCGTGAAGGAGATGTCGTGCAGGCCCTGCGACGAGTTGGCGAAGCCGAAGGATACGTCGCGGAACTCCACTTCGCCCTTGACGTCCTTGATTTCGGCAAGGCCGGCCGGTTCTTCGCGGTCACGGACCGAATCTTCCAGCGTGTAGAAGTCCACGAGCTTGGCGCGAGCCTCGAAAATCTGGTTGGCGAAGTTGCGCAGCTGTTCCAGACGGCCGATCAGCACGTTGGCGAAAGCGATGAAGGTGATGAGAGCGCCGAGGCTCAGGCTGCCATCCTGTACGAGGACGGTGCCGATCATCAGGATCGCCATCATGGCGACGGTCGAGGCCGTGCGGTTCAGCGCACCGGCAAGCGCCCACCAGTCGAGGACCGGATACTGGGCCGCCAGCAGACGCTCGGTGAACGACTTCAGCGCTTTGGTTTCAGCTTCGATGCGGTTGTAGCTGTGCAGCACAGACACGTTGCTGATCGAGTCGCTGACATGCGAGAAAACCGTGTTGTAGTGGCTTTCGACCGAGGTCTGGCCATCCTTCGTGCGGCTCATGACCAGGCGGCCGATGATCCAGTAGAAGACGCCGAGCAGGACGAGGACAGCGGACAGGCGCAGGTCCATGGCCATGGCGGTCGGGACCATGATGACGAGCGCGACGGCGGTCGACAGATGGTTGCGCATGAATTCGAGCCACAGGCCGAACAGCGCTTCGCAGGCGCGCAGCAGCGTGTTCAGCGCGCTTGCCGTGCCACGCTGGCTATGCCAGGAGAGCGGCATCGAGATGATGCGGCCGAATGCTTCGGTGAGCAGGGAGGCGCGGCGGCCATGCGCAAGGCGGTCAGCCTCGCGGGACACCACGATGAAGGCGACCGCACTGAAGACGGCAAAGCCAGCCCACAATATCATCGTAGGCGTGACAGCCTCTTTCTTGGCAATGGCGTCGAAGATGCGGCCGAACAGAACCGGTTCGTAGATGGTGGTCATCGCAAGCGCGATATTTGCGATCACGACCATCCAAACGCGGTATCGATACGCGCCAAGATACTTCAGGGCTCTTGCATAGACTTTGAACAGTGACACGTCAGGCACCCTCTGTGCATCAGCAAAACTCGGAATGTTGCGACACTACAGATCGGTACCTGAACCGGCGATTAACGGAATCTGCAGCTGTTTTTTCAAGGGAATTTCTCGCGTAGCGCGTGCAGTCGCAGCGAGGTGCTATCGGCCGCCGCAGAAATGTGACAGTTTGGGGGCGACCCTGCCGCGGCATCATCCGTTACTATTAAGTCACGCCGAAGGCGGCCATTCAGGGTTGAATGGTAAAAAAATCGCTAAAGGCGTTCAATTTCGCGCCGGCATGAGTATGTTGCCGGCGATTAAGCGCGCTATGGGGCCAGCGAGCAGGGCGGCAATGCTCGTCCGCCGATAATTCAGGCTGCGAGGCCAAGGGGTAAATGTGAATATCCATTCGCTAATACAATTGCTTGTCGTCATCGAAGAATGCAAGCGTACCAAGGATGTCGTGGCCGAACTCGAGCTCGTGCTCCGCTCCTATAAGTTCGATTTCTATGGCGTATTGAAGCAGACGCGACCAAATGTCGATGTTGCCAATTTCATCCTGGCAGGCCGCTGGCCCGATCAATGGCCGCTGACCTATGTCCGCAAGAGATATATGCTGGTCGATCCGGTCGCGCGCTATGCCACCCAGGCACAGCGCCCCTTCCGCTGGAGCGATGCCGTGGCTGCGCAGAAATCGGATCCGCTCCGGCGCCGGATGGAGCAGATGATGGCGGATGCCCGTGCCAACGGGCTTGTCGATGGCTATATTTTTCCGATTCACGGACGAAGCGGTCTGCTCGGCAGCGTGACGATCGGCGGTGAGGCGGTCGATCTCTCTCCAACGGAGCTTTCGCTCTTCGATGCCGTTGCCAGAAAGGCCTTCTGGCGGCTTCTGGAGCTACGCGAGGAAGCGCAATCGCTCGAGGCGCAGGGAAAGGTCGAGCTGAAACTGACCAAACGCGAGATGGAAGTGCTCAACCATCTGGCCGACGGCATGACGTCGATTGAGATCAGCCGGCTGCTGACGATCTCCAATCACACCGTCGACTGGTACATGAACAGCATCCAGGACAAACTGAAGGCCAGAAATCGGCAGCACATCGTTGCCATCGCTTTCAGAAACGGACTTATTCCGTAATGGCAACTATTTTGATGTCGGATGTCGCAGGAGAAATTGAACTTCCCGTGACAAGAAGTTAAGAATTCTCTTCGCGGGTGCAGCATTGCCCGTTTCGATGCCGTGAGGAGACAGCATTGCCCATTTCCAAGATCCTGGTTGCCAACCGTTCCGAAATCGCCATCCGCGTATTCCGCGCCGCCAACGAGCTTGGCATAAAAACGGTGGCCATCTGGGCCGAGGAAGACAAACTCGCGCTGCATCGTTTCAAGGCGGACGAGAGCTATCAGGTCGGCCGCGGCCCGCATCTTGCCCGCGATCTCGGGCCGATCGAGAGCTATCTGTCGATCGAGGAGATCATCCGCGTCGCCAAGCTTTCCGGTGCCGATGCCATTCACCCGGGCTACGGCCTACTGTCGGAAAGCCCCGAATTCGTCGATGCCTGCGATGCCGCCGGCATCATCTTCATCGGCCCGCGCGCCGACACGATGCGTCAGCTCGGCAACAAGGTCGCGGCGCGCAATCTCGCAATCTCGGTCGGCGTGCCCGTCGTGCCGGCAACCGATCCGTTGCCTGACGATATGAAGGAAGTCGCCAAGATGGCGGCCGCGATCGGCTATCCGGTCATGCTCAAGGCCTCCTGGGGCGGCGGCGGTCGCGGCATGCGCGTCATTCGCTCCGAGGCCGATCTCGCCAAGGAAGTGACGGAAGCCAAGCGTGAGGCGAAGGCCGCCTTCGGCAAGGACGAGGTCTATCTCGAAAAGCTCGTCGAGCGCGCCCGCCATGTCGAAAGCCAGATTCTTGGCGATACGCATGGCAATGTCGTACATCTGTTCGAGCGCGACTGTTCGGTTCAGCGCCGTAACCAGAAGGTCGTCGAGCGTGCGCCGGCACCTTATCTCACCGATGCGCAGCGCCAGGAGCTGGCGGCCTATTCGCTGAAGATCGCCGAAGCCACGAATTACGTCGGCGCAGGCACCGTCGAGTATCTGATGGATGCGGATACCGGCAAATTCTATTTCATCGAAGTCAATCCGCGCATCCAGGTCGAGCACACGGTGACCGAAGTCGTCACCGGCATCGATATCGTCAAGGCGCAGATCCATATTCTCGACGGCTTCGCCATCGGCACACCGGAATCGGGCGTTCCACGCCAAGAAGACATCCGCCTCAACGGCCATGCGCTGCAGTGCCGCGTGACGACGGAAGACCCGGAACATAACTTCATCCCGGACTACGGTCGCATCACCGCCTATCGCTCGGCGTCCGGTTTCGGCATTCGCCTTGACGGCGGCACGTCCTATACCGGTGCGATCATCACCCGCTACTACGATCCGCTGCTGGTGAAGGTGACAGCCTGGGCGCCGAACCCGCAGGAAGCGATCGCCCGCATGTACCGGGCACTGCGCGAATTCCGCATCCGTGGCGTCGCGACAAACCTCACCTTCCTCGAAGCGATCATCACGCACGAGAAATTCCGCGACAACAGCTACACGACGCGCTTCATCGATTCCACGCCGGAGCTGTTCCAGCAGGTCAAGCGCCAGGATCGTGCCACCAAGCTTCTGACCTATCTCGCCGACGTTACGGTCAACGGCCATCCGGAAACACGCGGCCGTCCTGCACCGTCGCCGAAGGTTGCCCAGCCGGTGCTACCCTATATCGACAGCAATGTTCCCGATGGCACCAAGCAGCTGCTCGACAAGCTCGGCCCGCAGAAGTTTGCCGAATGGATGCGCGGCGAAAAGCGCGTGCTGATGACCGACACGACGATGCGCGACGGCCATCAATCGCTGCTTGCCACCCGCATGCGTACCTACGATATCGCGAGCATCGCCGGCACCTATGCCCGCGCCCTGCCGCAGCTTCTGTCGCTGGAGTGCTGGGGTGGCGCCACCTTCGACGTTTCCATGCGCTTCCTGACGGAAGATCCATGGGAACGTCTGGCGCTGATCCGCGAGGGTGCACCGAACCTGCTACTGCAGATGCTTTTGCGCGGCGCCAACGGCGTCGGCTACACCAACTATCCCGACAACGTCGTGAAGTATTTCGTCCGCCAGGCGGCTAAAGGCGGCGTCGATCTCTTCCGCGTCTTCGACTGCTTGAACTGGGTCGAGAACATGCGCGTGTCGATGGATGCCGTGGCCGAGGAGAACAAGCTCTGCGAGGCGGCGATCTGCTACACGGGCGATATCCTCAACTCCGCCCGCCCGAAATACGATCTGAAGTATTATACGGATCTCGCCGTCGAGCTGGAAAAGGCCGGCGCCCATATCATCGCGCTGAAGGACATGGCGGGCTTGCTGAAGCCGGCTGCGGCCAAGGTGCTGTTCAAGGCGCTGCGCGAGGCGACCGGCCTGCCGATCCACTTCCACACGCATGACACGTCTGGCATTGCAGCTGCGACGGTGCTTGCCGCTGTCGACGCCGGCGTCGATGCCGTCGATGCGGCGATGGACGCGCTCTCCGGCAATACCTCACAGCCCTGCCTTGGCTCGATCGTCGAAGCCCTCAAGGGCTCCGAGCGCGATCCGGGCCTCGACCCCGAATGGATCCGCCGCATCTCCTTCTACTGGGAGGCCGTTCGCCACCAGTACGCCGCCTTCGAAAGCGACCTCAAGGGACCGGCCTCGGAAGTCTATCTGCATGAAATGCCGGGCGGTCAGTTCACCAACCTCAAGGAGCAGGCCCGCTCGCTTGGCCTGGAAACCCGCTGGCACCAGGTGGCGCAGGCCTATGCCGATGCCAACCAGATGTTCGGCGATATCGTCAAGGTGACGCCGTCCTCCAAGGTGGTCGGCGACATGGCCCTGATGATGGTAAGCCAGGACCTGACCGTTACCGATGTCGAGAACCCGGCCAGGGACATCGCTTTCCCGGATTCGGTCGTCTCCATGCTGAAGGGCGATCTCGGCCAGCCGCCGTCGGGATGGCCGGAAGCGCTGCAGAAGAAGGCGCTGAAGGGCGACAAGCCCTACACCGTCCGACCGGGTTCGCTGCTTGCCGAAGCCGATCTCGATGCGGAGCGCAAGGTCATCGAGACCAAGCTGGAGCGCAAGGTCGACGATTTCGAATTCGCCTCCTACCTGATGTATCCGAAGGTCTTCACCGACTATGCCCTGGCGGCCGACACCTATGGCCCGGTCTCGGTGCTGCAGACGCCGGCTTACTTCTATGGTCTCAAGGAAGGCGATGAGCTGTTTGCCGAGATCGAGAGGGGCAAAACGCTCGTCATCGTCAACCAGGCGATGACGGCGACTGACGAAAAGGGCATGGTGACGGTGTTCTTCGAGCTCAACGGCCAGCCGCGCCGCATCAAGGTGCCGGATCGTGCCCATGGTGCTTCCGGCAGCGCTATCCGCCGCAAGGCCGAGACCGGCAATGCCGCTCATGTCGGCGCGCCGATGCCGGGTGTCATCTCCACGGTCTTCGTTTCGCCCGGCCAGGCAATCAAGGCCGGCGATGTGCTTGTTTCCATCGAAGCCATGAAGATGGAGACGGCGCTGCACGCCGAAAAGGACGGCACGATCTCCGAGGTGCTGGTGCGCGCCGGCGACCAGATCGACGCCAAGGATCTGCTTGTCGTTTATGGCGCCTGAGCGTCCATAAAGATACGAAAGGGGCCGGCTCCGACCCGGCCCTTTTTGTGCAGTTTTCGGGCGGAGGCGCAGCCATGAGTGGTCATTCCCTGCATATCGGGCAATATGAGGTTACCCTTCTGCTCGACGGGCTCTTCGAAGCACCGGCTGATGTGTTGATCCATGCCGATGGCGAAGCTGCAAGGCAGCAGGCGATCGCAACCTGGGGCAAGCCGACGCTGCAGGTGGATGTGAATTGCTTCCTCCTGCGCGGACCCGCCGGCGCCGTTCTCGTCGATGCCGGGACAGGCACGTCCTGGGGACCGAAATACGGCCATGCGCGCTCGGCATTGTACGAGGCAGGCGTTTCGCCGGAGAAAATCCAGAGCGTCTTGCTCACACATATCCATGGTGATCACGCTCTTGGCTTGTTCGATGGAGACAAGCCGTATTTCCCTCATGCCGACATCTTCGTATCGGACCGCGATATCGCCTTTTTCACCGATCCCGTCGCCCGCGAGGCGATGCCGGAGGCGCGGCGCGGTGGTTTCAAGGTGGCTGAACAGCTGCAGCGCGTCTACGGATCGCGCATAAAGCGGATCGGGGAAGGCGAAGTGTTGCCCGGCATAGAGGCGCATCCTCTGCCAGGCCATACGCCCGGCCACGCCGGCTATCTGCTGCATGGTGACGACGATTCTCTCCTGATTTGGGGAGATGCCCTGCATCTGGGAGATCTGCAGCCCGGCGATCCGAAGATCGGCCTGGTCTATGATCTCGATCCTGAGCAGGCGGTTAGAACCCGCCACGCCGCTCTAGAGGATGCCGCCCACGAAGGCTGGGTCGTCGCCGGCGGCCACATCACCGGCTTTGGACGTGTGCAGCGGGAGCCGAAGGGCTACAGGATTCTGCCGGCGTGAGATTGGTGCCGGCTGGGAAATCGACCGGCTTGCGCAGTTCGACGAAGACGGCGCAAAAGAAGTTCAGGTGCTATCGGAGGCGGAGGAGTGACGGCAGCGATTTCCTTGCGGGCAGCGACAGATGCCGATGTCGATGCCGTGCGGGCTTTGACACGCGAAGCCTATGGCAAATGGGTGCCTGTCATTGGCCGCGAACCTTTGCCGATGGTGGCTGATTATGCCGAAGCCGTGCGCAAGCATCGCATCGATCTCGTGGAGGCCGATGGTGAGCTTGTAGCCTTGATCGAGATGGTGCCAGGAGAGGGTCACCTGTTGATCGAGAACATCGCCGTATCGCCGCGCCATCAGGGGCGGGGCATCGGCAGGAAGTTGCTGGATCATGCCGAGCATGTCGCAGCTACGCTCGGCCTGAAAGATATCCGGCTCTACACCAACAAACGCTTTGCCGAGAATGTGCAGCTTTATCTCAAGTATGGCTATACGATCGATCGCGAGGAGCCGCTGGAAGACGGATTCCTTGTCCATATGAGCAAGAATATCGGATAAGCCGCAATTACCTCCGTTTCCCGATCGAGGCTGCCCAGATCGCGGCCAGCAGCGCAAGCACTGCGGATATCAGCATGAGGGCGAACAGGGTGTGGATCGTTGCCGATTGCGCGATGAACAAGCCGCCGATCGACCCGATGAGCGCGCCGCCAGCAATCCGCATGGCGGCGGCAAGCCCGGCGGCCGTCCCGACCATATCCGATCTGACCGACATGGCGCCGCTGTTCGCAGCCGGCATGGTCAGGCCGTTGCCGATACCGACGAAGATACAAGGGCCGAACAGCGCCAGAACCTGCGCGAAGCCCGACAGCGACAGGGTGAGGCCAACCGACAGGCCGATGCAAGTGAGGAGCCGGGCGATGACGAGGATGATGCCGAGGGGGATTCTTGCGCCGTAGCGGCCAGCCAGATAGCTGCCGAGAATGAAGCCGGCGGGAACCAGGCCCATGTAGAAGCCGAGCCTGGCGCTCGAGCCGCCGAGCGCATCGCCTATCGTGAGTGGCGCTCCGCCGAGGAAGATGTAAAGCACGCCCATCGAGCAGGCCATGCAGAGCGTATAGGCCCAAAAGCGTGCCGAACGCAGAAGCAGCGCATAGGAGGCGAGATAGTTCTTACTCGTAGCTGATGCGGGCGCTCTCGACCCTCTTAACTCTCGCATGGAGAGGAGGAAGGCGGCGATGCCGAGGATCGCAAGAACGATAAAACTTGCCCGCCAGCCGAAGAACTCATCCAGCGAGCCGCCGAACAGCGGACCGACCATGGGTGCCAGTGCCCACCCCATGGCGAGGTAGCCGAACTTGCTCGCCGCCTCCCGATCGTCGGATGTTTCCTTGATGATGACGAGGGCGACGGAGTAGCAGGGGCCGATGCACGCCTGCATCATGCGGCACAGCAGGAAGATGCCGATATTCGGAGCGAGAACGCAGCCGATCGACGCGACGATGAAGATGGCCAGCGCCGTCAGGACGACCGGCCTGCGGCCGAAACGATCCGATATCGCGCCGCCGATGGCTTCCAAGGTTGCGGTGACGATGGAAAAGCCTGCGACCGAGAGGTTTACGAGGGCGAAATCGGCATGGAATGCCGCTGAAATCTTCGGCAGCGACGGTAGGATCATGTTGACTGGCAGCACGGCAAGCGCCGAGAGCA
Organism: Martinezella sp. CNPSo 3964; assembly: GCF_057784375.1. Lineage (NCBI taxonomy): Bacteria > Pseudomonadati > Pseudomonadota > Alphaproteobacteria > Hyphomicrobiales > Rhizobiaceae > Martinezella > Martinezella sp. CNPSo 3964. The sequence continues at coordinate 299,680 of NZ_JBXSOW010000003.1, forward strand.
GGATGAGGATCATCAGCCGCGGTTGTGCGGCGGCTCCTTTTTTCGTTGGATCGTCGATTGCCTGTGTGGATGAATGGTCTATGCGGCTTTCGGTGCGCGTCATGGCCTTGTCCGTCGTGTGGTTGGGAAGTCGGGGAAGATCTGACGAGGTGCGCCCGGATTCCGGGCAATAAAAAAGGCCCCGCCAGGAGCCTGCTTACCGCGCATGGGTGCTTTCGCCGGATGGCTACGCCATCCTGCCCATGCGCCTTCCTACCACCACGAGAACGAGTGCCGTGTTCATGGCATTAGAGCTAACCGCAAAGCTGCGCAGCGTCAATGCGTGGCTTATCCATCGGGCTAAACCTGTGTGCCCGTGCGAGTCTCTTAGATGTCGTAGCTGAGCCCGGAATTCAGCGTCGAGATGAACTGCTTCGTCCGCTCCTGCGAAGGGTTGGAGAAGAGGTTGCGCGAGGAGCCGGTCTCGACGATGCTGCCCGCTTCCAGGAACACTACATTGTTGGCAATCTTCGACGCCAAGCGCAGGTCATGCGTCGCCATGACCATGGTCGTGCCCTCATTGGCGAGCTTGCCGAGAACGTCGACCACTTCTGCCGCCAGTTCCGGATCGAGCGCCGAGGTCGGCTCGTCGCAGAGCAGCACGCGCGGCGAGGGGGCAAGCGCCCGGGCGATGGCGACGCGCTGCTGCTGGCCGCCCGAGAGCGTAGAAGGCCAGGCATCCATCTTGTGGGCCATACCGACCTTGGTCAAAAGCTCGACGGCGCGGGCGCGGGCCTTTTCGGCCGGCCAGCGCAGCACGGTCGTCAGACCTTCCATGACGTTACCGATCGCGGTTTGATGCGGAAAGAGCTGGAAATTCTGAAAAACCATGCCGGTCTGGCGGCGGATCTTCTGAATTTCTTGCCAGGACGGCTTCTTGCCCGGCTGGAAAGTGGCTGTCTCTCCGCCGATGCGGATCGTTCCGGCAGTCGGGATCTCGAGCAGGTTGATGCATCGCAGGAGTGTGCTCTTGCCGCCGCCCGAAGGCCCAACAAGCGCCGTTACCGTTCCCTCGGGGATCATCATGCTGATATCTTTGAGGATGACGTTATCGCCGAAGCGTTTTTCGATATGCGAAAGCTCGATCATGCCTGTGCCTCCAGCGTGCCGCCGGAGCGGGCGAAGCGGCGTTCGAGGTAACCCTGCAGCGTCGACAGGAAGGTGCTGAGGACGAGATAGATGATGGCAGCCTCGATATAGAGGATCAGCGGCTCGTAGGTCGTCGCGACAATGCGCTGCGCGGCCTGGAACAGCTCCGGCACGGTGATGGCGGCGGCAAGCGAGGTGTCCTTGACCAGCGAGATGAAGGTGTTCGATAGCGGCGGCACGGCGACGCGCGCTGCCTGCGGCAGGATGGTGCGGCTCATGGCCTGGCGCCAGTTCATGCCGATCGAATAGGCGGCTTCCCATTGGCCCTTCGGCACGGAGGAGATGACCGCGCGGATAATTTCGGACGTATAGGCGCCGACGCTGAGCGTAAAGCCGATCACGGCAGCCGGGAAGGCGTCGAGCAGGATGCCGAGGCTCGGCAGGCCATAGAAGATGACGAAGAGCTGTACCAGAAGCGGCGTGCCGCGGATCACCCAGACATAGAAGCGGGCGACGGCCACCAGCGGCGCCGGGCCGAACAATCTGACGACGGCGGTAAGCAGACCGAGCAGCAGGCCGAGGACAAAGGTAATCAAGGTGAGCGGGATGGTGAAGATGAGCCCTGCCCAAAGCAGCGTGCTCAGTGACTCCCACATCAGTTGCAACCAATGCTCCACGGAGAAGCCTTTCGATAAGAGAATGCGTCCGGAGGTGACCCCGGACGCATCTTTTTCACAGTTTTATGTCGCTGCCTATGCTTTCTTACTTCGAAACGTCCTGTCCGAAGTACTTCTTCGAGATCTTGTCATAGGTGCCGTCGGCCTTGATATCGGCCAGCGCCTTGTTGATGGCGGCGAGCAGCTCCGGCTCGCCCTTGCGGATGATGGCGGCGGAGAAATCGGCATTGGCCTGCTGGGCGACGATCTTTACCGGCGCGTCGGGCTTGTGCTTCTTGAAGTCGAGGAAGGAGAGGCTGTCGTTGATCGTGGCGTCGGCGCGGCCGGTCAGCACGAGCTGGATCGACTGGTCGAAGCCGTCGGTGCCGACGAGTTCGGCGCCGGATTGCGTCGCGATCTTGCCGAAGTTGCTGGTCAGCGACTGCGCGGACTTCTTGCCTTTGAGATCGGCGAAATCCTTGATGTCGGTGTTGCTGTCCTTGACGATCAGCACGGCCTTGGACGCGATGTACGGATCGGAGAAGTCGTACTTCTGCTTACGGGCATCGGTGATGCCGACTTCGTTGATGACGGTGTCGTAGCGGTTGGCGTCGAGACCGGCGATCAGGCCGTCCCATTTGCCTTCCAGGAACTGCGCCTTGACGCCGAGCTTGGAAGCGATCGCTTCGGCGATTTCGACGTCGAAGCCGGTGAGCTTGCCGCTCTCGTCATGATAGGTGAAGGGCGCATAGGTGCCTTCCGTGCCGACCTTGAATACGCCGGCCGACTGGATCGCCTTGAGGTTTTCGCCGGCATGGGCGGGGAGCAGGAATGCAGCCTGCACGAGGGCGGCGGCGGCAACGGTCTTCAACCAGTTCATCGTTCTCTTCCGTTTCTGGAGCGGTTTCATTCAATGTCGCATACATCGCAGAAAAATTGCATCGCGAAAGCGTAGAAAACTGCGAGATAAATGGGCAATTGCGAATATTTTTCTCAAAAGATTGGAATTGCGCCGCTGAGAGAGCCGCCGCTTCCATCTGCCGCCAATGATCGCCGATGGCGGCGACATGAGCCGCATGATGACAATTCTAAACGCTGCCCTATTTCGTCATCTGATTATTGTCCCCGTGCGTCATCCTTCGCGCAGGGCGTGTGCGTCGAATAATGCGTTCTGGCCGCTCGCCACAACACACCGCCGGCGATCAAATTGCATTTATATTAGAAAACGAAAATACAAGAATCGATCCGACACAGCCGAAGAGGTGGCGAATTGTCTATCGGTGCGCGCTGGCGGCCTTGGCCGGCTATCAGGCTTGATGTCGCGGTTGCGTCTCTCTTTCTGGTTTTATGTACATCCCCACCGATCTTTGCTGCGGAAACGATCGAGCGGCCATCGAAATGGATCGGCCGCGTTGCCGCCGGCGATGCTGCCTTTGGCTGGCCCGGCAGCGGTTTTATGCTGCGTTTCGAAGGCACGTCGCTCTCGGTTACCCTCGTTGATGCCGGGCAAAACAGCTTGGAGATCGAACTAGACGGTGTTCCCCAACGCCTCGATCTGCAGGCGGGGCAGCACGGATATCAGCTTGCCGATGGTTTGCAGCAAGGCGCCCACGTTGTTCGCGCGACGCGTCGCACCGAAGGATGGATTGGCGATACCCTATTCGTTTCGGCCGAAACCGACGGGTCGTTCCTCCCGGCGGAAGCATCGGACGAAGAGATGGTGGCAATAGGAGACTCCATCACGGCTGGCTATGGCGTCGAGGGTGTCGGTCCCGGATGCAAATTCACCCCCGGGACTGAAAATCAATATCTGACATATGCAGCTGTCGCAGCGCGTAGCCTCGGGATGGAGCTTACGACGCTCGCGGTTTCGGGAATTGGCCTTTCGCGTGCTCGCAAGGGCACCAAAACCATGCTTGACGTCATTGACAATGGAACGCTGTCGAGAAGCGGTGCGCCTGGTCTTCCTGACGAGCGTGTTTCCGCAGTGGTTATCAATCTGGGGACGAACGACTTTTCGGACGGCAAGAATCCCAGCGATTTCGGCGGGGAATACGCCAAGCTTCTCTCCAGACTCAGATATCAGTTTCCAAAAGCGTATCTCTACGCCGCGCTCGGCCCGATGATGCCTCAGAAGGATTTCGATACGGCCGAGAACGCGATCAAGGCCGTCGTCCAGACGAGCGTCGCAAAAGGCGAAAGTCGCCTTCGCTATCTGAACTTACGCGTCAAACCGAAGGATTTCGGATGCAATTGGCATCCAAGCCGCAGCACCCAGGCGGCAATGGCGGATTTGTTGGAACAAGCAATCAAAGCGGATCGGGGCCGTCATGGTTAACGAGCAGGTGCTTTCCACTCGGCGGCCAAACTCGAAGCAATTGGACTCTCTCCAGTTTCTCCGGTTTGTGGCCGCCTTTTCTGTCGTTCTCTTTCATTTCGGGCGCACTCTTGTGCTCGAGTACCATGTCGATCGCAATTACTTCGACATGGGCGCAGTCGGCGTCGACATTTTCTTCGTCCTCAGCGGCTTCATCATCAGCTACTCCTCCGATCCGGGACGCGGGCTTGTCTATTTCGCACGCAAGCGCGTTGCGAGAATAGTTCCACTCTACTGGTTGCTGACGCTGGTGGTCGTCTTGATTGCGCTTGTGAAGCCCAACCTGCTCAATTCGACTGTTGTGACCGTGGACACGGTCATCAAGTCTCTTCTTTTCATCCCTTATCAGAAAAGCGGAGGCGCCATACAGCCAATCCTTTTCCTGGGCTGGACGCTCTGTTACGAGGTGTTTTTCTACATAATCTATGGCGCCTGCCTGATCTTCGGCGCCAAGGCAAGTTGGTTCGCCTCCGCCGCCATCCTCGTCCTGATCGCGCTGCATGCGATTTGGCCGAAGGGATCTGTCGAATGGCGTTTCTATACAAATCCGATATTGATCGAATTCATTCTCGGCATGATGCTTCATAAGGCGTATTCGGCCTCCAGCGCCATCAGGGGCGGATCGAATGTCGCCGCCAGTGTGCTCGTTCTCTTGGCATGCGCAGCCTACTTCTTCATCGTGACACTCGCCGGCCCCAGCCTCTTCGCTTCAAGCCTGTTTGCGGTCCTGTTCGTTTCGGGTTTCCTGCTCATGCGGATGCCGTCCGGGAAAATATGGGCCATTCTGGTTCTGCTGGGAGACGCGTCCTACTCGCTCTACCTCATTCACCCCTACACGTTTCAGCTTCCGGTCAAATTGCTGGGCAAGCAGCTCTCCCTATCCGCTGCCACGGGAATATTGGCGCTGGCCACGCTTTGCACGATCGGGATCTCGGTGGTGCTTCTCAAATTCTTCGAACGGCCGATGCAGGCTCTTCTGATGCGGCGACCGCGACCTATCGAGGGGGCTGCCGCTGTGGCGGAGTGAAATCCAGCATCTTGCCGCGGGTTGGAAACTTCGCTCGCCGGGCAGTTTGCGCTTGCAGAAAGCGCATCGATCCGACTTAGGTCGCCGCTGTGCGCCGCTTTTCCCATTCTTCGATTATGATCGCGACCAATGCGTCGAGCGGCCGGGTGGTGTCGACTTCGAGATCGTATCGGCAATAATCGTGCGTTTTCAGATGGTAACGGGCCTCGCCGATGTAGCGGTTGCCACGTTCCCTTTCGCGGCGCTCGATCTCCTCGACCGGCGCATATACGCCGACCCAGAACACGTCCAGGCGCGCGAACAGATCGTTGAGCTGGTCAGCCCAGCTCTGTTCCTCGACGATATGCTCCACGATCAGATCGTTGCCGGCGGCAGCGAAGGCGGCGATGGAGCGGTGAAATCCATCGAAGAACCTGTTGCGTTCGCTTGGTAAGTCGGCTGCCGAGCTACGCTTCATTGCCCGAAAACCTGCGTCTGCCAGTTGATCCGAGGCATAATAACAAAACTCCGGCAGCGCTTCTCTCAGCGCCTTCGCCAAGGTCGATTTGCCTGCGCTGGACGTGCCATTCAGGAAGATGATGCGGCCAGGGATCATGCGGTATCCTATTCCAGTCACTTTCAAAGGGCCGCAATATTCCCCATCGCTGACGCTTTGCTCTGATGCCGCGGCAAAAGGGACCGCATCGCAACCCATATATGTATCGCCGCAGACTATAGACTTTTGTAATTGCAGCAATGATCAACCGCCCTCAAGCACGTGGCCGAGCAAGAAGGCCCAGACGAACGAGGTACATTCGAATGACGCCGGCACTGAGACGGGTGCCTCGCGCATGCCTTCGAAGAGAGCGAGCCGGCCTGCACTTCCGCTTTCCCGGCCCGATGCTGCAAATTCAGGGGGCTTAAGCCCTTTGGCTCATCCCCCTTCCCAAAGCCATTTTCGCGGGATCACATCACCTGCAACATCCGCTCTTAGAGCTGACTAAGCTGACCCGATACCATCTGCATGATGAGGGTGATCCGTTGAGACCGGAAAGCGGGTCTTATTCTGCCGTGACGCTCAAGCTCCGCCAATCCGTGAAGTGCCGCCCAGAAAGTTTCAGTCGCGGTATCCCCATCCTGGGCGAACGGCGCGATCACCGTCGCCATGGCTCCGAAGCCCTCACGGAGCTGTGTCGGCGTATCCGACCTGGCGAAGCGGAGACCGGTTGGAAGGATAAACATCGCCTCGTACATAGCAGGTCGGGCGAAAGCGAAATCGAGATAGGCGGTCGCGACGTCTTCGACTGACTCCCTTGGCGTGGAGGATGGCCGAATGGCCGCACGGAGTATCGTCGCCAATTCGCCGAAACCCTCGAGAGCGACGGCTCCGACGATTTCGTCGCGATTTTGGAAATGCGAATAAAGAACCGGCTGGCTGTATTCTATCTCGTCGGCGAGGCGTCGGATCGTGACCGAAGCCCAGCCGTCTCGTTCCGCAATTGTCCTCGCAGCGACAACGATCCTGCGTCCACGTTCATCCCTTTCCCGGGTCTTGCGTTCGCTGATGCCCACGTCGTTCCTCTGTCTTCACTTGCGCGATTTCGCTGACGTCATGGCTATCAAAAAGAACGTCGATTGACAAACTAGCAATGCTAGAATATATGATATCGCTATAATAATTTGCCGCGATATGGATCGCCGGAGAAGAGAATATCCATGAATCTTCCAGTTCAAATTTTCACGGGCGCAACGGTGCTCGATACCGTCCTCGTCTGGCTACCCGCAGCGGCGTTTCTCGTTGGTGCTATCGTCAACGCGACTGGCCATCAGAAAATCCGCGCGGGCTTCGTGCGACTTGGATTTCCATTCTGGTGGTGCTGGGTCACGGCCGCCCTTGAGCTCTTAACCTCAGTGCTGTTGGTCACAGCCGGCATCCGATACATCGGGGTCGCGTTGGGCGCCTGCATCATGCTCACCGCGATCGCGGCTATCGTCCGTATCCGGAATTATCGGGAGCTCCCGCCACCAATGCTGTTCCTACTGCTGCTGATGCTAGCCGATATCAGCGGCTACGCCTGAACATTTCACGGCAAGCAGAGGCGGGCACACATGAGAGCCAGCGTGCAATCGGCTGGGTAACGCTCTCCGTCGCCGAGCATCGGGCGCCATCCAAACTTCAATCATCAACTCATCTGAAGGAACACGCCGGACGGAGCGAAGTCGCTTCCGGACAGCGCAAAGCAACGGCCTGAAGGAGGCCAAAATCACCATGTCGAATCGCACAGCAACTACAGTCGTCGTCTATCATTCAGGCTACGGTCACACCCAGCGGATGGCGGAAGCCGTTGCGGAAGGTGCGGGCGGTACGCTTTACGCCATAGACGCTGACGGTAATCTCTCGGATGACGGGTGGGCAGCGTTGGACGCTGCCGACGCCATCATCTTCGGATCGCCGACCTACATGGGCGGCCCAAGCTGGCAGTTTAAGAAGTTCGCGGACACTTCCTCCAAGGCCTGGTTCACCAACAAATGGCAGGACAAGGTTTTCGGAGGCTTCACCAATAGCGCCAGTTTGAACGGCGACAAGCTCAATACCCTCGAATACTTCGTGCTTCTGGCGGGACAGCACGGCGGTCTGTGGGTCAGCCTGGGGCTGAAGCCAGCGAATGTGAAGGCGTCGAAGCGGGACGATGCAAACAGGATGGGATCATACATCGCACCAATGGCTCAGTCCGATGCTGACGCAGCCCCGAGCGAAATGTCGATCGGCGACCTCGAAACTGCCCGCGTTTACGGCAAGCGCGTGGCACGCGTCGCAGATCGGTTCGCATCGGCTCGGGCTGCCTGATGCGTGCACCAATGCTGGCGAGTACGGCGATCACGACACGCTCTCACGTCAAGCCGCCGCCGTGCGTCGCTTCATCCGTTCGCTGATAATGATGATGAACCCGGCGCTGAGGATCAGGATGGCGCCGATGAAGGTGTTGGCGCCGGGGATGTCGCCCCAGATCATGTAGCCGAGCAAAAAGGCCCAGACGAGCGAGGTATATTCGAACGGCGCCAGCACCGAGACGGGGGCTTGGCGCATGCCTTCGAAGAGGGCGAGCTGGCCGGCGCCGGCGATGACGCCGGTCAAGGCCAGCAGGACGATCTGAAAGAGCGTTGGCGTCTGCCAATGGGCGATCGCCATGCCCGCCGTCAGGATGATGAACATGATATTGGAGACGGCCATCTGGATATGGCTCTTCTCGTGCAGCGCGGTTTTCCGCAACAGCACCATGCCGCATGCCCAAAGGACGGCGGCCTGCAGCGCCAGATAGACCGGCCAGGAGATCGAAAGCCCTACCGGATTGGAGGCGATCACCACGCCGCAGAAGCCGACGCCGACCGCCATCCAGCGGGCAAATGTTACCTTTTCGCGCAGCACGATGGTCGCGAGGATGGTGCCGACGATCGGGGCTGCGTAATAGAGCGTCGTCACCTCGGCAAGCTGCAGGTAGGAGGCGGCCGAATAATAGGAAATCCAGGCAACCAGGATGATGACGCTGCGCACGATCATCGGCTTGATGATCGGCGAGCGTGCCACCTTGCGAACCAGCGACGGGCCTTCGAAGACGAAGCAGCCGGCAAGGATGGTGCAGCTTCGGATGAACAACACCTGCCAGACGGGGATGGAGGCAACAAGCAGCTTCACCGCCGAATCATGGGCGGTGAACAGCATGTAGGCAAACACCGTAAGCAGGATGCCATAGCCGATGGAGTTTTTCACGGGGATGCACCAGAGGATGACCCGACTCGGGGTCGACTGAATAATCTTTCAGGCCTCAACCGATAGGAGCCTACTTTTTCGCCGTCAATAGGACATTTTGCCAATGGCGTGCGTATATGAATGATTTATTCGGGTTGTGGCGTGTTTGCCTCCGCTTTAACAGACGGAGACGAAATGTGACCGTTCCGGCTGTTTTCGATCGTTGCGATTTCAATCGATTTAAATAGACTGCGGCCACTGATTTGGGGGAATTTTTATGGACGATATGACGAGATTGGAGGGTCTTGAGGCGCGAAGGAGCGGATTCTTCACAAAACCGCGTGCGGCCGTTTCGTTGATGTTCCTGCTGAACGGCTTCATGGTCGGCTGCTGGGCGCCGAAAATTCCGGAGTTTGCCGAGCGGCTGCAGCTTTCGAAATTCGAGCTCGGCCTGATGATCCTCGTCTTCGGCGTCGGTTCGCTCGTCATGATGCCGCTGGCCGGCGCGCAGATCGCCATGCGCGGCTCGCACATCGTCGTCAAGATTCTTGCCGTGCTGACGCTGCCGATGATTCTGGCCTTGACGCTGGCGCCGAATGTCTGGACTGCGGCGGTGGCACTCTTTCTCTTCGGCGGCTTCATTGGTGCGATGGATGTGGCGATGAACGCCAACGCCGTCTCGGTCGAAAAGTCCATGCGGCGCGCGATCATGTCCTCATGCCATGCCTTCTGGAGCCTTGGCGGCCTTTTGGGCTCGGCGATCGGTGGCCTGCTGATTTCACGCTGGGGCGTTCTTGGTCATGCCGAGGCTTCGACCGTCATTGCGGTTCTTTTCCTCGTTGTCGCCTGGCCGATGGTCCTCAGCGACCAGCCGCATCATGATGAGGCCAAGCCGAAGGCGAAGTTGCCGATGATTCCGCTGCCCTGGCTGCTCGGCATGGTGGCGCTGTTCTGCATGGTGCCGGAAGGCGCGGTGCTCGATTGGAGCGCGCTTTATCTCAGCCAGGAAAAGGGGGCATCGGTGGCGCTGTCCGGCTTCGGCTTTGCCGCCTTCTCGGCCACCATGGCGACCATGCGCTTTGCCGGAGATTTCGTGCGCGACTGGCTGGGCGCCATCAGGACACTGCGTGTCTGCACGGTCTTCGCCATCGTCGGCATGCTGACCGCAGCACTGGCGCCAAATGCGGAGATCGCCATTCTCGGCTTTGCGCTCTGCGGCATCGGCATTTCCAACATGGTGCCGATCGCCTTTTCGGCTGCCGGCAACATTCCCGGTCTACAGCCGGGCATCGCCATTTCGGTCGTCACCACGCTCGGCTATTCCGGCATGCTGGTGGCACCTTCGGCCATCGGCTTTGCCGCCGAGCATGTCGGCTTCTCGCCTGTCCTGATGGCGCTGCCAGTACTGCTGCTCGTCGTACTGGCCTTGTCGTCTTTGGCGCGCTACGCTGACGGCATCGGCGAAAGCAAGCATTAATTTCGTCGCTTTTACCCGCTAACGGCTAAAGCCAGTCCGATCAAAAGAGATTGCCGCAGCGGTTGACAACGACCGCTTGGTGATCCACCTGAAAGGCACCCATTTTCGAGGCCTGCGAGAGCTTTCCATGTCGTCCGCCACCGATTTCGATCCGAAACCGCGCCGTTCCTCCGTTGCCGTCGATGTCGGCGGCGTGATTGTCGGCGGCGGTGCCCCCGTCGTCGTGCAGTCCATGACCAATACCGACACGGCCGATGTCGATTCGACCGTGGCGCAGGTCGCCGCCCTCTACAAGGCCGGCTCCGAGCTCGTGCGTATCACCGTCGATCGCGATGAAAGTGCTGCCGCCGTGCCGAAGATCCGCGAGCGGCTGCTGCGTCTCGGCATGGACGTGCCGCTGATCGGCGATTTCCATTATATCGGCCACAAGCTGCTCGCCGATCATCCGGCCTGCGCCGAAGCGCTGGCGAAATACCGCATCAATCCCGGCAATGTCGGGTTCAAGGACAAGAAGGACAAGCAGTTCGCCGAAATCATCGAGATGGCGATCCGCTATGACAAGCCGGTGCGCATCGGCGTCAACTGGGGTTCGCTTGACCAGGATCTCCTGACCGCGCTGATGGACAAGAATGCCGCCGAAGGCTCGCCGCTCTCGGCCCGCCAGGTGACGCGCGAGACGATCGTGCAGTCGGCGCTGATCTCGGCCGACCTTGCCGAGGAAATCGGCCTGCCGCGCAACCGCATCATCCTGTCGGCCAAGGTCAGCCAGGTGCAGGACCTGATCGCCGTCTATTCCATGCTGTCGGAGCGTTCCGACCACGCGCTGCATCTCGGTCTCACCGAGGCCGGCATGGGGTCGAAAGGCATCGTCGCTTCCTCTGCCGCCATGGGCTATGTGCTGCAGCACGGCATCGGCGATACGATCCGCGTCTCGCTGACGCCTAAGCCGAATGGTGACCGTACCCGCGAAGTGCAGGTGGCGCAGGAGCTGCTGCAGGTCATGGGCTTCCGCCAGTTCATCCCCGTCGTCGCGGCTTGTCCCGGCTGCGGCCGCACGACGTCGACGGTCTTCCAGGAACTCGCGCAGAACATCCAGAACGATATCCGCAAGAACATGCCGGTCTGGCGCGAGAAATATCCCGGTGTCGAGGCGCTGAACGTCGCCGTCATGGGCTGCATCGTCAATGGTCCGGGCGAAAGCAAACATGCCGATATCGGCATTTCGCTGCCGGGCACGGGCGAGACCCCAGCTGCCCCGGTCTTCATCGACGGCCAGAAAGCGATGACGCTGCGCGGCCCGAACATCGCTTCCGATTTCGAGGCGCTGGTGACTGACTACATCGAGAAGCGCTTCGGCCAGAAGAACGTCGCGGCGGAGTGATCTGCTATCGCATGTGAATAAATGCCCCTCACCCCAGCCCTCTCCCCGTTTTGACGGGGCGAGGGAGCGATCTCGTCAAGCCCCTTCGCCCCGTCAAAGCGGGGAGAAGGTGGACTCGAACAGTCAAGCGAAGCGGACTGTGAGAGGACGGTTGAGGGGCTCACCTATCCATTTGTGTTGATGCAATTCCGGGTGGAAAACCGCTTTGCGCTTTTTCTAAATTAATTGGGCAGGATCACATATTGCTCGTCAGCAGCTTGATGCCGGCGAAGCAATAGAAGCCGGCCATGGCGCCCTCGATCCAGCGGCGCGCATTGCGGTAGACCTTCAGCGCATGCGATGTCGAAAACAGGATCGCATAACCCATGAACGCCAGGAAGCCAGTCGCGCAGCAGACGGCGACAATCAGCACCGCCACGGACGCGGGCGCACCCTGCGGCATGCCGAGTGCAATAATGGCGAGCCAGGCGAAGATCGCTTTCGGGTTGGTGACGTGGATACCGTAGCCGCGCAGGACCAGCGATTTGAAGCTTGGCGTCTTCGGCCCCTCGGCGGCCGTCGGCAGTTCGCCGCTGGTGCGGACGGCGCGGAATGCCTTGTAGGCGAGGTAGAGCAGATAGAGGCCGCCGAAGATCTTCAAAAGCTCCAGCGCCATCGCATAGGTCTGCAGCAGCGTTGCAAGGCCAGCCGCTGCGGCAATCGCCCAGGTCAGCGATCCCCCGAAGATGCCGAGTGCCAGGGTCATGCCGGCCTTGCGGCCATGGGTCATCGACGTGCCGATGATAGCCATGATGGCCGGGCCTGGACTGACGACGGCGACGATGTAGGCGATGTAGGCCGGCAGGATCTGCGGCAGGTAGGCGAGGGTGTCGTGCATGGAGACTATTCCCGGGGGGCGGCGGCCGGCGCGGAGAATTCCGCGTCCAAAGGCCAGTTCCGGATGGGAATGTGTCATAAAACACAGTGGAAATCACCCGGCGCAGCGATGGATTCTTGTGATGGTGACATTCCAGAGCTGAATGGGTGACCGCGGCCGGTACCATAGCCGGGAGGATGGCAGACGCCTATCGCTATCCTGCCTGAAGGTCAGTCGCCCGCCGTCAGGCAACACCGTGCGGAAGCCTTCGGGCTCAGTTCTTGCGGTTTGCGACGAACCGGGCGGTTTCCGTCAGAACATCGGCCTTGTCGCCGTAGCCGGACAGGAGGTCGGCGGCTTCGCTGACCAACCTTGCCAATGTCGTTTCCGCCCATTCCCGGCCGTGCAGAGCTACCAGCGTCCCCTTGCCGCGTGCGGCATCCTTGCCGGTTGCCTTGCCCATCGTGGCGGCGTCGGCTGTAAGGTCGAGAAGGTCGTCGGCGAGCTGGAAGGCAAGGCCGATCTTTTCGCCGAAGGTCCGAAGGCGTTTGCGGTCCTCGGCCGAGGCGCCTGATATGATGGCGCCGGCCTCGCAGGCGAAGCGGATCAGCGCGCCCGTCTTCATCGCCTGCAGCGTGGTGATGCCGCGCTCGTCGGGCGTTTCTTTCTCGGCGGCGAGGTCAAGAGCTTGGCCGCCGGCCATGCCGCCAATGCCGGCCGCGCGCGACAACGCCAGCACGAGGGCCATTTTCCGATCCGCCGGCAGCTCCGTTTCAGGCGCTGCGATGATGTCGAAGGCATAGGTCAGCAGGCTGTCGCCCGCGAGAATCGCCGTGGCGTAGTCGAAGGCGATATGCACCGTCGGCTGGCCGCGGCGCAGGTCGTCGTCGTCCATGGCAGGCAGGTCGTCATGGACGAGGGAATAGCAGTGCACGCATTCGAGTGCCGCGCCGACCCTGAGCGCCGCCTCTGCATTGCCGCCGAGAAGGGCTGCGGATTCCATGACGAGGAAGGGTCGTAGCCGCTTGCCGCCGTTCAGGACGCCATGGCGCATCGCGTTCAACAGCCTCTCGGGGCGGACGATCTCGTCATTGAGGCTGGTGTCGGCCAGCAGCCGGGTCAGCAGTGCCTCGGTCTTGCCGGCATTATCCCTGAGGCGCTGTTCGAATGAAGTATCGGTGCTGTCCATGGCCGCTGTTTGGCATGAGAGGCGGTTGCTGGCAACGAGAATTGTCAACAGCCGGGTGGGGAATTGCGTCGCACTCTGGTCATCGCTTTGTGTAGACGGTATGACGGGTCAGCATCAGAGCGTTTCCCGGATGCACTAAGGCTGTACCGGGATGGAGCGACCGTGGACGTCAGGCATTTGGACATATCGACGGACAATGAGGAGGAGGAAGCCGAGGTGCCGCGACGCTCCTCCGTGTTGGCTCGCTTCCGAGACCGTCCGTTCTGGCAGCGTATCGTCCTCGTCCTGATCGGCTTCTTGCTGCTGCCCTATTTCTTCATCGTCGTCTATGTGCTGCCGTTCATCCACCCTGTTTCCACCCTGATGATAGGCGATGCCGTAACCTTTCAAGGATATGAGCGTCGCTGGGTTCCGCTGGATAGGATCGCGCCGGTGCTGGTCAAATCCGTCATGGTCTCGGAGGATGGGCAGTTCTGTTTTCACGGTGGCGTCGATTGGGGCGAGATGCGGGTTCTCGTCGAGGAGACGCTGAGCGGCAAATCCACCCGCGGCGGCAGCACGATCCCGATGCAGACGGTGAAGAACCTGTTCTTGTGGAACAGCCGCTCCTTTGTGCGCAAGACGCTGGAGCTGCCGCTCGCGGTTTCAGCTTCGGCCGTCTGGTCGAAGCGCCGGATGATGGAGATCTATCTCAATATCGCCGAATGGGGCCCGGGCATCTACGGTATCGAGGCGGCGGCACGCTACCATTTCAAGGTGCCGGCTTCCAAGCTGACCGCGCGCCAGGCCGCGCTCCTTGCCGTCTCACTTCCCAATCCGATCGATCGGATCGCGAGCAAGCCCGGGAGAGGGCTCAGCCAGCTCGCCTCGTTGATCCAGCGCCGTGCGCGAAACGCCGACGCATACATCAAATGCCTTTATGACTGAGATCAGAACTTGTCGTTCGATTGGCTTGTTGTCATCTGGCATTCTTGGCCATGACGTAAGGGCGGATTTAAATCATTTCAAAAAATTCTTTCCCTTCGGGTTCCGGCGCTGAAAAGGAAACGTGCGATCATGGACAAGCTCACTCTCTATATCGGCAATAAGAACTATTCTTCCTGGTCGTTGCGACCGTGGATTGCGCTGGAGGGTTGCGGCATTCCTTTCGAAGAGGTGCTGATACCTTTCGATTTTCCAGGCGGCAATCCGCGCATCCGCGAGGTGTCGCCGACGGGTAAGGTGCCGATGCTGGTCCACGGCGGCTTCAAGGTATGGGAATCCTTCGCCATCATCGAATATGCAGCCGAGCTCTTCCCGGATGCCGGGCTTCTGCCGAGGGACCGTCAGGCGCGTGCGTTGGCGCGATCCTACAGCATGGAGATGGTTTCGGGTTTCAGTGCCCTGCGCAACGCCTGCCCGATGAACATGCGCCGCCCGATCGCCCGCCGCGATCTGCCCGATGGGGTGATAAAGGACGTAGCACGCATCGAGACCATTTGGCGCGAGGCGCGAGCCTTTTCAGGCGGGCCTTTCCTGTTTGGGAGCTTTTCCGGCGCGGATGCCATGTTTGCTCCCGTCGTCAGCCGCCTGGAACGCTATGACATCGCGGTTGCGGCGGATACGCGGGACTATATGGCGGTCATGAAGGCGCTGCCCGCCTGGCAAAAATGGGAGGAAGCGGCATTGCGGGAAACTTGGACCGTGCCGGAGGATGAGGACTGATTCGGTCTCGAATATCCGCGAATCTGGTTCGGCGGGCAAAAAATGCTGGAAGGGACTGGTCAAAGCCCGGCAAGCCATGTATAAGCCCGCCCAATTTCCGAAATTGATGCATGTCTGTTTCGGCCGCCTCGCTGGCCGTGGATATGTTTCGTCCGTACATGGAGTAACGAGAATGGCTGTACCGAAGAGAAAAACGAGCCCGTCCAAGCGCGGTATGCGCCGCTCTGCTGACGCCCTGAAGGCTCCGACCTATGTCGAAGACAAGAACTCCGGCGAACTGCGTCGTCCGCATCATATCGACCTGAAGACCGGCATGTATCGCGGCCGTCAGGTTCTGACGCCGAAGGAAAGCGCATAATCTAGCGCTGCCTTGACGGCATGAATAAAAAAAGGCTGGCGGTTCGCCGGCCTTTTTCTGTTTTCGTTGGGATGTGCCGGATGGGGGGTGTGAGACCGGAAGAAATGCCACCTGTTGGCAGATCGCGGCTCCGATACCCCCTCTGTCACGTCAGTGCCAGAGGGGGTGAATACTCTCGGCAAATTCAAAGTCGCTTTCCACCGGCCCTACCTCACAAACTATCCAGCTTGTTCTGCATGGCGCGGAGCTGTTCCTTGAGCTCGTCGATGTCCTTGGCCTCGGCCTTGCGGCTTTCCTTGGCCGGCGGCTGCATGAAGGGGGAGAACATCTGCATGGCCTGCTGGAACATTTCCGTGTTGCGGCGGACCTGTTCCTCGACCATCTGCATGGGCAACTTCAGGTTCTTGCCGAGCGGCGTTTCGCCGAAAGCGCGATTGATCTGCTCGCGCATCTGCGTCTGCTGCTCGGTAAAGGCGCGCATCGAGTGCTCGAGGAAGCTCGGCACGACCATCTGCATCTGATCGCCGTAATAGCCGATCAGCTGTCTCAGGAAGGATATCGGCAGTAGTGTGTTGCCGGTTTTCGATTCCTGTTCGAAAATGATTTGCGTCAGGACCGAATGCGTAATGTCTTCGCCGCTCTTGGCGTCCTGGACGGTGAATTCCTCGCCCTTCTTCACCATCTCCGCCAGATCGTCCAGCGTCACATAGGTGCTGGTGCCGGTATTGTATAGGCGGCGATTGGCATACTTCTTGATTACGATCTGGCCCTCATTCTTTGCCATTATCAGTCTCCTGGCCCCGTCTGATTGTATGGAATATTCCTCCACCTCGGAGTGTAGACGCAAAAGAAGCTTGGTGACAATCGGTTTGTGCGATGCGGCAAGGCCTTTCCTTTGATTGGATTTTTTGAAGGCGGTGACAGCTTCGTGAAATCTGCACGATGAAAATTCTTGCTGTTTGACTCAGGAGCAAAGCTTTGACAGTTTCGCCTCATATACGTGTTCATTCTGTGAGGAGGCTTCCATGAGCAGTTCATCCATCGTCGTCGCCAGCGCTGCCCGCACTGCGGTCGGTTCGTTCAATGGTGCTTTTGCGACCGTTGCGGCGCATGAACTCGGCGCTGCCGCGATCAAGGGGGCGCTGGAGCGCGCCGGCGTTGATGCCAAGGAAGTCGACGAAGTGATTCTCGGCCAGGTGCTTCAGGCCGGCGAAGGCCAGAACCCGGCCCGCCAGGCCGCGATGAAGGCCGGCATTCCGCAGGAAGCGACCGCCTGGGGCGTGAACCAGCTTTGCGGCTCCGGCCTGCGCGCCGTCGCACTCGGCCTGCAGCAGATCGCAACGGGTGACGCGAAGATCATCGTCGCCGGCGGCCAGGAATCGATGTCGATGGCGCCGCATGCCGCAAATCTTCGCTCCGGCACCAAGATGGGCGACATGAAGATGATCGACACCATGATCAAGGATGGTTTGACGGACGCCTTCTACGGCTATCACATGGGTATCACGGCGGAAAATATCGCCCGCCAATGGCAGCTTTCGCGCGAGGAGCAGGACCAGTTTGCCGTTTCTTCGCAGAACAAGGCTGAAGCCGCGCAAAAGGCTGGCCGCTTCAAGGATGAAATCGTCCCCTTCACGATCCAGACGCGCAAGGGCGATATCATCGTTGATGCCGACGAATATATTCGTCACGGCGCGACGATGGAGGCCATGGCAAAGCTGCGTCCGGCCTTCGACAAGGAAGGTTCTGTCACCGCCGGCAATGCTTCCGGCCTCAATGACGGCGCCGCCGCCGCCGTGCTGATGACCGAGGCGGAAGCCTCGCGCCGGGGTATCCAGCCGCTTGCCCGCATCGTCTCCTGGGCAACGGCCGGCGTCGACCCGCAGATCATGGGCACAGGGCCGATCCCGGCCTCTCGCAAGGCACTGGAAAAGGCCGGCTGGTCCGTCAACGACCTCGATCTCGTCGAAGCCAATGAGGCGTTTGCGGCTCAGGCCTGCGCCGTCAACAAGGACCTCGGCTGGGATACATCGATCGTCAACGTCAATGGCGGCGCGATCGCGATCGGCCACCCGATCGGCGCCTCCGGCGCCCGCGTCCTCAATACGCTGCTGTTCGAAATGAACCGCCGCGGCGCCCGCAAGGGACTCGCTACCCTGTGCATCGGCGGCGGCATGGGTGTCGCTATGTGCTTCGAGGCGCTCTAGAATCAAGCAGGTAGAGCATGACGTCGTCCGAAAACCGCTCACGCTTTTCGGCATCATGCTCCAAGGCGTCCCGAACGGAATTTTCCGGAAGAAGTGATGAAAGCGGAGCGGGCGACCCGGCATTCGGGTGTCCAGTCTCCGCAGCAACAAAGGGGAGTGGCACATGAGCAGAGTGGCATTGGTAACCGGGGGTACGCGCGGCATCGGCGCCGCTATTTCGATGGCGCTGCACAATGCAGGCTATAAGGTGGCGGCAACCTATGCCGGCAATGACGAGAAGGCCCGGGCTTTCCACGATGTGACCGGCATCTCCGTTCACAAGTGGGATGTCACTGACTACGAGGCCTGCGGCAAGGGCATCGCCAAGATCGAGCATGATCTCGGCCATGTCGAAATTCTGGTCAACAATGCCGGGATCACCCGCGACGCCATGTTCCACAAGATGACCCCGCAGCAGTGGCACGAGGTCATCAACACCAATTTGACCGGCCTGTTCAACATGACGCATCAGGTCTGGCAGGGCATGCGCGACCGCAGCTTCGGCCGCGTCATCAACATCTCCTCGATCAATGGTCAGAAGGGACAGATGGGGCAGGCGAACTATTCTGCCGCCAAGGCCGGCGATCTCGGCTTCACCAAGGCGCTGGCGCAGGAAGGCGCTGCCAAGAACATCACCGTCAACGCGATTTGCCCTGGCTATATCGGTACGGAGATGGTGCTGGCGGTGCCGGAAAAAGTGCTGAACGAGCGTATCATCCCGCAGATTCCCGTGGGACGTCTCGGAGAGCCAGAGGAAATCGCCCGCATCGCGGTCTTCCTTGCCAGCGATGATGCCGGTTTCATCACGGGATCGACGATAACAGCCAATGGCGGCCAGTTCTTCGTCTAAGTGATTTCAGGAAAAGCGCAGGGCAGTTTCTCGCCCGGAGCGGCGTAAAGGCAATGAGATGGAGCGGTTCAAGCCTTCACCGGAGGCTGAGCCGCTCCATCTCGTTTATGGGATGGATGAAGTTAGCGGCCCGAAGCACGTTGCGATCTTTCAGCTTCGCTTCTCATGTTCTAAATCGTTGGTTTTGCGCATTTCCTTGCCGCAAAACCGCTGTACACTTTTGTGCCGCATGTTTTGCCCGGCAACTATCCCCGGTTTGAATTTGCCTGCTGTCGCTGCCGTGGCTTGAATTCCAGGATAACGGCTTCAAGGGCTATCTGCCGCTTCTCCTTGCCTCGTGCTCTTGCCGCGCTTGCGAGCGCGTAGAAAGTTGTGCCGATGAGCGCGAGTGCTGCAATGCTTGCGATGATTGCGGCCATGATGCCGTTCCTTTCTCAAAACACTGCTACCTTCCCGCGATTAATGGCGCGGGAAGAAGATTTCCTTGGGGGAACCGTCGTTCCCTGAATTTGTTCCAACAGATGGTCCTGACCGGCCGTCAAGAACGATCGGTCAGGCGATGCCCACCTTAGCGGCAACGAGCCTCGTAACGGCGACCATAGCGGTCGCGATAGATGCAATAGCCGCGGCGATCTTCCGAGCGTCCGATGAGGTTGCCGACCACGCCGCCAGCGACTGCGCCGACAGCGGCGCCACCCCAGCTATGCGTGGCAACGCCGCCGATGAGCGCGCCGGTACCGGCGCCGATGGCCGTGCCCTTTTCCGTTGATGTGCACGACGCCAATGCGCCGACGAGGGCGATCGCGACGATGATCTTCTTCATGGTGTTAGCTCCCTGGTGTTGCGAGGTTTGGATAGTAACCTGTGGATCAGATCCGCCCCATCAATAACAGAATGAGGACAATGACGAGAACAAGCCCGAGACCGCCCGATGGGCCATACCCCCACGCCCGGCTGTAACCCCAGCTGGGTAGTGCGCCAATCAGCAGCAGAATCAGTATGACAAGCAATACCGTACCAAGCATGTTATGTCTCCTCCATGTCCATCGCTTGAATATCCCGCCAATATCGCTGTTCGATCTGGCGTTATCCTTCCAGCGGCTCGAGCTCAAATCTGTTTCCAGTGAATGGGCTGAGTTCCTCAATTCTGTTCATAGAAACTTGCGTGCTCGATAATTGTTCCGGCTAAGAAATAAAAATGCGGACACACAGCGGCCCGGATGGTCATTGAAACGTTAACGTGAACACGTCGTATAGCGGTTACGGGATCGACGCGAGATCTGTTTTTATGGTTAAAATATGATTAAAATACAATAGGTTGCGGTGAACGAAACGAGAAAGGCCCGACGTCTGTGATTCGTCGGCGATTCGTTCTCTCTTTGGACTTAGGTTAACGGCGAGCCTTCCCAAGGCGCGCCGCCATCGGTGGGGGAAGGGCAAAGCGAAGCAGCAGGCGGATCGCAGAGGTGGTGCTTCCATCAACCGATTGGTTAATTTGCGGCAGGCTTGCTGACGGCTCGTCTATGCGTGGCAGCGCTACTTCGCGATGTTGTTCCGGCGAAATGCAACAGGTAGCCGTGAACAAATATGACACCTGCCCTTATCCGCCATTCGTCACCGATTCGTTCCGGCTTTGGTCGCTGTGTTAACGATTACACCTTTTGCATGCATTTGTTGATTCATTATAGCTGGGCTCGCTAAAAGGTTAATCGCAATCGCAGATTCGGCCCGGATTCGGGTCTCAACCATTCAGAGTCCTGCATGTCCTTGCTGGGGAGACGCTAGATGTTGTGGAGAACAAAAGCGGAATCGCTTGGAATCCGCGATTCGTCTCCGATTCGTTCCGGCTTTGACCTATTTGTTAATATTCCCAGCGGATTGACGAGAAATGCCGCTATTTACAAATAATTAACCGTGATTTGACGTGAAATTTCGCTGGCCGGGGATTCTCCGCTTGACTCCTTTTTCCATGGAAAAGCTGCGTAAACAAGATTCAGCATTTGGTGGGAATCTTTTCATTGAAATCCATATGTAGTCGTGAACAAATAAAGAACTCATCGGAGTCAGCGATTCGTCTCCGATTCGTTCTCAAGCTGTTCCGGAATCGCCGGGACTCGCATGGGATGCAGTGGAAATGTATCTTATGGTTGAAGCGATCAAATATGAAATCGATTGTTGCCGTATCTGTTTTTTCATTCAGGTCTTGCCTTTGTCACATATGGTCGTCATCTGTTCGTTTCCTCCAGGAGGAACATGCTGATCGGAAGACGGCGGTTTCTCGCCCATGCACGGACCTATGACTCAGACTTCGCAGCCCATGATCCTGAGCGGACGCGGCGTGACCGCGGTGCTCGGACCGACCAATACCGGCAAGACCCATTATGCCATCGAGCGCATGGTGGCGCACGGCAGCGGCGTGATCGGCCTGCCGCTGCGGCTGCTTGCGCGCGAGGTCTATACGCGCGTGGTCGAAAAGGTCGGAGCGCACAACGTCGCGCTCGTCACCGGCGAGGAGAAAATCTCGCCGCCGAATGCACGCTTTTCGGTCTGCACCGTCGAAGCCATGCCGCGTGATACGCGCGCCTCCTTCGTCGCCATCGACGAGGTCCAGCTTGCTGGCGACTTGGAGCGTGGGCATATCTTCACCGACCGTATCCTGCATCTGCGCGGGCGCGATGAAACCCTGCTGCTCGGCGCGGGCACCATGCGGCCTATCCTCGAGCAGCTTTTGCCTGGCATTACCGTCCTGGAACGGCCAAGGCTGTCGCATCTTTTTTATGCCGGACAGAAGAAGATCACCCGCCTGCCGCAGCGCACGGCGATCGTCGCCTTTTCTGCCGATGAGGTCTATGCGATCGCGGAGCTCATACGCCGCCAGCGCGGCGGTGCCGCCGTCGTCCTCGGGGCGCTCAGCCCACGCACCCGCAATGCGCAGGTGGCGCTCTATCAGGCTGGCGATGTCGAATATCTGGTTGCGACCGATGCGATCGGCATGGGTCTCAATCTCGATGTCGATCACGTCGCCTTCGCCCAGGATCGCAAGTTCGACGGCTATCAGTTCCGCAACCTCAATCCGGCCGAGCTCGGCCAGATTGCCGGTCGCGCCGGTCGCCATCTCAAGGACGGCACCTTCGGCGTGACGGGGCAGGTCGATCCTTTCGACGACGAACTCGTGCGTCGGATCGAAGGACACGAATTCGACATGGTCAAGGTGCTGCAATGGCGCACCAAAGAACTGAATTTTGCTTCGATCGCGGCACTGCGCAGCAGTTTGGAAGACGCGCCTCGCGTGCAGGGCTTGACGCGGGCGCTGCCTGCGGTAGACCAGCAGGCGTTGGAATATCTGTCACGCGATCTGGAGATAGTCGATCTTGCCAGCAACCCGGCCAGGGTTGAGAAATTGTGGGAGGCCTGTGCGCTTCCCGACTATCGGCGCATTACGCCTGCCCAGCACGCCGATCTCATTGCTGCCCTCTTTTCCGATCTCGTGCGCTATGGCACGGTGAAAGAGGATTTCCTTGCCGAACAGGTGCATCGCGCCGATCGGACGGATGGCGAGATCGACACGCTTTCGGCGCGAATCGCGCAGATAAGGACTTGGACCTATGTGTCGAACCGGCCCGGCTGGCTTGCCGATCCGACACACTGGCAAGAAAAGACGCGGGAAATCGAAGATCGATTGTCCGACGCGTTACATGAGAGGTTGACGAAACGCTTTGTTGATCGCAGGACATCTGTGCTCATGAAGCGCCTGAGAGAGAATGCGATGCTGGAAGCTGAAATCAGTGTGAATGGAGATGTCTTCGTTGAGGGACATCATGTGGGACAGTTGACCGGATTCCGGTTCACGCCTATCGCAGGGACCGAAGGGCCGGATGCCAAGGCTGTTCAGACGGCCTCGCAGAAGGCGCTGGCGCTGGAATTCGAGGCACGTGCCGCACGTCTGCATGCGGCCGGCAACGGCGATCTCGCCATCAGCGCCGATGGTCTCGTGCGCTGGCTGGGCGACCCCGTGGCGCGGCTGTCGGGCAGTGATCACGTCATGCGTCCGCGCGTCATCCTGCTTGCCGACGAGCAGCTGACGGGCAATGCGCGCGATCATGTCGCCGCTCGCATCGAGCGTTTCGTGAACCATCATATCAGCACGATCCTGAAGCCGCTCGACGATTTGCAGCGTGCCGAGGATCTGCAGGGCCTTGCCAAGGGGCTGGCCTTCCAGCTCGTGGAAAATCTCGGCGTTCTGTTCCGCCGCGACGTCACGGAAGAAGTGAAGTCGCTGGATCAGGACGGTCGCGCTTCCATGCGCCGCTATGGCGTTCGTTTCGGCGCATACCATATTTTCGTGCCTGCACTGCTGAAGCCGGCTCCGGCCGAACTCATCACGCTGCTCTGGGCGCTGAAGAACGATGGTCTGGACAAGCCGGGCTATGGCGATCTGATTCCGGTTCTGGCTGCCGGCCGTACCTCGGTTGTCACCGATCCAGGCTATGAGCGCACATTCTACAAGCTTGCGGGCTTCCGGTTCCTCGGCAAGCGTGCGGTGCGCATCGACATTCTGGAGCGCCTGGCGGATCTCATTCGTCCGTTGCTGCAGTGGAAGCCCGGCCAGGCGTCGCGCCCCGAAGGCGCTTATGACGGCCGCCGCTTCACGACGACGACCGCGATGCTCTCCATCCTCGGCGCAACGCTCGAGGATATGGAGGAAATCCTCAAGGGTCTCGGTTACCGCGCCGATTCGGTAAAGGCCGAAGAGGCGACAGCCTTCCTCGCGCAGCAGGATGCGGCGGCTGCACCGGCGGCGCCGGCTGCGGACGCCGTTGCCGAAAAGGCAGATCACGATGATGCCGATGCCGCGAGCGAAGAGCCGGCTAAGGAAGTAGAAGTCGTTTCGCAGGAAACGGCAGCTCCCGCCGAGGCACCTGTCGAGACAGAGGCCGCTGTGGCTGTGGAAGCTGTTGCCGTTGCGGAAGTTACCGCAGAGCCGACGGAACCGAAGCCGGTTCTGCTCTGGCGCCTGGGTGGCCGCAGCGACAATCAGCAGCGTCAAGGTGGCCGTGGCCATGGCGATCGTCGCGGCCAGCAGGGCGAGGGACGTGGTCACCACGGCAATCGTCGTAGCGGTGGCGGTGGCGAACAGCAGGCGGCCGGTGAAGGCAATCGCGAAGGCGGTCGTGATCGCCGAGACGGACGCGACAATCGTGAGGCTCGCGGCGGCGACAAGGGTCCGCGCGGCAACCGCGAAGGCGGTCGTCCGCAGCATCAGGGCAATCGCGGTGATCGTCAGGACCGTGGCGAACGCAACGACCGGAACGATCGCAACAATCGCGGCGCGTCGCAGCCGCTGCGCTTCGAGGCCAAGCCGCCGCGCAAGGAAAAGCCGATCGATCCGGATTCTCCTTTCGCCAAGCTCGCTGCCCTCAAGGAGCAGATGAAGAAATAGGCCATGACGGACGAGAAGCAGCCATTTACCGGTTCGCGCCAGCGCATCGACAAGTGGCTGTTCTTTGCCCGCATGGTGAAATCCCGGTCGCTGGCGCAGCTCTACGTGCAGAACGGCAGTGTCAGGGTGAATGGCGAGCGGGTCGTGCAGCCGAGCTTCGGCGTCAAGGTTGGCGACCGCATAGAGCTATCTCTGGAGCGTCGGGACGTCGTCCTGATCGTGCGCGCACCCGGCGATCGCAGGGGGCCTTTCGAAGAAGCCAGGCTGCTTTACGAAGATCTGACCCCACCGCCGGATGAGACAAAACGTCTCACCCCCTTCGAGCAGGCACTACGGGCGCCGGGTAGCGGCAGACCGACGAAACGCGATCGCCGGGCAATCGATCGCCTAACCTCGGACGATGATTAGAAAACTCTGCCTGTCGCGGGCGGTTTTCAAGATTGTTTGTCCTTGAAATTGACTGACAAAGTCGATACCTCACGATCAACCTGCCGGTAACCCGCCGGACGGCGCGTTTGCGCGTGACGCATTCGTCCGCCCGTTCGGCACCGTGGGAAGGTGCGACGTTCCAGGTTGCGCATCCGCGGAAAGCTAGAGACATTCCTGGAGTGCTTCATGACATATGTCGTGACCGACAATTGCATCCGCTGCAAATATACCGACTGCGTGGAAGTCTGCCCCGTTGACTGCTTCTACGAAGGCGAGAATTTCCTCGTCATCCATCCCGACGAATGCATCGATTGCGGTGTCTGCGAGCCGGAATGTCCTGCCGAGGCGATCAAGCCCGATACGGAGCCGGGTCTCGACAAATGGCTGAAGATCAATGCGGACTATGCCGCGATCTGGCCGAACATCACGGTCAAGCGCGATCCGATGCCGGAAGCCAAGGAAATGGACGGTGAACAGGGTAAATTCGAGAAATATTTCTCGACCAATCCCGGTGCGGGCGACTGATCGAAGGTCGTGACAGGCCGTCGATAAAGGTGTAGTCGATATCGCAGAAAGCGAATCATTGCCGTTGGGCCGCTGGTCGGTCAACGTGGCCATTTTGGCGCGCGCGCAGCAAATTATTGATTTCCTCAGATTTTTGTGATAGGTTCCTCACACTGATCCACTGCGGCATTTCGCGTGCCCAAAACCATCACGAAAGCAAATCACCAATCCGTACGCGGTTTCCTTGACATATCAACGTATTGTGTTGTCGGGTCCTGGATCGCGATGGATGGGTTTCTGTTTGCATAAGTCTGGCTGGACCAGGATGAAGTGACCCGACGGTACGTCCGTCTCATCCGGGCCTGACTGACCCGGCACCCCGGCCCCAACGGGGCGCGTAACAGGGAGTTTTTGAAAAGAATGACGACCCAGCAGAAAAAACCTTCAGCAGCACGCCACGGCTTCAAGACTGGTGAAGCGATCGTTTATCCGGCCCATGGTGTCGGCACGATCACTGCGATCGAAGAACAAGAAGTCGCAGGCATGAAGCTCGAGCTGTTCGTAATCGACTTCGAGAAAGACAAGATGCGTCTGAAGGTGCCGGTGGCCAAGGCCATGAGCATCGGCATGCGCAAGCTTTCCGAGACGGATTTCGTTGAGCGTGCATTGAAGGTCGTGCAGGGCAAGGCCCGCGTGAAGCGCACCATGTGGTCGCGCCGCGCGCAGGAATACGATGCCAAGATCAATTCCGGCGATCTGATCTCGATCGCAGAGGTCGTTCGCGATCTTTATCGCGCCGAGAACCAGCCGGAGCAGTCCTATTCCGAACGCCAGCTTTACGAAGCTGCTCTCGACCGCATGGCGCGCGAAATTGCCGCCGTCAACAAGATGTCGGAAACCGAAGCCGTTCGTCTTGTCGAGACCAATCTCAACAAGGGTCCGAAGCGCGGCAAGGTCATCGACGACGACGACTCGCAGGACGAAGCCGCATAAGGCCAAGGCGCCAATATTGCTGCAAAAAACCCGGCCTTCGTGCCGGGTTTTTTCTTTGGAACCTTTTCCGTTCTGCCGCGTTTAAACCTCGTGTTGGCGGTCGGTGTGGGTGTGCTCCTGCGGAGAGGGGGTTCCATACAGGCCGTATTATAGACATTCACGAGGACCGGCCTATGCGTTTTCACTCGAAGCTCCCCGGCGATCTGAAGATGCTTCAATCGTCAGACCCGTTCGATGAGATCGAACTAGACTAGTCATCGATCATCCGGCGCGCCGGATATCGATTTCCAATTCGCAATTTCATTCATTGATTTCCATCCGAACAGCGATGTTTGGAAACGATGCTTGCTGCCCTTTTCGTCAACCGCGGCATAGAGACGATTTGAGGCCGAACCCAGGAGATGCATATGACGAATATGTCTGCAGATCGGCGCATGATCAAAGTTGCGATGGCTGCTCCCTATCTCGATCGCGACGAAGAACACAATCTCGCCATTCGTTGGAAGGATCACGAGGATCGCGGCGCCCGCAATCAGATCGCAACCGCCCATATGCGCCTCGTCATTTCCATGGCGGGGAAATTTCGTAATTTCGGATTGCCGATGAGCGATCTGGTGCAGGAAGGTTATGTCGGCTTGCTGGAAGCGGCTGCCCGCTTCGAACCGGAACGGGAGGTTCGCTTCTCTACCTATGCAAGCTGGTGGATTCGCGCTTCGATCCAGGACTATATCCTGCGCAATTGGTCGATCGTGCGTGGCGGCACGAGTTCCGCTCAGAAGGCGCTGTTCTTCAATCTGCGCCGTTTGCGCGCCAAGCTTGCCCGCAGCAATTCCAGCGTTACCGTGCAGTCGATCCATGAGGAAATCGCCGTCACGCTCGGCGTCAGCCTTGCCGATGTGCAGACGATGGACGCGCGCCTTTCCAGCAGCGATACCTCGCTGCAAGCACCGTCGATCGCAGGCGATTCCGAAAGCGCCGAGCGTATTGATTTTCTGATCAGTGACGAGCCGCTTCCCGACGAGCAGGTCTCGGACATGATCGATGGCGAACGTCGCCGCATCTGGTTGGCATCGGCGCTGAAGCATCTCAACGAGCGCGAAATGAAGATCATCCGGGCGCGTCGTCTTGTCGAAGATGGAGCGACGCTGGAAGAGCTCGGCGCCGATTTAGGTATTTCCAAGGAACGCGTGCGGCAGATCGAAAGCCGGGCCATGGACAAGCTCCGCAATGCGCTTGTCGATGCCGACCCGCGCATGGCGAGCTACGCCTGAGCTAAAGCGCGTCGCGCTCTTTCAGATTCGCTTCTCGCGCTTTAGGTCTTTGATTTTGCGCATGTCGTTATCGCAAAACCGCTGCGCACTTTTGCGCGACGTGCTTTAGATCTTCTCCCGGATGGAAGAAGAGCCGCTCATTATTCCGAGATAATTTTGACCCTGTCGCCCGGCGCAATCGTCGCCCCGGTTGGCAGGGCATTGATCAGTTTGAACAGATCGAGTTTGCGATCGGTGCCCATCATGCGGGCGGCGAGCGTGGTGATGGTGTCGCCAGGCTTGACGGTGACGACGCGCACGCGCAGCGGCTTCAGCGAGGCAGCCTCTTCCGGCGTCATATGCCGGAAGCTCGCGAGCAGAACATTGGCAGTCTGATCGAGCTGTGTGATATTTCCCTTCGGCACCGCCGTCAGGAAGCGGAAGATCTGCGTGCGGTCGCGGATGACAGTCACATCGAAATCCCAGCGATCGGCGGAGGCGCGCGCGGTTGCGGCCGGCATGCCGTTGACGGTGATCGACTTGATCGACGATGGATCGAGGCCCGTGACCCAGCCGCTGGAAATATAATTCGTCAGATTCTGGTTCTGGGTATCGGCAACGCCGTCGAAGCGGATGGCGATATCGCCCGGGCCAGTCGCCATGACGGCTTCGACCTTGTTGTCGATACGGAAATCGGGTGGCACGTCGAAGCGGATGCCGAGGCCGCCATGCAGGAAGGTCTGGCCACGCACATAGCCCTCCTCGGGACTGTCGCCATAGAGCAGGCCGTCGATGCCGTTCAGGTAATAATCGCGGCCGATGTCGCCGACCTTGCCTTCCTCGCCGAATTCACGGGCATGCGCCTTGGCAAGATCGATGCGCTGCGGCGTGCTTGGGTGGCTTGAAAGGAAGTCCAGGCTCTGGTCCACGTCGGAGTTGGCCGACATGAAGCGGCTGTAGTCCTCCATCGCATTCAGGAATCGGGCGGCGGCATAAGGATCATAACCAGCCTGGCCGAGCGTGCGGATGCCGATCTCGTCGGCCTGCAGCTCCTGCTGGCGGGAGAAGGCGGCCAGACGCAGCTTGCCGCGCGCGAGCGCCTGCTTACCGGCGAGGTCGCTCGACAGGACTTCCGAAACGACACGGCTGGCGATGACCTCGGCTTCTTCGCGCTTCTGCCGCTCGATGCCGTGATTGGCTGTCACGTGCGCCATTTCATGTGCCAGCACGGCGGCAACTTCGGAAGCGTCGTTGGCAAGCGCCAAGAGGCCGCGTGTGACGTAGAGATAGCCGCCCGGCAGCGCGAAAGCGTTGATCGATGGTGAATTGAGAATGGTGATGCGGTAGGACTGCTGCGGATTTTCCGACACGCTGGTCAAGGCGCCGGCGATGCGGGCAACGAGCCGCTCGGTCTTGGCATCCTTGTACTCGCCGCCATAGCTTGCAAGAATGCGCGGATGCTCGCGAGCGCCCATCTGCGCGCGCGGATCGTTCTTCTGCACCTCGGAAACGATCTGCGGATTGGCGGAGGGGGAAACGCTCGGCTGATAGGATTGGTCCAGCACCGTCTGGCAGCCATTCAATATCATTGCGGCCGCAAGGAAGGGGACAAAGCGGCGCAAACGGGCTGCGACGGTCGCGCTGATCCTTCGTTCTGCTCGCTTGCTCTGCTTCAGGACCTGTATCCTACTCATTTCGCTGTCATGCCGGCTCGGCGCCAAATCCGGTTGATCGTTACCGGGCCGATCATCGTCGCGCGCCGACAAAGGTTACGTCCACCCCCATCGATCCGAATTTACCCGGACGGTCTCCACCCCTTGCTGTAGCCGATTTTGGCACCGGTTGCATAGCGAGACTCCGTTTAAATGTGGCGGCGTTGTATTTTAGCAAGCATTCCCTAGGACTTTCAGCCGCTTGCCGCGACGAAATTAAGGCAAAACCGGCGACAAGAAGCTGCGGCGCAATCAATGTTGCAGAAATGTGGTCAATGCCGGGATGCCGTCCGTCTCCAGAAAGGTCCCGATGGGAGCGGCGAGCTCGATCGTGCCGCCATCGATGAACGTGGCATGGTCGGCAAGGCGCCGTACCTCGGCCGGATCATGCGAGACGATCAGCACCGTATTGCCGGTCTCGCGATGCAGGATTTTCAGGAGCTCGACCATGCCCGAGCGCAGGCCGGGATCGAGGGCGGCGAAAGGCTCGTCCAGCAGCAGGATCGGCTTGTCACGCACCAGCGCCCGGGCAAAGGCGGCGCGCTGCCGTTCGCCGCCCGAGAGCGTTCCCGGCTTGCGCTTCTCGAAACCGGGCAACCCGACGCGCGCCAAGGCTTCCGAGACCCTTTGCCGGTCCTCTTTCGAAAGTTTCAATGACGGGCTGATGCCGAGGCCGACATTGGTGAAGAGATCGAGATGGGTAAAGAGGTTGTTGTCCTGGAAGACGAGGGACACCGGCCGCTCGGCGGGGTGCAGGCCGGTCACGTCCTCTCCGGCAAGCACAATGCGGCCGCGGTCGGGCTGTTCGAAGCCGGCTAGCAAATTGAGGAAGGTCGATTTTCCCGATCCAGAAGGGCCGGCGACGGCGATGATCTTGCCCTGCGGCAATGTGCAGTCGAAGCGGAAGTCATGCGTGCCGAGGCGCAGCTCGACGCCGGCCATCGCAATGCCCTGTTCCTTCATGTCCCTGCTATCATCCATTTCGCCTGCTTTCGTCATCACGTACGCCCTGGCCTGCCGTACCGGCGATGGTCAAGAGAAGGCAGACCAGGCCGAGGATCAAGGCATATCCGTCGGCATCATTGGTGCGATAGCTGCCGAGCTTGCTGTAGACCAGCCAGGGCAGGGTCATCAGGCTATCCGAGCCGAAGAGCGCCACTGCGCCCAGATCGCCGAGCGAGAGAGCCATGGCGAAGGAGAGGGCGGTGAAGAGCGGTTTGCGCAAACCCGGCCAATCAATCAGGCGAAGGCGGGCAATGCCGTGAAGGCCGAGGCTTGCCGCCAGCCGTTCGGTACGAAGGCGATGGACCACATAGGCCGGTTCGATGACGCGAATGACGAAGGGCAGCGCCATCAGTGCATTGATGATAACGATGAGGCCGGCCGCAAACCGGCTGGGATCGCCCAATGGCCTCAGGGCCAGGAACCAGCCGGTTGCCAGCACGATCGGCGGCACCAGCAGGATGAGCGACGCGCTCGCGCTCAATGCAACCGCCAGGCCGCGCAGGCCGAGGGTCTTGCGGCGATCCGCCGATATGACCGATCGGGCGCGAATGATGGCAAAAGATATCAGTACGGCTAGAAGGCCCGCGGCAAGCGCAACGACCAGGCTGGTGGCGGCCGCCTGCAGGAAGATCGGCTGACCGGCGAGCTTGAAAAGATTTGCCTCGAGGCCTGTCACGACGACCGAAGCGAGCGGCAGGCCGAGAAAGAGGGTAGCTGCCAACAGCATGATGGTATCGACCCATCGAGCGGCCACTCTTTGCCCGTCGATGCGTCGCAGGGTGCGACCACTGGTGAGGCCGTGATCGTCCGGCGCGCGAAACAGCATCATGGCGCCAAGGACGAAGAGGGTGATGACGATTTGCAACAGCGACAGCATTACGGCGCGGCCGGGATCGAAATCGAAGCGCAACGCCTGATAGATCGCCACTTCCAGCGTCGTCGCGGCCGGGCCGCCGCCGAGGATCAGGACCAACGTGAAGCTGGTCGCGCAGAGCATGAAGATCAGGCCGGCAATGCCCGGAATGAGGCCGCGCAGGATAGGCCATTCGATGAAGCGAAAGACCGAGATGGGCCGCATGCCCAGCTCATCGGCCACGAACCAATATTCCGCGGGAACGCGCTCCAGCCCCGCGAGCATCAGTCGGCAGGAGAGCGGCATGTTGAAGAAGACATGTGCCAGCAGGATGCCGGTGAGGCCATAGATGCTGACGGGCTGTGATAGGCCGAGTGCTGCAAGCGCCTGATTGAGCAGTCCTTGCCTGCCCCATATGCCGAGCAAGCCTAATGCACCGATCAGCACGGGCAGACCCATCGGCACGGCCATCAGACGGATCAGCCACAACCGGCCCGGAAAGCGAGGCTGACGAGCCAAGGCGCGCGCGACCGGAATGGCGAGCACGACGGAAAGCAACGTCGAGAGCACTGCCTGCAGCAGCGTGAAGCGCAGGACGCGCAACAGGTAGGGATCGGTCAGAGGATTGGTGCCGCCGGATTCGATGCCGGCGGCGAGCAGGACGAGCACGGCGATCCCGACGAAAAGCGCGATGCCGGCGAGGCTGAGTGCCCCACCGGAAATGACGCGTTTTCGTTCGGGTGCCGTGAGTATGATCAAGGCGTCAATTGCCGCTGGTGGCCGTCAGCCATTCATCGATCCACGCCTTGCGGTTCTTGTCGACGTCGGCCGGGCTCATCAGGAAGGTCTTCGAAGGCACCACGAGCTTGTTGAAGGCGTCCGGCAGCGGCTCGGAAGTTGCCGAGACCGGCATCATCCAGTTGCTTGTCGGGATGATGTCCTGGAAGCCTGTGGAAATCATGAACTTCAGGAAATCACGAGCAAGCTCCTTGTTCGGCGAGGACTTGATAAGGCCGGCGACCTCGATCTGGATATAGTGTCCTTCCGAGAAGGCGGCTGCCTGATAGCGGTCGGTCTTGTCCTCGATCATGTGATAAGCCGGCGACGTGGTGTAGGAGAGCACCATCGGCGCTTCGCCCTTGGTGAAGAGATCGTAGGCTTCCGACCAGCCGGGAGTGACGGTCAGGATGCGACCCTTGAGCTTCGTCCACGCGTCGGCCGCCTTGTCGCCATAGATCGACTTGACCCAGAGCAGCAGGCCGAGGCCTGGCGTGGAGGTGCGCGGGTCTTCGATGACGATCTTCTGCGAGGGGTCGCCCTCGACGAGATCCTTCATGCTCTTCGGCGGGTTCTTGACGGTCTGGCTGTCGTAGATCACGGCGAAGTGGCCGTAGTCGTAGGGCACGAAGACATCGTCCTTGAAGCCACCGGGAACCTTGAGGGCCGAGGTATCGACGCCGCTCACATCGAACAGGCCGGTATCTTTGGCCTCGTCGACGAGATTGGTGTCGAGGCCGAGGACGACATCGGCCTTGGTGCCGGCGCCTTCCAGCTTCAGGCGGGAGAGAAGCGCCACGCCATCGGTGACGCTGACATAGTTGACCGTGCAGCCGCAGGTCTTCTCGAAAGCGGCCTTGATCTTGGCGCCCGGACCCCAATCGGCGGTAAAGCTCTCATAGGTGTAGATGGTCAGGGTCTTGTCGGCTGCCTGAGCAGGCTGTGCGGCAAAGAAGCTTGTTCCGGCGGCAAGGGCCAGGCCGGCGAAGAATGACAATAGCGAACGGTGTTGCATGACAGCGCCTCCTTTTTTTGGTTTCGTCTTGAAGGGGAAAGGGCGCCATGATTTCGTCACGCGTCTAATCCCTCCGCCGGTGTTAGCCGGATCAGGTTCCGCGGGTTGGCCGGTTAGAGCCTCTCAGCCAGATATCCGAAAGGACATAAGGCACCCCGTTAGAGCGTCGGCAGATTTAGCCCTGTGACGAAGGGATGACAAGGGAAATGATTCCCTTGTCGATTGCGGGCGGAGGGATGTTACTCGGCTGCGTGCGCAGCGGCCGTGGTGCTGCTGTCGAATTTCTGCGTCGCCCCCGGAAGTTGCACGTTCTTCAATGTCAGCGAGGTCAGTAGACCGATGAGGCAGATGCCGGCCGCCGTCATGAACAGCGGGCTGAAGGCGCTCGCATAGGCGTTGGCGACGGCCTCGCGGGTTGCTTCGGGCAATGCGGCCATCATCTTCGGCGTCAGTTCCTCGATATTGGATACGCCCGCGATCGAGACGCCGACATTGCCAAGCTTGGCGGCAATGATGGCGCCGTAGATGGAGATGGCGATGGAGGCGCCGCCCATGCGCGAGAGCGTGACGGCGCCGGTCGCAGCACCAACGTCGCGGGCTGCCGCGGCATTCTGCACGCCGATGACGGGTACCTGCTGCGCAAGACCGATTCCGATGCCGTGCAGAAGCATCAGGCCGCCGATGAAGACGACGGGTGTGCCGGCAGGCAGGACGGCGATCGAGGCAAATGCGATGGCACTGCAGGCAGCACTTGCGATGGCGAAGGGCTTGTAGCGCCCCTTCGCGGCGATCAGCCGGCCAGCCGATAGCGAACCGCAGACGATACCACCAGTCAGGAGAATGAACAGCAGGCCGGCCATCGAGGGCGAAAGGCCCGTCGTCGTCTGCAGGAAGAGCGCGAAATAATTGACCATGCCGATCGCAACGGCGCCGCTGGTGATCGAGATGATCAGCAGCAGACCGAATGTCGGATTGCGGAACAGCGTCATCGGTACGATGGGCTCGGGTGCGCGGCGCTCGATGAAGACCCAGGCAATGGCGCAGATCACGCCGAAAGCGATGATGCCGAGGCATTGCGGCGACAGCAGCGATCCGAAGAGTTCGGTGCCGTCGGCGGCAAGCACGATGCTCGTTGTCGTCAGGGCAAGAACGATCGCGCCGGCATAATCGATCTTCGGGCGGCGGGCCGGCTTGCGATAGGGAAGCATGGTGGCAAGGCCGGCCAGCACGATGAAGCCGATTGGCACATTGACGAGGAAGATGGAGCGCCAGCCGAAGAGATCGCTCATCGTGCCGCCGAGAACGGGGCCGATGGCGCCGGAAGCCATCAGTACGAGGCTCGAATAGCTCTGGTAGCGGGCGCGTTCCCGCGGTTCGAAGAGGTCGGCGTTGACGGCGAAGATCGACACAAGGATGCCGCCGCCGCCGAGGCCTTGAAGGACGCGAGCTGCGATGAGCGTATCCATCGAAACGGCGAGGCCGCAGACGGCTGAGCCGATCGTGAAGATCGCGATCGCCGTCATCATCACGTATTTGCGGCCAAAGAGATCGCCGAGTTTGCCGTAAACCGGCATGACGGCTGAGAGGGAGAGAAGATAGGCCGAACCGATCCAGCCGAAGCGCTCCAGATGGCCGAACTCGCCGACGATCGTCGGCAGTGCCGTCGAGACGATCTGGTTGTCCAGCGTCGCCATAAACATGGCAGTCATCAGAAACAGGAAGAGTATAAGCCGCCGTTTATGATCCGCCACAAGCGGCGCGAACTTTGTCTGCATGTCCATGGGGCAAGAAATCCGAGCTTGGCCGAAACGCTGCGCGGTCGATCGAATGCGCGGGACGCCCCGGTTTTCATACTTGAGATATATGTGCCATTAGCATATAATTGTCAATGACAGGTGAATGCTGTTTGCATGTTTTATTTGTTTTCTGCCTCTGATATGGTGGAAAGATGACATCTGCGACCAATACACGTGAAGTTGAAGCCTCGGAGCTGACCGAAGACGAGAATCTCCTGCGCATCGGGCAGGCGATGACGCGCATGCGGCTGCTGACGGGCCGCCGCATGATCGGCAGGCTTGCCATCCAGAGCGTGGCACCGGGCCTCGAGCTTTCGCACCTCGACGTGCTGGATGTCGTGAGGCGGGCGGAGGCGACGGGCGAAGTCACCGTTGGCACCATCGCCGAGATGCTGCGCATCGATCCCTCGCGAGCAAGCCGCATCGTTGCCGACATGGTGACGCGCGGCGTGTTGCGCCGCAAGGCATCGCAGGCGGATGCGCGGCGCATCGTCGTGGTGCTGACCGCGCTCGGCCAGAGATTGCTGTCGGAGATCCAGGCGCAGAAGTTCTCCGTCATCGGCAGCATCTTTGCCGATTGGACAACGGAGGAAATCGAGAGCTTCTCGTTGCTGTTCGATCGTTACGTCAGCGGCTACGAGCAGGTTTTCCAGGCGCGCATCAAGGAAACGGACGACTGAGCGGTCGACGCGGCCGTTCTTGCCTACGGTGCTCTTCCCTAGGGATATGACTTTGCGCTATGGGCTTGCCTCATGAGCCAGTCCACCACCTTCACCATCCTGCTCGGCGGCGAGCTTCGTCTGACGGAGCGGTTGCGCGATGCGGTTTCCGGCAGCCGTTTCATTGCGGCCGACGGCGGCATGCGCCATGCGGTCGCGCTCGGCGTGGAGCCGGAATTGTGGGTCGGCGATTTCGATTCCACACCCGCCGATCTGCTGGGTGCGTTTCCCAATGTGCCCAAGCAGCCCTATCCGGCGGCGAAGGCTGCGACCGACGGCGAGATTGCCGTCTCGGAAGCGATCGATCGCGGCGCCGCCAGACTGATCCTTGCCGGTGCCATGGGCGGTGAGCGATCCGATCACGCGATCCAGCATCTGCTCTACGGCGTGCATCTGGCAGAGAAAGGTCTCGATGTCTTGCTGACTTCAGGTGACGAGGAGGCGGTGCCACTTCCGCCCGGCGATCTCACGCTGGCGCTGCCGGCCGGTTCGCTGTTTTCCGTCCTCGGCTTCAGCGATCTGACGGGCCTGTTCATTGAGAATGCCCGTTATCCCTTGCGCGATTTTCATTTGTCCTTTGGCGGATCGCGCACCATTTCCAACGTGGCGGAAGGTGATGTGCGCTTTTCGCTCGGCAGCGGCAGGGCGATTGTTCTTGCCCGCCCTTATGACCTTTCCGGAGTCTGATCTTGGCCCCTCCCATTCTGAAACTCGACGACATCTTCCTGAGCTTCGGCGGCGCGCCATTGCTCGCCGGTGCCGCGCTGCAGGTGGAGCCAGGCGACAAGATCTGCCTCGTCGGCCGCAATGGTTCGGGCAAGTCGACACTTTTGAAGATCGCGGCCGGCCTTGTCGAGGCGCAGTCTGGCGAAGTGTTCCGCCATCCGTCGTCTACCGTGCGCTATCTCGAGCAGGCGCCGGATTTCGCCGGTTACAAAACGGTTGCGGCCTATGCCGAAGCTGGTCTCGGACCGGGTGACGACCCCTATCGCGTGACGTATCTACTTTCGCATCTCGGCCTGACCGGCGAGGAAGATCCGAACAATCTCTCCGGCGGTGAAGCGCGCCGTGCGGCTCTGGCGCGCGTTCTGGCGCCGGAACCGGATATTCTGCTGCTCGACGAGCCGACGAACCATCTGGACCTGCCGACCATCGAATGGCTGGAAGGCGAGCTGCAGAAGAGCCGCAGCGCACTCGTCTTGATCTCGCACGATCGGCGCTTCCTCGAAAAGGTCTCGACGGCGACCGTCTGGCTCGATCGCGGCACCTCGCGCCGGCTGGACAGGGGATTTGCCCATTTCGAAGCCTGGCGGGATCAGGTGCTGGAAGCTGAGGAGCTGGAGCAGCACAAGCTCGGCAAGCAGATCGAGCGCGAGGAGCACTGGCTGCGCTATGGCGTGACGGCGCGGCGCAAGCGCAATATGCGCCGGCTCGGCGAGCTGCAGGACATGCGTTCACGCTATCGCGGCCACAAGGGCGCTTTGGGCACGGTGCAGGCCGCTGCGTCCGATGCGCAGGAGAGCGGCAAGCTGGTGATCGAGGCCGACAAGATCACCAAGACCTATGGTGACAGGGCTATCGTCGCGCCGTTCTCGATCCGCGTGCATCGCGGCGATTGCATCGGTCTCGTCGGTCCGAACGGTGCCGGCAAGACCACACTTTTGAAGATGCTGACAGGCCAGCTGGAGCCGGACAGCGGCACGGTGAAGCTCGGCACCAATCTGGAAATCGCCACCCTCGACCAGAAGCGCGAGGAGCTGAACCCGGAAGATACGCTCGCCAACTACCTGACTGACGGCCGCGGTGAGAACCTGCTCGTCAACGGCGAGCAGCGGCATGTGACCGGCTATATGAAGGAATTCCTGTTCCAGCCGGAACAGGCACGCACGCCGATCAAGAACCTCTCCGGCGGCGAGCGCGCCCGGTTGATGCTGGCGCGCATCCTGTCGCGGCCGACCAATCTTCTGATCCTCGACGAACCGACGAACGACCTCGACATCGAGACCCTCGATCTGCTGCAGGAAATTGTTTCCGGCTTTGCTGGCACGGTCATCCTCGTCAGCCACGATCGTGATTTCCTTGATCGCACTGTGACCTCGACGATTGCGCCTGCCAATCCGGAAGATCCGGATGGGCGCTGGATCGAATATGCCGGCGGTTATTCGGATATGCTCGCGCAGCGCAAGGGGGCGATCGAGGAGCGCAAGCGGGCGGAAAAGGCAGCCGAAAAGCCGAAGGCTGCGGAGACCGCACCGTCTTCCGCCGATGCTTCGAAGGGCAAGGGAAAGCTTTCCTACAAGCAGAAATTCGCCTTAGAAAACCTGCCGAAGGAAATGGCCAAGGCCGAAGCCGAAATTGCCGCTCGTGAGCAGAAAATGGCCGATCCGAACCTCTTTTCCAAGGATGCCGCAACGTTCAACCGTCTTGCGGCGGAAATGGAAAAGCTGCGCGAAAGCCTGACCAGGATGGAAGAGGAATGGCTGGAGCTCGAAATGCTGCGCGAGGAGCTGGAGGGCTAGGGCTCATATCCGCTCATCCTATGCGCGTCTTTACTATGCAGTAAAAACAATCGGTTGCGCTCGACCGCAGCCGGTTCATTCCCTGTTGTCGAATCCGATAAACCGTTTATACATTAACGCATGCTGCCGGACGACGAGCCGGTTGATACCCCCGGGCCGACGTGGCCCGTGGCGCATGTTGGGGAAGTCCGAAGCGACCTGATTGGATTGCGCCTGATGGCGACAGGTCCTTCGCTGAAAGTTGCAAGCAAATTTCGTGAGCGCTTACCGTGATGACGGCGCGTGATGCCGCATGCGGTTTTTCGAGGGGGCCTTCATGCCGATGCTGCTGCGTGCCGTTTTGTTCAGCTGTGTTTTTGCCGTTTTTTCTGGTGCCCAGGCACTGGCGCAGGGCGCTCCGCCGGCCCCGCCCGTCACGGTCGCCAAGCCTGTCGTTCGCGATGTCGTCGACAGCGACGAGTTCATCGGGCGCTTCCAGGCGGTCGATGAAGTTTCCGTGCGCTCGCGGGTGGGCGGTTATCTGCAGGAAGTGCATTTCAAGGATGGCACCATGGTCAAGCAGGGCGACCTGCTCTTCGTCATCGACCAGCGGCCTTTCATCACTGCGCTCAACGAGTCGACGGCCTCGCTCGAAGTGGCAAATTCGTCGCTGACGCTCGCCGACGCGCAATTCAAACGTGCCCAATCGCTGTCGACGACGGGCAGTCAGTCGGCATCGACCCTCGACGACCGCCGCCGTGATCTCGTTTCCGCCGAGGCGAACGTACGCGGTGCGCAGGCAGCCGTCGATC
Organism: Martinezella sp. CNPSo 3964; assembly: GCF_057784375.1. Lineage (NCBI taxonomy): Bacteria > Pseudomonadati > Pseudomonadota > Alphaproteobacteria > Hyphomicrobiales > Rhizobiaceae > Martinezella > Martinezella sp. CNPSo 3964. The sequence continues at coordinate 338,459 of NZ_JBXSOW010000003.1, forward strand.
GTGCCAATCTCGACATGGATTTCACCAAAATCACCGCACCGCTCAGCGGCCGCATCGACCGGCGACTGATCTCGGTTGGCAATCTTGTACAGGCCGACCAGACCGTGCTGACGACCATCGTCTCGCTCGATCCGATCGATTTCTATTTCGACGTCGACGAGCGCCGGCTGCTCTCCTATGCCGACGAGGCCCGTAAGAACGGCAGTGCCCTGCAGCAGGGCGGCGGCGGGCTTGATGTCACTGTCACGATTGCCGATTCCAAGCAGAAGCCGTTCAAGGGCAAGCTCGATTTCGCCGAGAACCGCGTCGACAACGAAACGGGCACAATCCGCGTCCGCGCCAGCTTTCCCAATCCTGATCTTATCCTCCAGCCCGGCCTCTTCGGGCGCGTTCAGGTGCAGGGTTCCAACAGCTACAAGGCGATCCTCGTTCCGGACGAAGCCATCGGCTCGGATCAGAACCAGCGCGTCGTCTATACGGTCGATACGGCGGGTAACATTACGCCGAAGTCCGTCCGCCTCGGACCGAAGCTCTATGGCTACCGCGTCATCCGCGACGGCATGACCGGCGACGAGACCATCGTCGTCAACGGGTTGATGCGCATCCGGCCTGGCGTCAAGGTGACGCCGCAGCTGATCGAACTGCCGCAGCAGGCGACGAATGACGAGCCGCCGGCTCAGGCCGATGCACAGGGGACGAACCAATGAGGTTTTCCCACTTCTTCGTCGATCGACCGATCTTTGCATCGGTCCTCTCCATCGTGCTGCTGATTGTCGGCGGCATCGCCTATTTCCAGCTTCCGGTGGCGCAATATCCCGAGGTTGCGCCTCCCACCATCGTCATTCGCACCTCTTATCCTGGCGCTGATGCCCAGACCATCGCCGATACGGTGGCAACGCCGATCGAGCAGGAAGTCAACGGCGTCGAGGACATGCTCTACATGTCCTCCTACTCCAGCGCCGACGGTTCCATGTCGCTGACGATCACCTTCAAGCTCGGCACCGATCTCGACAAGGCACAGGTGCTGGTGCAGAACCGTGTGGCCATCGCCGAGCCGCGCCTGCCCGACGATGTCCGCCGCATCGGCATCACGACGGTCAAGAGCTCGCCTGACCTGATGATGGTCGTGCATCTCCTGTCGCCGAACAATCGCTACGACCAGCTCTACATCTCCAACTATGCCCGCACGCGCATCCGCGATGTTCTCGTGCGCCTGGATGGCGTCGGCGACGTGCAGCTCTTCGGCGAGCGGCAATATTCGCTGCGCATTTGGCTCGATCCGGAAAAGCTTGCCGCCTACGGTATGACCGCCGGCGACATCGTTCAGGCGCTCAGGGACCAGAACGTGCAGGTATCCGGCGGATCGATCGGCGGGCCGCCGGTTTCCGGCACCAACGCCTTCCAATATACCGTCACGACGCAGGGGCGCTTTTCCGATGCACGGCAATTTCGCTACGTCATCGTCAAGGCGACCGGCAACGGCCGCCTCGTGCAGCTGCAGGATGTCGCGCGCATCGAGCTCGGGGCGCAGGATTACGTCACCAACAGCTATCTGAACGGCAGTCCGGCGGTGGCGCTCGGCGTCTTCGCCCGACCCGGCACCAATGCGCTCGCCGCTGCTGCCGACATCCAGAAGACGATGGAGGACCTGTCAAAGGATTTCCCGCAGGGGCTTGAATATCGCATCATCTACAACCCGACGGAATTTATCGCCGAGTCGATCCATGAGGTCTACAAGACCATCTTCGAGGCGGCCGTTCTCGTCGCCATCGTCGTGCTGGTGTTCCTGCAATCCTGGCGGACGGCGATTATCCCGATCGTCGCAATCCCTGTTTCACTGATCGGTACCTTCGCCTTCCTGCTCGCCTTCGGCTTCTCGCTGAACATGCTGACGCTGTTCGGTCTGGTGCTGGCGATCGGTATCGTCGTCGATGATGCGATCGTGGTGGTGGAGAATGTCGAGCGTAACCTCGCGCTCGGCATGACGCCGAAAGAGGCGTCGCATGTGACGATGAATGAGGTGGGCACCGCCGTTCTGGCAATTTCGCTGGTGCTCATCGCCGTCTTCGTGCCGACTGCCTTCATCCCTGGCATCTCCGGGCAGTTCTACCGGCAGTTCGCCGTCACGATCTCCGTCGCCACGGCGATCTCCTGTCTCAACTCGCTGACGCTGTCGCCGGCAATCGCCGCGATCGTGCTGCGCCCGCACAGTCACGAGAAATCCAAGAATATCTTCGCGCGCTTCGGCCGCGCCTTGGGTGACGGGTTCAACCGCGGCTTCGAGCGGATGAGCAGCGGTTATTCCTGGATCGTGCGCCACCTTGTGACGACATGGGCGGCGCTCGCCTGTGCGCTTCTCGTCTTCGCCGGATTGCTGGCCGGCACGTGGTATATGGGCAGGATCGTGCCGCAGGGCTTCGTTCCGACAATGGACCAGGGCTATGCCATCGTCGTGGTACAGCTGCCTGACGGCGCGTCGCTGGCGCGCACCAACGCCGTCATCCAGAATGCGACCGAGATCATCAGCAAGACGCCAGGTATCGCCAATGCCGTCGCTTTCGCCGGCTTCAACGGCGCGACCTTTACCAATGCTTCGAATTCCGGCGTCATCTTCACGCCGTTCAAGCCGTTCGAGGAGCGATTGAAGACCGGCGACACGGCCACCAAGATTATCGGCCAGCTTTATGGCAACCTGCAGGGTATCCAGGAGGCCTTCATCATCGCTATTCCGCCGCCGTCGATCCGCGGCGTCGGCAATTCCGGCGGCTTCAAGATGCAGATCATGGACCGGGAAAATCCGGACATGCGCCGTATCCTGCCGCTCGCCTATCAGATGATGGGCGTTGCTGCGCAGAACAAAGGCGTCAGCGGTGTCTTCACCACCTTCTCTGCCAATAGCCCGCAATATTTCCTGGCGATCGATCGCGACAAGGCGCGGGCGCTCAACGTGCCGATCCCGAATATCTTCGAGACGCTGTCGATCAATCTCGGTACATCCTACGTCAACGACTTCAATGCCTTCGGCCGCGTTTACCAGGTGCGGGCGCAGGCCGATCAGCAATATCGCATGGAGCGGGAGGATATTCTGGCGCTGAAGGTTCGTTCGGCGACCGGTGCGCTGGTGCCGCTCGGCACGCTGGTCGACATCCGCGATACGACCGGGCCGACGCTCGTGCAGCGCTACAACATGTATGTTTCGGTTCCCGTACAGGGCAATCCGGGGCCGGGGGTCTCCACCGGTACGGCGCTCGACACCATGGAGGGGATAGCAAAGAACCTGCTGCCGTCGGGAACGACCTTCGAATGGACGGAACTCGCCTACCAGGAGAAACATACCGGCAATACGGCGATCTACATCTTCGCGCTGTCGGTCATCTTCGTCTTCCTGGCGCTGTCGGCGCAGTATGAGAGCTGGATCCTGCCGCTTGCCATCATCCTCATCGTGCCGCTGGCGGTTCTGGCGGCGCTGATCGGGGTGCATCTGAGAGGCATGGACAACAATATCCTCACGCAGATCGGGCTCATCGTGCTGATCGGCCTTGCGGCCAAGAACGCGATCCTGATCGTCGAGTTCGCGCGGCAGGCGCAGGCTGAAGGAAAAAGTGCCGTCGAGGCGGCGATCGAGGCCAGCCATCTGCGTCTGCGCCCGATCCTGATGACAGCCTTCGCCTTCATCTTCGGCGTCGTGCCGCTGATGATCGCCACCGGTCCGGGCGCGGAAATGCGTCAGTCGCTCGGTACGGCGGTCTTCTCGGGCATGCTCGGGGTGACGCTGTTCGGCCTCTTCCTGACTCCGGTCTTCTACGTCGTCCTGCGCCGCCGGCGTAAGCAGGCGGAAGCAGCACAGGAGCCCTCGGCCACCGATGCCGCGGCACAATGATGGCCAACAAAAGGGCCGAGCGTTTCACGGGAATCGCTCGGCCGCTCTATTCATCTGATTTTACCCAATAAAAGACGTCAAACCGTTGGCCGCTCAGAGATGCGGATTGCGCGGCCGGTATCTCTTGACCAGCTGCTGGTTGGTTTCCTTGGCGCCCGGCATGTTGGCGCTGAGGTAGATGGGCGGATTGCCATCCTTGCAGAGCTCGGCGGCGACATCGGCGAAGATGGCGTTCAGGACTGTCGTGCCGACGGCCGTCGAGGCCGGTCCGACCTTCAGCTCCATTCCCGGCAGGTCGATCATGGCGTCGCCCGGCGGCAGGCCGTTGTCCAGCACGATATCGGCGATATCGGCAAGTCTCCTGCGGCCATTGGCAATGGCGGCCGAATAGGCGAGCGAGGTGATGGCAATGACCGTCGCACCGATCTCGCGGCCATAATCCGCCGCCTCGATCGGCGCGGCATTGACGCCGGAATTGGAGGCGATGATCAGCACGTCGCCTGGCTGCATGCCGTAGCGCTCGAAGACCGGGCGGATGAGGCCTTCGGTGCGCTCATAGACCGAGCTGATGACGGCGCCTTCATGCAGCATGGCGGAGCCGACAAGTACGGGGATGGTGAAGGCGAGGCCGCCGGCGCGATAATGCACCTCCTCGGCCAGCATATGCGAGTGGCCGGTGCCGAAGACATAGACGCGCTGGTCGGCGCGTGCCGCGGCACAGATGGCGGCCGAAGCCTTCGACATGGGCTCGTCCAGCGTTTCACGCAGGGCCTCCAGCCGACCGATGAGGGCGGAGAAATAGCTGTCCGTGACTGCGCTCATGCCGCGCTTCCTCTTCGAATGTCTCGGAGCATTTCGCGTTTCCTTGAAGCGCGAGATGCTCTGTCTGTTTGTTCCCACACAATTCCGTACGGAAGACCGCCGAGCGCTTTTCCCGGACGCGGCCTAGGCTGACGGTTGGCCGGAGATCCATGTTTCGGTGACTTCGATGCCGTCGTTGATGTGAACGAGATCGGCGCGCATTCCCGGCGTGAGGTGGCCGCGATCCGCCAACCGTAGGAAACGGGCGGGATAGGAGGTCGCCATACGCAGGGCTTCCGCCAGCGGCAGCTCGAGGATGTTGACGCCGTAGCGGATGGTGGAGGCCATATCGACATCCGAGCCGGCCAGCGTGCCGTCGTCGAGCGTCAGCTTCGAGCAATAGCCACCCTTGGTGCGATAGACCGTGCGGCCGTTCAAGGTGAAGCTCGGAAGGTCGGTGCCAACAAGCGACATGGCGTCGGTGACGAAGAACAGCCGGCCCTCGCCGCGCTTGGCGCGCAGCGCGACGCGCAGCGCCGTCGGCTCGACATGATGGCCGTCGGCAATGATACCGCACCAGGGGGCAGGGTGGTCGATCGCCGCGCCGACGAGACCGGGCATACGGTGACCCATCTGGCTCATGGCGTTGAACAGATGGGTGACGCCGCGGGCGCCGGCATCGAAACGCGCATCGGCTGCTTCCGCCGTGCAATCGCTGTGGCCGATGCTGACGATGACGCCGCCTTCGGCGAGTGCCTGTACCTGCCGCTCTGTGACCTGCTCCGCCGCCATGGTGACCAGCAGCGTGCCGATCGCCTCGCGGGCACGGATGAAGGTTCTGACGTCGCTATCCTCGACCGGGCGCATCAGTTCGGCGAGATGCGCGCCCTTGCGAGCCGGCGCCAGATGCGGGCCTTCGAGATGCAGGCCGGCGACACCGCGATTGGCCTTCACCGCAACGACGGCTGCCTCGATCGCCGCCGTCGTTGCGGTTGAGACGTCGGTGATCAGCGTCGGCAGCAGCGATGTCGTGCCATAGGGGCGATGCCCCTCGGCAATCATGTACATCGATTCGGGCGAGGGTCCGTCGTTCAGCATGCGGCCGCCGCCGCCATTGACCTGCGCGTCGATAAAGCCGGGAGAAAGAACGCCACCCGTCAACTGGATCGTTTCGGTATTATCGGGGACATCGTTTACGCTGGTGATCGCATGGATACGGCCATTGCCGATCACCAATGCGCTGTCCTCGTGAAACCGGTCGCCATCGAAGATGCGAGCGCCGGTAAAGACCTTGTAGTCCATCACATGGTCTCCGTTACCTTGAGAAGATTAGCCGGCTTATCCGGATCGAAGCCCTTCCGCCGTGTCACCGACTCGATGAGGCGATAATAGCATAGCAGCGACACCAGCGGGTCGAGCAGGCCGTTGCCCGTCGTCGGCATGCGCAGGTTGATGCCGGCAAGCGGCGCGGTCGAGAAGGAGACGGCGGTTGCGCCGAGCTTCTGCAGGCGCTCGAGCGCCTGGGCGTTGTTGGCGAAGGCGGCGTCATCAGGCGAGAAGGCGACGATCGGGAAGCCCGGCTGCACGAGGCGCATCGGTCCATGCATGAGCTCGGCCAGAGAGAAGGCTTCGGCATGAAGCCCGGCGGTTTCCTTGGCTTTCAGCGCTGCTTCGAGCGCGATGGCGAAAGCCGGGCCGCGGCCGCCGGTATAGAGCGAGGAGGCATTGAAGAGCACGTCTTCTGCGGCCTTGCCGTCGATGCCCGAGGTGGCGGCCAGCGCTCCCGGCAGCTTGGCAAGGCCATCGATCAAAGCCTTATCCTGCGAAACCGCAGCCGTGACGCCAGCAAGGGCGGCAACCGAGGCAATAAAGGATTTGGTGGCGGCGACGCTCTGTTCCTTGCCGGCATTGAGGCCGAGCACGATGTCGGCTTCCTTGGCAAGCGGGCTGTCGGTGACGTTGACGACAGCGATCGTGGTGGCGCCACCCTTCTTGGCCGCAGCCTGTAGCGCGATGATATCGGGGCTGCCGCCGGATTGCGACACGGTGAAGTGGATGCCGCCCTTCAGGTGCAGCGGCGCGCCATAGACAGAGGCGATCGACGGGCCGACAGAGGCGACCGGGATGCCGCAGGAGATTTCGAACAGATACTTGAAGAAGGTAGCGGCATGGTCGGATGAGCCGCGCGCCGCCGTCGTGATCAGCGACGGACGACCGGTCGAGAAGAGCTTCGCGATCTCCGCGAAAGCCGGCTTTTCCTTTTCAAGCAGGGTCGCAACCACCTCAGGCGATTGGCCGGCTTCCGTCAGCATCAGGGACTGGGTCTCGCTCATAGGTCATCTCCAATTCTCAATTCGGCAACAAAATCATAAGCATCGCCGCGATAGTGCGAGCGGGTATATTCAACGACGCGCTGGTCCGCGAGGCGGGAGACGCGTTCGATCAGAAGCGCGGGCGCGCCGGCCTTGACGGTCAGGATCGATGCGGAAGTGGGGTCGAGCGTCACGGCGGTCAGCCTCTGCTGGGCGCGCACCGGCTTGAAGCCCTTGGCGGCCAGCGCATCATAAAGGGACCCCTCGGATATGGCGTCTTCGCCCAGGAACTTGATCGGAACGACCGCGCGCTCGATGGCAAGCGGCTGACCATCGGCGAGCCGCAGTCGGTCAAGCCGCAGAACAGGCTCATCGACGCCGAGGCCGAGAAGGAAGGATTCCTCCGGCGCCGGTGTGCTGATGGTGCGCTGGAGGATGCGGGCTCCCGGTTCGCGGCCGCGCGAACGCATATCGGCGGAGAAGGAGGAGAGGCGCCAGAGCGGCTGCTCGATACGCTCCACATGCTGCGAAACGAAGGTGCCGCTGCCATGGCGGGATTCGATGACACCCGAGGTCAGGAGGTCGCGATAGGCGGTTCTGACCGTGACCCGGCCGATCTGCAGGGCGCCGGCGAGATCGCGTTCGCCCGGCAGCGCCGTTCCGGCTTTCAACAGCCCTTCCTGGATGAGGCCCGTCAGGGCCTGCGCCAGACGCTTGTACAGCGGCCCGCTTCCGGTCCCTTCGCTGAGACCGCGATTGTTCAATTCGGCGATCAAACTGGTTCTATCCATGGTGGACATCTAGAACCTATTTAGAACCAATTCACAAGATGATTCTGGCCTTATCGCTAAAAAGAATCGGCCGGGCGCTTTGGACGCCCGGCCGAAATTCACGAGAGCAAGGCATGCTCCAGAGCGAATTCAGATTTCAGATCTGTTCGGTCTGAAATCTGAATTCGCTCTGGAATCAAGGAAGTAGAGCATGATGTCGTCCGAAAGTTGTCTACACTTTTCGGCATCATGCTCGGCCTCAGTTCTTGGTGAAGATGTAGTCCGTTTCCTGCCGCAATACCTCGCCCGGGCGGAGCACGGCATTGGGGAAGCCTTCGTGGTTGATGGCGTCGGGCCAGACCTGCGTTTCCAGGCAGAAGCCGGCAAAGGGGCCGATCTTGCGGCCGTCATGGCCGGGAACCGGCACATCGAGTTTGAAGCCGGTATAGAACTGCACGCCGGGCTCGGTGGTGCGGACCTCAAGCGATACGCCGGAATTGACGCTGCGGGCGAGGACAACGGAACGTTTGGCAGTGCGTTCGGTCGAGAGGCAGAAATTGTGGTCGTAAAGCGCCTGCTCGCTGCCGTCGAAACGCTTCATCGGCGACATCTCGCGGAAATCGAAGACCGTACCTTCGACGGAGCGGATCTCGCCGGTCGGGACCTGTTTGTCGTCCGTCGGCGTATAGTGATCGGCGGCGATCATGATGTCGTGGCCGAGCGCATCGTCACGACCGTCGAGGTTGAAATAGGCATGCTGGCAGACATTGGCGAGCGTCGGCTGGTCGGTGGTCGATTCGTAGGTGACCGACAGTTCGCCGTTGCCATGCACCCAATAGGTCGCCTGGATCGTGCAGTTGCCGGGATAGCCGGCGCGGCCGTCGGGATCGACGATCTTCAGGACGACGCGGTCGGTATCGTGCTCAACGATGGTCCAGTTGCGCTTGGCGATATTGTCCTTGCCGCCGTGCAGATGGGTGACACCCTTTTCGTTGAGCTCGAGCTGGTATTGCTTTCCATCCAGCGTGAAGCGGCCACCGCCGATGCGGTTGGCGCAGCGGCCGGGCGTGGCGCCGAAATAGGAGGAATGGGCGGGATAGTCAGAGAAATTATCGAAACCAAGCAGAAGCGCCGGCTCATGGCCATCAAGGCGAAGATCCTGGATGACCGCGCCCCACGACATGATATGGGCGGTGAGGCCGCCACCGACGATCTTGACGCGATAGACAGTATCCCCATCGGCCGTCGTCCCAAAAACTTCCCGCTGCAAAGTGCTTTCCGTCATATCAACTCATCCATTGCTTTTGAGTATGTGAGGCCAGACCCTGCCTCCATTCGCGCCGTTCCGCAACCGGTTCCCTGGCGAAATCTAGGGGCGAATAGCAGGGGATCAAGCAGGGCTGCGGCTTTCGAGGCGCTACGCTGCGCCGGAAGTATGCAATGCCTATGACAGAGCGGCAGGTTTCTGTGAGGTGCCAGGCACGAAGGTGCAGCAGGACACCGGGCGTCTGACTATGGCAAACTCGGGCTGGTCCGCTCAGCGCGACAATTCTTTTGTCGCACTCTCCAGCCCGCCAAGCGTGAGGGGATACATGCGCTCGCCCATCAGGCGGCGGATGATGGAGATCGAGGTCGTGTAGCCCCAGTAGTTTTCCGGCACAGGGTTGATCCAGATGCATTTGCGGAAGTGGCTGGTCATGCGGCCAAGCCAGACTTGGCCCGCCTCCTTGTTCCAATGCTCCACTGAGCCGCCTGCCTGAGTGATCTCGTAGGGGCTCATCGAAGCATCGCCGACGAAGACGACGCGGTAGTCGGGGCCGAAGGTGCGAATGAGGTCGGTCGTTGCGGTAATGTCGACGCGCCGGCGGCGATTGTCCTTCCATACGCCCTCGTAGAGGCAGTTGTGGAAGTAGAAATATTCCATGTGGCGAAATTCCGCGCGGGCGGCGGAGAAGAGTTCTTCGACCACCCTGATATGATCGTCCATCGAGCCGCCGACGTCGAAGAACATCAGGAGCTTCACCGCGTTGCGGCGCTCGGGCCGCGTCTGGACATCGAGATAGCCATGTTCGGCGGTGGAGCGGATGGTGCCGGAGAGATCCAGCTCCTCGGCTGCTCCCTCGCGGACCCAGCGGCGCAGGCGCTTCAGCGCCACCTTGATGTTGCGGGTGCCGAGCTCGACGCCGTCGTCGAGATTCTTGAAGTCGCGCCGATCCCAGACCTTGACCGCGCGGCGGTGGCGCGAGGTTTCCTGGCCGATCCGTACGCCTTCGGGATTGTAGCCATAGGCGCCGAAGGGCGAGGTTCCCGCCGTGCCGATCCATTTCGAGCCGCCCTGATGCCGGCCTTTCTGCTCGGCCAGCCGCTCGCGCAGCGTCTCCATCAGCTTCTCGAAGCCGCCAAGCGCCTCGATCTCTCTTCTTTCCTCTTCGGTCAGATGTCGTTCGGCAAGCTTGCGAAGCCATTCCTCGGGGATAGCGGTCGGCTCAATAGCTTCTCCATCAGCATTGGCGCCGATTGCTTCGACGCCGCGGAAATAATCGGCGAAGACCTGGTCGAAGCGATCGATGAAGCGCTCGTCCTTGATCAGCGTCGTGCGCGCCAGATAGTAGAAGGCCTCGACATCGTAATCGGCTATCCCCTCTTCCATTCCCTCAAGCAGCGACAGAAATTCCCGGAGCGTCACCGGGACCTTTGCTTCCTTGAGTTTCAGGAAGAAGGGAATGAACAAGCCTCAAGTCCTTTCCTGGCCGATCTCCTCCAGATCATACGGCGTGGTCTGGTAGATCTCGTTGATCCAGTTGCCGAAGAAGAGATGCGCATGGCTGCGCCACCGGTTCTGCGGCGGGATTTCCGGGTCGTTATGCGGGAAGTAGTTGTGCGGCATCTTGATCGGCACGCCCGCATTCACATCCCGAAAATATTCGTCCGCCAGCGAGGTGGAATCATACTCCACGTGATTGAACATGTAGAGCCGGTTGCAGGCCTGTTCGTGCACGAGGCAGACGCCCATCTCGCTTGAATCCATCAGGATCTGCAGGCCCGGCACTTTCTCGATGTCGGCGCGCTTCACCTCCGTCCAGCGCGAGACCGGAATGGCGAAATCGTCGGAAAAGCCGTTGAGATAGACCGAGGAGGGCTTCAGGTTCTGGTGGCGATAGACGCCGAAGGCTTTTTCCTTGAGCGTGTATTTCGGCACGTTGTGGAAATGGTAGATCGCCGCCATCGCGCCCCAACAGACGTTCAGCGTCGAATGAACATTGGTCGTCGTCCACTCGAAGATCTCCTGCATTTCCTTCCAGTAGGTGACGTCTTCATAGTCCAGCAGCTCGATCGGAGCGCCCGTGATGATGAAGCCGTCGAACTTGCGGTGCTTCACCTCTTCCCAGGTCTCGTAGAAGGCAAGAAGATGCTCCTCGGAGGTGTTTTTGGCTTTGTGGGCGCCGATGCGCACCAGCGAAAACTCCACCTGCAGCGGCGACGCACCGACGAGGCGCGCCATCTGGACCTCGGTCTTGATCTTGTTCGGCATGAGGTTGAGAAGCCCGATCTGAAGAGGGCGGATATCCTGACGGAACGCCACCGTTTCGGTCATCACCCGCACACCCTCGCTCTGGAGGGTCTCAAACGCGGGGAGCGTATCGGGAATCTTGATGGGCATTTTTTCACTCGCCAAATACAAAAAAACCGGCCGCGATCATGAATCGCTACCGGTCCGCACGCGGCCCTTTAGCGACTTATTTAACGTGGCTGCAAGCCGGCCGGCCAAATCACCACGAGAGAGATTTCATAAACCTGTCATTCCGGCGGGTCAATGGGTAAGCCCTTGAGGGTAAGGCTGTGAACTCGGGTGAATTGAAGATGTCCGGGAGCCTCGGCGGGTTGCCTATCCTTTGCTCGTTGCGCTGAAAGATGGTGGCGAATGGCGGATCGACAGCCTGAAACACAGTCATTTGGGTACAGAACGCGGGATTGTCATCATTCTGATCTAGACTGTATGTCCACAACGTCTGCTTTCGAGACGCAAGCCGACTTTGTAGAATGGAACGAACATGACGCTGGATACGATACTGCCTTTTCTAGGCCATTCCGAACAAGATCCAGGGCTGGCCGACTTGTTGGCCTCCGTCGGGTTCGACGTTTCCCTGATGCCCGGGCGAGCCCAGCGTGGTGCCGGCACCGGACACTGCGAGCTAAACTCCCTTGGCATTGAACTCGCCTTCGACTTTCATACTGGCTATAAAACCAGGTTCGGAATGCCCAGGGATGGTGGCAAAGCGATCCTTTCGGCGATCTTTGCGTATGGCAAGCCCAGCGACATGCGTGCAGCCTATGTCGGGCCGATACCGTTCAGCCGCGGTCCGATTCACAACCGCGACGACGCTTTGCTAGAATTCGGTTTGCCTGTGCGGACCGAAGAAGAGGATGGCACTGTCGAATGGGACCAATGGGTGAAAGACGGCGTGCAGGTGCGTACGGAATACTTTGACGACGGCTCCCTTTTTATCTGCACCTACTCGGTACCCTTTATCAAAACCGTATCCAGCTAGCACAGCCACGGCAGATGAAGGCAATTCCGACTCGCGTTGGTGGCCCTTACAGGTGCTCAAGGAAGTGCTGCATACCATAGCCGAGGCGCTGCCTTGTCACGGCGATCGGCAGCCAGAAGAAGCGGAAGCGAATGGGGTCGCTGCCGTCGAACGGCGTCATCTCGAAATGGAACCAGGTATCCGGTGTTGCTTCGGGCAGGGTGCAGCGGAAATAGTGTCTCTGATGATGGTATTCGCGCCCGTCCTTTTCTAAGCGGTAGTCATGAATGCCGAGCGGATATAGATCGCCCGCCGCAAGCCCGGTCTCTTCTTCGAATTCGCGCGCTGCCGCCAGAGCCAAATCTTCGCCATCCTCGACCGTGCCGCCCGGAACCTGCGGCTCAATGGTGGGAAAATCCGGTTCGTCAAAAACAAGCAGATGCCCGTCCCGAACGGCGTAGATCAGAACCTTGACGGCATCGGGCTGCATCATTTCCCTTGCCCTCGCGCCATGAAGGCCAGCCGTTCGAAGAGATGGACGTCCTGCTCGTTCTTCAGCAATGCGCCATGCAGCTTCGGCAGCGCGTTCTTCGCATCGGCGCGCAGCGTTTCGGGATCGACGTCGTCGGCGACCAGCAGGCGAATCCAGTCGAGGGCTTCCGAGGTCGAAGGCTTTTTCTTCAGGCCCGGTACGTCTCGAATTTCGAAGAATTGCGTCAGCGCCGCATGGACGAGCGCCTGCTTGATGCCGGGATAATGCACCTCGACGATGCGCTTCAGCGTCTCCATGTCGGGAAAGCGGATATAGTGGAAGAAGCAGCGACGCAGGAAGGCGTCCGGCAATTCCTTCTCGTTGTTCGAGGTAATGATGACGATCGGGCGGATCGCAGCCTGGATGGTCTCGCCGGTCTCATAGACATGGAATTCCATGCGGTCGAGTTCCTGCAGGAGATCGTTCGGGAACTCGATGTCGGCCTTGTCGATCTCGTCGATCAGCAGCACGCATTTCGCCGGCGAGGTGAAGGCCTGCCAGAGCTTGCCCTGGCGGATATAGTTCCTCACATCGTGAACGCGCTCATCGCCGAGCTGGCTGTCACGCAGGCGCGACACGGCATCATATTCGTAGAGGCCCTGCTGCGCCTTGGTGGTCGATTTGACGTTCCATTCGATGAGGTCGAGACCGAGGGCGGCGGCTATCTGGCGCGCAAGTTCGGTCTTGCCCGTACCGGGCTCGCCCTTTACCAGGAGCGGGCGCTCCAGCCTAATGGCGGCATTGACGGCGACCATCAGATCCTTGTCGGCGATATAGTCGGCAGTTCCCTGGAATTGCATCGGAAGGCTTTCTCAATCTTTCGAGTGCAAGCTAAATGCTGACCTTATTCGGTTCAAGACGCGAAACCGTGTATATAGGAATGTGATCCCACCGATCTATTGCAAGGGTGGACATGAGGGCGGGTCATGATTAATTGACGGGACGCGTCGCAGGGAAGTGCTGATGGCAGTTGAAAAGCAAGCCAAGCCGAATATCCAGGGAAACGAACAGGTCGGATACGATTTGAGCCTTTTCTTTCGGCTGAGGATGATGTTCTCCGCTTTCTGGAATTCGGCTGTTCGCATCAAGATCATTTCCCTAACCATCGCGCTCTTCGTGATCATTCTGGTCACGGCCTATGTCCAGGTGCTGCTTAACAACTGGAATGCGCCTTTTTACGATTCACTGGCAAGGCGCGATATCACCGCTTTCTTCCATCAACTCGGCGTCTTCGGCATCATCGCCGGCTCGCTGCTCGTCCTCAATGTCGTCCAGGCCTGGCTGAACCAGATGACCGCGCTCTATATGCGCGAGGGGTTGGCGCGGGATCTGGTGGATCAATGGCTGCAGGCCAAGCGTGCGCTTCGCCTTGCCTCTTCCGGCCTCATCGGCGTCAATCCCGACCAGCGGCTGCATGAGGACGCCCGCAATCTTGCCGAAAGCTCGACAGGGCTTGCCATCGGTCTGGTGCAGGCGACAATCCTGCTTTTGAGCTTCATCGGCGTGCTCTGGGAGCTCTCCAGCGGCATGGTCTTTCATCTCAGGGGCATGAGCTTCTCCATCCCGGGCTACATGGTCTGGGCGGCGATCCTTTATGCCGGATCGGCGTCCTTTCTCAGCCAGTTCGTCGGCCGCCGTCTCGTGCGGCTGAATGCGGATCGCTATTCGAAGGAAGCCGAGCTGCGCTTCGCGCTCATGCATGCCAACGAACATATGCCGGCGATCACGATTGCCGGCGGCGAGGAGAACGAGCGCCGGCGGATCAATCTTGATATTTCGGCCGTGCTTGCCGTCATCCGCCAGCTCGCCATCGCCAATACCAATCTGACCTGGGTGTCGGCCGGCTACGGCTGGCTGGTGCTGATCATTCCCATCCTCGTTGCCGCACCCGCCTACTTCTCCGGCGGCCTGACCTTCGGCCAGCTGATGGTGGCGGTTGGTGCCTTCAATCAGGTCAATTCGGCGTTGCGCTGGTACGTCGCCAATTTCGGGCCGATCGCCGAATGGCGCGCCACGCTGATGCGTGTGACCGATTTCCGCAAGGCACTGACGGAAATGGATGACAAGACGCCGATGCCGCACACCCTCATCTTTGAAAAGGCGGCACCGGGCACGATGGTCTGGACCGATCTGGAGATTTCGACGAAGACCAGTGACGAAGCGACGGAAAACGGCTTCCGGATCGCGGAAGGTACGGTCACGATCAATGCCGGCGAGCATGTGATGATCAACGGTGATCACGGCGTGAACCGCAGACTGCTGTTCGAGGTGCTGGCGCATCAATGGTATAGTGGTTCCGGCACGGTCAGCCTGCCGCCGATGGACGATATGCTGTTCGTGCCGCACACGCCTTATGTACCGACCGGCACGCTGAGGGAAGCAATCTGTTTTCCTGATGATCGGGATGCCTATGACGATGCCGCCGTCGATGCCGTCATCGACAAGGTGGGGCTTGGCCGCCTGAAGAGCCGTCTCGACACGCAGGCTCGCTGGGATCGATTGCTCGATACCGAAGAGCAGAAAGCCGTCGGCTTTGCGCATCTGCTGCTCGCGAAGCCGAAATGGGTCGTCTTCGACGATGCCCTGGAAGGGCTGGAGGCCGAGGTACAGGCGAAGGCGTTTGCTCTGCTGGCGGAACTGGAAGATGCAACCCTGATCTATATCGGCCGCTCCGATGCCTTCATGCACGCCATGTCGCCGCGTGTCCTGCATCTGCAGTCTTTGGCTCCGCATGAGCACAGCACCGACACGCAAACGTCTTCCGAAGCTAGCGTTGCGGCACAGACGGATGAGAAAAAGGCCAGTGCGCCGTAACCAGGTGCGCTGTAACTAGGACGGCTCGGTAAGTCTTCACACCGCCGCTGCTTTGGCTTCAATCCGCCCAAAATGCAAAACGCCCCGTCACCAGGACGAGGCGTTTTTCAATGCGGAGAGAAACTGATCGCTCAGTCCTTGGCGCGCTCGACGTAGGAATTGTCTTCCGTGGCGATGACGACGCGGGTGCCGGCGGTAATGTGCGGCGGCACCAGGGTGCGGATGCCGTTCGACAGTATGGCGGGCTTGTAGGAAGAGGATGCCGTCTGGCCCTTCACGACCGGCTCGGTCTCGCTGATTTCGAGCGTGACATGGCGCGGCAGTTCGATCGCGAGCGGGATGCCTTCGTGGATCGACAGGATGCAGGTCATGCCTTCCTGCAGATAGGCCTTCTGGTCGCCCATGGTTTCGACGTCGACGACCACCTGGTCGTAGGTTGCCGGGTTCATGAAGTGGAAGCCTTCGCCGTCTTCATAGAGGTACTGGAAGTTCACGTCTTCGACGAAGGCGCGCTCGACCTGCTCGGTGGTGCGCCAGCGCTCGGAGACCTTCACGCCATCGACGATGCGGCGCATGTCGACCTGGGTGACCGGAGTGCCCTTGCCCGGATGAAAGTTCTGTGCGGTGAGAACGACGTAGAGCTTGCCGTCGACGTCGAGAACGTTGCCCTTGCGGACGGAAGAGGCGATGACCTTGACCATAAGACTTCCTTGTAACGCTGCGTTTTGCGTCGTAGAGGGACTGTCTGAATGCTCTCCGAGACGCAGCTTTTGTTTGCTTGGGGGCGCAACTACCCTAAATCAATGGAAATTGCCACCCCCCAACGTGGCCGGTGCGCTGAAGAAAGCTAGGAATGAAGCCAAAGACGAGCAAAGCGTCCCCCTGGTGGACCCGCAACGTCCATGCGGACCGGCGGCCGTTCCTCATCGGTCGCAATGCCATTCAGGCGGCATTGCGCATTTTCTTCGCGCGCAACGACTTCATCGAGGTCGATACGGCGACGCTGCAGGTGTCGCCCGGCAACGAGGCGCATCTCCACGCCTTCGAGACCGAAGCGCTGACGACCGACGGCAGGGCATTGCCCCTCTATCTGCACACCTCGCCGGAGTTCGCCTGCAAGAAGCTGCTTGCGGCCGGCGAAGAGCGCATCGCCTGCTTTGCCCATGTCTACCGCAATCGCGAGCGCGGGCCGCTGCACCATCCGGAATTCACCATGCTCGAATGGTACAGGGCGGGCGAGAGCTACGAGACCCTGATGGCGGATTGCGCCGCGTTGCTTGCGCTGGCGGCGGAAACTGTGGGTGCAAAGAAATTCAGCTACCGGGGCGCTGAAACGGATCCATTTTTGCCGCCTGAGCGCATCAGCGTTGCCGCCGCCTTCCAGCGCTATGCCGGTATCGATCTCTTTGCCTCCATCGGCCTCGATGGGTCGACGGATCGCGAGCGGCTGGCGGAGGATATGCGTAAGGCGGGCATTCGTGTTGCTGATGACGACCTCTGGCAGGATCTCTTCAGCCGGATTCTGGTCGAGAAGATCGAGCCCAATCTCGGCTTCGGTCGCGCCACCATTCTCGACGAATATCCCGTTTCCGAGGCGGCACTTGCGCGGCCGTCGGCAGCCGATCATCGCGTCGCCGAGCGTTTCGAGCTCTATGCCTGCGGCGTCGAGCTTGCCAATGCCTTCGGCGAGCTTACCAATGCCGAGGAGCAGCGGCGACGCTTCGAGATCGAGATGGCGGAAAAGCAGCGCGTCTATGGCGAAACCTATCCTCTGGACGAGGAGTTTCTGGAGGCGCTTGCCGTCATGCCCGAGGCGAGCGGCATCGCGCTCGGTTTCGACCGGCTCGTGATGCTGGCAACCGGCGCTTCGCGGATCGAACAGGTCTTGTGGGCACCCGTCGCGGAGTATGACGCATGAATGTGATGCGCCCGATCCGGACTATCGGCGAGCTTGAACGCGCCGGGTTGATCGATGCCGATCAGGCGGTTGCGCTGGAAGCCGTGGCGGAGCGCTATGCCGTTGCCCTGACGCCGACCGTGGCGCGCCTGATCGATCCCGCGAACCCAGCCGATCCCATTGCCCGGCAGTTCGTGCCTGATGCCGCTGAACTCATCGTTACGCCCGACGAGCGGGCCGATCCGATCGGCGATCACGCCCATAGCCCGGTCGAAGGCATCGTGCATCGCTATCCGGACCGCGTGCTTCTGAAAGCCGTGCATGTCTGCCCGGTCTATTGCCGCTTCTGCTTCCGGCGCGAGATGGTCGGGCCACAGGGGCTCGGCACGCTTGATGGAGATGCGCTCGACGGTGCCTTTGCCTATATCCGCGACCACAAGGAAATCTGGGAGGTTATCCTCACCGGCGGCGATCCGCTGGTGCTTTCTCCGCGACGGCTCGAAGAGATCTTGAGGCAGATTGCCGATATCGACCATGTGAAGATCGTCCGCTTTCACACGCGCATCCCGGTCGTTGACCCATCAAGGATCGATGCGGCGCTGATTGCGGCGCTGAAGGCGAGCGGCAAGACCATCTATGTGGCGCTGCATGCCAACCATCCGCGCGAGCTGACCAAGGAGGCCCGAGCTGCCTGCGCCCGGCTGGCCGATGCGGGGATCGTGCTCGTCAGCCAGTCGGTTCTCCTGAAGGGCGTCAATGACGACCCCGATGTACTGGCGGCGCTGATGAAGGCTTTCGTCGAAACGCGGGTGAAGCCCTATTACCTGCATCATCCGGACCTTGCGCCCGGCACCGGCCATTTCCGTCTGACGATCGCCGAGGGACAGGCGATCGTTGCGGCGTTGCGTGGCCGCATCTCCGGCCTTTGCCAGCCAACCTATATTCTCGATATTCCCGGCGGCCACGGCAAGGCCGATATCGGCCAGAGTTCGGTGCGTGAGCTTGGCGAAGGCTGCTATTCGGTTTCGGACTATCGCGGCGGCGAACATATCTATCCGCCGCAAAGCTAAAGCGTACACTTATGATCCTATACTGCGCTGACGCTCTGATTGTGGTGATGATTTTCGAATAAAACGTAATGGCGAATTTTGATGCGTTAACCTTCTTCGTGATCCCGTTCTTCCTAAAATCATCAGGATAAAATATTAGAAAATTTTAATATTCATGCGGAAGTCATCATTTAGATGGCTTACACATGGTAAATTTTAATCAGAAAAGTCTCGAATATAGCAATCTCCTACAAAGTATAAGTTGTTTGTATTTACCACGTCGCTTAGCGGAATGTTCTATTTTGCCTGTTACTTCTTGGCGAACGATAAGACGGCGTAACTTCGGTTATGCTTACCATTGCCAGAAGGGACTAGACTATGAACAAGACGATTCGCGATTTGCTGGCCAAGTTCGGCGCGCTTCCCGTTGCTATCGATCAGATCGAAGACGATGCCGATCTCTACGCAACCGGACTGTCTTCCTTCGCTTCCGTGCAGTTGATGCTTGGCATCGAGGAAGCCTTCGACATCGAGTTTCCCGACAATCTGCTGAACCGCAAGTCCTTCGCCAGCATTGCCGCGATCGAGAGAACCGTCGGCATGATCCTCGACAGTAGAAAGGTCGCATAATGACTGCGGCGGTCGCTTTACTCGAGGTTGGGGCGGGCGAGGGAGCGGCGGTACGCGCCGCCCGCGTCGCAGCGATCGCCAGCCAGCACGCCGATGCCGTCGATGCCGAGGGCCGGTTTCCACGCGAAGCTGTCGACGCCATGCGCGCCGAAAAACTTCTCTCCATCCAGATCCCCGCCGATCTCGGCGGTGAAGGCGCGTCGATGACCGAAATCGCCGAGCTCTGCTCGATCCTCGGTCAGGCCTGCGCCGCAAGCGCCATGGTCTTCGCCATGCACCAGATCAAGCTTTCGAGCCTGGTCGAGCACGGCGCCGAGAGCGACTGGCATCGTGACTTCATGCGCCGCATCGCGCGGGAACAGCTGCTGCTCGCTTCGGCGACGACCGAAGGCGGGATCGGTGGCAACCTGCGCAACAGCATCTGTGCCATCAAGGTCGAGGGTGACACCTGCTACCTCGAAAAGGATGCGACCGTCATTTCCTATGGCGCCCATGCCGACGCCATCCTGATTACCTCGCGCAGCCATGCCGAGGCGGCGTCCTCCGATCAGGTGCTGACCTGCTTCCTGAAAGACCAGTACGACATCAAGCGCACGGTCGAGTGGAACACGCTCGGCATGCGCGGCACCTGCTCCGACGGCTTCCTCTTCAAGGGCGAAGCTCCGGCCAGGCAGATCCTGCCGAAGCCATTTGCCGAGATCGCCGCGCAATCGATGCTGGCAAGCTCACATCTTCTTTGGAGCGGCGTGTGGCACGGCATTGCCGCCGACGCTGTTTCCCGCGCGCAGGCATTCGTGCGCGCCGCTGCCCGCAAGTCTCCCGGTGCGCCGCCGCCCGGCGCGCTGCGTCTCGCCGAAGCCTCCAGCATGCTGCAGATGGTGAAGTCCAACGTGGTTGCCGGGCTGAAGGCCTATGAAGAGGCGAAGCTCGATGCCGATCGCCTGTCGTCCATGGCCTTCGCCGTGGCGATGAACAACGTCAAGATCGCTTCGTCCGAGATGATCCTGCCGATCATCAACCACGCGATGCTGATCTGCGGCATCATGGGCTACAAGAACGGTACGCCCTACAGCCTCGGCCGCCACCTGCGCGATGCGCACTCGGCGCAATTGATGATCTCGAATGACCGCATTCTCGGCAATACGTCGACCATGCTGCTCGTCCACAAACAAGATACCAGCCTGTTGGGGTAATTCGTCATGGATATGCAATCCTCGTTTCTCGACCGTCTTTTTGATTCCGGTTTGCTGATCGATACCGGCGTTGACGGTCTCTATGGCCGCAGCGGCCAGTTTGAAGACGTCATTGCCGCCTTCGAGCGTCTGATCGACACGTTCGGTGGCGCCGATGGCGCCGAGGCCATCCGTTTTCCGCCCGGCATGAACCGCGCCTTCTTCGAGACGAGCGGCTACATGAAGAGCTTTCCGCAGCTCGCCGGCACGGTGCACAGCTTCTGCGGCAACGAGCTCGACCATATGAGCCTGCTGAAGTGCATGGAAGTCGGCGACGACTGGACTAGGGATCAGCAGGCGACCGATATCGTGCTGACGCCGGCAGCCTGCTATCCGCTTTATCCGACGGTTGCCAAGCGCGGCGCCATTCCTGAAAACGGTGCGCTCTACGACCTGCAGTCCTATTGCTTCCGCCATGAGCCTTCCAAGGACCCGGCCCGCCAGCAGCTTTTCCGCATGCGCGAATATGTCTGCATGGGCAGCGAAAAGCATGTGACGGATTTCCGCCAGAGCTGGATGGACCGCGGTGTCGAGATGATGAAGGCCGTCGGCCTCGACGTGACCATTGATGTCGCCAACGACCCGTTCTTCGGCCGCGCCGGCAAGATGCTTGCCAACAACCAGCGCGACCAGAACCTCAAGTTCGAGTTGTTGATCCCGATCACGTCCGTTGCCAAGCCGACTGCCTGCATGAGCTTCAACTACCACCAGGATGCCTTCGGCACGAAGTGGGGCCTGAACTTTGCCGATGGCAGCGTCGTGCACACGGCCTGTGTCGGTTTCGGCCTGGAGCGTATTGCGCTGGCGCTGTTCCACACCCACGGTCTCGACGTCAAGGAATGGCCCGAGAGCGTGCGCAAGGCGCTGTGGGGCTGATCGCTCCCATGGCTTCCGTGTTTCAGGGACTGGATCCCGCCGCCTACAAGCCACATGCGCTGCACGACAGCGAGCGCATGTGGCCCGAGACGAATTGCTACATCGATCTCTGGATCGAGGTGCTTTCGACCTTGAAGCTGCCACCGGAAGCCATGCTCGGCTTCACGGTCACCCAGGATTTCGAAGGCGACCAGTTCACCTTCTTCAAGGCGCCGCTCGAGGATCTGGAAGCGCTCTACGGCGTGCGCTGCACCGAGCTTGCGATCTACGACAAGGTTCAGAACCATGTCGCCGAGCAGATCGGCCGCGGCCGACTTTGCCTGGTGGAGATGGATTCTTTCTTCATGCCGGATACGCAGGGGGTCGGCTATCGCCGCGAACACGGTAAGACGACGGTTGCGATCAACCGGCTCGACATGCAGGGCCGCACGCTCGATTACTTCCACAATGGCGGCTTCTTCCAGCTGTCCGGCGAGGATTTCGACGGGCTGTTCCAGCTGCATCTGACGGATGAAGACCTGCCCTTCCTGCCCTACACGGAATTTGCGAAATTCCCGGAGAAGGCACCGGCCGAGGCCGCGATCCGCGAGACCGCGCGGCGGCTTCTCTCCTTCCATTTCCGTCGTCGCCCGCAGGCCAATCCGATCCGTGCCTTCGCAAACGTCTTCCCCGCGCAGGTGGAGGCGATCGCCGAGCGGCCTTTCGGCTTCTTCCACAAATATGCCTTCAACACGCTGCGTCAGCTCGGCGCAAATTTCGAGCTCGCCGGCAGCCACTTCGACTGGCTTTCGACCGATCTGGCAGATGCGGCCGGAGAAGCACGGAAAATTTCCGAGACGGCGAAGTCGGTGCAGTTCCAGCTGGCCCGCGCCATCACGCGCAAGAAATTCGAGCCGCTGCGTACGGCCCTTGATCCCGCCGCAGATGCGTGGGATTCCATGATGAGCGAGCTCGAACGGAAGCTTTGACGGGCTTCTGTTCGATCGCGATACGGCTGGGTTATTTCTGAACATATTGGGGCGAGGGAAATCCCTCGAAAATGTCATGGGCGGGCGCTTGGCGGATCTCGGCGGTGGAATGCGGCTGAGCGAAGGATGGAATCTGGTGTTGACGGATGCAGGCACCTGCATCTTGCCGTCGGATGTGCCGCTGACCTCTGGCTTCATTCCAGCACCAGTGCCGGGCACGGTGGCGGAAGCTTTGGAAAAGGCTGGGCGTTTCGACCGGACGAAGCCGCAACCGCTTCACGACCATGACGCCTGGTACATTTGCCGTTTGGTGGATGCGGAAGCGGGCGAGGCGGTTTTGCGGCTGGAGGGGCTGGCGACACTCTGCGAAGTTTTCCTCAACGGCCAGAAAATCCTCGTGTCCGAGAGCATGTTCGAGGCTCACGATGTCGACGTCACCTTGCTTGGTGGCGACGAGCTGGCGCTTTGCTTCCGCGCGCTGGAGCCGAAGCTTTCTGAGCCCGGTCCGCGCGCCCGCTGGCGGCCGCAGATGATCACGCCGCAGGGGCTGAGGACAGTGCGCACGACGCTGCTTGGCCATATGCCCGGCTGGTGCCCCGAGGTTCAGGCCGTCGGCCCTTGGCGCCCGATTTCGCTGCTGCGACCGAGCGCGCCCATCATTCGTGATCTCTCGCTGCGGCCGGATCTGCTCGAGAACGGCGAAGGTAGGCTCTATGCCTCGCTTTCGATCGAGGGCGATATCAACGAGCTGCTTTTGGGGTGCGGGGAGGCGGAACAGGCCTTCGAGAAGGATAGTGCCAACCGTTATACCGCAATCCTGAAGATTCCCGATGTGGCGCCCTGGTGGCCGCATACGCATGGCGCGCCGCAGCTCCATGATGTCACGCTCGTCGTGGATGGCGTCGTACATAGGCTCGGCCAGACCGGTTTCCGGCGGCTGTCGGTGGATCGCGGCGCCGATGGGCAGGATTTCGCCCTGATGGTCAATGGCGAGCGGATCTTCTGCCGGGGTGCCGTGTGGACCACGGCGGATATCGTGCGCCTACCCGGTGGCCGCGATGATTACGAGCGCTGGCTGCGGCTGGCGGCCGAGGCCGGCATGAACATGATCCGCATCGGCGGCACCATGGCCTATGAGACGCCGGACTTCTTCCGTCTCTGCGATGAACTCGGCCTCATGGTCTGGCACGACTTCATGTTCGCCAATTTCGACTATCCGAAGAACGACAAGGCGTTCAATGCGCATGTTGAAGCGGAGGTTTCGCAGCTTCTGAGCCGCACGCGTCTCTCGCCTTCGCTGGCAGTCCTGTGTGGCGGCAGCGAGATCCACCAGCAGGCGGCGATGATGGGCCTGCCCGAGCAGTTCTGGAAAAGCCCCGTTGTCGAAGAAATCATTCCGCCGCTGGTGCAATCGCTCCGGCCTGATGTGCCCTATGTCGTCAATTCGCCCTCCGGCGGCCCGATGCCGTTTTCGCCGAATGCGGGCGTCACGCACTACTATGGCGTCGGCGCCTATATGCGGCCGCTCGCCGATGCGCGTCGCGCCGATGTCCGCTTTGCCGCCGAGAGCCTGGCTTTCGCGCATGTGCCGCAAGCCCGCACGCTTGGACAGCATCTGCAGGTCCCTGCAGTCCATAGCCCACTATGGAAAGAGCGCGTGCCGCGTGATCGCGGCGCGTCCTGGGATTTCGAGGATGTGCGCGATCATTATCTTCAGGAGCTCTATGCCTTAGAGCCCAACCGGCTGCGACGGGAGGATCCGGATCTCTATCTGAACCTCTCGCGCGCCGTGACCGGCGAAGTGGCCGAGGAGACCTATGCCGAGTGGCGGCGCCATGGCTCCGGCTGCAACGGGGCGCTCGTTTGGACGCTGCAGGATCTCCTGCCCGGCCCGGGCTGGGGCGTGATCGATTCGACTGGAGAGCCGAAGCCGGTCTGGTATGCGCTGCGCCGCGCCTTCCGGCCGGTGCAGGTGCTGTTGATGGACGAGGGCACGAACGGTCTCGACCTGCATGTCATTAACGAGAGCGATGCGGCGCTGGAGCTGACCGTCCAGGTTTCCTGCCTGCGCGACGGTCGCCAGATCGTCGTCGGCGGTGGCCGCGATCTGGTGCTCGAGGCCCGCGGCAAGAAAAAGATAGCCTGCACTGATCTTTTTGGCGCCTTCTTCGATACGACCTATGCCTACCGTTTCGGCCCGCCATCGCATGATGTCGCAGTGGCGCGGCTGACGGCGTCGGCAACCGGCGCTGTCGTCGCTGAAGCTTTCTATTTTCCGCTTGGGCGCGCGAAGACGTTTCATGATGCCGAGATCACGGCGTCGGCAGTGCTGGAGGGCGAGGACTGGTTTCTCGATTTGAGCAGCGATCGGCTGGCGCAGTCGGTGCAGATCGATCTGGAAGCCTATCGGGCGGAGGATGACTGGTTCCATCTTGCGCCGGGCGGCAGCCGGCGCGTTCGGCTGCATCGGCGCGATGGCGTTCCGGCCGATGTCATTCCGTCCGGCCAGATCCGTTCCATCGGCAGCCGACGGATCGTCGAGGTGTGAAGGAATATCTCGCCCGCCCGGGGCGAGATAGATCCTGCGCTAGCCCCAACTACAAAGTCACGCCGTCCGGGCCGAACAGATGGCAGCGCTCGGGATCTATATGGATGCTGACCGCTTCGCCGGCGCGGATGCTCTGCTGATCTTCCAGTGCGACCGTGAGCGCCTGGCCGCCATGCAGCGTCACATAGAGGATGGTCTGGCCGCCGAGGTGCTCGACGAGATCGACGCGGGCATTGCCGAGTCCCACGCCACGATCGCCGACGTTCAGATGTTCCGGGCGGGCGCCGAGGGTGACGGGTTGTCCGGGCTGCAGGCCGCCCAGCCGCCGCGGCAGGCGCGCCGTCTGCCCGGCGAGGTCGATGACGGCGGAGCCGTCGTCGGAAGCGACGATCTTCGCGTCGAGGAAATTCATCTTCGGCGAGCCGATAAAACCGGCGACGAACTTGTTCTTCGGCTTGTTGTAAAGGTCGAGCGGCGCACCAACCTGCTCGATCTTGCCGCCATTGAGCACGACGATCTTGTCGGCCATGGTCATGGCCTCGGTCTGGTCGTGGGTGACGTAGATCATGGTGTTGCCAAGCCGCTGATGCAGGCGGGCGATCTCGACGCGCATCTGCACGCGCAGTTCCGCATCGAGGTTCGAGAGCGGCTCGTCGAAGAGGAAGATGTTGGGCTCGCGCACGATGGCGCGGCCGATGGCGACGCGCTGGCGCTGGCCGCCCGAAAGCTGCTTCGGCTTGCGCTGCAGCAGCTGCTTGATCTGCAGGACCTCGGCCGCCTTTTCAACGCGCGGCTGGATGTCCTGCTTCTTCATGCCGGCGGTTTCAAGGCCGAAGGCCAGGTTCTTGTAGACGGTCATATGCGGGTAAAGCGCATAGGACTGGAAGACCATGGCGATGCCGCGCTTGGAGGCGGGGACATCGTTCATGCGGCTGCCGTCGAGATAGAGCCCGCCGCCCGAAATCGGCTCGAGGCCAGCGATCATGCGCAGCAGCGTGGACTTGCCGCAGCCGGAGGGACCGACGAAGACGGTGAATTCCCCCGGCTCGATTTCCAGGTCGATCCCGTGAACCACCTGAAGCTCGCCATAGCGCTTGATAACCTTCTGCAGCGATACGCTTGTCGCCATGGGTGCTCCCTCCTTGTTGGTCCTGATGGCTCGCGGGGCAATGTTCATGCCGGCCTCCAGCTCTTGTATTTCTTGGCTTCCGGCCCGACGGGGAAGCGGACTTCCGTGCGGGTTTCCGACGATTCATAGAAGGCTGTGACCAGCTCCAGCGCCTGGCGGGCGTCGGCCGTGGTCACCGGCAGCGGTCCGCCCGACACCAGCGCTTCATGGAACAGTTTCATCTGCGTGTTGAAACGGTTCGGGATCGGCGACCAGTCGGCGAGCAGCGCGTCGATCTTTGCGCCGATCTCGTCATTGGCGGGAACGATCTTCCAGGGATCCTGGCCGGGGCTGTAGGGCTCGTGGTTGCTCTCGATCAGGACGTTTTCGAAGGCGAGTCGCAGGCGGCTGATCTGCTCCTGTGAGCCGAGTGTGGCGCTGATGGTGGCGAGCGCGCCGTTTTCCATCAGCAGGCTGGCGCTGGCGCAATCCTCCACTTCGATATCGTTGACGCGGGTTGCGACGCGGCCGAAGAGGCCCGCGATCGGCCCCATCAGATAGGTGAGCATGTCATGCAGATGGATTGAATGTGTCATCAGCACGCCGCCGAGTTCGGTATCCCACTTGCCGCGCCAGGGGACCGCGTAGTAATCGCCGCCGCGCACCCAATGCGTCTCCGACGTGGCGACATAGGGCTTGCCGGCAATGCCTGAAGCGATGATGCGCTTGGCCTTCTGGATGCCGTCGCCATAGCGATACTGGAAGATCGGCATCAGCCGGCCCTTGGCCGTCTTTTCGGCGGCAATGACGGCATCGACATCGGCGAGCGATCCCACGAGCGGCTTCTCGCAGACGACATGCTTGCCGGCGGCAAGTGCCTGCATGATGAGCTGGAAATGCGAACCGGGCGGCGTGCAGATGTCGATGATGTCGATATCGGGCATGTTGAGGACTTCGGAGAAATCCTTGACGCGCTTTTCGATGCCGAATTCGTCGCCGACCGCGTTCAGGCGTTCCTCGTTGAGATCGCAGAGAACGGCAACTTCGTAGCGATCGGCATGCGGCAGATAACCTTCGGTGATGTGGGAGCGGCCGATACCGAGGCCGATGATCGCGACTTTCTTGATGTCGGACATATCGAGATTACCTCTGAATGCTGTTGAGCGATGTTGCTTCGGCGAGCGCCTGCGCCTTCAGCGCCAGTTCCATCGCCTTGAAGCAATGTTCCTGACCCATCGCCGTTTCGGTGCGGTCCCTTATGTCGGCGGCAAGCTGGCGGCCGTAGGGCAGCTCCACTCCGCTGCAATCGATATGCTGCATGCCCTTGCGGTCGGTGAGGAAGAGATGATCGGTGCCGGGCCGGCCGGCAACGTCGATATATTTGCGCAGCTCGATCGTGCCCTCAGTGCCGACGATGAAGAGGCGGCCGTCGCCCCAGGTGGAAAGCCCATCCGGCGTGAACCAGTCGACGCGGACATAGCCGGTGACGTCGGGTGTCCTCACATGGAAATCGCCATAGTCCTGCAAGCCGGGCGTTTCCGGATTGGCGCGGTTAGACACCGTTGCCGACAGCACTTCGGCTTCGAGGGAATCTGCGAAGAACAGGAACTGCTCGCATTGATGCGAGGCGATATCGGCGATGATGCCGCCATAGCGCTTGCGGTCGAAGAACCAATCCGGCCGGGTCGGCTTGCGCAGCCGGTGTGGGCCGAGGCCTGTCGTGTGGATGACCTTGCCGATGGCGCCTGCCTTCACCAGCTCGCCGGCCTTGACCGTCGACGCCGTCTCGAAATGCTCTGAATAGAGGATGGAGACGATGCGTTTGGTTTCGGCCTGCACCTTCCGGACGTCTGCCAGTTGATCCAGCGTCACCATGCCGGGTTTGTCGAGCATCACGTCCTTGCCGTGGCGCATGGCCTCGATGGCAAGCCCGGCCCGTTCGCTGGAAATGGCGGCGCTGACGATCAGCGAGATGGAGCTGTCCTCCAGGATTTCTCGTTTGTCGGCAACGCGTTTCGCCTGCGGAAAGCGCTCGGCGAAGATTTTGGCGAGATCGTCTTCCACGGCATGGAAAGCGACCAGCTCCGCGCCGGCGCGCAGCATGACGTTGACCTGGCCGTAGATATGATCGTGATTGAGGCCGATGGCGGCAAAGCGCAGCGCGCTCATGCGACATTCCTTTCAATGGTTTCTTTGTTTACGGTCCCGAACCTTGGGTATTCGGAACCGCGGGGTTCATAATCAGCGTTTCAGGCCGGCGGTCGCGATGCCGTCGATCAGCAGCCTCTGGAAGAAGAGGAAGATCAGGAAGACCGGGATCAGCGACAGGCTCGACATGGCGAACAGGCTGCTCCAGTCGGAACTTCCGGTGGAGTCCACGAAGGAACGCAGGCCGAGCTGCACCGTGTAGGTGTTGATGTCCGAGAGGTAGATCAGCGGCCCGAAGAAATCGTCCCAGGTCCAGATAAAGGAGAAGATGGCGGCCGTCGCCAGAACGGGCAACGACAGCGGCAGCATGATGCGCCAGTAGATGCGCCATGGGCTGCAGCCGTCCATCATCGCGGCCTCGTCCAGCTCGCGCGGAATGCCGCGGAAGAACTGCACCATCAGGAAGATGAAGAAGGCGTCGACCGCGAGGAATTTCGGCACGACGAGCGGCAGCATCGTCTTCACCCAGCCGAGCTTTAGGAAGAGGATATATTGCGGGATCAGCGTGACGTGATAGGGCAGCATCAGCGTGCCGAGCATCAGCGCGAACCAGAAATTCTTGCCCCAGAAGTTCAGCCTTGCGAAGGCGTAAGCCGCCAGCGAGCAGGAGATGACGTTGCCGATGACCGAGAGCACGGCGATGACGGCTGAATTCCAGACGAAGGTACCGAAGGTGACCTGGCCGCCGAACCAGCCGCGGGCATAGGAACTGAAATCGAAGTGCGAGGGGATCAGCGATGCCGTGCCGAAGATCTCGTTCTGGTCCTTGATTGAGCCGGAGAGCATCCACAGCAGCGGATAGAGCATCACGATCGACGCGGCGATCAAGGCGATGTGGATGAGGGCGGAGAGGAACCACGGGCGCTCGCGCGGTGGCTTCATGTCCTCGGCAAAATGGGTGAGCTTCGCGTCAGTCATCGTAGTGGACCCAATAACGAGCGGAGAGGAAGGAGAAGGCGGTGAAGATGGCGATGATAACAACCAGAACCCAGGCCAGCGCTGAGGCGTAGCCCATGCGGAAATAGCCGAAGGCTTCCTGATAGAGGTAGAGCGTGTAGAACAGCGTCGAATCGATCGGGCCGCCGGTGCCGGAGGAAATGACATAGGCCGGCGTGAAGGCCTTGAAGGCGTCGATCGTCTGGACCACGGCGTTGAAGAAAATGACAGGCGTCAAGAGCGGCAGGGTGATCTTGAAGAAGATACGCGTCTTGGAAGCACCGTCGAGGCTGGCCGCTTCGTAGAGATCGGTGGGGATCTGGCGCAGGCCGGCAAGGAAGATGATCATCGGCGAGCCGAACTGCCAGATGGCGAGGATCACGAGCGTGTAGAGCGAATAGTCCGGATTGGAGATCCAGCTCGGCCCGTTGATGCCGAAGGCATACCAGAGCAGGGTGTTGACGATGCCGTCAGCATCGAAGATCTGCCGCCACAGCACCGCGATCGCGACGCTGGAGCCGAGTAGCGACGGCAGGTAGAAGATGGCGCGATAGACCGGCAGGCCCTTGATGCCGCGGTTCAGCAGCAGCGCCACCAGCAGCGCGAAGGCGAGCTTCAGCGGCACGGAACAGACGACATAGAACAACGTCACCTTCATCGACGAGAGAAACTTGTCATCCGCCGTCGCGATCCGCACGTAATTTTCGATGCCGACGAGGTTCGGCGACTGGAGCAGATTGTAGTCGGTGAAGGAGAGATAGAGCGAGGCGATCGCCGGCCCGAGGGTCAAACCGAAAAAGCCGATGAACCACGGCAGAAGGAAGAGATAGCCGGGTGCGTTGCGCGCGAAAGCGCTCGGCGCCTTATAGGTGGTTTCCACGCGCAACGGCGCGGGCGCGCCGACGACCAAGTCGCCGGCAACGCTCTTGCTGTTTGTACCCACGGTATCAGCCTCGCGTAATGTTTGCTGCTGCCTGTTCGGTGAACTTCGTACCAGCGTCCTGCGCGCTGGTTTTGCCGAAAGCCACTTCCTCGGCGATCTTCTTCAGCAGGAATGCATTCTCGCCGGCGCCGTTCGGCGGCGACGGCGGCAGTGCGCCGACATGCGGCGTCAGCCGGCCGATATAGTCGACGACCTGTTTGCTTGTCGCATCGAGATCCGGGGTCAAAAGATCGCGAATCTTCGGCGAGGCGGGAACGCCGCGTTCGAGACCGAGCGTCTTCGTGCCCTCCGGATCCTCCACCAGATAATTGACGAAGGCGACGGCGGCATCCTTATTCGGGGATGTTGCCGAGACCGACATGAGCATGGAGGGCTTCAGATACTGGCCGGGTTTGCTGTCCGCACCCGCGACCGGATAGGAGACGATATCGAGCTTTTCCTTGTTCAGGCCCTGAATGGCCACGAACTGGTTGGAATGGGCGAAGCTCATCGCTGCCTTTTTGGTGACAAGCATATCGGTTTCGAGCGTCTGCTGATCGAGCGCCTGCACGTCGGCCGGAACGCAGGCGCCGATCTTGCGCATATGGCCCCACAGATCGAACCATTCGGTCGCGTCCTTGGCTTCGAAGGCGAGCTTGCCGTCCGTCGTATAGAGCGCCTTGCCGCGCTGGCGCAGCCAGCATTCGAGCGCCGGCTCCCCACCGCTTGCATCGGCCGTGCCGTAAAAACCGCGACGCTTCTTGGCGGCGGTTACCTTGGCGCAGGCATCGCCGACCTGTTCCCACGTCATGGCATCATGTGGCGGTTCGACACCGGCTTCGGTCCAGGCGGCCGTGTTGAGGACGACCATGAAGGAGTTCACGCCAAGGCTGACGCCGTAGATCTTGTTGTCGACCTTGCCGGAATCGATGTTGGCCGGGCCGAAATCCTCGATCGCCAGGCTCTTGCCGAGATAGGGCGTCATGTCGAGCAGCGCGCCACGACGGGCATATTCGAAGATGTAGCGATAATCCATCTGGATGAGGTCGGGCGCATTGCCGCCACCGGTCTGGGTGGCGAGGCGCGTCCAATAGCTGTCCCAGCCGAAGGATTCGCCTGCAATGGTGATATCCGGGTTCTTCGCCTGATAGGCCTTTACGGCTGCAAATGTCCGGTCGCTGCGCTCCTTCGATCCCCACCAAAGAAGGCGCATCGCGGTTGCCGCATTGGCGCGGGAAAGTCCGATACTGCTGAAAGCTAGCGTGGCTGCCATTCCGGCAAGCAACTGCCGGCGGTCGATCGTCAACGTCATCCTGGTCTCCTCCCCAGCGAACCGATGATTTACGAACTGCTTTGCATGATATAACTATTTGGTTACAAGTTGGATAGAAACGCGATCGCTGTCAAGCACCAATCGCGTCGCAATGAAAACGAGGCGTGCGGGACCGGCGGCATCCATCGCTGAAGGCACCGGTCGGGAAGGAGATCGTCCATGGCGGGCAGGGCGAGGCAAGCGACTGAAAATGCAGCACAAGCCGACACCGACAGGGCCATCAAAACACGGTCGAAGAAGGTGTCGCGCAATCCGCAGCGCACCCATGCCACGATCCTGGAGGCCGCGACGGAAGAATTTGCCGCGCATGGTTTCGGCGGCGCCCGAGTGGATGCGATCGCAGCGCGAGCGCAGACCAACAAGCGGATGCTGTATCACTATTTCGGCGACAAGGAGGGGCTCTATCTCGCCGTGCTGGAGGCGACCTATGCGACGATCCGCAACGCGGAAAAACAGCTCGATCTCGCGCGCCGTCATCCGGAGGAGGGAATGCGGGAGCTGGCCTTGTTCACCTGGCGGCATTTTCTTGCGCATCCGGAATTTCTGAGCCTGCTTGCCACCGAAAATCTGCATCATGCGCATTATCTGCAGCGATCGGACAAAGTTTCTGCCATGCATTCGCATCTGATCGACGAGCTTGCGGATGTGCTTCGTCGCGGCGAGGCGCTCGGCATTTTCCGTCCAGCGGTCGATCCCATATCCGTCTATCTCACGATCGCGGCACTTGGCTTTTTCTATTTGTCGAACCGTCACACCTTGTCGACGATTTTCGCGCGGAAGCTGACGGCGCCCGATGCGCTGAATGACTGGGGCGAGCACATCGTTGCCGTCACGCTCGCTTCGATCCGCGCGTAGTGCCCGGCAGTTTGGCGGTTTCGAGAAATTTTCAAAAGGTGATTGACAAGGCTGACGACAACGCGCGATCTTGTAACCATATGGTTACATTGTTTGGGTGGCCAAATATTTGCTTTTCCTGGTTCTGGAGGGAACCGGGCATGGAGGAGATAGCGCGAAGCGTGTTGGCTACAATGTATGACGTGGTCGGCGATGTGAAGAACTTCTTCTGCAACTATCCAAATGGCCCCTCAACCCAGCCCTCTCCCCGTTGAAACGGGGAGAGGGGGCGCCAGAGCAAGCCAGCTTGCCGTTACCGGTTTCGTACTGGTCACGGGCTTGAAGACTCCCTCTCCCCGCTTGCGGGGAGAGGGCTGGGGTGAGGGGCCATGCAACGCAATGCGTACACGAACAGACTTGCCTGACCATCACGGGAGCCGACCAGCATCATGACCGAACCATTGAACATCAGGCTTGTCGAGGCTGAGGCATTCGAGCGCCCGGTCAAGCTGCGGCTTCCATTCCGTTTCGGGGCGGCGACCTTGCGGGAGGCGCGGCAGATTTTTCTGCGTGTACGCATCGAGGATGCGCAGGGACGCTCTGTTGAGGGCATGGCTGCCGAGCTGATGGTGCCGAAATGGTTCGATAAATCGCCCGAGCTTTCCAATGCCGACAATGAAAACCAGCTGCGCCGGTCGCTGGCTCTGGCGCTTGATGCGCTGAGGAGTGCGGGGTTAGGAACGGCTTTCGGCCTGCATGCGGCTGTCGAGGCCTCGCATCACGCCCGCGCAGCGGCGGAGAAGCTGAACGGACTGGTTGCCTCCTTCGGTCTGGCGCTTGCCGACCGAGCTATCCTCGACGCGCTTTGCCGGCTGGAAGGGCTGACGATCGCGCAGGCGATCAAGGCCAATCGGCCCGGCATCGATCACTCCACCGCGCGCGATCTTTCGGGCTTCGATCTCTCCGGTTTCCTCGCGACCTTGGAACCGGCAGCGAACCTTGCCGCCCGCCACACGGTCGGTCTGGTCGACGCCATCGTTCCTAGCGATATTCCGGCAAGCGAGCGCCTGAACGACGGACTGCCGGAAAGCTTTGAGGAGGCGATCGATGCCTATGGCCTGACCTTCTTCAAGGTCAAGGTTTCGGGTGCGCCCGAGGCGGATATCGATCGTCTCTGCCGCATCGCTGCTGTCATCGATGCCAAGGTGCCTAGCTACTCGGTGACGCTTGATGGCAACGAACAGTTCTCCTCCGCCGAGGCGGTCGCCGATCTGCTTGCCCGCGTGAAGGCGGAGCAGAGGCTGGCAAGATTTGCCGCCTCGATCCTGTTCGTCGAGCAGCCGATCGCCCGCGCCCATGCCTTCGAAAAGCCGGTGAAGGCGCTTGCCGCCTTCAAGCCGGTGGAGATCGACGAATCTGATGCCGATATCGATGCCTTCGTTACGGCGAGGGCGCTCGGCTATACCGGCATCTCCTCGAAATCCTGCAAAGGATTCTATCGCTCGCTGTTAAACCGGGCGCGCGTCGCCAAATGGAGTGCGGAGGATGGCATTGCCTATTTCATGTCGGCCGAGGACCTGACGACTCAAGGGGGCCTTGCCGTGCAGCAGGATCTGGCGCTCGCCTCGCTGATCGGCATGACGCATATCGAGCGCAACGGCCATCACTATGTCGATGGCATGGCTGGCGCGCCGGAGGCAGAGCAGGCCGCCTTCGCCGAGACGCATTCCGATCTCTACCGCGTCAGCAATGGCCGCACACGGCTACGGATCGAGGCGGGGCAGCTTGCGATCGGCTCGGTCATCAATGCGGTTGGCCTTGGCTCTTCGGTCGAGCCTGATTGGGCGGCAATGGAAAGGTCGCCGGCGTAGGATTTTAGTCGATATCATGGGGCTTTGAGTCTTTTTGAGCATGCCCCTCACCCTAGCCCTCTCCCCGCTCGCGGGGAGAGGGGACGACGGAGGAAGACGATCGAATTCTCAGCTCGGATCGTGACTTCGGTTTGGCAGGGAAAGCCCCCTCTCCCCGCGAACGCGGAGAGGGTTGGAGTGAGGGGCACACCACCGAGATAAATTCAGGCCGCCAAGGCCGCATCATCGTTGTTTGCAGATTCTGGAGGAGCAGATGCAGTCATCGAAGAAACGCTACGTTCTGGTCGGCACGGGAAACCGTGGCGCGACCATGTGGGGCAAGGATCTGGTCGAGCGCTGGAGCACCGAGGTCGAGCTTGTGGCGGTGTGCGATCTCAATGCCATGCGCGCGAAGCGGGCGCTCGACTATATCGGCGCAATGGTGCCAGTTTATACCGACTTCGACGAATTGCTGCGGACGGAAAAGCCGGATCTGGTCATCGTCTGCACCCGCGATTCCACTCATGACGATCTGATCGTCAAGGCGATGGAGGCCGGTGCCGATGTCATCAGCGAGAAGCCGATGACGACGACTGTCGACAAGATCAAGCGCATCCTCAATGCCGAGGCGCGTACCGGCAAGCGGCTGGATATTTCCTTCAACTATCGCTTCGCGCCGACAGCGGCAAAGATCAAGGAGCTGATCAATTCCGGCGTCATCGGCGAGGTTACGTCCGTCGATTTCCATTGGTATCTCGACACCAGCCATGGTGCCGACTACTTCCGCCGCTGGCACGCTTTCGTCGAAAATTCCGGTAGCCTCTTCGTTCATAAGGCGACGCATCACTTCGATCTGCTGAACTGGTATCTGGATTCCGATCCGGAAACGGTCTCCGCCTTTGCCGATCTCAAGCACTACGGCCGCAAGGGTCCCTTCCGCGGCGAGCGCTGTCGCAGCTGTCGTTACAAGGACGAGTGCGACTATTATCTCGACATCAGCGCAACGCCGCTGCTCGAGAGCCTTTACGAGGAGCCGTCGACCGTCGATGGCTATGTCCGCGATGCCTGCGTCTTCCGCGAGGATATCGACATCCCCGATACGATGGTTGCTTCCATCCGCTATCGCAACGGCGTCAACGTCTCCTATTCCCTCAATACCTATATGCCGATCGAAGGCCATCACATCGCCTTCAACGGCCACAAGGGGCGCATCGAATTGCGCCAATACGAGAAGCAGAACTGGACGACGCCGCCGGCGGACGAGATCGTCGTGATGAAGAATTTCGGCGATGTCGAGCGTATCTGGGTGCCACATTCATCCGGCGGGCATTATGGCGGCGACGACCGGCTGCGCAACATGCTCTTGCGCGCCGGCCCGAACGACGAGCTCAAGCAGCGGGCCGGTTCGCGCGCTGGGGCGATGTCGGTTCTGTGCGGTGTCGCAGCATTGCAAAGCAGCCGTACCGGCCAGCAGGTGTCGATTGCCGATATCTGGGGTAAGGATGATGGCTTGAATCTTTTGGAGCCGCGGCCTTAGGGCTTGCGGCGCCAGCCATCCAATCGATCAGTTGCAGCTCGGCAGCTGCTGCGCGTAGATCCGCGTTATGCCGTTGAAGCGCTTGGCGCCGGCGAGAGCGGTCGAATTGCCGCGCCATGATCCCTGCAGGTAACCCTTGGGGCCTGAATAATAGGCAAGATAGAGATCGTAGGAATTGTTCAGGGCAATACCTGTCTGCAGGTGGGTCTGGTAGTGATACCAGCCGACGAAGTCGATAGCGTCGGCGAAATTGGTGCGGCTTGCCGTCCAGTTGCCCGTCTCGCGCTTGTACTTGTCCCATGTGCCGTCGAGCGCCTGCGAATAACCGTAAGCGGTCGTCGGGCGCTTCCAGGGAATGAAGCCGAGCAAATAGCGCCGCGGCGGGCGCGCGCGCGGCCGGAAGCCGGATTCGGTGTAGATCGTCGCCATCAGGATCGGCACCGGCACGCCGTATTTGCGCTCGGTGCGCTCGGCGGCCCGCTGCCAGTTGTTGAACCAGCCGTCGCGCTGATCGAAGATCGCGCAGATGTTGCGGGTGCGCGACGGCGCGGTAGCACAGCCCGCCAGCACGCTGAGCAGCATTACGGCCAGAATGGAAAGGACGCGGGTACGCATTACTAGAACCTCTTCATTGCTGCGCCGCGCGTCGTGAAGATGCGCAAAGGACGCAGCAACAACCTGTTGGCGCATGATCCTTTCCAAAAATTCGCGGACGAACTTTTGGGGGCATGCGCTGAAGAGATTGCTACCGCGGAATGATTAAAAACGGGTTGTTCGCCTGTGCCGAAATGGGGCGATTTCAGGGTGTTTTCATGGATTCGCTGCGTCGCATCATGCCATGCGCGCCATGTCCTCGCGACGGACCTCATAGAGCAATGGCTTGCCCTCGATGAAGCGGATGGCTTCGTCGATCGCCATCTCGCCAAGGCGGGTTCGCTCCAGCCCGACGGCACCAGCAATATGCGGTGTCAGGAAGACATTCGGCAGATCGTAGAAAGCCGATGCCACCTCCGGAATTTCCGGATCGGTGACGTCGATGATCGCGTCGATGCGGCCAGTTCTTAGCACGGCGATCAGGGCGGCTTCGTCGACTAGCGCGCCGCGTGCCGTATTGATGAACGTCGCTCCATCCTTCATCAGCGACAGGCGGCCTGCGTCGATCATGTGCCGCGTCGCGGGCAGGGATGGCGCATGCAGCGAAACGATATCGGCTGATGCCATCAGCGTGTCCAGCTCGGCCTTTTCGACGCCGAGACGTGTCGCTTCGGCCTTCTCGACCATCGGGTCATAGAGCAGAATGCGGTAGTCGAAGGGGGCAAGCAGCTCGATCACCCGTCGGCCGATCCTTGAGGCGCCGATGATGCCGATGGTGCGGCCATAGTTGCCGATGGCGTCGGCCTGCATCGGCACCGTCCGCTGGCGATTGCGGTCGGCCACGTAGAAGTCGCGGAACCGGAAGACCTTCTTGCCGGCGAAGATGATGGCGGCGAGTGTGAATTCGGCAACCGGTAGGGCGTTGGCCTGGGCGGCGTGGCTGACTGAAATGCCGCGATCGAAGAGGCTGTCGCCGAGCAACCCTTTCACCGTGCCGGCGGCGTGGACCACCAGCTTCAGATGCGGCGCCTGCGCCAGTGCGGCGGCATCGATCGTCGGTGAGCCCCAGCCGGTGATGAGGATTTCGGTTTCCGCGAGCAGCTTGGCCGCACGCGCGTCGTCGAAGCGTTGCATGGGAGACCTGTCGAGCACCTGGCCGATCGTATCGAGACGCTGAATAAGCGCCTCCGGCAGGACATGCCGGGTGCGCGATGGCTGCATGGCAAGGGCAATGGCCGGGCGGCCGGAGGCAAATTGCGTCATGGCAGGCGACCCGGTGCCTCGATGGCGCTGACCGTGATCCCCTTGTCTTTGACGAGGGCGCGCAAGGCGTCGATATCGGGCTTCGCGGGCGGCTTGTTCCAGGCATGATCGACGGCAGCGGGGTCCTTCTCCGCAAGCACGGCGGAGACGAGAATGGTCTCGCCTGCGGGAATGGTGCCCCGCAGCTGCGGCACCAAGGTCTTTGCGACGATGAGGTTGGTGTTCGGCGGCGCTTTCTGGGCGACGCCTTCCCGCATGATCGTCGAGCCGAGGTCGACAATGCCGCTGAAATC
The DNA here is from genome assembly GCF_057784375.1 of Martinezella sp. CNPSo 3964. NCBI lineage: Bacteria > Pseudomonadati > Pseudomonadota > Alphaproteobacteria > Hyphomicrobiales > Rhizobiaceae > Martinezella > Martinezella sp. CNPSo 3964. The sequence continues at coordinate 376,175 of NZ_JBXSOW010000003.1, forward strand.
CTCTTCGCCGATCGCATAGGCGGCACCCGTTTCGGAAGAGAGCGTGTCAGCCTCGAAATCACGCCTTGCGATGGCAAAGCCGCCTTCGGCCGTTTGCAGCGGCCGCGGCGTGCTGATCTTGTGCAGGCGGACATGCCAGGGTGCGGCCGGGACCAGCCATGTCTCCACCGTCACATCGGGGTACGGCGACCATTTGGCATAGAGCGTATCGCCGGCAAGCTTGGCTTCTTCATTGGTCTCACGCACGCGGTAATGCAGGCCGTCGTCGCTGAAGGCGAGCATGCTGTCGAAGGCACCGCCGGCAAAGATGCGCTCGTCGCTCTCGACGCTGAAGCCGTAGCGGGCTGAATAGGCGAATTTCGAGTATTTCTCCGCGCCGAAGCGCATCTGCTGGTTTTCCTGGCCGGAGGAGAGTGCGACGACATCGGCCTTGCTGCGCATCAGCACCATACCAGGATGCGTTTGAGGGATGATAGCCGGCTTATCTCCCGGCAGCTTTTCTTCCGCTGTCCAGAAGGGATGCATTTCCGGTAGCGCCAACGGCAGGAAAGCCTTGAAGGCCCAGTAGGGCGAGCCGGCGGAATTATAGTTCTCCGACATCAAGAGGTTGGGATAGGCAAAGCCGATCGGCAGGGTGCCGTCGCGATGGGCAATCGGCTTGTCGGCCCACCAGCGCAGGTGCCGCAGACACAGGCCCTTGATCTCACCCCATGGCAGCGCCTCGAGATCGGCAAAGGCAAGCGCCGACCAGAAACCGGCACAGGCGAAGCGATAGGTGAGGCTTCGCCCGAAGGGGATCGTGGCGCCATCGGGCGCGAACCAGTGGCGAAAATCCTTGGCGAAGAGGACGGCCCGCTCGCGGTAGCGTTCGGCGCGGTCGTCCTTGACGAGCTTGGAGTAGATCAGGCCATAAAAATGCATAGCGAAGGGAATGTAGTGGTCGATGCGCCGGACATTGCCGTCGCGATACCAGCCATCGGCGATGTAGAAGCCATCCAACTCGTTCAGATAGGTTTCGGTCAGGCTGCGGTCGAAGGAGACACCGAGGCGGTCGAGCGCGATATCGACGAGGATGCGGAAGAATTTCCAGTTGTTGTCGGCATAATCGAAGGTGCGGGCGTGTTTGAGATAGTTGATCAGATTGTCGCGGGCGCGCTGGTCGAGCGGCTCCCAGATCTTTTCGGGTACGAGCGCAAGCGCGAAGCCAAGCGCAGCCAGCTCGACCATGCGCTGATCGCGGCCATGGAGCGTACCCCAATATTCGGGGTGCTTCGGATCGACGCCGTTGGCGAGGCCTTCCGCAAAGCGGTGCCAATGACGGAAGTCGCCATTGCCGGCGCCGAGCGGCGCAAGACCCCAGAGCGGACGGGCAAAGCCCTCGAGATCGGCGGCGGCGCGGTCGAAGTGGGCTCCCGCACCATCGATGCGGACACGGGCGTTGCCTTCGGAAAAATAGGGCAGCAGCGGGTCGAAGAGATCGGTCAGTGCGCGGCGCATGTCGGCAAGGTTTGCAAGCGGGTTGCCGGCAAGCGGATTGGCGCTGGCGGGGTCGTAGATCATCGGCATGGCTCTCTCGATTGTTTCCGCTTTGGGGAAGGCTCAGCTTTCGGGTGGAAGAGTGCCGCCGGCGATCGATTGAACGCCGTGGCAGATGTGGCGGGCCGGCGCATCGCGGTCGCGGAAGCGCGCGATCATCAGGCCGATGGCCTCGCGTCCGAGCGCTGCGCGGTCGACGCGCATGGTTGCCAGCCGCGGGTTGGTCATCAGGGCGCAGGGAAGGTCGTCGAAGCCGACAATGGCGAAATCCTCCGGCACGCGCAGGCCGGCTTCCGTGACAGCGTCGAGCACGCCGACGGCGATGAAATCGTTCATGCAGAAGGCCGCCGTATAGCCCTCGCCGGCGACTAGGATCTCGGCGGTCTTGTCATGGGCCTCGTGGCTGGAGCTACCCCGGAAATTCATCGGCACGATACGGCCCTCTGCACCTTCCACCGAGGCGATTGCCGCCTCGAAGCCACGGATGCGCTCGCGGATCGTCTGGCGATGCGAGCCGGTCAGATGCAGGATGCGGCGGTGGCCGGCATCGAGCAGGCGGCGCGTTGCGTTATAGGCGCCGAAGAAATTCGAGGGCGAAACACCGTCAAAACGCAGCTTCGGATCGGTGCCGTTGACGAGCACGGTCGGCGTGCCGCTCGCCTCAAGCCAGCGGCACAGCTCTTCCGAAGGGTCGATGCCGACCAGAAAGAGACCCTCGGCGCCGGCGGTCTGCAGATATTCACTCACCAGATCAGGCTCGGTCCTCGCCTCGCGGACGAGACGGATGTCGAGGCGCATGCCGCGCTCGGCAGCACCTGCCCGCAGGCCTTCCAGAATGCCCTCGTAGAAGACACTCAAGCCGCCGGTGACGCTGTCGCTGGCGATCAGTGCCAGGCCGCCAGCCGTCGTTTCTGCTGCGGTCTTCAGCGGATAGCCGAGATCGCTCGCGACCTTGAAAATGTGCTGACGGATCGTCTCGCTGATGCCGGGCTCATTGGTGAGAACCCGCGACACCGTCGAGACGGAGACACCGGCGGCAGTGGCGATATCGGCCTGCCTGATGCGTTTGGAGCGAAGATCGTTCATAGCGCAAACGGTATGCAAAATTATGCAAATTTGCAATAGAAAGATTTTTTATTGCACAATGCTGTGAAGTTGCATATCGTCGCGCCTACTTGTCCGCTGAAGGCGTCGGGGAGATCGCCGCGGATGACAACGCAAGAGAAGGAGGAATCTCATGCGCATGAATCGTCGTTCGTTCATGATCGGAACCGCCGGAGCCGCTGCGGGTCTTGCGTTCGGAGGCGGGGCAATGCCCGCCTTTGCCGATGCGACGCAACTCCGGGCAATGTGGTGGGGCTCGCCCGATCGCGGCAAGCGCACGGTCGCGGTGGCCGAGCTGTTCCACAGCAAGAACCCCGATCTGTCTGTCATCGGTGAGAGCATCAGCGGCGACGGCTACTGGGCCAAGCTTGCAACCGGCATGGCCAGCCAGAACATCGCCGATGTCTTCCAGCTCGAGCCGAGCACGATCTCCGATTATTCCAAGCGTGGCGCCTGCATGCCGCTCGACCAGTTCGTGCCCTCGACGCTGAATGTCGACAGCTTCGGCAAGGACGTGCTGAAGCTGACCACGGTCGACAACAAACTTTACGGCGTCGGCCTGGGACTGAACTCCTTCGCCATGTTCTATGACGAGGACATGTTCAAGAAGACCGGCCTGACGCCGCCCGGCCCGACGACGACATGGGCCGAATATGCCGATCTCGCCGTGGAAATGACGAAGGCGGCCGGCAAGCGCGGCTACTGGGGCGGACCTTATGGCGCGCGCTACAATTATGTGCTTGACGTCTGGCTGCGCCAGCGCGGCAAGAGTCTCTTCACCGAGGAAGGCGGGCTCGGCTTCGGCGTTGACGATGCCAAGGAATGGTACAGCTACTGGGAAGAGCTGCGCAAACGCGGCGGCACCGTCTCGGCCGATGTCCAGACGCTCGACCAGAACGTCATCGAGAGCAATTGCCTGGCGCTCGGAAAATCTGCCATCGGCATGGCCTATTCCAACCAGCTCGTCGGCTACCAGCTCGTGGTCAAGAGCAAGCTCGCCGTCACGATGCTGCCGCGCGAGAAGAAGGATGGTCCCTCCGGGCACTACTATCGCCCGGCGCTGATCTGGAGCGTCGGTGCCACCAGCAAGAACGGCGAGGCGGCGGCAAAATTCATCAATTTCTTCGTCAACGACGTCGATGCCGGCAAGATCCTCGGCGTCGAACGCGGCGTACCCATGTCACCCGCCGTGCGTGCGGCCATTTTGCCGACGCTCAATCCGGTGGAGCAGCAGACGGTGCACTATATCGAGCTCTTGAAGGATCAGGTCGGCACCTATCCCGTGCCGGCGCCGCTCGGCTCTCAGGAATTCGACGTGAACGTCGCCCGCCCCGTCGCCGACCAGCTCGCCTTCGGCAAGATCACTGTCGCGGAGGCAGCGAAGCGGCTGGTGGAAGAAGGTGCGACGAAATTGAAGCGGAAGAGTTGATTGATAGTTGGCTATATGAGTGAAGATCAGGTGAGTTCGGTCTTGCCGAAACGCTCTGCCTGGCCCCTCACCTAGCCCTCTCCCCGCTAAGCGGGGCGAGGGGACGACTGGGCAAGACAATCGACTCCTCCAAGCAGCAGCATTTGGCATTGTAGAACTCCCTCTCCCCGCAGTGCGGGGTGAGGGGCCAGGCATGGAGTTGCCACAGCCACGAATTCACCTGACAGGTCTTTATCGAGGAAGGTCACTTCCCATCCCAGGGCGTCAGCGCATTCTGCTTCATCCGGCGCTGTTCTTCCGGCGGCAGCTTGTAATCGCCTTTGTAGGGTGCGCTTTCGAACGAGCCATAGGTCGGGTTGGCGATGGCGATCCAGTCATGGCCGAAATGTGCCTTGTTGGCCTCGAACACCTTCTGCCGCTCCTCGACAGTGCCCTTGTAGTCGTCGGTGAAGTCGCCGAAATTATCGCCAAACATCAGGAGAATGCGATAGTTCTTGGCGATGAAGGCGCGGCGCGTGCCTTTGGCGGAGCCCCAGTCGGACTGCTCCTTCGCGCTGAGGAAAGTGTCGACATTGTCGCCCATCGGAAAGCCGAAGCGCTTCATTTCCTCGACGGTCGGGCCTTCCTCATCGGCGGTTCGGTTGGTGACGTAGAAGACCTTCACGCCCTTTGACGCTGCATATTGGGTAAATTCCACCGCGCCGGGAATCGGCTTGTCCTGCTGGGCATTCACATATTGCGTCCAGGTTTCCGGCTTGAAGCTCGTACCCGTCGTTATGTTGCGCGCCTGGTAGGGCGAGGTGTTGAGGACGGTGTCGTCGACGTCGAGGATGATGGCGGGCGGAAAATCCTGGAAATTACCTGTCTGCTCGACAGGGGCTGCAGTCCAGGTCTTGTCAGCCAATGCTTCGTCAAGCCTGATGCGGCCGAGTGCGTAGGCACCGAGTGCGTTGGCTTGCGCCTCGACCGAAGTCTGGTCCCAAAGAACAGCGTTGAGATTGTCGTCGGGCATGGCGTCCGGCAGATCGGCGGCAAGGGCCGGCAAGGCGGCAAGACCAATGGCTGTAAAGAGCGCCCACCGCCCACAATATCCGCTTCTCATGCTGTTCTCCTTTTGTTGAAATCTGTCATGGACATCCGAAATCACCGGCGTCGGAATTTCATGACCCGGATAAGGATAGTTTGTGGGTTGTTGGAGTGTGTCAAGTCTGTGACAGAGGTCGCGGTGCTTCTTTCGGTTCTTTAGCCTCGTTTCGACTCAGACATCTGGCGTTTCGGCGAAAAAAAAGCCGGGGCCTTTTCAGGCCCCGGCGCTGCCGCATCTCCGGATACGGGTGCTTATTGCTTGGCGTCGGCCCAGCTCTTGACCAGCTCGTCATAGTTGATGGTGACGGGCTTTTCCTTTTCGTCGGCGACCTTCAGCTGCGGAGCGAGATGACCGTTCTTGACGGCATCGGCGTTCCAGTAGGCGAGATCGTGCTCCTCAGCGAGCTTCGGGCCGATGTCGCCCTGAACGCCCGCGCGTTCGATGCGCTGCATCACCTTTTCCTGATCGGCGCAGAGCGCATCCATGGCGCCCTGGGCATCCTTGGCACCCGATGCGGCATCGCCGATCGCCTGCCACCAGAGCTGCGCGAGCTTCGGATAGTCAGGAACGTTGGTGCCGGTCGGCGACCACTGCACGCGGGCCGGCGAGCGATAGAACTCGATCAGACCGCCGAGTTCCGGAGCGCGCTTGGTGAAGCTCTTGTCGCGGATGGTGGATTCGCGAATGAAGGTGAGGCCGACATGGCTCTTCTTCACATCGACAGTCTTCGAGGTGACGAACTGCGCATAGAGCCATGCGGCCTTGGCGCGATCGACCGGGGTCGATTTCATCAGCGTCCAGGAGCCGACGTCCTGATAGCCGAGCTTCATGCCGTCCTTCCAGTAGACGCCATGCGGCGAGGGAGCCATGCGCCACTTCGGCGTGCCGTCGGAGTTCATGACCGGCAGGCCGGGCTTGACCATGTCGGCGGTGAAGGCCGTATACCAGAAGATCTGCTGGGCGATATTGCCTTGCGACGGAACCGGACCGGATTCGGAGAAGGTCATGCCCTGTGCTTCCGCCGGAGCGTAGGCCTTCAGCCAGTCGAGATATTTCTGGATCGAATAGACCGCAGCCGGGCCGTTGGTGTCGCCGCCGCGGGCGACGCAGGAGCCGACAGGACGGGAGCTGGCATCGACCTTGATACCCCATTCGTCGACCGGCAGGCCGTTCGGAAGGCCCTTGTCGCCGTTGCCGGCCATCGAGAGCCAGGCGTCGGTGAAGCGCCAGCCGAGCGACGGGTCCTTCTTGCCGTAGTCCATATGGCCGAAGACCTTCTTGCCGTCGACGTCGCGGCCGGTGAAGAACTGGGCGATGTCCTCATAGGCCGACCAGTTGACCGGCACGCCGAGCTCGTAGCCGTATTTCGCCTTGAAATCGGCCTTGTTCTTCGGGTCGTTGAACCAGTCGTAACGGAACCAGTAGAGGTTGGCGAACTGCTGGTCGGGAAGCTGGTAGAGCTTCTTGTCCGGAGCGGTGGTGAAGCTGCTGCCGATGAAATCGGCGATATCGATGCCCGGATTGGTGACGTCCTTGCCCTCGTCGGCCATCCAATCCGTCAGGTTGCGCACCTGCTTGTAGCGCCAATGCGTGCCGATCAGATCGGAATCGTTGACCCAGCCGTCATAGAGGTTCTGGCCGGTCTGCATCTGCGTCTGGATCTTCTCGACGACGTCGCCTTCCTGGATGACGTCGTGGGTGACCTTGATGCCGGTGATGGCGGTGAAGGCCGGGGCGAGAACCTGCGATTCATACTGGTGGGTCGTCAGCGTTTCCGAAACGACCTTGATTTCCATGCCCTTGAAGGGCTTGGCCGCATCGATGAACCACTGCATTTCCTTTTCCTGGTCGGCGCGCGAGAGCGTCGAGAGATCGCCGATCTCCTTGTCCAGGAATGTCTTGGCTTCGTTCATGCCGGCATGCGCCGTGCCGGCCAGGGCCAGCAGGGCAACTGCCGTTGTCGTCAAGAGATGCCGTCGCATATATTCCTCCCTACAGGTTGCGAGTGCATTGTCAGCCGGCCGGACTTCCGGCCATCTGTATCGATTTGCCTTACTGCTCCGCATGACCGAATGGGCAACGGAGCGGTAACAGGTTGATTCCGCGCTAGACCAGACGGAAGACGCCGATGGCGTAGACCACGGAAAGAGCAAGAGCCCACCACAGGCTGGGGCCTCCCAGGCCCAGCCAGGCGAGATGGATGAAGGCGGCGCCGAGCAGCGAGATAAAGAGCCGGTCGCCGCGCGTCGTTTCGAAGCGCAGAATGCCGAGGCGCGGATTGCCGCCCGGCGAAAAATATTCCCAGACCGCCATGCCGATCAAAAGCAGCAGGATGGTCACGAAGAACAGCGCCGTCGGCAGGGTCCAGGCCATCCAGGAAAAGTCTGTATTCATGGCGGTTTTCCTTCAGACGCGGCCGAGCGCGAAGCCTTTGGCGATGTAATTGCGGACGAAATAGATGACGAGCGCGCCAGGCACCAAGGTCAGCACACCGGCGGCGGCAAGCAGGCCCCAGTCCATGCCGGCGGCCGAAACGGTGCGCGTCATGATGGCGGCGATCGGCTTGGCGTCGGTCGTCGTCAGCGTGCGGGCAATCAGCAGTTCCACCCAGGAGAACATGAAGCAGAAGAAGGCGGCGACGCCGATGCCGCTTGCGATCAAGGGAATGAAGATCTTGATGAAGAAGCGCGGGAACGAATAGCCGTCGATATAAGCGGTTTCGTCGATCTCCTTCGGCACGCCTGACATGAAGCCTTCGAGGATCCAGACCGCCAGCGGCACGTTGAACAGGCAGTGCGCCAGCGCCACGGCGATATGGGTGTCGATCAGGCCGAAGGCCGAGTAGAGCTGGAAGAAGGGTAGCGCGAAGACCGCCGGCGGCGCCATGCGGTTCGTCAGCAGCCAGAAGAATACATGCTTATCGCCGAGAAAGCGGTAGCGCGAGAAGGCGTAGGCGGCGGGAAGGGCACACGCGACCGAGATCACCATGTTCATGACGACATAGGTGATGGAGTTGATATAGCCCTTGTACCAGGACGGATCGGTGAAGATGATCGCGTAGTTGCGCAGCGTCGGTTGGTGCGGATAGAGCGTCAGTCCGCCGATGATTTCCTCGTTCGTCTTGAAGCTCATATTGACGAGCCAGTAGATCGGCAGCAGCAGGAAGATGATGTAGATCGTCGGCACCAGCCAGGCCCAGCGTCCTTTTTCGCCGTGACGGCGGGAAACCCGCGCGCCCGTCGCAGCGCTCGCATTGGCGGCGCCATCGGAAGCGGCAAGTGTGTGAATGCCGGCGTTGTCGGCCGTGGTGGAGAGGGGTTTGCCGCTCATCGGCTTGCTCCCGCATCGTAATTGGTCATGACGGTGTAGAAGACCCAGGACAGCAGCAGCACGATCAGGAAGTAGACCAGCGACATGGCGGCTGCCGGGCCGAGGTCGAACTGGCCGAGCGCCATCTTCACGAGATCGATCGACAGGAAGGTCGTCGAGTTGCCGGGACCGCCGCCTGTGACGACGAAAGGTTCGGTATAGATCATGAAACTGTCCATGAAGCGCAGCAGTACGGCGATCAGCAGCACGCGGTTCATCTTCGGCAGCTGGATGTAGCGGAAGACGGACCAGCGCGAGGCGCCGTCGATCTTGGCGGCCTGGTAGAAGGCGTCGGGAATGGAGGCGAGGCCGGCATAGCAGAGCAGCACGACGAGGCTCGTCCAGTGCCAGACGTCCATGACGATCACGGTTGCCCAGGCGTCGGCGGGATCGGAGACATAGTTGTAGTCGATGCCGAGATTGACGAGGACGTAGCCCATCAAGCCGATGTCACTGCGGCCGAAAACCTGCCAGATCGTGCCGACGACATTCCACGGGATGAGCAGCGGCAAGGCCATCAGCACCAGGCAGACCGGGACGCCGAGCCCCTTCTTCGGCATATTGAGGGCAATGAAGATGCCGAGCGGCACCTCGATCGCCAGAATGACGAAGGAGAAGATCAGGTTGCGGATCATCGAATCCCAGAAGCGGCCGGAGCGAAGAATTTCCTCGAACCACTGCGTGCCCGCCCAGAAGAAGACGTTGTTGCCGAAGGTGTCCTGTACCGAATAGTTCACGACCGTCATCAGCGGAATGACGGCGGAAAAGCCGACGAGCAGCAGAACCGGAATGAGCATGAACCAGGCTTTGTTGTTCCAGGTCTTCTCCATCGTCAGGCTCCCATCTCGACGCGCCAAGAGTCGGCGTAGATATTGATGCCGGCGGGATCGAAGGCGATGTGCGGCTCGGCCGGCACCGTCTGGTCCTCGCCGATGACCGCGACGATGTCCTGGCCGTCGAGCTTGGCGCGGACCACCTTGCGGCGGCCGAGATCTTCAACCTTCGTTACGGTGGCGGGCATGCCCTCGCGGCCGATACGGACGAATTCCGGGCGGATGCCGAGTTCGGAACGTCCGGCTCGCTTTTCCGCAGGCGCGCCGGGCAGCGCGATCGTGCGGTTGCCGAGCCGTGCACTGCTGCCTTCGATTTCGACGGGCATGACATTCATGCCGGGCGAGCCGATGAAATAGCCGACGAAGGTGTGGCGCGGGCGCTCGAACAGGTCGTTCGGCGTGCCGATCTGCACCACTTCGCCGTTGTACATGACCACTACCTTGTCGGCGAAGGTGAGCGCTTCGGTCTGATCGTGGGTGACATAGACCATGGTGAAGCCGAAGCGGCGGTGGAGCTGCTTCAGCTGCGAGCGCAGCACCCACTTCATATGCGGATCGATGACGGTCAGCGGCTCGTCGAACAGGATGGCGTTGACATCCGAGCGCACGAGGCCGCGGCCGAGCGAGATCTTCTGCTTGGCATCGGCGGTCAAGCCGCGTGCCTTGCGGTGGGCACTGTCGGAAAGGCCAATCATCTCGATGATCTCATCGACCTTGCGCTTCACTTCGGCCTCCGGGACATGCCGGTTGCGCAGCGGGAAGGCGAGATTGTCGTAGACGGTCATCGTGTCGTAGACGACCGGGAACTGGAAGACCTGGGCGATGTTGCGCTCCTGGGTCGACAGCCGGGTCACGTCCTTGCCGTCGAAGAGAATGCGGCCCTCGGAAGCCTGCACCAGGCCCGAGACAATGTTGAGAAGCGTGGTCTTGCCGCACCCCGAGGGGCCGAGCAGGGCATAGGCGCTTCCGTCTTCCCAGCTATGGTTGACTTCCTTCAGCGCATAGTCGGCGTCGGATTTCGGATGGTCGTTGTAGGCGTGCCTGATGTGGTCGAGATCGATGCGGGCCATTGTCCCTCCTCAGGCGGCTTGTTGCAAGGCGGGAGTGACGGCGGCGCCATCGGTGTCGAAAACCATGATGTGACGCGGGTCGATATACACGTCGATCGCATCGTCGACATCGATATCCTGAACGCCCTGGGTCAGCATCACCCAGCGCTGCCCGGAAACATCGATATGGATGAAGCTTTCCGAGCCGGTGATCTCGGTCACCATAACCCTGGCCGGCGCGGCAACTGCCGCCGGCGTCTGCGGCGCAAGTGCCAGATGATGCGGCTGGAAGGCGATCGTGTATCGGCCATCCGGCCGGTCCTCCAATCCCCTCGGTACAGGCAGGCGGATAGTGTCGTTCAGCGCGAACTCGCGGCCGCGCTTGTCGAGCGCTATCGTGTTCAGCGGCGGATCGGCAAAGGTGGTGGCGGTAATCAGGTCTTTCGGGTTGCGGAAGACCTCGATCGTCGCGCCGAACTGCGTGATGCGGCCTTCCGACAAGGTTGCGGTATTGCCGCCGAGAAGCAGTGCTTCGGAGGGTTCGGTGGTGGCGTAGACGAAGATGGCGCCGGATTCAGCGAAGATCTTCGGCAGTTCGGCGCGCAGCTCCTCGCGCAGCTTGTAATCGAGATTGGCGAGCGGCTCGTCGAGCAGCACCAGCCCGGCATTTTTCACGATGGCGCGGGCAAGTGCGGTACGCTGCTGCTGGCCGCCGGAGAGGCTCAAGGGCAGGCGATCGAGGAAGGGGCCGAGGCGCAGAAGATCGGCTGCCTTCTTCACTTCCTGATCAATGATATCAGCACTTTTGCCGCTCAATCGCATCGGCGAGGCGATGTTGTCGTAGACGGTCATGGCGGGATAATTGATGAATTGCTGGTAGACCATGGCGACGTTGCGGCGCTGCACCGGCTGTCCCGTGACATCGGCACCGTCGACATGGATCGTGCCCGTAGTCGGCTTGTCGAGGCCAGCCATAAGCCGCATCAGCGACGTCTTGCCCGAAAGCGTCGGCCCCAGCAGCACGTTCAGCGTGCCGCGCTGCAGCGTCAGATTTGTTTCCGCGATATGCGTTTCGCCGCCGACAGACTTCGATACGCCCCTGAGTTCAAGCACGATAGATTCCTTCCATGCGCCGCATATCAATGCTGCCGCGAGGATTGCGAAGAGACCGATCCGTCCTGTCGTTGCCGGACGGTGCCTGCTGCTGAGATTATGATTGTTCGGAAGTGGATTGTGCCGATCTGCCCGCGGAAACATCGCGCCGGCAAGGATTGCGCCAGGCGACGTCAGTGGCCATGCGGCCAATGCCGCCAACCATGCCGTTTTCCGTATCGATCTGATTTTCGGACAATAATCCCTCCCCCTGTTTCGATTTGCATCCCTCACGCGAAAACCGAAACAAGAATGACGATAAATGAAGATAAAGGAATGTCAAACGAAAACTGATCGCGTTTCAGTTTCGCTTCATAAATCTCATCTCAGGCGTGTTTTAGCGATTTATTATCAATCTGGTAAGCAATTGATCGGAATTGCAAATGGAGGCTGATGCACCTTTCGATGCGTCCACGCGCATTGGGGCCGAACGCAGCCTGATCGCTCGTGCTGACAGTCGTACGATCAAAATGGGGAGTGGAGCCTGGCACGGAATGCGAGGCAGGATCTGCAACGTCGAGGTGAGATGAGGGCGATCGATAGTTGGCTGCAGGATGCGGGGTGGAGCCCCTGCCCAAGCTCCGTTCACGGCCGCCTGTCCGGCCTGCTCATCATTTGCTCGAAACGATGAAATCTGCCGTGTGCGCGATTGCGCTATCATCGGGATGGCCGACGCAAAGCCGCCCCTCAGGCATTATGAGGGGCGGCAATTTTCGAAACGTGCAGGGCTCAGCGTGCCGCCCAGTTCGCGCCGCGGCGGAAGATGGTCTTCATCTGCGGCACGTCGAATTCCTTGGCCTGGTGGCCGAGCGAGGAATAGAACACGCGGCCCTTGCCGTATTTGCGCTTCCAGGCGACGGGCATGACGACGCCGTCGATCCAGTAGGCATGGTCGCCGGTGAATGTGGTGGTCGCCAGCACCTCGTTCGACGGGTCGGCGTGCATGTAATATTGCTCCGACGTGTAGGGGAAATCGGTGATCCCCTCCATGATCGGATCGTCCGGCCGCGTGATGTTGACCGTATAGTCGATGATGTTGCCGGGATGGGCGACCCATTGGCCGCCGATGATGAACTGGTACTCGACGCTTTCGCGGAACGAGTCGCCTGCGCCACCATGATAGCCGGCTATGCCAACGCCGCTTTCGATTGCGGCCGCGAGGTTCTTCACCTCTTCCTTCTCGATCTTCGACATGGTGACGATCGGCACGATCAGGCTGAGATCGTGGATCGAGGGATCGGCAAAGGCCTCGGTGCTGTTTTCGAGATAGACCTTGAAGCCGTCCTCTTCGAGCATGTCGCGGATGATATGGGCGCATTCCTGCGGTTCGTGGCCGCTCCAGCCGCCCCAGACGATAAGTGCTTCACGCATGATAATCCTCCTGAAATTGTGTCGTTAGCGGCCGATCTGCCCATCCACCAGGGATTCGGAAAGAGGGGCCGGGCGCTCCGTTTGCGTCGTGATGGTGACCGTGCGCCCGGTGTCGGAGGCCGTCTGGAAGGCTTCCATGACTTCGAGCACGTGCAGCGCGAGGCTGCCATTGGCACGGTGCGGACGGTTCGAGCGGATGGCATGTGCCATGTCTGCGACGCCGAGCGAGCGGTAGTTGCCGTCGGCATAGGGTGCGGTGATCTCGCGCTCGGCAAACTCGCCGCCCTTCTTGAGGAATTCCACCGGGCCGCCGAAACGGTTGGGGTCGGGCACGATCAGCGTGCCTTCCGTGCCGTAGACTTCGAGCGGCACATGCTTGTGGCCGGCGACATCGAAGCTCATGCCGATCTGGACGACCGCGCCATTGGCAAAGGCCATGACGCCGGCAACATGCGTCGGCACATGCACGGGGATGTGCTCGCCGTTGCGTGGCTCGCTGGTGATGATGCGTTCCTTGCGCGGCGTGACGGCAAAGCCGGCGACCTGGGAGACCGGGCCAAGCAGGTTGACGAGATCGGTGATGTAATAAGGCCCCATGTCGAGCATCGGGCCGCCGCCGATTTCATAATAGAAAGCCGGATTCGGATGCCAGCGCTCGTGGCCGGGGCACATGAAGGTAGCGGTGCCGCCGACGGGAATGCCGATCGCACCTTCGTCGATGATGGCGCGGGCCGTCTGATGGCCACCGCCGAGGAAGGTATCGGGCGCTGCACCGATGCGCAGACCCTTGGTGGCCGCGGCATCTGCAAGCTTCTTGCCCTCGGCGAAATTGATACCGAGCGGCTTTTCCGAATAGGTATGTTTGCCGGCATCCAGCGCCTGCAGACCGACGGCGACATGCGCCTTCGGAATGGTCAGGTTGACGATGATCTCAATCGAGGGATCGGCGAGCAAGGAAGCGATATCGACCGCCTTCAGACCGAATTCGGCAGCCTTTGCCTCGGCAAGCTCGCGATTGAGGTCGGCCACACCTTTGATGTCGAGAATGGGAAAGGATTTCATGGCGGTAAGATAGGCGCCGGAAATGTTCCCGCAGCCGATAATGCCGATGCCGACCTTGTTCATAAGCTTCCTCCAGATGAATTGTCTTGTCTGTCCTGGAGCGGCTCAGCGTTTCACATAGGCGCTGAACCGCTCTATCCTATTGTTTCGACGCAATTCCGGGCGGAAAATCACTGCGCAGTTTTCCTGGAATTGCTGTGGGGACATCAGAGGGCCGGTGCCGGCCCCGTCGTTCCCCAGGGGGATTCGTAAAGTTCGCGCAGCGCGACGACCGCGGCGCCCTGCGCCCAGGTCTCGTCGGTCGACTGGTCGAAAACGAGTTCGGTCACGCCCTTGATCGACGGCGGGATCGCCAGCGAATAGGCCTCCCGCAGGCTGTCGAGGAAGGGCTGGCCGAGCGCCAGGCTCGATCCCACCAGAATGACGCGCGGCGGCGCAAACAGCGTTACGATATTGGCAAGCGCCATGCCGCAGGCTTCGCCGGCGCGGATTGCCGCGCTGATCAATGTGTTGTCTTCGGCATCGATCAGTGTCTTCGCATGCGCCATTCCCCGGCCGAGGCGGATGGCTTCGGCAAAACGGCCGCTCGGCTGATCGCCGAGAATGGCGCTTTCGCCGGCAAGGCTTGCCAGGCGGATAATGCCCTGCGGACCCATGCCGAGCACGAGATCGCCGAGATTGTGGCTGAGGCCGCCGGCGCCGCGAAAGAGCTGGCCGCCATGCAGAACGCCAAGTCCCAATGTCTGTTCCAGCGACACCAGCACCATGTCGTCCAGGTCTCTCGCCTGGCCGAACCAGTGATGGGCAAGCGTGATGGCATGTGCATCGCTTTCGACGATGGTGGTGACGCCCAGCCGTTCCGACATGTCCTTGGCGAAATCGACGCCGCTTTCGCGAAAGATCGGGCTGGTGCGGATATGGCCGGTGCGATGCTCGACGACGCCGGGCAGGCCGAGGCAGACGGAATCGATCTCGTCCAATGCCAGATTGGCATCGACGACGCAGCGGCGCACGCCATCCTCGATAAGATCGGCAATGACGCCGATCGGCTGCCGGTCGACGCGTAGCGCCAGTGTCAGCGTCGATAGAACCTCACCGCAGAAGTCGGTGACGACGAAAACCATGCGGTTGGCGGCGATTTTCGCGCCGACGACGCGCGCAGCATCGGGGTTAAGCTCCAGCATGACGCGGGGTCGGCCGCGGGTGGCCGCCTCGCGCAGGTCGCCTTCGGTGCGGGCCAGGATCAGCCCGTCATCCAGCAGCGAGGCTGTGATTGCCGAGACTGTCGTGGTCGAAAGCTGAGTGCGGTCGCTGATTTCGATACGTGCGATGGAGCCCGCCCGCCGGATCGTATCCAGCACATTGAAGCGGTTTATCGCCCGCATAAGCTCGGGATCTGCTGTTTTCATGAGAATGGTGCCGAATGACGGACCCGCTCGGCTGCGGCCTGGTATTTTTAACGGAATGCGAATTAAATAACCTATGGCACTTGCCCAATGTCAAGCCATTTTGCAGCCAATCTGCCAAAAATTTAGCGATGGCGGTTGACATTTCAGCAAAGCTCCGTTGAATTATTCCGCATAAGGGAAAAAATATTGAGGCTCTTGGTTCCCTTGGGAGGAGAAAATCATGATCCATCTACGTGGGGCCAAGGCCCTTCGCATCGCTGCTGTTGCCGCCACGACCGGACTGGCGATTCTGGCGGGCGCAACTGGCGCTGCCGCCGATACCGTCGTCAAATGGCTGCATCTGGAAACCGATCCGACCTATGTCGCCGTCTGGCGCAAGATCGCGGACCAGTATGAGGCCAAGCATCCCGGCACGAAGATCGAGATGCAGTTCCTGGCCAACGAAGCGTTCAAGGCAAAGCTGCCGACGCTCTTGCAATCGAAGGACGCTCCCGATTTCTTCTTCAGCTGGGGCGGCGGCGTCTTGAAGCAGCAGCAGCAGACCGGCACGCTGCTGGATCTGACTGTGGCGATGAACGCCAAGGATGGCGCCTGGCTGAAGAGCTACAATCAGGCGGCCGTCAAGGGCCTGACCTTCGACAACAAGATCAGTGCCGTACCCTACAAGCTCGGCACGGTTTCCTTCTTCTATAACAAGGCGTTGTTCGCCAAGGCCGGCGTCGATGCGAGTGCCATCAAGACCTGGGACGATTATCTGGCCGCGGTCAAGAAGATCAAGGCTGCCGGCATCGCGCCGATCGCCGGCGGCGGCGGCGAGAAGTGGCCGATCCATTTCTACTGGAGCTATCTGGTGATGCGCGACGGCGGCCAGCAGGTCTTCAACGATGCCAAGAACGGCAAGGGCAATGGCTTCAACGATCCCTCGATCATCAAGGCCGGCGAACAGCTTGCCGAACTCGGCAAGCTCGAACCCTTCCAGCCCGGTTATCTCGGCACCACCTGGCCACAGGCGCTCGGCGTTTTCGGCGACGGCAAGGCTGCGATGATCCTCGGCTTCGAAAATACGGTTGCCAACCAGCGCACCAATTCCGGCGACGGCAAAGGTCAGGCGGATGACAATATCGGGCGGTTCGCCTTCCCGGCCGTGACCGGCGGTGCGGGCCTCCCGACCGATACGCTCGGCGGCCTGAACGGCTGGGCCGTCACCAAAAAGGCTCCGCCCGAGGCGCTCGATTTCCTCGCCTACCTGACCAATGCCGAAAACGAACGCACCATGGCGCAAGCCGGCATGATCATCCCGGTTGCCGTCGGCGCCGAAGACGGCGTCAAGGGTCCGCTGATGCACGAGGCAGCCGACCAGCTGGCGCATTCGACCTGGCACCAGAATTTCTTCGACCAGGATCTCGGCCCCTCCGTTGGCCGCGTCGTCAACGATGTGGCTGTTGGCATCGTCTCCGGCCAGATCACTCCGAAGGATGGCGCGCAGCAGGTCCAGGACGCCTTCGAACAGGACCAGCTCTAGCGGCATCCGGCGCCGGCCGCTCCCTTGTGCCGGCGCCGGTTTTTCTTTGAACTGTAATTGTCGAGACTGCCCATGACCGATGTCAGCGCTACGACCACTATGCCCTCTGTCGCAAGAGCGAGACCCGCAGCGAAGCGAAAATCACCGGCTGCGCGCGGCCGCCTGCCCGTTATCCTGCTGTTTTTGCCGCCTGCGCTGCTGCTTTTCACCATCTTCGTCATCCTGCCGATGGGGGAAGCGGCCTGGTACAGCCTCTATCGCTGGAGCGGCTATGGCCTGCCGACCGAATTCGTGGGTCTGCGCAATTTCCAGGTGCTGTTCAAGAACGGTGCCTTCCTGACGTCGCTCAAAAACAATGCTTTGATCATCGTCGTATCGATCGCGATCCAGGTGCCGCTCGCCATCTGGCTGGCGACGATGCTGGCGCACCGCATTCGCGGCGTCGTGCTCTTCCGGCTGATCTTCTTCCTGCCTTACGTGCTGGCCGAGGTGGCTGCCGGCCTCATCTGGCGCTTCGTCTATGACGGCGATTATGGCCTGTTTGCTGCGATCGCGCATTTCCTCGGTACGCCGACGCCTTACGTGCTCGCAGACAAGGATCTGGCGATGTATGCCGTGCTCGGCGTCATCGTGTGGAAATATTTCGGCTTTCACATGATGCTTTTCATCGCCGGCATGCAGTCGCTCGACAAGAGCGTCTTGGAGGCAGCCGAAATCGACGGCGCCACAGGCTGGCAGAAGTTCCGCTATGTGACGCTGCCGCTGCTCGGCTCGACGCTGCGCCTTTCCGTCTTCTTCGCCGTCGTCGGATCGCTGCAGCTCTTCGACATGATCATGCCGCTCACCGGCGGCGGCCCGTTCAACTCGACCCAGACGATGGTGACCTTCCTCTACAATTTCGGCGTCACCCGCATGCAGGTCGGCCTCGGCAGCGCCGTCGGCGTCGTGCTGTTCGTGATCTGCGTCACCCTCGCCTTCGGCTACAAACGGATATTTATGCGCAATGACTGATCTGGCCTCATCCGTTCGACTGACCACCGGCACGAAGATCTATCTCTATGTGTCGCTGACCATCATTGCCGCCATCGTGCTGATCCCGCTGCTGACGACCGCGCTCGGCGGTTTCAAGACGCTCGGCGATCTCCGCACCAATCCCTTCGGCCTGCCGGCCGAGTGGCACTTCGAGAACTATACCGGCATCCTCTTCGGTGACCGCTACTGGCGACAGATGATGAATTCCTTGATCATCGCCGTGCTCACCGTCTTCCTGACGCTGTCGGTCTCGGCCATGGCGGCCTTCGCCTTCGCGCATGTGAAATTCTTCGGCTCGAATTTCCTGCTGAATTATTTCCTCATCGGCCTGATGTTTCCGGCAGCCACAGCCATTCTGCCGCTCTTCATCCGCATCCGCGATCTCGGCCTGCTCAATACCTATTGGGGCGTGGTGCTGCCGCAGGTGGCTTTCGGCCTCGGCATGAGCATCCTGCTCTTCCGCAATTATTTTCGAAACCTTCCGGAAGAATTGTTCCAGGCGGCGTTTGTCGACGGTTGCGGTTATATCCGCTTCTTCTGGCATATCTCGCTGCCGCTCTCGCGGCCGATCATCGCGACCGTCAGCATCATCTCCTTCGTCGGCAGCTGGAACAGCTACATCCTGCCGCTGATCATGCTGAACTCGGATTCGATCTATCCCTGGCCGCTCGGCATGATGGTCTATAGCGGCGAATTCGGCACGGAATGGGAGCTGGTGCTCGCCTTCATCACGCTGACCATCCTGCCCACCGTCATCGTCTTCTTCCTGGCGCAGAAGCACATCATTGCCGGCCTCACCGCCGGCGCCGTGAAATCCTGAGCCTAGAGCGGCTCAGCTTTTCACGGAAACTCTGAACCGCTCTATCTCTTTGTTTTTCGCAATTCCGGACGGAAAACCGCTACGCACTTTTCCTGGAATTGCTCTCATCGGAGCACAAACAACATGGCATCCGTCGAACTGCACAACATCCACAAGGCCTATGGGGCGCTCACCGTCATCCACGATATCTCGCTTTCGATCGAGGACGGCGAGTTCATCGCACTCGTCGGCCCCTCCGGCTGCGGCAAGTCCACGCTGCTGCGGATGATCGCAGGCCTGGAAGAAATCACCGATGGCGACGTGTCGATCGGTGGGCAGGTGGTGAATTCCATGACGCCGCGCGAGCGCAACATCGCCATGGTCTTCCAGTCCTATGCGCTCTACCCGCATATGACTGTTGCCGAGAATATGGGCTTCAACCTGAAGCTCTCGGGCGAGACCAAGCAGACCATCGAGCAGCGGGTCAATGAAGCTGCGCGCATGCTCGATCTCACCAAACTGCTCGACCGCAAGCCGGCGCAGCTATCCGGCGGCCAGCGCCAGCGTGTCGCCATGGGCCGCGCCATCGTGCGTAACCCGGCGGTCTTCCTGTTCGACGAGCCGCTCTCCAATCTCGATGCGAAGCTGCGCGTGCAGATGCGCTCCGAAATCAAGGCGTTGCATCAGAAGGTGCAGACCACCTCGATCTACGTCACCCACGACCAGATCGAGGCGATGACGCTTGCCGACCGTATCGTGGTGCTGAACCAGGGCAAGATCGAGCAGCAGGGCACGCCGATCGAGCTTTACCGCAAGCCGGCCAATCTCTTCGTTGCCGGCTTCATCGGCTCGCCGGCCATGAACTTCCTCGACGGTACGGTCGAGGGCGTCGACGGCGCGCCGGCCGTGCGGTTGAAGGACAGCACGCCGATCCGCATCGCTGGCGAACGCAAGGTGAAGGCAGGCCAGAGCGTGAAGGTTGGTCTCAGGCCCGAGCATCTGAGCCTTGCAAGCGGCGGATCGCCACTCACCGGCCAGACATTGCTGGTCGAGCCGACCGGCGCGCAGACGCATGTGCTCTTCGACCTTGCCGGCGAGCAGGTGACGGCCGTCGTCGATGGCGAGGCGCCGGTGCGCTATGGCCAGCCCCTGAACGTCTCGGTGAGCCCGGAGCAGGTCTACGTCTTCGATGCGTCGAGCGGTCTTGCGCTTTAGGTGACGATGTCGATCGAATCGACGCGATCGGGATAGAAGGCCATGTAATCCTTGATCTGGCTGACCGCAGGATAGGGGTTCTCGTAGCTCCAGATGGCGTTCACCGAACGCTCGCCACCGGCCGGGATGCTGTAATAGGAGCATTCGCCCTTGTAAGGGCAGTAGGTTTCGTGGCTGGTCTTCTGCAGTGACGCCATGTCGACATCCCTGCGGGGAATATAGAGCACGGCGGGGTAGGAGGCTTCCTTGAGCGACAGCGCCTCATGCGTATCGGCGATCACCTTGCCGGCGACGGAAACGGTGACATGCGCGCGCTTTTCCTCGATCGTGATCGGATGATCGGGGCCGGTGATCTTGACCAGCTTTTCGGGCATTCTTGCTCTCCTCAGCTTTGATGACGGTCGGCGGAGTTCGATTTTGTCTTGCTTATGTGTCCAGCCCCTCACCCCAACCCTCTCCCTGCATCGCGGGGAGAGGGGGCTTTGCGGCGGAAACAACCCCGGTGAAACAGCATGCCGTATTGCGCGATCGTTCCCTCTCCCCGTCTCAACGGAGAGAGGGTTAGGGTGAGGGGCGAAGCACGAAACTGCGGTAACAGGAAACTCGCCTGACATTCTCAGTTCAAATGCATATAGGAAGCGTCCTGCCGATTATCAGGTCTCTCGCGGCACCCGTGTTGTCGAGGCACCCCAGCGCAGGCCGTCCATCAACAGGCGCACGAGGCGGCGGGAGCGGTCGTACCATTCGGGCGAGCTGGGCATGGAATAGGTGCCGGAAAGCGCATGCAGCACATCGGTACTGTCGACATCGGTGCGGATCGAGCCGGCGGCGACCGCCCGGTCGATCAGGCTTGCGAGCGCGACCGGCACTTTGCCATAGCTGTCGGCGAAGAGCTTGGAATTGCTATTGAGAAGAATGCGCAGGCTGTCGGCCATGCCGCGTTTCGTGGCGATATATCCGACGAAACGGTTCATCCACTCCTCGAGAGCCTCATCGGGCGCACGCTCGCGCGAAAGCTCTTCGGCGGCATCGCAAAGCGCCTCGACTTCGTGGTGGTAAACCGCCTCCACCAGATGTTCGCGGCTCGGGAAATGGCGGTAGAGCGTTCCGATCCCGACATCCGCACGCCGGGCTATGTCTTCCAGGGAGGCGGCGGTGCCGTGGCTGGCGAAGGCTTGTGCTGCAACTTCGATCAACTTGTCATAGTTGCGTCGCGCGTCGGCGCGCAGACGCCTGCTTTCATTCGGCAGCATAGGTTTTGGTTCCGGCAACGGCTTGCGCGCCAATGTCTGCTCCTTGCGGATTGCCGCGTGATGATATCCGGCATTCGCATCAGATAGTGCGCGGCAATATCTTCTCCATGGCGAAATACAGGAGGATTGTTATCGCATTCAGCATCGAGGCGCCATTGCCGCCAGCGGGAATCGACTTGTGAGAATCGGGAAGGATGCTTGTGCGGACTTCTGGCCGGCTTATGGAGACGGTGCGCCGAAATGGTTTGGCCCAAAGCCTGGTCCCAGGTTCGGTCCGAAGTCCGATCCTGAATTCGGCCCGAAGCTCGGGCCTTGCTCGAAATTGGCGAAGGGGGTGGGCGGATTGTCGCGAGCCGGGGGAACGTCGAGGTAGCTCATGATGTTCTCGACATGGTTGACCTGCGAGCGCAGGCTGTCGAGCGACTTGCCGGTCAGATTGGTGCCAGCAGGCAGTTGCGCCGTCAGCGGGTTTTCGTAACGGCCATTGACGCGCAGCTCGTAATAGAGATGCGGGCCGGTGGAATAGCCGGTGGAGCCGACATAGGCGATGACCTGACCTTGGGTGACGCGCTGGCCGACCCGCAGATCCGACGGCGTTGCCGAAATATGGGCATAGGTGGTTTCGTAGCCGCCGTCGTGACGGATGCGGACATATTTGCCGTAGCCGGTTTCCCAGGAGATCTTCTCGACGACACCATCGCCGGCGGCCTGTATGGGGCTGCCCATCGGTGCGCGGAAATCGACGCCGTTGTGGAATTTCTTCACACCCAGGATCGGGTGGATACGCCAGGCAAAGCCATCGCCAAGCGTACCGTTTGGCACGGGACGATGCACTAGCGATTTTGCGATCGAGTGCCCACTTTCGTCGTAGAATTCCGAGGGGCCTTCGCCTTCGTTCTTGTGCAGGTAGAAGCGATGCGTGTCGCCATCGGCATGGAATTCGATGAACATCAACTCGCTGCGGCCGTCGTCCGCCTTGCGGAAGAGCAGGTCGACGCTGTCGGGAGCATCCTCGATGCTGGTAAGCGAAATGCCCTTGGCCTTGGCGAGCTTGATGAGCTGCGAGGCACATTCCTTGGTCAGGCCGGCTCTTTCGAGCTTGTCGCTGACTGCCCGCTCGTTGCTCTCGTCGACACCCTTCAAATCGACTGCGGCAACCTCCGTCGAGGACGGAGCGTCGGCTTGGCTTTCGCTGTAGAGCGTGGAAAACAGCCTGTCATTGGCCATCGGAACGAAGCCATTGGCATCGTCGCGGGCGACGACGCGCTCCGGTGTCTTGTCGCCGCTGAGGCGGGCCATGATCAGCTTCGGGCGGGCATTGGGGCCTTTCTTCTCAAGCAGCAGTTCCAGGCTGTCGCCGGGGGAAACCGTATCGGTCTCCAGGGCGCGCTGCAACTCGTCGCCGGCATCGCTGCCGAGGCCCGCGGAGGCCAGGATGTCCTGCAGATCCTGCTTGTCCTTCGGCATGGATACGAGCCTGTGAAACTCGCGGCCGGGCTCGCCGGTCGTTGCGCGCGATACGCTGACGTTCAGCGGCACACCGCGAACCGGAAAGCGGGAGCGGCGCACGGCATCATAATGCGTGGTCTGCGGATAGATGCCGTGGCGGATATCGGAAAGCGATGGCGGTGAGAATACCACGTTGTCGGCGCGCTCGTCGCCATAGGAGGCATTGATGGCGCCCGCGCCGTCGCGTGCCAGGGCGGTTTCATCGGATTTGAAGACCAGCGTCGTGCGATGATAGGTGAAGATGCGCGTTTCGCCGCTGGACAGCTTCTCTGCTACCTGTGCGAAGCGGCTGCCGTCGAAACGCTGTTTTGTGGCCAGCCGGCTGGCTTTGCGCATGGCTGGCTGAGGACGCGCGAGCTGGGCAGTGCGCACCGGCGTTGCCCGCTCGATCGTGTTACGCGCCAGCAAGGGATAGAGCACCGTGGCGAGCAGGCCGAAGGATGCAGTGCCTGCCAGACCAATGACGATCAGGTGACGCAGATGGGCGGAACGCGGCAGAAATGGAATGTGAAAATCATGATGCGGCCGCGCCTGGATGGCAGCCTCTGCAGGAAATTGAACGCGCAATGGACTTTCGGCCATGAAGTGAGGAACCCTGCAGATTGCGGTGGGCCCAAACTAGGGCAAATCATGGCGAAATCTAGGCAAATATTACGAGCCAGTTAATTGCCGTGATCGTCCACAGGGCGAGATTCGCGCGTTCAAGATGATTCGTCAACCGAAGATGGTGTCGTAGAGCAGTTTGAAGTTCAGCACCAGGATGATCGCGGCGACTGTCCAAGATAGAATGGCGATGCTTCTGGAGATGACGAAACTGCCCATTTTCTCGCGATTCGTGACGAATTGAACCAGCGGAATGACGGCAAAGGGCAATTGCATTGATAGCACGACCTGGCTCAGCACAAGCAGGTTCGCCGTGCCCTTTTCACCATAAATAGCGGTAACGCACACAACCGGAATAATTGCGAGGCCGCGGGTCAAAAGTCGCCTTGCCCAATGCGGAATCCTGAGCCGGAGAAAGCCTTCCATCACGATCTGGCCAGCAAGCGTCGCCGTGACGGTCGAGTTGAGGCCTGAAGCGAGCAGTGCCACGGCAAACAGCGTCGAGGCGATGCCGAGGCCGAGCAGCGGCGACAACAGCTCGTAGGCCTGGCCGATTTCGGCGACATCGGAGTGACCGCTGGTGTGGAAGGCGGCCGCTGCGACAATCAGAATGGCGGCATTGACGAAGAGCGCCAGCATGAGGGCAACGGTGCTGTCGATCGTTGCCCATTTGATCGCGTCGCGGCGACCTTCTTCGGTGCGCTTATAGGCGCGGGTCTGCACGATCGAGGAATGCAGATAGAGATTATGCGGCATGACTGTCGCGCCGATGATGCCCATGGCGATGTAGAGCATCTCGTGATTGGTGACGATTTCAGGCGAGGGGATGAAGCCTTGGAGGATCGCTGCCACCGGCGGCGCCGCGGCTGCGATCTGGATGGCAAAACAGGTGGCGATGACGATCAGCAGCGCGATGACGAAGGCTTCGAGATAGCGGAAGCCCTTGCTCATCAGGAGCAGCAGCAGGAATGCGTCGAGCGCGGTGATCAATGCGCCGCCGATCAGCGGAATCCCGAAGAGGAGTTGCAGCGCGATAGCCGTGCCGATGACTTCGGCCAGATCACAGGCGATGATGGCGAGCTCGCAAGCCAGCCATAGCGCCAGATTGACCGGCCGCGGATAATGATCGCGACAGGCCTGAGCGAGATCGCGGCCGGTGGCGATGCCAAGCCTTGCCGAGAGCGCCTGTAACAGGATCGCCATCAGGTTCGATAGCATGATGACAGTCAGAAGCGTGTAGCCGAACTGCGCGCCGCCGGCGAGATCGGTCGCCCAGTTGCCGGGATCCATATAGCCGACGGAAATCATGTAACCGGGGCCGACGAAAGCGATCAGACGTCGAATCCAGCTGCCGCCATGGGGAACCTTGACCGTGGCATTGACTTCGGGAAGGCTCGGACGATCGTCCTCATCACGGTCGGCAAACTGCCATGCGCGCCGCTGCGCCACGGCTTCCTGAACTTGCGTCATGCGGGGCTCCGGGAGGAACGATCTGTGAGGCTACTAAACAAATACGATCGATATCAGAATTATGCAATAGGCTATATTTCAATGGTGATTGCATTGTCTCTGGCCGAAACCTTGGCCTACGGGAAAATACCGTCTTGCCGACGGAGTGCCGATCCGCTTTTGAGCGAGGGGGGCGAAGGTTGGAGCAGCTAGCGCGCCCGTGTGGCGCACCAATGCGGCGACGACTTTGATGGCTTGCTCGATCTCGTTCCGAGTCGGAAGGCCTTCCGCCGTTCAAGACGGCGAAAGGCGGTTTTCCGTCAGCACTTATTCGGCTGCATCGTGCTTGGAAATGGAATCGCGGACGACACCATATTGGCCGCCCCAACGATCGGTCATTTCGTGGCGAATATCCCAGAGATCGGGGAAGAAGCGATGGCGCGTGCCGGCCTGCAGCAGCTCGACCGGGCGGCCTTTCAGCGATTTCGAGCCTAGCCCGATGGAGCGTTGGATCAGATAGATGTGATTGGCGCGGAATTTCTGGAACAGCTCGTCATATTCGACCAGCGCCTCGGCGACCACATAGCTGTCGCCGTGATCGTATTTGCCGTCATAGATATCCGCGACGGTCAGACCGGCGGCATCGAGATAGTTCGCCTTGAAGGCGTGCCAGAGATCCGGCGGCATGCGCAGCAGAAACCCGAATCCAGGCGATTCCTGGCCGCTGCCATTGCCGAGCTGCAGGCGGATTTGCTGATATTCCTTGGGTGACATGGTTTCGAGAAGATCGAGCTGAGCCGTCATCATGCGCATGATCCGGTGCACGCGGCCCATGAGGGTCACGACGCGATGCGTATTGCGCTCCTCCATGAAGCCGATGACATCGACCAGCGTATAGGCCATCAGCTTCATCCAGAGTTCTTCGACCTGATGGACGATCTGGAACTGCAGTTCATCGCCGTTGACCATCCCGTTCAACGGCTTCTGACAGGCAAGCAGCTTGTCGCACTGCAGATAAACGCCGTAGTCGCGCATTTCGGGCGCCTCGATGCGCGCGTAATAGTCTTTCTTCTGCATCTTCGTTCCCTTTGTTCCGGCTCTCGGCCGCCAAGCATGTTTGCTCTCCCTCAAGGATACGAAATTCAGCTTGAACATTGTTCCTATTTGTCATTCAAATTTGGAGAAATGGAGTACGATCGATCATCTTTATAGCTATGGAGAGAACGATGGAGTTGGACGCGCTCGACCATAAGATCATTACCGCGCTTGAGGCCGACGCCCGCCTTTCCTTTGCGGCGCTTGCCGATCTCGCCGGTCTCAGCAAGACGCCCTGCTGGAAGCGGGTAAAAGCGCTGGAGGAAGCGGGCGTGATCCGGGGTTATAGGACGCTTCTCGATCCGGCCAGGCTCGGCTTCGGGCTGGAGGCCTTCGTGCAGGTGTCGATCGATGTCGAGCGTTTCGATGCTTTCGAAGCCGCCGTGCGCCGCCATCCATTGATCTGGCGCTGTCATGCGACGACGGGCGAGGCCGATTATCTCCTGCATATCATCGCGACCGACATGGCTGCGCTCGACCGGTTGCTGCGGCAGGAGCTCAACCGGCTGCCCGGCGTTCGGCATACGGTGACCTCGATGTCGACGCGGGAAATCAAATCGGAGATTTCGCTGGCCGAAGCCATGCGGCACGCGGGCGAATAGCTAGAGCAATTCAAAGGAAAACTGCGTAGCGGTTTCCGTCCGGAATTGCTAGAAAACAAAGAGATAGAACCGTTCAGCGTTTCTGTGAAAAGCTGAACGGTTCTATCGCTCTTCGTTGTCGCGCATGGAGCGGATGAGGCTGCGGATCAGCCGCTCGCCGATATCGACCAGAGGGAAGGATTTCCCCGACCGAAGCCACTCGGCAAGCAGGCCGTTCATCGAGCATTGAATGGCGCGGGCGGCGGAATCGGCGGTCCATAGCGGTGCAAGCGAGCTTTGTTCATCCGCCATCTCGATCAGTTTCTGCAGCTTGCCGAACATTTCGGCATTGGCTGTAATGATGCGCTGGGCCGCGTCGGACAGGTGTTCCGTAAATTCGCAGCCGAGGATCATGATGGCGAAGACGCGCTGCTGATGCTCGTCATCGACCAGGATTTGCAGAACTTCGATTGTGCCTTGCTCGATCAGGCCAAGAGGATCGTCATGTCCGTGCTCGATCGCATAGTCGACCATAGCTTCTTGCGGCAAGCGGATCTCGCTGTGCAGCGCGGTCAGGACCTCGGCCTTGTCTTTGAAATGCCAGTAGATCGCACCGCGCGTTACGCCTGCGCGCTGGGCAATCTTTTCGAGGCTCGAGCCGCTGACGCCGTTTTCATAGAAGATCTCGGCGGCGGCGGCGAGGACTTCCTCGCGGGTCTTGGCGGCATCTTCCTTGGTTCTGCGCATGCGCCTCCTCAAAATTTCCGCGGACGAAAAGGGGGATTTCGTCTCGCTCTATATCTCTGATTTCATGCATCAATATCTCAAACCTGCATGCGGGTCCCGATATCGCTCCCAAAAGTCACATCGATTTGATATTTACAATCATTCATGTATGTTTGTATATTGCGCCGCAACAAGAATGTCGAATCTCGCGGTGATTTTCCCATGACGACGCATAAATCCCTCCTCCTGCGCAGCAGCCTCATTGCAGCCGGACTGCTCTTTTTCTGCGCGTCTTCCTCCCTAGCGCAGCAGGCCGGACAGATGCCGCCGCCGCAGGTGACGGTGGTCGATGTCAAGCCGCAGACCGTGGCGCTGTCCTATGAATATGCTGCGCGCATCTCCGCCTTTAGGCAAGTCGATGTGCGCGCTCGCGTGGGCGGTATCCTGTTGAAAAGAAACTTTATCGAAGGTGCTGAGGTAAAGGCCGGCGACGTGCTGTTCCTCATCGATCCCGCCTCCTATCAGGCAGCGCTTGCCCAAGCCAAAGCACAGCTCCAGCAGGCCAAGGCGCAACTGACCCAGGCGCAGCGCGAAGAAAAGCGCAACATCACCCTTTTCGAACAGAATGCCGTGAACCAGAAGTCGCGCGATGATGCGATTTCGACGCGAGAACTGGCGGAAGCGTCGCTTGCCGCCGCCGAAGCCCAGGTACAAACGGCGCAGCTCAATCTCGACTATACAAAGGTCACAGCACCTGTCGGCGGCATCACCAGCCTGGAACAGGTCTCCGAGGGAAGCCTCATCGGCACCACGGGCGATACCGGCCTGCTCACCAGCATCACACAGCTCGATCCGGTCTACGTCAATTTTTCCTTCTCGGATGCCGAAGCTGCCGAAGTGCGCCGACTGATCGACATGAAAAAGGCCAAGGGAGAGGCGCCGAATCTCGGCGTCAAGATCTCCTTCGGTGACGGCTCGACCTACGACCATGATGGCGTAGTCGACTTCACCTCCTCCACGATCGATGTGTCCACAGGCACGCTGCAGGCCCGCGCCGTGGTCGACAATCCCGATCGCCGGCTGCTGCCGGGCCAGTTCGTCCGCGCGAAGGTGACGGGCGTCTCGCTCGACAATGCCATCACCATCCCCGAGGTGGCGCTGATGCAGAGCCCGCAGGGCCAGTTCGTCTACACGATCGACCAGGAAGGCAAGGCGCACGTCAATCCGGTGACGCTCGGCCAGAAGATCGGCAATAGCTGGCTGGTGCTGTCGGGCCTCAAGGCCGGCGACAAGCTGATTACCGAAGGCATCATCAAAGTGCGCCCAGGTGCGCCGGTGCAGGCGACGGCGGATGCCGCGCCTAAGGATGCGAACAAGGTGGCGCAGAACTGATGTTGGGCAACAAATTCTTTATCGACCGCCCCGTTTTCGCGGCGGTGATCTCGATCGTCATCCTGCTTGCGGGCGCTGTCTGCCTGCGCATCCTGCCGATCGCGCAATATCCGGAGCTGACGCCGCCGCAGGTGGTGGTGACCGCGACCTATCCCGGCGCCAGCGCCGAGACGGTGGCGCAGACCGTTGCCGCTCCGCTGGAGCAGCAGATCAACGGCGTCGAAAACATGCTCTACATGCAGTCGACGAACTCCAACAGCGGCTCGATGCAGATCACCGTGACCTTCACACTCGGCACCGACCCGGACCAGGCGGCGATCAACGTCAACAACCGCGTCCAGCGCGCGGTCTCGACCCTACCGCAGGACGTGACGCGCCTTGGCGTCGTCGTCACCAAGCGCTCGACCTCGATCCTCGGCTTCATCGCCATGTATTCGACCGACAGCCGCTACGACCGCGCCTATGTCGGCAACTATGCACTGCTCAACGTCATCGACGATCTCAAGCGCATTCCGGGCGTGGGCGATGTCAACCTGCTTGGCGATATCGACTATTCGATGCGCATCTGGCTGCGGCCGGACAAGCTCGCACAGTATAATCTGACACCGAGCGATGTCGCGACCGCCATCCAGGAACAGAATTCGCAGTTTGCCGCCGGCCGTTTCGGCGACCAGCCCAGCAACAATCCGCAGGCCTTCACCTATACCGTGACGACGCAGGGCCGCCTGCCCGACGTCGATGCCTTCGGCGAAATCATCCTGCGCTCGACCGCCAATGCCGCGACGCTGCGCCTCAAGGACGTGGCGCGCATCGAGCTTGGCACCAAGAGCTATTCCGTCCAGAGCAGCCTCAACGGCACCCCGGCGATTCCGATCGCCGTCTATCTGCAGCCGGGCGCCAACGCTCTGAACACGATGAAGGCACTGAAGACGCGTCTGGATGAGCTGCAGAAGTCGTTCCCGCAAGGCGTCGCCTACGAGATTCCCTACGACACGACGAAGTTCATTCAGGTGTCGATCGAGGAGGTGATCAAGACCTTCATCGAGGCGATCCTCCTCGTCATTATTGTGGTCTTCGTCTTCCTGCAGAACTGGCGGGCGACGCTGATTCCGGTCATTGCGGTGCCTATCTCGATCATCGGTACCTTTGCCGGCATGTATCTGCTCGGCTTCTCGATCAACCTTCTGACCTTGTTCGGATTGGTGCTGGCGATCGGTATCGTTGTCGACGACGCTATCGTCGTGCTCGAAAACGTCGAGCGGCTGATGACAACAGAGAAGTTGTCACCGAGAAAGGCGGCCATCAAGGCGATGGGCGAAGTGACCGGTCCGGTCATTGCCATCGTGCTGGTGCTCTGCGCCGTCTTCATCCCGGTCTCCTTCATGGGCGGGCTGGCGGGCCAGATGTACAAGCAGTTCGCGGTCACCATTGCAATCTCGGTCACACTGTCCGGTATCGTGGCGCTGACGCTGACGCCAGCACTCTGCGCGCTGATCCTGAAGCCCGGCCATCATGAGCCGGTCCTGCCGTTCCGTATCTTCAACCGGGCCTTCGACCGGCTGACGCAGGGTTATGCCGCCGGCGTCGCCTTCTTCCTGAAGCGCGTCATCGTCGGCTGCGTTCTGGTTGCCGGCCTGCTCGGCGTGACCGGCTATCTCTTCTATACGCTGCCGGGGTCGCTGGTGCCGGACGAGGACCAGGGTTCGCTGTTCCAGATCGCCATCCTGCCGCCGGCGGCGTCACTGACGCGCACACAAGCGGTCATGGATCAGGCGATGGCCAACACCCAGAAGCTGCCCGGCGTCGAGAACGTCTTTGCGGTCTCCGGTTTCGATCTGTTGTCGGGTGGGCTGAAGAGCAGCGCCGGTGTCGCCTTCGTGACGCTGAAGGACTGGAGCGAGCGCAAGACACCCGAACTCGATGCCCGCAATCTCGCAGGCCCGATGATCGGCGCCAACATGGGCATCAAGGATGCCATGGTGCTCGCCTTCAACCCGCCGCCGATCATGGGCCTTTCGACGACGGGCGGTTTCGAAGTCTATCTGCAGGATCGTAGCGGCAAGGGCGTCGCCGGCCTTTCCGATGAGGCGCAGAAGCTTGTTGCGGCCGCTTCCAAGCGGCCGGAGCTTGCTGGCGTCCGCACTACGCTCGATACCAACGTGCCGCAGTTCCGTGCCGATCTCGACCGCGAGAAGGCCAAGGCGCTCGGCGTGCCGATCAACTCCGTCTTCGATGCCATGCAGGCGACCTTCGGCAGCCTCTACGTGAACGATTTCACGCTTTATGGCCGCAACTATCAGGTCAACCTGCAGTCGGAAGCGCCCTTCCGCGAATCGCCCGACGATTTGCGCCAGGTCTTCGTGCGCTCCGACAGCGGCAAGATGATCCCGCTCGACACGCTCATCAAGGTGACGCGCGCCATCGGGCCGGACCAGCTCGAACGCTACAACGCCTTCAATGCCGCCAAGATCACCGGCAATCCGGCGCCCGGCTACACGTCAGGCGATGCGATCAAGGCCATGCAGCAGGTGGCGGCAGAGACCTTGCCGCAAGGCTTCCAGATCGCCTGGACGGGCTCGGCCTATCAGGAACTGGAGACCAGCGGCGCCGGCACGCAGGCGATGATCTTCGGCGTCATCATGGTGTTCCTGATCCTCGCCGCGCAGTATGAAAAGTGGAGCCTGCCGCTCGCCGTCATCACCGCGATCCCCTTCGCGCTGTTCGGTGCGCTGCTTGCCACCTATCTGCGCGGGCTCACCAACGACGTCTACTTCCAGATCGGCATGGTGACGTTGATTGGCCTTGCGGCAAAGAACGCCATTCTGATCGTCGAGTTCGCCGTGCTGAAGCGCAAGGACGGCATGAGTGCCGCGGAAGCGGCACTCGAGGCGGCGCGGCTGCGCTTCCGCCCGATCGTCATGACTTCGCTTGCGTTCATCCTCGGTGTCGTGCCGCTGGCGATCAGCACCGGCGCGGGCTCGGCGAGCCGCCATGCCATCGGCACAGGCGTCATCGGCGGTATGCTGGCGGCAACCTTCATCGCCACCTTCTTCATTCCGATGTTCTACCGGCTGATCGCCTGGAAACAGCCGAAGCCGGTGGAGGATGATGAGGATGACACGATTGATCATCGTCCGCACGCGCAGGCGGCGGAATGACGGTGTCCTGACCATTCGCCAAGTATTAGAAAAACAGGCGGATCGCAGCATTGCGGTTCGCCTGTTTTCGTTGGATGCAAATCAGCCAATTGATCGGGCAGCGATCACATCGGCGGCACGGTGCCGTTGAGGCCGACAGCGATGCGGTCGGCGGAGACTGTAGTCTCGCCGGTTTGCTCGCCTGTGATGAAGACGCCGGCGCCGGGCTTCAGATCGGCTTTGGTCGCCGATGTCAGCGTCACGACGGGCGTGCCATCCGGGATCTTGATCTTGCGTTCGCCGCCCTTGTAAGTGAGCGTCAAGGTCGGGCCGCTGACCGAGGTCACGGCATTGGCGACGGTGGCATTGGTCATCGAACTGTTCGGCTTCGAATCCCAGGGGCGGTCGCCTTCGCCGGTTCCCTTCATCGAGGCCGGGAAGATGACGACTTCGATCGCGCCGTTGATGCCGCTGTCGGTCGGTTGCGAGGCGATGCCGACGAAATCGCCGGGCTTGATGTCGCTAACTGCGGCCTTGACGACGCCACCGACGTTCCAGCCGGATTTCAGCGCCACGGTAACGTCCTTGCCGTCGCGGGATTTGACCTTGAGCGTATCGCCATCGAGGCTCTCCACGGTGCCGCGCACCCTCACGCGCTCGGCGGCATCGGCGTTTTGCAGCGTGGCGAGCATGGCGACGGAGAGCGTCAACGCAGTCGCGATCAGACGTTTGCGATCCATGGGTGGGGTCTCCCTTGAGATATCGGCCGGGCGATGCGCCGGTCGTCTTTTAAATGAAGGTTGGGGCTTGTCTGCAGGACTGTCGTCGCGCCACGTAGTGGGCACGGGTCATCCACGGCTGGATCCTATGCGCCGCTTCCGTCATCCGCCATTCAAACAAGCGTGAGACGGTCTTCTTGGTGTCAGAAGTTGGAAATTTTGGCAAAAAGCCGGATATTTCCAGGAACATCAAGCATTGCTTAACGTTTATGCCTAGACTGCGCTGGTTATCTCGAATTCCCTATCGCGCATTGCGCTGGGCTGGGGAGATTGGAGAACGACATGACCGCGATTCGTCCACTTCTGATCGGAATCCTGTTGATTCTGATGCTGGTCTTGATTGCGCTCAGTATCCTGCTCGTTGACCCCGCAAAGCCCCTTCGGCCATCCGAAAGCCTTATTCCTCCGCCGACGGAATCTCCGCAGCGGAATTAGCGGGCCGACGGAAGCGGCTGGGAAGGTCAGCTCGACGGGGTAAAACGTGCCACCAGGCTGTGGCGATCGCCCGGATAGGTGAAACGGACGTGGGTGATCGGGCCGGCCGCGCTCCAGGTGCGCCGCTCGACCACAAGGCAGGCCGTGCCCTTCAGAATGTCGAGCTTTGTCGCCGCGTCACCCTCGGCTGCTATGGCGCGGATCTGATGTTCGGCGGTGCTCCACGGCACCTGATTTACCAGCCAGGGGCCTGGCGGCTGGGTTTCGAAGTCAGCTTCGGCCGCTTCGGGTACGGCATCGAGATTGATGACGCGATCTTCCAGGCAGAAGGGGCGCGGACCAGCATAGTGGATGCAGATGATCTCCATCACCGGAATCGAGCCGACGAACTGCAGCCGGCGTGCGTCTTCCGGTCGTCCGCGTCGGCTTCCGAGCCTTATCAACTTGTGCGAATAGGGCAGGTTGAGCGACAGGACTTCGGACTTGATATCGTGGATCTCAAGCACGGCGGATTGTGCCTGCGGATGGGTGACGAAGCTGCCCGAGCGCTTGCGCCGTTCGATCAGGCCGGCGCGGGCAAGCTGGGTCAGCACCTTGTTCACCGTCATGCGCGAACAGTCATACTGTTCCGCCAGGTCCATCTCGAACGGTATGCGATGCCCCGGAGGCCAGGCGCCGGAGACGATCTGGCCCTCGATATCGCTGAGGATACGCTGATGCAGGGTTGCATCTTTGCTTGTGGTCATGCCGCCCATCTGTTCCGTGTGAGACATGGGATTTCCCGCAAGTTATTTAGGGGCCAATCGATGGGAGGAAAAGCGGTTTTTAACCGATAAGTTCAGCCATCGCCTGGCGGAATCGCGCGGAGATCGCCTCTCTCTTCGTGTGGCGTCCGGCTTCGACCTGCTTGCGGCCAAGAACCCAGACACCATCGACTTTGACGCCGCCGGCAAAGGTCCAGTGATCGAGGATGCGGTCGCCGGAAAGATAGGGCACTGCGCTCACATCGAGCGAAACGATATCGGCGTGATTGCCGACGGCAAGGCCCGCCGGCGCCTTCAGGGCCGCACCGCCGCCGGCGAGCGCAGCGTCAAACAGCATGCGGGCAGTCGAGCCGCCCGGTGCTGCGATGACGTTGCGGGCACGGCGCGCCAGGCGCTGCGAATATTCGAGCTGCCGCAGCTCCTCAGGTACCGAAGTCAGGATGTTGGAATCCGAGCCGATGCCGTAGCGGCCGCCTTCTTCCAGAAAGAGCGGCGCTTCGAAAACGCCGTCGCCGAGATTGGCTTCGGTGATCGGGCAAAGGCCGGCGATCGCGCCGCTCTTGGCCATGCGCCGGGTTTCATCCTCGGTCATGTGCGTGGCATGGATCAGGCACCAGCGCTCATTGACAGGCGCATTGTCGAGCAGCCATTGCACCGGGCGGGCACCAGACCAGGCGATGCAGTCTTCGACTTCCTTTACCTGCTCGGCGACATGGATATGGATCGGTCCGTCGCCGGCGACCGGCACGAGCTTTGCCAGTTCTTCCGGCGTCACGGCGCGCAGGCTATGCGGCGCGATGCCGAGTTCGGCGCCGGGGAGGCGGCTCGTGACCGCGCGGCAGCCGGCCATCAGCGCTTCGAAGCTCTCGATGGAGTTGATAAAACGGCGCTGGCCCTCGATGGGGGCTGCGCCACCGAAGCCGGAATGGGCGTAGAAGACGGGGAGCAGTGTTAGCGCAATACCGGTTTCGGCGCTGGCGGCGCCGATGCGCTCGGCCAGTTCGGCGATATTGGCATAATGACTGCCGTCCTTGTCATGGTGCAGATAGTGGAACTCGCCGACGCGGGAGAAGCCGGCTTCCAGCATCTCCATATAGAGCTGCGCGGCAACCGCCTCGACATGATCCGGGGTCATCGACAGAGCGAACTTGTACATGACGGTGCGCCAGCTCCAGAAGCTGTCATTGGCCGGGCCGCGGACTTCGGCAAGGCCGGCCATGGCGCGCTGGAAGGCATGGCTGTGCAGGTTCGGCATTGCCGGCACCAGAACATCCTGCCTGCTGTCGCCGGCTTCAGGTGCAACATTCGTCGCGATCTTGACGATCCGGCCACCTTCGAGGGTCAGCAGTACATTCTCGTGCCATCCGTCGCCAAGCAAAGCCGTGCGTGCATGAAGTCTCGTCATGGTCTCACCCTTTCCTTTCGGACACGGAGTCCAAAATCCCTCTTGTCAGCCTTTCGATTATGTATATACATTATGAGCCAACGAGGAAAGGCGTAAAGCTGATGGGTGGGAATAATTTTTCCGAAGATGGCCCGAACGATGGCAGGGAAAACGGCGCGGCAAGCCGCGTGTGGCGCAATGTTCGCCTTGCGACCCTGAAAGAGGGCGAGGCCCGGCTCGGCACGATCGAGAAGGGTGCGATCCTGATCAGGGATGGCCGCATCGTCTTTGCGGGCGGCGAAGCCGACTTGCCCGATACTTCCGGTGCCGAAGCGATCGATCTCGAGGGGCGCTGGGTAACCCCCGGCCTCGTCGATTGCCATACGCATATTGTTTACGGCGGCAATCGCGCCCGCGAATTCGAGATGCGGCTGGAAGGCGCGAGCTATGAAGAGATTGCCCGCGCCGGCGGCGGTATCGTTTCGTCGGTCAATGCGACCCGTGCGCTTTCCGTCGATGAACTCGTTGCCGTTGCCTTGCCGCGGCTCGATACGCTGCTTTTCGAAGGCGTGACTACCATCGAGGTGAAGTCCGGATACGGTCTCAGCGTCGAATCCGAGCTGAAAATGCTGCGCGCCGCGCGCAAGCTCGGCGAGGTTCGCCCGGTTCGCGTCGTCACCTCCTATCTCGGCGCCCATGCCACGCCGGCCGACTACAAGGGTCGCAACGGCGACTATATCACTGACGTCGTGCTGCCCGGCCTCAGCCAGGCTCATGCCGAAGGGCTCGTTGATGCGGTCGACGGCTTCTGCGAGGGCATCGCCTTTTCGACGGCGGAAATCTCCCGCGTCTTCGATCTCGCCAAATCGCTCGGCATTCCGATGAAGCTGCATGCGGAACAGCTCTCCAATCTCGGCGGTGCGAAGCTTGCGGCCTCCTATGGCGCGCTTTCTGCCGACCACGTCGAATATCTGGATGAGGATGGCGTCAAGGCAATGGCCGCGTCCGGCACCGTTGCCGTGCTTCTCCCCGGCGCTTTCTATGCCATTCATGAAAAGCAGAAGCCGCCGGTCCAGGCGCTGCGCGATGCCGGCGTGCCGATCGCAATCGCGACGGACTGCAACCCCGGCACGTCGCCGCTGACCTCGATGCTCTTGACCATGAACATGGCCGCAACGCTCTTTGGCCTGACTGTGGAAGAATGCGTCGCCGGCGCGACGCGCGAGGGTGCGCGTGCCCTTGGGCTGCTCTCTGAAACGGGCACGCTCGAAGCCGGCAAGTCGGCCGATTTTGCCATCTGGGATGTCGAAAGCCTGGCGGAGCTCGTCTACCGCATCGGCTTCAATCCCCTCCATGCCCATGTCTTCAAGGGAAAAAGGTTCATCCGATGACCGTCGTTCTCCATCCCGGCTCCGTTTCGCTCGCGCAACTGGCGGCAATCTACTGGACCGGCGAGCCTGCCAAGCTCGATGCCTCCTTCGACGCAGGCATTGCCAAGGCGGCCGCCCGTATCGCCGAAATCGCCGCCGGTAACGCGCCGGTCTATGGCATCAATACCGGCTTCGGCAAACTGGCGTCCATCAAGATCGACAGCGCAGATGTTGCGACGCTGCAGCGCAATCTCATTCTCTCGCATTGCTGCGGCGTCGGCCAGCCGCTGCCTGAGAATGTCGTTCGCCTCATCATGTCGCTGAAGCTGGTTTCGCTCGGCCGCGGCGCGTCCGGCGTGCGGCTCGAGCTGGTTCGGCTGATCGAGGGCATGCTCGAAAAGGGCGTCGTGCCCGTGATTCCAGAAAAGGGCTCTGTCGGCGCATCGGGCGATCTTGCGCCGCTCGCGCATATGACCGCGGTCATGATGGGGCATGGCGAGGCCTTTTATGCCGGCGAACAGCTGTCCGGCGCGGCAGCGCTCGACAAGGCCGGCTTGAAGCCCGTCGTACTCGCCGCCAAGGAAGGTCTGGCGCTCATCAACGGCACGCAGGTGTCGACCGGGCTTGCGCTTGCCGGCCTTTTCCGCGCTCATCGCGCCGCTCAGTCCGCCCTCGTCACCGGTGCCATGTCGACCGATGCGGCCATGGGCTCTTCCGCCCCGTTCCATCCGGACATTCATACGCTGCGCGGCCATAGGGGCCAGATCGATACCGCCGCTGCCCTTCGCGGTCTGCTTGCCGGCTCGGTGATCCGCCAAAGCCACATCGAGGGCGACGAGCGCGTGCAGGACCCCTATTGCATCCGCTGCCAGCCTCAGGTCGATGGCGCCTGCCTCGACCTTCTGCGCTCCGTCGGTCGCACGCTCGAAATAGAAGCCAATGCCGTGACCGACAATCCGCTCGTGCTTTCGGACAACTCCGTCGTTTCCGGCGGCAATTTCCATGCAGAGCCGGTCGCCTTTGCGGCCGACCAGATCGCCATTGCCGTTTGCGAAATCGGCGCAATCGCCCAGCGCCGCATCGCGCTGCTCGTCGACCCCGCGCTGAGCTACGGCCTGCCGGCCTTCCTTGCCAAGAAGCCGGGCCTGAATTCCGGCCTGATGATTGCCGAAGTGACCTCGGCGGCGCTGATGTCCGAAAACAAGCAGATGTCGCATCCGGCTTCCGTCGATTCGACGCCGACGTCGGCCAACCAGGAAGACCATGTCTCCATGGCCTGCCATGGCGCGCGTCGCCTTCTGCAGATGACCGAAAACCTCTTCGCCATTATCGGCATCGAAGCGCTCACCGCCGCCCAGGGTGTCGAGCTGCGCGCGCCGCTGACGACCAGCCCGGAGCTGATCCTTGCCATATCAGCCATCCGCGCCGCCGTGCCTTCGCTCGAAGAGGACCGCTACATGGCAAACGACCTGAAATCCGCCAGCGATCTCATCGCTTCCGGCGCACTGAATGCCTCGATTTCAACCGACATCCTGCCCTCCTTGGAGATGTGACATGACCAATCCACGCCATAATATCCGCGAAATCCGCGCTCCTCGTGGTCCGGAGCTCAACGCCAAGAGCTGGTTGACCGAAGCGCCGCTGCGCATGCTGATGAACAACCTCGATCCGGACGTTGCGGAAAACCCGAACGAGCTGGTCGTCTATGGCGGCATCGGCCGCGCCGCCCGCACCTGGGACGATTTCGATCGTATCGCCGCAACGCTGAAGACGCTCAACGAAGACGAGACGCTGCTCGTGCAGTCCGGCAAGCCGGTCGCCGTGTTCCGCACCCACAAGGATGCGCCGCGCGTGCTGATCGCCAACTCCAACCTCGTGCCGCACTGGGCAACCTGGGATCACTTCAACGAGCTGGATAAGAAGGGTCTTGCCATGTACGGTCAGATGACGGCCGGCTCGTGGATCTACATCGGCACGCAGGGCATCGTGCAGGGCACCTACGAAACCTTCGTGGAAGCCGGTCGCCAGCACTACAACGGCAGCCTGAAGGGCAAGTGGATCCTGACCGGTGGCCTCGGCGGCATGGGTGGCGCACAGCCGCTCGCAGCCGTCATGGCGGGCGCCTGCTGCCTCGCCGTCGAATCCGACGAAACGCGCATCGATTTCCGCCTGCGTACCCGCTATGTCGACGAGAAGGCAAAGACGCTCGACGAAGCGCTGGCCCTGATCGACAAGTGGACGAAGGCCGGCGAAGCCAAGTCCGTCGGCCTGCTCGGCAATGCCGCCGAAATCTTCCCCGAACTGGTGAAGCGCATGAAGGCCGGCGGCCCGCGCCCGGACATCGTCACCGACCAGACCTCGGCGCACGACCCGCTGAACGGCTATCTGCCGGCCGGCTGGACCGTTGCCGAACACAGGGCCAAGCGCGAGAGCGATCCGAAGGCCGTCGAAGCCGCCGCCCGTGCTTCGATGAGGGTGCATGTCGAAGCCATGGTCGACTTCTGGAACGCCGGCGTTCCGACGCTCGACTACGGCAACAACATCCGCCAGGTCGCCAAGGAAGAAGGTCTTGAAAACGCCTTCGCTTTCCCCGGCTTCGTGCCGGCCTATATCCGCCCGCTCTTCTGCCGCGGCATCGGTCCGTTCCGCTGGGCTGCCCTCTCGGGCGATCCGGAAGATATCTACAAGACCGATGCCAAGGTGAAGGAGCTGCTGCCCGACAACAAGCACCTGCACAACTGGCTGGACATGGCGCGCGAGCGCATCGCCTTCCAGGGTCTGCCTGCGCGTATTTGCTGGGTCGGCCTCGGCGATCGCCACCGCCTTGGCCTCGCCTTCAACGAAATGGTCAGGAACGGCGAGCTGAAGGCACCTGTCGTCATCGGCCGCGACCATCTCGATAGCGGCTCGGTCGCTTCGCCGAACCGCGAAACGGAAGCGATGAAGGACGGCTCGGATGCCGTTTCCGACTGGCCGTTGCTCAACGCGCTGCTGAACACCGCTTCGGGCGCCACCTGGGTATCGCTGCATCACGGCGGCGGCGTCGGCATGGGCTTCAGCCAGCATTCCGGCATGGTCATCTGCGCCGACGGCACGGATGACGCGGCCAAGCGCCTCGAGCGCGTGCTCTGGAACGACCCGGCGACCGGCGTCATGCGCCACGCCGATGCCGGCTACGACATCGCGCTCGATTGGGCCAAGCAGCAGGGCCTGCGCCTGCCGGCCATCCTGGGGAACTAAAAATGAAGCTGCTGCGCGCCAGTGATCACAAGCGCATGCCCTGGAAAAACGGCGGCGGGGAAACGGTGGAGATCGCCGTTTCGCCCGACGGCGCCGGGCTTGCCGACTTCGACTGGCGCGTCAGCATGGCGACCGTTGCCACGGATGGGCCGTTCTCGGTCTTTCCGGGCATCGATCGCACGCTATCCATCCTTGATGGCGAAGGCATGACCCTCTTCATCGAGGGACGGCCGCCCGAACGTCTGACACAGGCAAGCGCGCCGCTGCCCTTCGCCGCCGATGCGCCGACGTCTGCGACCTTGATCGACGGGACGATCACCGACCTCAACGTAATGACGCGCCGGGGCCGCTTCACGCATTCGGTGCGGCGCGTTTCGGTCGATGGCAACAGCGAAGTCGCTTTCGAGGGTGGGACTACCCTTGTCCTTTGCCATCGCGGCAATGCTGAAATCGAAGGCACGCCATTTGCCGCTGGCGATTGCCTGATCGTCTCGAACAAAGAGGCCGTAAGGCGCTCAATCTCGGGTACGGCGCAGCTCTTCTGCATCGCCATCGCGGCAATATAGTCGGCTATTAATTGCCTTCGACTTGACACCTACTGAGCTCGGCTATCCTATTTCTGTGCCGCAGAGAGGATAGCCGCATGAGCGACGACCAGATTCCCAATGACAGCAAGCTCACCACCTCCAAGCGCCGCTGGGCGGCGGAGGGCAAGTTTCTGACGGGGCGTGTCAGCCGGCCTGAGACCGAGCGGCTGCCGCCGGGGCAGCATCTTGTCAAGAACTGGCCGGTGCTCGATCTCGGCGTGCAGCCGCAGATTTCCCTCTCCAGCTGGCGGCTCGATGTCTTCGGCTTCGTGGAAAAGCGGCTTAGCCTCGATTGGGCGGCTTTCCAGGCTATCGGGCAAAGTACCAAGATCAGCGACATTCATTGCGTGACGACCTGGTCGCGCTACGACAATCGCTGGGAAGGGGTTTCGACCCGCGATCTCCTCGACCTCGCCATGCCGACGGCCGAGGCGCATCATGTGTTGCTGACAAGCTATGACGGCTATACCACCAACCTGCCGCTTTCGGATTTCGCGGCTGAGGATGCGATCCTCGCCACCGCCTGGGAAGGCCAGCCATTGACCGGCGAGCATGGCGGCCCGATGCGTCTCGTCGTGCCGCATCTCTATTTCTGGAAGAGCGCCAAATGGCTGAGCCGCATCGAGCTCATCGGTGCCGACAGGGCCGGCTTCTGGGAGAAGAACGGCTATCACATCTATGGCGATCCCTGGCGGGAACAGCGTTACTCGGACGATTGATTTCGGCATGAGGTGCCGGCACGCGGCGTTGCCAAAGCAGGTGCGGCTAGGATCGCGATTTCTTTGTTACGATGCCAATTTTTGATGACATCGGTTCAGGTTGCGGCTTTGCAAGCCGCTGTCATGGGCGTATTCAATGATCGTATGATTGTTGCCGGCGACCTCCGGCCCGTTTGATCGCTAGTCTTTGAAATTTCGCGTCATGACCCTTGCCAGGACCACAGAACAGCCTTCCGAAGACAGTTTCGGCCGGCAATCCCGCATCATCGCCTTTGTCGTCGCCGTCTCGTTTTTCATGCAGTTTCTGGACGGGACGATCATCACCACCTCGCTGCCGCAGATGGCGGTAAGCTTCGGCGTCGAGCCGGTGTCGATGAGCATCGGCATCACGGTCTATCTGCTCACCATGGCGGCCTTCGTGCCGCTCGCCGGCTGGGCGGGCGATCGCTATGGCGCCCGGCGGGTTTTCCTGGCATCCATCGCCATCTTCACCGTGGCGTCGCTGTTTTGCGGCCTCTCCGGCAATTTGACCGAATTCATCATCGCTCGTGCCGTTCAGGGCCTCGGCAGCGCGCTGATGACGCCTGTCGGACGCATCATCGTGCTGCGCAATGCCCGCAAGGCCGATCTCGTCAATGCCATGTCGATGATCGTATGGCCGGCGCTGACGGCTCCAGTCATTGGCCCGGTGCTCGGCAGCTTGATCACCACCTACCTGACCTGGCACTGGAACTTCCTGATCAATATCCCGATCGGCATCATTGGTCTTGGCCTTGTCCTGCGCTTCGTGCCGGATCAGCGGGAGGAAAAGGTCGCGCGGCTCGATATCATCGGCTTTCTGCAATCTGCGGCAGGGCTGACCTTCCTGCTCGCCGGCCTGGAATTCGTGGTTCAGGGCACGACGGCACTTGTCGCCAGTGTCGGCCTGATCGCCGTCGGCGTGGTCTTTTCCGTCATTGCCACCCGGCATTTTCTGAAGGTCGAAGAGCCCTTGCTCGATCTTTCCGCCTTCAAGGTGCAGACCTTCGCCATGTCGACGCTTTCGGCCGGCACGGCGAGCCGGGTTGCGATCAATGCCACGCCCTTCCTCATCCCGCTGCTGTTTCAGGTGGGCTTCGGCAAGACGGCGATCGATGCCGGCACCTATCTGCTGTTCTACTTCGCCGGCAATCTCGGGATGAAAGCGATTACCACGCAAATGCTGCGGATTTTCGGCTTCCGTAACGTGCTCGTCGTCAACGGCCTGATTTCATCGGCCAGCATCGGCGCATGCGCGTTCCTATCCCCGTCGACGCCGAACTTGCTGATATATTGCCTGCTATTCATTGCCGGCCTTTCGCGATCGATGAACTTCACGGCGCTGAACACGCTAGGCTTCGCCGATATCCATGCCGCGCAGCGCAGTTCCGCCTCGACATTATCGAGCATGCTGCAGCAGGTCTCGCTGCTTCTCGGCGTTGCGGTTGCCGCAGCCGTTCTCAATCTTTCTCGCGTGATTCATGGTGGGGAAACGCTTTCGCTTGTCGATTTTCGCTGGGCTTTCATCACGGTAGGGCTTATCGGTGCCATCTCCGCATTGCGTTTCATCAGCCTGCCGCATGATGCCGGCGCAGAGGTATCCCGCCACAAAGTGAAGACCTGATCAAAACCTTCAAATTCTTAACGATATTGACAGGCAAGCCGCTGTAAAATGGCGTGCCAGTTCCCATATGAAATTCGCGTCAACTCCCACAGGAGCCAGTCCCATGCTGCTCAGAACCCTCGCCATCTCCGCTCTCGTTCTCGGCGTTTCCAGCGCTGCCATGGCGGAGCAGGTGCACAAGCATCATCCCAAGCGCGTCAATGTCGAGGCGTTCCAGGCCGATGTCGGCGGTGTCGATCATTCGAAGGATGCAATCCTGCCGGATGGTACGATCAATACCGACCCATCCGTGACCGGCCCGATCCGCGCCGGCGACTCCATGTCTCGCCTGCAATGTGCTGCTGCTCCGAATGCGGTCGGCGTGCGTTCGAACACGTTTGCGGCAGGCCCTTCCTCGCTTTGCCCGTAACAGCAAGATCGCATCGAGCTGGCCGCGGCTCCGTTGGGGCGGCTTAGGCCAGTTCGATGTCCATCTGCCCGAACCGGTCGCTTTTTGATAATAGCGGCTGGCGATAGTAGCGAGCGCAGGCATAGGTCATGCAATCGTCCAGGCTGAGGCGTTCCAGCTGGCCGCCTTGGCCGTAGCGCTCGTAAGCTTCGATCGCCAATATGGCGGCACGGGGCGGCACGGCGAGCAGCTGAATATTCATGAGCTGCAGGAACGTGCGCACCGCTTCGCCGGCCTCGGTCGGCGACAATCCCAAAGCGTCGGCGACCAGGATTGCGGCGTTCGCTGCGACGAGCGGCGAGGTCATTCGTGCCGTTGCCGGCTGCATGCGAATGGCGAAGGCGCGCGCCTCCTCTTCGTCGGTCATCATCGCCGATAGCACCGAAGCATCGATGAACATCAAATCTCTCCCGCGGCGGCGGAGCTCTCGCCCTTGGAGATGGCCTTCTGCTTGAGATTGCGGCAGAAGGCGACGGCGACGTCGGCGAGAGCCGGTTTGGTCAGTTCCTCGTCCAACGCCTTCTGCAAGGCCAGCCGCACGGCTTCCGTCTTGGTTGGGGCCTTGGTCAGCGCCTGATAGCGCCGCGCCAGCCGGTCGATGGCGTCATCCTTGATGTAAAGCGGCATAGAATATCTCTTCTGATCTTATGGATATCCTTAGGGTCTCTCCGCGATGAGGGCAACCTCATCTGCTGCCAGTTTTGTGTTCAGTGCCGTGCGATATTTAGATGACGATCATCATCTAACGTGATAGGATTCGGACAAAGATACCGTTTACTGACCCGCGAGGAGTTGTCATGTCCGCTATCGATCCCGTGGTCATTGTATCCGCCACCCGCACGCCGCTCGGTCGGTTCCTGGGAGAGCTCGCGCCGCTGCAGGCACCTGAACTCGGCGCACATGTCATCCGTGCCGCCTTGGCGCGTGCTGGCCTTTGGGCAGAGCGGGTGGATGAGGTTCTGTTCGGCTGCGTCCTGCCCGCGGGGCAGGGACAGGCGCCGGCCCGGCAGGCTGCTCGCGGGGCTGGCCTGCCGGATGCCATCGGCGCCACCACCATCAACAAGGTCTGCGGTTCCGGCATGAAGGCGACCATGCTGGCGCATGACCTGCTTCTCGCCGGTTCGGCCTCCATCGTGGTCGCCGGGGGCATGGAATCCATGTCGAATGCGCCCTATCTGCTTGCCAAGGCGCGGGGCGGATACCGCATGGGCCACGACCGTATCCTTGATCACATGATGCTGGATGGGCTCGAGGATGCCTATGAGAAGGGCCGCTCCATGGGCGATTTCGGCGAGATGGCGGTCGAGGCCTATCAGTTCAGCCGCGACGATCAGGATGCCTATGCCATGGAGACCCTGTCGCGCGCTCGCGCCGCAACCGAGAACGGCGCGTTTGCAGCCGAGATCACGCCGATTTCTGTCATGGCCAAGGGTGGGCCGATCACGATTGCCAAGGACGAACATCCACAAAAGGTTTCGCCGGAAAAGATCCCGACGCTGAAGCCCGCCTTCCGGAAGGACGGCACGATTACCGCCGCCAGCGCCTCGGCCAATGCCGACGGTGCGGCTGCCTTGATCCTGACGCGCCGTTCGCTTGCCGAGCGCGAGGGATTGCCGATCCTGGCCGAGATCAAGGCCCATGCCACGCATAGCCAAGAGCCCGCCTGGTACACGACAGCGCCGATCCCGGCGATCCGCAAGCTGCTGGACAAGACCGGCTGGAAGATCG
Source organism: Martinezella sp. CNPSo 3964 (assembly GCF_057784375.1). Lineage (NCBI taxonomy): Bacteria > Pseudomonadati > Pseudomonadota > Alphaproteobacteria > Hyphomicrobiales > Rhizobiaceae > Martinezella > Martinezella sp. CNPSo 3964. The sequence continues at coordinate 420,985 of NZ_JBXSOW010000003.1, forward strand.
GCGATGTCGATCTCTTCGAGATCAACGAGGCCTTCGCCGTCGTCGCCATGGCGGCCGCGAAGGAGCTTGGCATTGCGCGTGACCGTCTCAACGTCAACGGCGGCGCCTGTGCTCTTGGTCATCCGATCGGCGCCACAGGGGCACGGTTGATCGTGACGCTGCTGCATGCGTTGGAGCGTCAGGGAGCGAGGAAAGGTATCGCGGCACTTTGTATCGGTGGCGGCGAGGCAACGGCGATTGCGGTGGAGCGCGTCGGGTAAGCGAATCCGGGCAAGTCAGGTGCGTCTGCCGATGTCGCACCTGCGTGCCTGGCCCCTCATCCTAGCCTTCTCCCCGCGGGCGGGGAGAAGGGACGACTGCGCCAGGCTGCGAATTTACAGGAAGATCGCAGGTTATTCGATTAAAGCCCCCTCTCCCCGCTTGCGGGGAGAGGGTTGGGGTGAGGGGCCACGGGGCACACACCCTCCACGCTGCTAAACATAGACCAGTTCGTAGACGTAGGATTTCGCACCCTTCTTGCTCACCCACTCGCCTTTCGGCGGATAGTCTACATCTTGCTCGGGAAATGGTACGTTCCATGGCCTGCCGAGCAAGGTTCCGTCTTCATCATCCCAAGCGCCCCAACCGAAGCCGCCTTGAAACCTGATCCAGAGAACGGCATCCTCGCGCCGGTAGCCGATCTTTCCGTCGGGCAGCTGTTTGCGATGAAACGTATAGACCAGATCATCGCTCCGCCGCTTCAGCTCAAATCGATCCCTGTTCATGCCCAGCCCACCTGCTTTGTTCGATGGGCTAATATTGGCATCGGGTATTCGAGGTGTCCAATTTCCCGGCTCACTCTATTTCGCCAGCCGCAGCCTCAGCGCATTGGCGATCACTGAAACAGAAGACAGGCTCATCGCTGCTGCTGCAATCATAGGGGACAGAAGCAGGCCGAAGATCGGGTAGAGTACGCCAGCCGCCAGCGGCACGCCGAGCGCGTTGTAACCGAAGGCGAAGGCAAGGTTCTGTTTGATGTTGCGGATGGTCGCTTCGGAGAGATGCCGTGCGCGCACGATCCCGTTGAGATCGCCCTTCACCAGCGTGATTCCTGCGCTTTCCATGGCGACATCGGCGCCGGTGCCCATGGCGATGCCGACATCGGCTGACGCAAGCGCCGGTGCGTCGTTGACGCCGTCGCCGGCCATGGCGACGATGCTGCCCTTGGCACGCAACTCGTCGATCAGCGCTTTCTTGCCTTCCGGCAGCATGTCGGCGCGCACTTCGTCGATGCCGAGTTGCTTCGCGACGGCCGCGGCGGTCTTGCCGTTGTCGCCCGTCGCCATGACGATCGTCAGGCCGCTGTCATGCAGCGCCTTGATCGCGGCTGCCGTGGTCGGCTTGATCCGGTCGGCGACGGCGACAAGGCCGGCAAGCTTCCCGTCGATGGCGACGAACATGACGGTCTTGCCTTCGCCGCGCAGGTGCTCGGTCTCGGCCTTCAACGCGTCGGTCGAGACGCCAAGATCGGCCATCATCGCAGCATTGCCGAGCGCGATCGCGGTTTCGCCGGCGCGACCTTCCACGCCCTTGCCCGTCACCGCCGAGAAACCGGAGATTTCGACGAAATGCGCGCCGCGCTCCTCGGCGCCGGCAACGATCGCTTCGGCGAGCGGGTGTTCGGAGCCGCGCTCCAGGCTGGCGGCGAGCGAAAGCAGGCGCGCCTCGTCGGTACCTGTCATGGCGACGATGTCGGTCATGTTCGGTTTGCCTTCGGTCAGCGTGCCGGTTTTGTCGACGATCAGCGTATCGACCTTTGCAAAGCGTTCCAGCGCCTCGGCATCGCGCACCAGCACCCCCTCATGCGCACCCCGGCCCGTGGCGATCATGATGGACATCGGCGTTGCCAGTCCAAGCGCGCAGGGGCAGGCGATGATCAGTACCGCGACGGCTGCAAGCAGCGCATGGGCGAGCCGCGGCTCCGGCCCGAAGAAGGCCCATACGGCAAAGGCGATGATGGCGGCGGCGACGACGGCGGGCACGAAGATGGCGGAGACGCGGTCTACCATCGTCTGGATCGGCGCGCGCGAGCGCTGCGCGTTGGCAACGAGTTCGACGATACGCGACAGCGTCGTATCGGCGCCGACCTTTTCGGCCTGCATGATGAAGGTGCCGTTGCGGTTGATCGTGCCGCCTGTCACCGCATCGCCCTTGTCCTTTTCGACGGGCAAGGGTTCACCCGTGATCATCGATTCATCGATGGTGGATTGGCCTTCGATGACAGAGCCGTCTACCGGAACACGCTCGCCGGGGCGCACGCGCAGCCGGTCGCCAGCCTGGATCTCGTCGACGGGCACATCGAGTTCGCCGCCTTTGGCATCGATCCGCCGTGCCGTCTTGGGCGCGAGGTCGAGCAGGGCGCGGATAGCCGAGCCGGTGCGTTCGCGTGCCTTCAATTCCAGCACCTGGCCGACGAAGACCAACGCGACGATGACGGACGCCGCCTCGAAATAGACGGGAACGCTCTCGCCATGCCCCCTGAAGCTCATGGGGAAGAGGCCGGGCGCCAGCGTGGCGACGACGCTATAGACATAGGCGGTGCCGACGCCGAGGCCGATCAGCGTCCACATGTTGGGGCTGCGATTGACGAGCGAATTCCAGGCACGGCGGAAGAAGGGTAGTGCTGCCCACAGCACGACCGGGGTCGCGAGGATAAGTTCGATCCATGTGGCAATCGGCTCACCGATCCAGTCGCGGATGGGCAGGCCGATCATCGGACCCATGCTGATGGCAAGCAGCGGCAAGGACAGCGCGGCACTGATCCAGAGCCGGCGCGTGAAGTCGACCAGTTCCGGGTTCGGACCTTCATCGGCGGCGGGGACACCCATAGGCTCGAGCGCCATGCCGCATTTCGGGCAATCGCCGGGTTGGTCGCTGACGACCTCCGGGTGCATCGGGCAGGTATAGAGCGTGCCTTTCGGCGCGGGTTTCTGGATCGGCCTGTTGCCGTCGAGATAGACGGAAGGATCTGCCTCGAACTTCGCCTTGCAGCCGGCGGAGCAGAAATAGAATTTCTCGCCCTCGTGCTTCAGGAAATGGCGGGCCGTGGCGCGGTCGACCGTCATGCCGCAGACCGGATCCTTTGCGGTGAGGTAATTTTCCGGCGCAGCCTCGAATTTCGCACGGCAGCCGTTGCTGCAGAAGTGAAACGTGCGGCCATGATAATCCAGCGACGGTTTGCCAGCGGGATCGACGGTCATGCCGCAGACGGGATCGCGGGTCACCACATCCTGTGTGCCGGCGTCATCATGATGGTGATGACCGTGGCCATGATGGCCGTGATCGTGTTCGTCGTGCGGTGCCATGTCATACTCCTGTGCCCGAGAGGCGTCGGATGAGTTTATGAACCTTCCCATCGCTGGAAGGTCAAGACGAAAAATAGTGATTGCCATCCACAGTTCACAGGGCCTCCTTCCTATCCCCCTTCAAAGCGCGATGATAAGTTCCGTAAGATCGATGCAATGAAGTGATTCCAATGCGATATGATCTGACCGCGCTGCCGCTTGCCACGCTTCTGCCCGCCATCGTCAAGGCGGAAGATATGCTGGCGCGACTGGATGAACGTGTCCTCAGGCACACGGTGGCGGACGGCTTTCGCGAGCGCGGGCACTTTTTCGACGCCGCCGGCGCGCTTTGGGTCGGCGGCGAACTGGTGCATGTGGAAGATCTCGTCCTGCACGATGCGCGCATGGATACGCGCACCCCGACGCATGAACTGACCATCGCCCACGCGGTGCTGCGCAGCCGGCGGCGCCTCTGGACCGCCGATCCCTCCTGGGGCCTGGAGGTGGCCGGTCTTGCCGTGCTGCGCGGTGACGTCGGCGAGGCCGAAGACGCGATTGTACCGCGCTCGACGCCTGCAGAAACTATGGAACCCGACGAGCCGGAGGACGGAGAGGACGATTTCGGTGTCGATTTTGCCGAGATCGACGCCATCCTCGCTCGATCCGACAAGATCCTGAATGGCGGCATCCCGGAAGCCCGGCAGCCAACCGTTGATGTTGACGATCCCCTCGCACTCATCCGTGATGAGGATTGGGATGAGGACGAGCGGCTGGAGAGCTGGCGCGCCGTCATCCGCGAAGCGGATCTGCTGCCGGCGGCTCTCGGCGCGGCGGTGCTCTTCGATGCCTGGGAGCGGATCGAGCCGCTGCGGCGGCAGCACTGGCTCGGCGGCTTGCTGGTCAGCGCCTATCTGCGCAGCCGCGGCAAGGTCACGTCGCATCTCTTCTGCATGAATGTCGGCCTGAAGGCCGTCCGGCACGATCGTCGGCGCGCGCCGGATCGCATCACGCGGCTGATAGCCTTTCTGGAGGCCATGGCGCTCTCGGCCGATTCCGGGCTGAAGGAGCTGGATCGCCTGTCTCTCGCCAGGCTGCAGATGGAATTGCGGCTCAAGGATCGGCGGTCGAACAGCAGCCTGCCCGAGGTGATCGATATCGTGCTGTCGCGGCCGATCGTTTCGGCGAAGATGATCGCGCGCCATGTCGGCGTTACCTCCAGGGGCGCGCTCAACCTGGTGTCCGAACTCGGCCTGCGCGAGATGACCGGCCGTGGCCGCTATCGCGGATGGGGTGTGCTCTGAGGCGCCGAGACGGCTGCTGCGGGTAGGTGCGGCCGCCTTGCAACTACAACCCTGGTTTTCGTCCAATGTTACAGTTTGTTACGCTAAGTGGCGCTAAAATGGACAAAATTTAATGGCTATACCAAATTCCTAATCGGCATGATGCAAGCTAAAGTCGCGCCGTCAGTTTCGGGGGTCAGAGATCGCCCGAGGTCTTGAGGAAAGGTGTTTGGATGGCTCGGACATTTCGGGTCGTGGTGTGGCTGGCGGTAATCGGCGCTGTGGGATACGGCGCCTATGCGACCCGCGATCGTTGGCTTGGGCCGGCGGAAAAGCTGCTCGGATATCAGAACGCGGCTGCGCCTGCGGAGCAGGCTCAGGGCGGACGCCGTGGCGGCCAGGGGCAGGGCGGTGGCGGGCGGCGCAGCATGTCGCAGTTCAGCGGGCCGGTTCCCGTACTTGCCGCCGATGCGACGACGGCTGACGTGCCCGTCTACATCAATGGCGTGGGTTCGGTGAAGGCCTTGAATACCGTGACGGTGCGCGCGCAGGTCAACGGCAGGGTCGTCGAAATCAATTTCGTCGAAGGCCAGGATATCAAGAAGGGCGACGTCATCGCCCGTATCGACGATTCCGTCTACAAGGCGCAGCTCGACCAGGCGATTGCCAAGAAGGCGCAGGATGAAGCCCTGCTTGCCGGTGCCCAGCGCGATCTCGTGCGCTATCAGCTCATGGTGAAGAGTGCTTCCGGCACGCAGCAGCAGGTCGACACGCAGACGTCGTTGGTGGCGCAATATACCGCGCAGGTGCAGGTGGATGTGGCGGCGATCGAAAGTGCGCAGGCGACGCTCGACTATACGACGATCAGGGCAGCCTTCGATGGGCGTACCGGCATCCGCAACGTCGATGTCGGCAATCTCGTCAGCTCCGGCGATACGACCGGTATCGTGACGCTTTCGCAGATCAAGCCGATTTCCGTGCTGTTTTCCATCCCGCAACAGCAACTTGCCCGCGTCAATGCGGCAAGTGCTGCCGGAACGCTTTCCGTCCAGGCCATGGGCAATGATGGCGAGACGGTCGTTGACAATGGTTCGCTGGGCGTGGTCGACAATCAGGTCGATCCGACCACGGGTACGGTCAAGCTGAAGGCCAATTTCCCGAACGACAAGCTCGCGTTGTGGCCCGGCGCCTTCGTCAATGCCCGCCTGCTCGTCGAGACGCTGAAGGCGGTCACCGTCATTCCGAGCGGCGCCGTACAGCGCGGGCCGAACGGAACCTTCGTTTACATCATCGGCCAGGACCAGACCGTTGCGATGAAGACGGTGAAGGTGCGCCAGCAGGACGATACGCTCGCCGTGATCGCCGACGGCGTCTCGCCGGGCGACAAGGTGGTGACAACGGGCTTCGCGCGGCTTCAGAATGGATCGAAGGTGCAGATTTCGGCCAATCCGGATCAGACGTCGCCGGCTGCTCCGTCAACCGACAACAACGGGCAGCCGGTCGCAGAAAACGACCAGCAGAATAGCGGTGCTGGTACTGCAAATGCCAGCGAACGCCCGCATCGCCGCCACAATGGCCAGGGTGGCCAAGGTGGTCAGGGCGGTGCCGGCGGTCACAACGGCCATCGCGGCCAGGATGGTCAGCCGGCCGCCGGTGGCGCGCAAGGCGCGGATACGGGCAGCGGCTCGGCCTCCAACAATTCCTCCACCACGCCGACACAGCAACAATGAACGTCTCGTCGCTCTTCATATCCAGGCCGATCGCCACCTCGCTTCTCGGGGTGGCGGTTCTGTTGGGCGGCATTCTCGGCTTCCTCTTCCTGCCGGTTGCGCCACTGCCGCAGGTGGATTTCCCGACGATCCAGGTGACGACGCAGCTTCCGGGCGCCGATCCCGACACGATGGCTGCCCTGGTGACGGCACCCTTGGAACGGCCGCTCGGCCAGATCCCGTCGCTTGCGTCGATGACCTCGTCGAGTGCCTTCGGCATCAGCCAGATTACGCTGCAATTCGACCTCGGCCGCGATATCGATGGCGCCGCGCAGGATGTGCAGGCGGCGATCAATGCGGCCGGCTCGACCTTGCCGCGCACACTTCCCTATCCGCCGACCTATTCAAAAGTGAATCCGGCCGACACGCCGATCGTGACGCTCGCTCTGCGCTCGAACAGCTATTCGATCCGCGAGCTCAGCGATTTCGCCGATACGATGATGGCGCAGCGCCTGAGCGAAGTCTCCGGCGTCGGCGACGTCAATATCCAGGGCGGCGTCAAGCCGGCCATCCGCATCCAGGTGGACCTGCCGCGTCTCGCCTCCTACGGGCTCGCCCTGGAAGATATCCGTTCGGCGATCACCAACGCCAGCGTTGCCGGCGCCAAGGGCTCGCTCGACGGCACACAGCAGAGCTTCACGCTTGCGGCCAACGACCAGATCGTCGATCCCAACGTCTACAGGTCCGTCATCGTCGCCTATCGCAACAGCGCGCCGGTGCAATTGAAGGACGTCGCAACCGTCGTCGAGGGGCTGGAGAACAATCGCGTCGGCGCCTGGTATCAGGGCCAGCCCGCCGTCATTCTCGACATCATGCGCCAGCCGGGCGCCAACGTCATCCAGACGGTCGAGAACGTGCTGAAGCAGATCCCGAAGCTGAAACAGGCGATGCCCGCCGGCGTTTCCCTCGATATCGTCAACGACCGCACCGAGACGATCCGGGCTTCGATCCATGACGTGCAGTGGACGCTGGTTGTCTCCATCGGCCTCGTCATCCTCGTCGTGCTGCTGTTCCTGCGGACAATGACGGCGACCTTCATTGCCGGGGTTGCCCTACCGCTGTCGCTGATTGCGACCTTCGGCGTCATGTGGTTTGCCGGCTTCAGCCTCGATAATCTCTCGCTCATGGCGCTGACCATCGGCACCGGCTTCGTCGTCGACGATGCCATCGTGATGATCGAGAACATCGCCCGCCATATCGAGGAGGGCGAAAACCCAATGCAGGCGGCGCTGAAGGGGGCCGGCGAGATCGGCTTCACCATCATTTCACTGACCGTCTCGCTCGTTGCCGTCTTCATTCCGCTCTTGTTCATGACCGGCATCGTCGGGCGCATGTTCCGCGAATTCGCGCTGACGCTGACCATCGCCGTGGTCGTGTCGGCCGTCGTCTCGCTGACGCTGACGCCGATGATGTGCGCCCGCATCCTGCGCAAGCCTAGGGAGCGCCAGGGTGGTTTCCTGGCCGGCGCCGATCGCTTTACGGACTGGATGATCGAAGGTTATCGACGCAGCCTCGTCTGGGCGGTGGATCGCAGCGGCCTCATGCTGCTGGTGACGGTGGTGACGCTGATCGCGACGATCGCGCTTTATGTCGTCATTCCCAAGGGCTTCCTGCCGGCGCAGGATACCGGCCTCATCACCGCCGTCATCGAAGCAGAGCCGACGACCTCGTTCGAAACGATGAAGCAGATCCAGGCTGATGTGGCCGATCGGCTCCGCAAGGATCAGGATGTCAGCGGCGTGGTTTCCGTCATCGGCGCCAGTGCCAGCAATCTGACGCTGAATACGGGCAACCTCAGCCTCGTCCTGAAGCCGCGCAACCAGCGCAATGCTTCCGCCGACGAGATCATCGACCGGATGCGCGGCGAAGTCACCGGCATGCCCGGCATCCACGTCACCTTCCAGAGCGTGCGCGATATCTCCATCAGCACCAGGGCAAGCCGCGCGCCCTATCAATATACCCTGACGGGTACGGACACGAACACCGTCGTCGACTGGTCGCAGAAGCTCGCGCAGCGCCTGCAGGAGAGCCCGAAGCTCATCGATGTCTCCTCCGAAGTCGAAATGGGCGGCGGGCGCATCTTCGTCGACGTCAACCGCGAGACGGCCTCGCGGCTCGGCGTCTCGATGCAGGCCGTCAGCGACACGCTGAACGATGCCTTCGGCCAGCGGCAGATCGCGACGATCTACGGCCAGGCCAACCAGTATCGCGTCATTCTGGAGGCAGCACCCCAATACCAGTCGGATCCGAAATCGCTCGACAAGCTCTATGTCGCCGGCGCCAGCGACACCCAGGTGCCGCTCAACGCCTTCACGACCGCGAGTTTCACGACCGCGCCGCTGGTCATCAGCCATGACGAGCAGTTCCCGGCCGTGACGCTCAGCTTCGACCTCGCCAAGGGCGCGTCGCTCAGCGACGCCGTGGCGGAAATCAAGGCGGCTGAGCTGGACATCGGCATGCCCGACAATATCCAGCGCAAATATTCGGGCGATGCCGAGGAATTCGCCTCGTCGCTTGCGGGCGAGCCCTGGCTGATCCTCGCGGCTGTGGTGACGATCTACATCGTGCTCGGCCTGCTATACGAGAGCGCCGTTCATCCCGTGACGATCCTGTCGACGCTGCCCTCGGCCGGCGTCGGTGCGCTTCTGGCGCTGATGCTGTTCGGACAGGACCTGTCGATCATCGCGCTGATCGGCATCGTACTCCTGATGGGTATCGTCAAGAAGAACGCGATCATGATGATCGACTTTGCGCTGGAGGCGGAGCGCAAGGAAGGTCTTGAGCCGCGCGAAGCCATTCTGAAGGCGTCGATCCTGCGTTTCCGCCCGATCATGATGACGACGCTTGCAGCACTCTTCGGCGCACTGCCGCTGGCGCTCGCGCAGGGCACGGGCGCAGAACTGCGCATTCCGCTCGGGATCACCATCATCGGCGGCCTCGTGCTTTCGCAGCTTCTGACGCTCTATACGACGCCGGTGATCTATCTGGCCTTCGAGCGCTTGCGCGCCAAGGTCGTCGGCCGTACCAGCGGCACGCCGAGCGCCGAGATGAACGAATTGGCGGGTGGCGAGACATGAACATCTCCGAGCCGTTCGTCAAACGCCCTGTCGGGACGACGCTTCTGGCGATCGGGTTGATGATCCTCGGCATCGTTGCCTATCGCTTCCTGCCGGTCGCAAGCCTGCCGACCGTGGATCTGCCGACGATCGTCGTCTCCGCCAGCCGTCCAGGCGCCGATCCGGCCAGCATGGCGGCAAGCGTTGCAGCGCCGCTTGAACGCCATCTCGGCACCATTGCCGGCATCACGCAATTGACGTCGGTCAGCTCGCTTGGATCGAGCAGCATCATTGCGCAATTCGATCTCTCGCGCAGTGTCGATGGCGCTGCGCAGGACGTGCAGGCAGCCCTGAACGCGGCGGCAACCGACCTGCCGGGCGATCTGCCGACCCTGCCGTCCTTCCGCAAGATCAACCCGGCGGCGGCACCCGTCCTGATCCTGGCGCTGACGTCGGACAATGTCCCCGCAAGCGCCATCTACGATGCCGCCGACACGGTGGTTGTGCAACGGATCTCGCAGGTGGACGGCGTCGGCGGCGTTACCGTCAGCGGCGCTGACCAACCGGCCGTGCGCGTCAGGCTCGATCCCGACCGGCTCTCGGCCATGGGCCTGTCGCTCGATGCCGTCCGCACGGCGATCGTCAATGCCAGCGTGCTCGGACCGTTCGGTTCCATCGATGGGGCCTCGGGTGCGTTCTCCCTTGCCGTGAACAGCCAGTTGCGAACGCCGGAGGCCTATGGGCGGATCATCGTCCAAAGCGGCGACGGCACGGCCGTCCGCCTCTCAGATATCGCCACCGTCGAGCCCGGCGTGCGCAACAGCCGCTCGGATGCCTGGTATGACGGCAAGCCGGCCGTGCTGCTCAACATCACCAAGCAGGCGGATGCGAACGTCATCGCCACCGTCGATGGCGTCAAGCAGCTGATCCCGGAGCTGCAGCGGCTCATTCCCGCCGGCGTCAAAATATCGATCCTTTCCGACCGCACCACAACGATCCATGCCAGCGTCAACGACATGCAATGGACGCTGCTTGCCACCATCTGCCTGGTCATGGCCGTCGTCTTCGTGTTCCTGCGGCGCGCGACACCTACGGTCGCCGCCGGCGTCACCGTGCCGCTGTCGCTCGCCGGGACCTTCGCCGCGATGTGGCTGTTCGGGCTGTCGATCGACAATCTCTCCTTGATGGCGCTTGCGGTATCCGTCGGCTTCGTCGTCGACGACGCCATCGTCATGATCGAAAACATCTATGCCAATCTGGAAACCGGCATGAAGCCGATGAAGGCGGCGCTCGAGGGGGCAAAGCAGATCGGCTTCACGGTCGTTTCGATCAGCCTGTCGCTGCTTGCCGCCTTCATCCCGCTGTTCTTCATGGGCGGCATCGTCGGCCGGTTCTTCCAGACCTTCTCGCTGACGCTCGGGTTTACCATCGTCGTTTCGACGTTGGTGTCGCTGACGCTGACACCGATGATCTGCGGCCATCGCCTGCGCCAGCATGATATCGATGCCCGGCCCGGCCCGTTCGGCCGCATCGTCGAGGGCACATTGGGCGCCATTATCGGCTTTTATGGCCGGACGCTGCGGGCGGTGCTGCATCACCGTGTCTTGTCGGTGCTCGTCATCATCGGCTGCGTGGTCATGTCGGGCTATCTCTACGTCAAGGTTCCGAAGGGCTTCATTCCGCAGGATGACACTGGCTTCATCCAGGGCGGAACGCAGGCGGCGACGGATATTTCCTATCCGGCCATGGTCAAATTGCAGCAGCAGGCGGCAGATATTGTCGCCAAGGATCCTGCGGTCTCGGGTCTTGGATCTTCGGTGGGTGGCGGCGGCTTCTCCAGCTCCATCAACCGCGGGCAGCTCTTAATCTCGCTCAAGCCGGAATCGGAGCGGGCGTCGACGGCTGATGTCATCGACCGTCTTCGCAAACAACTGATGGCCGTTCCGGGGCTCAGCACTTTCCTGTTTTCCCCTGGCGATATCCGTGCGGGCGCACGCCAGTCGCAATCGCAGTATCAATTCACGCTCTGGGGTGCGAACTACGACGAACTGGTGGATTGGGCACCGAAGGTGCTGGAGCGCATGCAGGCGCTGCCGGGATTGACCGATGTCGCGACCGACAGGCAGCCCAACGGCCTGCAGGCGACCGTCAATATCGACCGGAGCCTCGCTTCCCAGCTCGGCGTCAACATCCAGTCCATCGATTCCGCGCTCAACAATGCCTTTGCGCAGCGGCAGATCTCGACGATCTACACGCAGCGCAACCAGTATCGTGTCGTGCTGGAGGCGGATCCGAACTATGCTCTCGACCCGCACGATATTTCCAAGCTCTATGTGCCGGCATCCGGCGGCACGCAGGTGCCGCTGAGCGCAGTCGCGTCGATCGACCGGACGCTGGCGCCGCTGGTGGTCAATCACCAAGGCCAATATCCCTCCGTCACCATCTCCTACAATCTGGCGCTCAATACACCGCTGCAGGTGGCAAACGATGCCATCCAGAAGGCTGTGCTGGACATGCACCTGCCCGATACGCTGCATGCGGATTTTGCCGGCGACGCCGCAAGCGTCACGCAATCGTCCGGCAGCCAGCCGCTGTTGCTTCTGGCGGCGCTGCTGACGGTCTACATCGTGCTCGGCATCCTCTATGAAAGCCTGGCGCATCCGCTGACGATCATCTCGACGCTGCCATCGGCCGGCCTCGGTGCGCTGCTTGCGCTCGCCATCAGCGGCACCGAACTGACGATTATCGCCTTCATCGGCATTATCCTTCTGATCGGCATCGTAAAGAAGAACGGTATCATGATGGTGGATTTTGCGCTGCAGGGCGAGCGCGTACTCGGTCTGTCTTCGGAGGAGGCGATCTATCAGGCGTGCCTCAAGCGTTTCCGGCCGATCCTGATGACCACGCTCGCCGCACTGATGGGCGCCATTCCGCTGATCATCGCAACCGGCCCCGGTTCGGAGCTGCGCCGGCCGCTTGGGATCACCATCGTTGGCGGCCTTGTCGTTTCGCAGGTGCTGACCCTTTATACGACGCCGATCATCTATCTGATGCTCGCCAAGCTGCATGCAAAATGGTCGCCGAAGGCGCAGTCTGTGGTATCGGTGCCTGTCGCTTCGAGCTGAGTTGAGCTTAACTCCATTGATCGTTGGCGCTTACCCCTTCTCCCCAGCAGGGAGGGGAAGATTCCGGAGATGATCCGCACCATATACGATTGCCCTGTCCTAGAGGGGGAAGGGGATGCGCGGCAACGTTTTTGCCTCACATACGATTGTCCTACGTTCCCAGTGGCGATTTCCAAGTGCTTGGCGAAGGTTGGCAGGTGTGGCGCCACGCCCCCACGCGCAGTAGGAAATTCCTTCGGCTCCCACGACATCAAAACCAAAAGGGGCTCCTGCATTATCGCGGGAGCCCCTTTGGTTCGATCAAGACCGCCGCCCGCTTCTTGATGTCGAGGGCGGGCGGCGTTTCGTTAGTGCGTGGTGCCGCTATCGGGCGCCGGCGTTTCCTGCGTGGTCACTGGGCCAATCCTGCCCTTGAAGACACGGCGGACGGAGACGAAGAGCAGCGGGATGAAGAAGACGCCAAGCACGGTTGCCGAGATCATGCCGCCCATGACGCCGATACCGATCGAGTTCTGGCTGCCGGAACCGGCCCCATTGGCGATCGCCAGCGGCAGAACGCCGAGGATGAAGGCGAGCGAAGTCATCAGGATCGGCCGCAGACGCTGGCGGGATGCTTCGAGCGTGGCATCGATCAGGTTCTTGCCCTGGTTCTGCTGCTCGATGGCGAATTCGACGATCAGGATGGCGTTTTTCGCCGCCAGGCCGATGGTCGTCAAGAGACCGACCTTGAAGTAGACGTCGTTCGACTGTCCGAACAGGGTTGCGGCCAAGAGCGCGCCGAAGATGCCGATCGGCACCGACAGCATGACGGCGAGCGGGATCGACCAGCTTTCATAGAGGGCTGCGAGCGCCAGGAAGACGACCAGGATGGAGATGGCATAGAGCTGGCTTGCCTGGTTGCCGGAGAGCTTTTCCTGGGCGGACAGGCTGGTCCATTCATGGCTGAAGCCCGGCGGCAGGGTCGCCATGATCTTGTCGATCTCGTTCATGGCGTCACCGGAGGAGACACCCGGCGCTGCCGCACCCTGGATTTCGACGGCGGACGAGCCGTTATAGCGCTCCAGGCGCGGCGAACCGTAAGTCCATTGGCCGTTCGAGAAGGCCGAGAAGGGCACCATGTCGCCGCCGGAGTTGCGCACATACCAGCGGCCGAAGTCCTCCGGCTGCATGCGGAAGTCCTTATCCGCCTGCACGTAGACCTTCTTGACGCGACCGCGGTCGATGAAGTCGTTGACGTAGGTGCCACCCCATGCGGTCGATAGCGTCGTGTCGATGTCAGAGAGCGTGATGTTGAGTGCGCTCGCCTTTTCCTGATCGATATTGACGGAATATTGCGGCGTATCTTCCTGGCCATTCGGACGGGTGCCGAAGAGTTTCGGATTCTTGGCAGCTGCGCCGAGCAACTGGTTGCGTGCCTGGATGAGCGCGGCATGGCCGGCACCGTTGATATCCTTGATGAAGAAGTCGAAACCGCTCGAGCTGCCGAAGCCGGGGATTGCCGGCGGTGCCAGCGCGAAGACGCTGCCGTCCTTGATCTTCGAGAAAGCGCCCATGGCGCGGCCGGCGATGGCCTGTGCCTTCGACTGCGGCGTCTTGCGCTGATCGAAGTCCTTCAACCTGACGAAGACGATACCGACGTTCTGGCCCTGACCGCTGAAGCCGAAGCCTGCGACGGCGAATGCGCCTTCGACATAATCCTTCTCGTTGTTGAGATAGTAGTCCTTGACCTGGTTAAGCACCGTCCACGTTCGGGAATCCGTCGCGCCCGGGGGCAGCTGGATCGCGGTCAGAAGGATGCCCTGATCCTCTTCCGGAAGGAAGGAACTGGGCAGGCGGTTGAAGAGGTAGGCAACACCGCCGCCGATGGCGACGAAGATGAGCAGGAAGACGATGCTCAGGCGGATCATGCCGTGGATGGTGCGCTGATAGCCGCGCGTTCCCCGTTCGAAGTTGCGGTTGAACCAGCCGAAGGCGCCCTTTTCCTTCGCGCCATGCTTGGGCTTCTTCAGGATGGTGGCGCAAAGGGCCGGCGTCAGGATCAGGGCGACGATGACGGAAAGCACCATTGCCGAGACGATCGTCACCGAGAACTGCCGGTAGATGATGCCAACCGAACCGGAGAAGAAGGCCATCGGAATGAACACGGCCGACAGCACCGTGGCGATGCCGATCAGCGCGCCGGTGATTTCCTGCATCGACTTGATCGTCGCCGCGCGAGGCGACAACCCTTCTTCCTCCATCACGCGCTCGACGTTTTCGACGACGACGATGGCGTCGTCGACCAACAGGCCGATCGCCAGCACCATGCCGAACATGGTCAAGGTGTTGATGGAATAGCCGAACAGCGAGAGTACGCCGAAGGTGCCAAGCAGCACGACCGGGACGGCGAGCGTCGGGATCAACGTGGCGCGGATGTTCTGCAGGAAGACGAACATGACGATGAAGACGAGCACGATGGCTTCGAACAGCGTCTTGACCACGTCCTCGATCGACAGCTTCACGAACGGCGTCGTGTCATAGGGATAGACGACTTCGACATTCGGCGGCAGGGTCTGGCTCAGATTGTTGATGGTCGTCCTGACCGCTTCCGCCGTGTTGATGGCATTGGCGCCGGAGGCGAGCATGACGGCAAGACCGGCCGAAGGATGACCGTTATAGGTGCTCGACGTCGTGTAGCTTTCCGCTCCAAGCTCGACGGTGGCGACATCGTTAAGACGGACGAGCGAGCCGTTGGACTGGCTCTTCAGGATGATGTTTTCGAATTGCTCGGGCGTCTGCAGGCGGCTCTTGGCGGTTACCGTCGCGTTCAGCTGTTGACCCTTGCGCTGCGGCAGGGCACCGAGCTGACCGGCAGAAACCTGCGAATTCTGTGCCTGGATCGCGGTGGTGACATCGCTCACCATCAGCTGATACTTGGCAAGTTTGTCGGGATCGACCCAGATGCGCATGGCGTATCCGGAGCCGAAAATCTGCGTGTTGCCGACGCCTTCGATACGCTTCAGCGTATCGTTGAGCGTGCTCGAAACGTAGTCGGCGAGGTCGTTCGAATTGAGCTTGCCGTCCGTCGATACGAAACCGACGACCATGAGGAAGTTCGAAGTCGATTTGGAAACGACGATACCGCTTGTCTGAACCGTCGTCGGCAATTGCGCGGTGACGAGCTGCAGCTTGTTCTGCACCTGCATCTGCGCAACGTCGGAATCCGCCTTGTTGTTAAAGGTCAGCGAGATCGATGCCTGGCCGGTCGAGGTCGAGGTCGACGTCATGTAGTCAAGGTTATCGATGCCGGTCATGCCCTGCTCGATGACCTTGGTCACCGAGTTTTCGACGGTTGCGGCGTCTGCGCCCGAATAGGTGGCGGAAATGCTCACCGTTGTCGGTGCGATCTGCGGGTATTGCGAGATCGACAGGGTGAAGATCGACAGCGCACCCGCCAGCATGATGACGATAGCGATTACCCAGGCAAAGATCGGCCGGTCAATGAAGAAACGAGACATTGAACCACCTCACTTCTGAGCGCCTGGGGCGGCTTTGGTATCTGTCTTTTCCAGTCCGGCCTGCTCCGTTGATGGCTTGCTGTCGGCCGCGGCCTGCTTCACTTCGCCGGTCGCATCGTCGATGGTCACAGGAGAGACATTGACTTCCTGCCCGTCGCGGATGCGCTGGACGCCTTCGACGACAACGCGATCGCCATCGGTTATGCCCTGATTCACCAGCCAGCTATTGCCGATGCTGCGCTCCACCTTCAGGACCCGCTGCTGCACCTTGCCTTCGGCTGTCACGAACATGGCGATCGGCTCGCCCTTCGTGTTGCGCGTCACGGCGCGCTGCGGCACCAGGAAACTGTTTTCGGCAATGCCTTCCTGGATGGTGGCGCGCACATACATGCCGGGCAGCAGAACACGATCGGGATTGGGGAAGACGGCGCGGACGGTAATTGTACCAACCGTTTCGGCGACAGAGGACTCGGCAAATTCGAGCTTGCCGGTTTCCTTGTACTGGCTGCCGTCCTCGAGCGTCAGGTGCACGGAGACGTTGTCGCCGCTCGTCTTCAGCCGGCCTTCGGCGACGGCACGGCGGAATTCGAGCAAGTTGGTGCTCGACTGGGTGACGTCGACATTGATCGGATCGAGCTGGCGGATGGTGGTCAGCGCCGTTGTCTGCTCGGCGGTGACGAGGGCGCCGACCGTGACGGCCGAAGCATCGACGCGACCGCCGATCGGCGCGCGCATCTTGGTGTAGTTGAGATTGATACGTGCCGTTTCCAGGGCTGCTCTCGCCGATGCCACGTCTGCGTTCGCCTGAGCCAAAGTGGAAAGTGCATCGTCCAGATTTTGCTTGCTGACTGCGTCCTGCGCCGTCAGGCTCTTATAGCGATCTACTTTTGACTGGGCGCTCGGCACGGCTCCCTCCGCTTTCTGCAGGGAAGCCGTGGCGCTGTCATAGGATGCCTGGAAAGAGGCCGGATCAATTTCGTAGAGCACGTCGCCCGCGTTGACCTCGCTACCTTCCTTGAAGTTGCGGCTGCGGATGATGCCGCCGACCTGCGGTCGCACTTCTGCGACGAGGTAGGCGCTGGTGCGGCCAGGCAGTTCGGCGGTGATGGCGACGGATTGCGGATGCAGCGACATCGCGCTGACTTCCGTCTTGACGACGGGAGCGGTGTTTTGGGCGGAATTCTGCTGGTTGCAGCCTGCCAGCAACATCGCGGCGACAATTCCGGCGGCGGTCAGTGAGCCGCGGCCAATCGAAAGACGAGCGGATATCACCGGATATGCGAGTGCAGAAGTGGGAGGGGCGAGCTTTCGCACGTTGCTATTTCCTGTTGCCTTATTTATAGTACCAAGTCGTACAGAAAATATTTGTACTGCTTCAAATGTCAATCGTATTCGGCTGTTGGGGTCAAGACGGTGTGCTGACAAAGGAACGAACAGCCAAGGCCGATCAGGCCGCCAAGCGACGCCCGCGCGGCCGTCCGAAAACCGTGAACGACGATGCGCGCCGCGCGGAGATCGTTGCGGAGGCGCGCGCGACCTTCTATGAGCTGGGCTACGGCGGTACAACCATGGATCTGGTTGCTGCCCGGTGCCGGATTTCGAAGCAGACCCTCTACAGGTTGTTTCCAGGCAAGACCGATCTCTTCATGGCCATCATCGTCGAGCATCGCGCATCCATGCTGGCCCTGCCGCGGCCTACGGATGAGAGCTTGCCATTCGACAAGGCGCTCGAGCTGATATTCATGATCGACATTGATGAAGATCAGGAGCGTGAACGGGATGCCTTCATTCACCTTGCCATCAGTGAATCGCAGCAATCTCCGGAGATCGCGACATTGATGCACACTTATGGTGCGAGACAATCACAGCGGATGTTGGCGGATTGGCTTATCGAGCAGCAGCGGCGCGGCCTGATCGAAATTGCCGATGCGGCAAGCGGAGCGCGCATGTTGATGAGCGTGATCTTCGACGCGATGATTTCGAGGCCGGGTCGTCCGAAAGATTGGCCGGACCGCGAAACGCGGTTGCGTCATGTCCGCCATTGTATCGCGATTTTTACCGCCGGCGTCCAGCCGCGCAAAGGTGACCGCTAAAGCGCGTCCGATCTCTCGGATTCGCGTCCCCGTGTTTAGGCCCTTGATTTTGCGCATGTCGTTGTCGCAAGGCCGCCGCAGACTTTTGGGCAACATGTTCTCGGCCTCTTGTCCCGACAATTTCGGTTCGCAAAAGAAAAATGCCGATATGGCCTGCTGAGCCATACCGGCATCGTCCCGTATCCGGCAGAGGCCGGAATTACTCCAATTCAGTGTGCCACCACGTTTGCTATGTCCGTTCCCTCTTCGAACAAGGGATTGGGCAAGCCATTTTCATACATTTCCTGCAGCACGGCCCCGAGCGCCAAGTCCAGGCACCAGACCGGGAATTCCGCATTCAGGTTTTTGGCGCTCTGCCGTGCGTAAGTGATGAGCCGAGCGATTGATGCCAGTTCCTTGAGCGAGTCTGGGTCCTGGTATGCGGCGTCGATCGGAAGTGCTGCTGTCATTTCGTGCCCTCTATTGCCCCCGTTCCCGGCAGACGAATCGTATCTGGCCGGGAACATGAGCAAACCGTAACGAATGTTTTGCAGCTTGGCGCGTGACATGCGGCGTGACACGATGCGTGATTGCGGCGATTTTTTGATTTTGCAATTTCAAGGCGTGAAATGCGGCATGCGAGGGATAAGAAGGGGCGTCCCGTCGAATATTTGCGCGCAAAACCCGCCTATGTTTCCGCGGTCGGCGAGATTTTGGTGCCGCCAGGATATCGATCTTGGCGGCCCGCTTCGAGCCGTTGCCAGGCTGGACAGACTGGAATCTTCGGGGAGAGCTCCGGCCCCAAAGCGCATCGCGATCTTTCAGATTCGCTTCTTGCACTTTAGGCTTTTGATTTTGCGCATGTCGTTGCCGCAAAACCGATGCGCACTTTTGTGCGACCTTGTTTAGTTGCGCAGTCCGACCGATACGTTCGTCGCGCGCGGGATATGATCCGGCAGCACGTCGGAGGCATTTGCCAGCGACTTGATCAGCGTCAGCACGGACTGGCGAATGCTTGGATCGTTGATCTTCATGAACGCCTTGTTGAGGCTAAGACCCTCTTTGGACGTCAGGAAGTCCGACAGATCCTCAAGGCCGTTGATTGCGCCGAGGCCATCGGTGTTCAGCGGCTGCGAATTGTCCTGCTGGAAGAAGAAGGCAACCGGTACGGCGAGCACGCCAGCAATGGCCTGCAGCCGGCTGGCGCCGATACGATTCGTGCCCTTTTCGTATTTCTGCACCTGCTGAAACGTCACGCCGATCTGTTCCGCAAGCCGCTCCTGGCTCATGCCAAGCATAAGACGGCGCGTGCGCACGCGAGAGCCTACATAGGCATCGATCGGGTTCGGTACTTTTGCACTCACTGCGCAATCTCCTTATTCGAATAGGGCTGGCGGATTACACCATACGTTGACCCTTCACGATAAAGGGCGCGTGCTCTATCTGCCCGCAAAATGTGCGTTAAATGTGGGTGGAGCTCAACTAAAAGTCTTTTTATGTTAAGTTTTGTAACTCCGCACACGCATAAACCACAGAAAAGCTGATTCGCGTCAATGTGGATTGAAGATGGAAGACGGCTTGCAATTGTAGACGGGGCAAACCGGGTTATCCTTCGTCGGTACGTAGCTGCGGCCGGCATAATCGGATATGTCGCATTGCCCGCTGTCGGCCACATAGCGATCGTAGAGAACCGGGCCGCCGCGAGGCGCAGGATAGCGCAATATGACTGCACGTTCCTTTGCGATGAGCTGCTGAACGGCAGCGCAGGTTTTGCTCAGTGACTCGTAGCGGGAAATTGCCGATGCCGGTCCGGCGATCATGAGTGCTGATAGAGTAACGGCTACGGCTGCACTTCTCATGGGTCGGCCCCCCTCGGCGAAAGCATGGATCTTACATAGTCGCGCCGCGGCAGTTGCCAAGATCGGGCAGCGCTTCTCGTTGTAAAGCGATCCCGCTCTCTGGTGCTTCGGCAATGAGAACGGCCAAATTTGCAGCACGAATACCAAGGAAATAAACTTGCAACGTCACCCCTTCGGATCGCGCACTGAAAGCCGACTGAAAGGTTGCCCGTCTTAAGCTCGCTAAGCTTCGTGGAGGAAGCAATTTTGCGCAGCGTCGTATGGCGTGAGCATTCAAACCGGAGGAGACCTTAATGCGTTCGTCGCGCACTCTTTTTAACACCGTAGCCCTATCCCTCGTCATGACAGCTGCTTCCTTTGCGGCTCCAGCGGCGCATGCTGCCGATAAGATCTCGATCATGGTGGGTGGCTACGAGAAGCAGATCTATCTGCCGGCCAAACTTGCCGAAGGCCTCGGCTACTTCAAGGAGGAAGGTCTGAACGTCGAGCTTCTGAACGAGCCTGCAGGCGTTGATGCGGAAAACGAAATGCTGGCTGGCGCCGTCCAGGGCGTCGTCGGCTTCTACGATCACTGTATCGACCTCCAGGGCAAGGGCAAGTTCGTCGAATCGGTCGTGCAGTTCAGCCAGGCACCCGGCGAAGTCGAGCTGGTGTCGGCCAAGCATCCGGAGATCAAAGCCCCCGCCGATTTCAAGGGCAAGAGCCTCGGCGTTACCGGCCTCGGTTCTTCAACCAACTTTCTGACGCAGTATCTGGCCGTCAAGGCCGGCCTGAAGCTTGGGGAATTCACCTCCGTTCCGGTCGGTGCCGGCCAGACCTTCATCGCGGCCATGCAGCAGGATGCCATCCAAGCGGGCATGACGACCGAGCCGACGGTCTCGCGTCTCTTGAAGACCGGCGAGGCCAAGGTTCTGATCGACATGCGCACGATGGACGGGACAAGAGCTGCTCTGGGTGGAACCTATCCGGCAGCGTCTCTTTATATGCAGGAATCATGGGTCAAGGACCACAAGGAGGAAACGCAGAAGCTTGCGAACGCTTTCGTCAAGACACTGCATTTCATCAACACCCATTCGGCCGCCGAGATTGCCGACAAGATGCCGAAGGACTTCTATGTCGGTGACAAGGAAGGCTATGTGAAGGCGCTCGAAAACGGCAAGGCCATGTTCACGCCGGATGGCGTCATGCCGGAAGACGGCCCGAAAACCGTTCTTGCCGTGCTTTCCGAGTTTTCCAAGAACGTCCAGGGCAAGTCGATCGACCTGAAGAGGACCTACACGACGGAATTCGTCAAGAACGCCAAGTAGTTCGGAGCATCGTTCCCGGTCTCGACAAGGGCTGGGTTTCCGTCAGATCGCGAAGTGACAGACGAACGCCGGCGGCACATATTCGTGCCGCCGGCGTTCGCATTAATAAAATTGCAATGTCGCATTCAAGGGGCTGAAAGCTGAAAGCTAGCTGAAAGGTAGCCTACGTTAGTTTGGCTAAGCTTCGTGGAGGAAGCACCTTTTCTGCAGCGTCGCATGGCGCAATGATTCAAACAGGAGGAGACATTGATGCGTCCATCGCGCACCTTTTTTCACACCGTAGCCCTTTCTCTCGTCATGACTGCCGCTTCCTTTGCAGCGACGGCTGCCAATGCTGCCGACAAGATCTCCATCATGGTGGGCGGCTACGAAAAGCAGATCTATCTGCCGGCCAAGCTCGCCGAATCCCTCGGCTACTTCAAGGATGAAGGCCTCGACGTCGAGCTTCTCAACGAATCCGCCGGTGTCGACGCTGAAAACCAGCTGCTCGCAGGCGCCGTTCAGGGCGTCGTCGGCTTCTACGACCACTGTGTCGACCTGCAGGCCAAGGGCAAGTTCATCAAGTCCGTCGTGCAGTTCAGCCAGGCTCCGGGCGAAGTCGAGCTGGTTTCGTCGAAGTATCCGGATATCAAGTCCTTCGCCGATCTGAAGGGCAAGCGCGCCGGCGTCACCGGCCTCGGCTCGTCGACCAACTTCCTGACGCTCTACATGGCGTCGAAGGCTGGTCTCTCGCCGGCCGACATCACGCCTGTTCCGGTCGGTGCCGGCCAGACCTTCATCGCCGCGATGCAGCAGGACGCCATCCAGGTTGGCATGACCACCGAGCCGACGATCTCGCGCCTGCTGAAGACCGGCGAAGCCAAGATCCTCGTCGATCTGCGCACGCTGAAGGGCACCGAAGCTGCGCTCGGCGGTACCTATCCGGCCGCATCGCTCTATATGGATGCCGCATGGGTCGATGCGCATAAGGACGAAGTGCAGAAGCTGGCGAATGCTTTCGTCAAGACGCTGCGCTTCATCAATACGCATTCCGCCGCCGAAATTGCCGACAAGATGCCGAAGGACTTCTACGTCGGCGACAAGGACGGCTACATCAAGGCTCTCGACGCCGGCAAGGAAATGTTCACGGCCGACGGCGTGATGCCGGAAGATGGTCCGAAGACGGTTCTCGCCGTGCTCTCGCAGTTCTCGAAGAACGTGAAGGGCAAGACGATCGATCTGTCGAAGACCTACACGACGGAATTCGTCAAGAACGTCAAGTAAGCAGTCAGAACGCCGCTTCCGGCCAGTTTTCAAACAGGTTCCGGAAGCGGCAGTTCAAAAGACTTTGCAGTTCACTGGGCTTTGCGTGCACGCCCTGAAGGCACGCGTCAGGATCAGCACCATGCAACAGGATGAACGCCGCGCACCGGCGATCGAGCTCATCAATGTCAGCCGCCGTTTCGTATCGCCGACCGGCAAATCGCTGACCGCACTGCGCGATTTCAACATGACCGTCGAACGCGGCGAATTCGTCGCTGTTGTCGGACCGACGGGCTGCGGCAAGTCGACGACGCTCAACCTCGTCACCGGCCTTGCCAAGCCGAGCGCCGGCGAAGTTCGCCTGATGGGCGGCCCGGTCAACGGCATCGACCCTCGCGTCGGCTTCGCCTTCCAGACGGATGCGCTCTTCCCCTGGAAGAACGTCATCGAAAACGTCATGGCCGGCCCACTGTTTCGCGGCAAGTCGAAGGCCGAGGCCGAGAAGATGGCCAAGGACTGGCTCGCCCGCGTCGGCCTCTCGAAGTTCCTGCATCACTATCCGCATCAGCTCTCGGGCGGCATGCGCAAGCGCGTTTCGCTGGCGCAGACCTTCATCAACGAGCCGGAAATCCTGCTGATGGACGAGCCCTTCTCGGCCCTCGACGTACAGACCCGCACGGTCATGCATGAAGAACTGCTGAAGCTCTGGGCCGAACGCCAGGCATCGGTCGTTTTCGTGACGCACGATCTCGAAGAAGCCGTGGCGCTTGCCGACAAGGTCTATGTGCTGACTGCCGGCCCGGCGACGGTGAAATCGGTCTACACGATCGACCTGCCGCGACCGCGCGTCGTTTCGGAGATCCGCTACGAGCAGAACTTCATCGATTATTGCAAGACGATCTGGGACGACCTGCGCGAAGAGGTCGAAACCAGCTATCGCCGTGCCGCTGAAGCGGCATAAGGGAGGATTGATCATGGCAAACACAGCCCTCGAAACAGGCAATGCCCCGATCTTCCGTGCCGGCACCTCGGACGCGGAAATCGAAGCTGCGGCGCTGAAGGCGCTCGCTCGTCGCAAGTATGTCGTCAAGGCCTGGCAGATCGGCATTCTGCTCGCCATCCTCGGCCTCTGGCAGCTTGCCTCCGACCTACACTGGATCGATCCGTTCTTCTATTCGAGCCCCTATGGCATCGCACTGCGCCTCTGGGACTGGATCACCGAAGGCACCGAGAGCGGCTCGCTCTGGTATCATCTCGGTGTCACCATGGAAGAAGCGCTGATCGGCTTCATCATCGGCTCGGTGACCGGCGTTCTCGTCGGCGTCGCCCTTGGCCGCAACAAGCTCGCTTCCGATATCCTGTCGATCTACATCAAGGCGATCAATTCGATTCCGCGCGTCGTTCTCGCGCCGATCTTCGTGATGATCATGGGTCTCGGCCTGCCGTCCAAGGTGGCGCTCGCCTTTATCATGGTGTTCTTCGTCGTGTTCGCCAATGCCTTCCAGGGCGTCCGCGAAGCCGACCGCAACATGATCGCCAATGCCCGCATCCTCGGCGCCTCCAACTGGCAGGTGACCCGCAACGTCATCCTGCCGTCGGCGATGAGCTGGATTTTTGCAAGCCTGCACATCTCCTTCTCCTTCGCCATCATCGGCGCCATCGTCGGCGAGTTCGTCGGATCGCTGGCCGGTATCGGCTACCTGATCTCGATCGCCAAGGGCACTTATGATGCCGCCGGCCTCTATGCCGCGATCATCCTGGTGATGGTCGTCACGCTCGGCGCCGAATATGTGATGACGCTCATCGAAAACCGCATCACCCGCTGGCGTCCGCAGCAGAGCCTCGACACGCACTAAGCGTTCATTTCTGGTACCTCCCAAGGCCAGGGGCCGGGCATCTTGCCCGGCCTTTTTTGTTGCACGCACAAGAAACTCCCTCTCCCCGCTCGCGGGGAGAGGGGACTATCTCGCCATCACCGCCGCTTGTACTTTCAAACCGCCGGCAGCCGAACACTGACCAGCAGGCCGCCGCCGGCGGCATCGGCGAGGGCGGCGGAACCGCCGGCGCCGTCGACGACCTCGCGGACGATGGCAAGTCCCAGGCCGCTGCCTTCCGGCTCCGTGCCCATGATGCGGTAGAAGCGTTCGAACACATGGGCGCGCTCGGCCTCGGGAATGCCCGGGCCATTGTCTTCGACCCATAAAAGCGCCGTGTCGTCTTCCTGTTCAACGCCAACAGTCACGCGGCCGCCGTCCTGCGTGTAACGCAAGGCATTGTCGATAAGATTGACCAGCATTTCGCGCAGCATGGTGCCGTCGCCCTCGACGCAGACCGGCTTTTCGCTCGCCTCGAGACCCAGGTCGATATTGCGGCG
Source organism: Martinezella sp. CNPSo 3964 (assembly GCF_057784375.1). Lineage (NCBI taxonomy): Bacteria > Pseudomonadati > Pseudomonadota > Alphaproteobacteria > Hyphomicrobiales > Rhizobiaceae > Martinezella > Martinezella sp. CNPSo 3964. Next base: position 445,889 of record NZ_JBXSOW010000003.1, read on the forward strand.
CAAGGCTTCCTCGGCGAGCGTTTCCAGCACGCGTCTGGCGGTTTCGGCGAGGTCGATCGTGTCGTTGCGTGGTCGCCGGCTGCCGTGCTCGGCACGAGACAATGTGAGGAGCTGGCTGGCAAGCCGCGTGACTTGCCGTGTGCTGGAGCGCAGCGCCGTCAGCGCCTCGTCGCGTCTGATATTGTCCGTCTCGCGGGCAGCGACGCTCGCCTGCGTCGAAATCAGCGCCAGCGGCGTGCGCAGCTGATGGGCGGCGTTCGAAACGAAGCGGCGCTGCGCGGCCATCTGGTTCTGCACCCGCTCCATATGATCGTTGAGGGCATGGACGAGCGGCCGAAGCTCGTTCTGCACCATATGGGGGTCGAGCGGATCGAGACGCTGGCGGCCGCGCTCGCGCACGGCATCGCGCAGCCGCAGCACCGGCGCAAGGCCGCGCTGCAGACCAATGATGGTCACCAGGCCGGCGAGCAGGACGAGGGCCAGCTGCTTGGTGAAATCCGAGAGCCACAGCCGGCGGCGCATGGCATCCTGGCTGTTGTGCGTGACGGCAACCGCGACGGAAATGGTGCTGTCCTGATCGAGGCCAACAACGGGATGGCTCAGCATGAGCACGCGGACGCCGTCGGTCCGAAAGGTCCTGTCTTCGCCGATGCTGTCACGCTCCGGCCGCGGCAGGTCGGGGAAGCCCGCGACGAGATTTCCCCATGCGGTCACGACCTTATAGAAGACACGATCGCCATAGCCTGTATCGAACATTTCCAATGCGGCGGGCGGAATGTCGATCTGCACCGTGCCGTTGGCATCGACGCGCACGGCCTCGGCGATCACGCGTGCAGAGGCGAGGAGCGTATGATCGGTGACGAGATTGGCCGTCGCGTCGGCCGAACGGAAGCTTAGATAGAGGTTGATGCAGATGGCGCCGATCAGGGTCAGCACGACCCAGGCCAAAAGCTGCGCCCGCAGGCTCGTCTTCACCGCGCCGACGGCGCGGCTGAGGATTCCCGTGAGTGGTGAAGCCTCGTCATTGTGCATGGCGAAGGAGATAGCCGAGGCCGCGTAGCGTTGCGATCTGCACGGTGCTGCCTTCGAGCTTCTTGCGGACGCGATGCACATAGATTTCGATGGCGCTGGTGTCGGCAAGATCATCGAAGCCGAAGACGCTTTCCGAGAGCGTCGCCTTGGTGACGGTCGTGCCAGCCTTCATGACGAGATGTTCGAGCACGGCGTGCTCGCGCGGCGTCAACGCCAGGGATTCTCCGGCCAGATAGAATTGTCGCGTGCCGCCATCGAATACCAGGTCGCCGACGGCGATCTCAGGCGCGGCACGGTCATGACCACGGCGCACGGCAGCCCGTATGCGAGCTTCGAGCTCGGCAATCTCGAAGGGTTTTGCCAGATAATCGTCGGCGCCGCTGTCGAGGCCGGCGACCCGGCCATCGAGGCTGGCATTGGCCGTCAGAATGATGACCGGTACCTTGTTGCCACTCTGGCGCAAGCGCTTGAGCAGCGTCAGCCCGTCCATTTTCGGCAGCGACAGGTCGAGGATGACGATGGCGTAGGCGGCGACTTTCAACATGTGCTCGGCATCTTCGCCATCATAGGCGATGTCGACGACATATTGCGCCTGACGCAGCGCCTTGCCGAGCCAGGACGCCAGTTCGCGGTTGTCTTCGACGATCAGGAGCCTCATGCAGCGACTATACAGCAAGTATCGGATATGGCGAACATTTCCGGCGGTTTTCCGGCCAGGGTCTCATCTGTTGCCGAGCCTCAGACCCATCTCCCTGACCTCTCTCAGATACACCTTGCGCGCATAGGGCGGGGTCAGATTGTGGTCCGCTTCGGGGATGATGGTGAGGCGTATATCCGGAAAATGCTTCAGGCCGGCGCCGTTCTCGCCGAACTGGTCATGCAGGTGGTCGAGGCCAATATCGTGGGCGCTGTAGATCAGGGACATGTCGACGCCGCGTCTGGCGAGCGTACGGAAACCGCTCAGCACAGGTCCTTGCGCCGCAGAGAAGATAGGGAACGCACCGAGCAGCTGGCGAGCCGATCGTATCGCCCGCCGGCCGAGCCCGGTCGCCACGTTGCATATGGCGCTTCTCGCATCGATCTGGCCGCCGAAGAGCCGCTTCAGCGTCTCCATTTGCAGGAGCTTGCGGCCATAGGTCTCGAGCGATCGGGGAGCGAAGCGCAGGGCTTCATCGACCGATCGGCTCTCGTCCCAATGGAAGCTGTAGGGATTGACCGTGATGAGGCCGCCGCAACGGGCGTCGCGCAACGCTGCCTGAAAGGCGAGATAGCCGCCGCTGCAGCGCCCCACCACATAGGCCGGCAGCAGATGCCGGCTCTCCAGAAGATCCAGCGCCTCGGCGACATCCCGATGTTGTTCGCGGGAATAGAGTACCTGTTCCGGAGCATCGGAAAGCGGCGGACTGTCGCCGACATTGGCCGTATCGAAACGCAGCGAGGCAATGCCGTCGCGGGCAAGCGCGCGCGCCATGGCGACCGACATCCGGCCCCAGCCGGCGCTTCGGTCATAGGCTGTCGTCAGGAGCAGCGCGGTCGCGCCCGTGCGCGCAATACCCCGCGGTTCGCAGAGAATACCGAACATGCGGTTTTCCGTGCCGAAGCGTAGCGGTGTCTCGCGAAAGTCTTCGCCGGTGAGGGGCTCTGTTGCCGGCGGCGCAAGATCGATCGATGCGATCTCACTGGTTTCGGCGGCGACCGACTGCACCCATTCGACTATTTTCCGGGCGGCTGTCGTCGGCATGGTGGCGATGGTTGGGTTCGAGACGAGATCGTCATAACCATCGTAGGAGGCCTGCGTGACTTGGGTAGCGAGCGTTTCGAGATGACGCGCGAAGTCGGCGTCTCCAGGACGGCCGGGGCGCGTCAGCACGAGGCAGTTTGTGGTGCCCAGCCGATCGAGCGTCATGAGGTTCAGCCTCCTGACTGCATCGGCGGCGCTATCGGGCATGCGCAGGCTGGCGACGGTGACACCCTCCGTCTGACGCTGCGCTTCGGGCAGCCCCATGCTCTCGTCGATCATCTTCGACCAGACGGTCAGCTCGCGCAGATAGGCCCGGCCGGAGATGACGGGCGCGAGAAAGGCGAGGCCGTCAATACCGGGAATATGTTCGGCGAGAGTGGCGGCGATGGTTCCGCCGAGACCCTGGCTGACAAGGACCAGCCGTTCACAGCCGGAAAGCACCTTGAGTTTTGCAGCTGCCGCGAGAGCGGTTTCCTGCCAAGGCTCCAGGCCTTTGCCTTCATCGGTGAGGTCGAGCGCATCGCCGGTGCCGGCATAATCGAAACGCAGGCTGGCAACGCCGATATCAGCGAGATCCTCGGCCAGAATCCGCCAGAACTTGCGCACGCACATTTCCTCGAACCCCCAGGGGCTGAGAAACAGGACGGCGGTGCCGCGTGAAGGTGCCATGGCCGATGTGAACAGGCCGACCGTTCCGGCGAAGGTTACCGGGGTCGCTGCCGATCTTAGCCGCCTTCCTTTGTCTTTTTCTTCGGCGGCTCCCCAACCAGCCATGCTAGTCTCCTCACATTCGGCGCGGGGCCAATAGGGCCAGAGCCTGAGTGGCAATCGGATTGATACGTGCGGGCAATCGCGTCGCGATCTTCTGCATGACCTCGATATCTTCGGCTGGAACGGCTTTCAGCATTCTGAGCGCGATGCCATAGGCCAGCGCGCCGGCGATGATGGCGCTTATGAGACCTGCGACACCGGTCAGCGCCTGAACAAAACCATAGGCTGCAACCGCGCACAGAATGGCAGCAACCGTGACTTTTGCAAGGTTGATGAGCATACCGCGCGTCGATCCTTCGAATTCCATGCGGCGTACCGTCATCAGGCACAGGGCGACAAAGGCGAGCAGACGGACCAGCGCCGCACCCTCGCCTCCGTAAAAGGGTACGGCGATGACGCAGCCGATGACCATGATGACGCTGGCGACGACGCCAATGACGGTGCGTTCGCGCACGCGATCGAGCGAATAAAGATACTGTGTACAGATCTGCATGAAGACATAGGGTACGGCAGTCAGGGACAGCAGCGCCACCATACCGCCGCTCGGCGCAAAGGCCGGGCCGAAGATCGTCACGACGAGCTCGGGCGAGATGGCCGCCAGGCCGAAGCTCATCGGCAGGGTGATATAGGCGATGCTGCGCGCCACGCCGGCAAAGACTTCGACTGGCAGTTTGTCCGATTCCCGCGCGTGCATCTGTTCGGAATAATAGGGCAAGAGGCTGCCGCTCAGTTGTACGGGCAGCTGCAGCGCGAGGTTGGCGAGCGACAGGCCGACGGCGTAAAAGCCAACCGCTTCGATACCCCAATAACGCTGCAGGAACAAAAGTTCGATGCGATTGAGGAAGACGGAGCTGTTGACGAGCTCGATCGAGAGAATGAGCGATGAACTGATCAGAGCGGAAAGGCCGACGCCGCAGCTGTTCTTACGGGCGATCGCAATCCTGAGTGTTGCGATGAACATCGGCAGCTGACCGATCGCGTAACCGGCAAGCGCACCGCTGACGCCGAAGAAAATCGCGCCGAAGAGGACGGTAACGAGCTGCAGCACCGAACTTATCACGGTGATGCGCAGGAACGCGCCGACCTGCTGCTCGCCGATCAGATAGTTCTTGCTGTAGGCGCCGAGAGACTGAAGAACGAAGAAGACGCCTGTTATGGCAATGACTGCGGACGCGTCGCCGGCCCAATGCAATCGCTCCGTATCCCAATAATAGGCGGCGTAGCCGAGAAGCAGAATTCCGGTTGCGAGAATCGTCGGTTGCAGGAGATAAGCGGCAAAACCCAACCGTTCTTCAGTAGAATAGCCGTTCCCCTTCAATTGCGGCAGGATGCGCAGCAGGGTAACGCCGGCACCAAGCTCGGCGATCAGCGCGCCGGTCGTCGTCAGCCACAGGGAAAAGGCGATGATGCCGTTGGCCTCCGGGCCGAGCAGGCGCGCCGCGATGATCGAACAGGCAAAGCCGGTCGCGAGCAGGGTCAATCCCGCCGCTGCGTTCAAAACCGAATTTGCCATTATGCTCTTCGTCATGAAGACTGACCGTTCCTCAAGTTGCCGGAACCTATCGCACATATCCGGCTCTTCGTGGGGATAGCGTCAGCTCTATTTCATATGCCTTAATATTTAGGGTTTAATGCTGCACTAAGTTCGTTTTTTACTTCGGCTAATATTCTTTCTCTCTGATATTGGCCGTCCCCCGGGACTTGTGCGGAGGGTTCTAGTGTTCAGCCTCATCGTCTGCACGGTCGATCGGTTCGACCAGCTGGAGCGGCTATTCCGTTCGCTGGCTGGGCAGAGTCATAAGGATTTCGAGGTCATCGTCGTCGATCAGAATGCGGACGACCGACTGCTGGCGCTTATCGACGGCTTTTCCTCTTCCTTCCTCATTCGTCACGTCCACTCGCCGAAAGGGCTTTCGCGGGCACGCAACAACGGCATGGCGGTCGCAGAGGGCGACTATGTGTGTTTTCCCGACGATGACTGCTGGTATGAGGACGACACGCTTTCGACGGCTGCGACGCTGTTTTCAGCCCATCCGGAGCTGGCGATTATCACCGGCCGCACCCTCGATGCCGAAGGCCTGGCCTCCGTCAGCCCGACGGGTGAGACGCGACTTGCGCTGACGCGGTGGAACTATCTGAAGTGCGGCAACTCCAATGGTATCTTCGTGCGCCGTGCAGCACTGGTTGATATCGGCGGCTTCGACGAGGATCTCGGCGTCGGTTCGGAATCGCCGTTCCAGAGTGGCGAAGAGGCGGATTTCCTGCTGCGCGCGCTTGCCGCCGGCAGACGAGCGATGTTCTTTCCCGAGCTCATCGTCCATCACGATCAGGTCACCAGCGAATATGGACCGCGGCAGGTGGAGCGGGCGCGCAAATATGGACGCGGCTTCGGCGCGCTGATGCGCAAGCAGGCCTTTCCCTTTTACTATGTCGGCTACCGACTGTTTCGCCCGGTCGCCGGTTGGCTGGCGGCGCTCGCGCGTTTCAACCTCGATGCGGCCCGCTACAAGCGTGCCTGGCTGATGGGCATTCTCGAAGGTTATGCCACCTGGCCGCGCTGGCGCAGGAGCTGAGGCGACTTGCCCTTCGGCGTCAGCGTCTCGGCATAGACGTCCATGTAGCGCTGGGCGACTTCATCCCATGCATAGGCGCGGGCATCGCGCAACAGTTCCTGCCGCAAGCTGAGGTCGTCGGCCTCAAGGCGCTCGTAGGCTGCTGTCAGGGTATCGGCGGCTGCTTCCGGATCGGCGAAATCCGAAAGCATCAGGGCAGGATGGGTTTCGGCCATCGCCTTATAGGCTTCGTTGGCGTTCAGTACCGGCAGCAGACCGGCGCTCATGGCTTCGATCGCCACCAGACCGAAGCCCTCATATTCCGAGGCCGAGGCGAAGAGCGAGGCGCGGGCGATGATATTGCGGATCGCTCCTTCGTCGATCGATACATGCAGCGCGACGTTGTGCTCCAGGCCGCGCGCCGCGATTTCATGTTCCAGCATTGGCCGATCGAGATCCGATGCAGCGCCGATAATGTCGAGATGCCAGTCTTCATGGCGGGCCGCCAGCACCTTCATGACATCGAGCAGATGGTCGAGCCGCTTGTTGACCGAGAAGCGGCCGATGGTGACGACGCGGCGGCGGGCTTCCAGGGCGGCGCAATTGGAAAACTTGCCGACGTCGGCGCCGTTTTCGATGAGGCGGACACGGCTTTCGGCAATCTGCGCAAAGAGCCGCGCGTCGGACTGGCTGCAACAGATGAGAGAGGCGTAGCCGAGGGCGGAAAGCCGCGTTGCCGTGTTGAACCAGATCTTCTTGATGGCGGCATATTTCTGCGTGTGGAAGAAGCCGCCATGGGTGGTGGCAACCATCGGTCTCCCATGCATCAGCTTGCCCCAGGCTAATGCGTCGAAGAAGAAATCAACGGCGTGGACATGAACGAGGTCGGCATCGGCCAGATGGCGGAAGACTTTCGGCGCTAGCGGATAGCGGCTGGAGCCGGACCAGGGAATGCGGACGATCTCGATGCCGTCGATGGTTTCGTGTTCCGCGAGCTCCCGGCCGGGATCGGAAAACAGGCTGTTGCAGGTGACGACGCGCACGCGGTAGCCGCGTGCGACCAGCTGGCGGCAGAGATTGGCAACGACGTCTTCCAAACCGCCCTTGTTCGGCAGGAACTGGCGCACGACATGCACGATCAGCGGCCCGGTGTGCTTGTTTGCCTGATTATCCGCAACAGCCGATGTCATCGATCCACCCTCGACCTCTATACCGCGCCACGCGCCGGCAATCCGGCGCTGCAGCGCGCCGCCCGTTGATCAGTCGGCAAAGCAGATCATTGGGTCGGTTAAAAAGGGTTTAATCGCGGGTCGGCGAGCGTTGTGTTTCGGGCAAGAGGGTTAATGTGGGGGCGATATGCAGCGAGAAGGACAAGCGCGCCGGGGGAATGTGATGATGCTGGACTATTGTGCCATACCCCTCACCCTAACCCTCTCCCCGCATTGCGGGGAGAGGGGACTATTTCGGTGTTTGTGCTGCATTTGTGCCCCGACTACAGCACCCAGTAAACTCCCTCTCCCCGTCAAAAACGGGGAGAGGGCTGGGGTGAGGGGCAATTTCGAATGAGATGATGTATCGGCCCGAAATCCGGACCTCTCAGAACGCTCGGAAGGTCAGCGTCGTCAGCGAGCGGATGATGCCGGGGATATTGGCGATGTGGTCGTTGATGAATTTGCCGATATCCTGCTCCTCGGCGATGTAGACCTTCATCAGCAGGTCGTAGTCGCCGCTGGTGGAATACAGCTCCGAAACCAGCTCCGTCTGGTAGATCGCGTCGGCGACCTCGTAGGTCTTGCCGGGAGAGCATTGGAGCTGAACGAAAATGGGCTTCATGAGGATGTCCTGCTTTTGGCTGCGACCGCGATGGCGATCGGCTTTTCCTCTATAATGGTCGAAAGCGCTGTCGCCATGCAAGTTTTTCTCCAGAGCGGATGATTTTTCGGCATCATGCTATGTCCATCGGATGTCGCTCTTGCCGCTTCCGCAACTTCGCGCACAGCGCTAGATTGGCGCGATTATCTCTGTCGATTGGACCGATTTCATGCTGAATGACCCACGCTCCCATGGTCTCTGGGAAAAGACCGCCCCCTTGCCGCCGGCAACGAAGCCGCTTTCTGGCGAGATATCTGCCGATGTCGTGGTGGTCGGTGGTGGCTATACCGGTCTTTCGACGGCGCTGCATCTGGCGGAAGCCGGCACGAATGTCGTGTTGCTGGAGGCCAATGAAATCGGCTTTGGCGGTGCCGGGCGTAATGTCGGCCTCATCAATGCCGGCATGTGGGTGATGCCGGACGATCTTCCCGGCGAACTTGGCTCCGTTCATGGCGAGCGCCTGCTCGAGCTGCTCGGCAACGGGCCGAAGCTGGTCATGGAGCTGATCGACAAGCACGGCATCGCCTGTGAGCTCGAGCGCAACGGTACGCTGCATTGCGCAGTCGGGCCGGAGGGATTGAAGGAAATCGAGGAGCGTGCCCGCCAGTGGAGCAAGCGCGGCGCGCCGGTCACAGTGCTCGACGCGCGGGAGACGGAACGTCGCATCGGCAGTTCGGCTTATGCGGGCGCACTGCTCGACATGCGTGCCGGCACGCTGCAGCCGCTTGCCTATGCCCGAGGCCTTGCCCATGCCGTGGTGAAAGCAGGCGTTACAATCCATACTGGCAGCCATGTGACCTCGACGGAGAGAAGCGGCGCGAAATGGGTGGTTTCGACTGACCGCAGCAAGGTCAGCGCCGACTGGATTGTCGTCGCGACGGATGCCTACAGTACCGGTCCCTGGGAGGCGATCAGGAACGAACAGGTGCATCTGCCCTATTTCAATTTCGCCACCGTGCCGCTCGGCGACAACCTCAGTAAATCCGTGCTGCCGGGGCGTGAGGGTGCTTGGGATACCAAGGAAGTGCTCTCGTCCTTCCGCATGGACCAAGCCGGCCGGCTCGTCTTCGGCAGCGTCGGCGCTTTGCGCAATACCGGTCTTGCCATCCACAAAAGCTGGGCGCGGCGGTCGATCAGAAAGCTTTTTCCGCAGCTCGGCGACATCCCGTTCGAATGCGAATGGTATGGCAAGATCGGCATGACCGACAATGCATTGCCGCGTTTCCACAAGCTGGACCGGAATGTCGTCGGCTTCTCCGGCTACAATGGCCGCGGCATCGCGCCGGGCACCGTGTTCGGCAAGGTGCTTGCCGGCCATATTCTCGGGCAGATTTCCGAGGCCGATCTGCCGCTGCCGGTGACCGACATCGTCGAGCCGAGCTTCAGGGCGGCAAAGGAAATGTGGTACGAGGCAGGCGCCCAGGCCGCCCATTTCGTCGGCGCTCGGGTCTGAAGCAATTCCAGGAAAAGTGCGCAGCGGTTTTCCGTCCGGAATTGCGAGACAATAGATAGAACAGTCAACGAACCAGCATCACGGGAAGAGGAAACAAGATGACCGCGACATCAGATCTTGCTGCCGAAACCAAGGCGATACTAACGGAGCTTGGCGTATCGGCTGATCGCTACACCGGCGGAACGCTTGCCGTCATCTCTCCGGTGACGGGCGCCGAGATCGGCCGGCTGAAGGAGCATTCAGCTGGTGAGGCGAAGGGTGCGATCGCGGCGGCGCATGAGGCGTTTCTTGCATGGCGCAATGTGCCGGCGCCGAAGCGCGGCGAGCTGATCCGCCTGCTCGGCGAGGAGCTGCGTGCCGGCAAGGCGGCGCTTGGTCGCCTCGTGTCTATCGAAGTCGGCAAGATCACCTCCGAAGGTCTCGGCGAAGTGCAGGAGATGATCGACATCTGCGATTTTGCCGTTGGTCTTTCTCGCCAGCTTTATGGCCTGACCATTGCCACCGAGCGTTCTGAACACCGGATGATGGAAAGCTGGCATCCGCTGGGAGCGATCGGCATCATCTCCGCCTTCAATTTCCCGGTTGCCGTCTGGTCGTGGAATGCGGCGCTCGCCATCGTCTGCGGCAATTCCACCATCTGGAAGCCATCGGAAAAGACGCCGCTGACGGCGCTTGCCGTGCAGGCTTTGTTTGAAAAGGCGCTAAAGCGCTACGTCGCCGAGGGTGGCGAGGCTCCGGCCAATCTTTCGACGCTGTTGATCGGTGGCCGCGATCTCGGCGAGTTGCTGGTCGATCATCGCCAAGTGCCGCTGGTTTCCGCGACCGGCTCGACGGCGATGGGCCGGGCGGTCGGCCCGCGCCTTGCCGGCCGGTTCGCCCGGGCCATCCTCGAGCTCGGCGGCAACAATGCCGCCATCGTCTGCCCGACGGCCGATCTCGACCTTACCCTGCGCGGCGTCGCCTTTTCCGCAATGGGCACGGCCGGCCAGCGCTGCACGACGCTGCGTCGTCTCTTTGTCCATGACAGCGTCTATGACCAGCTCGTTCCGCGCCTGCAGAAGGCCTATGGTTCGGTGACGATCGGCAACCCGCTTGAAGCAGGAACCCTCGTTGGCCCGCTGATCGACAAGCAGGCCTTCGACCGCATGCAGTCGGCGCTTGCCGCAGCGAGGGCGGCCGGCGGCACGGTGACTGGCGGCGAGCGTGTCGAAAACGCTTCTGCCGACGCCTTTTACGTCCGTCCGGCTCTGGTCGAAATGCCCGAACAGACCGGCCCGGTCGAGCAGGAAACCTTCGCGCCGATCCTCTATGTCATGAAGTACAGCGATTTCGACAAGGTTTTGGCGCTGCATAACGCCGTGCCGCAGGGCTTGTCTTCGTCGATCTTTACCAACGACATGCGGGAAGCGGAGACTTTCGTGTCGGCGCGCGGTTCGGATTGCGGTATCGCCAACGTCAATCTTGGTCCCTCCGGCGCCGAGATCGGCGGCGCATTCGGCGGCGAGAAGGAAACGGGTGGCGGGCGCGAGTCCGGCTCCGATGCCTGGAAGGCCTATATGCGTCGGGCCACCAATACGATCAACTACGGCCGTACGCTGCCTCTGGCCCAGGGCGTCAAGTTCGACGTCGCATAGCAGGAGCATTTCCAGGAAAAGTGCGCAACGGTTTTCCGCCCGGGATGCGTAAAGGAACAATGAGACAGAGTTTTTGCTGCATTGCGATGGGGCGGATGAGGGCGTAGAAAGTCTTTTATCCGCCTCATTTTTCAAGGTCTCCTCTCATGCATCTGTCGCTCGCCGAAGCCGAAACGCTTGTAGTGGAGGCGTTGCAGCGAAGCAGGGTGAGTGCCGAAAATGCCCGTTCCGTGGCTGTCGCGCTCGTCGCGGCGGAGGCTGCCGGGCAGGGTGGCCATGGTCTGCGCCGCGTCCCTGCCTATGCTGGCCAGGCCAGGGTCGGCAAGACCGATGGTTTTGCCACGCCACAGATGAGCCGGCCCTTTCCAGCTGTGCTGCGCATCGATGCCGGCAATGGCTACGCCTATCCCGCGCTCGATCTTGCCGTTGCCGAGCTTCCCACGATTGCCCGCGAGCAGGGGATTGCGCTTGCCGCCATCAGCCGATCGCACCATGCCGGCGTCATGGGCCTGACAGTGGAGCGGTTTGCCGATCAGGGACTGGTGGCGCTGATGGTCGCCAATGCGCCGGCATCCATGGCACCCTGGGGCGGCAAGACGCCGGTCTTCGGCACCAACCCGATCGCCTTTGCCGCGCCGCTTCCGGGGGACGATCCGATCGTGATCGATCTGGCGCTGTCGAAGGTGGCGCGCGGCAAGGTGATGGCCGCGCGGCAGCAGGGCGCCTCGATCCCCGCCGACTGGGCTTTCGATCGCGGGGGAAAGCCGACCACCGACGCCGAAGAGGCGCTTGCCGGCACGATGGTTCCAGCCGGCGATGCCAAGGGGGCGGCACTCGCTCTCATGGTCGAAATTCTGGCGGCCGGCCTGACCGGCGCCAATTATGCCTTCGAGGCCTCCTCGCTCTTCGACGACAAGGGTGCGCCACCCGCGCTCGGCCATACGATCATCGCGATCAATCCGGCGGCCACGAGCGCGGCCGATACGGCGCAGCGGCTGGCTTTGCTGGCAGGTGAGATCACCCGCGATCCCAATGTCCGCCTGCCGGGGCGACGCGGTCAGAGTTCGCGGCGCCTTGCATTGGCGGAGGGGATCACCGTCGAGGATGAAGTGATAGCGGCGATAGAGAGGCTTTGAAGGCTGCTCAAGATGATGGACAGGTGAGCGTGGCTTTGTCGTGATCCGGTGCACGGCCCCTCACTCCAGCCCTCTCCCCGTGAGCGGGGCGAGGGAGTTATCGCGCAAAGCAATGTGTCGATGTGCGAAGAGGGTAGCGGTTTGACTCGTTCGTCTCCTCGCCCCGCTCACGGGGAGAGGGTTAGGGTGAGGGGCCAGGCAGGTAGTCGCTACGTTAACGAGGATGCCTGATGGCTACCCACGATCAAAAAATCAAGCGATCGCAGGCTTTTCGTTCAGCCAGCCGCCGGTGAAGCCGGCGCGTTCGAGGCCGGTGCGGAGGATCGGCGATTGCCGCATCAGGTTCCAGATCATGCCGGTACGAGCGTTTTCGATCATCATGACCAGCAGGCCCTGGTCGATGGCGACGGAGCGATCGTCCACCCAGCCTTCCGGACCGGGACCCTTGACGCTCGGATTGAAGCCGCCGGGGAAGCGGCCGTCGAGCAGCAGGTTGGGATAGGTCGAAAGCAGTGCCCGCGTGCCGTCGAGTGCGGCCTGGCGGTCGAAAGCGAGGCAGGATAGCGGTCCCCAGGGGGCGATGGTGCCGTCGTCCGGGCCAAGCGGTGCGCCGCGGGCGGCATAGCCGAAGACCTTCGGGGCATAGCGCAGGCTGTGCTTGGTGCCCGTCGGGTTTGGGCCGTCGCAGGCGGAAAGGCCCCAGATATCCTTCGTATAGCCCGCGAAATGGCCGGGATTGCGTTCGGTGTAGTCGCGCTGCACTGATATCGCCGTCTGCGTATTGCGGAAGTAATCGGTATCCTTGTCGGCGACATGCTTGTCGCGGATGCCACGAAAATCGATCCAGGCATGCGAGAAGAGGTGGATGAACAGCGGCCCCGCATAGAGGAAGGGCGTGTCCTTGAACATCATCCAGGTATAGGTCGAGGCAAAGGCGTCGTAGCTCGATGGCGGAATGGGATGCGTGGGCGAGCCGAGCGCCAGCACATAGAGGAAGATTGCCTCGTCATAGCCCTGGTAGCGCCAGCGCAGGAAACCGCTGGCCGGCTTCCAGCCCATGCTGATCGTCTGGCCCTTGTTCAGCGCCCAATGCCAGTCGCAGCGTTCGTAGAGGAATTTTGCCTGCTTGCGGAGGTCGCGCTCGACCTGACTGTTTCCGGTGAAATAGGCTGCCGCCGTCAGAACGCCGATCAATAGAAGACCGGTATCGATGGTCGAAAGCTCGCTGTTCCAGGCGCGGTTGCCTGTCTCCATATAGAGGAAGTGATAGTAGAAGCCGCGATGGCCGGTGGCGCCACGCTCGGTGCCCTGGTCGCTGTTGGCGAAGAAATCGAGAGCGGCCAGCACCCGTTTGGCCGCATCGGCGCGGCTGATCCATCCACGCTCGACGGCGACCGGATAGCTCGACAGCGCGAAGCCGACCGCGGCGATGCTGCAATGGCTCGTCTTGATCGATGTATCCGCCACCAGCCCGTTTTCGGGATTGGTGTGGAGCATGAAATAGTCGAACGCCGAACGTTGCAGTTGGTCGATCAGCGCATCGTCGGTGTCGTTTACCTGTTGCAGCATCGTCTATCCGTCTCCTCGGCGCTCCCGTTCCCTGCTGAGCATAGGAGCCTGGATAGTTGCAAATCAAACATGGTTAACATTGCCATGCATTTGTGGAGGATTGTTTAAGATCATGGTCTTATCCGCAGTCCATCCCCAATTCTTGAGGGCAGCGTCGCAGCTTTCGGCTGACTTGAAGCGTCAAGCCTGCCGATCAGCCATCTCCGCCAGGCGCTGAACGCCATGGCGGGAGGTGATTCGCGCTGGTCGCATCGCCTATCGAAGCGCTGATTCCATTCGCTGTTCCAGCCTTTTCAGGGTTCTGCCGAAAATCGCATCGTCTCCGAGGGCTCTCGCAAGCGTCAACGCGCCCTGGATGCCGACGATGGCCTCTTCGGCGAGCGCCTTCGCCTCCGTATCGGGCAGGCCGATTTTCCGCAGAGCCCGGGCAAGCGCTTCGATCCAGCGATGGAAATAGCCGCGGATGGCGGCGGAAAAGCGATCGCGCGTTTCGTCGAGCGCGAAGGCGCCGATCAGGCAGACGCGGCGGCCGGAACGGAAATAGCTGTCCGTCGTCTCCCACATGCGGGCAATGGCGGCGCGTGGTTCTTCCCTTTCGAGCGGCTCGAACATCTCCCTGACGAACCATGTGTCGATATTGGCCATGATCTCCGCCGCCATCTCTTCCTTGCCGCCTGGAAAGAAGTGATAGAGGCTGCCTTTCGACAGTTTCGTGCGCGCGGTGATCTCGCTCATCGACGCGCCCTCGTAGCCGAGCTCGCGGAAGACTTCGGCAACGAGGGCAATGGCATCCGGCTTTTCAAAGACGGTACGCACCATCTCAGAGGCCGAGATCCGACAGGCTCGGGTGATCGTCCGGCCGGCGGCCGAGCGGCCAATGGAATTTCCGGTCTTCCTCCCTGATCGGCATGTCGTTGATGGAGGCGAAACGGCGCTGCATCAGGCCTTCGGCATCGAATTCCCAATTCTCGTTGCCATAGGAGCGGAACCAGTGACCGCTATCGTCGTGCCACTCATAGGCAAAGCGAACGGCGATGCGATTGCCTTCGAAGGTCCAGAGTTCCTTGATCAGCCGGTAGTCCAGTTCCTTTGCCCATTTGCGTGTCAGGAATTCGACGATCTCCTTGCGGCCGCGAGGGAATTCGGCGCGGTTTCGCCACTGGCTGTCTTCCGTATAGACCTTGGAAACACGCTCGGGATCGCGGCTGTTCCAGCCATTTTCGGCCATGCGGACCTTGGCGATGGCGGTTTCGCGGGTGAAAGGCGGGACGAGTGGGGTCGGCATGATGACAGGCTCCTTCTAAACCGATTGGTTATTAATAGACCGATCGGTTTAGAAGATCAAGCGGCAGTAGTATTCTTGCCGAGGCAGCGGCCTCAATGGGCGAATTTTCGTGCGCCGGCGACGCAGGCGACGACAGCAAGCGTTACGATCAGCATTGACCAGCTGACGCTTTCCTTGAGGAGCGCTGCGGCAAGTGCGAAGCCGAAGAAGGGTTGCAGGAACTGCAGCTGGCCGACGGCTGCGATGCCGCCCTGGGCGAGCCCGCGATACCAGAAGACGAAGCCGATCAGCATGCTGAAGAGCGAGACATAGATGAGGCCGAGCCAGGCAGGACCACCGATTCCGTCGACGCTGTGCGGCATGGTCATGACGCAGAGCGCGATGGTGACGGGCAGCGACAGGACAAGTGCCCAGCAGATGACCTGCCAGCCGCCAAGCCGGCGCGACAGCACCGCGCCTTCGGCATAGCCGAGGCCGCAGACGATCACGGCAGCCAGCATCAGGAGATCGCCGACCGGCGAAGCCGATATGCCCTGGGCCAGCGCATAGCCGCTGACGAGGGCGCTGCCGATGGCGGAGAAGATCCAGAAGGCGGGCCGCGGCCGCTCGCCGCCGCGCAGCACGCCGAAGATGGCGGTTGCCAGCGGCAGCAGGCCTATGAAGACGATTGAATGGGCCGAGGTGACATGCTTGAGCGCCAGCGCCGTCAGCAACGGAAAGCCGACGACACAGCCGAGCGCCACAATGGCGAGTGAGGTGATATCACTGCGGCTCGGGCGCTTTTCACGAAAGGCAAGCAGCAGGCCAAGACCCAGGAGGCCGGCGATGGCGGCTCGGGCAACGGTCAGGAACAGAGGGTCGAAATCCATCACGGCCACCCGCGTCGCCGGCAACGAGCCACTGAAAATCACCACTCCCGTCAAACCGTAGATCCATCCTGTCGTCGTCTTGTCCATTGCGCATGCTCCTTCTTGATCTTCGCGGTATCGGCGTATTTGCCTGGTCAAGCCAGAGACGGTGCAGTACAATTCATAGGAACTGTTATGGCATGAGAGGCAATACGGATGGATGATCTGTCGGTGGCACGCGCAGCCGGCGGCACGCGCATCGAGGGGGTGATGGCTGCGATTTCGGATCGTATTGCTACCCGCAGCCTGATGCCGGGTGCGCGGCTTCCCTCCGTGCGCGGCTTCGCAAAGACGATGCAGGTGTCGGTTTCCACCGTGGTGGAGGCCTATGAGCGACTTGCCGCAGAGGGCACGATCCGCTCGCGGCCGGGTGCCGGATTCTATGTATGCGGCCCGTTGCCGCCGCTTTCGCTGGCCGAGACCGGAGCGAAATCGGATCGCAATGTCGACCCGCTATGGATCTCCAGGCAATCGCTCGAGGTGGGCGACGATGTCCTGAAGCCCGGCTGCGGCTGGCTCCCACCCTCCTGGCTGCCGCAGGCGGCGTTGCGCAGGGCGATGCGAACGATGGCGCGCGGAGATATGGGGGCGCTTGCCAATTACGGGACGCCGCTCGGTCTGCCGCCGCTGCGGCAGTTGCTCGCCCGCCGTCTCGGCGAACATGGCATCACGGTGCCGCCGGATCAGATCCTGCTGACGGAATCCGGCACGCAGGCGATCGATCTTCTCTGCCGTTTCCTGCTGGAACCCGGCGATACCGTTCTGGTGGACGATCCCTGCTATTTCAATTTTCACGCGCTCTTGCGGGCGCATCGCGCCAATGTCGTCTCCGTGCCCTTCACGCCTACGGGGCCGGACGTCGAACTGTTCGGGCAGATCCTCGAACGGCACAGGCCGCGGCTCTACATCACCAATTCAGCCATACACAATCCGACGGGGGCGACACTCTCGCCCGTGACGGCACATCGGCTGCTGAAGCTGGCGGATGCTGCTGGGCTGACGATCATCGAGGACGATATCTTCGCCGATTTCGAGGATGTGCCGGCGCCGCGGCTTGCCGCCTATGACGGGCTCGACCGGGTGATCCATATCGGCAGCTTTTCGAAGACGCTTTCGGCCTCGGTGCGCTGCGGTTTCATCGCGGCGCGCCGGGACTGGATCGACGGTCTTGTCGATCTCAAGGTCGCCAGCAGCTTCAGTTGCGGCCAATTGTCGGCCGAGCTCGTTTATCTCTCGCTGAAGGATGGCAGCTACCGCAAGCATGTCGAGGCTTTGCGGGTACGGCTCGCCAAGACCATGGCGGAGGTATCGACGCGGTTGGAGGCGATCGGCATCGTGCCATGGCTGAAGCCCCGAGCCGGGATGTTTCTCTGGTGCAGATTGCCGGAAGGGCTCGATGCTGCCGATGTCGCGCGTGCCTGCCTTGCCGAGGGCGTCGTCCTTGCGCCGGGCAATGTTTTCAGCCTCTCGGATATGGCCGGACGCTTCATGCGGTTCAACGTCGCGCAGTCGACCGATCCCCGGATCTTCGAGGTGCTGGAGGCCTCCATGCGGAAACTGAGATAGCGGTTTTTGCCGGTGGATTGCGGTGCATTTTCGCTCTGTTTGAAAGATGCAGGACGCCCGCGCTCTTGCCAGGCGGAAATGATCCGTCATAGCTTTGCCACATCGCCGCTCCAATTGCGGCTCACATCGGCTATGAAATATAAGGCTAAGTGAGGTCGGTCGTGCGCGTTCTGCTAGTTGAAGACGACAATATCCTCGGGTCATCGCTGAAGAAGGCGCTGGAAAAGCACGCCTATGGAGTCGACTGGATGCGCGACGGCGAATCCGGTCTCGAGGCGGCGGCGCATTCGCATTTCGCGGCGATCGTTCTCGATATCAATCTGCCGCTGCTGAGCGGCATGGAGGTTTTGCGACGCATCCGCCAGCGGGGAAATTCCGTGCCGGTGCTTTTGCTGACGGCAATGGATTCCGTGCGCCAGAAGGTCGAGGGCCTGGATGAGGGCGCCGACGACTATCTGGTCAAGCCGTTCGATCTCGACGAGCTGCTGGCACGGCTGCGCGCGCTCATCCGCAGGCGCGACGGGCGGACCGAAAGCGTCATCCGCTGCGGCGACGTGGAGGTCGATCCTTCCGCCATGGTGGCGCGCAAGGGCAATGCGCAGGTCCATACCACGGCGAAGGAATTCCACCTGCTCAAGCTGCTGATGGAGCGCAGCGGCCGCTACGTGACGAAGAACGATATCGAATATGCGCTTTATGATGCCGAAAACACCGTCGAGAGCAATACGATCGAAGTGACGATCTACAATCTGCGCAAGAAGCTCGGCACCGATTTCATCAAGTCGATCCGCGGCGTCGGTTACATGATCGAGCGATGAACAATTCCACGCTTACCCGCAAGCTATTTCTCCGTATCGCGCCCGTCGTCGTGGTGACGATCGTCGTGATCGCCGCTTTCGCCTTCAACAGTGCGACGCGGGAGATCAACAATATCTACGATGCCCAGCTGATCGACGATGCCAACGTGATCTGGAGCCTGCTGCGCCGCCCGCTGGAGAAGAATCCGGACCACGCGGCCAAGCAGATCGATGATATCGACTTCAACATGGACAATCAGCTGGCCTTCAACGAAGACGCCGATGATTATGCCGATGCGCATATGTTTCGCGCCTGGGTCGACGGCAATATCCGCTTCTACAGCAGCACGGCCTTTCTCTCCGACGTTCCGCAGCAGAAGGTGGGCTTTACCACGCTGACCTATGGCGGCGACGAGTGGCGCGTCTATTCGCTGCCGATCCCGAACACGACCATCGTGATCGAGCTTGGCGAAAAGATCGCGCTTCGCGAAACGCTCGTTTCCAACATTCTGCTCAACCTGTTCTTTCCGCTGCTGATGCTGGTGCCGGTCATCGGCTTTCTCATCTGGCTCGGCATCAATAGCGGTCTGCGCACCATCCACGGGCTGGTGCGGCAGATCCGGACAAGATCGCCTGAAGATCTCTCGGCTATCCCTGTCGAAGAGCTGCCGCGCGATCTGCTACCGCTTGGCCGGTCGATCAACCAGCTGCTCGAAAAGCTCGGCCAGTCACTAACGCTGGAGCGGCGTTTTTCCGACCTTGCCGCGCATCAGCTGCGCACGCCGCAGGCGAGCGTGAAGCTGCTCCTGCGGATGCTCGAACACAGCGACAGCGATCACGAGCGGCAGGCGATCATTTCCGATCTCGTAGCCAGCAACAACCGCACCATCCATCTGATCGAGCAGCTGCTGCGTCTCGCCAGGGTCAGCCATCACCCCCTTAATCTGACATCGGTGCCTCTCTATCACTGGATGGCGTCGCTCATTGCCGAATTCGGCAACATCATCACCAGCCGCGAACTCGACGTCGTGCTGGAGGGGGATGAGGTGATCCAGGTCAAGACCGACGAGTCGCTGCTGCGCATGCTGGTCACCAATCTGCTCGACAACGCCATCAAATACACGCCAGTCGGCGGGGAGATCAAAGTTTCGATCGCTTCGGAGGATGGTTTCGGCCGCATTTCGGTCAGCGACAGCGGCCCCGGCATCCCGCTACATGAGAGGGAAGCGGTATTCCAGCGCTTCTATCGTCTCAACACGCTTCACACGGAAGGGGCTGGCCTTGGTCTCGCTATCGTTGCGGATACGGCGGACCGCCTTTCGGCAACGGTCGACCTTTCTACTTCACGTTTGGGCAATGGTCTTCAGGTCGATCTAAGATTGCCGTTGAGTTAAAAATACAACGTCTCGTCGGTTTTCATTTTCGCATCATTTTCCGCTCATACCCGGCTCATCTGAGGTTGTTAGACGCAACTTAGGATAAGGCGAAAGGGTATTTCATGCAGGTGTTTTGCGATTTTGATGGAACCATATCCATCGAAGACGCGACGGATATGGTGCTAACCCGTTTCGCCGGTTCAGAGTGGGAAGATATCGAACAGCTGTGGAAGCAGGGGCTGATCGGCTCCGGCGAATGCATGCGCCGCCAGATCGCTCTCATCCAGGCAAATCGCGGCGAGCTCGATCTGTTTCTCGACACGCTGTCGATCGATCCGGGCTTCGAGAGTTTCCTGTCCTTTTGCCGCCGCGACGAATTGCCTGTCACAATCGTCAGCGATGGTGTGGACTATTTCATCCGCCGTATCCTGGCGCGCCATGGCATCGAGGGTCTGCCGATCGTCGCCAATGTGCTCACTTGCAGCGTTTCCCAGGGCCGTGAGTCCTATTCGCTGTTTCCGCCATTCACGGCGACCGGCTGCGTATCCGGCGCCGGCGTCTGCAAATGCCGCGTCGTCGATAGCAATGACCTGCAGGTCTACATCGGTGACGGGCGAAGCGACTTCTGCGTTTCCGACAAGGTCGACCTCGTTTTCGCCAAGTCCAAGCTTGTCGACTACTGCGAGGAAAACGCCATTCCCTATGTCGGTTTCGAAGACTTTTCCGATCTGCTTCCAAAGATGGAAGCCGTTCTCCCGAGCGTCGAGCGACGCTCCCGTACGCTGCCGCATTTCAAGACAGCGTAAACCAGACCAAGAGGCATTGAATGAAAACGAATGCAGCCCAGGCCTTCAGCGGCGAGACCGAGTCCGTCCGCTCCGAAGAAGAATTGCGCGCCCTCGAAGAGCTCTATTGCTCGCATGGCGACACGGTTCACTACACTGACAAGCCTAAATTCTTCGAGGAATGCGAAGGTTCCTTCGTCTACGATCGGACCGGAACGCCGTTCCTCGATCTGCAGATGTGGTACTCCGCCGTCAATTTCGGCTATCGCAATGAGCGCCTGAACGAAGCGGCTCATCGCCAGCTCGATCGCCTGCCGCAGGTCGCCTCGCAATATCTGCACCGTGAGAAGGTGGAGCTTGCGGCGATGATTGCGCAGGATGCCGAGCGCAAGTTCGGTCACAAGGGCCGCGTCCACTTCAACGTCGGCGGCTCGCAGGCCGTCGAGGATTCGCTGAAGCTCGTGCGCAACTACACCGGCGGCAAGAGCCTGATGTTCGCCTTCGAAGGCGGCTATCACGGCCGCACGCTCGGTGCGTCGGCAATCACCTCGAGCTATCGTTATCGCCGTCGCTACGGCCATTTCGGCGATCGTGCCCAGTTCGTCGAATTCCCCTATTACTTCCGCGGCCCGAAGGGCATGTCGAAGGAAGAATACGGACATTATTGCGTCCAGAAGTTCGCCCGCCTGTTCGAGAGCGAATATAACGGCGTCTGGGATCCGAAGGCCGGCAAGTCCGAATATGCCGCCTTCTACATCGAGCCGATCCAGGGCACCGGCGGCTACGTCATCCCGCCGATGAACTTCTTCGTCGAACTGAAGAAGGTTCTCGACGACCATGGCATCCTGCTCGTTGTCGATGAAATCCAGATGGGCGTCTACCGCACCGGCAAACTCTGGTCGATCGAGCATTTCGGCGTTTCGCCTGACATTCTCGTCTTCGGCAAGGCGATCACCAACGGCCTCAACCCGCTTTCGGGCGTCTGGGCCCGCGAAGAGATGATCAACCCGACCATCTTCCCGCCCGGCTCCACGCATTCGACCTTCGCCAGCAACCCGATGGGTACTGCCGTTGCGCTCGAAACCATGAAGATGCTGGAAGAGGAAGATTTCGGCGCCGCCATCATGGAGAAGGGTGCGCACTTCCTCGACGGGCTGAAGCAGCTGCAGAAGCGCCACGCCATTGTCGGCGAAGTCGATGGTCTCGGCCTCGCGCTGCGCATGGAAATCTGCCAGGACGACAGCTACACGCCGAGCAAGGCGACGATGGACTGGATGTGCGACGAAGGCATGAAGGGCGATCTTCAGGTCGGCGGCAAGACATACGGCCTCGTGCTCGATGTCGGCGGCTACCACAAGAACGTCATCACCTTCGCGCCAAACCTGCTCATCACCCGCGAAGAGATCGATCTGGCGCTTGCCCTGCTCGATCAGCTTCTGACGCGCGCTGCCCGGAGATAAGGCCGTGCAACTGCTGCTTCTTCATCTCGATGATGCTTTGGAGTTGCAGCCTGATTTTGTGCGCGCCTGCAAATTTGCGGGCGCGCACCAGTTTTTCGGCAAGAATGCGGGGCAACAGGTTCGGCTGTGGAGCAAACAGAGTGCTCTTGATGATCTCAGTCGAGAGATCGTCAAGAACAGGCCGACGACCGGCAAGGACCCGCAATTGTGCTTCATGGGCTCCGGCGATTTCCACCATGTTACGGCTCTGCTGCTCGACGGCGCACTCGAACGACAATCCGGCGCGACCACGCTGATCCACTTCGACAATCATCCGGATTGGGTCAAATTCGACGGCGGCATGCATTGTGGCTCCTGGGTCAATCGCGCTCTTGCCAACCCCAGTATCCAGAAGGTCG
Source organism: Martinezella sp. CNPSo 3964 (assembly GCF_057784375.1). Taxonomy (NCBI): domain Bacteria; kingdom Pseudomonadati; phylum Pseudomonadota; class Alphaproteobacteria; order Hyphomicrobiales; family Rhizobiaceae; genus Martinezella; species Martinezella sp. CNPSo 3964. The sequence continues at coordinate 468,224 of NZ_JBXSOW010000003.1, forward strand.
TCACGATTGGCGTCTGCAGCCATGATCTTCGCAGTCCGGAGCGCAAGGGCGCCAACCTGCACTGGCTCGGTGACGGCAAGCTGGAACTCTACCCTTACGAACATCCGCCGAGCCGCGTGGTGGCCGACTACGGCACCGGTGCCAGCTATCGGCAGGAAAGAGGTGCGCTGCACTGGAAATCGATCGTCGAAATCGGCGAGGACAATTTCATTGACCACATGCTCAGCCGCATTCGTACCGAGGCCGTCTACGTCACGATTGACAAGGATGTGCTGGCGGCCGACGATGCCGTTACCAATTGGGATCAGGGCCGCATGCGGCTGCCCTATCTCCTGGCTCTGATCAGCGAAATCGGCAGCCGCCACCGCATCATCGGCGCGGATGTCATCGGGGATTATTCAACTCCGAGTTATGCTGGCAGCCTTCGAACACAGTTCATGAAGCGTGCGGAGATCTTCATCGATCAGCCGCGTATGCGGCAGGGTGCCGAAACAATGAGGAATATCAACAGCGCGGCCAATCACGCCCTGCTGGAGGTGCTGGCGGAGTATATGCAATGACTGGCAGCCTGACACTTCCCATGCTTGGGCTCATCTTGTTCTGCGTGGTCGCCGAGACCGCCCGCGAAGTCTGCTTCAAGCAATCGGCCAGCGAGAACGCCCCCCTCAAGGCGCTGGCAAAACCGGTCACCTGGCTCGGCATTCTGCTCTGGGCCGTGGAGCTTTTCACCTGGACGGCCGTTCTGGAGCACGTGCCACTGACCATCGCCTTCCCGCTGATGGCGATGAGCTATGTTGTCATCGTGCTCGCCGGTGCCGTCATCTTCAAGGAAAACATCAACCTGCGCCACGCGACGGGCGTTTTTCTCGTCACCGCCGGAGTGGTTTGCGTGGGAGTTACAGGACTATGAAAATCTTTGCGCACACTCGATGGGATCTGGCACCGGTTCTGGCAGCAGTCGCCCATCTCGCCTTCGACGTCTATCTGATCGTCGGCTTCGAAAGCCGGCCGCTTTGGCTCTCGGCCATTCTCGGCTGCCTCTATGCCGTTTCGATCTCCTGGAACATCAACAGCATATCTCACAATTTCATCCACACGCCTTATTTCAAGCCGCGCTGGATGAACTACGGCTTCAGCCTGCTGGAATCGGTCGCGATCGGCTTTTCGCAGACCTATTATCACTGGGTGCATATGCGCCATCATTCCGGCAACAGCGACCGTCCGAACGAAAAGGGCGAGACGATCGACATGTTGTCGATCTATCGCTATGGCCGCGACGGCCAACCGGAAAACGTCTGGTCCTATACGTTCCTGAGCTTTTTCCGTGACAGCCTCGGCGATATTCACAAGGCGATTGCCCGCAACCGCCCGTTCGATGCCGCCTGGGGGCGGTTCGAGCTCTATTTCTTCCTGGGGCTTGCCGCGATCGCGCTGATCTACGACTGGAAGGCGGTCCTCTTCTTCGTGCCGTTCTACTATATCGGCAATTGCCTGTCGTCGTTGAACGGCTATTACGAGCACCTGAACGGTGACCCGGACGAGCCGATCGCCTGGGGCGTTTCGAGCCACCAGCCTTTCTACAACTGGCTCTGGTTCGGCAACGGTTATCACGCCGAGCATCACTATCGTCCCCGCACCCACTGGACGAAGCTTCCGGCGCTGCACGACCAGATCAAGGAAGAGCAGGAAAAGAACGGTACGCATGTGATCAGCACCTGCCATGCGCTTGGCTTCATGGCCAAGGAAAACCGGCAGTCGGAGCTATCTCATGAAAGCTGATGAATTGAGCTTCTTCATGGAGGGCTCAAATGGCAAGGGCGTCCTTCTGGTCCACGGACTGACGGGGGCACCTGCCGAAATGAAGCTGGTGGCTCGGCATCTCAACCGCAAGGGCTATAGCGTCTATGCGCCGCTGCTGGCCGGCCACGGCGTCGATGCGAAGACCTTGCGCCAGACCCGTTGGGAAGACTGGCTCGCCTCGGTCGTCGAGGCATCGGAGCTGCTGGCATCCAGAACGCAGGAAGTTTTCGCCGCCGGTATCTGCGTCGGCGGCAAGCTCGCGATGCTGGCTGCCGAACAGCAGAAGAAGACCATCAGCGCCGTGGCGATCTATTCCCCTTGCTTCAGTTATGACGGCTGGGACGTTCCTTTCTACTATCCGCTGCTGGCCTCGCAGATCGGCTGGCTGTCGCGCGTTCCCTTTCTCGATCGGCTGAGCTTCAGCGAGACGACCTCGCTCGGGATCAAGGACGAGCGCATGCGCCGGCTGATCGAAGGCATGGCGAGCGAAGGGGTCCTGGAAAAGTTCCCCGGCAAGGGTTTGGTCGAGATGCATCGGCTGGGCAAGACGCTTCGCAGCATGCTGCCGCAGATGCAGACGCCGACGCTGATCCTGCATGCCGAGGACGACGATCTCGCCAGCCCGAAACATGCCCGCTATATTTCCGAGCATATCGGTGCTCCGCACGAGCTGAAATGGATCACCGACAGCTATCACATGATCCATGTCGACCGGCAGCATCGGCAGGTGGCCGATTTCACGGCCGATTTCTTCGAGGCGCGCCATGTCGCAGCCGCTGCTTAAAATCGTGCCGCAGTCGATCGGTGACCCGGTGGCCGAAGTTCATTTCAGTATTCGCGCCATCGGCCGCGATGCATGGAATGCGTGCTTCCCGAATGATGTCGAGGACTATGATTGTCTGCTGGCGATCGAGGAGGCCGGCCTCGAAGGGTTCGAATGGCGCTATATTACCCTTACGGAAGGTGGACGTGTGAGCGTCGCCATGCCGGCCTTTCTCTGCCTCTATGCTCTCGATACGACGCTGGATGAGGGGTTCCTGCGCCGGTCCGTGCGCAGCGTGCAACGGTATTTTCCAGGTTTTCTGAAGCTGCGTCTTGCATGTTTGGGATCGCCCTGCACCGAGACCGGTGCGATCGGCTTTCATCCTGACGTCCCGCAGGAGCGTCGTCGCATACTGCTGACGGAGATGTTGTCCTTTTTCGAGCAGGTCGCCGCGACGGAGCGTTGTGCGCTGATCGGTCTGAAGGATATTCCGGAGCAGGCTTCGGCGGAGTTCGGCGATCTATTTGCCGCACGCGGCTACGCCTCGATCGGCGCTCTTCCGACGGCGTGGCTCGACATCGATTTCAAGACGATCGATGAATATCTCGCCAGGCTTTCGTCCGGCACCCGCAAGGACATGCGCCGCAAGATGAAATCCTTCGACCAGGTCAGGGTGGAGATGCGGACGGATTTCGGCGAATTCCTGCCCCAGGTGATGGCGCTCTATCACGACACGCGCAACCGCAGCGAATGGCAGTTCGAGGAGCTGACACCAGCCTATTTCCAGGGCATTCTCGCCTACATGCCCGGCCGCTCCTTCTGCGCCTTCTATTTCGTCGGGGACAAGCTGCTCGCCGCCAACCTGATCGTGCATGACGGGCGCATGGCCATCGACAAGTTCTTCTGCATGGATGGGGAAAAGGGGCGACCCTACAATCTCTATTTCATCAGCTGGTTTACCAATCTGCGTTACTGCCTGGAGAACGGCCTGAGCCGTTATCAGAGCGGCCAGGCCCATTATGAAAACAAGCTGCGCCTCGGCAGCAAGCTGACCGCCAATGCGATGTATTTCCACCATCGCAACCCATTGCTTCAGAGTGTGCTGCGGCTGGTATCGCCGCTGTTCTCGACAGACGAGGCGGATGCGTAATGCCTAGTATACGTTTTTTCTGGCTTGCCGTGCCGGTGCTGAGCACGCTGTACCAAGTTCTCATCAAGCTTGGCGCCGGGCATTTGCACGATGAAGGTATGCAGGCATGGCTGTGGCAAGCCCTTTCTTCTCCATGGATATTGCTGGCCATAGCCATCGAGATCGTCGGTTTCTTCATCTGGATGAATGTGTTGGCCGAGCTCGATCTCAGCCGCGCCTTTCCGCTTACGGGCATCAGCTACGTGCTGATCGTCGCGACCGGCTGGTTCGTCTTTGGCGAGCGGGTCGTCGCCTTGCAGATGGTCGGTAGCGGCTTGATCCTGACGGGGGTCTGGCTGATTGCAGGCGCCGGTGTCGAGACGAAAGAGCATCATGAGGAATTGGAGCCGAAGCAGGAGGAACTGCGTACGGGGACGGGCAAGGATAGGTGATGTCCAATATGCAAGCTGACAATCGCCCCAAGGGCAAAGGCAATGCGGTTTTCTCTGGTCTGACGGATTGGTGCGTCAAGCGCGCACTGTCTTCGATCGTCACGCGCGGCGCGCTGACCGTGACGACGGCAAGCGGCCGTGTGCTGTCCTTTGGCGACGGCACCGGTGAGCCGGTCCATGTCCGTTTCACCGACGATCGCGCCGAATGGGCGCTTCTCATCGATGCCGATAAGCGGCTTGGCGAACTCTTCATGGACGGCCGCTTTATCGTCGAGCGCGGCACGCTCTATGATTTCGTGGCGATGATGCTGCGCGAGGGGCAGAACAGTACCCACCCGCTCATTGCCCGCATCATCGATCACATCAGGACGAAGCTGCGGATTTTCCGCCACCGCAATCTGCCTGGGCGATCGAAAGCCAATGTCGCGCATCACTATGACCTCGATGGCCGGCTCTACGAGCTCTTCCTCGATCCGGACCGGCAATATTCCTGCGCCTATTTCGAGCATGCGGATCAATCGCTTGATGACGCGCAGATTGCCAAGAAGCGCCATCTCGCCGCCAAGCTTTTGATCCAGCCGAACAACAGCATCCTCGACATCGGCTGCGGCTGGGGCGGCCTGGCGCTGCACATGGCGGAGCAGGCGCCGGGCGGCTACGTGCTCGGCGTCACGCTTTCCGAGGAACAGCACGAATATGCTTCGAAGCGCGTTGCCGACAGGGCCGGGGGAACTCCGGCCGAGGTTCAGTTCGCGCTGAGGGACTATCGCAGCCTGACCGGCCGTTTCGACAGGATCGTCTCAGTCGGCATGTTCGAACATGTCGGGCTCGCCTCCTATCGCACCTTCTTCCGCAAATGCGCTGAATTGCTCGAGGATGACGGCATCATGGTGCTGCACACCATCGGCTGTTCGGCGACGCCCGGCTTCACCACGCCATGGCTCGACAAATACATCTTCCCAGGCGGTTATATTCCGGCACTGTCCGAAATCGTGCCCGAGATCGAGGCGGCTGGACTTGCCATCACCGATGTCGAAGTGCTGCGGCTGCATTATGCCAAGACGCTCGAGGCGTGGCGGGAGCGTTTCATGGCGCGCTGGGACGATGCCGCCAAGCTCTACGACGAACGCTTCTGCCGGATGTGGGAGTATTATCTTTCGACGGCGGAGGCCGCCTTCCGCTACGAGGATCTCGTCGTCTTCCAGATCCAGATCGCCAAGCGCAACGACATCATCCCGCTGACGCGCAACTACATCGCCGAGAATGAAGCGAAGAGCGCCTCAAAAATTGATGTTGAAGGTTCTGTTCAGCGTGAAGCCAATGATGTTCTGGTCGGGTGAGCCGAAGCGTGAGGTGATCGGGCTATCGGCGGCATCGCCCACAAGACGGTTATATTTCTCGTAGACCTGCACGCTCCATTCCGGGGAGATCGTATAGGTCGCAGCTACCGTGAAGCCGACCGATTTCACGCCGGCGCCGGCATCGAAGGCATTGATATGGCCATGTCTCGCAGCTTCACTCTCCGAGATGCCGAAGTTGGTGCGCATATACACTGAATTTGCCATCGACAGGCGAGGGCCGGCAGACAGGAGCCATTTGTCTCCGAGCGGCTGGAACCAGTCGAGGGCGAAATCACCGACCAGACCATCGCCGCCCCAAAGCGACTGGCGTATTTCCGTGCGGAACCGGAGCCGATTTTCCATCAGCCAATATTGAGCGAAGCCGCCTGCATCGAAATTCCAGCGCACCCTGCGCTGGCTTTGCAGATGCAGATCATTGAGATCGAAGCGGTCATCTCTCAAGCCGACCACAGGGCCGATTTCGAGGCCGCCGAGATCGAACAGCTGAAAGTCGAAATTGTCGTCCGGAGCGCTGTATTCCGTGGCCTCGCCGAGGCGGTGGACGTCGAAAGATGGCAGGGCGCCGAAGGTATAGTGCTTCGATCCCTCATAGCTCGGTCCGTATTCCACGGTTGCCCCAAGCGTGACGACCCAAGTGCTGGATGAGGATTTAGGGGCGTCGTCCGCTCTGGAAGAGGCGGGAAACATACCGGCTATAGACGCCGCCAGCAGCCCCGTTCCGGCCAGCACGGAGAGCCGGGCGGAGAAAGATGTCCCAACATTTAACACTCTGACAACACCTGATGCCTGATCGCCCCTGCAGCACTACTAGCACAGCTCGCGGCTTGGAAAATAGCGGAAAGTTCGAAAGCAAACACGGCGTCTACCCTCTCGCCGAACTGCTTTTGCACTGCTTGCGGAAACGAGGCGCGATGCGCGTCTGGTTCATTGACGGTATCCTCTATCGTCGATCCTTCAACAGGAAACGACGCTGACCACATCCCCCTTGTGGCGGCTGCAGCAAATTCGCGCCAAGATAGAGATATTTTATTTCACGAACCTGAAGCACATGCGTCGTTGAAAATATCGCCCTTGCCTGCATTGGTTGGAACCTGCGAATTCTATTCCTAGATAGGCTTTGTCCAATATCGGGTGTTGACTATGGGAGAAGCGACGTGAGAACAGGCAAGGTAGGTTTTAGCGCATGAAGCATCGGCCATTCGGCACATCGGGTATCCCTGGGTGGTTGAACCGCTACGAGCCCTTGCTGCTCGTGATGTTCGCCGCGCTTTCGGGCGGAATTCTTCTCTTCATCTACCTCACGGGAGAGGTCCTCGAAGGCAGCACGAAGGGATTCGACGAGGCGATCCTGCTGACGCTTCGCCAGCCTGGCGATCTTTCTGTTCCGATCGGACCGGGTTGGCTGACCCATGCGGTTAAAGATATTACAAGCCTTGGCGGCACGACGGTGCTAGCGCTGATGACGGCCCTGGTGACGATCTATCTGTTGTTCGACCGGCAACGCGCCATCGCCATCTTCATCCTTGTGTCGGTGCTTGGCGGATGGGCGCTGAGTGCGGTCCTGAAGGTCGGCGTTGCGCGGCCGCGGCCGGATATCGTGCCGCATCTGGTCGAGGTCCACGATCTGAGCTTTCCGAGCGGCCATGCGATGGTGTCGGCCGTGACCTATCTGACCCTTGCCGCGCTGATCTCAGGCACGCGAACCTATCGTTCGACGCGCGTTTTCACCGTCGCGGCCGGCATCCTTTTGACATTGATGATCGGCGCGAGCCGGATCTATCTGGGTGTCCACTACCCCACCGACGTTCTCGGTGGCTGGTGCGCCGGCGCGACCTGGGCGCTCGCCTGCTGGGTCATCGCCCGCCGCTATATATCGCTTGTCCCAAAGGGCGAGCGATCGGCGCGAGACGATGCTCCGCCTTTCAAATGAGGGGCGCTCTTTCCGGGCCTGGTATCAGCACTGGACTTCCAGCCGCGTTGCCACAAGCAGCGAATAGTCCGTGCCCTTGGGATCGCTGAAGAACATGCTTGTCAGCGCGGCCTGGTTTTCCGCCATGACTTCCTTGGGATTGGGCCTGACCACCTTGCGCTTGCAGCGGCCGAAGGCCGGTCCCGACGTGGTCATATCGTTGTCGGTGGCGAAATCGACCGCCGTATAGAGCGTCTTGTCGTAGATCCCGAAGATGGTGGTTCCCTTGAGGAAGGTCTTCTGTTCCGGCTTCAGCGAGAAGGTCAGGGTCAGCGAACCATCCTTGTAGTCGGCCTCTATCGCATCCGGCTTGGCCATCGGCACTGTTTTGCCGTTGCTGGTGACGTTCGTGTAGTAACCGTATTGCGCCAGCGAATCCTTCACCGTCTTGCCCACGGCCTTGAGCTCGCTCGCGCTCAGCGCCTGATCCCCGGCCTTGCCGAAATCCATGAGGACGGAGGAGGTGAAGACCTCGTCGAAGCTCCAGACATTGCGCAGCTCGCTGATCGAGCCGTCAGGCGCGGAGACGACCTCGAACTTGGCATCGATGAAGATATGCGGATGGGCGAGTGCGGGAACGGGCAAAAGCGACAGCATCGCAATCAGCAGGGAAATCTTTGTTTTCATGCTTTTCATGCGAGCAGTTACCGCGCTTCGTCTGTCCATCTGATGTGCAGACCTGAACGCCAAATGAGACTGATTTGAGACCCGAGGCGCGTTGGGAACGCTATAGATGCCGAGGAGGGAAACGGGAATATAAAAATCGTCCATTTGGCAAAAACAGTCTGCAGCCCAAGCCGTAACTTCTTGCTTTCAGCGATGAACTGGAAAACTGGAGCGGGCGAAGGGATTCGAACCCTCGACCCCAACCTTGGCAAGGTTGTGCTCTACCCCTGAGCTACACCCGCTCATTCCCATCGCGATCCGGGGTAGTGTGTTGGACCGCTAGGCGTCGTCTTGCGGCGACGGGCGGTATATGACCTAACCGATTTTCAAATGCAACAGGGAAATGACGAGTTAACGAAGAAAAATTGCATGTTCTTTCTGCGAGCTGCCGCAAAGCCCGGAAACGCCGGGCTTTGTCGCCTGAAAGATTGCAATGATATTGTGGGCGACGTATCAGGGGCGGACCATTTTTGATTGCGAGACGCCATGACCGAGACCAGCCCGAAAAACCGCGACGATCTTTTCCAATTCCTGGACGGGCTCGGCATCGCCCACAGCACCAAGGATCATGCCCCGGTCTTCACCGTTGCCGAATCGGTGTCGCTGCGCGACGAGATTCCGGGCGGCCATACGAAGAACCTGTTCGTGAAGGACAAGAAGGACAATTTCTTCCTGCTGACCGTCGAGGAAAATGCGACTGTTGATCTGAAGACCGTGCACACACTGATCGGCGCGGCAAGCAAGGTGTCCTTCGGCAAGCCGGAAAAGCTGATGGAATATCTCGGCGTCATCCCTGGCTCGGTCACTGCATTCGGCGCGATCAACGATGCGGGCGGAAATGTCACCTTCGTACTGGATGCCGAACTGATGGCGCAAGACATCGTCAATTGCCATCCTCTGTCGAACGATGCGACGACGTCGATTGCCAGCGGCGACCTCGTACGTTTCATGGAGGCGACCGGTCATACGCCGCTAGTCTTGAAAGTGACGAGCTAACGTACGATTTTAGCGTTAAGATTATAGCGGTCGGCTTGTCTTCGGATCGTCCGGTCGTTTTGGCCATTTCACGGAGCGTGCTGCCAGGCGAACCTCGTTGTCTCGTCTGGGGATCATGCTTCTCACAAAATCAAGGATGCCGGTAGGCGGGAGACACTCATGAGCGGTTCGAACAATCCCTATAACGCTTCCTTCGGCGGTCAGATGTCTGCCACGGCATCCTTTGGCGCCGCGCCTGCGGCACCAGGTGCTTCGCCGATCAAGGATACGACGACGGCGACCTTCGCCAAGGACGTTATCGAGGAATCGCGCAACCAGCCGGTTCTGGTCGATTTCTGGGCGCCCTGGTGCGGCCCGTGCAAGCAGCTGACACCGGTGCTGGAAAAGGTCGTCACCGAGGCCCAGGGCCGCGTCAAGCTGGTCAAGATGAATATCGACGATCATCCCTCGATCGCCGGCCAGCTTGGCATCCAGTCGATCCCGGCCGTCATCGCCTTCGTCAATGGCCGCCCGGCCGATGGCTTCATGGGCGCGGTTCCGGAAAGCCAGGTTCGCCAGTTCATCGATCGCCTCGGAGGTCCGGCAGGCGGCGCCGACGATCAGGCAGCCGAGATTGCCGCCGTTCTGGAAGAAGCGAGCGGTCTGCTGGCCGCTGGCGACATCAACGGTGCGGCCGAGCTTTTCGGCGCGGTGCTGCAGGCCGATCCTGAAAATGCCAAGGCGCTTGCCGGCATGGCGGAATGCATGATCGCCGCCGGCCAGAGCCAGCGCGCTCGCGAAGCGCTTGCCGACCTGCCGGAGACGCTCGCCAACGATGCCGGCATCCAGGCCGTGGTCAAGAAGCTCGACCAGATCGACGAAGCCCGCAAGCTTGGCGATCCCGTGGCGATCGAGCAGGAACTGGCTTCCAACCCGGACAATCACGAGCAGCGCATCAAGCTTGCCAAGATCCGTAATGTCGAAGGCAAGCGCGAAGAGGCGGCCGATCATCTTCTGACCGTCATGCGCAAGGATCGCAGCTACGACGATGACGGCGCGCGCCGTCAGCTGCTGGAATTCTTCGAGGTATGGGGGGCCAAGGACCCCGCCACGATCGCGGCGCGGCGCAAGCTTTCCTCCATTCTATTTTCGTAGGGACCAGTTTTCTTGATGCAGATGGCGATCGTGCGAAACATTTCGCATGATCGTTTGTTTGGATGAAAGCGGCCGGGAACGTCGGGTATCGGCACCTCGGCCAAAATACTCTTGTGTTTTCGGCAGACGAGCCCACATTGTCTGACGACGCGGCGCACGATGGGAAGCGACCGCGATGTGTGTCGTTCCCGTGCGGCCCACTGCGGCCGGCAGCGCGGTGTTCTAAAACGCGTCGCGATCTTTCAGATTCGCTTCTCGCGATTTAGGTCCTTGATTTTGCGCATGTCGTTGTCGCAAAATCGCTGCACGTTTTTGCGCGACATGCTTTGGCGGGATGGAAGAGATGCAAGTCGGCAATGCCAGATATCTGAAGCCGGGCGACCTGCCCGAATCGGTTGTTGTCTTTCCCTTGTCCGGCGCGCTGCTGCTGCCCGGTGCGCAACTGCCGCTCAATGTCTTCGAGCCGCGCTATCTCGCCATGTTCGATGCCGCGATCGCCGGCAACAGGCTGGTCGGCATTGTGCAGCCTGCTCTTTCCGAACCGGCTGAGTCCCCGAACCTTGCGCATGTCGGCTGCCTCGGGCGCATCACCTCTCTCGCTGAAACCGGCGACGGACGGTACATCGCCGCGCTGACCGGCATATGCCGTTTCCGGCTTATGGATGAAATTACCGCCCACCAGCCCTATCGCACCTTCCGTATCACGCCCTTCATTTCCGACCTGAAATCCCACCATGAAGAGGGCACGGTCGATCGTCCGGCGCTGCTTTCGGCCTTCAGGGCCTATCTGGAGGCCAACAAGCTGGAGGCGGATTGGGAAAGCGTCGAACGGGCCGACAATATGATGCTGGTCAATTCGCTGTCGATCATGGCGCCCTTCGAGCCGGCCGAGAAGCAGGCTCTGCTGGAGGCGCCTGATCTGAAGACCCGCGCCGAAACCTTCATCGCCATCGTCAAGATCGTGCTGGCTGGCTCCGGCGACACCGATTCGCTGCTGCAATAGGAGCCTCCCATGGATGTCACCGTCAGCAAGGTCGATCCGAAACTGCTCGATCTGCTCGTCTGCCCGCTGACCAAGGGACGGCTGAGCTACGACCGGGAAAAGAACGAGCTGATCTCGGAAAAGGCGCGCCTTGCCTATCCGATCCGCGACGGCATTCCGATCATGCTGATCTCCGAGGCGCGCCGTATCGAGGATTGAGGCTGGTTCAGCTTCGTTGCGTTGCGTGATTCATTCGGCGATGCCGCAGCAAAAGGCCGAGAAGCGCACAATATGCGAGGATAGAGATCGCCAGGGCCAACCACAAAGCAGCGTGGGGACCGGCGTAGGTCATCACAGCAGTAAATAAGGGTGGCGCGGCGGCATAGGAGAGATTGAGCGGCACCGACAGCTGCGCGGATGCGCGGGCATAGGCGCCGGTGGGGAAAATCTGCAGCGGCAGCGTGGCGCGGGTGACGGCGGTGATGCCGCTGGCAATGCCGTAAAGCGTCGCGAAAAGCATGGCGCCGGTAAAGCTGTTGCTCAGCAGAAGAACCGCGAAGCTCACAGGAAATAAGGCAGAGCCGGCAAGGCCGGTTGTAAAACCCGACCAGCGCCGGCCGCCGAGAAAATCGACGGTGCGCCCTGCCCATCGCGCAATGCCGATGAAGGCTGCCGCCGCCAGCGCACCGGCATGATCGAGGCCGGAAGTCTCGAAGAGGATGATGATCGTAAGGGCAAATCCCCAGGTTATGAAGCCATTGGCGGCAAAGCTCGCGGCCAGGAGGGTGAAGCTCGGCCTGTCTATGGCAGCAGGCTCCGGCGTCGCCTTTGCAGTGGATTTTTCCCTGGGCTGGCGAGCAAGTGTCGTCCAATGCAGCGGCATGCAGACAAGCAGCATGAGGGCAGCAAAAACGAGCGTCGTCATGCGCCAGCCCCATTGCACCTGCAAGAGCTCCGTCAACGGCCATATGATGGTCGATGTCAACCCGCCTGCCAGGATCAGTACGCCAAGCGCCCGCCGCGTTTTTTCGCCGGCGACCTCGCTGACCGCGATCTGGGCGGGCGTCGTCAACATGCCCGCACCGGCAAGGCCGAGAATGGTCCATGACAGGATGTAGGATGCCGGTCCATTGGCGAGGCCCATGACCAACAGGCCGGCTGCGCCGAGGAATGATCCCAAAACCATCATTGGGCGGGCGCCGTGGCGCTCGAAAACAGCGCTCAACGGCCAGGACACCATGGCCATGACGACGAGCATGACCGTCGGCCCTGCCATGACCATGGGCAGAGCCATCCCCAGCTCACCGGCCATGGCAGGTCCGGTTACAGCCGGCAGGTAGAAGGTCGCACCCCAGCCGATGAGCTGAGTCAGAGACAGGGCAGCAACGGCAAGAACTGTGGGCGAGCGGAATGGCATCCAGGCAATTGGCGCGGGAAGAGTGATCGGGCTGCGATAGCGATGTCTGAGGGGAGGCATCAAGGACCTTTTGCCGGGAGCAGGTTTTCGTTTCTGGCGGAATGAAGAAAATGCGGTGCTGCCACAGGAGTGGCGAATAAAATTAATGCTGTCTCGGCTGCTGCTCATGCTATGGCTCGGATGCCTGAAAAAGATTGTTCGAGCACATGGCGTGTATTGAAGCGCTTTCGTGTCTGCTTGTGCTTGATTTTCGCCAGGTGCTCAAATGAGGAATTTGAAGGGAGGTTGAGGAAAATTCATGCAGGGAAGGCATCGTGTTTCTCTCAACGCCATCAGGGTTTTCTCGATCGTGGCACGCACCGGAAGCCTGACGGCTGCCGGCGCTGAACTTGGCGTCACCTCCGGCGCGGTCAGCCACCAGCTCAAAAAGCTCGAGGACGAGCTTGGGGTGAATTTCTTCCATCGCGGCAACAACACCGTTTCGCTCACAGACGTCGGGCGGCGTTTCTATCAGGAGGTGGCGCCGGCGATTGGGCTGATCGAGCGCTCGGCCGATGCCCTTTATCGGGACGAAAACGAAATCAGCGTCCATGCTACGACATCCCTGGCGCTGCGCTGGCTCATCCCGTCACTCGATCGTTTTCGTGCTCTCTGTCCGCAGGTGCGGGTTCGAGTGGAAACGAGTTCCGCGCGTGGTTTTCCTGCCGTTCCCGACTCCGACGTCAGCATCCGTCATTTTCGGATAGAGGAGGCGGCCGAGGGATGGGAATTCCTTGCCCGCGATCTGCGCCGCCCGGTTATCTCGCCGAGCCTGCTGACAAAAGATAGCAGCCGCCATGAGATTGCTGTTGCCGATATGCCGGCTCTTCAGTGCAGCGTAGGTAACTGGGACTGGCAGCTCTGGTGCGAGACGTTCGATGTTGCGCTGACAGATCTTTCCCTTGCCCACGCTTTCGACACGGACGACGCCGCACTTCATGCCTGCATTGCCGGCCTCGGCATGGTGCTCGCACCGACGATTCTCACGGGCAGGGAAATGAAGTCGGGTGCGTTGGTGACCTTGCCCGGATATGAGCCGGTCGAAACCGGAACCTATCGCTACAAGCGCCGCTCGGAATCGCGAGCGGTGCGGCAATTCTGCCGCTGGATGGATGGCGAGATGCGGAACCTCGAATAGAGGCTTCTGTCTCGGAGACCGCCTATCTAAGCGGCCATGACCATAGCCGAGCGATGATAAGTGCGCCCGGCGCGTGAAATTTTCTTTCGGCCCCGCTCGTTCAAATCGCCTCACCGGCAAGCAGTCGCGGATTGTGTTTTGCGGTGGTGCCGGCGGCCTGGCCGATGAAGAAGGATTTGAGGTTGGGCAGGCGGTCGACGATCCCTAGCCCGAAGTCGCGCGCGATGCGAAGCGGCGTGTTGTCGTTGGAGAAGAGCCGGTTCAGCACGTCGGTCGTGACCCCCATGCGGAAGGTGTCGAAGCGGCGCCAGGTCTGGTAGCGCTCGAGCGTATTGATCGAGCCGATGTCGAGGCCGAGGCGGTCGGCCTCGACGATGGTTTCGGCCAATGCCGCCACGTCCTTGAAGCCGAGATTGAGACCCTGGCCGGAGATCGGGTGGATGCCGTGGGCGGCGTCGCCGGCCAGCGCGAAGCGCGGAGCAACGAAGTCGCGGGCAATCGTCAGGCCGAGCGGAAAGGCGCGGCGGTCTCCGATCGTGCGCAGCGCGCCGAGCTTGTGGCCGAAGCGGCGTTCCAGTTCCTCTTCGAAGAGGAGATCGTCGGAAGCAACCAGCCGTTCGGCGTCGGACGTGCGCTCCGTCCAGACGAGCGAGGAACGGTTGTTCTTCAACGGCAGGATGGCGAAGGGGCCGGAGGGGAGGAAATGCTCCTCGGCGCAGCCGCCATGCGGCCGCTCGTGCTCGACTGTCACGACGATGCCGGACTGGCCGTAATCCCAGTTGACCGTCTTGATGCCGGCCATGTCGCGCAACTTGGAGCGCACGCCGTCGCAGGCGACGAGAAGCCGCGTTTCCAGCGTGCTGCCATCCGAGAGGGTGAGGGTGGTTTTATTGTCGTCGGTGACGAAACCGGTGGCGCTGAGCCCGTGCTTGATGGTGATGCCGAGACGCTCGCACGCACCGCGCAATGCGCCGACCATGCTGAGGTTCGATACCATATGGGCGAAGGGCTGGCCTTCGGCAACTTCACCATCGAAGGTGAGAAAGACCGGGCGCACGGGATCGCCGGTGCGCGAATCGGTGACGATCATGCGGGTGATCGGCTGGGCCTCCGATGCGATCTCGTTCCAGACGCCGAGGACTTCAAGCATCTTCGAGGCGGCCGCGATGATCGCCGATGCCCGCATGTCCTTCTTCCACGCGGTTTCGGGAGCAGCTTCCACGATCATGACGTCGAGATGCGGCGCCGCCTGCTTGACTGCGACCGCTGCGGCAAGACCCACATATCCGCCACCCACTACCAGCATGTCCAACATAGCGCTTCCCTGTGTCTTACTGTCACTTCCTGTTCTATATAGAGCATCCTGTTCGTGGTTCCTACCATTGGAGTTCAAGCAAAATGTCGCGAGAGACCGAGAAGCCCACCCCGATGGAAACCGTGCTGGCGACGCTCGATCTCGAAACGATCGAGATGAACCTGTTTCGCGGCAACAGTCCGCAGGTCGGCTGGCAGCGCGTCTTCGGCGGCCAGGTCATCGGCCAGGCGCTGATGGCGGCGCAGAGGACTGTGGATGCCGACCGCTTCGCGCATTCGCTGCATGCCTATTTCATGCTGCCGGGCGATCCTTCGGTGCCGATCCTCTATCAGGTCGACCGCCTGCGCGATGGTTCGAGCTTCAACACGCGGCGGGTGCTCGCCGTCCAGCACGGCAAGGCGATCTTCGCGCTGACGGCCTCCTTCCAGGTCGACGAGCCCGGTTTCGACCATCAGGTTGATATGCCCGACGTGCCGATGCCGGAGGAGTTGATGGACGAGGAGCAGGTGAAGCAGCGCTATCTCGCCCATGCGCCCGAGAATGTGCGCCGTTACTGGGAGCGCAAGCGTCCGGTCGAAATCAGGCCGGTGTCGATCGAAAGCTATTTTTCGCGCGCGCAGCCGAGCCAGCGGCAGAATATCTGGGTTCGCGTGACGGGACCGGTGCCGGATGACCGGCTTTATCGGAATGCGGTGCTTGCCTATCTTTCCGACATGACGCTGCTCGATGTTTCCCTGAACGCACATGGAACATCGGTTCTGGACCCAACCGTTCAGGTGGCGAGCCTCGACCACGCCATGTGGTTCCATCGCCCGTTCAAGCTCGACGACTGGCTGCTCTACAGTCAGGAAAGCCCCAGCGCTTCCGGCGCGCGCGGTTTTACCCGCGGCAGCCTGTTTACGCGATCCGGTGTCCTGATTGCGTCGGTAGCGCAGGAAGGCCTGATTCGTAAAAAGGCAAATGATTAAATAAAGTGCAAATTTATAAATTTGCACTTTATTTGTGCGTCTCTCGCGACGAGAAATGCCGCTTTATTGGGTCTGTGCAATAAATCTGTTTTATTTCAATACGTTATAAATGTGTCACGAATCTGGCACGTCCTTTGAATGTGTATGGCCAGTCGCTGCAGAAACACTCGTCGGCGGCAAGGAGAGTCGGCTCCGTGCCGAGGCTAACAAAGGATGGGAAACCAGATGAAAATTGTGATGGCCATTATCAAGCCGTTCAAGCTCGATGAGGTCCGTGAGGCCCTCACGGCTGTCGGCATCCAGGGCCTGACTGTGACCGAAGTGAAGGGCTACGGGCGCCAGAAGGGGCATACCGAGATCTATCGCGGCACCGAATATGCCGTCAGCTTCCTGCCGAAGCTGAAGATCGAGGTCGCGGTTGCATCCGAAACCGTCGACAAGGCCGTCGAGGCCATCGCGACGGCCGCCAAGACCGGCCAGATCGGCGACGGCAAGATCTTTGTCTATTCCATTGACCATGCCGTGCGCATCCGTACGGGCGAAACCGATTCAGAAGCGCTGTAAGACACGGCGGATCAGGGAGTTATTTGCATGTCATTTTCCAAGCTTTCCTCCGCCTTGACACGGGTGGGCGCGCTTTCTGCGGCCTTGCTTGCGCCGGCGATCGCCTTCGCGCAGACAGCAGCACCGGCTGCCGCTGCCGCTGCTCCGGTTCCGGACAAGGGCGACACCGCCTTCATGTTCATCTCCACCATTCTCGTGCTCTTCATGCTCGTGCCGGGTCTGGCGCTGTTCTATGGCGGTCTCGTCCGTTCGAAGAACATGCTCTCGGTGCTGATGCAGTGCACGATGATCGGTGCGGTCGTGATGATCCTCTGGGTTCTCTACGGCTATTCCTTCGCCTTCGGCGGCGGTTCGAGCCCCTATTGGGGCGGCACGGCGAAGATGTTCCTCTCGGGCGTCTCGACCTCGACGACGGCTGCAACCTTCTCCAAGGGCGTGGTCATTCCTGAGTTCATCTTCATGCTGTTCCAGATGACCTTTGCCGCCATCACCCCGGCGCTCATCATCGGCGCCTTCGCCGAGCGCATCAAGTTTGGCGCAGCCGTACTCTTCTGCGCGCTGTGGGCGACCTTCGTCTACTTCCCGATCGCGCACATGGTCTGGGATTCCAACGGCATGCTCTTCAAGATGGGCGCTCTTGACTTCGCAGGCGGCACCGTCGTTCACATCAATGCCGGTATCGCAGGCATCGTCGGCGCCATTCTCGTCGGCAAGCGCGTCGGCTTCGGCAAGGACATGATGGCTCCGCACTCCATGACGCTGACCATGGTCGGTGCATCCATGCTCTGGGTCGGCTGGTTCGGCTTCAACGCCGGTTCGAACCTCGAAGCCTCCGGCGGCGCGATGCTCGCAACCGTCAACACCTTCATCGCAACCGCGGCCGCCATCATCTCCTGGTCGCTGGTTGAAACCTTCACCCGCGGCAAGGCCTCCATGCTCGGCGGCGCCTCGGGCATGGTCGCTGGCCTCGTCGCCATCACGCCTGCCGCCGGTATCGCCGGCCCGATGGGTGCGATCGTCATGGGCCTGATCGTCTCGCCGCTGTGCTACTTCTTCGTCTCGGTCGTGAAGAACAAGTTCGGCTACGACGATACGGCTGACGTCTTCGGCGTGCACTGCATCGGCGGCATCTTCGGCGCCATCGCAACCGGCATCTTCGCCAGCGCCTCGCTCGGCGGCGTCGGTTATGCGGATGGCGTCACCATGGGCAGCCAGGTCGTGGTCCAGCTGACCGCCGTCGTCACCACCATCCTGTGGTGCGGCATCGGCTCGGCGATCCTCTACAAGGTCGTCGACGTCATCATCGGTCTGCGTGTCGCTCCGGAAGCCGAGCGCGAAGGTCTCGATCTCGCCTCGCACGGCGAAGCCGCCTACCACAATTCCTGATGAGAGCTTGCGATGCCGAGGCGAACGCCCGGCATTGCTCAACGTCCCGTCGCGGCCTATTTCATCGCAAACAGGCCGCCCTTGGCCCGGACCTAGGTTCGGGCCCTTTTCATTTCTGCACAGCCATTTGCCTCAGATAACAGGCGATTCGAGAGGTTGGCGTGCATGGTTAACATGCCATTAACCCTCCTCTGATTAGGTATGGCTAACCTGCCGGCGAGTGGGCATAGACCGATTCGTTTGCGCTTTGGACAGGAACGGGGCTGGATATCATGGGCAGAAGCAATTCGGCGGCGTTGAGCGGTCGCCCCGACCGTTTATCGCTATCGAGCGTGGTTTGGCGTCAGGTCAAAGGCCTGACAGGTTTCGCGATACTGTTCCTGCTGGCGCTTGCGGTTGCGGCGCTGGCGACCTGGAACGTCATGGACCCCAGCTACTCCTATGCAACTGCCAATGCGCCGACCAATCTGCTTGGCTTTCCCGGTGCCGCTTTTGCCGACATCATGATGCAGTCGCTCGGCCTTGCTTCGGTTCTGGCGATGCTACCCGCCGTCGCCTGGGCCTTTGCGCTGATTACCAACCGCAAGCTTCATCGGGTGCCCTCGCGCCTCGGCGCCTGGTTCGGCGGCTGCATTGTCGCGGCCGGATCCATCGCCTGCTTCCCGGCGCCGCCGACCTGGCCGATCCCGAACGGTATCGGCGGTGTCGTCGGTGATCTTCTTCTGCGGCTTCCAGCCCTCTTCATCGGCACCTATCCGAGCGGTGTGGTGGCCATCATCATCGGTTCGGTTCTCGCCGTTCCGGCCATCTGGCTCATGCTCTTCGCCTCAGGCGTCATCGGCGAAAATCTCGTGGAAGACGAGGATGACGAGGACGACTACGAGGAAACCCGCAGCCGCGCCCGCCGGGTCGGCGACGCGGACGAGGATGATGACCGCGGCAGCTTCCTGAGCAATTTCATGGCTTTCGGCGCCGTCATGCATGCCTGGTACAACACGCAGGCTCGTCTTCGCCGGCTGTTCGGCATGGGTCCGCGCAAGCGCCGCGACCATGCTTTCGACGCGCCCTATGACTTCAATGATGACGAATTCGGCACACTGAACGAGCCGGTGCGCGCCAAGGCGCCGATGGCTCGGGGCGACCGTCTCGATCCGTCGATGGATGGCCCGGCCGCGCGTCGCGTTGTGTCCGCGCCCTCGATCAGCCTCGGAGACGACGAGGATGAGGACGAGGATTCGCTTTACGATCGCGATCCGCGGCGTCCGGCCGATATTCTGCCCGACGACGAGGATGAGGATTGGCCGTTAGCCCCGGCTACACCGAAGGGAGCCGCCGCCGGCCATCGCGTTACCCCGGCCGCACCGCGCCCGAAGCCTGGCGCGCGCGCCGAACGCGAGGCGCAGACGTCCTTTATCCGTCCCTACGGTTTCCAGCTTCCGGCTGTCCACCTGCTTGCCGAGCCGAAGGCCGTCGCCCGCGATGCGACGCTCTCGGCCGATGCGCTGGAGCAGAATGCCCGCATGCTCGAAGGTGTGCTCGAGGACTTCGGGGTCAAGGGCGAGATCATCCATGTCCGCCCCGGCCCAGTCGTCACGCTTTACGAGCTGGAACCGGCGCCTGGTATCAAGTCGTCCCGCGTCATCGGTCTTGCCGATGATATCGCCCGCTCGATGAGCGCGATCGCTGCCCGCGTCGCCGTCGTTCCCGGTCGCAATGCCATCGGCATTGAACTGCCGAACTCGACGCGCGAGACGGTCTATCTGCGCGAACTCGTCGCCAGCCGCGATTTCGAGACCTCCAAGGCCAAGCTTGCCATGTCGCTCGGCAAGACGATCGGCGGCGAGCCCGTCATCGCCGATCTCGCTAAGATGCCGCATCTGCTTGTCGCCGGCACCACCGGCTCGGGCAAGTCGGTCGCGATCAACACCATGATCCTGTCGCTGCTCTATCGCATGACGCCGGAGCAGTGCCGCCTGATCATGATCGATCCGAAGATGCTGGAGCTTTCCGTCTATGACGGCATCCCGCACCTCCTGTCGCCCGTCGTCACCGATCCGAAGAAGGCCGTCGTCGCGCTCAAATGGACCGTCCGCGAGATGGAAGAGCGCTACAAGAAGATGTCGAAGATCGGCGTGCGCAACATCGACGGCTTCAACACGCGCGTCGAGCAGGCCGTCGCCAAGGGCGAGGCGATCAGCCGTACGGTGCAGACCGGTTTCGATCGCCAGACCGGCGAGGCGATCTACGAGACGGAAGAATTCGACCTGAAGCCGATGCCCTATATCGTCGTCATCATCGACGAAATGGCCGATCTGATGATGGTCGCAGGCAAAGATATCGAAGGTGCCGTGCAGCGTCTGGCGCAGATGGCGCGTGCCGCCGGCATCCATGTCATCATGGCGACGCAGCGCCCCTCGGTCGACGTCATCACCGGCACGATCAAGGCGAACTTCCCGACGCGCATCTCCTTCCAGGTGACATCGAAGATCGACAGCCGCACCATTCTCGGCGAGCAGGGTGCAGAGCAGCTGCTCGGCATGGGCGACATGCTCTACATGGCCGGCGGCGGGCGCATCCAGCGCGTTCACGGCCCCTTCGTCTCCGACGGCGAGGTGGAGGATATCGTCGCCTATCTGAAGACGCAGGGGGCACCGCAATATCTCGATGCCATCACCGCCGATGACGACGAAGACGATGATGGCCATGGTCCGGCCGGCACTTCCAATCTCGCCGATTCGGAAGACCCCTATGACCAGGCGGTCGCGATCGTCTTGCGTGACGGCAAGGCTTCGACCTCCTACATCCAGCGTCGTCTCGGCATTGGCTACAATCGCGCGGCATCGCTGATCGAGCGCATGGAGCAGGAAGGCGTGATCGGCCCGGCCAATCATGCCGGCAAGCGCGAAATTCTCGTTCCGACCGAAGCCGATATTCTCGACCGCTGAGGCAGCCCGTCTTTCTGTGTCGCATATCCCGTCTATGTTCAGGGAAATTTGATCGCAGCCCCTTACCGGCCCTGGGCCGTTGCGCCATGAAGACGCCGACTTTGCGCGCCATGGACGAAGCATGAAGGAGAATTCGATGACAAAGTTTGATGCGCAGCCGTCCAGCCGACTTTCCCTGACCCGCCGGCATTTCCTCGGCGCGGTGGTCGCGGTCGGTGCGGCAGGCGCTTTGCCGGTTTCGGCCTTTGCGCAGGCCCAAGGCCAGACGCAGGCAGCAGCTGCGACCACCCTCAATCCCAACATCGCCCAGGCCATCGCCGATCACTTCTCGTCCATCAAGTCGATGAAGGGCGGTTTCCTGCAGATCGGTCCGCGCGGCGACCAGATGAGTGGCTCTTTCTTCATCCAGCGGCCCGGCAAGATGCGCTTCAACTATGATCCGCCGTCGCGCATGCGCGTGATCTGCGATGGCAATAACGTGCAGGTCATCAACGACCAGACGCAGACAAGAAACATGTATCAGCTGTCGAAGACGCCGCTGAGCCTGCTGCTCGCCAACAAGATCGACCTTTCCGCCGATATGGTGCGCAATGTCGATTCGCAGCCGGATCTGACCAAGATCACGCTCGGCAATCGGACGGTTTTCGGCGATTCCACCATCACGATGATTTTCGATTCGAAGACGTACGACTTGCGCCAATGGACCGTCATCGATCCGCAGGGCAAGACGACCGACGTGATCATCAACAATGTGAAGACCAATGTCGCCTTCGATGACAGCGTTTTCCGCATTGACTACACGCGCTGAGCGCCGTCTTCCTTCTCAGCCTTAGGTAAGTGCCGAATGGCGCTTTCCTTTCCGTAACAGCCGGTCTAAAGCCTTTAGCCTGACTGGAGCGGTTCAGCGTTTCATCGAGTCGCTGAACCGCTCCAGCTGTCTGTTTGACGCAATTCCGGATGGAAAACCGCCGCACACTTTTCCTGGAGTTGCTGTAAGGGAAAGGCTTGGGCATGGGATTTTCGATTGCGACCTGGAACATCAACTCGGTGCGGCTGCGCATGCCCATTGTCGAGCAGTTCGTCCTGCAGGCCCGGCCCGACATTCTCTGCCTGCAGGAAACCAAGGTTCCGAACGAGCTGTTCCCCTATGCGCCGCTCCGGGCGCTTGGCTATGAGCACATCATCATCCATGGCCAGAAGGGCTATCACGGCGTGGCGATCGCCTCGCGCTTCCCGCTGACCGAGGATCATCGTCAGGATTATTGCAATGTCGGCGACAGCAGGCACATCTCGGCGATCTTCGAGCGCGGCGGCCGGCGCATTCGCCTGCATAATTTCTACGTTCCGGCCGGCGGCGACGAACCGGATCGGGCTATCAATCCGAAATTCGGCCACAAGCTCGATTTCATCGAGGAGATGAAGAAGCTGCACGCCAATGCCGAGCAGAACACCTCCGCGATCCTCGTCGGCGACCTCAACATCGCGCCGCTCGAGCATGACGTCTGGTCGCACAAGCAGCTCCTGAAGATCGTCAGCCATACGCCGGTCGAGACCGACGGGCTGATCGAGGTGATGAAGCGCGGCGCCTGGCTCGACCTGATGCGCCAGCAGGTGCCGGAAAGCGAGAAGCTCTATACGTGGTGGAGCTACCGTGCCAAGGATTGGGAGGCTGCAGACCGCGGTCGCCGCCTCGACCATATCTGGTCGTCATCCGACCTCGGCCCGCATCTGCAACGCATCGAGATCCTGAAGGCCGCGCGCGGCTGGGATCGCCCGTCCGACCATGTGCCCGTCACGGCGCATTTCAATCTCTAGAGCTATTCCAGGAAAAGTGCGAAGCGGTTTTCCGTCCGGAATTGCGTGGAAACAAAACGCTCCAAGCGGGATGGCGCGTATTAGGAGAAGCGGCCGAGCATCGCGGCCGCTTGCCTGGCAAGGGCGGCGAAGTTTTCGCGGATTCGGTTCTGGATGAGCAGGCCGGCATCTGGATATTCTTCGATCAGCCGGTGAAAAAGGGCACGCGTGATGCGGATCACGTCGGCTTCCTCGGCG
This sequence comes from Martinezella sp. CNPSo 3964, assembly GCF_057784375.1. NCBI lineage: Bacteria > Pseudomonadati > Pseudomonadota > Alphaproteobacteria > Hyphomicrobiales > Rhizobiaceae > Martinezella > Martinezella sp. CNPSo 3964. Next base: position 491,300 of record NZ_JBXSOW010000003.1, read on the forward strand.
GCAACAGCCGTATATTTCCGCTCTACCAATGTCACCATCGCCAGTTCCGAAAGCATGGTGCCGGCCTGGACCACCGCCTCCACCTGCTTCTGGCCGTCAGCATCGATGGTGCTGAGTTCGAAACTGCCGCGCGTGATGACATAAGCACATTCGGCGGGAGACTTTTCCCTGAAAAGCGTCTGGCCCTCGTTCACATGACGGCGATCGGCGCCGAAGGCGATCAGCCGCAGCGGCTCATCGCCCATGCCGTGAAACAGCGGCAGTTGCGACAGCAGTCGGATATCGTCGTTCAGCGCCATCGATCGCCTATGGAATGATCTTGTAGCCGCCGTTTTCCGTCACCAGGATTTCGGCATTGGAAGGGTCGCGCTCGATCTTCTGGCGAAGGCGGTAGACGTGAGTTTCGAGCGTGTGAGTGGTCACGCCGGAATTATAGCCCCAGACTTCTTCGAGAAGGATATCGCGGGTCACGACCTTCTGGTCGGCGCGATAGAGATAACGGATGATGGCGGCTTCCTTCTCCGTCAGGCGGATCTTCTGTCCATCGTCTGTCGTCAAAAGCTTCTGGCTCGGCTTGAAGAGGTAGCGGCCGACGGTGAAGGTCGCGTCTTCGCTCTGCTCGTGCTGGCGCAGTTGCGCGCGGATACGGGCGAGGAGAACGGCGAAGCGGAAGGGCTTCGTCACATAGTCGTTGGCGCCGGCTTCGAGGCCGAGAATGGTATCGGAATCCGTGTCGTGACCCGTCAGCATGATGATCGGCGACTTGAAGCCGTTCTTGCGCAGCAGCTTCACGGCCTCGCGGCCGTCCATATCGGGCAGGCCGACATCCATGATCAGGAGATCGACGGGCACTGTACGCGCCGTCTGCACGCCCTTTCCGGCGGTTGCCTCCTGCAGGACATTGAATTCCTCGTAAAGCGACAATTGCTCGACCAACATTTCGCGCAGGTCGTTGTCATCGTCCACCAGGAGAATGGTGCGTGCGGTCATGCCGTTCGGGTCCTCGTTCTATTCCCACTTAAGTCCTACGCCAAATTGCATTTTTAGCAAGTCGCGACGCGGCTCAGGCTTGGTCGTTTGGTTGAAACTGCTATGATTTCAAATGAAATCACGCGCAAAGCAAAAACATGTGAGGAAAATGCAAAAGACAAGGGCGGGGGCCAGGCGGAGCGCTTCGACGATCGTCGTGCGTGCTGCGCCGGGTAAGAAAACGCGGGCTCTGGTGCAGGTGGGAGGCTTGACCGTGCCGGCGGCGATCGGCCGGTCCGGACGCAGTATCCTGAAGCGGGAAGGCGACGGTGCGACACCGATCGCGGACATGAAGCTGCTCTATGGCTTCACGCGCAGCGATCGGGTCGGTTCCCTGAAAACGGCCCTGCCGCTGCGGCGTATCCGGAAGGATATGCTCTGGTGCGACCAGCCGGACGATCCCAATTATAACAGGCTGGTGAAGGCTCCTTTCAGGCTGAGCCACGAGGAATTGCAGCGAGGCGACGGCCTTTACGATGTCTGCCTGGTACTTGACTGGAATGTGAGCTCGCGCCGGCGCAACCGCGGCTCGGCGATCTTCTTCCATCTGATCAGGCCGGGATACGAGCCGACGGCGGGATGTGTCGCAGTCAGCCTTCGCGATATGCGGCGTATCCTGCCATCGCTGCGAAGAGGTACGACCGTTCGGGTTGTCTGAAACGTCGGCCGGGGTTAAAATCCCAACATTCTCCACTATATGGGATTTCGACCGGTGCGCCCATGCGGACCAGGCCGGACCTTTTCTTTTAGAATTTAAATCACGCCTTCACTCCACCCCTTTCTCATTCTCTGGAGACTTATCGTGACCACCCAACCGACAATCACGTTCAATGACGGCAATTCCATTCCGCAGGTCGGCCTCGGCGTCTGGCAGACGCCGGAAAACGTCGCACCGATGGCTGTCAGCACGGCTTTGAAAGCCGGATATCGCCATGTCGATACCGCAGCCATCTATGAAAACGAGGATGGCGTCGGCGAAGGCATGCGCCAGTCTGGCGTTGCCCGCAAAGACATCTATCTCACCACCAAGCTCTGGAACGAGGCGCAGGGCTTTGATTCCACGCTGAAGGCCTTCGACGAGAGCCTGAAGCGTCTTGGCACCGACTATGTCGACCTCTATCTCATTCACTGGCCGTCGCCGCACCGCAACCGCTATCTCGACACCTGGAAGGCCTTCGTGCGCCTGAAAGAAGACGGTCGCGCCCGTTCGATCGGCGTTTCCAATTTTGCCGCCGCGCATCTCGAACGCATCATCGGCGAGACCGGCGTGACGCCCGTGCTGAACCAGATCGAGCTGCACCCGACCTTCCAGCAGAAGGAGCTGCGCACCGTTCACGACAAGCTCGGCATCAAGACCGAATCCTGGAGTCCGCTCGGCCAGGGCAAGCTTCTGACCAATGCCGTCATTGGCAAGGTCGCCGCCAAGCATGGCCGCACCCCGGCGCAGATCATCATCCGCTGGCACATCGACAACGGCCTGATCGTCATCCCGAAATCGGTGACGCCGAGCCGCATCGAGGAAAATCTCAAGGTTTTCGACTTCAAGCTCGATAGCGACGATCTGGCAGAGATGGCCAAGCTCGATTCGGCCGGCGGCCGTATCGGTCCTGACCCGTTGACGGCAAGCTTCTGATCGACAGGAGCCGTCGATCATCCATTCGGCGAGGCCCGGAGCGCAAGCTCCGGGCCTTTTTCGTATGCGTGCTACCGCGTGCCCTCAGAGCTGAACCCAGGCGGGTGCCACGGAAGGACCCTTGCCGAGGAAGAAGCCGAAGTGGATGTTCATCTCGCCCATGGGCTCGATGAAGCGGGCATTGGAGAGAGGCCCGGCATCAACCGCTTCGAAGCCGGCGGCATTGACGAAGCGGGAGACGGCGCCCTTGGCTTTTTCATCATCGCCGGCGACGAAGACCTGCACCGTTTTACCCTTACGTGCCTCGAGCGGCAGCAGCTGCGCGAAGATGGTGTTGAAGGCCTTTATCACCGTTGCCCCAGGCGCGAGGGCCTGGATTTCCTCAGCTGCCGAAGTCGAGTGTCCGACGACGAGGCCACGGAGGTCCGCGGTGACGGGGTTGCTGATATCGACCAGCACCTTTCCCTTGAGATTGCCCGCTTCCTTTAATGCTTCCGCTACCGCGCCATAAGGCAATGCCAGAATGATGATATCGGCGAGCTTGGCGGCGGCAGCAATTCCACCGGCCTCGATATTCTTACCCAGCTCCGCGGCGAAGGACGCTGCCGTTGCCGGGTCGCGATGGCCGACCACCAGATCATAACCCGTTGCCGCCAGCAGGCGGGCCAGACCTGCGCCCATATTGCCAGTGCCAATCACAGCGATTTTCATATTCGTCAGCTCCTTTGTTGTTGCTGATGAATGAATATGATTATCGTCATATCGAGATAAATGATCTATATGATGTTATACTTGAAATGGGTTGTTTCGAATGGATCGCTTGTCCAGCATGAGTATCTTCGTGAAAGCGGTTGAGCTCGGCTCGTTCAGCGCTGCCGCGGATGCATTGAACATGTCGCCACAGCTTGTCGGCAAGCATGTGCAATTTCTCGAACAGCATCTGGGCATTCGGCTTATCAACCGAACCACGCGCCGCCAGCATCTGACGGAGGTCGGAAGCCAGTTTTACGAGCGCTGCCGTAATATCCTCGCTGAGGTCGAATCCGCAGAGGCCCTGGCAGCCGAGACGCGGGCTGTGCCGCGCGGAAAGTTGAAGATCAACGCGCCAGTTTCATTCGGAATTCATGCCCTCACGCCGAAGCTTCCCAAATATCTCGGCGCACATCCGGAGGTTTCGATAGAGCTATCGCTCTCGAACCGTTTGGTCGACTTGATCGACGAAGGCTATGACGCGGTCTTTCGGGTCGGCGAACTTGTCGACAGCGGCTTGATTGCTCGACGCCTCGATCCCTATCGGCTGGTGGTCTGTGCGGCGCCGAACTATCTCCGCTCCCGTGGCGTGCCTTCGAAGCCGGATGATCTGAAAGAGCATGATTGCCTCATCTTTTCGCATACCATGTTGAGGACGCATTGGGATCTTGAAGGGCCGGATGGGAGCGTGAACATTCCTATCTATGGCCGGCTGATGATCGATAATGGTGAGGCGCTGCTGCAGGCAGCGCTCGCCGGGCTCGGCATCATCCTTCAGCCATTCGAGCTCGTTCGATCCAGCCTGGAAGCCGGATCGCTAGTGGCCGTCCTACCCGAATACAATGTGCCGACGCGCTCGCTTCACATCCTCCACGCGCCCGATCGGCGTATCACGCCGAAGCTCCGCAGTTTTCTCGATTTCGTTTCGTCCGAATTCAGCGGACGCGAATGGGTCTGATCGGATGGTGGGTTTGTCATCCACCATCTTCTCCTGTCCGGATCTCACGCCGCTTCCTCGGAGAGGGTGGTGCGCTTTGCAAAGGTCCGGCCCGTCAATGCGATGACGAGCGTTGCGGCGATCAAAAGAGCGGCGACGACGAAGGTGGTCTGCATTCCGCTCGCCACCGCCTGCGGGGTTGCCGTGGTGATGTCCGTGGTTCCCGATGCCAGCGTGAAGACCGCACCCATGACGGAGGTGCCGGTAATCAGGCCGAGATTTCGCGACAGGCTCAGCATGCCGGATATGACGCCGCGCTGTTCGGGCGTGATGTTGGACATGATCGTAGTGTTGTTGGAGGCCTGAAACAGCGCATAGTGCGCGGTGACGATGACAAGCGGACCGATATAGCCGGCAGCACCAAATCGTCCTTGCAGTGTAGCGATGAGGGAGAGGCCTGTCATCATGCCGATGAGGCCAATCACGCTCATGCGACGGGCGCCGAAGCGATCGACGATGCGGCCGGCCGGTACGCCTGTCAGCGCCGAGATCAAAGGGCCGGCCGACATGATGGCGCCGACATGGGCGGCATCGAAGCCGAGCGCGCCGGACAGATAGAAGGGGCCGACGACGAGCGTCGCCATGATGACGGTGGAAACGATGGTGCTCATGGCAAGGCCAGCGCTCAGCGAGGAATCGCGGAACATGGAAGGACGCAGCAGCGGCGATTTCACCTTCGCCTCGGTGAAGACGAAGAGGGCGATGCCGAAGGCGGCTGTCAGCAGCAGGCCGAGATTGAGTGTGCCGAAGTTGCCGTGTCCCATGGTCATCGCCAGCGCATAGGCAGCGAGCGTCAAAGCCAGCAGCAAGGTGCCGATTCCATCCAGGCGTCCCTGGGCGACTTTCTCCTCCTGGCGATCGGCCGGCAAGAATCGAACGGCGAGCAGGAAATTCGTGATCCCGAGCGGCACATTGACAAGGAAAATGGTCTCCCAGCCGAAGCCGGCGATCAGGATGCCGCCGAGCGACGGGCCGAGCGTGGTGCCGATGGCGGACATGGTGCCGAGCAGGCCCATGGCGCCGCCCGTCCGCTCCTTCGGCACGGTTTCGCCGACCATGGCCACTGTCAGCGCCATCATCATGGCGGCGCCAAGGCCCTGCAGCCCCCTGGCGGCGAGCAGCAGCCACAGCGTCGGCGCTATGCCGCAGAAGAGCGAAGCGAGGGTGAAGAGGCCTATTCCGATCAACAGCATGCGCCGCCTGCCGAAAATATCGCCCAGCCGCCCGACGCTGACGATCAGCGTGGTGATGGCGAGCAGATAGGCAAGCACGATCCACTGCACCTGCTGGAAGGATGCGCCGAAGGCCTGGGAGAGCGTCGGCAGGCCGACATTGGCGATGCTGGTATCGAGCGAAGGCATCAGCATGGAGAGGGAGAGGCTCGCAAGCGCCCAGCGGACCGAGGATGCTGATCGTGCGTGGCCGGTTTCGCCCGGCTTTTCAGTGATTGGCTTCAACATGAGCTCCATTTCTGGCGACGTAATAGAAAGTCCCGGCAGAAACATAGCGATCGGCATCATGTGGCGGAACACGCAGCGTTTGCACTTCATTCGTGCATTTGACGCTATATGTCGAAACCGTGCTATGGTCGCAACATGTCCACGCCCGATCTCAACCTGCTCGTCACCCTTAATGTTCTGCTAGCCGAAGGCAGCGTCGCGCGCGCCGCCCGGCGATTGCGGCTGAGCCCATCCGCAATGAGCCGGCAGCTTGCCCGCCTGCGCGAGACGACCGGCGATCCCTTGCTGGTCAAGGCCGGGCGCGGGCTTGTGCCGACCCCGCGAGCCCTGGAGCTGCGTGAACGCGTTGGCCGCCTTGTGCAGGAGTCGGAGGCGGCCTTGCGTCCGGCCGAGGCCCTGAATTTGAAGCAGCTTGCCCGAATTTTCACGCTGCGCACCCGCGAGGGCTTCGTGGAGAACTTCGGCGCCGAACTGATCGCGCGCATTGCCGAGCAAGCACCTAGCGTGCGGCTTTACTTCACGCAGAAGCTGGACAAGGACAGCGCGCCGTTGCGCGATGGCTCGATCGACTTCGAGACGGGTGTTGTCGGGGACGATACTGGTCCGGAGCTGCGAACGCAGGCCCTGTTCCATGATCGCTTCATCGGCGTGGTCCGAAGCGGGCATCCGTTGAGCGAGGGCGCGGCGACACCGGAACGCTATGCCGCTGGCCAGCACATTCTGGTTTCACGACGTGGCCTGCAAAAAGGCCAGATCGACGCGGCATTGGAAAAGCTGGGTCTGGAGCGACAGATCGTAACGCTCGTCGGCAGTTTTTCCGCGGCGCTGGCCCTGGCGCGCGCCTCCGACATGATTGTCAGCGTTCCCGAACGGTATACCGGCAATCTGCGTGTTGGCATGTATAGTTTCTCGCTGCCGGTACCGACGTCGGATGTGACGATCTCGCTGCTCTGGCATCCGCGGATGGATGCGGATCCGGCGCATCGCTGGCTGCGGGGCTGTATTCGCGACGTCTGCGCCGAGCGACGTTCGGAGCAGTCAGCGAGATTCGAAGTCGGCTAAATAATTGCGTAGCAGGCGGTCAAGGGCCTTTCGTTCGCCTTCCGAAAGGGTCGAGATCAAACGTCTCTGCGTTTCGACATGTGCCGTCACCGCGGCGTCGATCAGGTCGAAACCCTTTGGTGTCAGGGATATCAGGAAGCCGCGGCCGTCGTTCGGGTTCTGGCTGCGGGCAACGAGGCCGGCCCTCTCCAGCTGATCGATGCGATTGGTCATCGTGCCCGATGACACCATCATCGTCTCCATCAGGTCGCTGGGCGAGAGCGTGTAGGGCTCGCCCGAGCGGCGCAACGTTGCCAGCATGTCGAAATTCGCCGAATTCAGGTTGAAGCGGCCAAAGGTCTTCTCCATCTCGCGCGAGAGATGGAGCGTGAGATTGCGCATGCGCCCGAAGAGGCCCATGGCCGTGGTGTCGAGGTCAGGCCGCTCACGGCGCCATTGAGCGAGAATTTTGTCGATGCGATCCATGGCGAGACTTCGCCATGATTTTATCTTGACGTCAAGGTATTTCGGATTATCTTGAGGTCAAGATAAATTTGAGACCAAGGCCATGAATCGCAATTTCGATTTGATGCTGACAGCCATCGCGCCGGCGATCTGGGGCAGCACCTATCTGGTAACGACGCAGCTGCTGCCGGCCGGTTACCCCCTCACGGTCGCCATGCTGCGTGCCTTGCCGGCGGGGCTGCTATTGCTCGTCATCGTGCGCCGGTTGCCGCATGGAATATGGTGGCTGAAGTCGCTGGTTCTCGGCGCGCTGAACTTTTCCATCTTCTGGTGGCTGTTGTTTATTTCGGCCTATCGGTTGCCGGGCGGTGTTGCCGCGACCGTCGGTGCCGTCCAGCCGTTGATCGTCATCGTGCTGGCGCGATTGCTGCTGGGATCGCCGATCCGCAGCCTTTCGATCGTGGCCGCCATCGCCGGCATCGGCGGTGTCGCGCTGCTGATCCTGACGCCGAATGCGACGCTCGATCCGATCGGCATTGTCGCCGGTATTGCCGGCGCCTTCTCCATGGCGGCGGGAACCGTGCTCAGCCGCCGCTGGCGGCCCGATGTCTCGCCGCTGACCTTTACGGCATGGCAGTTGACGGCAGGTGGCGTGCTTTTGCTGCCGGTCGCGCTGCTGCTGGAGCCGCCGCTGCCGCATCTGACCGGCGCAAATATTCTCGGCTTTACCTATCTCGGGCTGATCGGCGCGGCGCTCACCTATATCCTCTGGTTCCGAGGCCTGTCGCGGCTCGAGCCCTCGGTGGTTTCGCCGCTCGGCTTCCTCAGCCCAACGACGGCCGTGATCCTCGGTTGGGCCATGCTCGGCCAGCAGTTGAGTGCGATGCAGATGTTCGGCATCGTGATCGTGCTCGGCAGCGTCTGGCTCAGCCAGCGGGCGCAGCAAGCGCCGCAGGCGGGGAACGCCACAGCTGGCAGCCAGCCAGTTGTATCGAAACGATAGGTCCTGCGGTTCGGTACCGCTTCTAAAAAGAAAAAGGGCGGCCATCGGGCCGCCCTTTGTCATTCATGTCTTCGAGCGGATCAGTTCCACTCGCGGATATCGACGAAGTGACCGGCGATTGCGGCGGCGGCGGCCATGGCCGGCGAAACCAGATGCGTGCGGCCCTTGAAGCCCTGGCGGCCTTCGAAGTTGCGGTTCGAGGTCGAAGCGCAGCGCTCGCCCGGCTTCAGGCGGTCGTCGTTCATGGCGAGGCACATGGAACAGCCAGGCTCGCGCCAATCGAAACCGGCAGCCTTGAAGATCTTGTCGAGGCCTTCGGCTTCCGCCTGTTCCTTCACGAGGCCGGAGCCCGGAACGATCATGGCATCGACCGTGGAAGCCACCGTCTTGCCTTCGACGACCTTGGCGACGGCGCGGAGATCCTCGATGCGGCCATTGGTGCAGGAGCCGATGAAGACGCGATCGACGTTGATCTCGGTCATCGGCGTACCCGGCTTCAAGCCCATATAGTCAAGCGCGCGCCACTTGGAGGTGCGCTTGGTCTCGTCCTGGATTTCGTCCGGGTTCGGGACGACGCCCTGAACGGAGATGACGTCTTCCGGTGAGGAGCCCCAGGAAACGATCGGCGGCAGGCTTGCCGCGTCGAGCTTGACGATGCGGTCGTAATGCGCGCCTTCGTCTGATGTCAGCGTCTTCCAATAGGCGATGGCCTGTTCCAACGCTTCGCCCTTCGGCGCGCGCGGCTTGCCCTTGATGTATTCGAAGGTGATCTCATCCGGAGCGATCAGGCCGGCGCGGGCGCCGCCTTCGATGGACATGTTGCAGATGGTCATGCGGCCTTCCATCGACAGCGAGCGAATGGCTTCGCCTGCGTATTCGATGACGTAGCCGGTGCCGCCGGCCGTGCCGATTTCGCCGATGATGGCGAGGATGATGTCCTTGGCGGTGACGCCCGGCGGCAGCTGGCCGTCGACCTGCACCAGCATATTTTTGGCCTTCTTCTGGATCAGCGTCTGCGTGGCGAGCACATGCTCGACCTCAGAGGTGCCGATGCCATGGGCGAGCGAGCCGAAGGCGCCGTGAGTCGAGGTATGGCTGTCGCCGCAGACGATCGTCATGCCGGGCAGGGTGAAGCCCTGCTCGGGGCCGATGATGTGAACGATGCCCTGACGCTTGTCGTTTTCGGAGTAATATTCCACGCCGAATTCGGCGGCGTTCTTGGCGAGCTGCTCGACCTGGATGCGGCTTTCCTCGTTCTTGATGCCGAGGTGGCGATCCGGCGAGGTCGGAACGTTATGGTCGACGACAGCCAGCGTCTTCTGCGGCGCGTGAACCTTGCGACCGCTCATGCGCAGGCCTTCGAAAGCCTGCGGCGAGGTCACCTCGTGAACGAGATGGCGGTCGATATAGAGAAGACAGGTGCCGTCGTCCTGGGCGTCGACCAGATGGTCATCCCAGATTTTGTCGTACAGTGTGCGTGGAGCGCTCATGGCTACAGATCCATATTGGCATTGTCGAAGATAGGGATTGACGGATCAGGACCGCCGGCCTCGGGTGTGATCAGCGAAGTCGGCTGTTGAGCGCGCCCGAAATCATCGCAAAGAAACGTGCCGGCAGGCGCTTGTGGTCCTGCAGCACGAAAGCCGTGACGTAACGTCCGTCCTTGCTCATGATCTTACTCATGGCCATGCTCATATCAATTTTCAAAACCTTCGGCAATGGTGACGATAGGCTGTATCGGTACGGTCGGCGCTGTTGCGCTTTTAATCTGCTGCATAATTTTATCCTTAAATCGATCCCGATTTAAGGAATCATGCAGTAGGCCACACCGATCACATTTGCGCGCCCGGCGGCTGGCCTGCCGCCATGCGGGGGAAGGCGGAGCGGTCACTGCCGGAGCGGCGGCGCATCCAGGCTTCGAGCTGCCGCAGCAGCAGCGACAGGCCGACTGTCAGCAGCAGGTAGATGAAGGCGAGGATCGACAGCGTCTCGAAGTAGCGGAAATTGGCCGAGTAATAGAGCTTTGCAAGCTGGCTGATATCGGCGACGCCGAGTACGGAGACCAGCGAGCTATCCTTCACCATGGCGATGAAATCGTTCGACAGCGGCGGCAGGATGACGCGGATCGCCTGAGGGAAGACGACAAGCCGAAAGCGCTGGAAGCGGCTGAGGCCGAGCGCCTTTGCCGCTTCGATCTGACCCTGGTCGACCGCCTGGATGCCGGCGCGGAAAATTTCGGCGATAAAGGACGAATAGGCGATGGTCAGCGCGATGATGGTGCGCCAGACGAAGGGCACGTCGCGGGTGACGAGTGGACTTGTCCAGCCGGCGGAGACCAGCGGGGATGTAACGAAGTTATAGACGGCCACGAAGGCCGGCGTGCCGACGAAGGCAATGTAGGAAAGCAGCACCAGCATCGGAATGCCGCGCACGATCTCGATATAGAAACGCGCAAGCTGCCGCAGCACGAGCACATCCGACAGGCCGAGCAACGCAAGCCCCAGACCAAGCAGTATCGCAAGCGTAAAGGCCACCAGCGTCACGAAGATCGTGACGCCGATGCCGTTCAATAGAAGAGAAAAGATCTGCGTGTAGAGGCCGTTCGCCGCGATTGCGAAGGAGGCGGCGACGCCGAGGATGGCAAGGGCGACCAACCACCAGGGGAAATCATCCTTGCCGCGGTGCCCGCCCGGGCCTGCCAAAGGTGCCATCAGAGCGGGCTTCCGATATATCGATCTTCAGAGTTCATTGGCCCATCTTGTAGTCGAGGAACCACTTCTTGTTGAGCGCCTCGAAGGTGCCGTCGGCCTTGAGGCTGGCGATCGCGGCATTGACCGGGGCGACGAGATCGGAGCCCTTCTGGAAGATGAAGCCGAAATCCTCGGTGCCGAGCGGGCCGCCGGTGAGCTTCAGGCCGCCGTTCGAGGCATCGACATAGCCCTTGCCGGCTGTGCCGTCGGTCAGCACCATGTCGACGTCGCCGGTCTTCAGCGCCTGCACGGTGGCGCCGAAGGTTTCGAAGGTCTTGATGCGCGGGTTCTGCTCGTTGCCGTCGAGAACCGAGTATACGGCGGTGTAGAAGGGGGTCGTGCCCGGCTGCGCGCCGATCAGGCCGTCCTTGAAGGCGGCGAAGCTTTTGGCGTCGGTGAAGCGCTTCTCGTCGCCGCGCACCAGCATGAACTGTTCGGAGCGCATGTAGGGATCGGAGAAATCGACCTTCTGCTTGCGGTCATCCTTGATGGTGATGCCGGTCATGCCGATGTTGTACTGTCCTTCGGAAACGGCCTGGATCATCGCATCCCAGCTGGTGTTCTGGTATTCGACCTTGAAGTTCAGTCGCTTGGCGATCTCGTTCATGGCGTCATATTCCCAGCCGATCGCCTTGTTCGTCTTCGGATCGATAAACTGCAGCGGCGGATAGGCATTCTCGGTGACGACGATAACGGTCTTGCCGTTGAGGTTCGGAAGGTCGGCCGCGAAGGCGGCGAAAGGTGCAAGCACAAGGGCGCCGAGGCCCAGAAGAAACGAACGACGGAATGCCATGGAAATCTCCCCGATTAGCGTGGCGGAAAACTGTCATATTTGGAAAGCTCATGGCAAGGCCATTGCCAGGGGCGCAATCACGAAAAATGGAAAAGCAGCTCTAAAACTGGCGATTGGCGGAGAAATTTCCGCCTGCCACGCCGCCGGGCGGCGATAGTAAAAAAAGGCGACCCGGAGGCCGCCTTTCATTGTCGCGATCCGTATGGATCGAAACTTATTCTGCTGCCGGCTCGGCTGCTGCGGCTGCAGCAGCTTCTGCAGCTGCCTTTGCTTCTGCGGCTTCTGCAGCTGCCTTCTCGGCTGCGAGCGCCTGAGCGGCTGCAACCTTCTCGGCTTCGATGCGTGCCTTTTCATCGGCCAGAGCCTGACGCTCGGCGTCGTTGAGCTTGCGGGCGCGGGTGCCGGTGTTCTCGACGATACGGGCAGCCTTACCGCGCAGGTCGCGCAGGTAGTAGAGCTTGGCGCGACGGACCTTACCGCGGCGAACGACTTCGACGCTTTCGATCATCGGGGAGTAAACCGGGAATACGCGCTCGACGCCTTCGCCGTAGGAGATCTTGCGAACCGTGAAGTTTTCCTGCAGGCCGCCGCCGGAGCGGGCGATGCAAACGCCTTCATAGGCCTGAACGCGGGTACGGTTGCCTTCCGTGACCTTCACGTTGACGCGAACGGTGTCGCCAGCGGAAAATTCGGGAAGCGTGCGCTTGGCTTCGATCTTGGCAGCCTGTTCGGCTTCCAACTGCTGAATGATGTTCATAGTATCAACCTCGTTGTTGCTTCAACAGCCAGAGCGCCCTGAACGATCTCTATCCCTGGTCGGACCTTCAAGGTCTCGCCTCGGATATATGCCTGTTACGGCAGGGGCGGATACGTCTGCTTTTCTTTGGTGGTTGATGGGAGTTTTCCCATGCCGGCCGCGCACATATCCTATTGTCACGCGTTTGTCACCCCTTGGCGGGGAATTAAGTGGCGTTTATTGCCGGTTTGGCGGTCTGTTCGAATGGATATCGCTCATCCAGCCATCACCGCAGCTGTTTCGTCGGCGGCTCGTCCAGCAAATCCGGTCGGCGCTCTCGCGTCAGCTGCTCGGCCTGCTCTTTCTGCCATTTGGCGATTGCCGCGTGGTTGCCCGAGGTGAGGATGGCCGGGATCTCGCGGCCCTCCCAGATCTGCGGGCGGGTATAATGCGGATGCTCGAGCAGCCCGCTTTCGAAGCTTTCGTGCAGGCCGGAAAGGTCGTTGCCCATGACGCCGGGCAGGATGCGGACGATGGCGTCGAGCAGTATCAGGGCAGCCGGCTCGCCGCCCGAGAGGATATAGTCGCCGATCGAGACTTCCTCGAGGTCGCGGCCGTCAATGACGCGCTGGTCGACGCCTTCGAAGCGGCCGCAGACGATGATGACGCCATCGCCGCTTGCGAGCTCGCGCACACGCTTCTGCGTCAGCGGCTTGCCGCGCGGGCTCATCAACAGTCGCGGGCGGTGATCGTTTTCACTGGCGTAGTCGATCGCGCGGGCAAGCACATCGGGCTTCAACACCATGCCGGCGCCGCCGCCAGCCGGCGTGTCGTCGACGGTGCGGTGCTTGTCGGTCGTGAAATCGCGGATCTGCACTGTATCCAGCGACCATTGCCCTCGTTCCATCGCCTTGCCGGCGAGCGAGCTGCCGAGATGACCGGGAAACATCTCGGGATAAAGCGTCAATATGGTCGCCCGGAAACTCATGGTGCGGTCACTTCCCAATGAGGATCACTTCTTCTTCGGCTTGCCCTGCGGCTTCTCGGGCTTTTCCGGTTTGCCGATCAGGTCATCGGGGCCGTCGATCAGGCCGGCGGCCAGCGGGTCGATCAGGATCTTGCCGCCCTCGAGGTCGATTTCGAGCACGGCAGCCTCGGAAAAGGGGATCAGAACAGGGCGCTTGCCGGGGCCTTTCAGCTCCAGCAGATCGCCGGCGCCGAAATCATAGACGCCGCTGACCGTGCCGTAGCCGGTGCCCTTGTCATCGACGGCTTCCAGCCCTTCGAGGTCGGTGTAGAAGAATTCGTCGTCGTCGAGTTCGTCGTCCGGCAGGTTGTCGCGCTCGATATAGAGTTCCAGCCCGTTCAACGCTTCGGCGGCGTTGCGGTCATTGACGCCGCGAAAGCGCACCACCACAACGTTCTTGGCCTCGCGGATTTCCAGCACCTCGAAGCTGCGGCCGTCCATGCTGTGCAGGTGGCCGTAGTCGCCGAGCGCGGTCGGATCGGAGGTATAGGCGCGGGCGCGCACCTCGCCTCTCAGGCCCTGTGCCGCGCCGATGGTCGCCATCAATACCGGGTTTTGCAGTTTCGTCATGGTCTCTTCGCCGATTGCCGGGATTAATTGCGTTCTCTCATAGGCTGAACGCCAGCCGATGGGAAACAAAAAACGGGCGGCATGTTGCCATGCCGCCCGCTTTCGACAGTCACAAGGACCGATTATTCAGAAGCAGCAGCGGCGTCAGCAGCCTTCTGTGCCTTCTCGGCAGCGCGTTCCTGAGCGCGCTTGCCCGGCTTTGCCTTTTCCGGGTTGTTCTTGGCTTCGCGCTTTGCGAGGCCGGCTTCGTTGAGGAAGCGCAGAACGCGGTCGGTCGGCTGGGCGCCGTGGTCGAGCCAATGCTTGATGCGGTCAGCCTTGAGTTCAACGCGCTTGGCGTCGTCCTTGGCAAGCATCGGATTCCAGGAGCCGAGGGTCTCCAGGAAACGGCCGTCGCGCGGCGAGCGGGCGTCGGCTACGACAACGTGGTAGTACGGGCGCTTCTTGGAGCCACCGCGGGCGAGACGAATTTTCAATGCCATGTTAATTCTCCTTAGGCTTTTCTTGACCGCTTCGTTGTGCGGCATGGTTACGTCGCGCTGCTTTTCTCTTGCTGCGTGATCCCTGTCGAAAACGTCCTGCGTCTCTGGGATCATGCGGCCGGGGGGTTACCCTTTGAAATCCGCAGCGATCTGTTCATGATGCCGGATGACTTCCTTGATAACGAAGTTCAGGAACTTCTCGGCGAAATCCGGGTCCAGATTTGCGTCCTTTGCCAGGCGGCGCAGGCGCTCGATCTGAAATTCTTCGCGCGCCGGGTCGGCCGGCGGCAGGTCGTATTTGGCTTTCAGCACGCCCACTTCCTTTGTGCAGCGGAAGCGCTCGGCCAGCATGTGCACCAGTGCGGCATCGATATTGTCGATCGACTGGCGGTAGTTGCCCAATTGGGCCTTGATGTCTGGATCAATCATGGGGGTCAACGATCCTTCTCACTTCTTCTTCGGCAAACCGGGGAGACCAGGGAAACCACCGCCGAGGCCGGGCAGCTTGGCGCCGCCCAGACCCGGCAGACCACCGCCGCCACCGAGGCCCGGCAGGCCGCCGGGACGACCGAGGCCGGCGGCTTCGGCCTGCTTCTGCAAGGCTTCGAGCTGCTTGGGGTCCATGTTCGACAGGTCAGGCATGCCGCCCATGCCGCCGCCGAGGCCCATCTTGCCGGCAAGGCCGCCCATCAGCTGCTTCATCATGCCGCCTTTGCCCTTGCCGCCCATCATCTTCATCATGTCCGCCATCTGGCGGTGCATCTTCAGAAGCTTGTTGATGTCGGAGGCGTCGGTGCCGGAGCCGGCGGCGATGCGCTTCTTGCGGGAATGCTTCAAGAGATCGGGATTGGCGCGCTCTGCCTTGGTCATCGAGGAGATGATGGCGATCTGGCGCTTAAACAGGCGGTCGTCGAGGCCGGCGGCGGCCATCTTGTCCTTCATGCCGGACATGCCGGGCATCAGGCCCATGATGCCGCCCATGCCGCCCATCTTCTGCATCTGGCCGAGCTGGTCGGCGAGATCGTTCAGATCGAATTTGCCCTTGGCCATCTTGGCGGCCATGGCGGCGGCCTTTTCGGCGTCGATGTTTTCGGCCGCCTTCTCGACGAGCGAGACGATGTCGCCCATGCCGAGGATACGGTCGGCGATACGGCGGGGATGGAATTCCTCCAGCTCGCCCATCTTTTCGCCGACGCCGATCAGCTTGATCGGCTTGCCGGTTACGGCGCGCATCGAAAGGGCGGCACCGCCACGGCCGTCGCCGTCCATACGGGTGAGCACGAGGCCGGTGATGCCGACGCGCTCATCGAAATTGCGGGCGAGATTGACGGCGTCCTGACCGGTCAAGCTATCGGCGACCAGAAGGATTTCGTGCGGATTGGACTTCTTCTTGATGTCCGCCATCTCGACCATGAGCGGCTCGTCGATATGCGTACGGCCGGCGGTGTCAAGGATGACGATGTCGTGGCCGCCGAGCTTGGCAGCCTGCACCGCGCGTGCGGCAATATCGGTCGGCGACTGGCCTGATATGACCGGCAGCGTGTCGATGCCCGTCTGCACGCCGAGCTGGCGCAACTGCTCCTGCGCGGCCGGGCGGCGCGTGTCGAGCGAGGCCATCAGGACCTTCTTGCGGTCGCGGCTCGTCAGGCGGTTGGCGATCTTGGCGGTTGTGGTCGTCTTACCGGAGCCCTGCAGGCCGACCATCATGACGACGACGGGGGCCGGCGCATTGAGATCGATGCCAACACCTTCGCCGCCGAGCATCTCGATCAGCTCGTCATGGACGATCTTGACGACCATCTGGCCGGGCTTGATCGACTTCAGGATTTCGGCGCCGACGGCCTTTTCGCGGACGCGGTCGGTAAAGGAGCGAACGACATCCAGTGCCACGTCGGCTTCGAGCAGCGCGCGGCGAACCTCGCGGAGTGCCGCGGAAACATCAGCTTCCGAAAGCGCGCCGCGGCCTGTCAGTCCATTCAGAATGGAACCAAGACGGTCCTGGAGGTTTTCAAACATCAATTCTTCCTTATCGATCGCCTGGGATTTGGATTTGGCGCGATTTGCGCGGTTCCTCGCCCGAAAACGTCGTGCTTTTCCATGACGAAAACAAGACGCAAAGCCAAAAAGCACCCGAGGGCGCATCGCGCTGTCGGGTGTTGACCTCCGGGATCTCTTTATACCTTAGTGGGTCCCGGTCGGTGGCTCGGAGGCTTGTGCTCGTCGCAGATTGCGGGCGATAAACAGGAAAAGGCCGGCAAAGTCAACCCAAGGCGGCCGAAATGCCTGAAATGCACGGTTGAGATCGCCATATCCATGTCGATTTGACCGTACCACCGTCCTTCAATTGTTGTATCGATCCCTCGCCGTCAAGTGATTCCCCGAGACCTTTCCGAATGAATGATGCAGCCCTGACCGATCTTATCGCCGCCTGTCGCGCTTACGCCGGCGGGCGGGTCGATGCCCGTTTCAACGAGGCGGCGCAAGCCTTCTACGCGGGCGCCAATGTTCAGCCAAAGATCGTGGCGCGGGCGGCGCGTGAGCTTAGCCGCCTGCCGCCGCCGGGTGCCGCCGTTCTTGCCAACATGCTCGGCACCATCGTCGAAAAGGGCGGCGCCGTGCAGCGCAGCGGTCCGGCCGTATGGGAGCTTTATCTGGCATGGCTGCCGCAGATCCATCGTGGCTTTGCCGGGCGTAAAGAGCTGAGCCCGCGGCAGAGGCAGCTCCTGGATGCCTTCCAGTTGCTCAGCCAGTCGGCGGTTTCGCATCTTTCCGCCATGCCGCAAGAGCGCGCGCTTGCCGCCGGCAACAAGGCGCTGATGACGCAGCTTGCCGAGCTACAGGATTATACGCCGGGCGCCGCCTGGGTCCGCCAGGTGCTCCTGAGCCGCAGCGACGACCTGCTGGTGCTGCATCTGCCGAGCCGCCAGGGCTTTCGGCTGCGCTATGAGAATATCGTCAACGGCTTTCATCTCTTCACGCTCATCCAGGCGGCGTTCGGCCAGCGGCTTCCCGGCGGTCGTGCACCCAACCGATTCATCGTCGACATGGCGCGCTGCGTGACCGTGGCCGAAGAGGGCAATGACGAGCCGTGGTGGCGTTATCAGACGGTGCAGCCGGATACGCCAGACCTTGTCGAGATTTCCGGCGAGGCCTCCGTCGAGACGATTTCCCGCATCGATGGCCGGCAGATCATCCTGCTTTCGCCTCCAGTCGAAGGCGCGGCGCTGTGGGATACGAGCTTCTTCACGCCGCAGCTCTTCGCCATGCCGGCGAATGTCGTGCTTGAGGATGCGCTGACGGCTTCCGAGGTCGAAGAATGGTTCGCCAAGGCCGGCCTGCCGTCCGGCGAGGCGACGGATGTGGAAGGGGCGGAGAAGGCATGACCAGCTCATCCGGTTCGGCCAAGAAGAATCCCTATTATCAAGGTCCCGTTTCCGATCACTTCGATGGTCAGCGCTTCTTCAATCCCGGTGGCGTCGAGCCGGGCGGGGCCTTCGATCTCCTGCGCTGGCAGCTCGGTGGCGGTCGGGTGCGCTGGCCCAATCCCGTCATCAGCGCCTTTCCGCCGGCCAAGCCCGACAGACATGTGTTCGGCGAGCAGATGCGGGTCACCATGGTCGGGCACGCATCGATGCTGGTGCAGATTGCCGGGCTGAACATCCTGACCGATCCGGTCTGGTCGGAGCGGGTGAGCCCTTTTCGATCCGTCGGACCGAAGCGCGTGGTGCCGCCCGGCATCCGCTTCGAGGACCTGCCGCATATCGACCTCGTGCTGGTGACGCATAATCACTACGACCACCTCGATCTCGCAACGGTTGTCCGCCTGCAGCAGGCGCACCGGCCGAAAATCCTCACGCCGCTCGGCAACGACACGATCATCCGCCGCGCCGTTCCCGACGCCGATATCACCGTAGTCGACTGGGGTGACCGCATCGCTTTCAGGGCTGGGGTGACCATCGATGTCGAGCCCTGCCATCACTGGTCGGCGCGGGGCATGGGCGACAGGCGCATGGCGCTCTGGGCGGCCTTCGTACTGACAACGCCGGCGGGCAAGATCTACCATGTCGGCGACACCGGCTTTCACGGCGGCGTCAATTATGAGGCGGCCGCCAGCAAGCATGGTGGTTTCCGCCTCGCGATCCTGCCTTTCGGCGCCTACGAGCCTCGCTGGTTCATGAAGGGGCAGCACCAGAATCCGGAAGAAGCGGTGAAGGGCATGAAGCTCTGCAAGGCCGCCTATGTCGCCGGCCATCACTTCGCGACCTTCCAGCTGACGGATGAGGGCATCGATGCGCCAGTTCACGCGCTGGATGCTGCGCTGAAGGCGGAGGGCGTGGAGCCGGATCGCTTTCGTCCGCTCCGGGCAGGGGAAGTTTTTGACGTGCCTGTTGGCTGAATCTGTCGTTCAGGCCGAAAGCCCCTTCTCCCCGGGGGGAGAGGGGGCTGAATCTTGAAAGTCTTGACGACTTACTGGTTGATCTCTGGCTCGACGAGCTTTGCGAGATTGATCAGCGATTCCTGCCAGCCAAGATAGCAGGCCTCCGGCGGAATGACATCGGGCACGCCGGCCTGGGTGATGTTGACTTCGGTTCCGACGAGGACCTTCTTCAACGTCACGGTCACTTCCATTTCGCCCGGTAGGTTCGGGTCGTCGAACTTGTCGGTATAACGCACCAGCTCGCCCGGGATCAGCTCACGGAAATCGCCGCCGAAAGCATGGCTTTCGCCCGTCGTGAAGTTGCGGAACGACATTCTGAACGTGCCGCCGACGCTCGGTTCCAGATGATGCACGGTGCAGGCAAAGCCGTTCGGCGGCAGCCACTTGGCAAGCGCATCCGCTTCGATGAATGCGCGATAGACCTTTTCCGGGCTGGTGGCGAGGACGCGGTGCAGGCGTATGGTATTCGGCATTGTCAAAATCCTTCTGGTTTGACGGAGTGGACGAGCCTAGGACGTGCGGAGTTTCGGCAATCCGACACGGCGAATGATTTTTTTGAAGATAGGTCGGCGTCCGACGATTCCTATGAAGCAGAGTGGAGCAACAGGCCGGCGACACTCTCATGCTGACGACTTCAATCAGCCGCAGGCCGTAGCACAATAATCGATCGCAGTTTGTGCATACATCTTGAACTAACAACCGATGGTACATGATATGATTCGTAGATAAGTTTCGATGGCGGTTGTTTGATGGGCGGATCTGGGGACTGGAGAAGCAAGCACATCCTGATAAGAGCGGCTGTGCTTTTGAGTTTTGGCTGGATTATCTTCTGCCTACTAATTGTGATCCTTTTTGTGATCTGTACCGGGGTCGCAGGCTATCGCTTCCTTCCCTCGACGGAATGGATAGCATCAATAGGTTGGCAGGGTGTCGCAGTGGGCGTGGGAACCGGGCTGCTTTTGTTCTGTCTAGTGTTGGCTGGCGCCACCAGGCAGTTGCAAAACGGAACGTATGAACAGGGGTTGAAGCCGGTTCTGGGCATCCTGTTTTCTCCAGTTCTCGGTTACTTTGGAGGCTATATGGTGGGGGTCATGGCTTGGCCTATGATGCTGGCCTTGGTCGTTGGGCATCATGCAGAGCTTTCATATACGGTCGGTCGCGCCGACAACCACTATGAAAAGCATTGCTATTCGCCCTTGCAGCTTCAGGGGCTTATAATCGGTTTCGACAAAGTGTGCGGTGTGTCAGACGAATTCAGGAAAGGCCTTGCGACCGGTACCCATATCATCGCTGCCGGCCACGGTACTCGTTACGGTCTCTTTGCGACGGAGTTGCGTAGATCCGACTAGCACTCAGCCTGCGCATGGTTCGCCGCACCACGTCGCAAGCCATCATCCCACTGGTAATTCCCCCGCAATTCCGCCATATACAGCTCGAAAACACGGACGGACATGGCATCATGAGCAATACGGTCGAATTCGCGAGGATGAACGGGCTTGGCAACAAGATCCTAGTCGTCGATATGCGCGGCCGCAAGGATGTGGTGACGCCAGCGGCGGCGATCGCGCTCAATGCCGATCCCGCCACCCAGTTCGATCAGATCATGGCGATCCACGATCCGAAGCTGCAGGGCACCGACGCCTGGATCGATATTCTGAACTGCGATGGCACGAAGGCGCAGGCTTGCGGCAACGGCACGCGCTGCGTCGTGCAGGCGCTGGCGGCGGAAACCGGCAGACACGTCTTTACCTTCCAGACAGTGGCCGGCATTCTGAATGCCAGGGAGCACGAGGACGGCACGATTTCGGTCGATATGGGCACGCCCGTCTTTGCCTGGGACAAGATTCCGCTTGCCGAGGAATTTGCCGATACCAGCCGCATCGAGCTGCAGATCGGGCCGATCGACAATCCCGTCCTGCATTCGCCCTCGGTTGCCTCGATGGGCAATCCGCATGCGATCTTCTGGGTGGACAAGGACCCGATGTCCTTCGATCTCGATCGTTTCGGCCCGCTGCTGGAAAATCATCCGATGTTTCCCGAGCGCGCCAACATCACGCTGGCGCAGGTGCTGTCGCCGACGCTTGTGCGCACCCGCACCTGGGAGCGCGGCGCCGGCCTGACGCTTGCCTGTGGATCGGCGGCTTGTGCGACAGCCGTCAGTGCCGCCCGCACCGGCCGCACCGGCCGCAAGGTGACGATCGACGTCGCCTCCGCGCCTGCGCCGGGCAAGCTCACCATCGAATGGCTTGAGAGTAACGATCATGTCGTCATGACCGGGCCTGCCGAATGGGAATGGTCCGGTACCGTCGATCCGGTCACGGGCAGCTTCTCGCGCGATCCGGAGCAGGGGGCTCAGGCGCGGTGAGCGGGGTCGAGGTCATTACCTTCGGCTGTCGTCTCAATACCTATGAATCCGAAGTGATGAGGGCCGAGGCGGAAAAAGCCGGGCTCAACAATGCCATTCTGGTCAACACCTGTGCCGTGACGGGCGAAGCCGTGCGTCAGGCGCGCCAGGCGATCCGCCGCGCGCGCCGCGACAATCCGCATGCGCGCATCATCGTGACTGGTTGCGCTGCCCAGACCGAAAAGCAGACCTTTGCCGAAATGACTGAGGTGGATGCCGTGCTCGGCAACGAGGAAAAGCTGAAGAGCGCTTCCTACCGCTCCTTGCCGGATTTCGGCGTTTCGGCGGAAGAGAAGCTGCGCGTCAACGACATCATGAGCGTGCGGGCGACCGCGCCGCAGATGATCCGCCATATCGACGGCCATGTGCGAGCCTTCATTCAGGTGCAGAATGGCTGCGACCATCGCTGCACCTTCTGCATCATTCCCTATGGCCGCGGCAATTCGCGTTCGGTGCCGATGGGCGCCGTCGTCGATCAGGCACGCAACCTGGTCGAAAGCGGCTATCGCGAAATCGTGCTGACCGGCGTCGACGCCACCAGCTACGGCGCCGACCTGCCGGGGACGCCGACGCTTGGCCTGCTTGCCAAGACGCTGCTGAAGCAGATCCCGGAAATCCGCCGGCTGCGGCTTTCCTCCATCGACAGCATCGAGGCCGATCAGCATCTGATGGATCTCATCGCCGACGAGCCTCGTTTCATGCCGCATCTGCATCTCTCGCTGCAGCATGGCGACGACATGATCCTCAAGCGGATGAAGCGGCGGCATTCGCGCGCCGATGCTTTTCGCTTTATCGAGGACGTGCGTCGCCTGCGCCCCGAGACGAGTTTCGGCGCGGATATGATCGCCGGTTTTCCGACGGAGACGGAGGAGATGTTTGCCAATGCCGTTGGGCTTGCGGAGGAGGCCGGTATCGCGCATCTGCACGTGTTCCCGTATAGCCCGCGCCCCGGCACGCCCGCTGCCCGCATGCCGCAGCTCGATCGCGGCTTGATCAAGGAACGCGCCGCGCGTCTGCGCGAGGCTGGGCAAAGATTGCACCAGGCTCATCTCAACAAGATGGTTGGCACGCGGCAATGGCTGCTTGTGGAGAATGGCGGGCTGGCGCATACGGAAAACTTCACGCTTGTCGCCGCCCCCGGCCTTCGCCCGCGCGACCTTGTGCAGGTCGCAATCACCGGCCACAATGGCAAGCACCTCGACATGCAACTTCTGGCCGCCGACGCGGCCTAATGCTTCAACGGACATTTCATGGCGCTCGGTTTCATCAAAAAAGTCTTCACCTTCGGCCGTGAAAAGCCGGCCGAGGAGCAGGCGCCTGCGGAAGATTTGACGAAGGTTGAAACGCCTGCCGTGGATGTTTCGCCGGCTTCCGAATTTGTCGAGCCCGCGTCGCCCCCCCCTGTCCCTTCTGGACATCTCCCCCACGAGGGGGGAGATCGTTTGGAGGATGCCGCGCCGGCGAAGCAAGAGCACCAGGCTGAAAGCCAGGCGGATGTTTCCGGCGCGAAAGAGATTGAGGCTGCTGAGACTCCCGATTCTTTTGAATCCGAGTCGCAAGGGCAGCGTGACGACCTTCAGGCACTCGAACCGGAGCAACCTGCCGATACTGAAGCCAGTGTAGTTTCGGAAGAGCACCCCATCGAACCGATCTCCCCCCCTGTGGGGGAGATGTCCGAGAGGACAGAGGGGGGCGAGAAAACTTCGGCAAACTTGAAACCTTCGTCTGAAAGCACGGAAACCGAAGCACGCTCCGAACCTTCCTCGGAAGTCACCGAAACTCCATCAGCCCCCATCCTGCCCAAGGGCTTCTCCACCGCCGCCTCGGCCCCCGCGCCGGCTCCGGAAGCCCCGAAGCAAAAGCTCTCTTGGTTCCAGCGCCTGCGCGCCGGGCTCGCGCGCACCTCGTCGCAGCTGACCGGCCAGATCGCGGCACTCTTTACCAAGCGAAAGCTCGACGATCAGACGCTGCAGGAGCTGGAGGATCTGCTGATCCAGGCCGACCTCGGTGTCGAGACGGCGATGCGCGTCACCGACACTCTTGCTTCCGAGCGCTACGGCAAGGATGTCACAAGCGAAGATGTCGGCCGCATCATGGCGCAGGAAATCGCCAAGGTGCTGAAGCCGGTCGCGAAACCCTTGCAGCTCGATCTCAGCCACAAGCCGCATGTCATCCTCGTCGTCGGCGTCAATGGCACCGGCAAGACGACGACGATCGGCAAGCTGGCTGCGAAGCTTTCCGGTGCCGGGCTGAAGGTCATGGTCGCCGCCGGCGATACCTTCCGCGCCGCCGCCATCGAGCAGCTGAAGATCTGGGCGGACCGTACCAAGTCGGAATTCATCGGTACCAAGCTTGGCGCCGACGCGGCTGGCCTTGCCTTCGATGCCTTCCAGCAGGCCAAGGCCAACAAGAGCGATGTGCTGATCATCGATACGGCCGGCCGCCTGCAGAACAAGGCGGAGCTGATGGCCGAGCTCGAGAAAATCGTGCGCGTACTCGGCAAGCTCGATCCGGATGCGCCGCATACCGTGCTGCAGACGCTCGATGCCACTACGGGCCAGAACGCGCTGAACCAGGTGGAAATCTTCCGCAATGTTGCCGGCGTCAACGGCCTGATCATGACGAAGCTCGATGGCACGGCGCGCGGTGGCATTCTCGTCGCCATCTCGGCCAAGCACAAGCTGCCGGTCTATTTCATCGGCGTCGGCGAGGGTGTAGACGATCTTGAGCCGTTCGAGGCCGAGGATTTCGCCAATGCGATTGCCGGAACAGGTGCCGGAAGCAGCCAATGAACGACAAGAACAAATTCGACGATAGCGAAAGTGCCGCAATGACGACCAGCGACAGCGATCTCACCCCAAGTGCCGCCGACAAACATCATCCGATGCTGAAGCTGGTGCTGGAACTCGGGCCTTTGCTGGTGTTTTTCTTCGGCAATCTGCGCGGCGACTGGCTGGTGCAGCATTTTCCGCAGCTGGCGGCGCTTGGCGGTCCGCTGTTCGTCGCCACCGGCCTGTTCATGGCGGCGACGGTGATCTCGCTCATCGTCTCGAAGGTCATGCTCGGCCATCTGCCGCTGATGCCCTTCGTCTCCGGGATCGTCGTGGTGATCTTCGGCGCGCTCGGCATTTACCTGCAGAACGAAACCTTCATCAAGATGAAGCCGACCATCGTCAATGCGCTGTTCGGCGTCGCGCTGCTCGGCGGCCTTGCCTTCGGAAAGTCGCTGCTCGGCTATGTCTTCAACGCCGCCTTCCAGCTCGATGCCGAGGGCTGGCGCAAGCTGACGCTGCGCTGGGGCATCTTCTTCTTCGTGCTTGCCATCCTCAATGAAGTCGTCTGGCGCGGCTCGAACTGGCTCTACCTGCCCGACACGAAGGCGGCGGATAATCTCTGGGTCAATTTCAAGGTCTGGGGAACGATGCCGATTACCATCCTCTTCACGCTGTCGCAGATGCCGCTCATCATGAAGCACACGGTCGAGCCGCCGGTGGAAGGCGGGAAATGACCGAAGCGATCGACGCACAAAACCGCTACCGGCAGCAAAGCTTCTGGTTCATCGCCTGCGCCGCCGTTCTACTCGTGCAGATCGTCGCGGAATATATGATGGGCCGCGTGCCGATCTGCACCTGCGGCTACGTGAAGCTCTTCGAGCCCGTGGTGAAATCGAGCGGCAATTCGCAGCATATCGCCGACTGGTACACGCCGTCGCACATCATTCACGGATTCCTCTTCTTCGGCCTCACGCATCTGATCATGCGCGGCAAGCCGCTGTCGATGCGGCTCTTCGTTGCCATGCTGATCGAATCCGGCTGGGAGCTGCTGGAAAATTCCCCGATCATCATTAACCGCTATCGCGCGGCAACGATCTCGCTCGACTATGTCGGCGACAGCATCCTCAATTCGTCGATGGATGCGGTGTTCATGGTGGTCGGCTTCCTGTTCGCCTGGCGTGCGCCGGTGCTGGTGACGATTGTCATCGCCATCTTCTTCGAGCTGCTTACCGGCTATCTGATCCGCGACAATCTCACGCTCAACGTGCTGATGCTGGTCTGGCCGGTCGAGGCGATCAAGACCTGGCAGGGTGGGATTTAGCGACTGCCGGATTTGGCGGCGTCTTCAAGGTGAGCTGGCCTCTTGGCCACCTCGTGGTTCGAAGCCTTGTTTCCTACGCTATCGCTTCGGCAACAAGGCACCACACCATGAGGTGGAGCGGCTTTAGCGGTTGATGGACAGAGATTAGCCCTCATGGTGAGGTGCCGAAGCCCGTAGGGCTGAAGCCTCGAACCACGAGGGCGGGTTGTTGTTGCTGCCGCCTTCTCCGAGCAGAGAAGGTGTCTAAGTTGTCGATTTCCCTCGCGCCTTCGCGATCGCCGGATAGAGCCCTTCCTTCAGGCTGGTCGGCGTGAAGGGGCCGACCTGCTTGTAGAGGATCGTGCCGTCAGGCGAGACGAGGTAGGATTCCGGAATGCCGTAGACGCCCCAGTCGATGGCGGCGGAGCCGTTTGGGTCGATGCCGATGGCGTTGTAGGGATTGCCGAGTTCGCCGAGGAAGCGCAGCGCGTTTTCGCTCGTGTCCTTGTAGTTGATTGCCACGATGTTGAGTTGGCCACTCTTGGCGAGTTCCTTCAGCACCGGATGCTCGTCGCGGCAGGGAATGCACCAGGAGGCGAAGACGTTGACGAGCGTCAGCTTGCCCCTGATGGCGTCATCGGTCAGCGCCGGCAGGTTGGAGCCTGCAAGCGGCGGCAGCGCAAGCTTCGGCGCCTTGGTGCCGATCAGGGCCGAGGGGATGGCGGAAATATCGGTGCCGTGGACTTGCTGGTCATACATGACCTTGCCGACGGCAAAGGCGATGCAGGCAAAGACGATCAGCGGGATCAGCGCCAGCAGATAGCGTGTTGTGCCGCTTGATTTCGGCTGATCCTTATTGTCGGTATCGGCAGTCATTTCGTCTCGCTCTCGGTCGGGCGCTGCGAGCGGCGGCGGATGCCGGAGGCTTCGAGTGCCGCAAGTTCGCGGCGGCGCAGGCGCCCGTCGATCCATACCCACGCGATGATGGCAAGGATCATGAAGGCGGCAAAGCCATAGGAGCCGAAGACGTAGAAGGGGTGCGACATGCTATTCCTCCCGGCTTGCCATGCGCGCGGCCATGCGGCGCTGCGTGGTGATGCGGCGGCGCCAGATCTCGTTGCGGATCGCCATCAGGTGCAGCGTGAAGAACAGCAGCGTGAAGGCGAGCGCCATGATGAAAAGCGGCCAGAGAAATTCCGCGTCGATGGCCGGGCCATCCATGCGCATGATGCTTTCCGACTGATGCAGCGTGTTCCACCAGTCCACGGAGAACTTGATGATCGGGATGTTGATGAAGCCGACCAGCGTCAGGATCGAGGCGACGCGGGCGGCCTTGGACGGATCGTCCATGGCGCGGTTCAGCGCGATCAGGCCGAGATACATCAGGAAGAGGATGAAGACCGAGGTCAGGCGCGCATCCCAGACCCAATAGGTACCCCACATCGGCTTGCCCCAGAGGGAGCCCGTCACCAGCGCGATCAGCGTGAAAGCGGCGCCGAGCGGGGCGGCCGTCTTGCCGGCGACATCGGCGAGCGGATGGCGCCAGACGAGCGTGCCGATCGCCGACATGCTCATGATCGTGTAGCACATCATCGACAGCCAGGCCGACGGCACATGGATATACATGATGCGGACGGTGTCGCCCTGCTGGTAATCGCCTTCGGTCGTAAATGACAGATAGAGGCCGATCGCGAAAAGCACGGCCGAGATGACCGCCAGCCAGGGAATGAGACGCGCCGAAAAAGCCAGAAACCGCGTGGGGTTGGCGAGGTCGGAAAAACGGCTGATCGCAGGGCTGATATCGCTCATGCGGCTTGTTTAACCCGATATGGCTTTTCCGGCAATCGACCGCATTGTCTCAGATCGACGAAACAGTATCTCCATCAGAGCCCTTCCGCTTTTCTTCGAAACGCGAAAACGCTCTACCCTTTTGTTATTACGCAATTCCGGACGGAAAACAGCCTCGCACTTTTCCTGGAATTGCTCTGATCAATCAGTCGTGTTCCGCAACGCGAGGGCGGCAGCGGCCGGGCCGATCACGGCGAAGAACAGGGTGAGCGCGATCAGGATCAGGAATGGCGGCAGGAAGGGCTGCGGCCCTTCGACGGCGGCATAGGTGGCGCTGACGCCGAAGATCAGCACCGGGATGGTCAGCGGCAGCACGAGAATGGAGACCAGCAGCCCGCCGCGCGGCAGCGCCACGGCAACGGCGGCACCGACCGCGCCGATGAAGGTGATCGCTGGCGAGCCGACGAGCAGGGTGAGCGCTGTAGCACCGATCGCCGTCTCATTCATATTCATAAAGAGACCGAGCAGAGGCGAGGCGATGACGAGGGGCAGGCCTGTCGCCACCCAATGCGCCGCGCATTTGATGAAGACCGTCAGCACCAGCGGTGTTTCCTGCATGACGAGCAGATCGAGCGAGCCGTCGTCACGTTCGGCCTGGAACAGTCGGTCGAGGCCGAGGAGGCTCGCGAGCAGCGCGCCGATCCAGACGATGGCCGGGCCGATGCGCGAGAGGAGCTTCAGATCGGGGCCAACGCCGAAGGGAATGACAGCGACGACGGTGAGGAAGAAAAGGATGCCGATCAGCGCTCCGCCGCCGGCGCGCACCGAAAGTCTGAGGTCGCGGAGGAAGAGGGCGGTCATGGGGAGACTCTTTCATGCTGAGAGATAGTCGGGATACCCCCCTCTGTCGCTGTCGCGACATCTCCCCCGCAAGGGGGGAGATTGGTGATTTGTGGTGCGCGCATGCCCCGAGCTAACATCGAATCCGTGGAAGCAGAAGTTGGACCTCCTGGTTTTGCAAGCAGGTGCGGCGAACTCCCAACAATCTCCCCCCTTGTGGGGGAGATGTCCCAAAGGGACAGAGGGGGGTATTGAAGGTGCGGCGTAGGCAAAAGCATCGAACTCACCCCCATACCCCCTCACTCACCCTGGCAAACCCCGTCATCCGCATTTCCTGCACATTCTCCAATCCCAGCGGCTGGTGCGTCGCAGCAAGAACAATGCCGCCGGTCTTCTGATGTGCGGTGATGAGATCGGCGAAAAGCTGGTCGGCCGAACTGTCCAGCGCTGCCGTCGGCTCGTCGAGGATCCAGATGGGGCGGTGGGCGACCAGAAGTTTGGCGAAAGCGATTCGGCGCTGCTGGCCGGCGGAGAGGTAGCCGAAGGGCAAATGCGTGATGCCGGCAAGGCCGACGGCGTCGACGGCTTCATCGATATCAAGGCCGCGGCCGCCTGCCATGTCGCCGAGGAAGGTTTTCCAGAAGGTCAGATTTTCCGCGACTGTCAGTTCGGATTTCATCGCATTGCGGTGGCCGAGATAGTGGCTGGCTTCGCCGGCCGGCCGGCCGGATTCGCCATCGTTTCCGGTGAATGTGACACGGCCTTTTTCCGGCCTGAGAAGGCCCGCCACAACGCGCAGAAGCGTTGACTTTCCCGACCCGTTGCGGCCTGTCAGAACGAAGGCGTCGCCACCTGCCAAGTTGAAGGAAACATTCAAGAAAATCAGGTCTTCGCCCCGCCTTGCCGCCAGATTTTCAGCGCTTAGATGCATTCGCTCAGGCTTTCCCTATTGTCTTTGCCGCAGTGCGCAAAAAATTGTCCAAATTTGCATCTTGTCACTCTGGCAAGTCTTTACGAAATTATCTATAAGACCTGCAACCACGCCAGCGGTCGGCGTGAATTTCATCCTTGCGCCGAACTTAAGGTTTTCTGCCTTACGTGCGGACAGCGGAAATGGCCGTACCCGCATCCTGATGTGCATAAAGTGCATAGGCGTTCGCACGACTGTGTTGGCTATCAGAAACGGGGTATCTCGTGTCTAAATCTCTTGACAGTTTCAATTGTCGTTCCACGCTGACCGTGGGCGGGAAAGACTATGTCTATTTCAGCCTTCCGAAAGCTGAGGCGAATGGTCTGCCCGGCGTTTCCAAGCTGCCTTACTCCATGAAGGTGCTTCTGGAAAACCTGCTGCGTTTTGAAGACGGGCAGTCGGTCACCAAGGAACATATCCTTGCCGTCGCCGAATGGCTGACCAACAAGGGCACCGTCGAGAACGAAATCGCCTACCGCCCGGCGCGCGTGCTGATGCAGGACTTCACCGGCGTTCCGGCCGTTGTCGACCTTGCTGCCATGCGCGACGCGATGGTTTCGCTCGGCGGCGATCCGGAAAAGATCAACCCGCTCGTTCCCGTCGACCTCGTCATCGACCACTCCGTCATCGTCGACGAATTCGGCACGCCGCAGGCTTTCGCCAAGAACGTCGAGCTGGAATACCAGCGCAACGGCGAGCGCTACCGCTTCCTGAAGTGGGGCCAGCAGGCATTCAAGAACTTCCGCGTCGTTCCTCCCGGTACCGGCATCTGTCACCAGGTGAATCTCGAATACCTCGGCCAGACGGTCTGGACCAAGGAAGAAGACGGCGAAACGATCGCTTATCCCGACACTTGCGTCGGCACCGATTCGCACACGACGATGATCAACGGCCTTGGCGTTCTCGGCTGGGGTGTCGGCGGTATCGAAGCTGAAGCCGCCATGCTCGGCCAGCCGGTCTCCATGCTGCTGCCTGAGGTGATCGGCTTCAAGCTGACCGGCAAGCTCAAGGAAGGCGTCACCGCGACTGACCTCGTGCTGACCGTCGTGCAGATGCTGCGCAAGAAGGGCGTCGTTTCCAAGTTCGTCGAATTCTTTGGCCCTGGCCTCGACAACATGCCGCTCGCCGACCGTGCCACCATCGGCAACATGGGTCCGGAATACGGCGCGACCTGCGGCTTCTTCCCGGTCGACAAGGAAACGCTGAACTACCTCAACATGTCCGGCCGCGCCAAGGATCGTATCGCGCTCGTTGAAGCCTATTCCAAGGCTCAAGGGATGTGGCGCGACAACGACGGTTCCGACCTCGTCTTCACCGACACGCTGGAACTCGACCTCAACGATGTCGTGCCGTCGATGGCTGGCCCGAAGCGTCCGGAAGGCCGTATCGCGCTGGAAAACATTGCTTCCGGCTTCGCCACCTCGCTCGAAACCGAATACAAGAAGCCCGGCCAGCTCTCCAACCGCTATGCGGTCGAAGGCACGGATTTCGATATCGGCCATGGCGACGTTGCCATCGCTGCCATCACCTCCTGCACCAACACCTCCAACCCGTCGGTGCTGATCGCAGCCGGCCTTCTCGCCCGCAACGCCGTTGCCAAGGGCCTGAAGACCAAGCCGTGGGTCAAGACCTCGCTGGCACCGGGATCGCAGGTCGTCGGCGAATACCTCGCCAAGTCCGGCCTCCAGGCCGATCTCGACAAGCTCGGCTTCAACCTGGTCGGTTTCGGCTGCACCACCTGCATCGGCAACTCCGGCCCGCTGCCGGCGCCGATCTCGAAGACGATCAACGACAAGGGCCTGATCGTATCGGGCGTGCTCTCGGGCAACCGCAACTTCGAAGGCCGTATCTCGCCCGACGTCCAGGCCAACTACCTGGCGTCCCCGCCGCTCGTCGTCGCCTACGCGCTCGCAGGCTCTGTGCAGCTCGACCTGACCAAGGAGCCGATCGGCGAGGACCAGAACGGCAAGCCGGTCTACCTCAAGGACATCTGGCCGACCTCGCATGAAGTTCAGGAGTTCATCCAGAAGTACGTCACCCGCGAGCTCTACGAGAGCAAGTATGCCGACGTCTTCAAGGGTGACTCCAACTGGCAGGCCGTGCAGGTTCCTCCGGGCCAGACCTATGCCTGGGACGACAACTCGACCTACGTCCAGAACCCGCCTTACTTCGTGGGCATGGGCAAGAAGGGTGCCGGCGTTTCCGACATCAAGGGCGCTCGCGTTCTCGGCCTCTTCGGCGACAAGATCACCACCGACCACATTTCCCCGGCCGGTTCGATCAAGGCTGCCTCGCCGGCCGGTTCGTACCTCATCGGTCATGGCGTCGGTGTTGCCGACTTCAACCAGTACGGCACGCGCCGCGGCAACCATGAAGTCATGATGCGCGGTACCTTCGCCAACATCCGCATCCGCAATCACATGCTCGGCCCGAACGGCAAGGAAGGTGGCTACACCATCCATTATCCGTCCAAGGAAGAGACGTCGATCTACGATGCGGCGATGCAGTACAAGGCAGAGGGCGTTCCGCTCGTCATCTTCGCCGGTGTCGAATACGGCAACGGCTCCTCGCGCGACTGGGCTGCCAAGGGCACGAACCTGCTCGGCGTACGCGCCGTGATCGCTCAGTCCTTCGAGCGTATCCACCGTTCGAACCTCGTCGGCATGGGCGTCATCCCGTTCGTCTTCGAGGACGGCACCACCTGGGCAAGCCTCGGCCTGAAGGGTGACGAGCTCGTCACCATTGAAGGTCTGGCTGATATCAAGCCGCGCGAGCGCAAGATCGCCAAGGTCACCTATGGTGACGGCACGGTTCGCGACATCCCGATCATCTGCCGTATCGATACGCTGGATGAGGTCGTCTACGTCAACAATGGCGGCATCCTGCAGACTGTTCTGCGCGATCTCGCTGCCTGATAGGTTTTAAACGCCATTCCTGGAGGCCGCCGGAAAACTCTTCCGGCGGCCTCCTGTTTTTCACGGTGATGTGTACGGCAGGCCCTCGAGCTCACTACGGCCTCACCCCATCGTGACTTTGCGTCATCGTGCTAAACTATTATCTCTTGTTTCAGATTTTTCGGGCTTGATATGGCCTGATCGCCGCAAGAAGCGCGAGTGTTTCGGAGCCCGTGTAGGCAGACGGTGCTCAAGATTGGATGCAGAGGTAAGATAGAAATGCGCCTTCGATTTTTGGTTCCACTTCTGGCAGGCATCGCGCTCGCAAGTTCGCTGCATGCGCAGGAAGCGGCGAAGATCAAGGGCGTCGTCGAGCTCTTCACCTCGCAGGGCTGCGCGTCCTGTCCTCCGGCCGATGCGGCCTTCCGCAAGCTGATCCGCCAGGGCAATGTCGTGGCACTCGCCTATCACGTCGATTACTGGAACTATCTCGGCTGGAACGATACGATGGCGTCCAAAGACAACACGGCGCGCCAATATGCCTATGCCCGCACGATGGGGCGCAGCGGCGTCTATACACCGCAGGCGATCGTCAATGGCCGCGATCATATGAACGGCGCCGACCTCAACGCCATCAACGTCAAGATCGATGACTTTCAGCGTCTTGGGGAGGGGCTGACGGTTCCGGTGAATGCCGCCATGAAAGGCGACGAGCTTGAGATCAAGATCGGAGCGGGCCAGGGCAAAGCCAATGTCGTCATCGTCTATTTCGACAAGGAACAGATGGTGGCGCCGAAGGGTGGCGAGAATACCGGTCAGCAGATCGCCTATATGCACGCGGTATCGGATGTCCAGACGGTGGGCATGTGGGATGGCAAGGCCATGAGCCTCGTGCTGCCGTCCAATGTGCTGGATAAGGCCGGCCGAAGAGGCCTTGCCGTCCTCTTGCAGTCGTCGACGCCTTCGGGCGATCCGGCTGCCATTCTCGGGGCCACTGTTTTGACTGTTGGCTCAGACGGCTGAGCGGCTTTTCCAGCCTTGCCGGAGACCTTGCATTTCGGCTCAGGTCAAAAAGGTCCCTATTTTGGCCTGTGCCAAAAAGGGGAGGTGCCCGGCGAGGACGCATTCGGGGCTGGGGTTTAATCGATGCGCCCCGGCCGGGCCGTTTGACGCGGCGGCGCCAAACGGCCCTCTATACTTCCTGTAAATTGGGCGTCGTTTTGGCTGAAATGCGGCACTGACGAGGTGCTTTGGGACCTGGGAAAGAAATTGTGAGCCGTCAGCCGTCTTGCAATTTGATGCGGCTGAGGCAAACTGTCATTCTCCTGTCATGAGATAGCCCCTGGGGGATTGATGACTGATCAGCCGGATTTGAGACACGGTGAAAGCCGTTCCGTCGATACCAATTCATCCGTCGTCGTTGATCTCAGAGAATACAAACAGAGCAAAGACCCGTTACCGGTGACCTTTCATCGCCGGGAGCTGGATGCGATTCTCTGGATCTATGGCCGCATGGTCGGCGAGGGCGAGTGGCGCGACTATGCCATCGACCATTTGAAGGACAAGGCGGTTTTCTCCGTCTTCAAGCGCTCCGGCGAGATGCCGCTCTTCCGCATCGAAAAGAATCCAAAGCTTTCGGCCAAGCAGGGCGCCTTTTCAGTCGTCAATACCAGCGGCATGATCCTGAAGCGCGGCCATGACCTGAGCCAAGTTCTGAAGGTGTTCGACAAGCAGCTGAAGCTGGTGGAGAAGTAGTTTCGCGTCATTGGCTATGTATCACGCGGAGAGTGCGGCACCCCCCTCTGTCAGCTTCGCTGACATCTCCCCCACAAGGGGGTAGATTGGTAACCTGCGTCACTCCCTGATCTCAAGTGAGCATCGGACCTGTTGAAATTGTGGTCTCTTGTCTTGCAAGCAACGCGCGTCAAACTCCGAACGATCTCTCCCCTTGTGGGGGAGATGTCCCGAAGGGACAGAGGGGGTATTTGAGGCTCGACCAGTAGGTAGATATTACCCCCCAAACAACGTCCCCGGATAAACCGACGGATCCGGATCGGTGTTGGTGCCCTCACCTAATGCCTTCTGCATCAGCATCGTATCCAGCCATCGGCCGTGCTTGTAGCCGGTGCCTTTCAACAGGCCGGTTTCGGTGAAGCCCGCGGCGCGATGTACGGCGACGGAGGCGGGATGGGCGCCACCGATGACGGCGATCATCTGGCGGAAGCCGAGCGTCTGGCAGCTTTCAATCAAGGCATCGAGTAGCAGCCTGCCGACGCCGCGCCCTCGGGCCTCCGGCGCTAGATAGATCGAATCCTCCACCATCCAGCGATAGGCCGGCCGCGTGCGGAACGATGAGGCATAGGCATAGCCGAGAAACGTGCCGGCTTCGTCTTCTGCGACGAGATAGGGATAGCCCTTGTCACGGATCGCCTGGAAACGCGCTGCCATTTCTTCCTGGCTCGGTGGCGTGATCTCATAGCTTGCCGTGCCATTCAGGACGGAGTCGCGATAGATTGCTGTGATATAGGGAAGGTCGTCTGCGGTAGCGCTGCGGAGGCTGACGGACATGTGTTTCTTGCTGCCTGATCTGTGATTTGCGATGGCAGCTATCAAACCGTAGCGCCTGTGGCCAGGCAAATAAAAAAGGCGGCCGAAGCCGCCTTTCCGTTGCTCGTTTCATGCGCTGCGATTAACGGCGATTGCCCATGAATTGCAGCAGGAACATGAACAGGTTGATGAAGTCGAGGTAGAGCGACAAAGCGCCCATGATCGCCTTGCGGCCGGCGACGGTCGCATCGTCGGCGGTGTAGTACATTTCCTTGATCCGCTGCGTATCATAGGCGGTAAGGCCTGCGAAGATCAGCACGCCGATCACGGAGATAGCGAACTGCAGGGCAGACGAAGCCAGGAAGATGTTGACGAGCGTCGCGATGATCAGGCCGAAGAGACCCATCATCAGGAACGAGCCCATCGCCGACAGGTCACGCTTGGTCGTGTAGCCGTAGAGCGACAGCGCGCCGAAGGAGGCCGCGGTCACGAAGAAGGTCTGCACGACGCTCTGGCCGGTGTAGATGATGAAGATCGACGACAGCGACAGGCCCACCAGCGCGGCGTAGACCCAGAAGGTCGTCGTCGCGGCGGCCACGCTCATGCGATTGATCCTGAAGCTCAGGAAGAAGACCATCGCCAGCGGGGCGAGAATGACCACCCACTTCAGCGGGCTCAGATAGATCGCCTGGCCGAAGGCCGTGATCTGTCCGTTTGCGAAAGCGAGCGAGAAGGAGAGATAGGCGGCAACACCCGTGATCGCCAGACCCAGCGCCATCAGGTTATAGACCTTGAGCATGTAGGCTCGAAGGCCCTCGTCTATCATCGCACCGGATTGCGCACCGCTCTGCGCCCGGTTTTGGTAATTGCGAAAGTCAGCCATGTTTTCCTCTTTTAAGCTCCGATGTGAGTACGGTGTCGGGTCTCTCGGACCCAGGCGCCGCTGCGGAGCTCCAGCATGCCTGCACAGAATATGAGGCTTTCAAGCCTTGTAGACAAGGGTCTAGCGACAGGGCCGATGTTAAATCGCTGTAATATCGCGCCGTTTGGGAGGCTTTCCGCCGATCCCGGGAACGAATCAGAGTTCGCGCAGAACCGGGGCGGCTTTCTGGCCGAGGATGCGCCAGGTGCCGATCAGGCCGATACCCACTGTCAGCACCAGAGCGATAATCAGGGTTGAGAAGGCGACATCGGGCAGGAAGGCCGAGGGCAGATGCATGATGCGGCTGACGATATACCAGGCGGATGCCGCCCCGGCGATCAGTGCGAAGACGGCGGTTGCGGCGCCGAGGATCAGATATTCGTAGCTGAAGGCGCGGATCAGCGTCGCCCGCGTCGCGCCGAGCGTCTTGAGGATGACCGCATCGTGCGTGCGGGCGCGGTTGCCGGCGGCGAGCGCTCCGGCCAGCACCAGTACGGATGCGATCAGCGCCACTGAAGCTGCGGAGCGGATGGCGGTCGCGAGCTGTCCTACCAGCGTGTTGACGACGTCGAGCGCGTCCTTGACGCGGACGCTGGTGATGGTCGGGTAGGTGTTGGTGACTTTCCGGAGGATCGTTGCTTCCTGCTCGGAGGTGGCCGATGTGTCGGTCAGGGTCGCCAGCCAGGCGTGCGGCGCGCCCTTGAAGGTATTGGGCGAGAAGATCATCACGAAATTGATCGACAGCGATTGCCATTGCACCTTGCGGAAGCTGGCGATCTTGGCGGTGACGTTGCGGCCGAGCACGTTGACGGTGACCTTGTCGCCGAGCTTCAAGCCGAGCGCCTTGCCTTCCTCTTCGGAGAAGGAGACCAGCGGTTCGCCACTATAATCCTTGTCCCACCATTTGCCTTCCGTGACCGAGGCGTTTTCCGGCACTGTATCGGCATAGGTGATGCCGCGATCGCCGCGCAGGACCCATTGGCCGGCAGCCGGCACCTTCATCTTGGTAACATCCTCGCCGTTGAAGGCGACGATACGGCCGCGCAGCATCGGTGCCTCGACGAGCTTGCCCTTTGGATCGATGTCGAGGACGATCTTGCGGAAGCCTTCCAGCTCCGGCCCCTGGATATCGACGAAGAAGAAGTTCGGCGCCTGCTCGCTCATGCGGCCCATCAGCTCGCGGCGCATGTTGCCGTCGATCAGCGTCAAGGTCACCAGGAGCGCCAGGCCGAGGCCGAGCGACAGCACGACGGATGAGGTCAGCGCGCCCGGCCGGTGGATGTTGCCGATCGCCAGACGCAGGGCCGGCGAGCTCACGCGTGGGCTGCGGCGGGCAAGCCAGGAGAGCAGGGCGGCAACGGCGCGCAACACGACGAAAGCTCCAGCGATCGACACGACAAAGACAATGGCGATGAAGCGGTCATAGGCGGTGACGATCGCCAAGGCGGCAAGGGCTGCCATCAACACGCCGGCGGCGAGCAGGTAAGGCCAGCCGGGCAGGCGACGCGCCTCGAAGCCCTGCTCGCGGAACAGCGCCGTTGCCGGCACCTCGCGGGCATGGCCGAGCGGCGGAATGGCAAAGGCGAGCGTCGTCAGCAAGCCGAAGAGGGCGGCAAGCGTCAGCGCGCCGGGATAGAGCCGAGGCGCCGTCGAAATCGGCAGGAACTCGGCCATGAACTGGGAAGCGATCATGGGTGCTATGGCGCCGAGCACGAGGCCGACCACGATGCCGGCAAGCGCGATGATGGCGATCTGGATCAGATAGATCAGCACCACGACGAAAGCCGGCGCGCCCAGGCACTTGAAGGTGGCGATGGTCGTGCGCTTGGAATCGAGAAAGGCGCGCACGGCGTTGGCGACACCGACGCCGCCGACGATCAGGGCGGCCAAGCCGACGAGCGTCAGGAACTGCGAGAAGCGGGTGACATTGTCTGCAAGCTGGGGCGCGGCGCGGTCACTGGTGCGGATCGACCAGCCTGCCTGCGGGAAAGCGGCATTGGCGCGGTCGCTGATGTTGCGCAGGCCGGCGGCCGGATTATCCATGCGGATTCGATAGGCCTGTTCGACGAGGCTGCCTGTTGTAATCAGGCCGGAGGCGGTCAGGGCATCGCGGCTGGTGAGCAGGCGCGGCGCAAAACCGAAGCCTTCGGAGACGGCATCCGGCTCCGTGGTGATGGTGCCGGTAATGCGCAGTTTGGCGTTGCCCAGCAGCAGATCGCCGCCGACCTTCAGGTTCAGGCGCTCGAGCAACAAGGGCGCAACGACCGCACCATAGGTGCCGTCCTTGACGGCCAGCAGGGTCGGGAGCGGCTCATTCGGGTCGGCCTCGAAGGTGCCGTAGAGCGGATAGGCATCATCGACTGCCTTGACCTCGACCAGTGCCTGATCGGAGCCATCCGGCAGGCGGGACATGGAGCGCAGATTGGTGGAGCGGGACAGCTTGCCGAGGCCCTGAAGATAGGCCAGTTCTTCGGGTGTTGCCTCGCGATTGCGCAGCTCGAAGCGAACGTCGCCAGACAGCAATGACTGCCCTTGTGTCGAAATTGCATCCGTGATCGAGCGGGAGACCGAGTTTACGGCGGCGATCGCGCCGGTGCCGAGCGCGATGCAGGCGAGGAAGATATAGAAGCCGCCAAGGCCGCCGCGCAACTCGCGCAGGGCAAGGCGGAAGGCGAGCGGCAGGCGCAATCCCGCCGTGCTCATGCCATCGCCGCCTGGCTGGTACGGGCACGGGCGCTGTCATTCTCGATTTCGCCGGAGCGGACGCGGATCTGGCGCGAGCAGCGGGCGGCAAGAGCGGGATCGTGGGTTACGAGCAGCATGGTCGTGCCACGCTCGGCCTGCTGGGCGAAGAGCAGGTCGGCGATCTGCCGGCCGGTATCGGTGTCGAGATTGCCGGTGGGTTCGTCGGCGATCAGAACGGCCGGCGAGGGTGCCAGCGCGCGGGCGATCGCCACACGCTGCTGCTCGCCGCCGGAGAGCTGTCCGGGATAGTGATTGAGCCTTTCGCCCAGTCCTACCGCTTCCAGCTCGCGCCTGGCGATTTCGAAGGCATCGCGGACATTGGCAAGCTCCAGCGGCACGGCGACATTTTCGAGCGCCGTCATATTGGCGATCAGGTGGAAGGACTGGAAGACGATGCCGATGTTGCGGCCGCGGAAATCGGCGATGCGATCTTCGCTCAGGCTATGCAGCGGCGTGTCGCGGATCAGAAGTTCGCCGCTGTCGAGTTTTTCGAGGCCGGCCAGCACCATCAGCAGCGTGGACTTGCCGGAGCCGGACGGACCGACGATGCCGACGGCCTCACCCTCCATGACGGTGAGATCGATGCCCTTCAGCACATGGACCGATGCGGCGGCATTGCCGAGCGTCAAATCCGCCTTCTTCAGCTCGATGATGGTTTTTGCCAATGCGAACGCCCTATATATCAGAGAACATCAGAGACAATGGCGGGCGCGACTGGCCCGAGCAGCGAATTTAGGGAATGGATCATGGGTTTTAAAGTTGCTGTGCTTCAATTCGCTGTCATCACTTTCGGTCTTTTGTTTGGCGCGGTTCATGCTGCCGATGCACGAACGATCCAGCTGGTCGGCTTCGGCGACAGCTTGATGGCTGGCTATCAGCTGCCGCCCGGCGATGGATTTCCCGCCAAGCTTGAGGCGGCGCTGAAGGCCAAGGGGCTCGATATCGCCGTTGCCGATGCCGGCGTTTCCGGCGATACGACGTCGGGCGGGCTTTCGCGCATCGACTGGTCGGTGCAAGACGGCACCGATGGCGTGATCTTGGAACTCGGCGCCAACGATGCCCTGCGCGGCATTCCGCCGGAGCAGACCGAAAAGAACCTCGAAACGATGATCGAGCGGTTGAAGGACAGAAAGATCCCGATCCTTCTCGTCGGCATGTTGGCACCGCCGAACATGGGGGGCGACTACGCCGAGAAATTCAATCCGATCTACAAGCGCCTGGCCGACAAATACCAGCTTTCGCTCTACCCGTTTTTCCTCGACGGTGTGGCAACGCATGCCGATCTGCAACTCTCGGACGGGATGCATCCGAACCCCAAGGGGGTCGATGTGATGGTCGAGCATATGTTGCCGGCTGTTATGAGTTTTGTAGGGATGATTGACGCAGGTGCGAAATAGATGCTTGCACCGACTGCAAATGCGTGATTCCCTACCTATACCTGCAAGAGATTCGGGGAGTGCTCGTTATGCCGAGACTTTTTACCGCCCTCGAAATTCCGCGCAATGCGGCCATGAGCCTGTCATTGTTGCGCGGTGGTCTCCCGGGAGCCAGGTGGATCGACGTTGAAAATTATCACATTACCTTGCGCTTCATCGGCGATGTCGATGGCCGCACGGCGGATGAGATCGTCGACCGTCTGGACCGGATAGATCGACCTGAATTCCAGCTTCGGCTGGAGGGCATCGGTTCCTTCGGCTCCAAGAAGCCGCATTCGGTCTGGGCCGGGGTCTCGCAGACACCGGACATGTTCGCTCTGCAAGGCGAGATCGAGCGCATCTGCCAGCGTATCGGCCTGCAGCCTGATCCGCGCAAGTTCACGCCGCACGTGACGCTCGCCAGGCTGAAGTCCTCGCGGGTCGACGATGTCGTCCACTACCTGTCCGGCCGCGGCAATTTCTATACCGCGCCGTTCACGGTGGGGCGCTTCGTGCTTCTGTCCTCGCGCGAATCGGTCGGTGGCGGCCCGTATCTCACCGAAGAGATCTTCCCGCTTCACGAGCCCCGCAGCACGTTCCCGGCCTTGGGCAACAACGCGCTGCAGCCGGCCAAGAGCATGGTATAGACAGCTTCGAAATCCTCGCGGTCGCCATAATAGGGATCGGGGATATCCTTGTTGCTGCCAAGCGCAAGGGCATTGAAGAGATGCAGCTTGCCGAGGGCATCGGCGGGCGCCGTCTTGCGCAAGTTCTTCAAATTGTCTTGATCCATTGCCAGGATCAGATCGAACCTGCCGAAATCGGCCGGCTCGATGCGGCGGGCGCGCTGGGCTGAAATATCGATTCCGTGGCCGGCGGCAACCGCAATCGAACGGCGATCCGGGTGTTCTCCCTGATGCCAGCCGCCCGTGCCGGCCGAATCAATCTCGAATTCGCCCGCGGGGCCGGCTTCGTTCGCCAGATGCCTGAATATGCCTTCGGCGAGGGGCGACCGGCAGATATTGCCGGCGCAGACGAAAAGAACCCTGTGACGAACCATGCTATCGTTTCACCGCTTAAGAGCAATTCCAGGAAAAGTGCGGAGCGGTTTTCCGTCCGGAATTGCGTGAGAATAACAAAGTAGAGCGGTTCGGAGATTCCGTGAAGAGTTGAACCGCGCCGAAGAGGAGTGACTTGCCATGAAATACGAGAAGCTGGACCGCGCGGCAATCGATGAAAATCTTGCAGAACTCGGGGGCTGGGTGCTTGCGGCCGACGGGCTTTCGATTTCCAAGACCTTCAAGTTCCGCAACTTCGTCGAGGCCTTCGGCTTCATGACGGAATCCGCCCTTGCCGCCGAAAAATTCAACCATCACCCGGAATGGTTCAACGTCTATTCCCGCGTCGAGGTGAAGCTGACGACGCATGATGTCGGCGGCCTGACCGACCATGACGTCAAACTGGCCAAGGCGATGGAAAAGGCGGCTGCGCGCCGGATCGATTGAATCGCCTGAGACGATCACCATATGTTTACACGGCCCGGGAGACGGGCCTTGCTAGAGGTGAATGGAATGGATGACATCAAGTACGGGGAAATCCTGATGCCTGGTGACGAAGAGACCCAAAAAGAGCAGGAGAAATCGGTGCGCAGAAAATTCTGGCCGACCTTGCGGAAGGCGGCTCGCCATATCCCGTTCTCGCGTGACGTCGTGGCCGCCTTCTATTGCGCGCTCGACCCGCAGACGCCGACCCGCGTGCGTGGCATATTGCTGGCCGCACTCGGCTATTTCGTCATGCCCGTCGACATCATTCCCGATTTCTTTGCCGTCATCGGCTATTCGGATGATGTCGCGGTGCTCACGCTCGCCTTCAGCATGATCAGGGGCCATATCCGTCAGGAACATTACGATGCCGCCGACCGGGCTCTCGAGAACGAGCCTGAGGCCATGAAGACGGCTTGATGGCCACTTTGTATGGTCAATCGGAATCCTCTCGGCTTTCCAGCGCTTTATGAGGCTCCTCTGATTTTAGCGAGGTCAAATTCTTGCCTGAATCTTTCTGTCTTAAATCGAATCCGTTGGGTGGTACTCCACCATCCGGGTTTTCCAATTCCTTCTTGTGCCTTTCAAACTTCGCGCGATACCTGAGTTGAAATGACACGGAGCCAGTGGCGGGCGGTGCTCCGTTGACGGTTTGGTAACCTGAATAAAGTCAAAATAAGGCAGCTCACGAGCATAGGCGTGCGTAATCGAATCGCCATGAGCTCTGGACCGCAAGAAATCGGCAGGAAACCATGTTTGTAAAAAGCTTCGCAATCGCCCTCTCGCTCGTTCTGGCCGGAACCGGCATCGCGTCCGCGCAGACCAAGAAGCAGAAGCAGA
Organism: Martinezella sp. CNPSo 3964; assembly: GCF_057784375.1. Lineage (NCBI taxonomy): Bacteria > Pseudomonadati > Pseudomonadota > Alphaproteobacteria > Hyphomicrobiales > Rhizobiaceae > Martinezella > Martinezella sp. CNPSo 3964. Next base: position 533,454 of record NZ_JBXSOW010000003.1, read on the forward strand.
CGCAGCAGGCACCGGCCGCGGCAGCCGCAGCGCCGGCGGCTCCCACGCGCATTCAGCAGTTCGACGCCTGGGGCGCGTATTCTTACCAGTCCGCCGGCGGCAAGGTATGTTACGTTCTTTCCGTGCCGACGACCAAGGCGCCACCGACGGGCATCGACCATGGCGACAATTTCTTCATCGTGTCGCAGCGCCCGGGCCAGAACATCTCCTATGAACCGCAGGCGATGATGGGCTATCCTCTCAAGGACAACTCCAAGGTCAACGTCGTCATCGACAACAAGACCTTCGTGATGTTCACCAAGGACAAGGCCGCCTGGGTCGAGAACGCCGCGCAGGAGCCCGCACTCGTCGCCGCGCTGAAGTCCGGCCATTCGCTGAAGGTTTCGGCAACTTCCAAGAAGGGTACCGCCACCTCCTACGTCTATTCGCTGAAGGGCGTCAGTGCCGCGCTGAAGCAGATCGAAAACTGCAAATAAGATCGAGGGCCGAGGGATCACGGTAATGTGATCCTCCCGTTGCCGCGACCGCAATGAACAAGGCCGGTCATGTCGACCGGCCTTTTGCTTTTGAGGGCCGATCTTCGCTTTTGAGGGCCAGCCTTCGCTTTTGAGGGAAAGGGATGACGCGAGCGGAAATTAATGCTAAAGGCCGCGCCAACGATAGGTGTGCGGCAGACAGCTTGCCCCGCCACCGCATGAATCTTCAGATTTCCGTGCCTTGCCCGCATCCGCAGCTTTCGTCAGTTTTTGCGGCATCGCCGATGTGAACCGTTGGAACGATCCTATGTCCGCCACCGATGTCATAACCCCCTCCAGGCTCAAGCCGATGCCCGTGTCGCAGCCGGTCGAGCTTTCGCCGAAGCCGTCGCTGATCGGCCTGACGCGCGAAGAGATGGGTGCCGCCCTCAGGGAAAAGGGCGTTGCCGACAAGCAGATCAAGATGCGCGTCAGCCAGCTCTGGAACTGGATCTACGTGCGCGGCGTCTCCGATTTCGATGCGATGGCCAACGTGTCGAAGGACATGCGCGAAATGCTGAAGACGCATTTCACGATCGCGCGTCCCGAAATCGTCGAGGAGCAGGTCTCCAATGACGGCACGCGCAAATGGCTGCTGCGTTTTCCGCCGCGGGGCGCCGGCCGTCCCGTCGAGGTCGAAAGCGTCTATATTCCTGAGGAAGGGCGCGGCACGCTCTGCATTTCCAGCCAGGTCGGCTGTTCGCTCACCTGTTCCTTCTGTCATACCGGCACGCAGCGCCTGGTGCGCAACCTGACGGCGGAGGAGATCCTCTCGCAGCTGTTGCTGGCGCGCGATCGTCTCGGCGATTTTCCGGATCGTGAAGCACCGCAGGGTACGATCATGCCGGCTGAGGGACGCAAGGTCAGCAACATCGTCATGATGGGCATGGGCGAACCGCTCTATAATTTCGAGAGTGTGAAAACAGCGCTGCTGATCGCCTCCGATGGCGACGGCCTTTCTCTTTCGAAGCGGCGCATCACCCTTTCGACCTCCGGTGTCGTGCCGGAAATCTATCGCACCGGCGATGAGATCGGCGTGATGCTGGCGATTTCGCTGCATGCGGTGCGAGACGATCTGCGCGACATGCTGGTGCCGATCAACAAGAAGTATCCGCTGAAGGAACTGATGGACGCTTGCCGCGCCTATCCGGGTCTGTCGAATGCGCGGCGCATCACTTTCGAATATGTGATGCTGAAGGGCGTCAACGACAGCCTCGAAGACGCCAAGGGCCTGATCCAGCTCCTGAAGGGCATTCCGGCCAAGATAAACCTGATCCCCTTCAACCCCTGGCCCGGCACGAACTACCAATGTTCCGACTGGGAGCAGATCGAGAAGTTCGCCGATTTCATCAACTCGGCCGGCTACGCCTCGCCGATCCGCACGCCGCGCGGGCGTGATATTCTCGCCGCCTGCGGCCAGCTGAAGTCGGAATCCGAGCGCATGCGCAAGACGGAGCGATTGGCTTTCGAAGCAATGATGATCGCCAACCACGGCGAGGATTGAGATCGATGCTCCTTGGACTGCGCAAGCCGATACGCCTCATGTGGGGCTATCTCGCCGCTTGCGCTCTAATGGGCTTCGTATTGGCTTGCGTCGCTGCCTATACTCTGCCGGGGAGCGGAGTGCCGGAGCTTCTGGCGCTGACCTTCGAGATGACCAAGGCCGCAATGATCGTCAGCATTCTGCCATCTCTCGTCGTCATTCCCATCATGGAATGGCGTGGGGTCCGCCGCTGGTTTGGATACGCAATCTATGGCGCGGTTCTTTCGGCCGTGGCGTCTATCCTGATTTCCGGCTCTATGGAAAAGCCTCAGACCCTTAATCTGATCACGATCGCAGTCTGCTTCGCCTTCCTAGGGGCGGCCTGCGCCACCGTTTACTGGTTGATCGCTGGCCGCTATCCGATCATCAACGAGCCTGAGTGAAGAAGATCTTCACCGCGAAAATCGAAAAGACGCCGGCAAAGGCGTAGTCGAGGCCGCGCATCACGCCGCGGTTCCTCTGCAGCCACGACGACAGACCGTCGGCGGCGAGAACGACCAGCGTATTTATCGGCATGCCGATGACGATGAAGAAGAAGCCGAGGAAGAGCAGCTTGTGCGTGACGGCGGGGTCGCCGGCGGTCACGAACTGCGGCAGGAAGGTCATGAAGAAGATGATGACCTTGGGATTCAGGAGATTGACCCAGAAGCCGTTCGAAATGTTGGCGAATGGCGTTCCGCTCACGGCGTCGACCTTCTTCACCGACAGGCTGGAGCCGAAACGGATCGCCTGGATCGCAAGCCACAGCAGATAGGCAGCTCCACCGGTCTTCAGCACGGTGAAGGCAACGGGCGAGGCCGTGATCAGCGCGGAAATGCCAAAGGCCACTAGGCAGGTATGGACGACAACACCGAGGGTCGTGCCGAGCACGACGAACAGCGCTGCCTTCTTGCCCTGCGCCAGCGCGCGGCTGATCGACAGCGTCATGTCGGGGCCGGGCGTCATCGCCAGCAGAAGGCTTGCCGCCGAAAAGGCAAGGAGGGTCGGCAGGCTGGGTATGAAATCCATGAAAGTCGCTCCGAAAGCCGGATGATAGTACTTGGCGTTTTCTTATCCGGCTTTCGGGGGATTGCAAATCAATCCTTCTTTTCGAGGAAGGCCTTGAATTGATCGGCATAGTCGGCGTGCCAGCGCGAGAGCGGCGGGCGGTTCTCGACGATATCGCCGGCGGCCCAGAGCATGCGGCGTTCGTCGACGGGGCGTGCCACGTCATTGTCGGGGCAGAGAATGTAGAAATCGCCGCGCTTCAGGCTTTCTACCATGAAATCGACCGTCTGCTCCGACGTCCAGGCGCCGGCGGGTTTTTCCTTGCGCTCGCCCTTGGTGAGACCGGTGAAGACGAAGCCGGGAATGAGGAGGTGGGCCGAAATCTTCGCGCCTTGCGTATTGCGTAGCTCATGCTGCAGCGCTTCGGTAAAGACCTTCACGCCGGCCTTCGAGACATTGTAGGCAGGGTTGCCGGGCGGCGTGGTGATGCCTTGTTTCGAGCCGGTGTTGATGATCAGGCCGGGTTCGCCATGGGCCAGCATGCCCGGCCCGAAGGTGCGTGTGCCGTTGATGACCCCGAGCAGATTGACGCCGAGGATTGCATCCCATCCCGCCTGGGCGCTGAAGATCGAGGTTTCCGGGCCGATGCCGGCATTGTTCATCAGCACATGCACGCGGCCGAAGCGCTGCAGGACGGCACGTTCCAGAGCTTCCAGCGCGTCTTTACTGGCGACATCGGTTTCGATGGCCATGACATGCTCTTCGCCTGCAATCGTCTTGAGCTCAGCGCTTGCTTGCGCCAGCCGGTCGCCGCCGAGATCGGCAATGACGACGCTCATGCCGAGCGAAGCGAAATATTTCGCCGCGGCGAAGCCGATGCCGGATGCGCCTCCGGTGATGACGGCAACATTGGATTTCTTGAAAATGTCTTGAATATCGGTCACGAGCGGCGCCCTCCTCAGGCATTGTTCGGTCGCCGCCGAATATGGTACTTTCGGGAGCCAAGTCAAACCAGTCGGAGGCCGCGCGCGTGACAAAGCATGTGTCCGTAGAAATCGACGAGCAGATGGATGCGTTCATCGGCGAACAGATCAGTCACGGCAACTACGCTTCGCCGAGCGAGGTCATCGACGCTGCGCTAAAATTGCTGCGCAGCCGGGCGGAAAGAGAAGCGATTGCAGCTGCGATCGCCGAGGGTGAAGCCTCAGGGGAGCCGCAAGAGTTTGATTTCGAAAATTTCATCGAAAAGAAGCGAATGCTGCGTAACCGTTGATGAAAAGATTGATCTTTTCCCCTAAGGCGACGCTCGATATCGATCAGATCTACGATTACACCGAGGAAATGTGGAGTAGCGAACAAGCGGAAAGTTATATTTTCGCCATTCGCGATCATTGTGACGCGTTGATAGCCGGAACAGCTCGCGGTCGTACGATAAATGGCATTAAGCCCGGTTATCTTGCGTTGGTCTCCGGCTCTCATTTCATCGTTTATAAAGACGATGCTCGAACGGTTACAATCATCCGCATCCTGCATCGGCGGATGAATATTGGTAGCCATCTCTGAGCTCATCCTTCGAAGCGCCCGTTCGCGCTTCCCCTTGCGCCTCACGATAATCTCGCTAAAAGTTCCGCGATACAGGTTTGCGGGCCTTTCCCCTGGTCCGCCTCGAAACGGAACTCATCATGGCATCACATAAAGACGTGAAGAAAGTCGTCCTCGCCTATTCCGGCGGTCTCGACACCTCGATTATCCTGAAGTGGCTGCAGACGGAGCTGGGTGCGGAAGTCGTCACCTTCACCGCCGATCTCGGCCAGGGCGAAGAGCTGGAGCCGGCGCGCAAGAAGGCCGAACTGCTCGGCATCAAGGAAATCTATATCGAGGACGTGCGCGAAGAATTCGTGCGCGATTTCGTCTTCCCGATGTTCCGTGCCAATGCCGTCTATGAAGGCGTTTATCTGCTCGGCACCTCGATCGCCCGTCCGCTGATCTCCAAGCATCTGATCGAGATCGCCAAGAAGACCGGCGCCGATGCCATCGCGCATGGCGCGACGGGCAAGGGCAACGACCAGGTTCGCTTCGAACTGTCGGCCTATGCACTCAACCCGGATATCAAGATCATCGCTCCCTGGCGCGACTGGTCTTTCAAGAGCCGTACCGACCTGCTCGAATTCGCCGAGAAGCACCAGATTCCGGTTGCCAAGGACAAGAAGGGCGAAGCGCCGTTCTCCGTTGACGCCAACCTGCTGCACTCCTCCTCCGAAGGCAAGGTTCTGGAAAACCCGGCCCAGGAAGCGCCTGAATATGTGCACATGCGCACGATCTCTCCGGAAGCAGCTCCCGACAAGGCCACCATCATCAAGGTCGGCTTCGAAAAGGGCGATGCCGTTTCGATCAATGGCGAGCGCTTGAGCCCGGCAACCCTGCTTGCGAAGCTGAACGATTACGGCCGCGACAATGGCATCGGCCGTCTCGACCTCGTCGAGAACCGTTTCGTCGGCATGAAGTCACGCGGCGTCTACGAGACCCCCGGCGGTACGATCCTGCTCGCAGCCCATCGCGCCATCGAATCCATCACGCTCGATCGCGGTGCTGCGCACCTCAAGGACGAGCTGATGCCGCGCTATGCAGAGCTCATCTATTACGGCTTCTGGTTCTCGCCGGAGCGCGAAATGCTGCAGGCGCTCATCGACAAGAGCCAGGAACATGTCGAAGGCGAAGTGACGCTGAAGCTCTACAAGGGCAATGTCATGGTCATCGGCCGCGAAAGCCCGAAGTCGCTCTATTCCGACAAGCTGGTCACTTTCGAAGACGACCAGGGCGCCTACGACCAGAAGGACGCAGCCGGCTTCATCAAGCTCAACGCGCTGCGCCTGCGCACGCTCGCCAAGCGCAACCTGTCGAAGTAATTCACGACATGCAGAAAGCCCGCTTCCGGTCGCCGGAGGCGGGCTTCTTTTTTCTTTTGGGGATGGCGGCCTGGAATTAATCCACCGGCCTCAATTCCCGTTCGACTTCCGCGGGTGCTTCGGCCTTCTGAAGATTGCTGCGGAAAGCGCATAGCGCATCATGCAGTTGCACTTGAAGACCCTCCTCGAAGCCCTGCGTCGCATTGCGTTCGACTTCGCAGACTTCCCGGTCGATCTGCCTGAGCTTCGCGTCGGCAGCTTCCGAAAGCACGATCCGCTTGGCGCGGCGGTCGAGCGGATCGGGCTGGCGTTCGATCAGGCCGCGTGCCTGCAACTTGTCCAGAAAAGCGCTGACCGTCATCGGCTCCAACCCCATGCGGGAGGCGATGTCGAGCTGGCGGCTGCCATTGATGGCGGCGACCTGCATCAGCGTCCGTGCTTCACCCGCCGTCAGCCCGAGCCCGGCGACAAGAATGCGTCGCTCGAAGGCCGCTCTGATCAGTCGGGCGCAATCGCTTACAAGAAAAGCGAGTGAGTCCGTATTAATCCTGCTGTTCATAAGCGCTTCCCTACCTACGCTCTTTGATTTTTGGGGCCCCACTACGTTCTTATTGATTTCATCCCACGAACACAACGGCTTCTTGGGACTTAAACGACCGGCCGCTTGACCGGGTCCCGCAGATTGCTACTCTCGCGCGATCACCAGCGGGATCACTCATTATGACGCAATCGCTCGTTGTCGGCGCCTTTCTCGCCGCGCTTTTTTACGTGCTCATTCCTGGCCCGGCCTTTCTGGCGCTGCTCGGCATAGGTGCCGGCCAGGGGCGCAAGGCCGGCGCATTCTTCGTCAGCGGCCATTTGCTTGGCGATCTCGTCTGGTCGACGCTCGCCTTGATCGCCATCGTCGGCGCCAAGACCATCGGCACCTTCGTCTTCGATCTGCTCGGTTTACTGTGCGGCTTCTATCTTGCCTGGATCGGCTGGAGCGCCGTGACGGCCAAGCCGAAGGGCGACGGCAAGGCGCTCGTCAATGTCGACCGCCCGTTCCGTCGCGGCCTCATCTTCGGCGTTACCAATCCGAAGGGATATCCCGTGGCGCTGGCGACGTTTACCGCGCTTGTTGCGGGGTCGGCCGGCGCGCTGACCTTCAGCGCCCTGCCGTTGTTGCTGGTAGTCTCCTTCGCCGGCTTCATAACGGCCGACCTCATTCTCGTTAGCATTATCGGTGCGGGCGCTGTACGCCGCTTCTATCGTGCGCATGAGCGGCTGATCGTGCGCTGTTCCGGCGTCCTTTTCATGGGTTTTGCGGCACAGGCGCTCTGGCACGCCACGCCCGGCCTGCTCGGCTGGCGCAAAGCCTGATCTCGCCATATCAATTTGTTCGGCTCCCGCCATACCAATTCGGCGGGGGTAGCCTTATATCGTGCTTCGGTCAGATGTCTGTCGAAAGGATGCCCCGCATGTCTTCTCCTACCGCCGTCAATCCCGCGCTCATCGAATGGACTGGACATCAGGGGCTGCCGCGTTTCGATGCGGTGAAGGATACGGATTTTGCGCCTGCCTTCGATGCGGCGCTTGCCTCGCATGAGACCGAGATCGACGCGATTGCCGGTAACGGCGAGGCGCCGACCTTCGCCAATACGGTGACGGCACTCGAAATCGCCGGCGACGAGCTGTCGCGCATCTCGGCGCTGTTCTGGAACAAGGCTGGCGCTCATACCAACGAGACGATCCAGGCGCTGGAGCGCGAGATCGCGCCAAAGATGGCGCGGCATTATTCGAAGATCGGCACCAATGCGGCGCTCTTTGCCCGCCTCGACGCTCTCTGGGAAGGTCGCGATACCCTCGGGCTGACGCTGGAAGAGACCCGCGTGCTGGAACGGCACTGGAAGGGCTTCGTCAAGTCGGGCGCCAAGCTGCCAAAAGCCGAACAGGAACGCCTGTCGGCCATCAACGAGAAGCTCGCCGGCCTCGGCGCGCATTTCGGCCAGAACGTGCTGGCGGATGAAAAGAGCTGGGCGCTGCTCTTGTCGGAAGAGGCCGACCTTGCCGGCCTTCCGGATTATCTGCGCGAGGCGATGGCGGCGGCTGCGCGCGAACGTGGCGAAGACGGCAAATATGCCGTCACCCTGTCGCGTTCGATCATCGAACCTTTCCTGGCCTCTTCCGAACGCCGTGATCTGCGCGAGCAGGCCTTCAGCGCCTGGGTGGCGCGTGGCGCCAACGGCGGCAAGACCGACAATCGCGAGATCATCCGCGAGACGCTGGCGCTGAGAGCGGAAAAGGCGAAGCTGCTCGGCTATGCCAATTTTGCCGAACTCAAGCTCGACAATACCATGGCGAAGACGCCGGAAGCCGTGAACGATCTTCTGATGACCGTGTGGGCAAAGGCGGCAGCTCGCGCCGGCGAAGAAGAGAAGGACATTGCGGGGCTGATCGCCGAGGAAGGTCGCAATCATGAGGTCATGCCATGGGACTGGCGGCACTATGCCGAGAAGATCCGGACGCGGAAGTTCAATTTCTCTGAAACCGAGCTGAAGCCCTATCTGCAGCTCGAAAAGATCATCGCCGCCTGTTTCGATGTCGCCGGCCGCCTCTTCGGCATCAAGGCCGTCGAGCAGAAGGGCATTCCGGCCTATCATCCCGATGTGCGGGTCTTCGAGATCCGCGACCGCTCCGACAAGCTCGTCGCTCTCTTCCTCGGCGATTACTTCGCCCGCAGTTCGAAGCGTTCCGGCGCCTGGATGAGCTCGTTCCAGTCGCAGCACAAGCTGCCGCTGAAGAATGGCCATGTCGGCGAATTGCCGATCATCTATAATGTGTGCAACTTCGCCAAGCCGGCGGAAGGCCGTCCGGCGCTGCTGTCGCTCGACGATGCCCGTACGCTCTTTCACGAATTCGGCCATGCGCTGCACGGCATGCTTTCGAACGTGACCTATCCCTCCGTTTCGGGCACCGGCGTTTCCCGCGATTTCGTCGAATTGCCGTCGCAGCTTTACGAACATTGGCTGACCGTGCCTGCCATCCTCAAGGAATATGCAGTACACTACGAGACGGGCGCACCGATCCCGCAGGCGTTGCTCGACAAGGTACTGGCGGCCCGCACCTTCAATGCCGGTTTCAACACGGTCGAGTTCACCTCCTCGGCTCTCGTCGATATGGCCTTCCATACGCGCGGTGCCGTCGAAGATCCGATGGCGGTGCAGGGCGAAGTCCTGGCCGAGATCGGTATGCCGAAGTCGATCGTCATGCGCCATGCGACGCCGCACTTCCAGCATGTGTTCGCCGGCGACGGCTATTCGGCCGGCTACTATTCCTACATGTGGTCGGAAGTGCTCGATGCCGATGCCTTCGCCGCCTTCGAGGAAACCGGCGATGCCTTCAATCCGGATATGGCCGCGAAACTCAAAGGCAACATCTATTCCGTCGGCGGCTCGATCGATCCGGAAGAGACCTACAAGGCCTTCCGCGGCAAGCTGCCAAGCCCGGACGCAATGCTGAAGAAGAAGGGGCTGGCGGCCTGATTTTCGTGTTTCGAACGCAGCAAAAGTCAGCCGCTAGAGGTCAACTTTAGCGACTGACGCTTTTTTGGTGGTGCTTGCTGCGGATTGGTTTGCCCGCTCGATCAGGGCTTGCGCGATAGCATGGCTAACAGCCCGGCCAGCTGATCGGCCTGAGCATCGTCCAGCTTCTCGCCGAAGTGTCGTTGAAGTGCCGGGGCATAGACTGCCCACATGCGGCCGCGCATGGTGCTCCCCGCTTCGGTGATGACGACCCAGCGGCCTCGACCGTCGTCGGAAAATACTTCGCGGTAAACAAGGCCAGCCTTTTCCATACGGTCGAGAAGGCGAGACAGGTTGTGTTGGGCGAGGAGCGTGCGCTCCTCGATCTCATAGGGTCGCAACTTCCCGGCCGCGGCCTGCGTCAATTCCCATAGCACGTCATACCAGCCAAGCGGTGGCAGGTTCGCCGCCTTCAAGTCTTGCTCGATTGCGGCGAGGACGATTTGCTGAGTGCGCATCAGGCCTATCCACGCTCGGGTGATGGCGGGCGAAGGCTGTGGGGTTTTGGCATCTGTATAATCGGGCATGGATGCAATTACATCTATATTGACGGGACTGGCAAGTATGGATATAGATGTAATTACATATATATTGAGTGAAAACTTCCGGAGATACGATCATGCCAGATACGAAATTGGTTCTCGTCAGCCATCACCTGTGCCCCTACGTCCAGCGAGCCGCCATCACGCTTGCCGAAAAGGGCACGCCATTCGAGATCCGCTATGTCGATCTGTCGGCGAAGCCAGATTGGTTTCTAACCATTTCTCCTCTGGGCAAAGTGCCGCTTCTGATCGTTCGGCAGGATGACGGGGCTGAAACGGTTCTGTTCGAGAGCGCCGTGATCTGTGAGTATCTTGAGGAAACCCAGCCGGGTCCGCGGCTCCATCCGGCCGATCCGCTGGCGCGTGCCCGTCATCGCGGCTGGATGGAGTTCGGTTCTTCCATCCTTTCGGACCTGTGGGGATTTGAGACCGCCAAGGATGAGGAAACCTATGAGGCCAAGCGGAAAGCGCTGGCCGATAAGTTTGCTCGCGTCGAGACGGAGTTGAAGGATGGTCCCTTTTTCTCGGGCGAGGCGTTCAGCCTGGTCGATGCGGTCTTCGCGCCGATCTTCCGTTATTTTGACGTGTTCGATACGATCGCACCGACCGGCGTTTTCGTTGGGCTGCGGCGTGTCACGGCATGGCGCGCAGAATTGGCATCACGGCAAAGCGTGCGAGAGGCGGTGACAAGTGACTATCCCGATCGTCTTAAAGTCTTCCTTGTCAATCATGATGCATGGCTGCTGAAAATGCCGCCTGACGGAAGCAAGGAAATCCCCGTCAAGGCCATTGCTTAGATCCGACATAGGCGGCATCTAAGAGCGGAAGCTTTCGCCATCGGCTAGGGCGAGGTTGACATATTCAAGGCCTGGTAGGGCAAGCTTGCCATTGCTTTCTTGCCTCCCCCCTTTCGCATTCGCGAAAAAAAGGGTATGAGCGCGCCAAATGCAATTGGCGTGTTTACCAAACACTGCGCCCCAGCCTCAGAGATTAAGACATATGGCACTTCGCAACATCGCGATCATCGCGCACGTTGACCATGGGAAAACCACCCTCGTCGACGAGCTCCTGAAGCAGTCCGGCTCGTTCCGCGAGAACCAGCGCGTTGCCGAACGCGTCATGGATTCCAACGACCTGGAAAAGGAACGCGGCATCACCATTCTCGCCAAGGCGACCTCGGTCGTCTGGAAGGACACCCGCATCAACATCGTCGACACGCCCGGCCACGCCGACTTCGGCGGTGAAGTCGAGCGTATTCTGTCGATGGTGGATGGCGCGATCGTTCTCGTCGACGCCGCCGAAGGCCCGATGCCGCAGACCAAGTTCGTCGTCGGCAAGGCGCTCAAGGTTGGCCTGCGCCCGATCGTTGCGATCAACAAGATCGACCGTCCGGACGCCCGCGCCGACGAAGTCATCAACGAAGTCTTCGATCTCTTCGCCAATCTCGATGCCACCGACGAGCAGCTCGATTTCCCGATCCTCTACGGTTCCGGTCGTAACGGCTGGATGAACTATTCGCCGGAAGGCCCGAAGGACGAAGGTCTCGGCCCGCTCCTCGACCTCGTCGTCAAGCACGTTCCGGAGCCGACCGTCGGCGAAGGCCCGTTCCGCATGATCGGCACGATCCTGGAAGCCAACCCCTTCCTCGGCCGCATCATCACCGGCCGCATCCATTCCGGCTCGATCAAGCCGAACCAGGCCGTCAAGGTTCTCGGCGCCGATGGCAATCTCATCGAAACCGGCCGTATCTCCAAGATCCTCGCCTTCCGCGGTATCGAGCGTCAGCCGATCGAGGAAGCGCAGGCAGGTGACATCGTCGCCATCGCCGGCCTTTCCAAGGGCACGGTTGCCGACACCTTCTGCGACCCGCAGGTCTCCGAGCCGCTGATCGCACAGCCGATCGATCCGCCGACCGTCACCATGTCCTTCATCGTCAACGACAGCCCCTATGCCGGCACCGAAGGCGACAAGGTCACCTCGCGCGTCATCCGCGATCGCCTCTTCAAGGAAGCCGAAGGCAACGTCGCGCTGAAGATCGAGGAAGCCGAAGGCAAGGACTCGTTCTACGTTTCCGGCCGCGGCGAATTGCAGCTCGCGGTTCTGATCGAAACCATGCGCCGCGAAGGCTTCGAGCTTGCCGTGTCGCGTCCGCGCGTCGTCATGCACAAGGATGAGAGCGGCCAGGTTCTCGAGCCGATCGAAGAAGTCGTCATCGACGTCGATGAAGAGCATTCCGGCATCGTCGTGCAGAAGATGTCCGAGCGTAAGGCCGAAATGGCCGAGTTGCGTCCGTCGGGCGGCAACCGCGTCCGTCTCGTCTTCTGGGCGCCGACCCGCGGCCTCATCGGCTATCAGTCGGAACTTCTGACCGATACGCGCGGCACCGCCGTCATGAACCGTCTGTTCCACGACTATCAGCCCTACAAGGGTGAAATCGGCGGCCGTGTGAACGGCGTTCTGCTCGCCAACGAAGCCGGCGAAGCCGTGGCCTACGCCCTGTTCAACCTGGAAGACCGCGGCCCGATGATCATCGACGCCGGCGAGAAGGTCTATGCCGGCATGATCATCGGCATTCACTCCCGCGACAACGACCTTGAAGTCAACGTGCTGAAGGGCAAGAAGCTCACCAACATCCGCGCCGCCGGCAAGGATGAAGCCGTGAAGCTGACCCCGCCGATCCGCATGACGCTCGACCGCGCGCTCTCCTGGATCCAGGACGACGAGCTGGTGGAAGTGACACCGAAGTCGATCCGCCTGCGCAAGATGTATCTCGATCCGAACGAGCGCAAGCGTTACGAGAAGGCCCGTCTGGCCTGATTGCTATCTCTGATCGAACCATTCGACCCCGGCCATCGCGCCGGGGTTTTTATTTGTATGTTCGGTTTTTGAGCCCTTGTCCTAAAGGTTAAAAAGTCGTTAATTTTTGTTAATGATCCACGGATAAAGCCTGTGGGCAAGCTCGCCATCTTTATGAATGAGGATGGTTAATTCGCGTTGGTAAGACCAGAGTAGACGTTATGAAGACGTTGTCGATTGATGTTCGGCGGGCAGAACCCCATGATGCCCGAGCCATTTCGGAGGTGCACCGCCAGTCCTGGCAGTACACTTATGCCGGCATCATTCCGCATCGCGCGCTCGGCCAGATGATCGAGCGCCGCGGCGAAGCCTGGTGGCGCAAGGCGACCAGCGGGCCGGCGACGTTGCTGGTTCTGGATGTCGCCGGCGAGATCGCAGGCTATGCCACGCTCGGCCTCAATCGCGCCCGCGCGCTGCCGCAGGAAGGCGAGATCTACGAACTCTATCTGCGCCCGCAATATCAGGGCCTCGGCCTTGGGCGCATGCTGTTCGGCGAGGCACGCCGGCTCTTGAAGTCCCTCGGCTGCAAGGGGCTGGTGGTCTGGTGCCTCGAGGAAAACGAAAATGCCTACCGCTTCTATCGCGGGCAGGGCGGCGCGGATTTCTGCGAGGGCATCGAAACCTTCGATCACCGGCAGCTGCGCAAGATCGGCTTCGTCTGGCCCTGAGCGGCACCTACAGCGCCGCGCATCACATATAACGCGCAAAAGGTCGCTACAGCGCTTTAAATCTGCTGCACAATTTTGTCCTTAAATCGATTCCGATCTAAGGAATCATGCAGTAAATCCGCCTGTTTCCCGATGCGTTGTTGCGTTGCGGGATGAATCCTATTATTTGGCTGGCGGCAACCATCCTTATTTAGGGGACAAGCATGCGTATCGACGCGATTTCCATTGGCAAGAACCCGCCCGAAGACGTCAACGTCATCGTTGAAGTGCCGGTCGGCGGTCATCCGATCAAGTACGAAATGGACAAGGAGGCCGGCACGCTGGTCGTCGACCGTTTCCTCTACACGCCGATGACCTATCCGGGCAATTACGGCTTCGTTCCGCACACGCTCTCCGACGACGGCGACCCGATCGACGTGCTGATCGCCAACACCCGCCCGCTGGTTCCCGGCTGCGTCATCAACGTTCGCCCGATCGGCGTGCTGATGATGGAAGACAATTCCGGCAAGGACGAGAAGATCATCGCCGTTCCCGCGCCGAAGCTGACGATGCGCTACGACAAGGTCAAGGAATATACCGACCTGCCCGAGATCACGCTGAAGCAGATCGAGCATTTCTTTGAGCACTACAAGGATCTGGAACCCGGCAAGTGGGTGAAGATCTTCGGCTGGAAGGGTTCGAAGGAAGCCGGCGAGCTCATCGTCGAAGCGATCGAACGCGCCAAGAACACCAAGGCCTGATCAGCCGCCTTCGGTTACGGCGCAAAGCCTTCTTATCAAATCCTCCGGTTCGCCCTCGATCCGGAGGATTTTTTTGCGCGCCGTGTCGCCGCTGATAAGGGTAAGCGTGGATTTGGGGATGCCGAGGCTCTTTGAAAGCAGGGCGATCAGCGCCTTGTTGGCCTTGCCCTTTTCCGGCGCGACGGAAACCCGCGCCTTCAGATGGCATTCACCGTCGCTGCCGGCTTCCAGCCCATCGATCGCGTCACGCCCGCCATTGGGCGTGAGCCGTACGGAAAGCCGCAGGTGATCCGGAAAGGCCTGCCAGGCTTTGCTCACCGCAGGAACATGGGGACGATCGAATTCCACATCAGCGAGCGGATGAAGAAGATGATCAAGAGCAGGATGACCGGCGAGATGTCGATGCCGCCGAGATCCGGCAGGATGCGGCGGATCGGGCGCAGGGCCGGCTCGGTGACCGCATACAGGAAGTTGCCGACGGAATTGACGAACTGATTGCTCGAATTGATGACGTTGAACGCATGAAGCCAGGAAAAGATGGCGCTGGCGATCAAGATCCAGGTATAAAGATTCAAAGCCAGATCAATGGTTTGAAATAAGGCGAGCATGTCCGTCTCCAATTCGCGGTTGACAGACATGTAGACATTGGCGACTAAACGGGCAAGTCCCATGCTCCGAAGCATGTTGAATCATGTTTAAAAGGCCGGCATTTGCGCCAGCGGCCGCGTCGGAAAGTCTCGCCCCATGTCGTTCGCTGCCAGCGGAGACCGGTTTGCCGCCTTCAGGCACGTTGCCTATACTTATTTCTTCTTCGCGCGGTTCTTGACGGCCTTTGCCACGCAGGTCGTCAGCGTTTCCGTCGGCTGGCAGATGTATGAGCACACGGGTCAGCCGATCTATCTCGGTCTGATCGGCCTCGTGCAGTTCCTGCCGTCGCTGTTGCTGATCCTGGTGACGGGTACGGCTGCGGATCGCTACAATAGGCGCCGGATTTCCGCGATCTGCATTTTTGTCGGCACCCTCTGCGCCGCTGCGCTGCTGTTCCTGACCGTATCGGGCACCTTCGCGCCGCTGCCGGTGTTTATGATCCTGACGGTTTTCGGCATCGAGCGTGCCTTCATGACACCGGCCATGCAATCGCTGGCGCCCAATCTCATCCCGCCAGAAGACCTGACGAACGCGATTACGTGGAATTCGATGTCGTGGGATGCGGCCGCCATCCTCGGTCCTGTGGCCGGCGGCCTGCTTTACGGCGTCGGTGCCAATGTCGCCTATACCGTGGCCGTCCTTTTCTTCGCGGCCGGCTCGGTGCTGACCTTCCTGATCCCGAAGCCGCAGCAGCGTGTCGCGCATGAGCGGCGGAGCCTCAACGAGATGCTTGCCGGCTTCCGTTTCATCTGGTCGGAAAAGGTGGTGCTCGGCGCGGTCTCGCTCGATCTCTTCGCCGTACTGCTCGGCGGCGCCGTCGCGCTGATGCCCATCTATGCGCGCGATATACTGGTGCTCGGCCCCTGGGGCCTCGGCATGCTGCGAGCAGCGCCAAGCTTCGGCGCGATCGCCATGGGCCTGTTTCTGGCGACCTATCCCATCCGCAATCGTGCTGGCATCTGCATGTTCGTCGGCGTTGCCATGTTCGGCGTGGGAACCCTGGTTTTCGGCATCTCGCATACGCCGTGGCTGTCGATCGCGGCTCTTGCCATCATGGGCGCCTCCGACCTGATCTCGGTCTATGTCCGCGAAACCCTGATCACGCTCTGGACGCCGGATCACGTCCGTGGCCGCGTCAATGCCGTCAACATGGTCTTCGTCGGCGCTTCGAACGAGCTTGGCGAGTTCCGCGCCGGCACCATGGCGCATTATTTCGGCGCGATCCCCGCCGTCGTCATCGGCGGGCTCGGCACGCTGACGGTCGCCATTCTCTGGGCGACGGGGTTCCCGCAGCTTCGCAGAATCGACAGCCTCAACGCGCCGGACCGTGACGGCGAGCCGCAGACAGCTTGAGGAGTGCGTAATGACGAGGTCGCCGGATCGATACAGTTCGTTTTCGGCGCTTCGTGAGCAGGAGACCGAGGGCGTCGACTACCGCATCCATGTCGAGGATCGATCATCGCATGTTGCCGTTATTGCTCCCCATGGCGGCTTCATCGAGCCTGCCACGTTCGAGATTGCTTTGGCGATCGCGGATGAGAGATACTCGCTTCATTGTTTCGAAGGGCTCGATGCGGCGAGGCTCCATCACGAACTGCACGTCACCTCGGAAAACTTCGACGAACCGGCGGCCTTAGGCCTGGTGGCCAATTCCTCGATCGTGGTTGCCGTTCATGGGCGAACGGATCGGGGCGATCCGGAGTCAAGCTGGATCGGCGGGCTCGATCTATCGCTGCGTGATCTGATCGTAGACGCGCTTCGTCGTGATGGATTTGCTGCTGTTGCGAGGAAGAAGGGAGAGGCGCTTGCCGGAGCTTCCGCCGGCAATATCTGCAATCGCGGCAAGCGGCAGGCCGGCGTCCAACTCGAGATCCCGAGAGGTGTCAGGGATGTTCTCATGAGTGATGCGAAAAAGCTGACGCAATATGCGTCTGCAATCCGTGGCGCGATCGATGAATTCGGCAGCGCGCTTTCGGCGGGCGAGGGGCTTTAGGCCGCCATTGCCTGCTTGCCCTCGAAAACAAGATCGAGGAATTCCGACAGCCAGGCTTTGAGTGCGGCGTCGAAGATCATGCGGCCTTCCAGATGCTCGCGGCCCTGCTGGGCGTTCGGCATGCAGAAGCGATGTTCGCCATGAACGACCCAGCGCTGCATCATTGCGCGCGTGAGCTCCGCATGAAACTGCAGACCCCAGGCATTGGCGCCGTAGCGATAGGCTTGGTTGGGATAGGTGTCGGCCGTTGCCAGCAGGTCGGCGCCGTGCGGTAGCTCGAAGCCTTCGCGATGGAAATGATAGACCATCTGCGGCCAGCGCATCAGCAGCCGGCCTTTCTCTGTCGGCTGCAGCGCATACCAGCCGATCTCGGTCTTGCCGTCGTCGCGCGCCTTCACCTTGGCGCCGAGATGGCGGGCGAGCAGCTGCGCGCCAAGGCAGATGCCGAGATAGGGCCGGTTTTCCTTCAGCGGCACTTTCAGCCAGTCCGTCTCGGCCTTGATGAAATCATCCGGGTCGTTGGCGCTCATCGGGCCGCCGAAGACGACGGCACCCGCATGGGCCTCGAGCGTCGAGGGCAGGCGGTCGCCGAGCACTGGCCGGCGAATATCGAGATCGAAGCCCTTTTCCAGCAGCATCTGGCCGACGCGGCCGGGGCTGGAGCGCTCCTGATGGAGCACGATCAATATCGGGCGGCCAGCGCTCTTCGGCGCTTCAATCATCATTGCCTGTCTCCACCCTCGAACCGGGCGCGCGTGCGGCTGCTTCCTGTCGTTTCATGATGCGTTCGCGGTCGGAAATGCCCATGAGGTCGGCGATGCGCCAGATCGCATGGTCTTCCATCTCGCTGCGCTCGCCGTCGGCATAGACGATATCCCAGAGGATGCCGAGCAGTTCGAGCCGCTGGGTGCTGTCGAGATGGCGCTTCAGGTCCGAGGTGAAGCGATAGTAGTCGACGGCCTCGCTTTCGGCTTCCTCGCCGGCGGCGATCAGCGCGTCGAGCTGGCGTCCGTCCAGACCATATTGGTCCTTCAGGAGCTTGCGCAGCCTCTTCTTCTCGCTGTTCTCGATCTTGCCGTCCGCCTCCATGACCTGGATGCAGAGCGCCGCGACCGCGACACGCGGGTCGTCGGGTGCAAAGCCGGATCTGGGGTGGTCCTGGGTCAGGTTATGAAGGAATTCCTGAAAGCGTTCGAACATCCGTTTCCATTCTCAAAACAAGCAGAGCAGGGTTCTTGGGACACCATGCTCGATCCTTTTGTCTTCCCGCAATTCCGGACGCAGAGCCGCTGCACCCTTTTGCCGGAATTGCCTAAAACAACTTGAGCCGCGTCTTGGATTCCGGTTCAAGCTTGTGATCCTTCACGCCCGGGTCATCGGGCGCACCACCGAAGAAGGGCCTGGGCTCGGCATCCTGCTGTGCTGGCTTCGGCGCTGCTATGGGTGCGCTCGCCGCGGCCTTTGCCACGGCGGGCTCCAATTCCATGACATAGGTATCGGCGGCCGGCGATGCAACTTTCGGTGAGGTCACCTTCTCGTGCGCGGTTGCGGAAGCGGCCGCATTCACCGGCGGCAGCGACTTCAGCGCGGCGTCGACCGACACGGTGGAGCCTTCTTCCACCGGGCCTTCGATCTGACCGAACGGCGCCTTCCATTCGAAGGCGTCGAGACGGCCCGTGATCGGTGAGAGCGGCAGCCATTTTTCCGAAACGAAGCCATCAGCAACCCAGGCGGGGTCGCGTGGCGCGCGCAATGCCTGCGCCATCCAATGGCGGATGCGACCCTGATCGCCGGTTTCGGCCTCCTCGATATCGGCGAGAAGCAGAAAGGCACCTTCGCGCGCATCGATCCGCGCGGCGGCCTCGGCCTTGGCGCGGGCCTTGGCGAAGTCGCCGGCATCCATCGCCGCCTTTGCGGTCAGCAGCAGCGCTTCGACATTGTTCGGGCGGATGGCTTCAAGTCGTTCGGCGCGCTTCAGGCGGTCGAGGACGGAATCGCCGCTGCGAGCCCGCACATAGGCCTTGCCGATTTCGGGATGCGGATGTGCCTTCCAGACCTGTTCGAGCGTGGAGGCCGCCTTGCGCACCTTGTCTTCGCGGAAGAGCGCCTTTGCGGCGATCAGTGCGGCGGGCACGAAATCGCCGACGAGCTTCAAGGCCGCCAGCGCATCGTCGCGCGCGCCAGTGGGATCGTTCTCCAGCCTGTCGCTGGCGCGCGCCGTCAGCAGCACGGCGCGTTGACGATTGGCCGTCGTCTTGTCGACGACCTGAGCGGCCTTCTGCTGATCCAGGAGTTTGATAGCGTCGTCCCAGCGGCCGGACTGGCTGCGATATTCCAATGTCGCCTGTGCTGCCCAGGGAAGGTAGGGCGCCTGGTCGGCGGCCTTCTCGGCATATTGCCGCGCTGCCTCATGCGCACCGAGGCGCTTGGCTTCAAGATAGAGGCCGCGCAAGCCGAGTTCGCGGGTCTCGGGATCGTTGGCCATCAGCTCGAACTTCTGCCGGGCCTCGTCGTGCTTGCCTTCGATCAAAGCGGCCTGAGCCTCGAGCAGATTGATGAGTGGCTCCTGATCGGCGCGGATGAGGCCGCGGGTGCGTGCCGCCATCTTGCGGGCCAGAAGCGAATTGCCGGCGCCGGCGGCGATCAGGCCGGTCGACAGCGCCTGATAGCCGCGATCACGCTTACGGGCGCGGAAATAGCGGGTGACGGAATAGGGCGACGTCCAGATCAGCCGCACGAACCACCAGGCGATCATCACCGCGGCCACAATCGCAATCAGGATCGCGGCGGCGACGATCAGCTTTGTCTGGTAAAGCTGACCTCCCCAGACCAGCGAGAGATCGCCGGGGCGATCCGCCAGCCAGGAAAAGCCATAGCCGAGAGCCAGGACGAGAATGGCGAAGATAAGCAGTCTGATCATTGCTGCGCTCCGTCATTAGAGCCGGATGATTTTAGATCGTAACGATCTAAAATCTGAATCCGCTCTAAAATCAAATAGGTAGAGCATGATGTCGTCCGAAAACCGCTCACACTTTTCGGCATCATGCTCTAGTTCTGTTTCCCGGTATTGGCGATCGCCTTCGACAGGGCATCGCTTACCAGATCCTCGACGCGGATACGGGCCTCAAGCGATTGCTTGAAGGCGGCCGAAGCCGTCTTGGCTGCATCGGGCAGGCTGTTCCACTCGGTCACGGCGCCCGGCAGATCGCCGTTCCTGACCTTGTCCTCGAAGCGGGCGGCGATGGCATCGATGCTGTCACCGGGGACATTGCCGACAGGACGGACCTGAACCAGCGACTTGGCGCCCGACATCAGGCGGCTGCTCCAGCTCTGGTTCGGATCGTCCGTCTGTGCCGTCGCGACGATTGCTGTCGCGACATCGGAAACCTGACGGATCAGGTCGGCACGCGAGGGGACGCCGGTCTGGGCGAAATTCTTGAGAGCGGCAACCGCGGGATCGTCCGGCGCAACATTGGCGAAGGTGTCGAGCTCCGGCTGGAAGGGGCCGCCGCGGTCGATGGCTGCCTTCAAGGCGGCCGCCGCAATCGCGCGGGCAACCGCGCTTTCCTGGCTCGGTCCGCTCAGCTTCTTTTCGGCGTCATCGAGACGTTTGCTGACTTCGGCATCGGAGGTTGCCTGGCTCCGGGTTGCCTTGCTGAGATCCGATTTCAGCTGCTCGACCTCGCTGGTGAGCGAAGCAATCTTCTGATCGGAAGCAGGATTTGCGGCGCTGCCCGAGCCATTTGCCGAAGCACCGTTGGCAGCGCTCGTCTCAAGCGCTGCGACACGGGCGGTCAGCGTCTCGTCCGGCTTTGCGGCCGGTGCGGCGGCGAGATTGGCGATGCTTTGCTTGAGACCGTCGATCTCGGCATTCAAGGCCGTGATCGCAGCGGAATTATCCTTGCCGGCGCGGCCGCCAGGCAGGACGCCCGCATATTGCAAAGCGCCGGCCCCGACGAGTGCGATCAAACCGCCGACGATGCCGGCCGCGATAAGGCCGGAGGTCGATCCCTCTCGCGGCTGCGGGCGTTCGGCATGGGGCGGGATTTCGGCGCGAGACGGCGCGGGATCGGCCTTCTGTTCTACCGCTTGCGGCTCTTCGACTGCGGCTGTGGCGTGCGGCTCGTGGGTGTCCTCGCGAAGCGGTTCCTTCTCCGCTTCAAGCGGCATTTCCACTTCGTCAGCCGAGGAGCCGCCAAGCTCGCCATGGCTGCGCTCGGTCAAATCTTCGGGAGCTGCGTCCTGCGCAGTTTTTTCGGCTTCCAGATCGATCGTGACCGGTTCGTCGTTGGGCTTCGAATGGTTAGGCGTTTTTCGCGATACCATGAGGTCCTCTTTATCATGCGCTGCAACGAAGTTAGACAGACAAGGCGGTTATGGAAAGGCCTTACATCAAAATTGCGACTTTACGCCTGGGTCAGAAGCGCCATAAGCCTGTCTTCATTCGGCATGTCGGCGATATCGACATGGGATCGCAGCCGCTCCGGAACGGCTGCGGCGATGGTTTCGCTCAGGCAGAGAAATCGTGTTTCGGCAAAGATGCCAGGGCTGTGCCGAACGAACGGCAGGCTGAAAAGGCGCTTCGCCGTCTCGTGGGAATAAAGCAGTACGGCATCGGCGCGGGCGTCGGCGAAAAGCCGACAGAGAATGGCGTCGTCAGGGATGATATCCTGCATCCGGTAGCATTCGATGGTCAGGAAAGGCAGGTGCCGTTCCGTCAAGCCGGCTTCGAAGCTGGCCGCCCGCGGAAAACCCGCAAGATAGAGGAGAGGGCCGCTGCTCGGGTCTGAAGGATGGCTGGAAATCGCGGCGGCAAGCTCCATGCCGCCGCCTTCGGATATAGTAATATTGCGGAACCCGAGATCGGCCGCCTCTTTGGCCGTTGCCTTTCCCACTGCGAAGAGGCGGCGATCGAGATGAGGCTTAAGATCAGAGCCCAATAGCGAAAGTGCCCGGATCGCCTCGGCGCTGGTGGCGGCGATGGCGTCCTGCGTGGCGAGCAGCGCTCGTCTCGCTTCCTCGATATTGTGGGCAGGTTCAGCCAGCGGCAGCAATAGGGGCTCGTGCCCCATCTGCGCCAGCCGTCGCATGGTGCGTTCACCCGAATGCCGAGGGCGGGTGACGACGACGCGCATCCTCTATCAGATCCAATCTTCGAAGAAGGTGCTGCCGGCCTCGGCACGGATCGCCTGGCCGGCATTGACGCCAAGCGCCTCGGCATCGCGGCGATGACCTTCGATCGTGGTCGTGTGCACCTGCGTGCCGTCCGGCGTCAGAATCATGCCGAAGAAGCGCAGATGATCGCCTTCGCAGATTGCGTAGCCGGCTATCGGCGTGCGACAAGAGCCGTCAAGCGCCGCCAGGAAGGCGCGTTCGCAGGATACGGCGTCGAAGGTCGGCGGATCATTGATGGCGGCGAGCAGGTTGTTCATCCTGCTGTCGTCGATGCGGCTTTCGATGGCGATTGCGCCTTGCGCCGGTGCGGGCGGGAACTCGTCGGGGTCGAGGATATCGGTGATGACTTCGACATTGCCGAGCCGCTTCAAGCCGGCAACGGCAAGGAGCGTCGCATCCGCCTGGCCTTCTTCCAGCTTGCGCAGGCGGGTCTGCACGGAGCCGCGGAAGGTGATGACGTTGATATCCGGACGCAGGCGGCGGATCAGCGCCTGGCGGCGCAGCGATGCAGAGCCGACGGTGGCGCCATGCGGAAGCTCGATCAATTTCGGCGCCGTGCGGCCGATGACTGAATCGCGCATATCCTCGCGGGGCAGATAAGCGTTCAGCGCGAGGCCTTGCGGCAGCTTAGTTGCCATGTCCTTGGCGGAATGCACGGCGAAGTCGAGCTCGCCCGAAGTCAGCTTCTCTTCCAGCTCTTCCGTGAACAGGCCCTTGCCGCCGATCGCCGCGAGCGAGCGGTCGGTGATGCGATCGCCCTTGGTGGTGAGGACGACGATTTCGAACATCTCTTCCGGAAGACCATGGGCCGCCATCAGACGGTCGCGTGCCTCATGTGCCTGGGCGAGCGCCAGCGGGCTGCCGCGCGTGCCGATCCGGAAAGGTTTTGTTTGCATCCGCTTTGATCCGTTGTTACCGACAGTTCCCGTAACCATATTTCCGCTTTACCGCAATCGACCTGTAGGCAACGAACTTTCTCCATGGCATCCGTTATTCGCATTCTCGGCATCGAAACAAGCTGCGACGAAACCGCTGCAGCCATTGTCGAGCGCCGGGATGACGGCACGCCCACGGTCTGTTCCGACGTCGTTCTCAGCCAGTTGGACGAACATAGCGCCTATGGCGGCGTCGTGCCGGAAATTGCCGCGCGGGCGCATGTCGAGGCGCTGGATACGCTGATCGACGAAGCATTGAAACGCGCCAATGTGTCGCTCTCGGACGTCGATGCCATTGCCGCCACATCCGGTCCGGGCCTGATCGGCGGGTTGCTCGTCGGGCTGATGACCGGCAAGGCGATCTCGCGCGCCACAGGCAAGCCATTATACGCCATCAACCATCTGGAAGGCCATGCCCTGACGGCGCGGCTGACCGACGGACTTGCGTTTCCCTATCTCATGCTGCTCGTTTCCGGCGGTCACACGCAGCTGATCCTCGTGCGCGGCGTCGGCGAATATGAGCGTTGGGGCACGACCATCGACGATGCGCTCGGCGAAGCCTTCGACAAGACGGCCAAGCTTCTGGGGCTGCCTTACCCCGGTGGTCCGGCCGTTGAGGCAGCCGCGAAAAGCGGTAATCCGGACCGCTTCGATCTTCCGCGGCCGCTCGTTGGCGAGACGCGCCTCGATTTTTCCTTTTCCGGTCTGAAAACGGCGGTACGGCAGGCAGCAACGGCGATCGCGCCCGTCACGGAGCAGGATATCGCCGATATCTGTGCCTCCTTCCAGAAAGCGATCTCGCGCACGTTGAAGGACCGCATCGGCCGCGGCCTTCAGCGCTTCAAGACGGAATTTCCGAAGACTGAGGAAAAGCCGTCGCTTGTCGTCGCCGGAGGTGTCGCCGCCAATCTTGAGCTGCGCCGCACGCTACAGGAGCTTTGCGATGCCAATGGCTTTCGCTTCATCGCGCCGCCATTGAGATTGTGTACCGATAATGCCGTCATGATCGCCTGGGCCGGACTGGAGCGCATGGCAACGGGTGCTGCCCCTGACGATCTCGATGTGCAGCCTCGCTCGCGCTGGCCGCTGGATCAGAAGGCGGAAACCCTGCTCGGGCACGGCAAACGGGGAGCGAA
Source organism: Martinezella sp. CNPSo 3964 (assembly GCF_057784375.1). Taxonomy (NCBI): domain Bacteria; kingdom Pseudomonadati; phylum Pseudomonadota; class Alphaproteobacteria; order Hyphomicrobiales; family Rhizobiaceae; genus Martinezella; species Martinezella sp. CNPSo 3964. The sequence continues at coordinate 557,661 of NZ_JBXSOW010000003.1, forward strand.
GGCATGAGCGGCAACGAGCGGATCGCAGTCATCGGCGCCGGCGCTTTCGGCACGGCGCTCGCCGCCGTCATCGCGCTCACCGGCCGCAGCGACGTGACGCTCGTCGGCCGCAATGCCGGACTGATGGAGGATCTTGCCACCGATCGCATGCATGACGCCGTGCTGCCAGGGATCGCACTGCCGGATTCGCTGCAGTTCTCGGCCGAAGCCGACTCTATTTCCAATGCCGGCATCGTGCTTTTTGCCATGCCATCGCAGGCGCAGGCGGATGCAGCCCGGCATTACGGCCCCTATCTCGGCAAGGATGCCATCATCGTCACCTGCGCCAAAGGCATCGACAAGGTTTCCGGCGATCTCCTGACCGACATGCTGGAGCGGGAGCTGCCGCAGCATGCCATTGCTGTTCTCTCCGGACCGGGCTTTGCCGCCGATATCGCCAAGGGTCTGCCGACGGCGATGGCGATCGCCGCCGCCGATATGGCTGTGGCCGAACGGCTTGCCCAGGCGATTTCCGGCCCGACCTTCCGTCTTTATGCTTCGGATGACCGCATCGGCGTGCAGCTGGGCGGCGCGCTGAAGAATGTTCTCGCGATTGCCTGCGGTATCGTCGAGGGCCGTGGCATCGGCGATTCCGCCCGGGCGGCGCTCATCAGTCGCGGTCTCGCAGAGATGTCGCGCTTCGTCGCGGCCAAAGGTGGGAAGGCTGAAACCGTGCGCGGCCTATCGGGGCTCGGCGACCTCGTGCTGACGGCCACCAGCCATCAATCCCGCAATCTGCGCTTCGGCATCGCGCTTGGCCAGGGTGAGACCGTGGATCCGACACATGGCACGCTGGTCGAAGGCGCCTATGCTGCCTCCATCGCGGCGCGGCTCGCCCACGAACTCGGCGTCGACATGCCGATCACCGACGCGGTTTCCGCCATCATCGACGGCAAGCTCGACATTTCCACAGCCATCGGGCAATTGATGACACGGCCGATCACCACGGAATAATTTTTGGATACCCAAAGGAGCCTATCATGCTGTTCGCCTTTGTCTGCAAGGACAAGCCCGGTTACCTCAACGTCCGCATGGAGACGCGTCCGGCGCATGTGGAGCATCTGAACAAGCTCAATGCCGAGGGAACGTTGAAGATGGCGGGTCCGTTCCTGGACGCCGAAGGCAAGCCGAACGGCAGCCTCGTGATTGTCGAGGCGGAAAGTGTCGAAGCGGCGGTCGCGATTGCCGATGCCGATCCTTATACGAAGGCTGGCCTGTTCGAGAGCGTCGAGATCAAGCCGTTCAACTGGGTCTTCAACAAGCCGGAGGCATGAGAGATGGCGCACTGGCTTTATAAATCCGAGCCGTCCTCCTGGTCCTGGCAGCAGCAAAAGGATGCCGGCGAAAAGGGAACCGAGTGGACCGGCGTGCGCAACTACCTCGCCCGCAACAACATGCGGGCCATGCAGATCGGCGACAAGGGCTTCTTCTATCACTCCAATGACGGGCTCGAAGTCGTCGGCATCGTCGAGGTCTGCGCGCTGGCGCATCCGGATTCGACCGCCAAGGACGATCCGCGTTGGGAATGTGTCGACATCCGCGCCGTTCGCGACGTGCCGAACCCCGTGACCCTCAAGGACATCAAGGCCAACCCGAAGCTCTCGCAGATGGCGCTCGTCACTTCCATGCGGCTTTCCGTGCAGCCGGTGACGGATGATGAATGGCTCGAAGTCTGCCGCATGGGCGGCCTGGACAACCCGCCGGTCTGATCCGGCTGGAGGTTGAGTGAGAACCGATCCGGAAAGCTTCATCCGCTCCAATACCAGCCTGATGATGCCGCCGCATGTGCCGGAAATCCGGCTGCATCTGGCAAGCGAGGCGCATGAGCTCTGGCTGAAGACGGAGGAGGAGCTGGAAGAGATCGGCCTGCCGCCACCCTTCTGGGCTTTTGCCTGGGCGGGCGGCCAGGGTCTGGCGCGCTACATCCTCGATCATTCGGAGATCGTTGCCGGCAAGACCGTACTGGATTTTGCGAGCGGCTCCGGGCTCGTCGCGATTGCGGCCAGGCTTGCGGGTGCAAACCATGTGCTTGCCGTCGATATCGATCCCTGGGCGGGCACGGCGATCCGGCTCAATGCCGCTGAAAATGGTGTCGATCTCGACTTTGCCGGCGCCGATATCATCGGCGACGCCGTGGATGCGGATGTCATCCTTGCCGGCGATGTCTTCTACGATCGCGATTTTGCAGAGAAGCTCGTTCCCTGGTTCCGGCGTTTGGCGGGCGGGGGCCGGACCGTTCTGGTCGGCGATCCCGGCAGGGCCTACCTTCCGAAGGATCGCCTGGAAGCGCAGGCGACCTATCAGGTGCCGGTCACGCGGGCGCTCGAGGACAGCGAAGTCAAGAAAACGACGGTCTGGCGGTTTCTCGCCAGCTGATAACCATCAGTGCCGGATGACACAGACGCCGGCTTCGTATGCGCAGGGATTGCCGGCATAGCGGACATCAATGACTTTCGCCTTCGGCCTCAGTTGCGTCGCAGCGGGTTGAGCATAAGGATTATAGCCGCCATAGCCGATAACATAGGTGCCGCCATCGGCCCGGTAGACGTCCGCCGAGCCGGCATAGCTGCCGGCGTTCGCCGCGTCACGGCGTTCCATGATCACGATCCTGGCCGGTTGATGCGCTGAACCCTGAGGCTGGGAAATCTGGTTCAGGCGCACGATACCGGCGTGGTTGTGATGACGCCAGTGGCGATAGTCGCCCGCCGAGGCCGGTGCGAAAGAAAGAGCGGCTGCCGCCAGAACGAGTGCTGCTGCCTTGAAAAGATGCGGCTTCATGATTCGCCCCGCTTCCGATCGGTTAATGAAATCTTAACGGCAGATTGCCTCAAGACCGGCGCCAAGTCCACGCCAGGGTTGCCGAAATGGTAAATGGCCCGGAATGGGAGGCCCGTCATTGCATGCTCGCTAAAGTGCAGAGCGACCCGAATCGATTAAATTCGATGCAGGCATCAATTGTGCTTGTCGATGGACGTCTGTGTGATTAATGGTCGCAATGATGCAACGCACACTGCGCATCCCTGCGCGCGCGTTGCCCCGGATATCCGGGTTCTAAGCGTATCGTAACGCCGCGAGGTTCTGATGGCGAACGTCACACAAAACCGGCCCCTGTCGCCGCATCTGCAAATCTACAAACCCATCCCCACCATGGTCATGTCGATCGTCCACCGTATCACCGGCGGCGCGCTCTACTTCGGCACGGTGCTGGTTGCCTGGTGGCTGATCGCCGCGGCGACGGGACAGGGCTATTTCGATCTGGTCAACTGGATCATGGGCACGATTATCGGCCGCATCGTCCTGCTCGGCTACACCTGGGCGCTGCTGCACCATCTGATCGGCGGTCTGCGCCACTTCGTCTGGGATCTCGGGCACGGTTTCGACCCCGCCGTCTCGACGAAGATGGCCAAGTTCACGCTCATCGCCTCGATCTGTCTGACCGCGCTGGTCTGGATCATCGGCATCGCCATCCGCCTGGGTTGATTGGCATGATCGCTCCCGGAAGCGCCTGGGCGCCTTTCGGGATCATGCTTTAAAGGATATTTCTCATGGATATGCGCACTCCTCTGGGCAAAGTCCGCGGTCTCGGTTCCGCCAAGGAAGGCACCGATCATTTCTGGCGTCAGCGCCTGACCGCCGTTGCCAACGTTCCCCTCTTCCTTTTCTTCGTCATCTTCCTGATCATCTATGCCGGCGCGCCCTATGCGGAAGTCGTGCATGCGATCTCGAACCCGATCGTGGCCGTCATCTTCGGCCTGATGGTGATCTCCGGCGTCATTCACATGAAGCTCGGCATGCAGGTCATCATCGAGGACTATGTCCACGGCGAATTCGGCAAGATCGTCCTTCTCATGCTCAACACGTTCTTTGCGATCATCATGGCCGGGCTCTGTCTTTTCGCCATTCTGAAGATCGCGTTCGTAGGATAATTGCATCATGGCACCGAACTCATCCGCTCAGAATGGGGCTGCCCAGAACGGGAAAGCCTACAAGTATATCGATCACTCCTATGACGTGATCGTCGTCGGCGCCGGCGGCGCCGGCCTGCGCGCCACGCTTGGCATGGCCGAGCAGGGCTTCCGCACCGCCTGCATCACCAAGGTCTTCCCCACCCGTTCGCACACCGTCGCGGCGCAGGGCGGCATTGCCGCCTCGCTGCAGAACATGACGCCGGATAGCTGGCAGTGGCACCTCTACGACACCGTCAAGGGCTCCGACTGGCTCGGCGACGTCGATGCCATGCAGTACATGGTCATGGAAGCGCCGAAGGCCGTCTACGAACTCGAGCACTACGGCGTGCCCTTCTCGCGCAACGAGGAAGGCAAGATCTATCAGCGCCCGTTCGGCGGCCACATGCAGAATTTTGGCGAAGGACCGCCGGTGCAGCGCACCTGTGCTGCCGCCGACCGTACCGGTCACGCCATCCTGCACACGCTCTATGGCCAGTCGCTGCGCAACAATGCTGAATTCTTCATCGAGTATTTCGCGCTCGACCTCATCATGTCCGATGACGGCAGCCGCTGCACCGGCGTCGTTGCCTGGTGCCTTGATGATGGCACGATCCATCGCTTCGCCGCCAAGATGGTGGTGCTGGCGACCGGCGGCTATGGCCGCGCCTATTTCTCGGCCACTTCGGCCCATACCTGCACCGGCGACGGCGGCGGCATGGTGGCCCGCGCCGGCCTGCCGCTGCAGGACATGGAATTCGTGCAGTTCCATCCGACCGGCATCTACGGTTCGGGCTGCCTGATCACCGAAGGCGCGCGCGGCGAAGGCGGCTATCTCGTCAATTCCGAGGGCGAGCGCTTCATGGAACGCTACGCACCTTCGGCAAAGGACCTTGCCTCGCGCGACGTCGTTTCGCGCTGCATGACGCTTGAAATCCGCGAGGGACGCGGCGTCGGCAAGAACAAGGATCACATCTTCCTGCATCTCGACCATCTCGATCCGGCCGTGCTGCACGAGCGCCTGCCGGGTATTTCCGAGAGCGCGCGCATCTTCGCCGGCGTCGACGTGACCCGCGACCCGATCCCGGTCCTGCCGACCGTTCACTACAACATGGGCGGCATTCCGACGAACTACTGGGGCGAAGTGCTGAACGCCGATAGCAACAATCCAGAGCGCGTGCTGCCGGGCCTGATGGCCGTCGGCGAAGCCGGCTGCGCTTCGGTGCACGGCGCCAACCGCCTCGGTTCGAACTCGCTGATCGACCTCGTGGTCTTCGGCCGCGCCGCCGCCATCCGCGCCGGCCAGGTCATCGACCGCAACAGCCCGGTTCCGCCTGTGAACGTCGCCGCCTGCGACAAGATCATGGATCGCTTCGATCGCCTGCGCCACGCCAGCGGCTCGACGCCGACGGCTGCACTTCGCGAGAAGATGCAGCGCGCCATGCAGGAAGATGCCGCCGTGTTCCGCACCCAGGAATCGCTGGAATCCGGCGTCCGCCGCCTTTCGGAGATCTGGAAGGAAATGGCCGACATCAAGGTCACCGACCGTTCGCTGATCTGGAATTCCGACCTCGTCGAAACGCTGGAACTGCACAATCTGATGGCCAACGCCATCACGACGATCTACGGCGCCGAGGCCCGCAAGGAAAGCCGTGGCTCGCATGCCCGCGAAGACTATACCGAGGGCAAGTTCGCTGGCCGCGACGACGAGAACTGGCGCAAGCATACGCTTGCCTGGGTCAACGATGCAGGCGATGTGAAGCTCGACTATCGTCCCGTTCACACCGACCTGATCGCCGAAGGCATCGATCCGCACAAGATCGAGCCGAAGGCACGCGTGTACTGATCTGAGAGGAACTGACCATGGTTGAACTCGCTCTCCCCAAGAACTCTCAGATGCGCGAAGGCAAGGTCTGGCCGAAACCGGTCGGCGCCAAGAATACGCGCGAATTCCGCGTCTATCGCTGGAGCCCGGATGACGGCCAGAATCCGAGCATCGATACCTATTATATCGATGTCGACGATTGCGGCCCGATGGTGCTCGACGGTCTGCTCTACATCAAGAACAAGATCGACCCGACGCTGACGCTGCGCCGCTCCTGTCGCGAAGGCATTTGCGGCTCCTGCGCGATGAACATCGACGGCACCAACACGCTCGCCTGCACCAAGGGTCTGGACGAGATCAAGGGCACGGTGAAGATCTATCCGCTGCCGCACATGCCCGTCGTCAAGGACCTCGTGCCGGATCTGACGAACTTCTACGCCCAGCACCGCTCGATCGAGCCCTGGCTGAAGACGGTATCGCCGCCGCCGGCCAAGGAATGGAAGCAGAGCCATGAGGACCGCCTGAAGCTCGACGGTCTCTACGAGTGCATTCTCTGCGCCTGCTGCTCGACCTCCTGTCCGAGCTACTGGTGGAACGGCGACCGCTATCTCGGTCCCGCTGTCCTCCTGCAGGCCTATCGCTGGCTGATCGACTCCAGAGACGAAGCCAAGGGCGAACGCCTCGACAACCTCGAGGACCCCTTCCGCCTCTATCGTTGCCACACGATCATGAACTGCGCGCAGACCTGCCCGAAGGGTCTGAACCCGGCCAAGGCAATCGCCGAAATCAAGAAGATGATGGTCGAACGGCGGGTCTGACCCGCTGCTTCGATCTTTTTCGACGCGCCCTCAATGCTCAGGGGGCGTCGAAATTCGCCGCTTCCGTGTATTTTACCTCTGGTTCGGTGGGTTGAGCCTTGAAACCACCCGATTCTTGTCCAGCTATGGCCTTCGGCAATTTGTGGCGGTATCGACTTGATTAACCAAAGTGAAATACGATAATTCGGACATCATTAAACATCACTTTGCAGATGTCAGCGGTGGACAATCAATCAGGAGTGTGATGATGCAGTTTAGATATGCAGTGACGGCTGCGGTGATTGGCCTGTCGCTTGCCGGTTGCCAGCGCACGGCATACAATAACGACAGTTATTCGTCTCCGGCACCACTGCAGGCTCAGCCTGTTCCCTCGGTTCAATCCAGCCAGCTTCCGCCTCCCGGCGCGGGTAACGGTTCGCAATTCCCGGCAGCGCCGGCGAGCGCGCCGAATGCGGCCAATCCTGCGCAGCAGCAGGCGATGGCGGCCTCGGCCATGGATGTCACGAAGGAATCGATGGTCGGCAGCTGGAAGGTCAGCAACGGCGGATCGAGCTGCGACATGTTCCTGACGCTGACGAACCTCGGCAGCGGCTCGCGCGGCGGTACGCGCGGCTGTGCGGGCGAGCTCACCTCGATGGGTTCGTGGGAAGTTTCGGGCAAGCAGGTTCTGCTGAAGAACCGTGACGGCTCCACGATCGGCACCGTCTACAAGACCGCCGATTCGCGTTTCGACGGTTCGACCGCCTCCGGCCAGCCGCTCAGCCTCAGCCGATAAGCTTATTTGAAAGGGGCCGCATCCTTTGGGTGCGCCCCATTTTGCACAGGCGGATATTTCCCCATGCAGCCCATGCCAGATTACTCGATCAGCGTCTGCGAACAGCTGAAGGCGCTGACGGCGTCCGGGTCCCTTCAGGTGGATTCGGCGCAGATGGATGTGGCGAAAATGCTGGACCGCGTGCTCGCCGATCTCAAGCGCAAGCGGCCCGCCGCCAAATCCAGCGCGCTCGGCTGGATGTTTGCCGCGCGCAAGAAGTCGGTCGAGGCGATCAAAGGCCTCTACATTCACGGCAGCGTTGGCCGCGGCAAGACCATGCTGATGGACATGTTCTTCTCGATGGCGCCCTGCCAGAAGAAGCGCCGGGCGCATTTTTTCGAGTTCATGACCGATGTGCACAATCGCATCGCGGCGCAGCGGCTGAAATTCAAGAACGGCGAGACGAAGCAGGCCGATCCCATACCGCCCGTTGCCGCCGATCTCTACGCCGAAGCCGAACTGCTGTGCTTCGACGAATTCACCGTCACCGATATTGCCGATGCGATGATCCTGTCGCGGCTTTTTTCCGAGCTGTTCTCGCTCGGCTGCGTGTTGATCGCCACCTCGAATGTCGAGCCCGACAATCTCTATCGCGACGGGCTCAATCGAGGCCTCTTCCTGCCCTTCATCGATCTCTTAAAGAAGCATGTCGACGTGGTGACGCTGGATTCGCCGACCGACTACCGCATGGAGAAGCTGAACAGCCAGCCCGTCTATCTGACGCCGCTCGATCAGCGCACCGACATGGCAATGGATGCATCCTGGATGCAGGCGCTGCACGGCCGCAAGGCGCAGCCGGCGGAGATCCCGATGAAGGGGCGATCCATCCACGTGCCGCTCGCCGTCGAACGCATGGCGCGTTTCTCCTTCGCCGATCTTTGCGACGCGCCGCTCGGGCCAGCCGATTTCCTCGCCATCGCCGAACGTTTCGATACGATCTTCCTCGATCGCGTGCCGAGGCTCGGGCCGGACAAGCGCAACCAGATCAAGCGCTTCATCATTCTCATCGACACGCTCTACGATCACAATATCCGTCTTTATGTGTCTGCCGCAGCCATGCCGGAGGATCTTCTGGAGGAGCGGCGTGGGACGGAAGGCTTCGAATTCGACCGCACGGCATCGCGGCTTTTCGAGATGCGCAGCGCCGAATATCTGGCCCAGACTCCGGCCAGGCGCGCTGCCGAGTAACAAATCGGTGACAGAATATCTTACGTTTACGTAAGATATTTTCGATCTAACCGATTGAAATTCCTGATCTCAAAATAATCAATTGCCAATTTCGACCTTTGGGTCTATGCGATTGGCGGCTATTGTGGATGCCTGTCACGGTGTCCCGCCACGGATTTTGATCGCAAAGGATACACCGAAATGGCGCGCAACAAGATCGCACTTATTGGTTCTGGCATGATTGGTGGCACGCTGGCGCATCTCGCCGGCCTGAAGGAACTGGGCGACATCGTCCTGTTCGACATCGCGGACGGCATCCCTCAGGGCAAGGGTCTCGACATCGCCCAGTCTTCCCCGGTCGAAGGCTTCGACGCCAACCTCACCGGCGCCAGCGACTATTCCGCGATCGAAGGCGCTGACGTCTGCATCGTCACCGCCGGCGTTCCCCGCAAGCCGGGCATGAGCCGCGACGATCTTCTCGGCATCAACCTCAAGGTCATGGAGCAGGTCGGCGCCGGCATCAAGAAGTATGCCCCGAACGCTTTCGTGATCTGCATCACCAACCCGCTCGACGCGATGGTCTGGGCATTGCAGAAGTTTTCTGGCCTGCCGACCAACAAGGTCGTTGGCATGGCCGGCGTGCTCGATAGCTCGCGCTTCCGCCTGTTCCTCGCCAAGGAATTCAACGTTTCCGTCGAAGACGTCACGGCTTTCGTTCTTGGTGGTCACGGCGACTCGATGGTGCCGCTCGCTCGCTACTCCACCGTTGCCGGCATCCCGCTGACCGACCTTGTCACCATGGGCTGGCTCACCGCAGAACGCCTCGAAGAAATCATCCAGCGCACCCGTGATGGCGGCGCTGAGATCGTCGGCCTGCTCAAGACCGGCTCTGCCTATTATGCTCCGGCTGCTTCCGCCATCGCGATGGCTGAGTCCTACCTCAAGGACAAGAAGCGCGTCCTGCCTTGCGCCGCTCACCTCGACGGCCAGTATGGCGTCAAGGACATGTATGTCGGCGTTCCCACCGTCATCGGTGCCGGCGGCATCGAACGCGTCATCGAGATCGACCTGAACAAGGCCGAAAAGGAAGCCTTCGACAAGTCGGTCGCAGCCGTTGCGGGTCTTTGCGAAGCCTGCGCCACGATCGCGCCGTCGCTGAAGTAATTTCCGCGTTCCAACAGGGATAAATCCATGAACATTCATGAATACCAGGCCAAGGCGCTGCTGAAGACCTATGGCGCACCCGTCGCGGACGGCGTTGCCATCTTCTCCGCCGATGAAGCCGCCGCTGCTGCCAAGCAGCTTCCAGGTCCGCTTTACGTCGTCAAGAGCCAGATCCACGCCGGCGGCCGCGGCAAGGGCAAGTTCAAGGAACTCGGCCCGGACGCCAAGGGCGGCGTTCGCCTCGCCAAGTCGGTTGACGACGTCGTCGCCAACGCCAAGGAAATGCTCGGCCACACGCTGGTGACCAAGCAGACCGGCCCGGCCGGCAAGCAGGTCAACCGCCTCTACATCGAAGACGGCGCCGACATCGACCGCGAACTCTATCTCTCGATCCTGGTCGACCGCTCCGTCGGTCAGGTCGCTTTCGTCGTTTCGACCGAAGGCGGCATGGACATCGAGACCGTTGCGCACGACACGCCGGAAAAGATCATCACCGTCGCCATCGACCCGTCGACGGGCGTGACGGCTGCCAACACGGCTGCCCTTTCCGACGCGCTGAAGCTCGAGGGTGCCGCCCGCGAAGACGCTGCCAAGCTCTTCCCGATCCTCTACAAGGCCTTCGTCGAGAAGGACATGGCGCTGCTGGAAGTCAATCCGCTGATCGTCATGACCAACGGCCGCCTGCGCGTCCTCGACGCCAAGGTTTCCTTCGACGGCAATGCTCTCTTCCGTCATGAAGACGTCCGCGCGCTGCGCGATACGTCGGAAGAAGATGAGAAGGAAATCCAGGCGCACGAATATGATCTCGCCTATGTCGCCCTCGACGGCAACATCGGCTGCATGGTCAACGGCGCCGGCCTTGCCATGGCAACCATGGACATCATCAAGCTCTACGGTGCCGAGCCGGCGAACTTCCTCGATGTCGGCGGTGGCGCCACCAAGGAAAAGGTCACCGCAGCCTTCAAGATCATCACTGCCGATCCGGCTGTCCAGGGCATTCTGGTCAACATCTTCGGCGGCATCATGAAGTGTGACGTCATTGCCGAAGGCGTGCTTGCAGCCGTCAAGGAAGTCGGTCTGAAGGTTCCGCTCGTCGTTCGTCTCGAAGGCACCAATGTCGAGCTCGGCAAGAAGATCATCAACGAATCCGGTCTCAACGTCATCTCTGCAGATGACCTGGACGATGCCGCCCAGAAGATCGTGAAGGCAGTCAAGGGCTGATCGGGATGGCTGCTTCCTTCGCTCCAACGGCTGCTCATCTCCGCCTCGGTGCCTTTGCCGGCACCTGGGAAGGGGAAGAGCATGTCGCGGCTTCGGCCTGGACGAAGGAAGGCACGGCAACCGCGCGCCTCACGGCCGAGTGTCTGTTCGGCGGATTTTTCGTCGAACAGCGCTACGTGCAGACGCGGGACGGCAGCACATCATTCGAAGCCCGGAACATTCTCGGCTTCGACGCTGCGGATCAGGCCTACAAGCTCTATCAGTTCGATACGGTGGGCTTCGTGCCCGCCTCGCCGGCCTCCGGCGAGTGGATCGACGACAAGCTTGTCCTGACCAAGGTCTCGCCGCGCGGTGCGCAACGCACTCTCTTCCAGTTCGAAAATGAAGACTGCTACCGCATGGGCGTCACGTTCTCGCCCGCCGGCAGCGATACATGGCAGGAGGTCGTCAGCGGCTCATATCGCCGCGTTGCCTCCGCGTCTTCCAACCTCTCGTAACAAAGGCCTCGCATGTCTATTCTCATCAACAAAGACACCAAGGTTCTGGTTCAGGGCCTGACCGGCAAGACCGGTACCTTCCACACCGAACAGGCGCTTGCCTATCACGGCACGAAGATGGTCGGCGGTATCCACCCTTCTAAGGGCGGTGAAACCTGGACCGGTAAGGACGGCGAAAAGCTGCCGATCTTCAAGTCCGTTGCCGAAGGCAAGGACGCCACCGGCGCCAACGCCTCGGTCATCTACGTGCCGCCGGCGGGTGCTGCGGCTGCTATTCTCGAAGCGATCGAAGCCGAGATCCCGCTCATCGTCTGCATCACGGAAGGCATTCCGGTTGCCGACATGGTCAAGGTCAAGGACCGTCTGATCAAGTCGAAGTCGCGCCTGATCGGACCGAACTGCCCTGGCGTTCTGACCCCGAACGAATGCAAGATCGGCATCATGCCGGGCTCCATCTTCAAGAAGGGCTCCGTTGGTGTTCTCTCGCGTTCCGGCACGCTGACCTATGAGGCCGTATTCCAGACCACCAATGAAGGCCTCGGCCAGACGACGGCTGTCGGCATCGGCGGCGACCCGGTCAAGGGCACCGAATTCATCGATATCCTGGAAATGTTCCTCGCCGACGACGAAACCAAATCGATCATCATGATCGGCGAAATCGGCGGCTCGGCTGAAGAAGACGCCGCACAGTTCCTCAAGGACGAAGCCAAGAAGGGCCGCAAGAAGCCGATGGTCGGCTTTATCGCCGGCCGCACGGCACCTCCCGGCCGCACGATGGGCCATGCCGGCGCCGTCATCTCCGGCGGCAAGGGCGGCGCGGAAGACAAGATCGCGGCGATGGAATCGGCAGGCATCCGCGTGTCGCCGTCGCCGGCGCGTCTCGGCAAGACGCTGGTGGAAGTCCTGAAGGGCTGAGCCTACCCATAGCAAGGCCGGACGGGGTGGCAGCTGCCTTGTCCCGTCCGGTTTCGATACTCGCAAGTGCATACCTGTGGCCGTGGCGGCCGCGAACGAAATACGGTCGCCGGGGACCCGAAAACCGGCAATGCAAACAAGTTGGGAGACGGGCGAGAGCGCCCGCAGATTCACCATGGCAAGGCAAGAAGCCAACGAGCAATTTCAGATCACCTCGTTCCTGGATGGCGCCAATGCTGCCTATATCGAGCAGCTCTACGCGCGCTATGAGGACGATCCTTCATCGGTTTCCGACGAATGGCGGTCTTTCTTCAAGGCGCTCGAGGATAGCCCCGACGATGTGAAGAAGGCAGCCAAGGGCGCCTCCTGGCAGCGCAAGAACTGGCCGATCCCGGCAAAGGGCGATCTGGTCTCCGCGCTCGATGGCGACTGGGGCGTTGTCGAGAAGGTTATCGAAACCAAACTGAAGGCGAAGGCCGAAACCGCCGGTACGCCGGCCAGCGCGACCGACGTCCTGCAGGCGACGCGCGATAGCGTTCGCGCCATCATGATGATCCGCGCCTATCGCATGCGCGGCCACCTGCATGCCAAGCTCGATCCGCTCGGCATCGCCGCACCGGTCGAAGACTACAAGGAGCTGTCGCCGGAAGCCTATGGCTTCACCGAGGCCGACTTCGACCGCAAGATCTTCATCGACAACGTACTCGGCCTCGAATTCGCAACCATTCGCGAGATGATCGAGATTCTCGAGCGTACCTACTGCTCCACCCTCGGCGTCGAATTCATGCACATCTCCAATCCGGAGGAAAAGGCCTGGATTCAGGAACGCATCGAAGGGCCGGACAAGGGCATTGCGTTCAATCCCGAACGCAAGAAGGCCATCCTCCAGAAGGTCATCGAAGCCGAAGGCTACGAGCAGTTCCTCGACGTCAAGTTCAAGGGCACCAAGCGCTTCGGCCTCGATGGTGGCGAATCGCTGATCCCGGCGCTCGAACAGATCCTGAAGAGCGGCAGCCAGCTCGGTCTGCGGGAAGCCGTGTTCGGCATGGCCCATCGCGGCCGTCTGAACGTGCTGTCCCAGGTCATGGGCAAGCCGCACCGCGCCATCTTCCACGAGTTCAAGGGCGGTTCCTATGCGCCTGACGAAGTCGAAGGTTCGGGCGACGTGAAGTACCATCTCGGCGCCTCTTCGGACCGTGATTTCGACGGCGCCAAGGTGCACGTCTCGCTGACGGCAAACCCGTCGCACCTCGAAATCGTCAACCCGGTCGTCATGGGCAAGGCCCGCGCCAAGCAGGACATGGGCGCCACCCAGTGGGACGGCGACATCATCCCGCTTTCCGAGCGTGCCAAGGTCGTGCCGCTGCTCATCCATGGCGACGCGGCTTTCGCCGGCCAGGGTGTCGTTGCCGAAATCCTCGGCCTCTCCGGTCTGCGCGGTCATCGCGTTGCCGGCACGATGCACGTCATCATCAACAACCAGATCGGTTTCACCACCAATCCGGCCTTCTCGCGCTCGTCGCCCTATCCGTCCGACGTTGCAAAGATGATCGAAGCGCCGATCTTCCACGTCAACGGTGACGATCCGGAAGCCGTCGTCTATGCGGCGAAGATCGCGACCGAATTCCGCATGAAGTTCCACAAGCCTGTGGTTCTCGACATGTTCTGCTATCGCCGCTACGGCCATAACGAAGGCGATGAACCATCCTTCACGCAGCCGAACATGTACAAGGTCATCCGTGCACACAGCACGGTCCTGCAGCTTTACTCGCAGCGGCTGGTCGGCGAAGGCGTGTTGACTGAAGGCGAAGTCGAAAAGATGAAGGCTGACTGGCGTGCCCATCTCGAGCAGGAGTTCGAGGCCGGCCAGTCCTACAAGCCGAACAAGGCCGACTGGCTTGACGGCGAGTGGTCCGGTCTGCACACGGCCGACAATGCCGACGAACAGCGCCGCGGCAAGACCGCTGTGCCGATGAAGTCGCTCAAGGAAATCGGCCGCAAGCTGTCGGAAATCCCGGCTGGCTTCCATGCGCACCGCACTATCCAGCGTTTCATGGAAAACCGCGCCAACATGGTGCAGACGGGCGAAGGTATCGACTGGGCCATGGCGGAAGCCCTGGCATTCGGTTCGCTCGTCGTCGATGGTCACAAGATCCGCCTGTCCGGTCAGGACTGCGAACGCGGAACGTTCTCGCAGCGTCATTCGGTTCTCTACGATCAGGAGACCGAAGAGCGCTACATCCCGCTCGCAAACCTGTCGCCGACCCAGGCCCGCTACGAAGTCATCAACTCGATGCTGTCGGAAGAAGCGGTTCTCGGCTTCGAATACGGCTATTCGCTCGCTCGTCCGAACGCACTGACCCTCTGGGAAGCCCAGTTCGGCGACTTCGCCAACGGCGCGCAGGTCGTCTTCGACCAGTTCATCTCGTCGGGCGAACGCAAGTGGCTGCGCATGTCCGGCCTCGTCTGCCTGCTGCCGCATGGCTATGAAGGTCAGGGTCCGGAGCACTCCTCTGCCCGCCTCGAACGCTATCTGCAGCTCTGCGCCGAGGACAACATGCAGGTCGCCAATGTCACGACGCCGGCGAACTACTTCCACATCCTGCGCCGTCAGCTGAAGCGCGACTTCCGCAAGCCGCTGATCCTGATGACGCCGAAGTCGCTGCTGCGCCACAAGCGCGCCGTGTCGACGCTCGCGGAAATGGCCGGCGAAAGCTCGTTCCACCGTCTGCTGTGGGACGATGCCGAACTGATCAAGGACAGCCCGATCAAGCTGCAGAAGGACAACAAGATCCGTCGCGTCGTCATCTGCTCGGGCAAGGTCTATTACGACCTCCTGGAAGAGCGCGAGAAGCGCGGCATCGACGATATCTACCTGCTGCGTATCGAACAGCTCTATCCGTTCCCGGCCAAGGCGCTCATCAACGAGCTCAGCCGCTTCCGCAATGCGGAGATGGTCTGGTGCCAGGAAGAGCCGAAGAACATGGGCGCATGGTCCTTTATCGATCCATACCTGGAATGGGTGCTTGCCCATATCGATGCCAAGTACCAGCGCGTTCGCTACACCGGCCGTCCGGCCGCCGCCTCTCCGGCGACGGGCCTGATGTCCAAGCATCTGTCGCAGCTTGCTGCGTTCCTCGAGGACGCGCTCGGCGGTTGAGGGGTTGCGCGATGACGCGTTTTCGTTTGAAAATCGCGGCGTCGCACCCCAGCCTTCCGCATGATGCGACGGGGGAGAAGATGGACGCCATGCAGCAACATGCCGCCTATCGCCGCAATCAAGCAAATGTCCGGTCGACCGCTATGGTCGTTCGGGCGCTTGCGCCGCGGCGCATCACCCGTCCCCCGGCCATCTGTCGCCGGAATTCCATCCAACTCATAAAGACGAAAAATCAGGATTTGAACAATGGCTACTGAAATCCGCGTTCCTACCCTCGGCGAATCCGTCAGCGAAGCGACCGTCGGTACCTGGTTCAAGAAGGTCGGCGATGCCATCAAGGCCGATGAGCCGCTTCTCGAACTTGAAACCGACAAGGTGACGATCGAAGTTCCGGCGCCTTCCGCTGGCACGCTCTCCGAAATCGTTGCCCAGGCCGGCGAAACCGTAGGTCTCGGCGCGCTGCTCGGCCAGATCTCCGCCGGCAACGGCGCTGCCGCCGCTCCGGCCCAGGCTGCTGCGCCTGCCGCTGCTGCACCGGTTGCCGCCCCCGCCGTTTCCGCTCCGGCCTCTTCCATGCCGCCGGCACCGGCTGCCGGTAAGCTGCTTGCTGAAAACAATCTCTCCGCCGATCAGGTCGAAGGCAGCGGCAAGCGCGGCCAGGTCCTGAAGGGGGATGTCATCGCTGCTGTCGCCAAGGCTGCCTCGGCTCCTGCCGCCGCACCTGCTGCTCCGGTTGCCGTCCGCGCCCCGACCGCCGTTGAGGACGTCAACCGCGAAGAGCGCGTCAAAATGACCCGCCTGCGCCAGACGATCGCCAAGCGCCTCAAGGATGCACAGAATACCGCCGCCATGCTCACCACCTACAACGAGGTGGACATGAAGGCCGTCATGGACCTGCGCAACAAGTATAAGGACATCTTCGAGAAGAAGCATGGCGTGAAGCTCGGCTTCATGGGCTTCTTCACCAAGGCCGTCACGCATGCGCTGAAGGAACTCCCGGCTGTCAACGCCGAGATCGACGGCACCGACATCATCTACAAGAACTACTGCCACGTCGGCATGGCTGTCGGCACCGACAAGGGTCTTGTCGTTCCCGTGATCCGCGATGCAGATCAGATGTCGATCGCGGAAGTCGAGAAGGAGCTTGGCCGTCTGGCAAAGGCTGCTCGCGACGGCACACTGGCGATGGCCGACATGCAGGGCGGCACCTTCACCATTACCAATGGCGGTGTCTACGGTTCGCTGATGTCCTCGCCGATCCTGAATGCACCGCAGTCGGGCATTCTCGGCATGCACAAGATCCAGGAGCGTCCGGTCGCCATCGGCGGTCAGGTCGTCATCCGCCCGATGATGTATCTGGCACTCTCCTACGATCACCGTATCGTCGACGGCAAGGAAGCGGTTACCTTCCTCGTCCGCGTCAAGGAAAGCCTGGAAGATCCGGAACGTCTCGTTCTCGATCTCTAAGGGGAGCGTTGGATCATGTCGACATGGCCCATGCGGACGCTGCGCGGATTGTTGTGCGCCGTCGCCGCATGGGTGCCATCGGCCGCCGGCGCGATCGCGCTCGACATTTCCAAGCTCAGCAGCAATTTGGATCTGGCGTCGCTTGGCGACGCCGATCTTGCCGCTCGCTCGATCAACATCCTGCGCATCGGCAATGTGGAATTGACCTCCGGGCGCGTCGTTGCCAGCGACCCCCTTGTCGGGCCTGATCGTCCCGCGCTTGTCCGGGCAGTTCCCCCCGGCGATTATCCCGTCACGCTCTATCAAGCTTTCGGCCGCATCGCTGCTGCCAGCATGCGCTTTGCCGAGGGCAAGCCGGTGCGCTGGGAGCTCGCCCTGATCCCGGGCCAGGATATCAATTCGCTGAAGAACGACGAGTTCTTCGGCTATCCGGTCGATGCCGGTCTCGGTTGCTACATGGATGCCGAGACCTATGCGCTGATCCAGCAGCGCGAAAAGCAGGTCCAGGCGGAGAAGGCGTCGTCCGACGTCAATTACTATGATGATGTTCTGGCGTCCGAACTGAGCGCCAACAGCGACAACTACGTCATGCATCGGCCGGTATCGGGCAAGCGCGGCAATGTTGCGATCTTCTGGAGCGGCTGGGGCGACGGCTTCTATCCGGTTTTCTGGGGGCTCGATGCCAGTGGCCGGCCGCTTGTACTCTTCACCGATTTCGGCGTGACCGAGAATGCCGATGGCCGGCATGAGCCGGGAGGGCAATGATCATGCCGGCTCAGAATATGATGGCACGACTGGCCTCGATGCCCTTGATAACGCTGGCCTGCGCGGTCAATCCCATGCCTGCCTACGCGGAAGAATGCGTGCAGGAAAAGGCCGTCTATGTCGATATGGACAATGCCTACGAGCTGCGCTTCGAACCCATGGATTCGGAATCCGCTGTCAGCAACAAGTTCAAGCTTGCCGTGCGCAATACCGCTCTCGTCGCCGAGGGCGTCGTCATGCGTAGCGATGATCAATTGCGCGCCGATGGGCGGATCATGTTCGAGTGCCCCGAAGGGGATGTGACAGGAGCGGATCTCAGAGCCTGCACCGTATGGCAAGGCATGGTCTATGCCTCGGATCTGAAAGGCCATATCCGTGCACTGCCGGCGGAAGGCGAGAGCGCGGCGGACCGGCTTTTTCTCCCGGCGCTCGGCCCTTCGATCCAGAAGTCGTCCCTCTGGGGCAAGGGCAAGGCGACCGTCGCACCCTGGGATGTCCTTAGCTTGAAAGGATGCAATCAATGACCGACGATGCACCTGTTCTTCTCGTGACCGGCGGCAGCCGCGGCATCGGTGCCGCAGTCTGCCTTGCCGCCGCACAGCATGGCTGGGCCGTGGCGGTCAACTATGCGTCCAACAAGGATGCGGCCGAGGCCGTGGTTGGGACAATCGTCGACGCTGGCGGCGAGGCGATTGCGATTGCCGGCGATGTCGGCAAGCCCGAGGATATCAAGGCCATCTTTGCCAAGGTCGACGCGCATTTCGGCCGCATCGACGGGCTCGTCAACAATGCCGGCATTGTCGATAGTGTGCAGCGTGTCGATGAAATGACATCGGAGCGGCTCGATCGTATGTTCCGCATCAATGTGACCGGTTCGATCCTTTGCGCCGGTCAGGCCGTGCTTCGCATGTCGACCCGGCATGGCGGCAAGGGTGGTGTGATCGTCAATGTATCATCCATGGCTGCGATCCTCGGCTCCGCCGGTCAATATGTCGACTATGCCGCATCCAAGGCCGCGATCGACACCTTCACGCTCGGTTTGGCGCGCGAAGTCGCGACCGAGGGCATCCGCGTGAATGCGGTGCGCCCAGGCATCATCGATACCGATATTCATGCGTCCGGCGGACTACCCGACCGGGCGCGCGACATGAGCCCCCTTATTCCAATGCAGCGGCCCGGTACGGCGGACGAAGTAGCGGATGCCATCCTCTATCTTCTGAGCCCGCACGCATCCTATATAACGGGCTCCATCCTCAATGTGAGCGGCGGTCGCTGATCGGAAAGGGTCGACAAGATGCAGTATATTCTCGAATTTCTCGGCCTGATGGCGGTGTTCTCGATCTTCATCGTCGTTCCCGGCGCCGACTTCGCCGTCATTCTGCGCCAGAGCATCGTGCATGGCCGCCGCGCCGCCATGATGACCGGGCTCGGCATGGGCTTCTCGCTGCTCTTCCATATCAGCTACACCATTCTCGGGCTCGGCCTGATCGTGTCGCAGTCGCTGATGCTTTTCAGCCTGATCAAATGGGCCGGTGTTCTCTACCTCGTCTATCTCGGCATCAAGTCGTTCCGCCAGCCGGGCTTCAAGGTAAAGGACGTCGAGATCACCGACGAGGACCGCAAGCCGGTTTCCGTCTGGCGCTGCCTGGCGACGGGTTTTGTCACCAATGCCCTTAATCCGAAGCCGGTGCTGTTCTTCCTGTCGCTGTTTTCGACGCTCGTTCATCACGATACGCCAGCGCTCATCCAGTTCAGCTACGGCATCGGCATGGCGACGGCGCTTGTCGCCTGGTTTGCCGGCGTCTCCACCTTCTTCACCGTCAAGCCGGTGCGCGATCGTTTCATCGCGTCAGGCAAATGGTTCAATCGCATCACCGGAGCGGCGCTCGTCGGCTTCGGCATCCGCCTCGCCCTGGCGCGGGCGGCCGATTAGAGCCGGATGATTTTAGATCGAAGCGATCTAAAATCTGAATCCGCTCTAGAATCAAAGAAGTAGAGCATGATGTCGCCCGAAAACCGCTCACACTTTTCGGCATCATGCTCTAACAAAGATAGAAAACAAGGAAATTAAGACATGTCCTACGATGTGATCATTATCGGAACCGGCCCCGGCGGCTATGTCTGCGCAGTCAAGGCAGCGCAGCTCGGCCTGAAGGTCGCGGTCGTCGAAAAGCGCGCGACCTATGGCGGCACCTGCCTCAACGTCGGCTGCATTCCGTCCAAGGCGCTGCTGCACGCTTCCGAAGTGTTCCATCATGCCGGCCATGGCATGGATGTACTCGGCATCGAGGTCGCCGCACCGAAACTCAATCTTGAAAAGATGCTGGCGCACAAGGACGCGACCGTGAAGTCGAATGTCGACGGCGTCGCCTTCCTCTTCAAGAAGAACAAGATCGATGCCTTCCAGGGCACCGGCAAGATCGTTTCGGCCGGCAAAGTTTCCGTCACCGCCGATGACGGCAAGGTGACCGAGATCGAAGGCAAGAACATCGTCATCGCCACCGGCTCCGACGTTGCCGGCATTCCGGGCGTGCCGCTTGAGATCGACGAGAAGGTCATCATCTCGTCGACCGGCGTCATCGCGCTCGACAAGGTGCCGGGCAAGATGATCGTGGTCGGCGGCGGCGTCATCGGCCTCGAGCTCGGCTCGGTCTGGTCGCGTCTCGGCGCCAAGGTCACCGTCGTCGAATATCTCGACACCATCCTCGGCGGCATGGACGGCGAAGTCTCCAAGCAGTTCCAGCGTATGCTGGCCAAGCAGGGTCTTGAGTTCCATCTCGGCGCCAAGGTGGTCGGCGTGGAAAAAACCGGCACCGGCGCCAAGGTCACCTTCGAACCGGTCAAGGGCGGCGACAAGGTCGTGCTCGATGCCGATGTCGTGCTCGTCGCCACTGGCCGCAAGCCGTACACGGCCGGCCTCGGTCTCGAGGAAGCTGGTGTCGCGCTCGACAATCGCGGCCGCGTCGAGATCGACGGTCACTTCAAGACCAACGTCGCTGGCATCTACGCCATCGGCGACGTCGTGAAGGGTCCGATGCTCGCGCACAAGGCGGAAGACGAAGGCGTTGCGCTTGCAGAAATCCTCGCCGGCCAGGCCGGCCATGTGAACTACGACGTCATCCCGAGCGTCGTCTACACCCAGCCGGAAGTCGCCTCCGTCGGCAAGACCGAGGAAGAGCTGAAGGCCGCGGGCATCGCCTACAAGGTCGGCAAGTTCCCGTTCTCGGCCAATGGCCGCGCACGCGCCATGCTGGCGACGGACGGCTTCGTCAAGATCCTGGCCGACAAGGAAACGGATCGCGTTCTCGGCGGCCATATCGTTGGCTTCGGTGCCGGCGAAATGATCCACGAGATTGCCGTGCTGATGGAATTCGGTGGTTCGTCGGAAGACCTCGGCCGCACCTGCCATGCGCATCCCACCATGTCGGAAGCCGTGAAGGAAGCAGCACTTGCGACCTTCTTCAAGCCGATCCATATGTAAGATCGGACGATCCCGGCAAGACAAGCGCCGGGATTGCAATGCTTGCCTGATGATGCGATGTACGGAGCTCCCGTGCATCGCATCATCCAATCGGTTCTCACCAAAAAAGCAAGCATGTCACGCCAGATCCTATCCGTTCGCGCATCCTTAAAACTCTTCATTGCAGTGACGTTCGCATCCCTCGCGATCGTTGCAGCGCCGGCCATGGCCGAAGCGCCGGCCGCGAACTGGCCGCAGGCGGCAAGCGATCTGCCTGTAGAGCAGGGGATACGTTTCGGCACCTTGCCGAACGGTATGCGGTTTGCCGTCATGCACAATGCGACGCCGGCCGGGCAGGTGGCGATCCGCTTCCGCATCGGCGCCGGCTCGCTGCAGGAGCGTGACGATCAGCAGGGCCTGGCGCATTTCCTTGAGCATATGGCCTTCAAGGGATCGACCCATGTGCCGGAAGGCGAGATGGTGCGCACCCTCCAGCGCCTGGGTCTGGCATTCGGCGCGGATACCAATGCCTCCACGAGCTATGGCGAAACCGTCTATGCGCTGGATCTGCCTGAAGCCGATGCGGAGACGGTTTCCACCGGCCTGATGCTGATGCGCGAGACGGCGAGCGAGCTGACGCTCGATGCCGGCGCCTTCGACCGCGAACGCGGTGTCATCCTTTCGGAAGAGAAGCTGCGCGATACGCCGCAATATCGTGGCGGGACCGGTTTCCTCGCTCAATTGCTGCCGGGTCAACGTGTGCCGCAACGCTCGCCCATCGGCAAGACCGATATCATCGGCAATGCGCCCGTCGATCTGCTGCGGGACTTCTATCGCACCTATTATCGCCCCGATCGCGCCGCCTTGATCGTGGTGGGGGATATCGATGCGGCCGCCATCGAAGCCGATATCCGCAACCGGTTCGGCAATTGGGCCGCCGCTGCGCCTGCACCCGCAGACCCTGATCTCGGCACTCTCCAAAGTCATGGAGAGCGCGTCGGCACGGTCGTCGTACCTGGTGGTGCGACCCGCGTGCAGCTTGCCTGGACGCGACCCTACGACGCTTCGCCGGATATCGCTGCCAAGCGCCGTGCGCAGCTGGTGGAGGATATTGGCCTCGCTGTTCTCAACCGGCGCCTATCCCTTCTGGCGCAGCAGCCCAATCCGCCTTTCGTCAGCGCGCAGGCCGGTGCGCAGGATCTGCTGAAATCAGCCCATGTCGCGATGGTTGCCGCCGACAGCGATCCCACTAACTGGCAAGTCGCCCTTGCGGCTATCGATCAGGAGCAACGGCGCATTGCGCAGTTCGGCGTCGATCAAAGTGAGATCGACCGTGAAATAGCCGAAACTCGCTCGATGCTGCAGGCGGCCGCGAGCGGCGCCGCGACGCGCACGAGCCCCGACATTGCCGGTTCGCTCAACTGGAGTGTCGGCGAGAACATGGTTTTTACCTCGCCTGCGGAAGATCTGGCGCTGTTTGATGTCGCGATGAAAGACCTGAGCGCAGATGAGGTCAACCAGGCTCTGCAGCGCGTCTTTGCCGACAATGGTCCGCAGCTGGTGCTACAAATCCCGCAAATGCCCGAGGGCGGGGATGCCGCTGTCGGAAAGGCCTATGCCGATTCGCGTGCCGTGGCAGTCAAGGCCCCGGAACATACGGCTTCGGTCGCATGGCCCTATACCGATTTCGGCAAGCCGGGCGATGTCGTCGAGCGCCGCACGGTCGATGATCTCGGCGTTACGATGGTCCGTTTTGCCAATGGCGTCCGCCTGACTGTCAAGCCGACCAAGTATCGCGCCGACGAGGTTTTGGTGCGGGCCGAAGTCGGCCTTGGCCGGCTGGACCTGCCGAGTGATCGACCGTCGCCGATCTGGGCGGCACCGGCGCTGCCGTTATCCGGCCTGAAGGCCATCAGCTATGACGATATGCAGAAGGCCTTCGCTGCCAAAACCGTTGGCATCGATTTCGCCATTCAGGACGCCGCTTTCAAATTCGAGGGCACGACGCGGCCGAGCGACCTGCAGACGCAATTGCAGCTGCTGACGGCCTATGTCGCCGATCCGGCCTATCGCCCCGATGTCTTCAAGCGGGTTCAGCAGGCCTATCTGAACATGCTTCCCCAGCTTCAGGCAACGCCGGGCAGCGTGGTCGGTCGCGATCTTTCCGGCCTCTTGCATTCCAACGATCCGCGCTGGGCGTTCCCGGATCGGACGCAGCTGGTCGATGCGAAGCCCGAGGATTTCGAAGGCCTCCTTCAGCCATCTCTTTCGAAGGGACCGATCGAGGTCATCATTGCCGGTGATGTCACGGTTGACGATGCCATTCGCTTGACGGCGCAGACCTTTGGCGCCTTGGCCGTCCGCGGCGACGGAGAGAAGCAGAACGACGGTTCCGGCGTGCATTTTCCCGCACCGACGGCCGATCCGGTCGTTCGGCTTCATGACGGGCGCAGCGACAGCGCGGGTGCTGCCGTCGCCATCCCGATCGGCGATTTTCTTTCGGATCTGCCGAGAGCCGCCGCCGCCAATGTCGCTGGGGCGATCCTGCAGAATCGTCTGGTCGACCAGTTCCGCATCGCCGAGGGAGCGACCTACAGCCCTCAGGGCGAAGTCGATCTGTCGAGATCGATCCCCGGCTATGGTTTTGCCTATCTCTATGTCGAAACCACGCCCGCCAAGGTGGATCATTTCTTCGAGCTGGTGGACAAGATCGCCGCCGATCTCGGCAATGGAGATGTTTCACCCGATGAGCTGACGCGGGCCAAGGTGCCGATCATCGAAGGGGTGAAGCGCTCGCAGCAGAGCAACGGCTATTGGGTCCAGAATCTTCGCGATGCCCAGAGGGACCCTCGGCGCCTCGACCGTATTCGCAGGAGCATCAGCGGCTATGAGGCCGTGACCGCCGAGGATGTCCGTGCCATCGCGGCGACCTATCTGAAGCCGGGCACATCCTGGCGGCTGAAGATATTGCCGACCACCGGATCCGCGGTTCGCTAGAGCCGAATGATTTTAGGTCTGTTCGACCTAAAATCTGAATCCGCTCTAGCATCAAAGAAGTAGAGCGTGATGTCGTCCGAAAACCGCCTACACTTTTCGGCATCACGCTCCAGAGCAATTCCAGGAAAAGTGCGTAGCGGTTTTCCGTCCGGAATTGCGTGAAACAAAGGAATAGAGCGGCTCAGAGATTCCGTGAAAAGCTGAACCGCTCTAGGCGGCGATCCGCTGGCCAAATTGCCGCAGCTGGCATTTGCGAATCGGGTTGGCTTGCAGCCTATGCTAGATTGCATGGGATGCAGATCGACGGATGAAACGATGTCAGTAAGGCCCCTCATGATGAAGCCGCACATGCCGCATCCCGCATTGCCGGGTGCGGATTGGGCGGATTGCTATGAACTGCAGGTTCCGAAGTCGGATCTCACGGCCATTGTCGCAGCACACTCCATGCTCAGCCGCTTTCCATTGTGGGTGCGGCTTCTGCTGCGCCTGCGCGACGCGGCGACCGGCCCGTTTGGATTGAGATCCACCCGGAGCCACCAGGCTGATGGGCTGGAAAGGATCGGCTTCTTTCCTGTCGTCAGCCAGTCCGACGATCAGGTCGTACTCGGTTTCGATGACAAGCATCTCGATTTTCGGGTCGTCATCGACGTGCGGGAGGACGAGCAGGGGCGCCGGCTTGTCGACGCCACGACACTCGTCAGGCGTAAGATATTGCTCGGCCGGATCTATATCGCGCTGATTGCGCCGTTCCACCGTCTGATCGTCGCGACGATGCTTGCCGATTTCGGCAAGCGCATGCGGGCGGTCAATTGACCGGGGTCAGCGTGTAACCTTGCTTGCGCAGTAGCTCGACGACGCCATGATCGCCCGGGAGATGCAGAGCACCCACGGCCATCATTACATTTCCTTTCTCGAGATAGGGCAAGATGCGCTTCGCCATCACTTCATTGCGATCACTGACGATACGCTTCATGAAAGTGATGTCGATCGTCTTGTCATCGGAAAGACCTTCGACGAAGGCTTTCATCAAGCCGCTATTCCCCGTCACATAGAGCCCGACCAAGGTCTCTGTGATGTCGTTCATGTTGTAGGGCAGCTTAAAAGCCTCCAGAAGCCCTTTCATCGTCAGCTCATCGGAGAGGTCCGCCATCGCCTGGAATTGCTCGAGCGGCGTTTCGAGACCTTCGATATCCACGCCGTTCTTTTCCGCATCCACGGCCAATTGCCTGTCGAGGACATATTGGCCATTGGCATTTTGCTGGGCGCTGCACGCCAAGAGCGTCATGTAAATGAACCAGGGGCGCATGCGCAGAACGGAGGTGATCGGTACGCCTCTTTTGGCAAGCCCGGCCGCGATCTGCGCGGTCTCCTCAGGCGGCAGAATTTGATCCAGATTCTTTTGAGGCGGCAGCATCGTCAGCTCCGGATGCTTCAAAAGCTCCAGCGCAATCGTGTTGGGATTGGCGATTTCCTTCAGCTCCAGGACCAGAGTGTCGATGTTGTCGAAGGCATCGTGAAATTCGGCCGGTAGTTTCAGCACCCGTTCGTCGCTGGAATGCATCGTGCCCAAAAGCCATGAAGGCTCGACGCTGGGCTTTTCGATCTTCCAGAAGATGCTGTAGCCGTTTGCGACTTTCGATGCGTCGTCGATGATCGCTCCGTAGCGGGATGGATCGTTCTTCCGCAATTGCAACAGCAGATCCTTACCGCCACATGACCCGGAATTATCTGCCAGCGCTGGTGAACCGGCTGGCACGGACAGAAGGGCGGCTAGCAGGAGCAGCGCAGCAACACGGGACGCAATGCCTCTGAAGTGGCCTGCAAAGCTTACAAGGGAATTGTTTCTCATAAGAATGCCGATGCGGCTCGGAACAACACCGCGTCAGTATGACCGACAGAGTTATCCAACTCAAGCAGTAGTTGTGGGTGTGCCGCCCGCCGTGTCAGTTCACCACCGTCACCGTAAAGCCCTGCTTGCGCAGCAGCGCCACGAGACCCTTGTCGCCAACGAGGTGAAGCGCACCGACGGCGATGAAGGCGTTGCCCTTGTCGAGAACCGGTGCCGCGCGCTCGGCCATGACCTTGTTGCGGTCGAGGATGATGCGCTGTTCGAAGGCGGCGGTATCGTCGTCGGTGATCTTCTGGTCCGGTTCGATCACCTTCAACATCGGGATCATCGCGCCGATATTGCCGGCGAGATAGAGCCCGGTCATGGTTTCGTTGACGTCGTTGATCTTGTCGCCCAGCTCGAGTGTCTGCATCAGCGACTTCAGGTGGAGCGCGATCGGCAGGTCGCTCATGGCCTTGGCCTGCTCGGCCAGCGTTTCGAGACCGACGACCTTCTTGCCTTCGGCCGCGGCGTCGGTCGCCAGTTTCTGGTCGAGGAATTTCGCACCGGCCGTCTTGCGGCGAACCTCGCAGCCCGTCATCTCGAAGGAGCTCGAGATCAGCCAGGGCTGCATGCGGGAAACGGCGGCGAGCGCAATGCCGCGCTCCTTCAGCCCTGCTTCCAGCCGGGCGTTGTCTTCCGGCGACAGATGCTGGCTGATGGTCGAGCCGTCGGTCAGCATGGTGAGTGAAGGATTGGCGAAGAGGGCGGCGGCGGCTTTCTTGTCGTCGAGGATCTCGTCCGATTCAACAACGATCGTATCGGCTGATGCAACGGCATCTGCAGCCCCCTTCGGCAGGGTGAGCACGCGCGAATCCGAGACATGCATGGAACCGAGCAGCCATGATGGCTTCAGGCCGGGCTTTTCGATCTTCCAGAAGATGCCTTTGCCGTTTTCCACCTTGTCGCCGGCGGCGATGATGGAGGCGTATTTTGCCGGATCGGTCTTCTGAAGGTCGGCCATGAGATCCTTGCCGCCGCAACTGTCGGACACCGCTCCCTCGGCATGGGCCGGCTGCAACGTCAGCATGGTTGCGATCAGCAGGATGGCGAGCATCAGCGGAAAGGCCGTGGCAAGCCAGAGCAGGATATCGCCGAGCGTCGGCTTCATCGACCGCATCGTCTTGGACCCGAGGGCAGAAATCATCAGAATCTTCCATTCGCAGAGAGCATGACCGCTAACGCCCGAAAGCGGCTTTCAGGAGGCATGCCGGGACATGATTCTGCTTTACGCGAACGAGACGGAAATTCCCTTAACGCGAGAGGTTAATCATTCCTTATGCACGCGGATGGGCGCGGTCGTAGACCTCGAGAAGGCGCGAGGAATCGACGCCCGTATAGACCTGCGTCGTTGAGAGGCTCGCGTGGCCGAGCAGCTCCTGGATGGTGCGCAGATCGCCGCCGCCGGCGAGCAGATGGGTCGCGAAGGAATGGCGAAGCGCGTGCGGCGTTGCCGTATCCGGCAGCCCGAAGGCGCCGCGCAATTTCTGCATGCCGTGCTGGATGATGCCCGGTTGCAGCTTACCGCCGCGCGCGCCGCGAAAGAGCGCACCATCCACATCGAGATGATAGGGGCAGAGCTTGCGGTATTGGTCGACCGCTTCGATGACGATCGGCAGCAGCGGCACCAGCCGCGTCTTGTTGCCCTTGCCGGTGATGCGCAGTGAGGTTGCGCCCGGCGGAAAATCCTGCGGCTTCAGATCCAGCGCCTCGGAAATGCGTAGCCCGCAGCCATAGAGCAGGGTCAGCACGGCGGCATCGCGCGCGGCGATCCATGGTTCCTCGTGCAGCTGCGCCTCGTCACTGACGACGGTGATCGCCTGCTTGTCGGAGAGCGGTTTTGGAAGCGATTTCGGCTGTTTCGGCGATCGAACGGCGGCAGCACCGGCGGCGTTTACCAGCCCCTTCTTTTCGAGATAGCGCAGCAGCGAGCGAAGACCGGCAAGGTTGCGCCCGAGCGAACGCGCGCCCGCGCCATCCTTGCGGCGCGCTGCCAGAAAAGCGCGAAAGTCGGCGGGGCGAAGCGCATGAATATCCTCGATCGTCGCCGGGCTGCCGAGATGGCCGGTGAGGAAGGTCAGGAATTGCCGCGTATCGCGTTCATAGGCATTGAGCGTATGCGCGGCGAGCCGCCGCTCCCGGCCGAGCGCATCGAGCCAGCGGCCGCGTTCCGCCATCAACCTGGAGTCGGCGATAACAAGCAATTCGTTCAGTGGAAAACCCCTTGAAATTCGGATTCCTTCTGCCACTTTGAAGGAAGGAAGGTTATGGAATCGCTAACTTTCCTGTCGCTTTCGGTGCGTTTCCCCCGCGCTGCGAGCGCTGTCGCACTCTAAATACGACAGCATATGGGCCGATCCAGGATCTCCGATCGTTCGGTCGCCATATGCGAGGCGCTTGTCATGCTTCGATCATATTCGATTGCGATAGAATATATCTCAACCATTCAGGACACTTCATGGCACGCCGCGGTTCGATAACTGCACTGGGACAGATTGCAGAAGCGATCGCTTTGGTATCTCAGGGCCAGCCCGGACATATTGTCGATACTCTGATTGCCGAGCGCGGGCAGAAGATCGTGCGCAATCCGCTCTGGCCGCTCATGCGCCCGTTTCTCTACACGCTGCTACGCTACAATAAGGCGATCGAATTCGCCGATGATGTCGCCAAGCTTTCCGGCTTCCAGTGCTTCGAATATATGAGCGATCTGCTGCGGCTCGACATCGGCGTCACCCATGCCGACCGTATTCCCGCATCCGGCGGTTTCATTCTCGTCAGCAACCACCCGACCGGCATTGCCGATGGCGTCGCCGTCTTCGATCTCCTGAAGTCGCACCGTCCCGACATGATGATCTTTGCCAATCGCGATGCGGTGCGCGTCAATCCGCGGTTTGCGGAGATGATTATCCCGGTCGAATGGCGCGAGGAATACAAGAGCAAGCCGAAGACGCGCGAGACGCTGCAACTGACCAACCGCGCCGTCGCGGAGGGCAAGGTGACCGTGCTCTTCCCGTCCGGCCGCATCGCCTACTGGGCGAACGGGAAGCTGAACGAGCGGCCATGGAAGACATCCGCCGTGGGTCTCGCGCGCAAATACAATCTGCCGATCCTGCCCGTGCATCTGACGGCGCGTAATTCCGGCCTGTTCTACTGGTTCGCCAAATGGTCGACGGAGCTGCGTGACATGACCGTCTTCCACGAACTGCTCAACAAGCGCGGCGACCGGTTTGACTTCCTGGTCGGCAACCTCATTCCCGTCGAGCATCTCGACGGCGACGTGAACGAGGTGACGAAGGCATTGGAGAAGCACACGGTGTTCGATCTTGCGGCCGACGGCAATGCAACCTTTGTGCCTCTCGTCCCTTCGGCCCAGGATGAGACCCTGGTTTCGCATTCTCTTTAATATGGGAATCGGCTAAACCGCGTGGCATGCAGCTACGCTCGATGTTTGCCCGCAATTATCGCTCCCTGCGCTCGATCCGAATGGATCTCTCCGATGTCAATCTGTTCATCGGCGAGAATGGTGTCGGCAAGTCCAACCTCTATCGCTCGTTGCAGCTCGTGCAGGCTGCGGTTCGGGGCAGGCTGGCGCATGAAATCTCCAGCGAGGGCGGCATGTTCTCGGCCATGTGGTCGGGCAAGCGGCGCTCGCATGAGTCGCCCCGGATCCGCTTCGATGTCGAGCTGCTCGACATGGAGCGGGCGGCGACCTTCCGCTACTGGATCGAGGCCGGCATGCGGCCGCCAGGCGCCGCCGGTTTCGCGCTCGAGCCCGAAATCAAGGCCGAGGAGCTTTCGTTCGAAGGCGGGCGTCGGCCGGTGACGATGATGAAGCGCGAAGGGGCGGGCATTTCGGTGCGCGGCGAGACCGGCCGCATGGAGGCCTATCGCGAACAGGCCTTGCCTTCGGAAACCGCGGTCGCGCTGCTCGGCGATGCCGGACACTATCCGGAAATCGGCACCTTCCGGCGCGCAGTCGATGCTTGGCGGTTCTTTCATGGCTTTCGCACCGATCGCGGTTCGCCTCTGCGCGCGCCGTGCCTGGCGGTGACGTCGTCGATGCTGGATGAGGATGGCGCCAATATTGCCGCTGTTTTCGCCACGCTTACGCATATTCGCGGAGACACGGTCGAGCTCGACCGGGTGATTGCCGCTGCCCTCGGCGGGGGGCGGCTCGTCGTGCCTGCGCCGGAGGAAACGGCGGATTTCGGGCTGATGCTGCCGGAATTTCCCAACCGCGTCTTCCAGCCGCGCGAACTATCGGACGGCCAGATCCGCTTCCTTGGCCTTGCCGCCGCCCTGATGTCCTACCGCCTGCCGCCGCTGATCGCGCTCAACGAGCCGGAGGCGAGCCTGCACCCGGACATGCTGCCGCCGCTTGCCGATATGATCGCGCAAGCCGCGAAAAACAGCCAGATCTGGATCGTCACCCATTCCGAAGTTCTGGCGCAGGCGGTGCGCGAGCGCTGCGGAGCAAAACCGCGCCGAGTCATCCGCGAAGACGGTTCCACCTGGATCGACGGCATGCGGCTGACCGGCGTGATTGACGATGACGACGAGTAGCAGCCGTCAGGGGCGCCCTCATTTTTACGACATGGAAGCATCCCAAAAGGAATTTTTGAAATGACCTCTTTGAACAGAGCCGCTTTGTTGACCGACCTGGCTACGATAATCGCAAGCCTCGACCTGGCGCGGCCGATCCGTATTGCGATCGACGGCCGAACGGCATCGGGCAAGACCACGCTGGCGAACGAATTGGCCGATTGCTTGAAAGGCAGCGAACGAGACATCATCCGCACCTCGATCGATGGATTCCATCGACCGAAGGTGGAACGCTATGCGCGCGGCCGGTACTCCGCCGAGGGCTATTACCACGATGCGCGCGATCTTCCGGCGATCAATACACTGCTGCTCAAGCCCCTGGGGCCGGGTGGCGATCAATGGTATCGCACTGCCTCCTTCGACCTGCACAATGACGTGCCGATCCACCAGGATCCGCAATTTGCGCCTGCCGACGCGATCCTCATCGTCGACGGCACCTTTCTGCAGCGGCCGGAGCTGCGCGAGGGCTGGGACCTCGCCATCTTCATCGAAACCTCGGAGCAGGTATCCGAGCAGCGCGGCATTGCGCGCGACACCCAGCTTCTGGGCGGAACGGAGACGACCCGCCAGCTCTATGCCGATCGATACCGACCGGCCTTTGCGCTTTATGAAAGCTTGTCAGCGCCCGCTCTTGTCGCCGATGCGATTATCAGCAATGACGATTTTGATCGGCCGAAGCTTCGGATTCGCGAGGGTGGGAGGTTGTCTGGGGTGTTGTGAAGGCTTTGATGTTCAGGGAGCGGGTGGCAGTCGCTCGCGGCAATGTTGCGCCATCGGTGGCCATTGAGCTGCTGAGCTTTCGTGTTCGCCTTAACGTACTACGCGATATGCCATTCCTAGAGACCTTGGGGCGGTCTCAACGAAGCCAAATTTCTCATAGAGCTTGTTTGCGGGAACATCCGCTATGAGGCTGACATATGCGGAAGGGGGCAGCTCTTGTGAGACATATGTCATGATCGCTTCCATGATCGCTCTCCCGAGTCCACGTCCCTGGTGCTCGGGATGAACAGCGATATCCACGACCTGGAAAAAGCAGCCACCGTCACCGATCAATCGACCCATTCCGATTGCTAAGCTTTCGTATGTAATCACCACGGAATAGATCGTTCCATTCAGACCCACGCGCGCAGCACCTTCAGAAAACGCACTCAAGCCAGCAACCGCACGAAGATGCAAATATTCTTCAACTGTTGGAGATCGAGATACGGTGCAGTATTCAGGTTGCTTCATCTGGATATTTCTCTTTTGGTTGGATCGAGCTGCCTCGGCCAACAGGACAGCTTCAAACTGTTGAGGCATTGGGTAATTCAATGGAACGCACGGATTGGCTAGATAAGAATGAAATTGATCCCAATTGGGATCAAGCTTTTGCCGATGAAATCCTTGGAACTTTGGTTCTACTCGGAATTACCTACCGTCAACCCGACGGAACGGTAACGAAAGAAGAGCAATTTCATGGCTACATCAAATCCGTGGATCAACGTTGGGGAATAACAATCAGGATCGAAGGCGACGAAATCCAAGAGGAGATCAATCTTCCGCCCATGCTCGAGGTCTTCGAGAGGGCGGATCCGGGCATCTATACGGATGGCGCTGGGAATGCCGTACACGATCCTGATTTCGTCGCCTACTGGACTGTCACCTCCGGAACAAGTTGACCCACAGCCGATCGTCTGTTTTTGGGTCGATATTGGTAATTGGTGGCGTTGCTGCATAACGCCGGATATTCATTACAGCTGCAGGTCGTCCGCATTTTGCGAGCAATCGCACGGCACTCCCGGGTTTCCTTATGAGCCCGGAGCATCGGTTCCCGCCGATCACGCGGAAATCCGAACAGCCTCCGGTTTCCACTCGATGCGAAATCGAATAACCTCGCCCTTGATTACAAATGGTCACAGAGAGCATTGGGGATGTCCATGCAGCCGATTTACCATGGGCTCACGAGGGTGGTTGCCCTAGGCGTTCTGATTGCCTTTCCCGCCGTTTTCTTTGTCTCCTGCTCGACGTTCGGCGGAACTGGCGGTCAATCCCGTTCCGTGATCGCGAGCAAGTCAACAGCCTCTGCGAAAGACAAGGCGGCCGAGCGTCGGCGATGGGAAGACAGAGTCCAACGGGATAATCAGCTGGATCCAAGCGGATCGGCGCCGGGCTCCTATGGCTCCTTCGGTCCTCGTTTCACCTGGTGAGCGAGAGATTTTCAAACGGCTCAGTTCATGTCCGAACCCGGTTGAACGGATTTCGTTCAATAGTAAGTGGAGACTGGTGTCGCAGCGGGTACTTCGATGCCGTTTCGGGTGGAGGTTACGGCCAGAGCCCGGCCGATCTTGTCGATGCCGATGATTGCGCGGCTCATAGGGTCTCCTTCGGTTTATCACGCCTCAAGGCGCTCCAAATAATCAAATGGAGCGCCCGACCGGCGTAGCGTTTCAGAGTTGCGCAAGGCCACCGTCGACGGCGACTTCGCTGGCGGTCATGAAACTGCTGTCCTGAGACGCGAGGAAGGCAGCCACCGCCCCGATCTCCGAGGGATCGGCCATGCGCTGGAGCGGGGTCATCGAGGCGAAGACCTTCTGGCCTTCCTCGCCGAGCGCCTCCTTCGCGAGTTCTGTCGCCGTCGCCCCGGGCGACAGCACGTTGACCCGGATGCCGGTGCCCTTGAGATCCTCCGCCCAGGTGCGCGCGAGGTTGCGCACTGCGGCCTTGCTGGCGCTGTAGGCGCTCATTGCCGGCGCGCCCGTCGTGCCGGCGCTCGATCCGGTGAGGATGATCGAGCCGCCCTGACCCATCAACGGCAACGCCTTCTGGATCGTGAAGATCGTACCCTTCACATTGGTGTCGAAGGTTTCGTCAATGTGCTCGGCGGTGATCTCGCCGAGCGGAAGCTGGCTTCCGGCACCGGCATTGGCAAAGACGACGTCGAGGGTTCCGCGCTCGGCCTTCACTGCCGCGTAGAGGCGGTCGAGATCGCCGAGATCGGAGACCGAGCCCTTCACCGCGCGGGCATTCGGCCCGAGGTCGGCCAGAGCCACATCGAGCGCCTCCTGCCGGCGGCCGAAGATGAAGACGAAGGCGCCTTCCTCGATGAAGCGCTTTGCCGCTGCGCGACCAATGCCGGTAGCGCCGCCGGTGATCACGGCGGTCTTTCCATTCAGTCTAGTCATGCTGTGCATCCTCTGTTGAAGTTGCACAGAAGCTAAGAAAGTGCTTACCTGAGGACAAGTATGCACCTTTTGGTAAGTATGGAAAAAATGGCTGAACCTTCCGATCACTGCGGTATAGGATACTCCCACGGACTGGCCGTCACGCTCCGCATCATCGCCGGCAAGTGGAAGCCGCTGATCCTGTACTTCCTGCTTGACGGCCCGAAGCGCTACGGCGAGCTCAAGCGCACGATAAAGGGCGTTAGCGACAAGGTGCTGATCCAGCAATTGAAGGAGTTGGAGGTCGATCGCGTTCTGGCGCGGACCGATTACAAGGAGGTGCCGCCGCGTGTGGACTACGCGCTCACTCCTCTTGGCCGCAGCCTGGCCGTCGCGATCGTCCCGCTTTGCACCTGGGGGACCCAGAATATGGCGGAAATGGAAAACATCTTTGCCGAGCGTGATGCTTTGCCCTCGGACGTTCCGAAGCCGGAACAACCATCGCCGTGATTGCAAACGAGACTGTCCGCTTTGGACCGATGTTGGTAAGGTTGCTGCGTAACGCAGGATATTCACCTCGGCTGCGGGCCGTCCGCATTTTGCAAGCAATCAGGCGCTGCTCCCGGGTTTCCTTTTGCATCCGTCCGGGGCATGGTCTGGCGCAATGAGCAAAGATTCTTCCGATCTGTTCGGTGCGCTTTTCGAGGCGGCGCCCGCAAAGCCTGTGATGAGCCGTACGGTTCCCGTTCTCGTGCCGATGCCGGCGCCGAGGGCCTATTCCTATGCCGTGCCCGAGGGCATGGCGGTGGAGCCGGGCTCCGTCGTGCAGGTGCCGCTCGGGCCAAGACAGGTCATCGGCGTCGTCTGGGATGGCGAGGACGATGGTGGTGTCGATCCGAAGAAGCTTCGGCCGATCAGCCATGTGTTCGATTGCCCGCCGCTCGGCAGGCATATGCGCGATTTCGTCGATTGGGTTGCCACTTATACGCTGTCGCCGCCAGGGCTTGTGGCGCGCATGGCCCTGCGCGCGCCTGCCGCCTTCGATCCCGAACCGATGGTAGAAGGCCTGCGCTTCATCGGCGGCCAGCCGGAACGTCTGACACCGGCTCGCGCCAAGGTGATGGAGATTGCCGCCGACGGATTGGCCTGGACGCGGCTCGGCCTTGCGCATGCGGCGGGTGTCTCCACCAGCGTCGTCGACGGGCTGATCTCGCAGGGCATTTTCGAAACTATCTTCCTGCCGCCGCCCCCTGTGGTCGCCAAGCCCGATCCGGAGTTCACCGCGTCGCGGCTGCAGGGGCCGCAGAAGGATGCGGCCGACGAGATTCTCGTCGATGTGCGCAAGGGCGAATTCGCGGTTTCGCTGATCGATGGCGTCACCGGCTCCGGCAAGACGGAGGTCTATTTCGAGGCCATCGCGGAAACGTTGAGGCGCGGCAAGCAGGTGCTGATCCTTTTGCCGGAGATCGCGCTGACGGCGAGCTTTCTCGAACGCTTTCAGGATCGCTTCGGCGCCAAGCCGGCCGAATGGCATTCCGATCTCGCTCCGAAAATGCGCGAAAAGGTCTGGCGTCAGGCCGTCACCGGTGAGGTGCGGGTCGTAGCCGGGGCTCGCTCGGCGCTCTTCCTGCCTTTCGAGGATCTCGGGCTCATCATCGTCGATGAAGAGCATGATCCTGCCTACAAGCAGGAGGATCGCGTCTATTATAATGCGCGCGACATGGCTGTCGTGCGCGGCCGCATCGGTGATTTTCCCGTCGTGCTGGTGTCGGCCACGCCTTCGGTGGAAAGCCAGGTCAACGGCCAGAGCGGACGCTACACGACAATCCACCTGCCGACGCGCTATGGCGATGCGGCGCTTCCGGATCTGCATCTGATCGACATGCGCCGGCATGCGCCGGAGCGCGGCGGCTTCCTTTCACCGGTCATGATCCGCGCAATCGGCAAGACGGTTGCCAAGGGCGAGCAGGCGCTCATGTTCCTCAACAGGCGCGGTTATGCGCCGCTGACGCTCTGCCGTGTTTGCGGCCATCGCTTCCAGTGCCCGCAATGTTCGAGCTGGCTGGTGGAGCACCGCTTCCGCAACCAGATCCAGTGCCATCAATGCGGCTATGCCGAGCGCACGCCGGAGGCGTGCCCCGAATGTGGTACGCTCGACCACCTCGTTGCCTGCGGCCCCGGCGTCGAGCGCATCGCCGAAGAGGTGGAACGGCATTTCCCCGACGCGCGGACGATCGTGCTCTCCTCCGACATCATGGGCGGCGTCAAGCGGCTGAGACTGGAGCTCGATGCAATCGCCAAGGGCGAGGCCGACATCGTCATCGGTACGCAGCTCGTCGCCAAGGGACATAATTTTCCGCTGATGACGCTGGTCGGCATCGTCGATGCCGATCTCGGCCTGGCGAATGGCGATCCGCGCGCCGCCGAGCGAACGTTCCAGCTCCTGTCGCAGGTGACGGGACGCGCCGGGCGGACCGGCTTGAAGAGCCACGGATTGCTGCAGACCTATCAGCCGCAGCATCCCGTCATGCAGGCGATTGTGTCGGGCGATGCCAGCGCCTTCTACGAGCGCGAGATTTCAGAGCGGGAGAGGGCGATATTGCCGCCCTTCGGCCGGCTCGCCTCGATCATCGTCTCCGCCGATACCAGGCAGGATGCGGAGACCCATGCGCGCGGCATGCGCAATGCGGCGCCGCAGGTGACAGGCATTTCGGTATTAGGCCCGGCCGAAGCGCCGATCGCGCTGGTGCGCGGCCGCCACCGTTTCCGCCTGCTCGTGCATGGCCGGCGCAATTCCGACATGCAGGGTTTCCTGCGGGCCATGCTGGCACAATCGCCGAAGGAGCGCGGCTCCGTGCAGGTGCAGCTTGATATCGATCCGCAAAGCTTTCTGTGATTGACGCGACGGATATCCTGGCTGCGCCTTTCCCTATTTGACCGGATCATGCCATAAGTCGGCCGTCTCACTTAGGTGATTTGTACGCGGCTGATTTGGGGGCGACCAATGGAGCTTTATTTTCCGACAGAATTCGGCGAGCGGCTTGCCTACTGTTCGGCTGCCGTTACGGCGCTGATCGGCCTCTTCCTGATGTTCGCACCGGGTTACGCCTACCGCTTCCTCAAGCTGCAGGTGAAGGAAGGGCGGTCGGAAGCCTATGCCGAAGCGCGTTCGGCCGGCGGCTTCATGGTCGGCTTTGGATTGATGGCGATCCTGCTCGCGCAGCCGATGATCTATCTCGCGCTTGGCGCGTCCTTCGGTGTCGCGGCGTTCGGTCGCATCCTCTCGCTGATGTCCGATCGGGGCAGCATATTTTTGAGCCTTCTTCTTCTGGTTGTGCAGGCTGTGCTGGCTGCGCTACCTTTTCTCTACGGTCTCGGCTACATTTGAGCCGAAAAGCGCTCCAGTGCAGCCAAATTCGCCTGCGCTATCCCCATGGTTTTTGAATTTTGACATCATAAATTCGCCCGAATGGCGTATTCGTCGAATACGCGTGTTGCGAGTCTCAATATCCTATGTTAGACGAACCCCGAATTTCGGATGAGGCAGGAGCGCGCTCCTGCTGATTTCTGGGGGAAATCAAAACGAATTCAAGGACATATCGCTTCCGTCACCCGGAAGTTTGGTTCTTGGGTTGAAATCAGGGAATTTTGTGCCCGTGGCAGACACATCCCAGCATGTTTCTGGTGTCGCAGAACGATATGCCTCGTCGCTGTTCGAATTGGCCCTCGAAGAGGGTGCCGTACCGGCAGTGACCGCCGATCTCGATCGGTTCCAAGCCATGCTCGACGAAAGCGAAGATCTGAAGCGCTTCGTCCTCAGCCCGGTCTTTTCGGCTGAAGAGCAGGTCGGTGCGATTGAAGCGCTGGCAAAGAAGGCCGGCTTCGGCGCCTACGTTACCAATTTTCTGAAGC
Organism: Martinezella sp. CNPSo 3964; assembly: GCF_057784375.1. Lineage (NCBI taxonomy): Bacteria > Pseudomonadati > Pseudomonadota > Alphaproteobacteria > Hyphomicrobiales > Rhizobiaceae > Martinezella > Martinezella sp. CNPSo 3964. The sequence goes on from NZ_JBXSOW010000003.1 coordinate 595,456, forward strand.
TTGTGGCCAGCAACCGGCGCCTTTTTGCGCTGCCGGGCATGATCAAGGCTTTCCGCATCATCGCCGCCCAGCATCGCGGCGAGATTTCCGCCGAGGTTACCTCGGCCCATGCGCTGACCCTGGCGCAGGAAGATGAATTGAAGGCGGCGCTGAAGGGCGTCACCGGCAAGGACGTGGCGATTGCCGTCACCGTCGATCCGTCGATCCTTGGCGGCCTGATCGTCAAGGTCGGTTCGCGTCAGATCGATACGTCCCTTCGCACTAAACTCTCCACCCTTAAGCTTGCATTGAAAGAGGTCGGCTGATGGATATCCGCGCCGCGGAAATTTCCGCAATTCTGAAAGATCAGATCAAAAACTTCGGCAAGGAAGCTGAAGTCTCCGAAGTCGGCCAGGTTCTCTCCGTCGGTGACGGTATTGCCCGCGTCTACGGTCTGGACAATGTTCAGGCCGGCGAAATGGTCGAGTTCCCCGGCGGCATCCGCGGCATGGCGCTGAACCTTGAAGCCGACAACGTCGGTGTCGTTATCTTCGGTTCCGACCGCGACATCAAGGAAGGCGACACCGTCAAGCGCACCGGCGCGATCGTTGACGTTCCGGTTGGTCCGGAACTGCTCGGCCGCGTTGTTGACGCGCTCGGCAATCCGATCGACGGCAAGGGCCCGATCAACGCGACCCGCCGTTCGCGCGTCGACGTCAAGGCTCCGGGCATCATTCCGCGCAAGTCGGTTCATGAGCCGATGTCGACCGGCCTCAAGGCCATCGACGCTCTGATCCCGGTTGGCCGCGGCCAGCGCGAGCTGGTCATCGGCGACCGCCAGACCGGCAAGACCGCCATCATCCTCGACACGATCCTGAACCAGAAGTCCATTCAGGATAATGGTCCGGACAGCGAAAAGCTCTTTTGCGTCTACGTCGCCGTCGGCCAGAAGCGCTCGACCGTCGCCCAGTTCGTCAAGGTGCTCGAAGAGCGCGGCGCCCTGAAGTACTCGATCATCGTCGCGGCTACCGCTTCCGATCCGGCTCCGATGCAGTTCCTGGCTCCGTTCGCCGGCTGCGCCATGGGCGAATATTTCCGTGACAACGCCCAGCACGCGCTGATCGGCTACGACGACCTGTCCAAGCAGGCCGTTGCCTACCGCCAGATGTCGCTGCTGCTGCGCCGCCCGCCGGGCCGCGAAGCTTACCCGGGCGACGTTTTCTACCTGCACTCGCGTCTCCTCGAGCGCGCCGCAAAGATGAACGACGAGAAGGGCGCTGGTTCGCTCACCGCTCTGCCGGTCATCGAAACGCAGGGTAACGACGTTTCGGCCTTCATTCCGACCAACGTGATCTCGATCACCGACGGCCAGATCTTCCTCGAAACCGACCTGTTCTACCAGGGTATCCGCCCGGCCGTTAACGTCGGTCTCTCGGTTTCGCGCGTCGGCTCGTCGGCTCAGATCAAGGCGATGAAGCAGGTTGCAGGCTCGATCAAGGGCGAACTTGCCCAGTATCGCGAAATGGCCGCCTTCGCCCAGTTCGGTTCCGATCTCGATGCCGCAACGCAGCGCCTGCTCAACCGCGGTGCTCGCCTGACCGAACTCCTGAAGCAGCCGCAGTTCTCGCCGCTGAAGACGGAAGAACAGGTTGCTGTGATCTTTGCCGGCGTCAACGGCTACCTCGACAAGCTGCCTGTTGCTCAGGTCGGCAAGTTCGAGCACGGCTTCCTGTCGTACCTCCGCTCGGAAGGCAAGGACATCCTCGACACCATCCGCACCGAAAAGGCCATCAGCGACGCGACGAAGGGCAAGCTCACCGCTGCTCTCGACAGCTTCGCCAAGTCTTTCGCGTAATCGGGCCCAAGCTCTAGGACGGACCAAGGATGCCTTCACTCAAGGATCTGAAAAACCGGATCGCCTCCGTCAAGGCGACGCAGAAGATCACCAAGGCGATGAAAATGGTCGCCGCGGCGAAGCTTCGGCGTGCGCAGGAGGCGGCCGAGGCCGCCCGGCCTTACTCGCAGCGCATGGCCGCTGTTCTGGCCAACATCTCGGCTGCCGTCAGCGATGCTGACGGTGCGCCGCTGCTGATGACCGGAACCGGCAAGAGCGATGTGCATCTGCTCGTCGTCTGCACGGCCGAACGCGGCCTTTGCGGCGGCTTCAACTCGCAGATCTCGCGCTTCGCCCGCGACCATGCCCGCAAGCTTCTGGCCGAAGGCAAGACGGTGAAGATCTTCACCGTCGGCAAGAAGGGCTATGACGTACTTCGCCGCGAATACGCATCGCTGATCGTCGAGCGCAAGGAACTGCGCGACGTAAAGCGTATTGGTTTCGACAATGCCGACGCCATCGGCAAGCGCGTTATCGAAATGTTCGAAGCTGGCGAATTCGACGTTTGCACCCTGTTCTACTCCGAATTCAAGTCGGTGATCAGCCAGGTGCCGACGGCACAGCAGCTCATTCCGGCTTCGGCTCCCGCCGTCGTCGAAGAAGATGCAGCCCATAAGGGCGCCGTTTATGAATACGAGCCGGATGCGGCTTCGATCCTCGCGGACCTGATCCCGCGCAACATCTCCGTCCAGATCTTCCGCGCGTTGCTCGAAAACGTTGCCGGCGAGATGGGCGCCAAGATGAGCGCGATGGACAATGCGACGCGCAACGCTGGTGAGATGATCAACAAGCTGACGCTGAACTACAACCGTCAGCGCCAGGCACAGATCACCAAGGAATTGATTGAAATCATTTCGGGCGCGGAAGCGCTCTGAGGTTAGGGAAAAGAGGGTAAGAATATGGCTGACGCAGCTACCCCCGCAGGTTCTGTCGGTAAGGTTACGCAGGTTATCGGCGCCGTTGTGGACGTTGCTTTCGACGGCGAACTCCCGGCGATCCTGAACGCGCTTGAAACCGACAACAACGGCAATCGTCTGGTTCTCGAAGTCGCACAGCACCTCGGCGAAAACTCCGTTCGCACGATCGCCATGGACTCGACCGAAGGTCTCGTTCGCGGCCAGCCGGTCAAGGACACGGGCGCGCCGATCTCGGTTCCGGTCGGACATGAGACGCTCGGCCGTATCATGAACGTCATCGGCGAGCCGGTCGACGAAGCAGGTCCGCTGAACACCGCCAAGAAGCGCGCCATCCACCAGGACGCTCCGTCCTACGTCGAGCAGTCCACGGAAGCGCAGATCCTCGTCACCGGCATCAAGGTCGTCGACCTTCTCGCTCCTTACGCAAAGGGCGGCAAGATCGGCCTGTTCGGCGGCGCCGGCGTTGGCAAGACCGTTCTCATCATGGAACTGATCAACAACGTCGCCAAGGCGCACGGTGGTTACTCGGTATTCGCTGGCGTGGGTGAACGTACCCGCGAAGGCAACGACCTTTACCACGAAATGATCGAATCGGGCGTCAACAAGCATGGCGGCGGCGAAGGCTCCAAGGCAGCACTCGTTTACGGCCAGATGAACGAACCGCCGGGCGCCCGCGCTCGCGTCGCTCTGACCGGTCTGACCGTTGCTGAAAACTTCCGCGATGAAGGCCAGGACGTTCTGTTCTTCGTCGACAACATCTTCCGCTTCACGCAGGCTGGTTCGGAAGTGTCGGCTCTGCTCGGCCGTATTCCTTCGGCCGTGGGTTATCAGCCGACGCTCGCAACCGACATGGGTCAGATGCAGGAACGCATCACCACGACGACGACGGGCTCGATCACCTCGGTTCAGGCCATTTACGTTCCGGCCGACGACTTGACCGACCCGGCACCGGCAACCTCGTTCGCCCACCTGGACGCAACGACGGTTCTGTCGCGCTCGATCGCTGAAAAGGGTATTTACCCGGCTGTCGACCCGCTCGACTCCACGTCGCGCATGCTCGACCCGATGGTCGTCGGCGAAGAGCACTACGAAATTGCTCGTAAGGTTCAGTCGACGCTGCAGCGCTACAAGGCCCTGCAGGACATCATCGCCATCCTGGGCATGGACGAACTTTCCGAAGACGACAAGCTGGCTGTTGCCCGCGCCCGCAAGATCGAGCGCTTCCTGTCGCAGCCGTTCTTCGTCGCCGAAGTTTTCACCGGTTCGCCGGGCAAGCTCGTCGCTCTCGAAGACACGATCAAGGGCTTCAAGGGCCTCGTCAACGGCGAATACGACCACCTGCCGGAAGCTGCCTTCTACATGGTCGGCTCGATCGAAGAAGCGATCGAAAAGGCCAAGAAGCTGGCTGCCTAATCAGGCCAATCCATCGGCGCGCGGCATTGCCCGCGCGCCCTTGCCTTGCGAATAAGACAATCGAGAAGTGACGGGCCATGGCTGACAATTTCAATTTCGAACTGGTGTCTCCGGAGCGTCTGCTCCTGTCGGAGCAGGTCATCGATGTCGTCATTCCCGCGAGCGAAGGCGAGATGACCGTCATGGCTCATCACGCGCCGACCATGACCACCATCAAGCCGGGCGTCGTCAAGGTGCACTCGGCTTCCGGAAAGAAGCAGGATTACGTCGTATTCGGCGGCTTCGCCGACATCCTGCCGACCGGCTGCACGCTGCTCGCCGAATCCGCCGTTCCGGTCGAGGACATGAGCCGCGACGAGCTGGACCGCCGCATCAATGCCGCCAAGGCGGAGCTTGAAGATGCCGAGCATCACGAACACAAGTCGCGCCTGGAACATTTCATCATGGAACTTTCGCACCTGCGCGGCTCTATCCCGCAGGATTGATGCGATCCAAACATCGATGACTGAGATTAAAGCGGTCCTTTGGGCCGCTTTTTCGTTGGAAGGCCAGGGGCCATCCTCGCCCTTCGAGGCTTCGCGCCTCAGGGTGAGGGTGGAGTTGATCCGGTTCTCGATACGGTTTATCCCGTCTTAGCGGCGGCACGAGAAGATCAGCCCTCATGGTGAGGTGGCGCGTAAGCGTCCTCGAACCACGAGGGCGGGTGACGGCAATCCCTTCAAATCTCCAACGTCTCACGGCCGCTATAGCGAGACGATTCCTCCCCGCGAAATCGTATCAGACCTGTTGCCCATCCAGCAGAAACCGGTGCAGTTGCGCCGCCTCTGGGGAAAGTGCGCGGAAGCGCGGGGCGCCGAGATAGTATCCGAAGCCGCTTTCCACGCGATCGTTGCCGACGGTGACGAGCGCGCCGGACTGCAGGTACTCCTCGATAAGCCCGAGGCTGCCGAGCGCTATGCCTTCGCCCCTGAGGGCTGCTTCCACTGCCATGATATAGGTGGAGAAAGACAGGCGCGGTCTCGGCAGCTTGCCCTTCAAGGGGTCGCCGATGCGGCCGAACCATTGGCGGAAGCTTATCCAGTGAGCGTTGGCGCGCTCATAGTCGATGAGATCGAGCCCGGCGATATCGACTGCCGTCAGCGCCTGCGGGTCAAGGCCACGAACTGACAGGTAGTCCGGCGAGGCGATCGGCACCAGCACTTCCTTCAAAAGCGGCGTCAGGCTCCAGCGCGGATGTTCGCCGGTGGAATAGATGATGATGAGATCGTTGTTTTCCGAGGCGAGTTCGGAATGGACGTCCGTCGTCAGCAGGCGCACGGAGATGCCGGGGCTCTCCTTGCCGAAATCCCTGAGCCGCTGCCCGAGCCAGAGATGGGAGATCGAGCCGCTTGCGGCAATCGAGATGATCTCGCCTGTGCCGGTGCGAAAGGGTTCCAGGCTCTCTTCCAGATATTCCAGCGTGGCGCGCACGCGCTGGAACAGCCGCTCGCCATCCGGCGTCAGCGCCAGGTTCCGGCCGCGTCGGGTAAAGAGGGTTGCGCCGAGGTGATCTTCCAGCCCCTTGATGCGGCGGCTGACGGCGGCCTGGGTGATATTCAGCTCGCGGCCGGCTCGGGAAAAATTCATGGCGCGCGCGGCCGCGTCGAACACGCGGAAGGCTTCCAACGGTATTTTCTCCAGCATTGGCTCTCCATGACTTCAGATCATCAATATTCCCGATAATTGCCCGGATTTGAAGATCTGAAATTGTGATGCAGGATCGTGGGCATCAAATCAGCCGCTTTTCCAAGGTGATCTCGCGTGTCCTTTTCCATTTCCGCCATTCCTGACATTCGTTTCGGCGACGGAGCTCTCTCCGGCCTTCCCGCGGCGGTCAAATCCTTCGATGGCGTTGGCACGGTTTTGCTTGTCATCGATGCCTTCCTGGCGCAGTCCGGTCTTACCGCCAAGATCAGCGCCGATCTTGGCGAAGCGGGCGTGAAGACGCAGGTCTTTTCCGATTTTGCGGGCGAGCCGAAGCTCGCGCATCTGCATGCGGCAATCGCGGCGGGAAAGGGTGCCGACATGGTGATCGGCGTCGGCGGCGGTTCTGCCCTCGATCTCGGCAAGATCGTCGCCTGCTGCATCGCCTCTGGTGAGGACCCGATGCATTATGCGCTGGCCGCCAACCCGCTGCCGAAGAATCCGCTGAAGAAGATCATGATCCCGACCACGGCCGGCACGGGTTCGGAGACATCGGCGACGAATATTTTCGCCGGCCCCGAGGGCAAGAAGCTCTGGATCTGGGGACCGGAGACGAAGGCCGATCTCGTCATCCTCGATCCGGCGCTGACGAAGACCTTGCCCGCAAATCTCACGGCATGGTGCGGCCTCGATGCCTTCATCCATGCCTTCGAAGCGGCTACCAACCGCAACACGCATCGCGGTGCGCAGTTCTATGCGCATCAGGCCCTTCGGCTGCTGACCGGTGCGCTGGAAACGGCCGTCAAGCAGCCCGATGATATGGCCGCCCGCGGCGATGTGCTGCTCGGCTCCTGTTTCGGCGGCATTGCCATCGACAATTGCGGTACGGCGATCGCCCACAATGTCAGCCATGCGCTGGCGGGCCTTGGACCCGTTCATCATGGTCTTGCCACTGCGCTCGGCTTCGAGCTGACGCTTCCGTGGCTCGTTGAGGCAAATACGTCAGACCTTAATGCCGCAGCCAAGGCTTGCGGTGTCGATAGTGCGGCTGAGCTTCCCGCTTTCATCTCCGACTGGATGGACCGTTGCGGCATCGTCCGCGCTCTGCCCGCGGCCTTCAAGCCATTCGATGAAGCCGATCTCGCCCGTGAAATGCGGGCGCCGGAAAATCAGCCCATGCGGCGCTCGACGATCCGCGACGTGACGGATGCCGATATCGACCGCTTTGCCGCTGCCGTCATGGTGCTGCCGAAAGGAATCTGAGATGACCAAGAATTACACGCGCGACTATTGGGAAAGCGTTCTTTCCGGCCTCAAGCCCGAAGGACGTCATTTCATCGATGGCGCCCATCGTGCGGCCGCATCTGGCGAGACTTTCACCCGTATCCGGCCGATGGACGGCAAGCCCGGCGCTGATCTTGCGCGCGGCAATGCCGCCGATGTCGATGCTGCGGTCGCCTCTGCCCGCGCTGCCTTCGAAAGCGGCGTCTGGCGCAAGAAGGAGCCGCTGGAAAAGAAGAAGATCATGCTGAAGTGGGCCGATCTCATTCGTGCCCATGGTGATGAACTGGCCATGCTCGAGACGATCGATGTCGGCAAGCCGGTCATGGCGTCGCTTGGTGTCGACGTGCGTCTCTGCGCCGACGGTATCCAGTTCTACGGCGAAATGATCGACAAGATGTATGACGAGATCGCGCCGACCGGCCCGAATGCCCGCGCATTGGTCCGTAAAGTGCCGCTCGGGGTCATCGGGGCGATCACGCCCTGGAATTATCCGATGATCATCGATGCCTGGAAGCTCGGGCCGGCGATCGCGGCTGGCAACTCCGTCGTGCTGAAGCCGGCCGAGCAGTCCTCGCTTTCGGCGATCCGTCTTGCTGAGCTTGCAGTCGAAGCAGGCCTGCCGGCGGGTGTCTTCAATGTGGTGACGGGTTACGGCGAAGAGACCGGCAAGCCGCTGGCGCTGCACATGGATGTGGACATGATCGCGTTTACCGGCTCCACCGAAGTCGGCAAGCTGATCATGGGCTATGCGGCGCAATCGAACGTCAAGCGCGTGGCACTGGAACTTGGCGGCAAGTCGCCGCTGGTCGTCTTCGAAGATGCCGATCTCGATGCCGCGGCCGTCGCGGCCGCCTGGGGTTGCTTCTACAATTCCGGCGAGACCTGCCATGCCTCGACACGCCTGATCGTGCAGCGCTCTGTGCAGGACAGGCTGATCGAGAAGATCGAGGCCGTGACCCGCTCCGATATCGCGCTCAAGCATCCGCTCGATCCTTCGGCGCAGATCGGCGCGCTGATCGAGGAAGAGCACATGAACAAGGTGCTGGCGATGATCGCGGCTGGCGAGAAGGAAGGCGCGCGTCGTGCCTTCGGGGCCGAGCGCGTCTTGAGCGAAACCGGCGGCTATTATGTTTCGCCGGGCGTCTTCGTCGACATGACCAACGACATGAGCCTGGCGCGGCAGGAAATTTTTGGCCCGGTGCTCGCCGCCATTCCCTTCGAAACCGAGGAGGAAGCGCTAGAGATCGCCAATGACACGATCTATGGGTTGGCCGGCGCCGTCTTTACCAAGGACATGAACCGGGCTCACCGCTTTTCCGAAGAGATCCATGCCGGTACGGTGTGGATCAACACCTATGACATGTCGAACTTCGCAACGCCGTTCGGCGGTTTCAAGCAGTCCGGCTTCGGCCGCGACCGCTCGGTGCATGCGATCGACAAATACTGCGATTACAAAACGATCTGGCAGCAGTTCGGCTGAGAGATCGATATCGGCATGATCCTTTTCGAAGGATCATGCCCGGAGGATTAAGGGGAGCCACAATGAGCAAGATCGTTTCCATCGAAATCACCCATCATCGCCTGCCGCTCGATCCGGCGTTCAAGGCGAGCTGGGATGGCCGCCCGCGCAAGCATTTCGATGCGACCATCGTGCGCGTCAGGGATGATGAGGGTCGCGAAGGCATCGGCTCCGGCGACCTGATGAAGGGGTTCGAGGGGCACGAGGATCTGTTCATCGGGCAGGATCCGCGGCACCTCGAGCGTCACTATGAAGTCCTGTCGCACATCAACTTCCACTACGGCCGCTGCTGGCCGATGGATTTGGCGCTGTGGGACCTTTCCGGCAAGATCACCGGCGAGCCGGTGTGGCGGATGCTTGGCGGCCGCGCTAGCCGTGTGCGACTCTATGCTTCCTCCGGCGTGCTGCGCGAGCCGGCGGCCATGGCCGAACAGGCCGAGCGCTATATCGACGAAGGCTTCCCGGCCATGAAGGTACGCTTTTCCTCGTCTTCGGGCGGGCGCGGTGGCTGGCGCGAGGACGTCAAGGCGCTGGAAGCGATCCGCGCCCGCGTCGGCGACCGGCTGGAGCTGATGGTCGACTGCAATCAGGGTTGGCGCATGCCCTGGGATACGACCCTGCCATGGACCTTCAAGGATGCCCTGACCGTTGCCAAGGAGCTGGAGCGGCTCGGCGTCTACTGGATGGAAGAGCCGCTTCACCGCTCCGACCGCAAGGGCATGAAGGAGTTGAAGCAGGCAACGTCGGTGCGCATCGTCGGCGGCGAGATGACGCGCGAGCTCTACGAGTTCCGCGATATCATCGAGGAGCGTGCCTTCGATGTCATCCAGCCCGATGTCGCGCTCGTTGGCGGTATCACCGGGTGCCGTCGGCTGGCCTATCAGGCGCGCGAGGCGGGCGTGCAGTTCACGCCGCATTCCTGGACAAACGGTATCGGTGTGCTGGCCAATGCGCATCTGACGGCCGGTGTTGCCGACGCAGCCTGGCTCGAATACCCCTATGACAATCCGGAGTGGAGCGAAGCCCGCCGCGATTATCCGATGGCCTCGCCGCTCAAGCACGATGCCGGCTGGCTCGATCTCGGCACCGCTCCGGGCCTCGGCATCGTTCTCGACGAAGAGCGCCTGAAGGCGACGCGCATCTAATGAACCCTTCGCGATCTTCCGTGGGATAGTACCGACCCGTCACGCAGTGGCGGGTTGCATGACCTTGCTTTCCCGTGTCCGCGCCCACTGAATGAGGGGCCGTTCGAGCAATACATAGCTCAACGTGCCGATGGCGAAGATGATGGTGGTTGCGATGAGGCTTGAAATTATCCAGCCGCCCAGCACGTCGTCCGAGCCTGCACCGAAGGACGAAGGGAAGAGCTGCGGCATCAAGGTCAGCACGATATCCTGCCAGATGTAGACGCCGAAGGAGACGGTAGCGACATAACGGCTCACGGGATTGTCGAGCAGTCTTGCCAGCAGCAGCGATTGCGGAAGCGTGCAGAGCGCGATCGCGACCGCTATGGGGAGCAGCGGGAATTGATAGGGAATGCTGAGCCAGGCATAGCCTTCCGCCGCGCCGCCAATCGACTGCGGCAACTGCCATGCGCCCATAATAATCGCGAGCGCGCCGATGATGTCATAGATTACCGAGCGACGGGCCGGGAGGATGGTCTGAATGCCGGCGGCGAGCGCGCCGATCGCAAATATCGCGAAGAAGCCGATGGGATTGTAGCGCGGCATCCATTCCTTGGCGCCGCCCTGGAAGCCATATTGCCAGCCCCGCCCGACATTGTCGGTGGGCAGATAGGTGACGACAAGCCAGTGGCCGACAAGTGCTATCGCGATGATGCCGATCCAGAGAAGGCGGCTGACGAAAGCGGAGCGCGATCTCAATTTCGGATGAAACAGCAGCAGGAAACCGATCGGCAAGAGGACATAGCAGGTCGTCTCGAAGGGGATCGACCATAAAGGCCCATCCCCCTGCACCGGGAAAAAGGTACGCCAGTGCCATTGGCTCATAAGAAAAAAGCCGGCGACATAGCGGCCAACCAGCTCCGTATCGAGCGGAAAGCCGTAGATCGTGAAGCTGATCAGGAAGCCGACCGTCAGGGCAAACCAGAAGCCCGGCAGGATGCGTGCCGCGCGGCGCATGGCATAGATCTTCAGCGAAGGCATAGGTTGGGCCTTATCCAGCGCCAGCCAGAAGGGGCGCGCAAGAAGAAACCCGCTGAGAACGAAGAAGACCGAGACCCCGTGGTTGCCGAAGCGCGCGATGATGAAGGTCATGTCCAGATCCGAAGGGATCTTGTAAAAATTCATCCGGAGCACGAGATGGTGAACGAGCACCATCAGACATGCGACAGCGCGCATGAAATCCGCTCCTCCCAGCCGCTTTGCGTTCTCCATTCCCGTATCCGCCCGAGATCTCCTTCTATTGCGTTAGGTCATCACGGCGGTTTCGGCAAGCGTGATCCTTGAAGGCAGGACGCCCGAACCCGTGGTGCCGGATCCGGGCGTCGAACCAATCTCCCGCACCTGCCAGAAACGGGAGATCGGATTCACAATGTTTCGGAATGGATTAGGCGGCGGCGGAGCGATAGGGGCGCATGGTGCGCGCCGGCTTTAGGGCGTTGCTCCACCAGTTCAGCCGCGCGATCATGAGAACAAGCGATTTTCGCGCATCGAGCGGGTTTTCCAGCGTGCCGTCCTCGGCAAATCTGCCCCACGGATTGGCAAAGCTTACCGTATCGCGCACCGTCACCGTATGAAGTTCGGCAAAGACGAGCCGCAACTGTTCCACGGCGCGCAGGCCGCCGGAGATGCCGCCATAGGAAACGAAGGCGACAGGCTTGCCATGCCAGGGCTCGTAGACGAGATCGAGCACGAATTTCAGCGAGGCCGTGAAGCTGTGATTGTATTCGGGCGTGACGATAATGAAGGCATCCGCCTCCGAAAGCCGGTCGGAAAGGGCGCTGACGCCGGGATGCTCCCGATTGTGATGAAACGGCAGATCAAATTCGAGGGGATCGATCAGGTCGATATCGATGAGGGGATAGTGCGCCAGCTCGCGGGCCACCCAATTGACGACCCGGTCACACAAACGACCCGGGCGGGTGCTGCCGTAGATGATCGCCAGCCGGGTTCTTTCGGTCATGTCATGCTCCTGCTTTACGCGGTTTGGAGCCAGCGTTATAAAACCTCAAGCAAAGTTGAGGTCAATAGCAAATATGGGAAAAATCGATCCCTCACAATTTTCGAAGCTGCTGACGGTCGGCGAAGTGGCGGCGCGAAGCGGAGTGGCTGTATCAGCGTTACATTTCTATGAGGCGAAAGGCCTGATCGAGAGCCATCGTAGCCGCGGCAACCAGCGGCGCTATCCTCGCGAAGTCTTGCGGCGTGTTGCTGTCATCAAGGTAGCGCAAAGGGTCGGCATTCCGCTTGCCGAGATTCAGGCGGCTCTTCAATCGCTACCACAGGGGCGAACGCCGACGGCATCCGACTGGAAGGCGCTTTCGGAGCTATGGAAGGATGATCTCGACGCGCGCATCAGGCGCTTGCAGGGCCTTCGCGATCAGCTGGACAGCTGTATTGGCTGCGGCTGCCTTTCACTCGATAGCTGTCCGTTGCGCAATCCGTGGGATACGCTTTCCGAAGAGGGGGCGGGGCCGCGGCTGCTCGACCCCGCAGAGTGAATTGAACGCTTAGGCGTGGACGTAGCTGTCGGCCATGTAGCTTTCGAGGGCGGCTGCTTCTTCCTTAGAAAGGTAGAGGCCCTTCTTGGAGCGGCGCCAGAGAATGTCGGCGGCGCTATAGGCCCATTCCTGTTCCGCAAGGTAACGCACTTCCGCCTCATAGAGATCGCTTCCGAAGCAACGGCCGAGATCGGCGATCGTCTTTGCGTCGCCGAGGATCGTGGCGGCGCGCGTCCCATAGCGGCGAATGAGGCGCCGCGCATGTGGATCGGCGAGGAAGGGATAGCGTGATTTCAGCTTGGAGACTTCGGCATCATAGCCGCGAACGGGAAAGTCGCCGCCCGGCAGCGAGCTCCCGGCGGTCCAGGGCGTACCCTTGAGGCCGATCGCCTCGCCGATTTTTTCCAGAGCATGCTCGCCCAAGCGACGATAGGTGGTGAGCTTGCCGCCGAAGACATTGAGCAGCGGTGCCTGACCCTCTTCGCCCTCGACCTTGAGAACGTAGTCGCGCGTTGCTTCCTGTGCCTTGGAGGCGCCATCATCATAGAGCGGGCGTACGGCCGAATAGGTCCACACGATGTCTTCGGGCCGTACCGGCTCCTTGAAATATTCGCTGGCGGCATTGCAGAGATAGGTGGTTTCGCCCTCGGTGATCTTCACATCCTTCGGATCGTCCTTGTAGTCACGATCCGTGGTGCCGATCAGCGTGAAATCCTGCTCATAGGGGATGGCGAAGATGATGCGGTTGTCCGGATTCTGGAAGAAATAGGCGCGCGGGTCGTCGAACTTCTTGCGCACGATGATATGGCTGCCCTGGACGAGCCGGACATTGTGCACCTGGTTCTTGCCGAAGGCATCGGAGAGGACATGATCGACCCAGGGGCCTGCGGCATTGACCAGCATGCGCGAGCGGAACTGCCGCTTCTCGCCATTGATCGTGTTCTCCGTTTCGATTGCCCAGACGGCGCCTTCGCGCCGGGCGGAGATTACCTTTGTTCGCGGCATGATCGTTGCGCCGCGGTCTGCCGCGTCGCGCGCGTTCAGCACCACCATGCGGGCATCGTCGACCCAGCCGTCGGAATATTCGAAGGCTTTGGTGAAGAGGGCCTTCAGCGGCTTGCCCGCCGGATCCTTCTTCATGTCCAGCGTCGCCGTTGGTGGCAGCAGCTTTCGTCCGCCGAGGTGGTCATAGAGGAAAAGGCCGAGGCGGATGAGCCAGGCCGGCCGGATGCCGCCCTTGTGATAGGGTAACACGAAGCGCATCGGCCAAATGATGTGCGGTGCCATCGCCCAGAGCACTTCGCGTTCCATCAGCGATTCGCGCACGAGGCGGAATTCGTAGTGCTCGAGGTAGCGCAGTCCGCCATGGATGAGCTTGGTGGCGCCGGACGATGTGCCGGAAGCGAAGTCGTTCATCTCGGCGAGCGCGACCTTGTAGCCGCGTCCCGTGGCATCACGCGCGATGCCGCAACCGTTGATACCGCCGCCGATAACGAAAATGTCGTAGACCTGTTCGCTCACCCGCCCCTCCGCAAAGGTCAGCCATCCCCGAAGATGGAAAATCGAAACTAATCCATCTAAAGCGAAACAGATACGAATGTCAAACGAACGTTTCTTGACAGAAAAAGCGCCGGTCAGACCGATCTGCGAGAGGTTTCAACAAGATGCACGTCGTGTTCTGCAGCGATGGAGCGCACGGATTCGATACTACATTCGTCTGTTACGAACGTATGAACCTGCGAGAGATGGCCGATGCGAACCGGGGCAGTTCGTTCGAACTTGGTGCTGTCGGCGACGAGAATGACATGCCGGGCATTGGCGATGATGGCCTGCGCGACTTTCACTTCGCGAAAGTCGAAATCCAGAAGGGCGCCGTCGGGATCGATCGCGGAGGCGCCGATAACGGCATAATCGACCTTGAACTGTTTGATGAAATCGACGGCCGCCTCGCCGACGATGCCGCCATCCGAGCCACGCACGACGCCGCCGGAAATCACGACTTCGATGGAGGGGAAAATACGTAACTTATTGGCAACGTTTATATTATTGGTGATGACCATCAGCTCGTGATGGCCAAGCAGCGCCTCGCCGACGGCTTCCGTCGTCGTGCCGATATTGATGAAAAGCGAGCTGTTGTTGGGGATCAGGCTGGCGGCGGCGCGGCCGATCGCATGCTTTTCCGGCGCGGCGATGGATCGTCTTGCCTCATATTTCACGTTCTCGGTTCCGCCGGGGAAAATCGCGCCGCCATGCACGCGTGACAGCACGCGCCCGTCGCAGAGATCGTTGAGGTCCTTGCGGATGGTTTGCGGCGTGACCGAGAAGCGCATCGCCAGCTCCTCGACCAGCACTCGCCCTTCCGCCTTGGCGATTTCGAGGATCTCTGTCTGACGCCCGGACAGGAACATGGTTTTCGCTCCCTTTCTTTCGTTTTTTCGTCATCATATGATAAAGTGAAAATTCCGCAATTACCGGCGCGCGAATAGTGCGGTTGGGGAGGTTATCGTGTTTCATCCGAAGCTATTCGAAAATCGCAACGTCGTGGTCACCGGCGCCGGCCGCGGCATCGGGCTGGAGGTCGCGCGGCAGTTTCTGGATTGCGGCGCCCATGTGCTTGTCCATGTCGGCCGGGATGCGGGGCGCCAATTGCCCGATTTTCTGATGGAGGCAGAGGCCGAGCGCCGCGCCTTTCTCATTGCCGGCGATTTCGCCGCCGGCAATGGCACGCGCGATTTCGTCAGCGCTGCGGGCGAGCGTTTCGACCGCGTCGACGTGCTGGTCAACAATGCCGGTACCATGGTTGGGCGATTTCCGGCCGGCGAGCTGACGGACGACCAATACCAGCAGATCGTTCATCTCAATCAGACTTCCGTCATGGAAGTGACGAGAGGGCTGCTGCCGCTGTTGCGGGCTGCCGGGCAGGCTGCGATCGTCAATACGGTTTCGATTTCCGCGCTCACTGGCGGCAGTCCTGGATCTGCGATCTACTCCGCCTCGAAAGCGTTCGTCGCGACCTATTCGAAAGCATTGGCGCGAGAGCTGGCGCCAGATGGCATCCGGGTGAACTGCGTCTCGCCCGGCACGATAGCGACCGATTTTCATGAGCGCTATTCCTCCACGGAGAAGCTGGAGCAGACGCGCAAATCGATCCCGCTTCAGCGCCTTGGTACGCCGGAAGATTGCGCCCCCGCTTATCTCTTCCTCGCGACGCCCCTGCTTTCCGGTTACATCACGGGACAAGTGGTCGAGATCAATGGTGGTCAGCTTATCTGCTGATAAAACGGACCTTTTTTGGTTTTCCATGTGTTTTTGAATAAGCTTCTGATTTGATAATATTATAAGCATACCTCTGGGGATTTCTTACTAGAGGCTGTGTTATGTCGTCGTCTCTACCGCAAAGCGGTGAAGCGGAACGTGATGTCGAGGAAATGACTGATAGGGCGCGAAAGGCGAGCGCCCTGCTGAAAGCGCTATCGCATGAGACCCGCTTGGCAATTCTTTTCATGCTTGCCAAGCACGAGAAAACGGTGATGGAGCTCGAGGCTCTTCTTGATCTGCCGCAGGCTGTTGTGTCGCAGCATTTGGCACGGCTTCGCCTGGACAAGCTGGTCGATACGCGTCGCGAAGGGCGGCTCATCCACTATGCCGTCGCACGGTCGGAAATCTGCGCCGTCGTCGATTCGCTGCAGAAAGCCTTCTGTCAGAGCGATCGCTGAGGCCTGAAGCGGCCTTGCATGTTGCGCTCGCCATGCTGCCGGTCTAACTCTTTCGTTGCGGGAGAGTGGGATGATCGAGAAGCTGGAATTCTTCATAGCGCTGGCGAATCAGAAGCATTTTGGCCGCGCAGCCGAAGAATGCGGTGTGACGCAGCCGACCTTGTCTGCGGCCATCCGCCAGTTGGAGGACCAGCTCGGCGTGATGCTTGTCAGCCGTGGCTCGCGCTTTCAGGGGCTGACGCCCGAAGGGCAGCGCGTGCTCGAATGGGCGCGCCGCATCGTCGGCGACAGCCGCACCATGCGCGAGGAGATGCGCGCGGCACGCAAGGGCCTTGCCGGCCATATCCGGATCGCGGCCATTCCGACGGCCCTTGCCATGGTGCAGAAAATCACCACGCCTTTTCAGGAACGGCATCCGGACGTCACCTTCTCGATCTTATCGCGCAACTCGCTGCAAGTGTTGAGCCTGCTCGAAAACCTCGAGATCGATGCCGGCATCACCTATCTGGAAAATGAGCCGCTTGGCCGCGTCACTAGCGTGCCGCTCTATGCCGAGCGCTATCACCTGATCACCGCGGCGGGCAGCCCGTTTTCGGAGCGCGAGAGTGTGACCTGGAAGGAAGTGGGCGATCTTCGGCTTTGTCTATTGACCGCCGACATGCAAAACCGTCGTATCATCAACCGGCATCTCGCTGAGGCTGGTGTCACAGCCAGTCCGACGCTCGAATCCAACTCGATGATCGTGTTGTTTTCCCATGTGCAGACCGGGCGTTGGGCGAGCATCATGCCGAAGAATATCGCCGATTCCTTCGGCTTTCCGGCCGATATCCGCAAAATCCCGATCACGGAGCCGGATGCGGAACATCTCGTCGGGCTGGTCGCCACGCACCGCGAACCCTTCACACCGCTTGTCTCTGCCTTGTTGCATGAGGCGAGATTGCTCGCAGAAGGCGAGAAGCATCGATAGAAATTTTCTATCGAGCGACGGGACTGCCTTATTGATCCTTTGCCTTCTCCCTGCGAGCTTATCTCCGTGGCGTGTCGATCGCGCGCCAGGAGGAAGTGCCGCATAGGTCTTTTCCGAAGATTCGCCTTCGATCTTCGGAGCTATGCGCGGGAGGCTGCTAATGAGTTTGAATCAGGCCGCGGGCGATGTCGCAACCCGCGCCGGGACCATCATCGATAGCATGAAATCGATGGAGGGGCCGCTTTTGCCGATCCTGCACGGGATTCAAGAGGAATTCGGCTATGTGCCGCAGGATGCGCTGCCGCTGATCGCCAAGGCGCTGAACCTTTCGCGCGCCGAAGTGCATGGCGTGATGACCTTTTATCATGACTATCGCGATCACCCCGCCGGCCGCCATGTCCTCAAGCTCTGTCGCGCCGAGGCCTGTCAGTCGATGGGCGGCGATGTATTGGCGGAGCGCATCAAGCGGCTCCTGGGCATTGATTTCCATCAGACCACGCTCGATGGCAGCGTCACGCTGGAGCCCGTCTACTGTCTCGGGCTCTGCGCCTGCGCGCCGGCGGCGATGCTCGATGGCGAACTCTATGGCCGGCTCGACGATGAAGGCGCCGACGACCTCGTGAAGGAGGTGCGCCAATGACACTCACCATCTATATCCCTCGCGATGCTGCCGCCCTTTCGCTCGGCGCGGACAAGGTTGCAAAATCCGTCGATCAGGAAATCGCCAAGCGTGGCCTCGATGCGCGCATCGTACGGAACGGCTCGCGCGGCATGTTCTGGCTCGAGCCGCTGGTCGAAGTTGAGATCGACGGCAAGCGCATCGGCTATGGGCCGGTGAAGGCCAAGGATGTCGCCGCACTCTTCAACGCCGGGCTCGCCGAAGGGGGCGAGCATCCGCTCTGTCTTGGGGAGGTCGAAAGCCTCCCATTCCTCAAAGAACAGACCCGCCTGACCTTTGCTCGCTGCGGCATCACCGATCCGCTTTCCCTGCAGGATTATGAAGCTCATGGTGGCCTGAAAGGCCTGCGTCGCGCCATCGGTATGGCATCGAGCGATATCGTCAAGAACGTCACCGATTCCGGCCTGCGCGGCCGTGGCGGCGCAGGCTTTCCGACCGGCATCAAGTGGAAGACGGTACTCGACGCGCCGGGGACACGCAAATACATCGTCTGCAATGCCGACGAAGGTGACAGCGGTACATTCGCCGACCGGATGATCATGGAGGGCGATCCCTTCGTGTTGATCGAGGGTATGGCGATCGCAGGTCTCGCGACGGGCGCGACCAAGGGCTTCGTCTATACGCGCTCGGAATATCCGCATGCGATCGCTGCCATGACCGAAGCGGTCGAAATCGCCCGCAAGGCCGGCATTCTCGGCGCTTCGGTGCTTGGTTCCGGCAAGGCGTTTGATATGGAAATCCGCACCGGCGCCGGCGCTTACGTCTGCGGAGAGGAAACGGCGCTGCTGAACAGCCTTGAGGGCAAGCGCGGCATCGTGCGCGCCAAGCCGCCGCTGCCGGCGCATAAGGGCCTGTTCAACTGTCCGACCGTCATCAACAACGTGATCTCGCTCGCCTCAGTCCCCATCATCATGGACAAGGGCGCGGCTTTCTACCGCGATTTCGGCATGGGCCGTTCGCGCGGCACGATCCCTCTGCAGATTGCCGGCAACGTCAAGCATGGCGGCCTCTACGAGACGGCCTTCGGCCTTTCGCTTGGCGATATCGTCGACCGGATCGGTGGCGGTACGGCGACGGGCCGACCGGTCAAGGCGGTGCAGGTCGGCGGCCCGCTCGGGGCCTATTTCCCGCGCGCTCTGTTCGACACGCCGTTCGACTATGAAGCCTTCGCGGCCAAGGATGGTTTGATCGGCCATGCCGGCATCGTCGTTTTCGACGATACCGCCGACATGCTGAAGCAGGCGCGTTTCGCCATGGAGTTCTGCGCGGTCGAAAGCTGCGGCAAGTGCACGCCCTGCCGCATCGGCTCGACGCGCGGCGTCGAGACGGCCGACAAGATCGCGCAAGGGATCGAGCCCGAGAAGAACAGGATTCTGCTCGCCGATCTCTGTAACACGATGAAGTTCGGCTCGCTCTGCGCGCTCGGCGGCTTCACACCCTATCCCGTGATGAGCGCGATGACCCATTTCCCGGAGGATTTTTCTCCGGCTCCCTTGATTGAAGCGGCGGAGTAAGATCCATGTCCCTCGTTCCAGAAATCGACTACGGCACGCCGGCCTCCACCTCCGAAACCATGGTGACGCTGACCATCGACGGGCGCCAGATCAGCGTGCCTGAGGGCACCTCGATCATGCGCGCCTCGATGGAAGCCGGCATTCAGGTGCCGAAGCTCTGCGCCACTGACATGGTCGATGCTTTCGGTTCCTGCCGCCTCTGTCTCGTCGAGATCGAAGGCCGCAACGGCACGCCGGCCTCGTGCACCACGCCGGTCGCACCCGGCCTCGTCGTGCACACGCAGACCGGCCGGCTGAAGGACATCCGCCGCGGCGTGATGGAGCTCTATATTTCCGACCATCCGCTCGACTGTCTGACCTGCGCCGCCAACGGCGATTGCGAGCTGCAGGACATGGCAGGCGCCGTCGGTCTGCGCGATGTGCGCTACGGCTATGAGGGCGATAATCACGTCAAGGCGCGCAACAACGGCGACATCAATCTGAAATGGATGCCGAAGGACGAATCCAATCCGTACTTCACCTATGATCCCTCGAAGTGCATCGTCTGCTCGCGCTGTGTGCGCGCCTGCGAGGAAGTGCAGGGCACCTTTGCGTTGACCATCGAGGGCCGTGGCTTCGGCTCGCGTGTCTCGCCCGGCATGCATGAGAATTTCATCGACTCGGAATGCGTTTCCTGCGGCGCCTGCGTGCAAGCCTGCCCGACGGCGACGCTGACCGAAAAGTCGGTGATCTCGATCGGCCAGCCGGAGCATTCCGTCGTCACCACCTGCGCCTATTGCGGTGTCGGCTGCTCCTTCAAGGCGGAGATGCGCGGTGAAGAGCTGGTGCGCATGGTGCCCTGGAAGGACGGCCAGGCCAATCGCGGCCATTCCTGCGTCAAAGGCCGGTTCGCCTATGGCTATTCGACCCACAAGGACCGCATCCTCAATCCGATGGTGCGCGAGAAGGTGACAGACCCCTGGCGCGAAGTGACCTGGGACGAGGCCTTTGCCCATATCGCCACCGAGTTCAAGCGGCTGCAATATCAATACGGCCGCGATTCCATTGGCGGCATCACCTCGTCGCGCTGCACCAATGAGGAAACCTACCTGGTGCAGAAGCTGGTGCGCGCCGGCTTCGGCAACAACAATGTCGATACTTGCGCCCGCGTCTGCCATTCGCCGACCGGCTATGGTCTCGGCCAGGCTTTTGGCACATCGGCCGGTACGCAGAATTTCGACAGCGTCGAGCATTCCGACGTCGTCGTCGTCATCGGTGCCAACCCGACGGATGGCCATCCGGTCTTCGGCTCGCGCCTGAAGAAGCGGCTGCGTCAGGGTGCCAAGCTCATCGTCATCGATCCGCGCCGCATCGATCTGGTGCGCACGCCGCATGTCGAGGCGAGCTATCACCTGCCGCTGAAACCCGGCACCAATGTCGCCGTGCTGACGGCGCTGGCTCACGTGATCGTCACCGAAGGCCTGTTTGACGAAAAATTCATCCGCGAACGCTGTGACTGGTCCGAGTTCGAGGATTGGGCAGCCTTCGTTTCCGAGCCGCAGCACAGCCCGGAGGAAACGGAAAAATACACCGGCGTTTCCGCGGAACTCGTGCGGGGTGCCGCTCGCCTCTTTGCGAAGGGCGGCAATGGCGCGATCTATTACGGCCTCGGCGTCACCGAGCACAGCCAGGGCTCGACCACGGTCATGGCGATAGCCAACCTCGCCATGGTGACGGGCAATATCGGTCGTCCCGGCGTCGGCGTGAACCCGCTGCGCGGCCAGAACAACGTGCAGGGCTCGTGCGACATGGGCTCTTTCCCGCATGAGCTGCCCGGCTATCGCCATATCTCAGACGATGCGACCCGCGATATCTTCGAAAAGCTCTGGGGCGTGAAGCTCAACAACGAGCCGGGCCTGCGCATCCCCAACATGCTGGATGCCGCCGTCGACGGCACGTTCAAGGGCCTCTATATCCAGGGTGAGGATATTCTTCAGTCCGATCCGGACACCAAGCATGTCGCCGCCGGCCTTGCCGCAATGGAATGCGTCGTCGTTCACGACCTCTTCCTGAACGAGACGGCGAATTACGCGCATGTCTTCCTGCCCGGCTCGACCTTCCTGGAAAAGGACGGCACCTTCACCAATGCCGAGCGTCGCATCAATCGCGTCCGCAGGGTCATGACCCCGCGCAACGGCTATGCCGACTGGGAAGTAACGCAGAAGATGGCGCAAGCCATGGGCCTCGGTTGGAACTATACGCATCCGTCCGAGATCATGGACGAGATCGCGGCGACGACGCCGAGCTTTGCCCTGGTGTCCTACGATTATCTGGAAAGGATGGGCTCGGTGCAGTGGCCCTGCAACGAGAAGACGCCGCTTGGCTCGCCGATCATGCATGTCGACGGCTTCGTGCGCGGCAAGGGCAAGTTCATCCGCACGGAATATGTCCCGACCGACGAGCGCACCGGCCCGCGCTTCCCGCTGCTGCTCACGACCGGGCGCATCCTCAGCCAGTACAATGTCGGCGCGCAGACGCGGCGCACCGAGAACGTCATGTGGCATGCGGAGGATCGACTGGAGATCCATCCGCACGATGCCGAGCAGCGCGGCATCCGCGAAGGCGACTGGATCAAGCTCAGCAGCCGCTCGGGTGACACGACGCTTCGCGCGCTGATTACCGATCGTGTTGCGCCCGGCGTCGTCTACACGACCTTCCACCACCCGGACACGCAGGCGAACGTCATCACGACAGACTACACCGACTGGGCGACGAACTGCCCGGAATACAAGGTGACGGCGGTGCAGGTCTCGCCGTCGAACGGCCCGTCGCAGTGGCAGGTCGAGTATGATGAGCAGGCCCGGCAGTCGCGGCGCATCGTCGGGAAGATGGAGGCGGCTGAGTGAGCCGAAGTGTGGGGAAATATACCCCCCTCTGTCGCTTTCGCGACATCTCCCCCACAAGGGGGGAGATTGTTGGGAGTTTGCCTGGTGTCACTCGCAAGACCATAGGCAGCGATTTTAGCAGACTGAATGTTCGCTTGAGGCAAGAGAGCACTGCGCATTACCAATCTCCCCCCTTGTGGGGGAGATGTCACGAAGTGACAGAGGGGGGTATTCCACGCCCCATCGTCCAATGACCAAATTCACGCCCACAACGACCGTTCCCGAAACAGCCCGCCGCAACGGCCTGGTGCGTTCGGGTACGCGCATCGTCCCCGAGGAAGTGCCGATCGCCTTTTCCTATGGCGGCACCTCGCATGCGGTCATGATGGGAACGCCTGCCGATATCGAGGATTTTGCTGTCGGCTTCAGCCTGACCGAGGGCATCATTACCGATATGGATCAGATTGCGGCCGTCGAACCAATGGAGGATGAGCAGGGGATCGACGTGCAGATCACTTTGGTCGACGATGCCGCGGACGCCTTGCGGCTCCGCCGCCGCCACATGGCAGGTCCTGTCGGTTGTGGGCTCTGCGGAATCGAATCGATCGAGCAGGCGGTGCGCAAGGTGCCGGATGTATCAAAGGTCGCCTTGAAGCTGACGCAGAAGGATATTGTCAGGGCCATTGCTCTGCTCAATGATGCCCAGCCGCTGCATCGCGAGACGCGAGCCGTGCATGGCGCAGGCTTCTATATTCCCTCCGAGGGGTTGCTTGCCGTGCGCGAGGATGTCGGCCGGCACAATGCGCTCGACAAGCTCTGCGGTGCGGTCATCCGTTCTGGTCGCAAGGGCGCTGATGGCGTAGTGGCTGTGACCAGCCGCCTGTCTGTCGAAATGGTGCAGAAGGCAGCGATATTGGGTAGTTCCGTGCTGGTCGCCATTTCCGCGCCGACGGCGCTGGCCATTCGCACAGCCGACGAGGCCGGTATGACGCTGGTCGCGCTGGTTCGCGGCGAGGATTTCGAGATTTTCACCCATCCGCATCGCATTATCACGGGGAGCATCGCTGATGTCGCCTGACGAAACGCCGCACGGCAAGACCGAAACCAAACTCATCTACATGGCGAACCAGATCGCCACCTTTTTCAAGACGCAGCCGGCAAACGAAGCGGCGCAGGGGGTTGCCACTCATATCAACAAATTCTGGGAGCCGCGCATGCGCCGTCAGCTGTTTGCGATCATCGATCATGGAGACAGCGGGTTGAGCCCTTTGGTCCTGGAGGCCGCCTCGCTGATCCACAGGCCCGCGCCGGCCGAGGAAGTTAAGTCGGCTTAATATTAGAGCGTGATCCCGAAAAGTGTAGGCGGTTTTCGGACGACATCGCGCTCTACTTCTTTGATTCTAGAGCGGATTCAGATTTTAGGTCGAACAGACCTAAAATCATCCGGCTCTAGCATTGATGGTGCATCGGGATGGAGAGTGGAGGCCCCATCCTCGAATGCGATTCCTGTTGAGGGAAGGGGTGCCGGTCTTTGAAGCAAGGAGGAGTTGTTCATGGCGGCTGCGGATACGAATATTTCCCGAGGCACGGCGACGGCGGGTCTGCTCGATCGTGAGCGCATCATTGCCAAACCGGGCTTCAACCGATGGCTTGTGCCGCCGGCTGCGCTGGCGATCCATCTCTGCATCGGCATGGCCTACGGCTTCAGCGTCTTCTGGCTGCCGCTCTCCAAGGCGCTCGGCACCCCGACGCCGGCTCCGACCGAATGCGCGAACCTCAATCTTCTGACCGCCCTGTTTACGACAAGCTGTGACTGGCGCGTCAGCGATCTCGGCTGGATCTATACACTCTTCTTCGTACTGCTCGGCTCTTCCGCTGCCATCTGGGGTGGGTGGCTCGAGAAGGTCGGGCCGCGCAAGGCCGGCGTGGTCGCCGCCTGCTGCTGGTGTGGCGGTATCTTGATTGCGGCGATCGGCGTCATGTTCCACCAGCTCTGGGTCATGTGGATCGGGGCCGGCGTCATCGGCGGTATCGGGCTCGGCCTCGGTTACATCTCGCCCGTGTCGACACTGATTAAATGGTTTCCCGATCGGCGTGGCATGGCGACCGGCATGGCGATCATGGGCTTTGGCGGCGGCGCGATGATCGGCGCGCCGCTCGCAAGCCTGCTGATGAATCATTTCCGCACCGATGGCTCCGTCGGCGTCTGGCAGACCTTCATCGTCATGGCGGCGATCTATTTCGTCTTCATGATGGGCGGGGCCTTCGGCTATCGCCTGCCGCCCGCCGGCTGGCGTCCCGAGGGCTGGACGGCCCCTGCCGCCAAGAGCTCGATGATCACCACGAAACATGTGCATCTTCGCGATGCCCACAAAACCCCGCAGTTCTGGCTGATCTGGGCGGTATTGTGCCTCAACGTCTCGGCCGGTATCGGCGTCATCGGCATGGCGTCGCCCATGTTGCAGGAGATTTTTGGCGGAGCATTGATCGGCCTGCCGGATCTGAAATTCGCCGATCTCAGCAAGGACCAGATCGCCACTGTCGCGGCGATTGCCGCCGGCTTTGCCGGTCTGCTGTCGCTCTTCAATATCGGTGGGCGCTTCTTCTGGGCGTCGCTGTCCGACAAGATCGGCCGCAAGAACACCTATTATTGCTTCTTCGTGATTGGCATTGCGCTTTATGTTCTGGCTCCCTGGGCGGCCGGCATCCATAGCAAGGTGCTGTTCGTGGGCGCGCTTTGCATCATCCTGTCGATGTATGGCGGCGGCTTCGCGACGGTCCCCGCCTATCTCGCCGACATCTTCGGCACGCAGTTCGTCGGCGCGATCCATGGTCGGCTGCTGACGGCCTGGGCGACGGCCGGCATCATCGGGCCGGTCGTGGTCAACTATATTCGCGAGGCGCAGAAGGCTGCCGGCGTCGAAGGTGCGCAGCTCTACACCTTCACCATGTACATCCTTGCGGGCATGCTGGCTCTGGGCTTGATTGCCAACTCGCTGGTCAAGCCGCTCTCGGACAAGTGGTTCATGTCGGATGAAGAGGTGGCGGCGCTGCAGGCAAAGACCGCTGCTGCCAATGCCGGCCCCACCGGCTCCTTCGGCATCGGCACGGGCGGCTTCGACGGCAAGGCGCTGGTCGCCTGGGCGCTGGTCGGCATTCCGCTGCTCTGGGGTGTGTGGGTGACGATCAAGAGCACTTACGCCCTGTTCGGCTGAGACAAGTCTTGTGAAAACGATGAAGCCGCCCAGTTAGGTCTGGGCGGCTTCATGCTTCTTAATGAGCTGTGGCGTCGGTCAGGCCGCGCGGCGCATCACCACATCGCGGATCATCGAGTCTGCCAGGCGGAATTGGGCCAGCAGCATATGCAGCGCATCCGCCTCGTTGGCGAGCCTGAGGCTTGCCGCCGTGCTTTCCTCGACCATGGCGGCGTTCTGCTGGGTGGTCTGATCCAGCGAGTTGATCGCCGAATTGATTTCCCGAAGGCCAATCGTCTGTTCCTTCGAAGCCTTCACAATGGCGTCGACGTTGGTGTTGATATCGCCGACCTGGGTGACGATCTGCTCCAATGCCTTGCCCGTCTGGCCGACAAGGCCGACGCCGTTCTTAACGTGCTCGCTGGAGGTGGTGATCAACGCCTTGATCTCCTTGGCGGCGCTGGCCGAACGCTGCGCCAGTTCTCGCACTTCCTGGGCGACAACGGCAAAGCCCTTGCCGGCTTCGCCGGCTCGTGCTGCCTCGACGCCGGCATTCAGTGCGAGAAGGTTGGTCTGGAAGGCGATATCGTCGATGACGCCGATAATATTGGTGATCTCGCGAGAAGATTTCTCGATCTGGTCCATGGCGGCGACGGCGTTGCGGACCACCGTACCGGATTCTTCGGCGCCGCGCTTGGTCTCGGCCACCAGGCGTCCGGCTTCCTCGGCACGCTGGCTGGAATCGGCGACCGTCGTGGTGATTTCTTCCAGGGCCGCCGCTGTCTCTTCCACGGAGGCCGCCTGCTGTTCGGTGCGCCGTGAGAATGCCTCTGCCGAGTCTCCGAGCTCGCGGGAGCCGGCAGCGATGGCGCTGGCATTGTGGCCGACGGTGGTTAGTGTCTCGGAAAGCTTCTCGATCGTCGCGTTGAAATCGTGGCGAAGCTGCTCCATGGAGGGCACGAAGGCACGCTCAAGCGTTTTCGTCAGATCGCCTTCCGACAGGCTGCGAAGTGCGCCGGCAAGTTCGCTGATGGCGCTCATGCGCGAGGTGACGTCGGTCGCGAATTTCACGACCTTGTAGACCCTGCCTTCGGCATCGACGATGGGATTATAGGCCGCCTGGATCCAGATTTCCTTGCCCCCCTTGCCGTAGCGGACGAATTCGTTGGCGATGAACTCGCCCTGCGCCAGGCGCTGCCAGAAGCGCTTGTATTCCTCGGTGCGGGCATAGGTCGGATCGCAGAAAATGCTGTGATGCTTGCCGACGATCTCGCCCGGCGCATAGCCCATGGCATTGCAGAAGTTCTCGTTCGCGGTCAGGATTTCGCCGGTCGGCAGGAATTCGATGACGGCCTGCGAGCGCGAGAGCGCCTCGAGCTTACTGGCATCGTCGATCGCCTTCTTCCTGGCTTCGGTGACATCGGCTGCGAATTTTACAACCTTCACCGGCTTTCCGTTACGGAAGACGGGGTTGTAGGAGGCCTGTATCCAGATCTCGCGATTGCCCTTGGCAAGACGCCTGTAGGTGCCGGCATCGTATTCGCCACGGCCGAGACGCGCCCAGAAATCATGATAGGCCGGCGTCGTGACATAGGCGGGATCACAGAACATCCGGTGATGATTGCCGACGATCTCCTTCAGCTCATAGCCCAATGCTCGGCAGAAATTCTCGTTTGCGGTCAGTACTTTACCCTGAAGGTCGAATTCAATGATAGCCTGTGATTTGGAAACGGCGGAAAGAATACGGCTGGCATCCGATGATAGACTGAACATTCCTATTCCCTCTTAGAAGGCTCGCGTTTGTCGGGCGTCGATTCATGGCATCGAAGCGGGCGGCCGCGCTCGTCGGCACGCCGAAGAACGGCGTTCCGCAAGGGATGGTCGGAATGTTGAAATTGTATTTTCTTTCCTCGCTTCACAATCGATGATGGAGTTGCCTCCTTTAATTTCGGGTAAAAATTAGT
Organism: Martinezella sp. CNPSo 3964; assembly: GCF_057784375.1. Classification (NCBI taxonomy): domain Bacteria; kingdom Pseudomonadati; phylum Pseudomonadota; class Alphaproteobacteria; order Hyphomicrobiales; family Rhizobiaceae; genus Martinezella; species Martinezella sp. CNPSo 3964. Next base: position 622,725 of record NZ_JBXSOW010000003.1, read on the forward strand.
TCATTAGAAATTATAATTTAAATAAAATATAACTAACTAAAATTAGAGGAAAATAAAAAACCGCCGTGAAAGAGCGGCGGTTTCTTAAAAAGGACTGTGCTGCGAAGTTATGCGGCGAGTTCGTCTGTTTCGTTTTCCTTGAACATCTTGGCGAGGTTCAGGAAGCAGATCATTCCGTTCTCGGTGGCGATGATGCCTTCGCAATAGGCGCGATCGAAGGAGGCTGTGACTTCCGGGACCGGCTGCACCTGGCTGGAGGCGATCGTCAGGATGTCGGAAACGCGGTCGACCAGCATGCCGATGACCATATTGTGGACTTCGGCAACGACGATGGCGCTGCGCTCATTGGCGACCGTGCTCTGCATGCCGAGCTTGTAGGCGAGGTCGATGATCGGGATGACCGAGCCGCGCAGGTTCATGACGCCGATGACATCGGCCGGTGCGTGTGGGATCGGCGTTGATGGCGCCCAGCCGCGGATTTCGCGGATCGTGGTGGTCTTGACGCAGAATTCCTGATCATGCAGCCGGAAGGCAATGATCTCCAGAGTCTCGCCGCTGAAGCTGGTGGAATTGATCGTGGCCATGAACGTTCTTCCCATTGAACCGTGACGCCGAATCCGACGTGTTGTTGGCACGATAGAGCAAGAACATTGCTTAAACCTAAATCTATACAAGCTGTTTCGACTGTATAAGTAGGCAGAGCACGATGCCGGCAGCATGGAGTTGTAAAGGGAGACTTGGTCACCCGCCCTCGTGGTTCGAGATGGCCCTTTGGGCCTCGTCACCATGAGGGCTGGTCTTCTCGATCTGCCGGAGAGGAGAACGGTAAGCCGCATCAAAGATGTAGCTCACTCCATCCTCACCCTGAGCTTGTCGAAGGGCGAGGAGGCCTCGAGGGAAAAATGAGCCGCCTTTAGGCGGCCCGGGTCGGACGATCGAAAATGCGCCGGCCAAAGAGGCTTGCCGCCATCTCCACGAGCACGCGGGCGCTCTTGCCGCGGTCATCGAGGAAGGGGTTGAGTTCGACGAGATCGAGCGAGGAGACGAGATTGCTGTCGGAGAGCATTTCCATGATGAGATGCGCCTCGCGATAGGTCGCGCCGCCCGGCACGGTCGTGCCCACGCCCGGCGCGATATCGGGATCGAGGAAATCGACATCGAAGCTCACATGCAGCAGGCCGTTGGCGGCACTGACGGTATCGAGCACCTTGCGCATGATGGCGGCAACACCCTGTTCGTCGAGCGAGCGCATGTCGAAGACATTGACGCCGTGTTCGCGGATTTCCTCGCGCTCGCGCGGGTCGACGGAACGGATGCCGACCTGGAAGACCTTCGTCGGATCGACCAGCGGCCGGCCGGTCGGCAACACGCCTTCAATCTCGGCCTCACCGCAATAGTAGGCAACAGGCATGCCATGAATATTGCCCGAGGGCGAGGTGGCGGGCGAATTGAAATCGGAGTGCGCGTCGAGCCAGAGCACGAAGAGCGGGCGACCGACTTCCGCCGCGTGGCGGGCCATGCCGGAGACGCTGCCCATGGAAAGACTGTGATCGCCGCCAAGGATCAGCGGGAAGCTGCCGGAGGACGCGACGTCATAGACCTTTGCTTCGAGTGCGCGCGTGAAGGCGCCGACGATTTTCAAATTATGAGCGTGGGGATGCTCCGGCAGGTCTGTCGCCGCCGCCGGATGCAGGTCGCCGCTATCCGTGACGCGATGGCCAAGCTCGGTCAGTGTGGTTTCGATGCCGGCGATGCGAAGTGCGGTCGGACCCATGCCGGCGCCGCGGCGGCCGGAACCCTCCTCCAGGGGAACGCCGATCAGGGTAACGGGAGTGGATTGCGTATTCATCGGCATTGCTCCGAGGGTTAGAGGCTGTTGGCGCGCATTATCGATTTTCAGCATGACAGCAAAAAGATGGAAAATTGTCGAAAACTGACTGACTTTTGGCGATTTGGTCAATTCGATTTAGCAAAAATGACAAACACACGGGCGACCCTGACATCAATCTCCCGGTTCGCCGAATAGTAACGTGCGGATGGGGCGACTGATGAGGCGCGAGCGGATTTATGCTTCAATACTCATGTTCGTAGACAATGCCGGCTTCGCCGGCGCCGTCCGAACCCGCCGCACCGCGCAGCTTCACGCCGCGCCCGACATTGAGATTGATGATCGCCTTGGTGTTGTTGGAAGCGCCCTGCTGCAGCTCGATATAGGTGCGTTTGTTCAGATACTTGCCGGCGCCAACCTGCGCCTGGCCGTTCGCATCCGTCGAGATGTCCAGATCATCGACACCGAGATGGCTTCGCAGGCCTTCGAAGAGCGAGGTGGAGCGTCCGCCGGCCAGCTGGCTGGCGGCATCGGCAAGCTGGGCGATCTGCATGGCCGATAGTTTCGACATGGACTGGCCGAAGATCAGCTGCGCCAGCACCTCGTCCTGCGGCAGCGCCGGCGACGAGGAAAAGCCGATCTGCGGGTCGGTTGCCAGACCGGTGACATCGACCGTTATCGTGGTGGAGCCTGCCGTCGATGTCGCTTCCATGCTGAGCGCCGGCGTCAGGTCGCCGCCGAAAGTGATCTTGCTGGTATCGGTGAAATCCAGCCGGCGGCTCAAGATGGTCAGACGCCCGCGCCGCATGGTGAAACCGCCGGATACCACAGGCTCCGCCGCCGTGCCGCGCACCGTGATGCTGCCGCCGAGTTCGGCGTCGATGCCGCGGCCGCGCACGAAGATCTGCGAGGGTGCATCGAGTTGCAGGTCGATGCCGAGGGTGGTCGATTTGCTGCGCGGCGCCTCCGGCTTCTGGTCCTTGAACTGGGCGTTGACCGCAGCCGGCGCATTCTTGTGCTTGATGTTGATCTCCGACAGCGAGGCTGGCAACTTCTGTGGCACGGTAATCGATGCCTTGTTGATCCGCAGATTGCCGGTCAGCATCGGCGCGGTCATCAGCGGTCCCTTGATGCCGAGCGTGCCGTTGACGGTCGCGGCGACGAGGGTTCCGTCGACATAGGTCGCGTTGTTGAATTTCATCTGAATATCGGCGGGGAAGCCGCTATCCGAGGTAATGCCAACCGTGCCGCTGCCGGAAATGCTGCCGCCGCTGGTGAGGTTGCCGCTCAACCGCGAGATGACGGCCTGCCTGCCATCGAGTGTCACAGTGACGGCAAGGCCGCTGAGCGTCAGGTTTCGCCTGACATCGACCAGCTTGGCTCCGTCGGTGGTAATCGAGCCTGATATGGCGGGTGCCGCTGTCGTGCCGCCGATCTGCATGTCGATTTTCGCCGTACCCGTCATGACCAGGCCCTGGGCGGCCAGCTGGCCTGCCAAGGCGTCGAACGGCAGATTACCGGCAAACTTCAACGCCATCGCCTTGTTGCCGGCAATGGCGACGCTGCCGCCGCCATTCAGCGCCAGGCCGCTCTGGCCGGTCAGGTTGGTGTTGATAGTCACGACGTTGTCGGCGAATTTGCCGTCGGCCTTGATGCCGAGCGGCGCGAGGCCAGCGGATTTCGTCTGGCTTGTTGCCGCCCCCGACCAATTGGTCTGGAAGACAACGGCGGGCGAGGTCGCCTTGCCGGTAACTGCCAGCGTGCCGGAGATGACGCCCTCCGCCGCAAGCGTCGGTGCAAAGGCATTGGCAAGGCTCGCCGGCAGGTTGGCGATTTTTGCATTGATGTTCAGAGCCTGCCCGGCGGTGCCGTCAACGGTCACCGAGCCGCCGCCGGTCTGGAGGGTCAGGCCGTTCAGCGAGGCGATGCGGTCCTTGATGACGACCTTCGTCGGCGATGCGAGCTTCACTGGTATCGTGCGCGGTGCGCCTGCAAACGAGTCGAGGTTTACCGTCGTCTGGCCGCCAGCCGTTTCGACGCTGCCGCGTGTCGTCAGCGGCGCGTTATCATAGGTCGATTTCAGATCGAAATCCGTGCGGCTGCCCTGCTGGGTAAAGGTCAGGTTGAGATCGGCGATGCGGTTGGCGCCGGAGGCGATCGTATCGGCGCGGATGCTGCCATTGGCGGAGAAGGCCTTGAGATCATCGACGGCAAGCGCCACGGCCGGCTTGCTGATGACGAGATCGTCGCGGCGGATGCCGCTGCCGTTGGCATTGACTTTCAGGCCGATCTTGCCGTTGGCGCTGGCAATATCGAGCGAGCCCTTGAGGTCACCCTCGGCCTTCTGTCCGGCAAGTGCGGCCAGCAGGCTGAGATCCGGCAGGTCGAAGGTCAGTGCACCTGTCGGCTCGAAGCTCGGCGACAGATCCAGCTTGCCCTGCAGCTTGTTGGTGCCGATTTCGGCTGTCAGGGACGGAATGCTGGTGCGGCTATCCTTGGAAACGGCGTCGGCAGTGATGCGGATCGGCTTGCCGTCGATCGCGCCGCTTGCTTGAACCTTCGCCTGCGGTGCCTTGGGGTCGGCGGTGCCGGTCAGGTTAACGTCGAGCGTATCCAGCAACCGTCCCGCCAGCTTGACATTGACGGCCTTGACCGTCGCGTTGATGCCGAGCGCGGAAAGCGGACCCTTGGCCTTGAGGCCGATATCGGCCTGTCCTTGCGCATTCGGGACCAGCTTGGAGAGGTCGAGCACCTTGCCCGATAGATCTGTGGTCAGCGACTGCTCATTGAGCGCGACATTGCCGTTGATCTCGGCAACGTTGGATTTCACCGCAAGATTGGAGAGCGTCATCTTGGCCGGCACCGTGCCCGCGACCTGGCCCTCCAGCGAAATCGTGCCCTCGAATTTGTCCGACACGCCATCCGGCAGCACGCCGGGGAGGGCGAAGAGCTTGAAATTACCCGTCAGCGCCTTGGACGACAGCGTGTACTTGCCGTTGACCGTGCCGCCGATGCTGGCGCTTTCGAGCGTCGTATTGTTGAAGCCAATCGTATCGGGCGAGAGTTGCAGCGGTGCAGTCAGCGCAATCGGTGCACGGATGAGGCGATTGAGGTCGGGACTGACGAAAGCTGTCTGACCGACGACGAGGCGAAGCTGCAGCGGACCGGACATGCCGTTGAGATTGAAGGCATCGCTTCTGGCGCTGAGATTGATCTGCCCGATATTGCCCTGCGGCGTGCTGGCGCTGTCGAGCGCGGCCTTGGCATCTATCTTTACCGATTGGGCAGCGCCCGTCAGCGCGATGTCGACCCGCGAAATCAAGGCGCGGACCTCGCCGTCTTCCATCGGCCAGCGGAAATCGACGGGACCGGAGGTGCCGATCAGATTGGCATTGAGGCTGTTGTTTCCGGCGGGATCGAGCGTGCCCGATGCGGCAAGCACGGCGCTGCCGGTGGCGAGATTGCCGGTCTGAATATCGATCTTGCCCTTGCCGTCGAAGGTTGCCGAGAGATCGATGGTGGTCTGGCCGGCAAAGAGCGCCCGCATGGTCGGCGGCAGCAGCGAATCGACGTCGCCGCCGCCCTTGACGTCGATATGGTGCAGGCCGTCGGCCGAGAGGCTGTGGTGACCGCTGATGGTAACCGTCGGCTTGCCGTCGAGTGCCGCCTGCAGCTTGCCCGCCCAATTGGAGAGGGGGCCTTCGCCGGAAAGATCAATATTGACGGCCGGGCCGCCCGGCAGGTGCAGAAGGCCGGCCAGCATGCCGTCGCGCGGCTCGGAAATCTGCGTCTTCAGTTTCAGCTGGTTCTCGGCCGGTGCGAAGGCGATATCGGCGGAAAGCTTGGCATCCGGCACATCGTGCCTGGAGGCATTGAGCGTCAAACCCATGCTGCTGCTGTTTGCCTTGACGCTGCCATCGGCGGCCAGAATGAAATCCTGTCCGGCAACAGCCTGTCCGATGCGCAAGTCAGGCAGAGCGATCTTGCCGACATCGACGGCGATGGGCAGGGAGAAACCGCTAGAGCTTGCCGGCTGCGTTGCCGGTGCGGGTGCGGCCGTCGAAACCGGCAGCCGTTGGAAATCGACGACATCGGCTGCGACGCGATCGGCATGGAAGGTGCCGGTCAGCAAAGATAACGGAGACCAGTCGATGGCAAGGTTCTGCACCTTGGCATAGGGGCCTTTGGTGTCGGATACGGTGATCGAGCCAATCCTCAGATTGCCGTTCAGCAGTCCGGAGGGCGCGGCGATGGCGATGGTGCGATCCGACGTCGAGGCAATCTTCGCCACCTGGTCGATCGCATAGCCGGTTGCGGAGGGTACCAGACCGACGACGAGCACAGCCGCAACCACGAGCAAAAGGATTGCCACGATCGCATAGGCGAGCCAGCGCACCAATTTCCCGAGGATTCGAATCAATATGCTCATGAAAGCGACAGTAACCCCAATTTCGTAACCGTGTGCTGAAACGTCCGCGACAACTATACGGTTTGTCAGAAGGCCTGGCCGATGCCGGCGTAGATGCCATAAGATGTGCCGTTGTCATATTTCTTCAACGGCACGGCGACATCGAGCCTGATCGGGCCGAAGGGCGTAGCGTAGCGCAGGCCGACGCCAGCGCCAATGCGCAGATCGGAAAAGTCGGGGAAGGCGGTGTCGGTGACGCTGCCCATGTCGACGAAGGGCACGACACCGATCGTGTCGGTGATCTTCACGCGGGCTTCGAAGGAGGCCGTCACGTAGGAGCGTCCGCCCGTTTCGTCACCATTGGAGTTATAGGGCGAGATCCCCTGATAGCTGTAGCCGCGCACCGAGCCACCGCCGCCGGCATAGAAGCGCCGAGTGGCGGGAATGTCGTCGATGCTGTTTGCGCCCAGCAATGTACCGGCGGAGAGCTTGCCGGCAAAGACGACGTTATTGTTGGCGCCGACGCCCTTATAGCCGCTGATCGATCCTTCGAAGGAGCTGAAGATCGAGCCGCCCATCGCCTCATAGCTTGGCTTGGCGCTGATCGAGGCGCGATAGCCTTCGGTCGGGTCCAGCTTGTTGTCGCGCGTGTCGCGGACATATTCGAGTGGGATCGCAATCGTCAGGTAATTGTGTTTTCCGAAGGCGTCGGTCGTGTCTCTTTCGTAAGACACTTCGCCGCCGGCGGAAACGGTATCCTGATCGTTGATTTCGTAAGCGAGACCGCCGCTCGCCGTCACGGTGTCGGCGTCATAGGCATCCGGATGCAGGCTCTGCATCTTGAGGGCCCCGGTAAAGGTTGCCGAGGGATAGAAGGTTGCCGGCCGGACATAGGTAATGCCGGCGGTGTAATCGAGCTTTCCGACATCCGTGGTCTCGCCGATGCGGGAGACGGATCCTTCGATGCGCAGCGAGTCGGCACGGCCGGTCAGATTGCGATGTCCCCAATAGCCGCTCAGGCCGAAACCGTCGATTGTGGAATATTGCGCGCCGGCGCCGAAGAAGCGCTGCTTGCCTTCCGAGACCTCGATGGTCGTCGGGATGCTGCCGTCAGGCGCCAGCTTGTCGGCCTCACGGATGGTGACGCTGGAGAAGACACCGAGCTTCCTCAGGCGATCCGACGCCTTTTTCAATTCGTCCGGCGAGTAGGGCTTGCCTTCGTTGATGCGGGCATAGCGCTTGATGAAATCCGGATCGACCGATTTCTGGCCGGTGACACCGACATTGCCGAAGGGAGCGACGGGGCCGCTCTCGACCTGCAGCGAAACGTCGACGGTATTGCTCGCATGGTCGGCAACGACATCACGCTTGTCGAGCTTGGCGAGCGGATGACCCTCATTCTTGAAATCGGCGACCATCTTGTCGCCTGCCTTCAGAATGGTCAGCGAGCCGGCATCGCCGCCGCGCACGAGACCATAATTAGCCGGGTCCAGCCGGGCGGCGTCGCCGAGCAGGTTGATCCTGCCGAGTTTGAAGACGGGGCCGGGATCGACGCTGATCGTGACGGCAACCGGCTTGGCGCGGCTGAAGGTCGGTGTCGGGGGCAGGGCATCCAAGGGGGTGCCGTTGACGGTGATCGTGACCACGCCGCCGTAACGGGCCTTCTCATAAAGTGTCGCGATGAGGCGATCCCGATCGTCACGCGCCTTCACGACCACGCCAAGGTCGCCGGATACGGGCTTTTTTTCATCGGAAACCAGCATCGAGCTTTCGCTCAATGCGTCCTTGAGATCCTTGTCGAGATTGTCGGCCTTGAAATCGACCGTGTAGTGGACGGGATCGGAAACCTGATCCGCCGTTTCGTCCTCACCCCAGAGCCTCATACCGAAGAGCTTGAATGCAAAGGCATTTTGGGCGCACACCGGACCGAGCGCGAGGGCTGCCGCAACCGCTGCCACGGTTCCTGCCTGCCGATACGCAATACTCTTTCTCGGTTCAGTTCTTTTATGCATACGCCGCTTTACGGTTACATGAGAACTTACGCAGTTTGACGTTTCCCGGGAGTTAACGCGCGGCCACCATAGAGGCAAAAGACGCTCAGGTGTACCGTTTTGGAGTCAAAAACCTGGAAAATATGCCCGGTATTGGGTGAAACGCCAATGTTTCCGTCAGAGTTCTCATGTATTCGAGCGGTCTGAAAAACAGCGTCCATGGGTTGTCCCAGCCATGCGGCGGGCGGGTTTGATGCCGGTTCCGCAGCCATTTATCGGCCGGAATCAAAAAGTCCCGGACTTGCCGTCCGGGACTTTCGAAAACTTCCTGCTGGGATCGATCAGTAGCCGCCGTAACCGCCGCCATAGCCACCGCGATAGCCGCCACGCGGGCAATCGTCGATGTAGCGACGACCGTAGCGGTCACGGTAGTAGCACTGGCCGGGCTGTTCCTGGACGCTGCCGATGACGGCGCCGGACACGCCGCCGATCGCTGCACCGACTGCCGCGCCACGGACGTTGCCGGTGACTGCGCCGCCGATGATCGCGCCAGATGCTGCGCCGATACCAGCACCCTGTTCGGTCGGCGTGCAGCTTGCGATAGACAAGCCGACCAGTGCGAGCATAAGAACTTTTTTCATTTACTCTCTCCAACGTTAGTTAAGCCGAACCCCGGCCAACGTCGTCCCAATTCTTCAGCTCCACCACGATGGGCTGTCTTTACAGTCCTGCAATGATAGAAAATATCGTGCAAAATATGATTGTCTATTGGTGGACGTCAGTTTTTTTATTGCTGAACAAAGGCGGCTTTGGGCCTGGAGAATAAAACAGTCCTTTGCGAGCATAAAATCGGCCTCCTCTCTAAAGTAGAGGTTGATTGGATTGCGAAAAAGTCAAATGATACCCCTTGCCTCTGGAGGAGAGGCGAGGAGGAAAATATGGCAAAAGTGACTTTGACGGTGAACGGCCGTTCGGTCAGCAGCGAGTGCGAGGATCGCACGCTGCTTGTCCATTTCATCAGGGAAAAACTTGGCCTGACCGGAACCCATGTCGGCTGCGATACCAGCCAGTGCGGCGCCTGTGTCGTGCATATGGACGGCAAGTCGGTGAAGAGCTGTTCCATCCTGGCCGTTCAGGCCTCCGGCTCCAAGATCACAACCATCGAGGGTTTGGCCGCCAATGGCGAGCTGCATCCGGTACAGGCTGCCTTCAAGGAGCATCATGGCCTGCAATGCGGCTTCTGCACGCCGGGCATGGTGATGACGTCGGTCGACATGATCAACCGACATGGCGGCAAGCTGGACGAGAAGACGGTGCGCAGCGAGCTTGAAGGCAATATCTGTCGATGCACCGGCTATCACAACATCGTCAAGGCGGTGCTTTCAGCCAATGCCGAGATGAATGCCGCGAGCCAAGCGGCCGAATAGAGTTTCACCGAGACCGTCTGGCAGAGCGCCGATGATCGTCGTCTTGGCGTGGTGCCAGGCCCGCAACCCCGATGGGAGGATGTGATGGGCGTGGAAGGCATTGGCGCGCGCGTGGCGCGCAAGGAAGACAAGCGATTTCTGACGGGCAAGGGGCGCTACACCGACGATATGGTGACGCCGGGAATGAAATACGCTTATTTCGTTCGCAGCCCGCATGCGCATGCAAAGATCAAGGGTATCGATGCGTCGGCGGCACTTTCCATGCCCGGCGTGATCGGCGTGCTCGAGGGCAAGCAGCTGCTTGCCGACGGTATCGGCAACCTGATCTGCGGCTGGATGATCCATTCCAGGGATGGGTCGCCGATGAATATGGGCGCCTGGCGTCCCCTGGCGGTCGATACGGTCCGCTACGTCGGCGATGCCGTCGCGATCGTCGTTGCCGATAGTCTCGGCGAGGCGCGCGATGCGGCCGAAGCGGTAGAGGTCGACTACGAGGAGCTGCCTGCCGTCGTCGAGGCGGTGGATGCGCTGAAAGCCGGTGCGCCGCAGATCCATCCTGAGGCGGCGAACAATCTGATCTTCGACTGGGAGCTCGGCGATGCGGCAGCGACCGACAAGGCGATTGCCGAGGCCGCGCACGTCACCGAAATCGAGATTCACAACAACCGGCTTTCGCCGAATGCCATGGAGCCGCGCGCCACGCTCGGCATCTATGATGCTGCCGAAGACCACTATACCTGCTACACGACCAGCCAGAACCCGCATGTGGCCCGGCTCGTCATGAGCGCCTTCTACAATGTCGCGCCGGAAAACAAGCTGCGCGTCATCGCGCCCGATGTCGGCGGCGGCTTCGGTTCGAAGATCTACATCTATCCGGAAGAAATCGTCTGTCTCTGGGCGTCGAAAAAGACCGGCGTGCCGGTCAAGTGGACGGCTGATCGTACCGAAGCCTTCCTCACCGATGCGCATGGCCGCGATCATCTCTCCAAGGTGAAGATGGCCTTCGATGCGCAAAACCGCATGACGGCGCTGAAGGTCGACACGATCGCCAATCTCGGCGCCTACATGTCGCTCTTCTCCTCGGCGGTGCCGACCTACCTCTATGCGACGCTGCTGTCGGGCCAATATGACATCCCGGCGATCCATGCCAATGTCCGCACGGTCTATACCAATACCGTGCCGGTCGACGCCTATCGCGGGGCAGGGCGGCCGGAGGCGACCTATCTGCTCGAGCGCACCGTCGAAACGGCTGCGCGCGAACTTGGCGTTTCGCCAGCGGAGCTGCGACGGATCAACTTCATCCGTTCCTTCCCCCACCAGACGCCGGTCATCATGAATTATGACGCCGGCGACTACGAGGCTTCGCTCAACGCCGCCATGCAGCAGGCGGATTGGGCCGGCTTCCCGGCCCGCAAGACGGAAGCGGCCCGCCGCGGCATGAAGCGCGGCATCGGCATGAGCTGCTACATCGAGGCATGCGGCATCGCACCGTCGCAGGCTGTGGGGTCGCTCGGTGCCGGCGTCGGCCTGTGGGAATCGGCCGAGGTGCGGGTGAACGCCGTCGGGACCATCGAAGTTCTCACCGGCTCGCACAGTCACGGGCAGGGGCACGAGACGACCTTTGCGCAGCTGGTCGCCGACCGGCTTGGCGTGCCGATCGACAGCGTCTCCATAGTCCATGGTGATACCGACAAGGTGCAGATGGGCATGGGCACCTATGGTTCCCGTTCGGGTGCCGTCGGCATGTCCGCCGTTGTCAAGGCGCTCGACAAGGTGGAGGCGAAGGCAAAGAAGATCGCCGCGCATCTGATGGAGGCCGACGAAAGCGATATCGTCATCGAGAACGGCGAGCTGAAGGTCGCGGGCACCGACAAGGCGCTGCCCTGGTTCCAGGTGGCGCTCGCCTCCTACACGGCGCACAATCTGCCCGCCGGCATGGAGCCGGGTCTGAAGGAAACCGCCTTCTACGATCCCGCGAACTTCACTTTCCCGGCCGGCTGCTACATCTGTGAGGTCGAAGTGGATCCGGAAACGGGCAAGACCGAGATCGTGCAGTTCGTCGCGGCCGACGACTTCGGCAACATCATCAATCCGATGATCGTCGAGGGACAGGTGCATGGCGGCATCGCGCAGGGTATCGGCCAGGCGCTGCTGGAAGGCGTGCATTACGATGAGAGCGGTCAGCTTCTGACGGCGAGCTTCATGGATTACACCATGCCGCGCGCCGATGATCTGCCGTCCTTCCAGCTTTCGCATCAGAACACGCCGTGTCCGAACAATCCCCTGGGTATCAAGGGATGCGGCGAGGCGGGTGCCATCGGCTCGCCGCCGGCGCTGATCAACGCCATTACCGATGCCATCGGCAACAACACGCTGACCATGCCGGCAACCCCGCTCAAGGTGTGGGAAGCGGCACGGGCCACGGCCTGAGACAAGAGGAGGATAGGACAATGTATGCAACGAATTACCATCGCGCCTCCTCGGTCGACGAAGCCGTCAAGCTTCTGTCGAATGCCGACGAAGGCAAATATGTCTCCGGCGGCATGACGCTGATCGCTACCATGAAACAGCGTCTGGCATCGCCGAGCGATCTCGTCGATCTCCGGCATATCCCCTCGATCAAGGGGATACGGGTCGATGGCCGCAGGGTCACGATCGGAGCGGCGACCACCCATGCGGAAGTTGCCTCCTCGGCGGCGATCCGTGCGGTCTGTCCGGCGCTGTGCGACCTTGCCGGCATGATCGGCGATCCGCATGTGCGTCACATGGGCACGATCGGCGGGTCCGTCGCAAACAACGATCCGGCGGCGGATTATCCATCGGCGATGCTGGCGCTGAATGCCACCATCGTCACCGACCGGCGCCAGATCGCAGCCGACGACTTCTTCCGGGGCTTGTTCGAAACGGCGCTGGAGGGGGCTGAGCTGATCACCTCCATCGCCTTCGATGCGCCGGAAAGAGCTGGTTATGCCAAGTTCCCCAACCCGGCCTCGCGCTATGCGATGACGGGAGTCTTCGTTGCCAAGGGGGCTGGCGGCGTTCGCGTTGCCGTGACCGGCGCAGGCGCGGACGGTGTTTTCCGCCATTCTGGCCTGGAGCAGGCGTTTGCGGCGAACTGGCTACCGGATGCGGCGACCAGCGTGACTGTGGACTCATCGACGCTGCTGTCCGATCTGCACGCCACGGCCGAATATCGCGCCAATCTGATCAAGGTCATGGCCAAGCGCGCCGTGGTCGCAGCCTAGATTCGCCATGAAAAAGCCCGGAGCGGTGGGGTTTACCCTCCGCTCCGGAGAGAGTGTTTCCAGCATGGTTTCGATTGTCAATTTGACGTGAATGGTTATTCTTGTCTGGAATTGTTCAAAATTAGGGGCCATTTGCCGCAGCGGGCGCGAAAGCAATGCGGAGGGGTTGACGTGCGAACCGGCATTCTCGAAAACGGTCGCACGGTACTGGAGCAGATGATGGATTTCGAAGCATTTTTTAAGGGCGAGCTGGACGGTCTTCACAATGAGGGTCGCTATCGGGTCTTCGCAGATCTCGAACGCCGCCGTGGCAATTTCCCCCGCGCTATCAGGCATACGGCCAATGGCCCGCAGGAAGTGACTGTCTGGTGCTCCAACGACTATCTCGGTATGGGCCAGCATCCGAAAGTGATCGAGGCGATGAAGGAAGCGATCGATCACTGTGGCGCGGGTGCGGGAGGCACCCGGAATATTTCTGGCACCAACCACTATCATGTTCTGCTCGAGCAGGAACTCGCCGATCTCCACGGCAAGGAATCCGCGCTGATCTTCACCTCGGGCTATATCTCCAACTGGGCGACGCTCGGCACGCTCGGTGCGCGCATTCCCGGCCTCATCATCTTCTCGGATGCGCTCAACCATGCGTCGATGATCGAAGGCATTCGCTATGCGAAGTGCGACAAGGTCATCTGGAAGCATAACGACCTGCACGATCTCGAAGCCAAGCTGAAGGCCGCCGATCCGAAGGCACCGAAGCTGATCGCGTTTGAATCCGTCTATTCCATGGATGGCGATATCGCCCCCATCAAGGAAATCTGTGATCTCGCCGACAAGTACGGTGCAATGACCTATCTCGATGAAGTGCATGCCGTCGGCATGTACGGCCCACGCGGCGGCGGCATTGCCGAGCGCGAGGGACTGATGGATCGTCTGACCGTCATCGAAGGCACGCTCGGCAAGGCATTCGGTGTCATGGGTGGCTACATCGCCGCCTCCACCGCGCTGTGTGATTTCATCCGGTCGTTTGCGTCCGGCTTCATCTTTACGACGTCTCTGCCGCCAGCTCTGGCTGCAGGCGCCGTCGCCTCGATCCAGCACCTCAAGGTCAGCCAGTTCGAACGCATGCGTCATCAGGATCGCGTGCGCAAGCTGCGTGCCCAACTCGATGCAGCGGGCATCCCGCATATGCCGAACCCAAGCCACGTCGTGCCTGTGATGGTCGGCGATGCCGCCAAGTGCAAGTGGATTTCCGACCTGCTGCTCGACGCCGGTGTCTATGTGCAGCCGATCAACTATCCGACTGTTCCGAAGAAGACCGAGCGTCTGCGCATCACGCCGACGCCGCTGCATTCGGATGGTGATATCGAGCAGCTGGTCGGCGCACTGCATGCGCTTTGGTCGCGCTGTGCACTCGCCCGGGCTGTCGCGTAAGGCCAGGCTTTTCGCCCGTCGCAAATATGCCGGTCGCAGTGTGCCTGCGGTCGGCATTGTTGTTTCCGAGTTCGATAATAATACGAAATGCGCAGGTGAAATCCGCTATGCGCTGTTTTCTGGAAGCGGCATTCACTTAGCGAACGCAGGCTGTTCAAACTCTCAAAAATTCGGAGTAATAACACGGCGCCCCATGATCTACGGCGTGGGGATTAGTCGTGACGGTCGGTGGATTGGCTGTTTTGAAGCCTGCAAGAACCGGCGGTCGCGGGGAATATCTTGCGATAGCTCCGGGTGAACGATGTATTTGTACGACCATAGCGGCAAGCGAATAAGAGCTGGTTTGCTTGTTGCGATGGGACTTTGCCTCAGCCTCATGAGTAACGAAACTCAGGCTTCGGCGGCGAACGGCAATTCGACGTCTGGCAAGGCTTCCCCCAACGGCGCTGCCATTAACCAGGCCGACACGATCACGACAGGCAGCGCTACAAGAACATTTGTCCATCCAGGCCTCTTGCAAAGCCAGTCGGATTTCGATCTGCTCATCAAGCAGATCGCCGCCGGTTCCAAGCCAACCGTCGCTGGCTGGCAAATGCTGGTCAGCAACAAGCACGCGTCGCTGAGCTATAAGCCCCGGCCGGTTTCCAATATTTTTCGTGGTGATGACGGCGTTCATGCTCAAAACTATGCGCTGATCTTCAATGATGCCGCTGCCGCCTACGCCTTGGCTCTCCGCTGGAAGATCAGCGGCGATGCGGCTTACGCGGCCAAGGCGGTCGAGGTGTTGAACGCCTGGTCGTCGACGCTGACGGAAATAGACGGTACGTCGGACAAGTTTCTCGCGTCGGGGATCTACGGCTATGAGATGGCCAATGCAGCGGAGATCCTGCGAGGCTATGGCGGCTGGAGAGCAGACGACCTGGCGAGGTTCCAGGGCATGATGCTCAGGGTATTTTACCCCATGAACCATGATTTTCTGGTCAGGCACAATGGCGCCAAGGTGGACCACTATTGGGCGAATTGGGATCTCTCGAACCTCGCCTCCATGCTGGCGATCGGCGTGCTGACCGACAGAGCCGATATCTACAAGGAAGCGATCGACTATCTCCACAGCGGCGCCGGGAATGGTGCGCTGAACAAGACCTTCTGGAAGGTCTATGATGGGGGCTTGGCTCAGGTCCAGGAATCCGGGCGTGATCAGGGACATACGACGCTCGATATCGCTCTCGTCGGCGCGATCTGCCAGATGGCCTGGTCACAGGGCGACGATCTCTATGGCTACGACAACAACCTCGTGCTTGCCGGCGCCGAATATGCCGCCAAATACAATCTCGGCCATGAGGTGCCGTACACGACTTACAAGAACAGCGATGTCACCCAGACATCGATTTCAGACGCGGGCAGGGGAACGGCGCGGCCGGTCTGGGAAATGCTCTATAATCACTATGTCGTCCTGAAGGGGCTCAATGCCCCCTATGTTTCCGCCTTCGCGTCCAAGCTTCGCCCCGAGGGCGGTGGCGGCGACTACGGCCCGAACAGTGGCGGTTACGACCAGCTCGGTTACGGCACTCTCCTCTATACGCTCCACTGATGGTCTTGCCGGAGCGAGACCGGGCCATTTGCATGGAAGGGCGCCGCCGCCAAGCTTCCGGCAGCGATCAGGATGCTTGCCAGGCCTGCAGCTGGGCGAGGGTCGCGGTCGCGCCGCCGCAGGCGATTATCAGCACGCGCTCAAAGTGTGCCAGGCGATCGGCATGGGTATAGGCGACGGCCAGTGCAGCACCGCAAGCCGGTTCCACGAGGACGCGGTGATCGTCAAGGAAGCGCAGGCAGGCATCGACGGCAGCCCGATCACTGACGACAATGCTATCGACCGGCCTGTTTTGAGTAATTTCAAAGGCACGCTCGGCAACCTTGCGGGCGCCAAGCGATGTTGCGATGCTGGTGATGGCGGGCAATTCCACTGGTTTGCCTGATGTCACCGCAGCTGCGAGCGAGGCAGCTCCGTCCGTCTCGGCAGCGATGATCGGAACATGTTGCAGACCGTTGCGGTCAAGCCCTTCCGAGACGCCTGCCAACAGCCCGCCGCCGCCGACCGAAAGGACGACAGCATCGAACTGCACGCCGGCTCTGACGACCTCGTCGATCATCGTCGCGTGTCCGGTCCAGAGCAGCGGATCATCGAAAGGATGGATGAAAGCCGTCTCGGCATCGATTGCCTGAAGCGCGCGTTCGTTCGCCTCCTGCCAGGATGCGCCATGCACGAAGACCTCGGCGCCCTCCTGGCGGATCAGCGCCTTCGCCCGATCCGTCGTCGTCTCGGGAACGAAGACCGATACGGGGATCGAAAGGCGGCGGCCGGCATAGGCGACAGCAATGCCGGCATTACCGCCTGAGGAGGAGACAAAGCGCTGCTTGCCGTTTCTCGCATGATGTTCGCAGGCAGCGCCGATGCCGCGGATTTTGAAGGAGCCGGGCGGCTGGAGCGCATCCATCTTCAGCCAGATGGAACGTCCCGATGCCTGGCTGAGCGGGCGGGATTCGAGGAGCGGCGTTTCGAGGTGAAGCGGCATGAATGATCTGTCCGGAGGCTTTGTCGGCGATGAAGTTTAGGCTGCCTTGTCGCGCTGGGCGACCAGCACGGCCGCGCGGCTGCGGGCTTCCTCGTCGGCGGCGAAGACGGCATCCATGGTTTCGGCGCTGCCGGTCGCAATCATCTCATCCATGACGGCTTCGGCGATATCGGCCATTTCGAGGAAGCCGATGCGGCCATCCACGAAGGCATGGAAGGCGATTTCCTCGGCGGCATTCATGATCGCGCCCTGCAGGCCGCCGCGCTCCAGCGCCGTGCGGGCAAGGCGCAGAGCCGGGAAACGGACTTCATCCGGCGCCTCGAAATCGAGCCGGGCGAGCTTGGCGAAATCCAGCCGGTCGACGCTGAGTTTCGTGCGGGCGGGGTAGGTGAGCGCATAGCCGATCGCCGTGCGCATGTCGGGACAGCCGAGCTGCGCCAGCACCGAGCCATCCGTATAGCCGACCATCGAATGAATGACGGATTGCGGGTGAACCACCACTTCGATCTGGTCCGGCCGCACATTGAAGAGATGCTTGGCTTCGATCATCTCCAGCGCCTTGTTGAACATCGAGGCGCTGCCGATGGAGATCTTGAAGCCCATCGACCAGTTGGGATGGGCGCGGGCTGTGGCGGGCGTGACGTTGGCCATCTGCTCGCGCGTCCAGGTGCGGAAGGGGCCGCCCGACGCGGTGATGATGATGCGTTCCACTGCGTGCTGCTGGTCGTCTTCCAGCGCCTGGAAAATGGCGCTGTGTTCGCTGTCGACCGGGATCAGCCGGCCGCCGCCTTCCGTCACGGCGCGCACGAAGAGATCGCCGGCGGAGACGAGGCATTCCTTGTTGGCAAGCGCGATATCGGCGCCACGGCGCGCGGCCGCCAGCGTCGGCGCCAGGCCGGCTGTGCCGACGATCGCCGCCATCACCCAATCCGAGGGCATGGAGGCGGCTTCGATCAGAGCATTCTTGCCCGCGCCGACGGCGATGCCGGATCCGGCGAGCGCATCCTTCAGATCCTGATAGCGTTCTTCCCTGGCGGTAACGGCGAAGGCGGCGCCGCAAGCCCTGGCCTGCTCGGCCAGCAGTTCGATATTGTCATGCCCGGTGATCGCGGCGATATCGAAGGCATCGCGTCCGCCAAGCTGGGCGATGACGTCGAGCGTGTTCTGGCCGATGGAGCCGGTCGAACCCAATATCGTCAGGCGACGACGCGCCGTGCTGCCGGTGTTCATTCAGGTATCCGCATTTGCTGCTGTTCCCCATGGCTCTACAGGGGATTGCCGGGAGCGGCAAGTCCGCCTCTATGCAACCTCCAGCACGATCGAAAATGCGCGCGAAAGGCGAAATCACTGATTTGGCGATATTTTTCAGCCTTTTTTGAACCAAATGCGATGTGCCGCGTTTCCCGACCACTCGAATGCGGAGGGTCACGAATGGTTTTTAAGGCGGCAACCTTTCACGGCATGGAACTTTATCTGGAGAACGAGCAGGCGAGGCGCTCAGCGCTCGAATCTGCGGTTGCCAATGCGCTTGCCGTTGCCGGCGGAATCGATGCTTCCGATGTCACAGTGACTGCGGCGGGTCAGGAAATCCGCCTGGACGGCTCGGTCGCGACCTATCAGGAGGTGAAGCGGGCAACCGCGGTCGCGGAATCCATTCCAGGTGTGCGGCTGGTGAGGAACAGAATAGCCGTCGGCTGAGCGCAAGCTTCAGTCCTCGTTTATCCTGCGTTCGGTAGAACACCAACCTGCATTTCATTTTGAGGGAGACACATGAAAAAGCTTATGATGGCCGCAGCCTTCACCAGCATCCTGTCGGCCGCAACAAGTGCATCCGCACAAGATCATCCCACGACATTCCGCGAAATAGCTTCGGATCCGGCGGCAAGCGCCACCTTCAAGGCGATGGCGAAAGGACGCAAGCTGCCGGATTGGATCAACGGCAAGACGGTCGAATCCCCCGGCAACGAGGTCATATTCGGGGGAAACAAGGTCTACGTCATGAGCGCTTGCAAGCAGCACGACTGCGGCGACGAGCAGATCGCCGTCCTGTACGATCCCGGCAAGAAGATCATGTATGGAGTGCTTCGGGTCGCCGACCAGAAAACCGTATCCGAAAAGCTGACCTGGATGAACATCGGTCCCGGTAATGAAGCGATCGATGGCAGGACGATTTTATATGCGGCGCTGACGGGCAGTCTGGGTAATCACCCGGATGCGTTTAATTACAAATAGTTGGCAGATCGTAGAACAGCTTCGTTATGTCCGGAGAATCAGATGGATCCGTGCCTTTGCGGCAGAGCACACCACCTGTTCTCTCGATAACGCGCTTCGATGCAAGGTTATCTTCGTTGCAGATGATGCTTATCTTGCCGAAGCCGACGCTATCTGCGATCGGCAGCAGAAGCCGCAGTGCTTGCGTTGCATACCGGGCGCGGCCTCGTGCCGCCTCTGAGGTCTCGCCTAGCGCTTCGCTCGTCTGAATATGAAAATGGCTTCACCATGCTTCTGGCAGCGGCGGCATTTCAGCCTCATTTCGAGATCCGGGTCTTTGACAGGCACCCAGTTCTTGCGAAATCCCTCCAGCCGATAGCCTTCGAAACGACATCCACAGGGGAGATTCAAGGCTATTTGCAAGAACCGTTTTGTAATTTGATGTAGTTCGGGAACGGGGTATTAATGGAACGAAGCTGATCACTCGAAAGGCGAGCAACGATATGGAAAACAATTCTATCAAGCGGTTTCTTTCAGCGGCAGACCGGCTTCGCCCGTCCATGGGACGCGCTACTTTCGTATATTTTGCGGTGCTATCCGCGAATCAATGGTTTTTGCTGCAGGGACGGATTTTGCTCGACCCGCCCGCTGGCGACAGTCCATCGGCGTTTCAATCAGCGAATATACGTGCAGGACGGTTCTTGCTGTCGGAAAGCTACGGGCCGTTAGCTGATCTTCTTGCTGACGTAGAACGCGGACGCGTGCAAACACCTGAGGGAGAGTTTGTCTTTCCTAAGTTCGATGGCGGCTATCGCTGGGAGTATGAAGAGTTTCATCCGGCAGGTCAGCAATCCCGGCTGGATGTCTTAGCAGTCAGTGGTCCCGAACGGGAGACACTGGTCGACCGGCGATCACTCGATTGGGAAGTCCGCGGCGCGAACCCGCCCTACGACAGCATCGATGAGCTGTTGGGCAAATATCACATGAACTTCCAACGCGGGTTTGTCACGATAGAGCTTGTCGCCCCGGCTGTAGTTGTGGTCGATTTAAACCATCGTGTTGACGGCACCGAAGCCACAATTGGCATAGTTCTTTCGCAACCTTATCAGGCCGATGAGGCCTTTCTTGGCTATAAAGTGTTGAGCAACCGGGAGGTCGTCTCACGCGGTCAATTAGTCGGAAAGGAGCTTGAGTGGAGTGACGACGGCCAAGTGTTGCGAGGCAAGAGCAAGATTAAAGTGCCAAACGCCGCGATTGTGCAATGCTTCGCAGGCTATCAAGGACGTGCGGAAAGTTTCGGCTGGATCATTGATCCAAATAACCATCAGAACCCCAGAAGATCGGCTTATGAGGTCTTCGACAAAGAGCTAAAAAAGCTCACAGAAGTTCTCTTCCGGCAACCCGGCAAGGGAGCGAGATCGGACGATTTTGAGACGGCGATCTCGTGGCTGCTGTGGATTCGGGGCTTTAGCATCGCACTGATTGGCACAAGTTCCATTCCTGAGCTGAAAGAGGGTCCCGACCTCCTGGTTACCACGCCATCGGGCAACGTAATCGTTGTTGAATGCACTATGGGTATGCTGAAAGAAGACAATAAGCTGCCGAAGGTTGTGGCGCGGGCAAATCAGGTAAGAGAGCAATTGGAGAAATCCGGAAATGCCCATTTAGCAGTGTTGCCGGCAATGGTTACCTCGCTTCCGCGAAGCAGTGTAGAGGCAGAACTTTCGCGTGCAGCGGAATTGGGAGTGTACGTCACCACAAGGGAGGGAATTGAAGAGGCGCTGCGAACCAGTTTTCTGCTGCCCGACGCTGATCGGGCGTTCAATGATGCACAGACTTCAGTCGCGGAAGCCAAGGGCTCTGCTTTGGGAGCACGATAGCGGAGGGCAAGGGAATTGTTTGGCGTAACTAACCTTCTTTCCGGAAGCTTCCCCGCACCACCTGCACGTTCTCCAATTTCCAGGCCGAGCGAGTTGTGTAGAACTATTCAATCGTGGGCGGAAAAGGTACCAATGCCTTTTAGTTGGCATTGAAGGCGCGTGCTGTGGTGACTGCAAAAATTGAGGAGAAGGTAAGGGGTAACGGCGTTGCGTTTGGCGTGGCGATTCTTGCCACGATGGCTTGGACCGCATGCGCAATCTATTACACCTATCTGAAGGCTCCTACCGGGGATTGCCGACCAACAATCTTGTGTCTCGATCCAGGTAGTTTCGGGTCATATCTTCAAGGGGTGTTTGCGCCAGTCGGCTTCTTCTGGGTCGCCCTTGCCGTATACATTCAATCTCAAGAATTGAAGGAGCAGCGGCGCGAACTCTCTCGGACCAGGAGGGAGTTCGAACAAAATAGAACGGTTATGGAAGCCCAGGTCGAAGAGGCGCGAAGACAGGCAGAACTCCTCGCGGTACAAACTGAACTGCTTGTTAAAGCGAGCACTGAGGCCGAGGCCGTCGCCAAATTTCAAGCCCACGCATCGCTGCTCGCAACTAGGTTGCGTCAATACACAAACGGATGGACGTTTGACGGCGGTAAACCAGTAGACGATGGCTTCGGAAACATGATGCCTCCGTTCCCCGACATCGTTCTCCGGAACAAGATTGTAAACAACGAGAGCGATCAAACCCTGATCGCGTCTACGACAAATGCGCTTCGCACCGAGCTAAGGCGATACCGCGACGGTCACGCGATTGTTGTCTTGTTTGCTAAATACCCATACGACTTCATGCGCATCTTCAGGGCAATGGATCGCTGTAGGCAGGAGGCAACAATGCTACCTGCGACGAAATCGGTGCTCGCAGACGCGCTAGAGCTTAAAGAACTTGGCGAAATCATGGATTGGTTGACAGCCAATGCCCGCAATCTTCCGCCAGTCGGGAATTAAGTTTTATTTTGCCGTGCCAAAGCTAACGCACGATCCGTGCCAAAGGTCGCGCCGCGCCACAGTGCCAAACGTCGAGTCGCGCCACAAATTCGTTGGCCAACCAACATCATGCGTTACCCCATCTGTTACCCTGGTATGCAAATCGGAGTAAATTCAATGGGGTGCAACGAGCTTATCGCTTTGAAATTGTTTGGTGATCTCGACGCGATTCGAACGCGTGACCCTCAGATTAGGAATCTGATGCTCTATCCTGCTGAGCTACGAGACCACTCGGCATGATCCATACAAAAGCAAAGGCCCGAAGCCAAGCCTTTTTGCGTCGTGGAGACAATCTGTCTTGAACGTGCGCCCCCGCGCGGCCCTGTCGGCTGCGCGGGGTGATTATCAAGCCTCAGGCGTTGAGGCGCTGTTCGGCGAGCCGTACCCAGTAGGAAATGCCGTGGGCGATGGCTTCGTCGTTGAAGTCGTAGGCCGGGTTGTGCAGGCCGGCGCTGTCGCCGTTGCCGACGAAGATGAAGGCGCCGGGGCGGGAAAGCAGCATGTAGGAGAAATCCTCGCCGCCCATCATCGGGTCGATATCCGGGATGACATTGCCTGTGCCGGCGATTTCCTCGGCGACTGCAATCGCGTGATCGGTCTCGTCGGCATGGTTGAAGGTGACGGGGTAGTTGCGATGAAATTCGATCTCGACTTCGGCGCCGTGGCTGGTCGCGATGCCCGTCACGATCTGCTTGAAGCGCTGCTCGGCAAGGTCGCGCATCTCGGGATCGAGCGTGCGCACCGTGCCGGCGAAGCTCGCATCGTTCGGGATGACGTTATGCGCATTGCCGGCGTTGAACTTGGTGACGGAAACCACCACCGATTTCAGTGGGTTGGCGCTGCGCGAGGCGATGAGCTGAAGATTGGAGACGATCTGCGCGCCGATGGCGATCGGGTCGATCGTCATGTGCGGCATGGCGGCATGGCCGCCGACACCCTTGATCGAGACGGTGAACTCATCGGTCGCAGCCATGATCGCGCCCTTGCGGATGGCGAAATGGCCGACGGGCAGGCCCGGCATGTTGTGCATGCCGTAGACTTCGGCGATCTCGAAGCGCTCCATCATGCCGTCCTTGACCATGGCGTCGCCGCCGGCGCCGCCTTCTTCGGCCGGCTGGAAGATGACGGCGATGTTGCCGTTGAAATTGCGGTTCTCGGCAAGGTATTTCGCAGCACCCAGCAGCATGGCGGTGTGGCCGTCATGGCCGCAGGCGTGCATCTTGCCGGGGGTCTCGGAAGCATAGGGCTTGCCGGTGATCTCGGTGAGCGGCAGCGCGTCCATATCGGCGCGCAGGCCGATCGTGCGTCCCTCGCCCTTGCCGCGGATCAGGCCGACGACGCCGGTGCGGCCGATGCCGGTCACCACCTCGTCGACGCCAAAGGCGCGCAGTTTTTCGGCCACGAAGGCGGCCGTATTCTCCACCGCATAGAGAAGTTCGGGATGCGCATGGATATGGCGGCGCCACTCGGTCACTTCGCCCTGGAGTTCTGCGGCTCTGTTCAAGATCGGCATGCTGATTTTCCTGCTGCTCAATATCGATTCTGGTTCAACTTGCGGGTCCTTGGCACAGCCTTAGCGAGCTTGTCGCGGCCTTTGTGGCGTGCCAGCGGGAAATAAAGTCGTCAATCGCCTTTGCCTTCTCCTAGCCATATAGGTTAAATAGACGAAGCTTTCGAGAAAATTCCGGACTTCTGAAGGATAGATCGTGCCGACGAAGCAGAATCGTTTGTATGCCGCCCTGCGGCTCGTTCCTATGGCCGCAGCAGCATCCATGCTTTTCCTTTCGACCGCGCAGACGGCCGGAGCCAATCCGCATATTCTCGTCGATGTCAGCACGGGCCGCGTCCTCGACCAGCAGGAGGCGTTTCGCCGCTGGTATCCCGCTTCGCTCACCAAGCTGATGACGACCTATGTCACCTTCCGGGCGCTCCAGTCCGGCCAGATCCGGCTCGATACGCCTGTCGTGATGTCGAAGCTTGCAGCGGCGCAGCCACCGGCGAAGATGTACTTCAAGCCGGGCCAGAAGATGACGCTCGACAATGCCTTGAAGATGATGCTGGTCAAATCGGCAAACGATCTCGCCATGGCCGTCGCCGAGACGGTCGGCGGCTCGCAGCAGGGCTTCGTGGCACGGATGAATGCGGAGGCTGCCCGCCTCGGCATGCGCGACTCGCATTTCATCAATCCGAACGGCCTGCCCGGCAAGGGGCAGTATACGACGGCGCGAGATCTCGCCATTCTCAGTGTCGCGCTTCGCCGCGAGTTTCCGCAATATGCCGGCTATTTCTCGCTCGAAGGTTTCACCAACGGCGTCAAGCAGGTGCCGAACATCAACATGCTCATCGGCCGCTTCGACGGCGCCGATGGCATGAAGACCGGCTTTATCTGCGCGGCCGGCTTCAACCAGATCGCCTCGGCAACCCGCAATGGCCGCACGCTGATCTCGGTCGTGCTCGGCACCGACAGCCTGGCGGCGCGCGCCGACGATTCCGCCAATTTCCTGGAAAAGGGTTTCCAGAACCAGCTGTCCACCCGCGATACGCTGGCGACCCTCAGGCCCGACGCGCCGCTTGCGGCCGATGTCGCCGATGTCACGGCCGACATCTGCAGCACCAAGGGCGCGCAGGCGCGCAGCGAAACCCGCGATCCTTTTGGCCGCACCAAGGTGCAGTCGCCCTATATCCACGAAATGGACCATGAGCCCAATTTCGTCTATGCCGGCCTGATCGGCGGTCAGGATATCGCAACCGCCGCCAAGGGCGACAAGGACGATGTGACGGCCAGAGGCGACAAGGCGACGAAGGACAATAAGATCGCCGTTTCGGGCAGCGCGTCCAGCGTGCCGATCCCGATGCCGCGTCCCACTTTCTAAATATCGGATTTCACCATGAGCGTTTCGCAGCAAAGAGTGCCGGTTGCTATCCTGACCGGCTTTCTCGGTGCGGGTAAGTCGACCCTGCTCAACCGTATCCTCAAGGATGAGGATATGCGCGATGCAGCCGTCATCATCAACGAGTTCGGCGATGTCGGCATCGACCATCTGCT
Organism: Martinezella sp. CNPSo 3964; assembly: GCF_057784375.1. Taxonomy (NCBI): domain Bacteria; kingdom Pseudomonadati; phylum Pseudomonadota; class Alphaproteobacteria; order Hyphomicrobiales; family Rhizobiaceae; genus Martinezella; species Martinezella sp. CNPSo 3964. The sequence goes on from NZ_JBXSOW010000003.1 coordinate 647,802, forward strand.
GGTGGAAAGCTCCGGCGATGCCATCATCGAGCTCTCCGATGGTTGCCTGTGCTGTACGGTGCGCGGCGAGCTGGTGGATACGCTGGCAAATCTGATGGACGCGATGCAGACCGGCCGTATCCGGCCGCTGAAGCGCGTCGTCATCGAAACGACCGGCCTTGCCGATCCCGCACCGGTCATGCAGTCGATCATGGGCAATCCGATCATCGCGACCAATTTCGATCTGGATGGCGTGATTACCGTCGTCGATGCCGTCAACGGCCTGCAGACGCTCGACAATCACGAAGAGGCGCGCAAACAGGTAGCGGTTGCCGATCGGTTGATCGTGTCCAAGACCGGGATTGCCGGAGCTGTGCCGGAAGAGCAGCTGGAGAACCGGCTGAGGGCACTCAATCCGCGTGCGCAGATCCTGAACGCCGACAGCGACGAAGCCGGCCGCGCCGCCATTCTCATCAACGGCCTCTATGATCCCGCATCCAAGATTGCCGATGTCGGCCGCTGGCTGCAGGACGAGCTGGAGGCGGACGACGATCATCATCATGATGACCATGATCACGGCCACCATCATGGCGATCATGGTCATCACCACCATCACGGGCATCACCACGGCTATCGGCATCAACACGCCCATGACGTCACGCGCCATGACGGTTCGATCCGATCCTTCTCGATCGTCGAGACCCAGCCTATCGATCCGATGGCGCTGGAGATGTTCATCGACCTCCTCCGCTCCGCCCATGGCGAGAAGTTGCTGCGCATGAAGGCGATCGTTGCGGTGTCCGACCGGCCGGAGCGGCCCGTCGTGCTGCATGGCGTGCAGAACATCTTTCATGCGCCCGAACGATTGCCGGCCTGGCCCGATCCCGAAGACCGGCGCACGCGCATGGTCATCATTACCAAGGATCTGCCTGAGGATTTCGTGAAGGGCCTGTTCGACGCCTTTCTCAGCAAGCCGCGCGTGGATACGCCGGACAGGGCGGCGCTGCAGGACAATCCGCTCGCCGTGCCGGGGATGAAGTTTTAGTTAAATCCTGATGAGATCCAACAACCCGCCTCGGCCTTCGACAGGCTCAGGGTGAGGCTGATCTTGGCCACACTATCGCCCATGATCGGAGAGAAGGCGGCGCGACAAGGATAACCCGCAGTCGCTCCATCTTCATGGTAAGGTGGGAGCATGGCGACCCTCGAACCAAGAGGATGGCCCCGGTCGCAAATGATCACCCCTTGCGGATCACAAATCGATGGCCGCTGTCGGTCTTCTCGCTCACGAGAAGCGTGTGGCCCTTTTCATTGCAGAGATGAGGGATGTCGATGGTGGCAAGCGGGTCCGTCGTTTCCACGGTCAATGTCGCGCCGCTTGCCATGCCGCGCAGGCGCTTTTCCGTCTTGATCGCCGGATAGGGACATTTCAGGCCGCGCAGATCGTAGATCTCGGTATCCGGACTATTCACTCTTGGCCCAGAACTTCCAGAAGGGCGGCTTCTTGGCCTCGGTCTGCGCAGTCTCGACGGCGGGGGCTGGCGCATAGGCGAGCGCATCGAGGCCGGGGTTCATCGGGTTTGCTGTCGGGATCGGCACATTCGCCGGGACGTTGGCTGCAACGACCGGGCCGCCCGCGGGCTGCTGAGCGGTTGCCAATGGAGCGCCTGCTGCGGGGGCAGGGGTCGCCGTTGCCACGCGAATGCTTGCCGTCGTCGGGTTGCCCGTCGGGCTGATTGCCGTGCCGCCACGTGCCACCTGCTGCGCAGACTGGTTGGACATCATCGATTCGAGATCGGCGACCTTCATCATCTTGCCGGCGGCAAGGGCGGTGCCTGTGGGGGCATAGGCGATATCGTGGCCCTTGCGCTGCTTGGCGACGACGGCCTTGCGCTCGGCTTCGCTCGGATCGTACCAGGCCATGCCATCGAACTTCTTCGACGCGGTGGCATAGTCCGCCTGATACTGCTTGTCGTAGGTCGAAAGCGCTGTCTGCAAGGCGGGCGGCGTCGTCATGACAGGGCACTTGCCGCCGGCGTTGAACGGGCCGCTGGCCTGCTGGTTGAAGACGTATTTCTTCTCACAGACCTCGACCTCGGGCGGGCGCTTGGTGACTTCGAAATTGTCGTAGCCGACCTTCAGCATCTTCCAGAATTCGATATTGGGGCTCAGTCGGTGCTTCCACATATTCTCTGCCGTCATGCGGAAGGGGAAGGCTTCGAGCTGAACTGCCTTCTGGCCACCCTTGAAGGCGTCGCGCGCGAAGGCATAGATCTCGAGTACCTGCTGGTCGGTCATCGAATAGCAGCCGGACGACGAGCAGGCGCCATGGATCATCAGATCGGCGCCGGTGCGGCCGTTGGCGGCATCGTAGCGGTTCGGGAAGCCGGTGTTGATGGCGAGATAATATTTCGAATTCGGATTCAGGTTGGCCGGCGTCAGCATGTAGAAGCCTTCCGGCGCCTGCCGGTCACCTTCCTTCACCTTCGGACCAAGACGGCCGGACCAGGCGCAGATCTTGTAATCCGCGATGACCTCGAAGCGATTGTTCTGGTTTGCCTTCAGGATTTCCATCGCACCTTCTTCCTTGAAGATGCGGATCATGATCGGCGAGTTGCGGTCCATGCCCTTCTTGGCCATGTCAGCAAGGATATGGCTCGGAAGCGGTTGTTCGACCTTGTTCTTCACCTTCGACAAGTCGATCGACGCGGTGTCCAGCGCGTCGTTGCAGCCGGCGAGGGCCAGCGCCATCAGGGAAACGTAGGCAAGGTGACGGATGCGCATTCTGACTTAGCCCATAAATGCGAAGAGTGGCAGCTCGATCTGTTTCGCCACTCCCCTCGAAGCATGAAACGGAATCATAGACGGCTTATACTTGAAAATTCCTTACCAGCCTATGACGTGCCTGCGGCGCGCCGGCAAGCTTTTCTTTGCCATAAAAGCTTCGATAACGGAAATGTGGCCAAGGTTTGGCCTCATTCCCGCTTTCAGCGATCACTTTTTCCGAATGCTGCTTAGAGATTGCGACCGATGTTGAGGAATTTCTGGCGGCGGTCGCTCCGCAATTGTTCGCCCGAACGGCTGGAAAGTTCTGCGAGCGCGTTCGCAATCGTCTCACCGGCCGAGCTTATCACCGCGTTCGGATCGCGATGCGCGCCGCCGACTGGCTCGGAGATGATGCCATCGATGACACCGAGGCCTTTCAGATCATCGGCCGTGATCTTCATGTTGGTCGCGGCTTCCTTGGCGCGCGTTGAATCGCGCCACAGGATCGAGGCCGCGCCTTCGGGCGAAATGACGCTATAGATCGAATGTTCGAGCATATAGACGCGGTTGCCGACGGCGATCGCGATGGCGCCGCCGGAGCCACCTTCGCCGATGACGATGGAGATGATCGGCACCTTCACGCCGAGACACATCTCGGTCGAGCGGGCGATCGCTTCGGCCTGGCCGCGTTCTTCTGCTCCGACGCCCGGATAGGCGCCGGCGGTGTCGACCAGCGTGATGACGGGCAACTGGAAGCGGTCGGCCATTTCGAGGATGCGGATCGCCTTGCGGTAGCCTTCCGGCCGGGCGCTGCCGAAATTGTGCTTCAGGCGGCTCTTGGTGTCGTTGCCCTTCTCCTGGCCGATGAGGGCGACCGGCTGACCGCGGAAGCGGGCAAAGCCTGCCTGGATGGCGGCGTCTTCGGAGAATTGGCGATCGCCGGCCAACGGCGTGAATTCGGTAAAGAGCGTGCTGGCATAGTCGACGAAATGCGGGCGCTGCGGGTGGCGGGCGACCTGCGTCTTCTGCCAGGCGTTGAGCTTGGAATAGATATCGGCCATCGCCTCGCGAACGCGGATTTCAAGCCGCCCGACTTCTTCGGACGTGTCGATGCTTTCGTCTTCGCTCGCCAGTTTCTTGAGCTCGTGAATCTTGCCTTCGAGATCCGAGATGGGTTTTTCGAAGTCCAGATAATTGTGCATGAGGTGCGTTTCCGATCCTTTTGCCCGTTACGAGAGATGGCGGCTTCAGCCTGTATGCCGGTCCTAATCCTGTTTTTTTGCCTGTTTGGCAAGGGGGTGATGCGTTTGGACCAGCTGATGAAGGCGTTCTTCCAGCACATGTGTATAGATTTGCGTCGTCGAAATGTCCGAATGGCCGAGAAGTTCCTGCACGACGCGCAGGTCTGCGCCATTGGCGAGAAGATGGCTTGCGAAGGCATGGCGCATCACATGCGGCGAGATCAGCGAAGGCGTCAGACCGGCCCGGATGGCAAGGTCCTTGAGATCGCGCGCAAAAACCTGACGCGGCAGGTAGCCCTGTCTGGAGGCGGCGGGGAAAAGCCATGGGCTTTCGGGGGCAGGGTTCTTGGCGTTCGCGGCAATCTCGGCCTGCAGCCGTCCATAGGTCTTCAACGCCGAAATGGCGGAATGCGACAGCGGCACCAGCCGCTCCTTGTTGCCTTTGCCACGGATCATCAGGAAGCGGCCTTCCTGATCCAGCACCTTTGCCGGCAGAGAGATGAGTTCGCTCACGCGCATACCCGTCGCATAGAGCATTTCCAGAAGCACCAGCATACGCAAGCGCTGCAGCCGGTCAGGCCCTTCGACCGCCGCCTCCTGTTCTGCCTGGGTCAGAAGCTTTGTCACCTCATCGACGCCCATCGTCTTCGGAAGGGCGCGGCCTTTCTTCGGCGCATCGAGAATTCCCGTCGGATCGTCGGTGCGCAGACCTTCGGCATAGAGGAACTTGTAGAATTGCCGCATGGCCGAGAGGCGGCGTGCCTGGGAGGACGGCTTGAAGCCCTGGCTCGACAGGCTGGAAAGGTATGAGCCCAGATCGCTGGAGCCGGCTTCCGTCAGGCGCACGCCCTGTTGGGACAAGAAGGTATGGAGATCGTCGAGATCACGCTCGTAGGATTGCAGGGTGTTGACGGCGGCGCCGCGCTCGGCGCTCATCATCTCGAGAAAGGCTTCCAGATGCACTCGCCCCAGATCCCTCTTGCCCGCTCGTACATTTTCAGCTTGCCCGCTCATGGTTTCAGCGAGCCTGTCGTCGGCGGGTTCAGGCGTTCGGGAGCAACGCGGATCGTCACATCGCGCGGTTGGGGATCGACGAAGAGCACGAGCGCCCACATCGCTCCATAGATCGATCCGGCGATGACCGCGCAGATGACAAGGAAGCGAAACAGGGTCGGCATTCGAAAACTCTCCTTCGCCGTTCATTGGCGTGGCGATGCGCAATAATTATGTCCTTCAAGGGTTAGCTGAAGGATATTGCAGACATGTTTACGGCAGCGGCGTCTTGACGCTACCGGTGCATTTGACGATACCGTTTCCAAAGAAATTGTGAATGGGCCGATGAGTGAACAAGTCCTGACCCTTGCCGAGAGCCTCAAAGACAGGGCGCGTGCTGCGCTGGGTCAGCGCAATCTCGTTTTCGTGGGATTGATGGGGGCAGGAAAATCCTCGATCGGCCGGCCCGTTGCGCAGCAGCTCGGCCTTCCCTTCGTCGATACGGACGTTGAAATCGAGCGCGTGTCGCGCATGACGATCGCCGAACTGTTTGCTGCCTATGGTGAGCAGGAGTTCCGGGCGCTGGAAACGCGCGTCATCAAGCGGCTCCTCAAGGGCGGCCCACGCGTCGTTTCGACGGGTGGCGGCGCGTTCATCAACGAAAGCACGCGGCTGCATGTCAAGCGCGGCAGCCTTTCCGTCTGGCTGAAGGCCGATCTCGACGTGCTGTGGGACCGGGTGAACAAGCGTGAGACGCGTCCTCTGCTCAAGACCGAGAATCCGAAACAGACCCTCGAGAACCTGATGAATGCACGCTATCCGATCTATGCGGAAGCCGATATCACGGTTCTCTCCCGCGACGTGAGCAAGGATATCATGGTCAAGGAAGTTCTTGCCGCCATCGCCGAGGGAAAGAAAGCAGAAAGCAAAATACGATGAATGCGATCACACCGGCTTCCGCTGAGCGTCTCGTACGCGTACCTCTTGGCGAGCGTGCCTATGACATCCTGATCGGCCCCGGCCTGATCGCGCGTGCAGGCCAAGAGATCGCCGCGCGGCTGAAGGGCCGCAAGGCCGCCATCATCACCGATGAAAACGTCGCGCCGCTTTATCTCGGCGCATTGGTCACCAGCCTTGAAGCGGCCGGTGTCCAGGCCTCCAGCCTCGTTTTGCCCGCCGGCGAAAAGACCAAGAGCTTCGAGCACCTGATCACCGTCTGCGATGCGGTGTTGACGGCGCGCGTCGAGCGCAACGATGCGGTGATTGCGCTTGGCGGCGGTGTCATCGGCGATCTCTCGGGCTTTGCCGCCGGCATCGTGCGGCGCGGCGTTCGTTTCGTCCAGATTCCGACCTCGCTGCTGTCGCAGGTGGATTCGTCGGTCGGCGGCAAGACCGGCATCAACACCCATCACGGCAAGAACCTACTCGGCGTCTTCCATCAGCCAGACCTCGTGCTAGCCGATACCGACGTGCTGAATACGCTGAGCGAGCGCGAATTCCGCGCCGGTTACGCCGAAGTCGCCAAATACGGCCTGATCGACAAGCCCGATTTCTTCGCCTGGCTCGAGGCGAACTGGAGGCAAGTCTTCTCGGGCGGTGCTGCTCGCATCGAGGCGATCGCGGCAAGTTGCCAGGCAAAGTCTGACGTCGTCGTTGCCGATGAACGCGAAAACGGCCCTCGCGCCCTGCTCAATCTCGGCCACACCTTTGGCCACGCGCTGGAGGCGGCCACCGCCTATGACAGCCGCCGGCTGGTGCATGGCGAGGGCGTCGCGATCGGCATGGTGCTGGCGCATGAATTTTCCGCGCGCCTCAATCTGGCAAGTCCGGATGACGCCAGGCGCGTCGAGGCGCATCTGAGGGCTGTGGGCTTGCCGACCCGGATGGGCGATATTCCGGGTGCGCTGCCGCCAGCCGAAACGCTGATGGATGCGATCGCGCAGGACAAGAAAGTCAAGAGCGGCAAACTCACCTTCATCCTCACGCATGGCATCGGCCAATCCTTCGTTGCCGATGATGTGCCGTCCTCCGAAGTCTTGAGTTTCCTGAAGGAAAAGCATCCCTGATGACCGTCGAGGGCACGCTGGCTGTATTGTTCGAATATTGGCCCGAGATCGTCTCGATCATCGCGCTGGTGCTGCTGTCAGCCTTCTTCTCCGGTTCGGAAACCGCGCTGACCGCCGTCTCGCGCACGCGCATCCATACACTCGAAGCAAATGGCGACGAACAGGCCGGGATCGTGCGGCGCCTCATCGAGCGTCGCGACCGGCTGATCGGTGCCCTGCTGATCGGCAACAATCTCGCAAACATCCTGGCCTCTTCGCTTGCGACCAGCGTCTTCCTCGGCCTGTTCGGCAATTCCGGCGTGGCGCTGGCGACGGCGGCGATGACCGTCATTCTCGTCATTTTTGCTGAAGTGCTGCCGAAAAGCTGGGCGATTTCAACGCCGGATCGCTTCGCGCTCAATGTGGCCGGCACCGTGCGGCTGTTCGTTGCCTTCGTCGGCCCGATCTCAAGTTTCGTCAATGCCATCGTTCGCTGGATCCTTGGCCTGTTCGGCATCAACCTCTCCAGGGAGGTGTCGATGTTATCGGCGCATGAGGAGCTGCGCGGCGCCGTGGACCTGCTTCACCGTGAGGGTTCCGTGGTCAAGGCCGATCGCGACCGTCTGGGCGGCGTGCTCGATCTCGGCGAGTTGGAGCTGTCCGACATCATGGTGCACCGCACGGCGATGCGGGCCATCAATGCCGACGATCCGCCCGAGGTCGTGGTGCGCGCGATCCTCGACAGCCCCTATACGCGCATGCCGCTCTGGCGCGGCACGATCGACAACATCATCGGCGTCGTTCATGCCAAGGATCTGCTGCGGGCGCTGGCGGAGCGCAATGTCGAGCCGGAAAACCTCGATATCGTCAAGATCGCGCAAAAGCCCTGGTTCGTGCCCGACAGCACCAATCTCGAAGACCAGCTCAATGCCTTCCTGCGCCGCAAGCAGCATTTCGCCGTGGTCGTCGACGAATATGGCGAGGTGCAGGGCATCGTCACCCTGGAAGACATTCTGGAAGAAATCGTTGGGGATATCGCCGACGAGCACGACCTCGATATCCAGGGTGTGCGCCAGGAAGCCGACGGTTCGATCGTCGTCGATGGCGTCGTGCCGATTCGCGACCTGAACCGCGCGCTCGACTGGGATCTGCCCGACGAGGAGGCGACGACGATCGCCGGCCTCGTCATCCACGAATCGATGACCATCCCCGAAGAGCGCCAAGCCTTCACCTTCTACGGCAAGCGCTTCATCGTCATGAAGCGGGAAAAGAACCGCATCACCAAGCTGCGTATTCGCCCCGCCGAGACGGAAGAGGCAAAGCCGGAGTAGGCTTGATCTCAAGAGATAAATTGGTCGTGAAAAGCATGAGGAAGTACCTCATGTTAAGCGTTGACTGCGCAATTATGCTTTATATGTATATATATAGATATACAATTTTTATGTTTTTGTATCGCTTTGCCTGTACAAAATTTTTAAAATCGTATAGCTATAGATGGGCAAATAGGTGTTGGCGGCAAACTCGATGAGTGTAAAAAAAGCAGTGGCGAAGCAATATGCCAGGCTGGTCGATAAAGCTGCGGGCCAGCTCTGGAGCGATTCGCCGCCTGAAGGCTGGATAACCACTATGAGGAAGGCGCTTGGAATGTCCGTACAGCAGCTTGCGGGTCGGCTGGCGGTAAGCCGTGGTGCGATTTATCAGGCGGAGCAAAATGAGCGTTTGAAGACGATTTCCATCGGGCAGCTGGAAAAGCTTGCGGAAGCGATGGGAGGGCGTTTCGTTTATGGCATCGTGCCGAAGGGTTCCGTTGAAGAGATGATCATGGATCAAGCGCGGACAAAGGCACGGTCGATGATCTATCGGACTAATGCCCATATGGCCTTGGAGAAGCAGGCCCTGCAGCTGGATATTCTCAATGACGAGATCGAAAGCCTTGCCAGGGAAATCGCGGAAAAAAGACCATCGGATCTCTGGGCGGCGGATTGATGTTTCAGGAACCGGAGGGCGCGACGCCGCTTGACGTTGACGATATCGAGGGACTGAAATTCAAGCACATCACGACTCGCCTTCAACTCGACGAGCTTGAAAGCGCAAACATCACGGCCGGTCTTCGCTGGGCAGCGCGGCGGCGGACGGGTGACATCCTGACGGATGAGTTTGTAAGGGCACTCCACAAGAGGTTGTTTGGCGACGTTTGGATATGGGCTGGAACCTATCGTCTGACCGAGAAAAACATTGGTATCGACCCATTTCAAATATCTGTTCAGCTTCGGATCCTCTTGGACAATGCGCGCTATTGGGCCGGACATTTGGTGTTTCCGCCCAAGGAAGCTGCTGCTTGCTTTCATCATAGAATGGTGCAGATACATCCTTTCCCGAACGGAAACGGCCGGCACGCTCGCATAGCGGCTGATCTTTTCCTTCAAGACTATTTCGGGCACCCGCCGATTGAGTGGGCGAGTGGCGTGGATCTGCAAGCCGATAACGAGCGACGGAACGCCTACATCCTCGCTCTTCGGGCCGCGGATGCCGGCAACATGGCGCCACTTTTCAATTTTGTCGGAGCTTGATGCGCAGTTGGGGGCCGGCGTGGCTAAGCTATACGCTGTGCCCGCCTACCAGCGCACTGCCTCTCCCGGAGCGGCGGGCTCCACGGCCAGCGCATGCAGGCCGGCATCCAGTTCCGGCTTCAACAGCTCGTTGATCGCCCTGTGGCGCGCAAGGCGCGGCATGCCCGAAAACTTGGCGGAAACGATGCGAACTCTTATATGAGTTTCGCCGGTTCCGGTCATGTCGGGCTGGTGACCCGCATGAAGGTGGCTTTCATTGATGACGGCAAGGCGCTCGGGCGCAAAGGCGTCGTTGAGCTTCCGCTCAATGCGGGATTGCAGTGTCGTTTCCATATTCCCGCGTCGACCTCGCTCACGAAAAAAGGCTCCCACAAAGCCTATAACATTCCTGTTTGTCAATTCTTGTTGTGGGGTATCCAAGGCCCCATAATTAGGACGCCATGAGACTTGATTCAAAATATTTCGATCGCATTCGCACTCGCCGCAAACGCGCGCAGGAGCCCGAACAGGGTCCGCCGACGTGCCAGTGGGATGGCTGCGACAAACACGGCACGCATCGCGCCCCGGTCGGGCGCAATGCGGAAGGGCAGTTCTTTTTGTTCTGCTTCGAGCACGTCAAGGAATACAACAAGGGCTATAATTATTTCTCCGGCCTCTCGGACGGGGAGATCGCGCGCTACCAGAAGGAAGCCATTACCGGCCATCGTCCGACCTGGACCGTGGGCGTCAACAAGGCAGCCAAGAACAGCCCGCTTCATTCCGATATCCGATCGGGTTCCTATTCCCGCGTCCGCGATCCGTTCGGCTTCGTCAAGGAAGGCGAGGGACAGGGTCGCGGCCCGCGTTTCCCGCAGCAGCGCAAGCTGAAAACGCTGGAAGCGAAAGCGTTCGATACCATGGGTCTCGGCGCCAACGCCTCGGCCCCGGAAATCAAGCGCCGCTACAAGGAATTGGTGAAAATGCACCATCCCGATGCCAATGGCGGCGACCGCGGATCGGAGGAACGCTTTCGCGCGGTTATTCAGGCCTATCAATTATTGAAGCAGAACGGTTTTTGTTAATTCCCGTCCTTGCTCTCCGCCTTCAATCAGGTATGGTCCAAATCGGCTGAAGCTGCGGGCAACCGCGGCAGGGTGCGCATTTGGCTGGCTGCACCTCGGTCAACTTTCCGGACGCGGCGTTTCTTGTCCGGGGACTCTGTTCAAGGATGCTCGCAAGCGATCGTATCATCGCGCCGAGATTTTGCTTTAGTCCCGGAGAAGTATCGCCGCTGTTCCGTCCGAACGGATGCGGGCAACAAGCTGCGGCGTTTCGGATAAATCGGCTGAGTTTGATATGGCAGGGTGAGAGCCACCCGCCCTGGAGACATGATGAGCAAGATTGACCTTGATATTTCCGAAGTTCCCGACACCACCGTTTCGGTTCGTGAAGTTTTCGGCATTGATTCCGACATCCGCGTCCCTGCCTACAGCCAGGGCAGCGCCTATGTGCCCGATCTGGATACGGATTACCTCTTCGACCGCGAGACCACGCTCGCCATTCTCGCCGGCTTTGCTCATAACCGCCGCGTGATGATCTCGGGCTACCACGGCACTGGCAAGTCCTCTCATATCGAGCAGGTCGCTGCGCGCCTCAACTGGCCGTGCGTGCGTATCAACCTCGATAGCCACGTCAGCCGTATCGATCTCGTCGGCAAGGATGCGATCGTCGTCAAGGATGGTCTGCAGATTACGGAATTCAAGGACGGTATTCTGCCCTGGGCCTACCAGCACAATGTCGCGCTCGTCTTCGACGAATACGATGCCGGCCGTCCGGACGTGATGTTCGTCATCCAGCGCGTGCTGGAATCCTCGGGCCGCCTGACCCTGCTCGACCAGAGCCGCGTCATCCGCCCTCACCCGGCCTTCCGCCTGTTTGCAACCGCCAACACCATCGGCCTCGGTGACACCACCGGCCTCTATCACGGCACGCAGCAGATCAACCAGGCACAGATGGACCGCTGGTCGATCGTGACGACGCTGAACTACCTGCCGCATAACAACGAAGTCGATATCGTGCTGGCGAAGGTGAAGTCCTTCCGCAACGACAAGGGCCGCGATACCGTCTCCAAGATGGTCCGCGTTGCCGACCTGACGCGCGCGGCTTTCATGAATGGCGACCTGTCGACCGTCATGAGCCCGCGTACCGTCATCACCTGGGCCGAGAATGCGGAAATCTTCGGCGATGTCGCCTTTGCCTTCCGCGTCACCTTCCTCAACAAGTGTGACGAGCTGGAGCGGCCGCTGGTCGCCGAGCACTATCAGCGCGCCTTTGGTGTCGAGCTGAAGGAAAGTGCCGCCAACATCGTGCTCGAAGCCTAAGGAAAAGCCGACACATCATGTCAGGTCGCGGAGATAATTCCAAAGCGAAGCCGGGTGCCCCGGTGGACATGGAGCCGTTGCGCCGGGCGATCACTGGCTGTGTGCGCTCGATCGCCGGCGATGCCGAGGTCGAGGTTGCATTCGCCAATGAACGCCCGGGGATGACTGGCGAGCGCATCCGCTTGCCGGAGCTTTCGAAACGGCCGACAGCCCATGAGCTCGCGGTGACCCGCGGGCTTGGCGATTCGATGGCGCTGCGGCTCGCATGTCACGATGCCCGTGTCCATGCCGTCATGGCGCCCCAGGGTGCGGATGCCCGCAGCATCTTCGATGCCGTTGAGCAGGCACGCGTCGAATCGATCGGTTCGCTGCGCATGAGCGGCGTTGCCGCCAACATCAACTCCATGAATACGGAGAAATACGCCAAGGCGAACTTCTCCGGCATCGAACGACGCGAGGATGCGCCGATCGGCGAAGCCATGGCGATGATCGTGCGCGAGAAACTGACCGGTCAGAAGCCACCGGAAAGCGCCGGCAAGGTGCTGGACCTCTGGCGCCCCTTCATCGAGGAAAAGACCGGCGGTCAACTCGAGAACTTGCTTTCGGCGATCAACGACCAGCAGAGCTTTGCCCGTGCCGTGCGCAACATTCTGACAGCCATGGAAATGGCCGAGGAGTATGGCGACGAGCAATCCGAGCCCGACAGCGAGGAGCAGCCGAGCGAAGAGGACAAGCCGAACGGCGAGGATCAGGATAACGACGACGTCAAGGAAGACGAAGGCTCCGATGCCGCGCCGGCCGAGGACAGCGAAGCTTCCGACGAGCAGATGGAAGACGGCGCGACCGAAGACGGCGGCGAGATCTCCGACGACGACATGAGCGAAGAGGGCGAGGAAGATTCCGAAACGCCGGGCGAGACCCGCCGTCCGAATACGCCTTTCGCCGACTTCAACGAGAAGGTCGACTACTACGTCTATACGGAGGAGTTCGACGAGACCACGACGGCACAGGAATTGTGCGACGTGGCCGAGCTGGAGCGTTTGCGCGCTTTCCTCGACAAGCAGCTCGCCCATCTGCAGGGTGCCGTCGGTCGGCTGGCAAACCGCCTGCAGCGCCGCCTGATGGCGCAGCAGAACCGCTCGTGGGACTTTGATCTGGAAGAGGGTTATCTCGATCCGGCACGCCTGCCGCGCCTGATCATCGACCCGATGCAGGCTCTGTCATTCAAGATGGAGCGCGATACGCAGTTCCGTGATACGGTCGTGACGCTGCTGATCGACAATTCCGGCTCGATGCGCGGCCGGCCGATCACGGTTGCGGCCTCCTGCGCCGACATCCTGGCCCGCACGCTGGAGCGCTGTGGCGTGAAGGTCGAGATCCTCGGCTTCACCACCAAGGCCTGGAAGGGCGGGCAGGCGCGCGAGAAGTGGCTTGCCAGCGGCAAGCCGCAGACGCCGGGCCGCCTGAACGACCTGCGCCACATCATCTACAAGTCCGCGGACGAGCCTTATCGCCGGTCGCGCAGCAATCTCGGCCTGATGATGCGCGAGGGCCTGCTCAAGGAGAACATCGACGGCGAGGCGCTGATCTGGGCGCATAACCGTCTCCTTGGCCGTCGTGAGCAGCGCCGCATCCTGATGATGATCTCGGACGGCGCGCCGGTCGATGATTCCACGCTGTCGGTTAATCCGGGCAATTATCTGGAGCGGCACCTGCGTGCCGTGATCGACCAGATCGAGACGCGTTCACCCGTCGAACTGCTGGCGATCGGCATCGGCCATGACGTCACGCGATATTATCGCCGCGCCGTCACCATCGTCGACGCCGACGAGCTTGCTGGCGCCATGACGGAACAGCTTGCCTCGCTGTTCGAGGATCAGACGAGCATGCCGCGCTCGCGCATGCGCCGCGCCAGCTGAGCCCGCTGTCGCTCCTTCCGGCATCGGCCTTGCGGCCGGTGCCCTTTCCAGCCGGCGGCACTGCTCCTTCAGGCCGCCGCGCATCCAGGGCATGGGCTGCTTTGATGGCAGCCGTTTTGGCAACATTGCTTGTCGGCTGCAGCGCCGGCGATGATGGCGAGGAAGGCGGTCCGGCAAATATCCGCGCCACGGTGATTTCCACGTTCAGGCCGGGCTCGAATGAAACGCGATTCGGTTCGCTGGAATTTGTCGGCGGCCTTGAACTCAGTTCGGACAACGCGCTTCTCGGAGCCATCTCTGCCATTCGTTTCCGTTCCGACCTGCGGCATTTCATTTCGGTACTGGATACCGGTCATTGGCTGACGGGAGCGATCGAGCGCGACGATGAGGGCCGGCTGAAGGGTATCAGCGACACCCGTATCTTGCCTATGATCGATCGTCACGGCGGCACAGACGCCGGCAGGAGCGGTATGGATGCGGAGGGGCTGGCGCTGCGAGACGATCATGTCCTTGTCAGCTACGAACAATATCATCGCATCGACGCCTATCCCGACCCGGGCTTCGAGATTTCACCACCTGACGGCACCTTGCCACTCCCGATCCCGAGATTGCAGCTGCGCGCGAATCGCAGCCTCGAGGCGCTGATGATTGCGCCGCAGTCGAGCCCGCTTGCCGGCGGTGCTGTCATCGTTACGGAAGATAGCCGGGATGATGAGGGCAATATGCTTGCCGCCATTCTGGACGGTCCGTTGAGTGGTCGCTTCACCGTCCGGCATGATGGCGAGTTCAGTGTCAGCGATGGCGTCTTTCTGCCTGATGGCGACCTATTGCTGCTGGAGCGGCGCTTCGGGCTGATGCATGGCCTTGGCGTGCGCATCCGCCGCATTGCTGGCGCTGATATCAAGCCGGGCGCCGTTGTGGATGGCAATGTCATCTTCGAAGCCAGCACGCGAGAGCAGATCGACAATATGGAAGGCATCGACGTCTTTCGCACCGCCGATGGCTCGCTTCACCTCATTCTGGTCTCGGACGACAATCATTCGATCCTGCAGCGCAGCCTGATGCTCGAATTTCGCCTGCGCGACGACGATCTCGTCAGCCAGAACTAGAAGCGAGGCCGGCCGATTTATTCGCTGCGCCTGCATTGAGCAAATCTCGGTCGTGGGCTAAGCGACACCTTTGCTCCAACAACCGGATTCCTCGACATGTCTGCTCCCGACAAACCTATCGTGCTGGTGCATGGGCTCTTTGGCAGCCTGAGCGACCCCAAGATCCTGGCGGCTTTCGGAAATGCCGATGTTCATGCTCCCGATCTTATCGGCTATGGTCGCAACCGCGCGGCGGACACCAGCAGCCTCTCTCTTCTTGATCAGGCGCGTCATATCGCGGATTTCATATCCGGCCTTGGCGCGGGCAGGGTGCATCTGGTCGGCCATTCGGTTGGCGGCGCGGTTTCGATGCTGGTCGCCAGCCATTTCCCCGAACTCATCGAATCGCTGACAAGCGTCGAAGGAAATTTTACGCTGAAGGATGCATTCTGGTCGGGCCAGATTGCCGTGAAGCCGGTCGAGGAAGTGGCAGGCATCATGTCGGGCTATGAAGCCGATCCGGACGCGTGGATCGCCGGCGCAGGCGTACAGATCAACGATTGGACGTCATCGCTCGCCAGAGGCTGGCTTGCCAATCAGCCGCCGTCGACGATCAAGGCGCAGGCGAAGGCGGTGGTCGCGGCAACGGGCGAGCCTACCTATCTGGAGGCCGTGCGCGGCATTCTGCAATCCGACATTCCCGTTTATCTGATTGCCGGACGTCGCTCGGCGGAGGGCTGGGATGTTCCCGATTGGGCGAATGATCTCTGCACGGCGCGGATCAATATTGCCGATACCGGCCATTTGATGATGGCAGAAAGCCTGGATGCCTTCGCCGCCGCCGTCCTGAACTGCCTGTCATATCGGTAAAAGGAGTCTCGGCGCGCATCGAAATGATCCGCGCCGAACGATCGACCGCTCAGGCGGTCGGCGCCTGCGACATCGGCTTCAGCATGTTCATCAGCGCGCCATAGGGCAGCAGCATCACGAGGCCGACGGTCACCTTGACTGAGAAATCGCCGATCGCCCAGGAAATCCAGCGCGGGGCAGATGTCGAGAACACGCCGAGGATCGGTGCCGAGTCGATCGCGAAGGGATCGTTCGGTCCGAAGAAGACGAAGAAAGGCGCGAAAGCGAAGGAAAAGAAGATCAGCGTATCCAGCATCGAGCCGATCAGCGAGCCGAACAGTGGCGCGCGCCACCAGGCCATGCGGCGCAGGCGGTTGAAGACCGAGATATCAAGCAGCTGGCCGGCAAGATAGGCCGAACCGGAGGCGATCGCGATGCGCGGCTGCGCCGTATAGAAGGACAGCGCGACGCCGACGACGAAGCCGGCGAAGACGACCTTGCGCGCGGCCCTGGGGCCGAACTGGCGGTTGGTCAGATCGGTGATGAGGAAAGCGACCGGATAGGTGAAGGCGCCCCAGGTGAGGATATCCGCGAGATTGATGCCGGCGAGGGTGGCCTGCAGCGGATACTGCACGAGGATATTGGAAGCGACGACGACCAGCGTCATCAGCAGAACGTAGATAAGGGTATGACGCAATGTCAGCATTTTTTTATCCTGGGAGATGCCACCAGTTGAAGGAAACCGGACATGGAAAAAGGCTTGTCCGGAAATGATCCGTGCAAGCCTCTTAGCCGGTAATGATATCGCGAAGCGCTAGTGCTTAGGCAGCAACAGCAGCTTCGGCAGACTTCTTGACGATCTGACGACGCAGCAGGCGAGCGCGCATGCTGAGTTCGTTTTCGCTTGCCTTGATAAGGAAAGCGTCGAGACCGCCGCGATGTTCAACCGAGCGAAGCGCTGCAGCGGAAACGCGCAGACGATAGCGCTGGCCGAGAACGTCGGAGATCAGCGTGACCTGGCAGAGGTTCGGCAGGAACCGACGCTTGGTCTTGTTGTTGGCGTGGCTGACATTGTTGCCCACGAGGACGGCCTTGCCGGTCAATTCGCACATGCGGGACATGGTACACCTACTTTTGTTTTTCTAGGCCATCGGATAGTCATCTCGGGCAAAGCCCTGCACGCAATCCAACAGGCCGTAATTGGAAAGTTGCGGTTCTATAGTCAGAGAGGCCGGCCGCGTCAAGCCAAACCTTGTGTTTTCCCGCAATTCCGTCAAAAAGCTGCTGTTGTCTGGCGCTCGCAGCAGGCGAGCAAAGCGACTATATAACTTGCCTGATCCTCGTTGAAGGCCTTGATCATGGTTCAAATTCGGAAGTGGCTTATTATTTCAGCTATCGTTGCGTCGGTGCCGTCAATGGCTCTGGCCGATGTGCTGCGGCATGAAACGCGCTATCGCGTTTCGCTGGCCGGCCTGCCGATTGCCCGGGCGGATTTCAAGACCGAGGTCACGGGGAAGCAGTTCACCATTCGCGGCGATATCACCTCGGCCGGCCTTGCCGATCTCGTGACCTCCATCGACGCGCGGACCGATGTGACCGGCGTCGTCAACGACAGCAAGCTGCAGGCGACGCACTACACGCTCTTCTACAAGAGCGGCAAGAGAGAGCGCACCTATGATGTCGCCTATGCCAACGGCAATGTGACGTCGAACACGATCACGCCTGAACCGAAGCGCCCGGACACCTGGGTTCCCCTTACGGAAGCGGACCTGAAGGCTGTGCTCGATCCGATATCCGGCATGATCTTTCCGATCACGCCGAGCCTCAACCTCTGCAACCAGACGCTGGCTGTCTTCGACGGCGAGATGCGCATGGATCTGAAATTGTCGCCGAAGGGGTCGCATCCCTTCTCGACCGATGGCTTCAAGGGCAAGACCATCGCCTGCGCTGTGCGCTTCACGCCGAAGAGCGGCTACAAGAGCACGCGCAAGGACTATCTCTATCTCGCCAAGAGCGACAATATGGAGATCTGGTTTGCCAAGGCCGATACCATGAATGTTTATGCCCCGGTCTATGTCCGCATCCCGACGCAATACGGGACGGTAACGATCACGGCCGTAAAATACGGCAGCTAGCCCCGTCAACCGCTTCGCGGAATCACTTGACGGTTCTCGCTGTTGTTCTTACGCAATTCCAGATGGAAAATTGCTGTGCATTTTCCTGGAATTGCTTTAGCGGGCCGGGGATGTCCGCGATAACGAACTGGGGGCAGGGGTGAAATTTCGCGCGACGCTGACGGGCTTTTCGGCCATTCTGATGTGGTCGTTTCTGGCGCTCTTGACCGTCGCCTCCGGCAAGATGCCGCCATTTCAGTTGCTCGCCATCTGCTTTGCTATCGGCAGCATTCCGGGTATCGTCGTCCTCCTGCTCACACCCGAGCGCCTGCAGCTGCTGCGGCAACCCGCCAAGGTCTGGATAACAGGCATTGCCGGCCTGTTCGGCTACCACTTCCTCTATTTCACCGCGTTGCGCCATGCACCGGCGGTGGAGGCAGGGCTGATCGCCTATCTCTGGCCGTTGCTGATCGTCGTCGGCTCCGCGCTGCTGCCCGGCGAGCGGCTGCGCTGGTATCATATCCTGGGCGCCTTGATGGGGCTGGCGGGCACGGTTCTGATCGTCGGTCGTAATGGATTCCATTTCGAGGGCGCCTATGCCGTGGGCTATGGCGCGGCCTTCCTCTGCGCCTTCACCTGGTCCGGCTATTCGCTGATCACGCGCCGTTTCGAGGCCGTTTCCACCGACGTTGTCACCATCTTCTGCCTCGTGACGTCGATTCTTTCCCTTTTCTGCCATCTTGGCCTGGAGGAAACCATCTGGCCGGAGAACACGGCGCAGTGGATCGCCGTACTGGGCCTTGGCCTCTTTCCGGTCGGGGCTGCGTTCTATGCCTGGGACTACGGCGTCAAGAACGGCGATATCCAGATTCTCGGCGCGGCAAGCTATGCTGCGCCGCTGCTGTCGACGCTCATCCTCACGCTGTTCGGCTTTGCGGAGCCGAGCTGGGGCATTGCGCTTGCTTGCCTGCTCGTGACCGGTGGGGCGGTACTGGCCGCCCATCGCATGATCCTGCGTCGGGACGATGCAGTGCCGACGCAGGCGGAAGCGGCGGAATAGCTCCGCCGCAATCGCTGCCGTTTATTTCTTGAAGACCTCTTCCAGGAAGGCCACGAGCGATGGCCGCCAGACATCCATCTCATGCTGGAGGTCCGGATATTCGTGGTACTCATGCTTGATCTTCTTCTCGTCGAGCGTCGCCTTGAGGCCGGCCACATCCTTGCCGACGACCTGGTCCTTGCTGCCGACCGTCACCGTGAAGTTATGCAGAGCCTTGTTGATCTTCTCCGGCTCGTTCAGGACGGCATCGACGGTCTTGTTCGGAACGGTCGTGGTGCTGACGCCGCTGAAGGTGGCGACCCAGCCGAAGGTGTCGAGATGAGAAAGACCGGACACGAGGGCCTGATAGCCGCCCTGAGACAGGCCGGCTACGGCGCGGCCGCTTGCCTCGTTTCGCACCCGATAATGCTTCTTCATGTACGGGATAAGGTCTTCGGTCAGCTCGCGATCGGCGGCCTCGGCATTTGCCGGATAGAAGTTTGCGCGGCGATCGGCGGCCGGGAAATTCTCGGCGATCGCGTTCGGTACGTCGGTTTCCGTATCGGGGATGACGACGATCATCGGCTCGATCTTCTTTTCGGCAAGCAGATTGTCGAGGATCTGCGGCGCGCGGCCCTGGAGGACCCAGGACCCCACCGTATCGCCGAAGCCGTGATAGAGATAGAGCACGGGCAGCGGCTTGGAGGAATCGGTATAGCCGGGCGGCGTGTAGACATACATCTGCCGCTCCGAATCGAGCGCTTTGGAATGTAGGGTCACCAGCCGCAGGTCGCCATGCGGTACGTTGCGGGTATCGAGAATGCTGCCGGGCACCAGGATGAGGCTGGTATTGACCTGTCGCTGCGGCTTGGGCGCATTGGTGCCGGTGTCGATGCTGCGGAAGCCGTCGACGTTGAAGTAATACTCGTAGAGGTTCGGCTTCAGCACCTCCGTTTTCGCACTCCATGTGCCATCGTCGCCGCGTTGCATGGCGATGGAATCGCGCGAGCCCAAGGCAACGGAAACCGCCTTTGCAGCTGGAGCATAGAGGCGGAAGGTAATCGACCCATCCTTCTCGACCGAAGTCACGAAGTTTTTCAGGGGCTTTTCGGCCGGCGGCGAAGCCGGTGCATCAAGGGCAAAGACAGGCGCGCTCATGACGCAACCTGCTGCAACGAGCAAAGGGAACAACAAACGCACGAAAAAACCTCCTCCAGTTGAATCAATTTTCACTCTCCCCGTGTAAAGCTGACACAGCGCGTCGCTTTTTCAAGACTGCCGCTGCGCGCCGTCTGGTCGCATCCTGCGTGATGTCAATGAAAGGTAAAAGAGGTTCAGTCTGAGATCGGCTTCCAGTCTGGCGGCGCCATCTCGAAGCTTGAAAATTCGAAGCCGGGTGCGACCGTGCAGCCGACGAGCGTGAATTCGCCGAGGCTTTCGGCCGATTGCCACCAGTTGGCGGGAATGATCGCCTGAGGGCGCTCGCCCTTCGCCAGATCCATGCCGAGTACGAGCCTTTCACTGGCATTGCCGTCGGCCGAGCGATGCAAAGCGAGGGGCGCGCCGGCATAATAGTGCCAGACCTCGGCGGCATCGTGGACCCGGTGCCAGTGCGACCGTTCGCCCGCCTCCAGCAGATAGTAGATCGCGGTGGAATGGCCACGCGCGCCGCCATTTTCGTCGCGAAACGTCTGCACGTACCAACCGCCTTCCGGATGCCGCTGCATGGAAAGCGTTTCGATGATCTCCTTTGCCTGCATCAGAAATTGTCCTTGCGCTTGCGGATCTCGGCGAAGACCTCGTCATTGCTGCGGCTTTCCATCAGCAGGTGGCGGCGGATCGACGGATCGGCGGCGCGCAAGAAGGGGTTGGTTTCCTTCTCCAGCGCCAGCGTCGTCGGAATGGTGAACTTACCCCCCGCCCTTAATGCCTCGATATCGGCGGCGCGCGCCTTCAGCCGCTCGTTGTCGGGATCGATGGTCAGCGCGAAGCGGGCGTTGGAGAGCGTGTATTCATGGCCGAAATAAACGGCCGTTTCGTCCGGCAGCACGGCGAGCTTCTGCAGCGACGCCCACATATCCGCTGCCGGCCGTTCGAACAGGCGGCCGCAGCCAAGCGCAAACAGCGTATCGGCGGCAAAAAGCAGCTTGTCGTCGGCAAAGTGATAGCAGACGTGGCCGGCAGTGTGGCCGGGCGTTTCGATGACATTGACCGTATGGCCGGCGAACTCGAACGTATCGCCATCGCCGACGGCGCGATCGAGGCCGGGAATGGCGACGGCCTCGTTGATCGGGCCGATGATCTCGCAGCCGAACTGCTCCTTCAGCGCCAGATTGCCCTCGACGTGATCGGTGTGATGATGGGTCGTCAGGATGTGGCTGATCGTCCAGCCGCGCCGATCGGCCGCCTTCAGGACGGCATCTGCCTCCGGAGCGTCGATCGATGCCGTCAATCCGGTTTCCGGATCGTGGACCAAGACGCCGAAATTGTCGGAACGGCAGATAAAAATCTCTAATTCCAATGGTTTCATGATCGAAATCGTCCTCGTCTTTTACGTTGATGGAGAATGTAAGCCGTTCGGCCTTGAAGTCCAACGCTCGGCTGATAACATTTGTTTCGATGCACGCCGATATTGTCGATCTCCGCCAGTTTTATCATTCCGAGCTCGGTCGCTTGGCGGAGCAGTCGATCGCCATGGCTTTGTCCTCCATCTGGGCGCGGATGCCGGAAGAGCGGCTTGTCGGCCTCGGCTATGCCGTTCCCTATCTCGATCGCTTCCGCGCCGATACCGAGCGCACCTTCGCCTTCATGCCGGCGGGGCAGGGAGCGGTGAACTGGCCGATGGGTTCGGCCTCGTCGACGGCGCTGATCTTCGATGAAGAGCTTCCTCTGCCGGATAGTTCGATCGACCGGGTGCTGATGGTGCATTCGCTGGAATTCGCCGAAAGCCCGCGGGAGACGCTGAAGGAGCTCTGGCGTGTGCTGGCGCCGGGCGGGCGGCTTGTCATCGCCGTGCCGAACCGTCGTGGTGTCTGGGCGCGCATGGAGCACACGCCCTTCGGCTCCGGCCGGCCCTATTCGCGCGGCCAGCTTACGTCGCTGCTGCGTGAAACCAATTTCACGCCGGGTGCGACCGCAGAAGCACTCTTCTTCCCACCTTCCAAACTGCGCACGGTGCTGCGGCTGCGCCGCGCCTTCGAGCGGGTCGGCCGCACCCTTTGGCCGGCATTTTCGGGCGTCATCATCGTCGAGGCGCAGAAACGGCTTTATCAGGGCCTGCCCGTTGCTGTTCGTGCCTCGCGTCGTGTCTTCGTGCCGGTTCTAGCGCCGCGTGGCATACCGACGACGCGCGACGGCACCTGATGCTTTCGCCGTCGCGTCACACTCGACAAATTTGTCAATCCGCATTAATGCGACGGGGTGTCATAAACCGGAATTTTCCGGTCTTTCCCAAGGTCGATCCCATGAGCATGGAAATGAGCAAGCCCGTCCCGCGTCCCGGCATTCTCGATATAGCCGCCTATGTGCCGGGCAAGGAGCATGCGCCGGGCGTTGCGCGCGTGTTCAAGCTCTCCTCCAACGAGACGCCGCTTGGCGCCAGCCCCAAGGCCATCGAAGCCTTCCGCGGTGCTGCCGAACATCTCGAACGCTATCCGGATGGACAGGCCAAGGAATTGCGCCAGGCGATCGCCGATGTGCATGGGCTGAATGTGGCCAATATTCTTTGCGGAGCCGGCTCGGACGAGCTGCTCGGCCTGCTCTGCCACACCTATCTCGACACCGGTGACGAAGGCATCATCACGGAGCACGGCTTCCTGGTCTATAAAATCCAGATCATGGCGGCCGGCGCGACGCCTGTGACGGTCAAGGAAAAGGATTGCACCGTCGATGTCGACGCGATCCTGGCCGCCGTCACGGAGAAGACCAAGATGGTCTTCATTGCCAACCCCGCCAATCCCACCGGAACCTATGTGCCGGTCAGCGAGATCCGCCGTCTGCAGGCGAGCCTGCCGAAGCATGTCATCCTCGTGCTCGACGCGGCCTATGCGGAATATGTCCGTCGCAACGACTATGAGGCCGGCCTTGAGCTCGTTTCGGCAAACCAGAACGTCGTCATGACCCGTACCTTCTCGAAGGTCTATGGTCTGGCGGCCCTTCGCATCGGTTGGATGTATGGTCCGGTCGATATCGTCGATGCGATCAACCGCGTGCGTGCTCCGTTCAATCTGAACAGCGCCGCCATCGCGGCTGGGGCGGCCGCCATTCGCGATCAAGCCTTCACCGAGAAGGCCGTAGCGCACAATACGCTCTGGATCGGGAAGATGACGGCTGCGCTTGAGGCTCTCGGCCTCAAGGTAACGCCGTCGGTTGCGAATTTCGTGCTGATCCATTTCCCCGATAGCGACGGCAAGCGCGCCGCGGAGGCTGACGATTTCCTCACGAGCCGCGGCTATATCCTGCGCGCCGTCCGGGCCTATGGCTTCCCGAATTCGTTGCGCTTGAGCATCGGCACCGAAGAGGCCAATCTCGGCGTCATCGACGCTCTGACCGAATTTATGGGACGCAAGGCATGAGCAATCTCCAGTTCGACCGTATCGCATTGATCGGTATCGGCCTTATCGGCTCCTCCATCGCCCACGATATCAAGCGACTTGGGCTTGCCAAGGAAATGGTGATCTCGACGCGCAGCGCCGAGACGCTGAAGCGCGCCGAAGAGCTGAAGCTCGGCGACCGTTACACGCCATCGTCGGCCGAAGCGGTTGATGATGCCGATCTCGTCATCGTCTCCGTGCCGGTCGGCGCCTCCGAGAGCGTCGCCAAGGAAATTGCCGCGCATTTGAAGCCGGGCGCCATCGTCACCGATGTCGGCTCGACCAAGGCCTCGGTCATCGCGCAGATGCAGCCGCATATGCCCTCCAACGTGCATTTCATTCCAGGCCATCCTCTGGCGGGTACGGAAAAGTCCGGCCCGGATGCGGGCTTTCCAGGTCTCTTCAAGGGACGCTGGTGCATCTTCACGCCGGTCCAGGGCACGGACGAGGCAGCGATCAAGACGCTTCGCGGCTTCTGGGAAACTTTGGGCTCCCGCGTCGACGAAATGGACCCAGAGCATCACGACAAGGTCCTGGCGATCGTCTCGCATCTGCCGCACCTGATCGCCTATAACATCGTCGGTACCGCCGACGATCTGGAGACGGTGACCGAGTCGGAAGTCATCAAATATTCCGCTTCCGGCTTCCGCGACTTCACGCGCCTTGCCGCATCCGATCCGACCATGTGGCGCGACGTCTGCCTGCACAATCGCGATGCCATCCTGGAAATGCTGTCGCGCTTCTCGGAGGATCTGGCGTCCTTGCAGCGCGCCATCCGCTGGGGGGACGGCGACAAGATCTTCGAACTCTTCACCCGCACCCGCGCCATTCGCCGCTCGATCGTCGAAGCCGGCCAGGATGTCGACGTGCCCGACTTCGGCCGTCACGCGCTGGATGCGAAGGAATAGGCATCCCGACGCAAGGGAAGGGCGCTCATGATCGTCAGGCGCGGGCGCTCCGAAGATCGGCCCTGGCTCATCGAGCACGATGATGCGAGCGAAGCCTGGATCAGCCGCTGCATCCAACACGGCGAATATTTCGTGGCCGAGAAGGGTGGCGAGCTCGTCGGCTTTCTGCGCTTCAGCCGCTTCTGGGGCAAAATACCCTATATGGACATGATCCGTGTGCTGCCGTCGCGCCAGCACGCCGGCGTGGGAACAGCCTTGTTCCACGCCTGGGAAACCGCCATGATCGACGAGGGTGCCGAGCATCTGATGACATCGAGCGAATGGGCGGAGGCTGAGCCGCAGGCATGGCACCGCCGCAACGGCTTCAAGGCCGCCGGTAGCATCGACCTTCGCATCATCCAGCCGAGCCCGGAGATATTCTTCGTGAAGGATATTTCCGGCACCCGCAAAGAATAGGCTCTCAGATCGGCGGGATCTTGCCGAGCGGGATGAAGCCGCTGAGCGAGAGGCGGCCACGATCGGCTGTCAGATCAACCGAGACCTTGTCGCCGCCATTGGCAAGCGCCTTCAGCATCTTCGTCGCCGTCTTGATGATGTTCTTGGCAGCGGGAAGCGTATTGGTCAGGCTATCGCCCCATGGCCCGATCTGGTTGATCTCCAGCTTGAACTGCCCGGACAGAAAACCCTCATCGTCAAAATTGAAGGGGCCGGAAAGCGTCATGATGCGCCCGTCACCGATGTCGATGACCGCTTGATGCAGCACGCCGGCGGTGCCGCGAAGCCCCTCGCGGTCGCTGCCATCGAGCAAGCCGGCCTTGCCAGCTAGGGTGACGTTGGCGCTCGTCGATGCGGTCGGCAGCGTTTGCGGAAAATCCTTGATCACGGCATTGGCATTTTCGACGCCGATGGCGAGATCCAGGTCACTGCCGTTCTGGTTGGCATGCATCTCCGTATGGGCAGCGGTGACATTGACGCTCTGGCCGGTGACGGAGGAGACGATGCCGGCTTTCAACCCTTCGATGACAGTCTGAGTTTGCGCGACACCGCGGCCCTTGGCAACGAGGTTCGATTGCAGGTCGGTCCATTCGGCCGATACGGTCAGGCCCTCCGTCGTCCGCAATTCTGCAGGGGATTTCAGGCTCCAGTTGACATGGTTGGGCTGGAAGACGGGTGCGGAGGCGCTGAGCCTGTCGAAATTGGTGGAGACGCCACGCGTCTGGTTGTCGACCGTGACCGTGTCGCAGGTGAGCCCGATGGAGAAGGGGAAGCCGTTGAAGGCCATGTTCTCGCATTTTCCGGCAACGCCGGCGCTGTTCTGCTGGCCGAGCGCTTTCAGGACATTGGCCCTGACGAAACTGGTCGCATAGTACCATCCGCCGGTGTAAAGACCGGCCAGGACCACCACCAGCCCCAGAAGGATGAGCCACAGACGCTTGCCTCGGCCGGTCGTTACGCTCTGGCTTGACGCTGCCATGTTGTTCTCCAATGGTTGGACTGAAGCTTCACAGTGATTTGGCGTTGGATATGGACGAATTTTGGGTGTTTGGCTACGGATCCCTCATGTGGAATCCGGGCTTTGGTTATGACGAGCGGGCCGAGGCTCTGATTTTTGGTTATCGTCGCTCGCTCTGCGTCCGTTCCTGGGTTCATCGCGGCACGGAAGAAAACCCCGGCCTGGTCCTCGGCCTCGATCGCGGCGGTTCCTGCCGCGGCATGGCCTTTCGGGTTCCGGCCTCGTCCTGGGATGAGGTGTTGACCTATCTGCGCGAGCGCGAACTCGTGACCAACGTCTATCTGGAAAAGACCCTGCCGATCCGGCTCGCCGACGGGCGGCGCGTGACCGCCGTCGCCTATGTCGTCGATCGCAACCACAGGCAATATGCCGGTTCGCTGGATGCGGTGGAGGCAGCGCATGTGGTGGAAGCCGCCATCGGCCGCTCCGGCCCGAACGATGCCTATGTTTTCAATACGCTGACGCATTTGCGCGACATGGGTATTCACGATCATTGGCTCGAGCAGGTCGCCGGCGAAGTGGAACGGATGCGGAAGGCATCCTGAGTCCATCTCGTTGCGTCCAGAGTTTTCTCAGACTGCGGCGGTAACGGGCTTTGCCTTGGCGATCTCGGCCAGACGCTGCGCCGCCGTCGGCGGAACCGGCAGGTTCGGGTTGTTGGCGATCGTCTCGACCAGCAGCTCGTCGCTTGCTTTTTCCGTTTCCTCGATCAGGCGTGCGAAAAAGGCATCCGGGTCCATGCCGGGCTCGATCGGCGGCAGGATGCGTACCTTGATATGGCCGGGATACTTGCGGAAGGTGCGGCGCGGCCAGAAGAGGCCGGGATGCATGGCAACGGCGACGACGGGGATTCCAAGGTCGCGATACATGCGGGCGATGCCGTATTTATAGACGGGTTCGGCGCCCGGCGGGCGGCGGGTGCCCTCGGGATAGATGATGAGCTGGCGGCCTGTGGCGAGTTCTTCGCGGGTGCGCTTCAGGACGTCGAACATGACCTTGCCGCGGGCGCTGCGATCCACCGGGATCATGCGCTGCTTGCCGGCATACCAGCCGAACAATGGTATCCACATCAGCTCGCGCTTCAGGATATAGACCGGATCGTCGAGATAGGGCAGCAGTGCGAACGTATCCCAGAAGGATTGATGCTTGGGCGCGAAGATGAAGCTGCCCTTGGGGAGATTCTCAAGTCCCTCGATCTCGAAGGTCGTCCCGACGATCTTCTCCATCAGCCAGGTGCTGGACTTCGCCCATGCCTTGGGGATCGCATAGGCTGCCTTGCGCGGCATCAGGAAATAGATCGGCGTCAACACGATCATGCGAATGATCAGATTGGCATAGAAGACTGTATTGAACAGGATCGAACGCAAGATAATCATCGAGGCTTTCCCAACGCACCGGCTTGCGCCGGCATCCGAAGGTTTGCCTACACGATTACAGCGTCAATAAAAAGTCGGTGCTTGCGTGCTTTTCGCGTCTTGCATCGCGTCGCGATCTGCAAGATCTGATCTTTGCACTTGACGCTTTTGATATCGCGCAAACCGTTACGGAGTTTGGTGTGGCAAGCCTCAGTCGTCATCCTCGATAGGCTGCCGCGAGCGCAGGCCTATCGGCCGTCCGAGACCGGTCAGGTTGCGGGCACCCGCAAGGAGAACCTTGGCATATTCGGAGATCATCGTGCGAAGCGCGTTCGGGTCCGTGAACCAGTTCTTGGTCTTCAGATCGGAGTTGACGACCGGATAGGGAATGAAATCGGTCGAGGGATCGACATACTTCAGCTCGGCGAGGCTGCGCGGCATATGGTAGTTGTTCGTCACCACGAGAACGCTCTTATAGCCTCTGGCATGAATCCATTTTGCTGCCTCGCGGGCATTGCCGATCGTATCGAGCGCGTCATAGCCGATGTCGACACAGCAGCTGAACAGGCTGGCGGAACTCTGCGTCAGCTTGCGGATCTGCGTCGGCGTTGTGGTCGGATGCGCGCCCGATATCAGCAGGCGGTTGCCGGCACCGGTACGCAGCAGCTCCACCGCCTGATCGATACGCTGATAGCCGCCCGTCAGCACGACGATGGCATCGGCCTTGGGGTCCAGCGGCGGCTTCAAGGTGGTGATCGAATCGGCGAAATGCAGGAAGCCGCCGAAAATGATGGCGACCAAAAAAATGAAGGCAAAGCCGCCCCAGCGCAAAAGACGTCGGAACAGGCTGCGGCGCACGGGTCTGTCGCCGCGGGAATGTTCCCGCAACGGCTGCGAACTCACGGTCTTGCGAGTCGTCAGATCCATACTCATGATTCGGTATTATACGCCAATTGCGGCAAGGAACGGGCTGGCAAACGGTAAAAAAACATCACGGAAGCGTCAATTCTGTACGCTATCCGTCCGGCCGGGATCGGAGCGGATCAGATCGATCTCGTAGATCGTGCGCATGACGGTGAAGCGCGCCGTCAGCGTTGTCAGCAGAGCGATGATGATCATGGTAGCGAGAATGCCGATATAGCCGAGTGCGCCGACGGAGAAAGTTCCGAACAATGCTGTTGCCTGATCGGTCTGCGGCGTGGCAATCGTATGGCTCTGCAGGATTCCAGCTGTTGCGAAGAACAGGGCGGCGAGTGCGCTGCCGGCTCCCGATCCTTTGAGGCTGATCTTCAGGAAATGCTTCTGGAATTCATTGGCGACGAAGGTGCTTTCGGCGCCGACGAAATGCAGCACCTCGACGATATGGCGATTGCCTGACAATGCGCCGCGCGTGGCGAAGACCACCGTCAGGACCATGGCAGTGAAGACGAGCAGCAGGACGCCGGTGCCGATGAGAACGGTGGTGTGTGCCATCGATACGAGCCGGTCGACCCAGGTGCGGTGGTCGTCCAGGGTTGCCTGCGGGATCTGCGCCTTGAGCAGGGCGCGCATTGCCTCGAAGTCAGGCGGATGCGTCTCATCGATGGTAATGATGACGAGACGCGGAACGGGCAGTTCCTTGATATCGAGGCCAGCGCCGAGCCAGGGCTCGAGCAGGCGTGCGGTTGCTGCCTCGTCGACGATCTGGCCCGATTTGGTGCCGACGAAGCTCAACGCGATATCTCGGGCGCTCGTCAGCGCCTTTTCCATATCGAGATTGTCGTCCGGCTTGATCTGGATGGTGATCTCGCGGGAGATCTGGCTTTCCCAGCTCGCCGCCGTCGAGCGCACCATGCTGACCGCACCGAGCGTCAGGCAGGCGAGAAAGGCCATGATGGCGATGACGACGATGAGCGCATTGCCCTGAATGTTGGAGGACGGCACGATCGGTCCGGTCGGGCGCACACGCATTTCCGGGCGTTTGCGCTCGCCAGGCGGTGTGCCAGGAGCTTGCCGTGCTTGCGGCGTCCCGGCGTTCGGGGCTTTCCTGCGGGGAGCGGGCTCAGTCATAGATATCGAGATGCCCCCCCGATAGAATCATGCGCCTCGCCTCGATCTGGTCCATCAGGGCAAGATCGTGGGTGGCAATGACGACGGCGGTGCCCAGGCGATTGAGCTCCAGAAACAGGTTGAGCAGGCGGCGCGCCATCGGCGGGTCGACATTGCCTGTGGGCTCATCGGCAAGTAGGATTTCCGGGCGGTCTATGAGGGCGCGGGCGATGGCGGCACGCTGCTTCTCACCGCCCGAGAGCACCGGCGGCAGCACATTGATGCGCTCGCCCAGGCCGACCCATTTCAATAGCTCCAGGACATCGGTGCGGTAGGAGCTTTCATCCTTGCCGCGCACACGCAGGGGCAGGGCGACGTTTTCATAGGTCGTCAGATGCTCGAGCAGCCGGAAATCCTGAAAGACGATGCCGACGCGGCGGCGCAGCAGCGGCAGTTCGTTGCGCGGGATCGACGAGATCTCCCGGTCGAACATGCGGATCAGCCCACGCGTCGGCTGCAGCGACATGAAGAGCAGCCGCAGCAGCGTCGTCTTGCCGGCGCCGGAAGGGCCGGTCAGGAACTGGAACGATTTCTTCGGTATGTCGAAGCTCAGGTCGCGGAGGATCTCCGGACCCATGCCGTAACGCAAACCGACGTTCTCAAAATGAATCAACGGGCAGTCCAGTCTTCCGCAGGGTTCAATCAGGCGACTTGTTAACCAATGGCATTAACAGCCGGTAAATTTTTCTGGAAAGGCGCCCCATTCATGGCGATCTTTGCGAAGCATTAACCAATAAAATTTACGACTGGGCAGGATTCGTTTCAATGCCCAGATTGGCAATGGGCGTCGAAACCATGTGGATCACCGCAACGGGAGGCCATCATGGGCGCTTTTCGCCACCGTCCACGACAGACGGGGCTGATTTATGACCTTATTCCGCCCGAACGTGGGACGGCATCGGGTCAGGTGCATTACGTCATGCCGAAACCCGATATCGTCGATGCCGAATTCGTGACCGTTTCCGCGGCGCGCGGGCGCACGGCATCGGGCGTCAATATGCGCTATGGCGGGCGTACCCAACCAAGACCGCAGCCAGTGGCGCGCAAGACTACCCTTTCGCGCACCCTGTCTGTCCTGCGAGGGGTCGAGGAAGTTTTGCAGCAGGCATCGCGACGCAGTTTCGTGGCGCTCATCGTTTGCCTCGCAATATTGATCTTCGGACTTTCCGGTGGTTTTTCCGGTCTTTCCGGTGCACCCACCGAGGCGACGGCCGATCCGCTGCAGTTCTCGCACGTGACGCTGACGCCACGCGATGAGAATGGTTTGCCCGTCCTGCGGCTGAACGGCATCATAGAGAATGTCAGCGGTGCGACGCTTTCGGTTCCGCAGGTGCGCGCCGATCTTTTCGCCGGCGACCAGCTGGTGAGAAGCATCGTGGTGGACACGCCGGTCGATCGTCTCGGGCCGCATGAAAGCCGCGGATTCTCGACGCGGCTGCAGCATCCCGGTGGAAAAACGCCTGAAGTTCGGCTCTCCTTCATGCCTTAGGGGGTGTGTCGGGCTCGCTGATTGTGCTACGGGCTATGGTTTGATCGGCGGCCTATGGCCGCGCAGCCATGGAGCATGCCAATCAATGCCTGTCGTACGCGGGAAGAATATCGAGCCGCTTTTCACTGCCGAGCAGATTGCCGAGCGCAATCACGCTTTGGCAAAGGAAATCGCTAGCGGGCCGACGAAAGATCTCCTCGTCATCGCCATTCTCAAGGGCTCGTTCATTTTTGCGGCGGACCTGTTACGCGCTTTGCACGAGACGGGACTTGCGCCCGAAGTCGAGTTCATCACTCTTTCGAGTTACGGTGCGGGTACGACGTCTCAAGGCGTGCGCATCGTCAAGGATATCGACAGCGACGTTAGGGATCGCGACGTCCTGTTAATCGACGATATTCTGGAATCGGGACGCACCCTGCGTTTCGCCAAGGAACTGCTCTATGAGCGCGGCGCCCGCAATGTCACGCTCGCCGTGCTGCTGGACAAGAGCGTCAAGCGCCAGGAAGAGCTGGAGGCCGATTATGTTGGCTTCGAATGCCCCGATTATTTCGTCGTCGGCTACGGCATGGATGTCGCCTACGCCTTCCGCGAACTGCCCTTTGTCGGTGTCGTCACGGGCGACGCTGAGGCCTGATCTTAAGTTAATACAGGCGGCGTGCCCGCCTGTCCCATTCTGCTCCAGCGATGACGACTCGTTAACCACGGAGCCGATCGCCTGCCCGTTGTTTACCGATCGCAAACGGAATTCTGGTGATTTCGGTCGCGGAACCTGACGGACCAGGAGCACGGACCATGGCAAAAATTCTGATCACGGAAGACGAAGACTCGCTTCGTACCTTCGTCGCCCGCGCGCTGCGCTTGGACGGCCACGAGACCGAAGAGGCAGCCGACGGCGCGGAAGGCTTGGAAAAGTTGAAACAGGGCGGCTACGACCTGCTTCTCTCGGATATCCGCATGCCCGTGATGGACGGCATCGAGCTTGCCCATCAGGCGCATTCGACCTGCCCTGGGATGAAAATCTTGCTGATGACCGGCTATGCAGAGCAGCGCGAGCGTGCAGACGACCTTATGGAAAAGATCGTCGACGTCGTCGCCAAGCCCTTCGCTCTGCCCGATATCCGCAAGGCCGTTGCGCGCGCCTTGGCTGCCTGAGGACCATTGAGGGTCAGCGCAGAGGTTTTGCGCTGACGTCCATTCCTGTCACTCGCTGCTTCTTCGAGGAATTCGGAAAGAAGGGCGGCGATTTCATCGGTGAGGCGCTGCCGTCTCACTGCCCCAGATTCAGCAAACGCTCCAGATAGCGCCGTTCTTCGCTCAATGTGGGATTGTTGCTGAGCCGTTCGCGAATGGCGTCGAGAATTTCACGTGCGCGCTGGGCATCGATGATCTTCGGCACCATGTCCCTATCAGGCGCATCCAAGGGACCATCCCGTAGCCTGCCGAGCGGATCGCGGCCATTTTGGCCTCCCTGGCCCATTTGCCCCGGCATCTGGCCTTGACCCTGGCCTTGCCCCTGCTGCTGCATCTGGGCCATGAGCTGGTTCATCATCTCGCGCGTGCCCTTGCGTAGCGCATCAAGAGCGCGTCCCTGGCCCTGCACGGCGCCTTCGCCATTGCCTTCGGCAAGCTGGCCTGAGGCGCCCTTCATTTCCTGCTGCGCCTTGCCGTAATTCTGGTTCGGCTTCATGCCCAGCGAGCCCAGGTTTTTCTGGAGTTCGCCGAGCTGCTTGCCGAGATCCTCCTGCTGTTGGCGCAATTGTTTCAGCGCGTCGCGCAGCTGATCGGCTGTCATGCCGTCGGTGGGATCCTTGCCTTTTTCGCCTTGCTGGTTCTGGCCTTGCTGCTGATCCTGCTGGCCCTGGTTACGCTGACCCATATCCGGGCGCATCGGATCGTTGAGACCGGGCAATGGCTGATCCATCAGGCCATCGCCATCCTCGTTGGGATCGCCGCGCTGCATGCGGTCGCGCATGGCCTGATCGAGCTTGAAGGTCTGGTCCATCAGCTTCTGCTGGTCGCGCATGATGCGGCCGAGCTTGTCCATCTGCTCGCGCATCTTGTCGTTTGCCTGGTTCTGCTGCTGTCCGGGCTGAGGCCGACCGGCCTGGAGGCTGTTCATCAGCTGCTGCAGTTCGGAAAGCATCTGCTGCGCGGCCTGGCGGTCGCCGGAGCGGGCGAGATTCTCGATCTGATCCATCATCCGCTGCAGGTCCTGCTGGCGCAGGATATTGGCGGAGCGCTGATTGGGCTGTGCCGGCATGTTGCGCATGCGCTCGGCCAGCTCCTTCATATAGGCGTCCATCGCCTTGCGCAGCTCGTCGGTCAGCTTCTTGATCTCGGCGTCGGACGCATTGCGCTGCAGGGCGTCGGAGAGCTTCTGCTGGGCATCGCGCAGCGCTTTTTCCGCATCGGTCAGCTGGGCGTCTTCCATGCCAAGCGCGATCTGCCAGAGATAGTCGGCGGTATCCTTCAGCGACGCTTCGCTACTTGCGAGCTTCATGCGCGTCAGCGCCGACTTGATCGCCAGATAATTGCCGAGATCGGGAATGGTCTCTTCCGGGCGGATGGTCAGCGATTTGTTGAGTTCGATCGCCTCAGGCATCTTGCGGGTATCGAGCGCAAACACCTGGCGCTCCTCCGCCACGGCGGCGGCGAGCGGCTGGCTGAAATTGCGAGACGGCAGCACCATCTCGTAGGGTGAGCTGCGGCCGGTCTGGCCGGCACCATCCTTCGCGACGAGGGTGATGCGGACGCGCTTGCCGGCAAGCGGATCCTGCGTCAGATCATGGGTTGCCAGACCCTTGCCATTGCGGCGATCGCGACGCGGAAGCTCCAGCTTGTATTCGGGCAGGCCATAGAGGGGTTTGGCTGCCGGATCGGATTCGACCGGCACGATCTCGGCATGGGCTTCCTCGACGCCGTAATCATCCTTGACCTTGAAGCCGAGCTCCAGTGCGCCGTTAGCCGTCGCATGCGGAATGCCGTCGAAAGTGATCTCCGGCGGCTTGTCGACGACCACATTGAAGGACCAGGACTTGCCGTTGACGGTCAGTTCGCCACCCTTTTCGAGCTTGAGAACGTGGGTGCGGGCAATCATTCCGTCCGCGGTTGGGGCATTACCGGTGCTGTTTGCTGCGGGTGGTGCGGCGGGAGGCGTTGCGCCAGCCAGGCCTTGCTTGTCGGCATCCGCGGCCTGCTCGGGAATTTCGACGCCTTTTTCCGCGCCAGTCGCCTGGAACAGCACTTTTTCATCCGTCGCAGCCCCGGAAAGACGCACGGTAAGCTCGGAGAATTGCGGCACGTTCAGGCTATTGCCGGCATTGTCGACATTGCCCGTCAGATAGACGGGCGCTTCACCGGTGTAATAGGGCGGGGTGACCCAGGCATCGACGCGGACATCAGGATTGCTCGATGTCGAGGTCGACGTTGTAAAGGCATCGTCCAGCGAGCCGCCGCTGTTGGACATGGAAAAGCTGAAAGCCGTCACCAGCAGCAATGCCGGGATAGCGCGCAGTGCGAAGCGGTCGTAACGCGTGATATCGGGTCTCGGCAGACCGGCATCCAAGGCGGCGATGCGCTCGGCCATGCGCGTCTGGTGTTCGCGCCAGAGCGCGCGGGCAAAGGGGGTGTCGAGCGCCGGCTCATCTTCTTGTACCGTGACCGGTTGGTGGGCGAGGCCGTTGCGCTCCTCCAGCAGCCGATCCGCCTCACCGGTATTTGGCCAGTGCAGGCGACGCAGGGGATAGAGGGAGATGGCGAAGCCGACCGCGAAGGCGGCAAGCAGCAAAAAGCGCAGAATATCCGGCGCGATGCGGAAAATGCCAAACCAGGCAACGGAGAGGAACAGGGCCAGAATGGATGCCGGCAACAGCAGTCGCGGCAGAAGCTGTTCGCTGACGAGCACCAGCCGAGCAAAGAGACGCTTGACCGCAACCATGCGCGCCAGCGCCGGACGGGTGGCGAATGCGCCCTTCTTAGGGTTGCTGGGGCTGGTCATCGGTCCGGTCTTCTCCCGATCTGACGTTGATGGCCAGAGCATGATGCCGAAAAGTATAAGCGGCTTTCGGACGATATCATGCTCTACTTCTTTGATTCTAGAGCGGATTCAGATCCAGATCGATTCGATCTAAAATCATCCGGCTCCATTCGCCCGTTGGGGATGGCGCGGCGTCCCACACGCTCACGCAAGCGGCGCCCGGCGAGACGCCATTCAATCAAAGATAACATTCTTTGTGGCGAAGACGAGGGCAAGAGGCGCTTAAGCCTGTTTTTTCATCGGACTTCGCCGAAACGTGATCAGTCGGGCAGGTGGAATTTTATCGGGCCTGCCCGAAATCAATGAACTGAAACAGATCAGTCTTCGAGCCACGCGGGGATCGAATCCAGCGCAATCAGCTCCTCGTGGGTGCCGCGCGGGCGGATGACATGAAACTCATCGCCCTTGACCAGAACCTCCGGCACCAGAAGCCGGCTGTTGTAGGTGCCCGCCTGCACAGCGCCGTAAGCCCCGCCCGAGCTGACGGCAAGAAGATCGCCGGGCTTCGGCATCGCCATATCGCGGTCGAGCGCCAGATAATCGCCGGTTTCGCAGACCGGGCCGACGACGTCGGCCTTGATGCGCGGGGCATTGGCATTGCCAAGCTCAACCGGCCGGATCTCGTGATAGGCCTCGTAGAGCGTCGGGCGGATGAGATCGTTCATGGCGCCATCGACAATCACGAAAGACTTGTCGCCGGCGTCCTTCACATAGATGACCTCGGTCACCAGGATGCCGGCATTGCCGACGATCAGGCGGCCCGGTTCCGTGACGATCTTGCAATTGAGACCGCGCAGCTGGTTCTTGACGATCTCAGCATAGGCATCCGGCAGCGGCGGCGGATTGTTGTCGTCACGGTAGGGAATGCCAAGGCCGCCGCCAATATCGACGTGGTGGATGTCGTGGCCGTCGTTTCGCAGCGTTTCCACGAGATCACGCAGCAGCTTGAAGGCGTCATCGAAGGGCTGCAGCTCGGTGATCTGGCTGCCGATGTGCATGTCGATACCGGTGACCTTGATGCCCGGGAGAGTGGCGGCGCGGTCATAGACGGCGCGGGCACGCTCCCAGGAAATGCCGAACTTGTTTTCCTTCTTGCCGGTCGAGATCTTCGCATGGGTACGCGCATCGACATCCGGATTGATACGGAAGGAGACGGGTGCCACTTTGCCGGCGCGAATGGCGCGCTGGTTCAGCACTTCCAGTTCCGGTTCGGATTCGACGTTGAAGCAGTAGATGCCGGCTTCCAGAGCCACATCCATTTCCTGCGCGGTCTTGCCGACGCCGGAGAACATGATGCGGCTGGCCGGAATGCCTGCGGCCAATGCCCGGCGCAATTCGCCGACCGAGACGACGTCGACGCCGGCGCCAAGGCGACCAAGCGTCCTCAGCACGGCCTGATTGGAATTGGCCTTCATGGCGTAGCAAACCATGGCATCGACATCGCCGAAGGCTTCCGCGAAGACGCGATAGTGGCGCTCCAGCGTTGCCGTCGAATAGACGTAGAAGGGTGTGCCGACCGCCTTGGCGATCTCGGGAACCGGAACATCCTCGGCGTGGAGGATGCCGTCGCGATACTCAAAATGGTTCACGGTCGCTGCCTAATCAGAGAAGCGGGTCGAGGAAGAACTTCTTGTCCTCCGTGCCCGGCTCCTTCGTCGGCTTGGAGACGTCGCCGCCTTTGGTCGCATGAGCACTCGGCGGATCGAGAGGGCCTTTGCGGCCACATCCGACGACGGCAAGGCCGACGACCGAAAGCACGACGGTCAGGCGGATGATGTGCGGCATGTTGATCTGCATCGAAATCCTCTTGGGCGACTAGAGCATGATGCCGAAAAGTGTGAGCGGTTTCGGACGACATCATGCTCTACTTCTTTGATTCTAGAGCCGGATGATTTTAGATCGTTTCGACCTAAAATCATCCGGCTCTAGCGCGAAAGTCACTCTTCTTAGCGAAGTTTCCGCGTCTTGTGCACCCTGATTGTTTGAGTGCGGTTTCGTCAGTCTTTTCAGTTGCGAGCGCGCCAGAAAGCGATCTGCTTGCGCACTTCGGAAGGTGCCGTGCCGCCGAAGCTCTTGCGGCTGGCAACGGAGGCTTCGACCGTCAGAACATCGAAGATCTTGTCGGTGATGTCGGGATGGATCGCCTGCAGGTCGGCAAGCGAAAGCTCCGCCAGCTCGCAGGATTTGCTTTCGGCAAGCGCCACGGCGCGTCCCGTCACATGGTGGGCATCGCGGAAGGGCAGGCCTGCTTCGCGCACCAGCCAATCGGCAAGGTCGGTCGCGGTCGAATAGCCGGAACCGGCGGCGGCCTTCATGCGGGCGGTGTTGATCGTCATGTCGCGCATCATGCCGGTCATGGCGGCAATCGCCAGTTCCAGACTTTCGGCGGCGTCGAAGACCTGTTCCTTGTCTTCCTGCATGTCCTTGGAATAGGCGAGCGGCAGACCCTTCATGATGGTCAGCAGCGCCACCAGTGAGCCGTTGATGCGGCCGGTCTTGGCGCGCACGAGCTCGGCGGCATCCGGGTTCTTCTTCTGCGGCATGATGGAGGAACCGGTCGAGAAAGCGTCGGACAGGCGCACGAAGCCGAATTGCGGCGTCGACCAGATGACGATTTCCTCGGCAAGCCGCGACAGATGCATGCCGGCGATGGCGGCGATTGACAGGAATTCGAGGGCGAAATCGCGATCGGAAACGGTGTCGATCGAATTGCGGGTCGGTTCGCGGAAGCCAAGTGCCTTCGCCGTCATGTGGCGGTCGATCGGGAAGCCGGTGCCGGCAAGGGCGGCGGCGCCGATCGGCGATTCGTCCATGTGCTCGATGGCATGGCGCACGCGCGAGCGGTCGCGCCCGAACATCTCGACATAGGCCATGCAATGATGGCCGAAGGTGACGGGCTGTGCCGTCTGCAGGTGCGTGAAGCCGGGCATGACGGTTTCGGCATGCTCTTCGGCGCGATCGAGGAAGGCTGCGATCAGACCGGTCAGCGCCTGCTCGCATTTCTGCAGCTCTTCCTTCACCCAGAGGCGGAAGTCGAGCGCCACCTGGTCGTTGCGCGAGCGGGCCGTGTGCAGGCGTCCGGCCGCCGGGCCGATCAGGGTCGCAAGCCGCGCCTCGATGTTCATATGGATGTCTTCGAGACGGCGGGAGAATTCGAAATTGCCGCTTTCTATCTCTGACAGGATCGTGTTCAACCCGTGAACGATCTTGTCTTTATCCTCGGTTGAAATGATGCCTTGATTGGCGAGCATGCTCGCATGCGCGATTGAGCCGCGGATATCCTGGGCAAACAGCTTCTTGTCGAAATCGATCGAGGCATTTATCTCCTCCATGATCGCCGCGGGGCCGGAAGCGAAGCGTCCGCCCCACATCTGGTTGGAGGATTTGGTGTCCGTGCCGTCAGTCATGAGATGCCCACCTGGAGAATGTAATGACAGCAAAGAAGCCGTTCGGTCTGCCGTCCATGAAACTTGTTCTGCTTGCCGCCGTCGCTGGGGTTATTGCCGGTGCGGCAGCGGTATACGTGAAGGAGGCGGGGTATGGCAATGGCATTGGTGAAACGGCTTCGGCCGATCAGTGCGGGTCGGCTAGGGATCGTGCTGCTGCCTTAAAGCCGTTTACCAAGGGCCAGGTCGCCGCCATGAGCGTGCCGCCGGCGCCGATCTCGCTGAAGGATGTTTCCTTCAAGGGTGCCGAGGGGCAGCCGCTTTCGATTGGCAGTTTCTCCGGCAAGACGGTTCTGCTGAACGTCTGGGCGACGTGGTGCGTGCCGTGCCGCGAGGAAATGCCGGCGCTCAACGCGCTCGAAAAGAGCGTCGGCAACGACAAGTTCGAGGTGGTCGCCGTCAACATCGACACGGGCGACGATGAAAAGACCAAGGCCTTCCGCACGGAATATGCCATCGACAAGCTCGGCTACTACCGCGACAACACGATGGGCGTGTTCAACGTGCTGAAGAAGCAGGGGCTGGCCTTCGGCTTGCCGGTGACTTTGCTCATCGACAACAAGGGCTGCCTGCTGTCGGCCATGAATGGGCCGGCGGTCTGGGACAGCGAGGATGCTAAGAATCTGGTGAAGGCCGCAACAGCGCTGTAACGCGTTCGTACGCCGGGTCGTCAGGCGTTAAGAATTGGAATTGATCGAAGGAAGGTCATCCTCGGGTAAGGCCCAGCTGAGAGGCTGGAATCACCCTAGGCACTTTTTGAAAATCGATCCAGATGAACCAGTCACCTGCGCATGC
The DNA here is from genome assembly GCF_057784375.1 of Martinezella sp. CNPSo 3964. Taxonomy (NCBI): domain Bacteria; kingdom Pseudomonadati; phylum Pseudomonadota; class Alphaproteobacteria; order Hyphomicrobiales; family Rhizobiaceae; genus Martinezella; species Martinezella sp. CNPSo 3964. The sequence continues at coordinate 686,987 of NZ_JBXSOW010000003.1, forward strand.
TTCGGCCGATGCATCAGCGGCTCCCCATGTCTTGTCTCAAGCCGAGACTTTGACGGGGGCCGGTCGCTACGAGGACGCTATCCACCTATTGCTATCGGCCCACGAGCTTGTCAGCCGCGAACCGGTCATGTGCAACATGCTGGGATTTCTGTTCCTGCAGGTTGGCAGGCCGCAGGACGCGGTCCCGTGGTTCGAAGCGGTGCTCGGTCTCAAGCCCGATTATATTCAAGCGATATCTGGCCTCGGTACGGCATATCAAAGCGGTGGCGATCTCGTCCGGGCACTGCAGTGCTACGACAGAGTCGTTGCGGTGCAACCGGACGACGCGGCGTCCTGGTACCATCAAGGGTTCGTGCTTCAGGAGTTGGGGCGATCGGTCGAGGCGCTTTCGAGCCTTGACCGGGCGGTCTCTCTGAAAAGCGACTTTGGTCTGGCCCTTGCCAAGCGCATAGAGGTCATCGAGTCGCTGAGCAATATGCCGGAGGCCATGCAGGCAGCCTTGCGTAGCTGCCATCAGTCGCCCGAAGATGTGAGATCGTGGTCGCAACTTGGGGATCTTCTCCAGAAATATCGCGATTTCGACAAGGCGATCGCAGCTTATGACAAGGGACTATCGCGCTTTCCCAATGACTTCCGCTGCCTCTGCAACAAGGCGCAGGCGCTGGAGGCTACGGGGCGCTACCGCGAAGCCCTGATCACGGCGCAACAGGCACTGCGCGTCGAACCAAGCGATCGCGATGCGCTGGTGCTCTGCGGCAAGCTCGAACTCAAATTCGGAAATCCGGCGGCTGCGCATATCTGCTTTCAAATCGTTGCCGATATGGGTGTGGTGCGTAATTACCCGGCGGCGAGGAAGCCTGCCAAGTTTCGAGCGCTCCTGCTCTTTTCGCCCGAGGCTGGCAACACACCCTATGAGGATCTGATCAGAGACAGTTGCTTCGATACCGAGGTGCTCTTCGTTCTGCGCGGTTATCGCAACGATCCGCAGGATTGCAGCGATCGGGTCGATGTCGTCGTCAATCTCGTTTCGGAAACCGATTTTGGGCTCGACGTCATGGCGTCCGCAATCGATGTCGCCGATTCCCTGCACAGGCCCGTCGTCAATCACCCGCGGCTGATGTTGGCGACGGATCGCGAATCCATCTCGCGGCGTCTGACCAGCGTTGCGGATGCGGTCATGCCGGCGACGGTTCGGATCGAGGCCAAAGATCTGCAGAGAAGGGTGCGGGACGGCGATACGAAAGCTTTTCCGCTGATCGTGCGCCATGCGGGCAAGCATGGCGGTGACATGATGGAGCTGGCCGACGATGCCGATACACTGTTGCGCTTTGCCGAAGAGGCCGGAGAGCAGACCCTCTATCTGACTGAATTCGTCAATTACAGTTCACCCGATGGGCTGTTTCGCAAATATCGTTTCATCTTCGTCGGAGACCAGATCCTCCCCTATCATCTCGCCATCGGCGATGGCTGGAAGGTGCATCATGCCTCGACGCGCATGGCCAGTGTCGAATGGATGCGCAGGGAGGAAGAGGCCTTCCTCAATGAGCCGGAGCGCGTTTTCGGAGTGAAAGGCATGGCTGCCCTCGATGCCATCCGCCGCCAGATCGGTCTCGATTATTTCGGGATCGACTGCTCGCTCGATTCCGAGGGCAGAGTGGTAATTTTCGAGGTCAACGCATCGATGCTGATCCATCTTCATAATGCGGGCTTTGAATACAAGACGCCGCATGTGCACAGGATCAAACAAGCGTTCGAGCTGCTTCTGGAGCGGAGGGCGAACGAATACCGTTCATGGGTTTCGACAACGGGTGCGTTGTGGGCGCGGAGCGCATAGTCCCGGCTGAGTGACCTCGTCTCCGACAGCGTGATGCTTGACGATTACCGTGTCGGGACGGGCACTTCGCCGCGGTAATCGTAGAAGCCGCGGCCGGATTTGCGGCCGAGCCAACCAGCTTCGACATATTTCACCAGCAGCGGGCAGGGGCGGTACTTGGAGTCGGCGAGCCCGTCATGCAGCACCTGCATGATCGACAGGCAGGTGTCGAGGCCAATGAAGTCTGCGAGCTGCAGCGGACCCATCGGGTGGTTGGCGCCGAGTCGCATGGCAGTATCGATGGCGTCGACGGTGCCGACACCTTCGTAAAGCGTGTAGATCGCCTCGTTGATCATCGGCAGCAGGATGCGATTGACGATGAAGGCGGGGAAATCCTCGGCGACGGTGATCGTCTTTTCCAGCGAGGAGACGTAGTCCTTGGCGGCGGAGAAAGTCGATTCTTCGGTGGCGATGCCGCGCACCAGCTCCACGAGCTTCATGACCGGGACCGGGTTCATGAAGTGGATGCCCATGAAGCGTTCGGGACGGTCGGTGGCGGAGGCAAGCCGGGTGATCGACAGTGACGACGTATTGGTGGCAAGCAGCGCTTCCGGCTTCAGCACCGGACATACCTGTGCATAGATCTTGCGCTTGACGCTTTCGTCTTCCGTCGCGGCCTCGATGGCGAGGTCGACCTGGGCGAGATCATTGAGATCGGCCGAGCCGGTGATGCGGGCAAGGGCTGCCTTGCGCTCTTCGTCGCTCGTCTTGCCGGATGCGACCTGACGGGCGAGGTTGCCGTTGATAGTGGCAAGGCCGCTTTCGATGCGATCCTGCGAGAGATCGTAGATATGGACCTTGTAGCCGGCCATGGCGGATACATGGGCGATGCCGCAGCCCATCTGGCCGGCGCCGATAATACCGATCGTCTTCAGCGAACTCATTGCCAACTCCCCGGCGGCGCGCTCTTGGCGGTGCGCTATGCTTCTAACCACAAATTTGCCGGGCCATTTCTAGCCCGGCAAAGATTGATAGACCTATAAGAGACGATTTTCCAGTCTCTCGCAACTGCGAGAAACCCGATCGATGCGCTCAGAGCGCCTTTTGCAATTCCGGGAGTGCTTCGAAGAGGTCGGCGACGAGGCCATAGTCGGCGATCTGGAAGATCGGGGCTTCCTCGTCCTTGTTGATGGCGACGATGACCTTGCTATCCTTCATGCCGGCGAGATGCTGGATGGCGCCGGAGATGCCGCAGGCGATATAGAGCTGTGGTGCGACCACCTTGCCCGTCTGGCCCACCTGCCAGTCGTTCGGCGCATAGCCGGCATCGACGGCAGCACGCGAGGCGCCGACGGCAGCACCGAGCTTGTCGGCAACCGGAAGGATGACTTCCTTGAACTTCTCGGCAGAACCGAGCGCGCGACCACCGGAGATGATGATCTTGGCGGATGTCAGCTCCGGACGATCCGAAGAGGACAGGGCATCGCCGACGAAGGTGGAGAGTGCCGGGTCGGCCGCGGCAGATACCGTCTCGATTGCAGCTGAACCGTCTTCGGCAGCAGACGCGAACGAAGCCGTGCGCACGGTGATGACCTTCTTTGCGTCGGTCGACTGCACGGTCTGGATGGCATTGCCGGCATAGATCGGACGCTTGAAGGTATCGGCCGACACCACTTCGATGATTTCCGAGACCTGGGCGACGTCGAGCAGGGCGGCGACGCGCGGCAGCACGTTCTTGCCGACCGAGGTCGCAGCACCGATGATGGTGTCGTAGGAACCGGCCAGCGAAACGATCAGCGCCGCCAGCGGTTCTGCCAGATTGTTGGCAAGGCTTGCGTCTTCGGCAACCAATACCTTGGAAACGCCGGAAAGCTTGGCAGCCGCACCGGCCGCAGCCTGGGCACCGGCACCGGCGACCAGCACATGGACGTCGCCGCCAATCTTCGTCGCTGCCGTCAGCGCCTTGGCAGTCTGGTCGGAGAGGTGGGCATTGTCGTGATCAGCCAGAAGAAGAATGGCCATGATGTCTAACTCCTCGTTCGGACTGGGTTACAGGACGCCGGCTTCGGTCTTGAGCTTCTCGACCAGCTCGGCAACCGACTTGACCTTGACGCCCGCCTTGCGGCCGGATGGCTCTTCCGTCTTCAAGACCTTCAGCCGCGGCTCGGTCGATACGCCGAAATCGGCCGGCGACTTCTTGTCGAGCGGCTTCTTCTTGGCCTTCATGATGTTCGGCAGCGAAGCATAACGCGGTTCGTTCAGGCGCAGGTCTGACGTGACGACGGCCGGGAGCTTGACTTCGATCGTCTGCAGGCCGCCATCGACTTCGCGGGTGACCTTGGCCTTGCCCCCAGGGCCAGCAGCTTCGATCTCGATCTTCGAGGCGAAGGTTGCCTGGGCCGTGCCGAGCAGCGCCGCCAGCATCTGGCCGGTCTGGTTGCTGTCGTCATCGATCGCCTGCTTGCCGACGATGATGAGGCCCGGCTGTTCGGCCTCCGCCACACCCTTGAGTATCTTGGCGACAGCCAGCGGCTCGACGGCATCGTCGGTTTCAACGAGGATGGCGCGGTCCGCACCCATGGCAAGGGCCGTGCGCAGCGTTTCTTCAGCCTTGGCAGGCCCGATCGATACGACCACGATTTCCTCGGCCTTGCCGGCTTCCTTCAGGCGCAGCGCCTCTTCGACCGAGATCTCGTCGAACGGGTTCATCGACATCTTCACGTTCGATAGCTCAACGCCAGAACCATCCGGCTTCACGCGGATCTTCACGTTGTAGTCAACAACCCGCTTAACGGGAACCAGTATCTTCATGGAATCCTTCCTTCAACATGACCGCCCGAGAACATGCGCTGCTTAGCGCCATTCCATTTGTCGAATGGCGACATGGATACGCGTTTTTTCCCCAATTACAACGCTTCCAGGCCGCCGAGAGACGAATTGCTTGAAAGGCATAAATAACGTTTACGTCAACGTCAATACATATGCCCGGGTGATTGGCGGATGCCGCTATCGATTCTTGCCCGGAACCCAGAGCACATCGGCGCGGCCACGATCATTGGCATGGCGTGCGGCGACGAAGAGGAAATCGGACAGTCGGTTGACGTATTTCAGTGCCGCCGGGCTAACCCTTTCGCCTTGTTCACGCGACAGCGCCACCATCAGGCGCTCGGCACGCCTGGCAATGGTGCGGGCGAGATGCAGATGGGCGGATGCAGCACTCCCGGCCGGCAGAACGAAGGATCTCAGCGGCTCGAGATCGGCATTGAGCAGGTCGATATCGTGTTCGAGGCGCTCGACCTGATGCTCGATGATACGCAAGGGTTCATAGGCCAGAGGCTCATCGGTTTCAGGCGTCGAAAGATCGGCGCCGAGATCGAAGAGATCGTTCTGAATGCGCGTCAGCATCGCGTCGATCTCGGGCATGTCGGACATGTGCAGCCGGGCGACGCCGATGGCGGAATTGGCTTCATCGATAGTGCCGTAGCTTTCGACGCGCAGGTCGTGCTTCAGCCGCCTCGGCCCGGTGGCGAGGCCCGTGGTACCGTCGTCGCCGGTCTTGGTGTAGATCTTGTTGAGCTTGACCATCGTGTTCCTGCGGTTAGAGCCTTTCGCTTTCCTTAGGATCGCGAAACGCTCTATCCCTTTGTTTTACGCAATTCCGGACGGAAAACCGCTGCGCACTTTTCCTGGAATTGCCTTCGAGCATGATGCCGAAAAGTGTTAGCGGTTTTCGGGCGACATCATGCTCTATTTCTTTGATTCTAGAGCGGATTCAGATTTTAGGTCGAACAGACCTAAAATCATCCGGCTCTAGGCCGGGCGGCCGCCGCCCGTCAGCCAGAGCGTCAGCATGATCAGAATGACTGCGACTGCCTGCAGCAGGACGCGCAGCTGCATCAGCCGGTTCGAAAGGTTGGGGTTGTCGCCTTTCATCATGTTCAGCAGGCCGCGAATAAGAACGATCGCGACGAGGCCCATGACAATGATGGCGGCAACATAAGTAACGGTAGACATGGCTCCTCCACCCTTGTCCTCAGAATGGCTCGGCGTTTCATGGAAGTTCCAAGCCAATCTATGTCATCGTTTGCACAATCCTGAACGGAAAAGGCGCTCCGCGCCTTTGCCTGAGGTTGCGCTAGTCCAGCCGGCGCATCAGACGATAGAAAAGGTTAGCCGGCAATAGCCTTTTCAGAAGGACGCCCTGCTTTGCAGGCGTCGTTACCAAATAATGCGGGCGCGGATTTCCAACGTTCAAAGCGGATTTTAGCACATCATAGACCGCTTCCGGACCCAATTTATGTTTATTGATCGGCCCTGATCCATCAAGCCGTTTCAGCTGCCTGCGGTATTCCACCGCATGAGGAGAACCTTCGAGGTTGATATGCTCGTTGATCTTGGCGAGCGCATTGGCGGTGAACTTGGTTGCAATCGGGCCGGGCTCGATGAGGCTCACATGGATGCCGCTATCCTGCAGCTCCATTCTGAGCGTGATCGTCAGCCCTTCCAGCGCGAACTTCGAGGCGGTGTAGGCGCCACGGAAGCGGTAGGGGACGAGCCCCAGAATGGACGAGCAATTGACGATGCGGCCATGACCCTGCTTGCGCATCAGCGGCAGGATCTGGCGCGTCAGCTCGTGCCAGCCGAAGAAATTCGTCTCGAACTGTTCGCGCAGCACATCGGTCGCAAGATCCTCGACGGCGCCCGGCTGGCCATAAGCGCCATTGTTGAAAAGGGCATCGATACGATCACCCGTGCGCTCGCGCACCGCTGCCACCGTGGCGGAAATCGTCTCGGGCTTTGTGTAATCGAGTAGCAAGGCTTCGATGCCGTCGGCTTCGAGCGCCGCGAGATCTTCCTGCCTGCGCACCGTCGCAAAGACCCGCCATCCGTCGTCGCGCAACGCCCGGGCGCAATAGGCGCCGATTCCGGAAGAGCAACCTGTGACGAGGATAATGCGTTGTTCCGTCATGGAAAGATGATTCCTGTACAAATCAGGTCTCGTTTCCCATATTCAGAAGCCCGATACAATCGACAACCGGCGACAACCGTCGGATGAATGCCGACGTCAAGCGGAGATGGAATGCCGACAGCCCTGCGGACGATTTACAAGGTGATCTACGACGCAGTGTTCCATTTCGTCGAGGATGACGGGTTCGCCATGGCAAGCCATGTGGCGCTGTCGACGCTGCTGGCGGTTTTCCCCTTCCTGATCTTCGGCACGGCGCTGGCGAGCTTTCTCGGCGCCAGCCAGTTTTCGTCGACGGCGGTGCATCTGATCTTCGATACCTGGCCGGAGGCGATCGCCAAGCCGCTCGCCGATCAGGTGGTGCAGGTGCTGACCATTCCGCGCGGCGGGCTTTTGACGATTTCCGTGCTTGCGGCCGCCTATTTCGCCTCGAACGGCGTCGAGGCACTGCGTATATCGCTGAACCGCGCCTATCGCGTGCCTGAAACTCGGCCCTGGTATTTCAACCGTCTCGCCAGTCTCGGCTATGTACTGATCGCCGTGCTGATCTTTGCTATTCTCAGCATCCTGCTCGTCGCCGTGCCGCTCGCGCTCAACTACACAAGGCAATGGCTGCCGAAGCTTGCCGATATCCTTGATATCGTCTTCAGCTGGCGGATCTACGGCACGATCTTCCTGTTGCTGGCGGGCCTGATGATCCTGCATCTGTGGCTCGCGGCCGGGCGCAGGCGGGTGTTCGACGTCATCCCCGGCGTGATCCTGACGCTGGTCTTCTGGTCGATCGGCGCTCTGCTTTTTGCCTATTACCTTTCAACCTTCGCCAATTACACCGCCACCTATGCCGGTCTGGCATCCGTGATGATCGTGCTGATCTTCCTCTATATGCTTGCCGTGATCTTCATCATGGGGGCGGAAATCAATGCAGCCTTGATGAAATTCCGCGTGCGACGTTTGCTGTTTGGCAAGGCGGCAGGCCGTCCGTCCGCCGAAGCGCCGACCGAAAAAAGGCCATCCGAATCAAGGGCCGAATCAGAGACCGATGCGGCGGCGAAGCTCCGCCGGTGAGAGGCCCAGATTGCGCCATTCGGCAATGCCGGTGTCGCCCAGGCTCTTCGACAGTTTCTTGCCATCGCTGCCGAGGAGGAGGCGATGGTGATGATAGAGCGGCTCCGGCAGGGCAAGCAGGGTCTGCAGCAGGCGATGGATCGAGGTGGCGTGGAAAAGGTCGAGCCCACGCACGATGTGGGTGATGCCCTGTATGGCATCGTCGACGACAACGGAAAGATGATAGCTGGAAGGCGCATCCGAGCGCGATAGCACCACATCGCCCCAGGCGGCCGGGTCGGCAGAGATAGTGCCAGTTTTGCCGTCGCCGCTTTCCTGCCAGTGGAGCGGCGCGTTCGTTGTCTTCAGCGCCTTCTCAATGTCGAGACGCCAGGCATGTTTCATGCGTGACGCCAGCAGGCGCTGCCGCTCGGCATCGCTGCGCTCGCGATCGTCGGGCGGGTAGAGCGGCGTGCCGTCGGGGTCGCGTAGCCATGATTTGCCATCTGCCTCGAAAGCAGCGACGCGTGATTTGACCTCGCCGCGGGTCAGGAAGGCGGGATAGACAAGACCGCGCTTGATGAGCCTTTGCAACGCTTCCTGATAGGCCGGAAAGTGCTTGGACTGCCGGCGCACCGGCTCCTGCCAGCTGAGGCCAAGCCAGGAAAGGTCGGTGTAGATGCCCTCTTCGAAATCGGGTGTGCAGCGCGCCTGATCTATGTCTTCGATGCGCAGCAGAAAATCGCCGCCGCTTTTCTGCGCCATGTCGTGATTGAGGATGGCCGACAGCGCATGGCCGAGATGCAACGGACCGTTCGGGCTCGGGGCAAAACGGAACTTCGGTTTTTGACGGGGAATCTCGATCATGCTTTCTTCTGCCACGAATTTTAACCGGGGACTACGAGACGCCATGCAGATCATTCGCGACGAGCGCGATATCGAACAGGGACTGGCTGCGCTATTGGAGCTCGATCCGCGCCTGCGGCCCGTTGCCGCAGAGGCAGGCACCTTGCCGCTACGCCTGCGCGAACCGGGCTTCGAGGGGCTTGCCCATATCATCGTCTCGCAGGTCGTCTCCCGCGCCAGCGCCGATGCGATCTGGGGGAAGATGATCGCCGGGATGGGGCAGGTGACCGCTAGGGGTTACGTCGGCCTCGAGCCGGAGGCATGGCGGACCTTCGGCCTGTCGCGAATCAAGCACGAGACGCTGGCGCGCGTGGCCGAAGCTGTTGCCGGCGGCAGCCTGGATCTGCATGCGCTGAGCGCCGAATCACCTGACAAGGCGCTCGCCGAGCTGACTGGAATCAAGGGAATCGGCCCTTGGACGGCCGAGGTCTACCTGATGTTCTGCGGCGGTCACGCAGATGTGTTTCCGGCCGGCGACGTCGCGCTGCAGGCAGCCGTCGGCATGGCTTTCGGCCATGAAGTCAGGCCCTTGGCCAAGGCAGTTGCCCGGGAAGCCGCGGTTTGGGCGCCCTGGCGCTCGGTCGCGGCGCGGCTTTTCTGGGCCTATTATGCCGTAAAAACACGCCGGGATGCGCTGCCTATAGTTTAATCTGCGGCCTCCCCGAAATTGCCTTTATGCACTGAATTTATTGGACTTCACAATCCTGTAACAACCGGCCTAATATACAGGTACAGATGCCGAATCGATCAGGAGGGTTCCTTGACGATTGCAGTCTCACCGCAGTCCTTGCCGGCGCTCGTGTTGAACGCCGACTACAGACCGCTGAGTTACTATCCCTTGTCGCTCTGGTCCTGGCAGGACGCGATCAAGGCGGTTTTTCTTGACCGTGTGAACATCATCGCAGAATACGATCAGTGCGTGTCCTCACCGAGCTTCTCGATGCGGCTGCCGAGCGTCGTATGCCTGAAGACATATGTGCAGCCGTCCCGCAATCCCGCCTTTACCCGCTTCAACGTCTTCTTGCGCGACAAGTTCGAATGCCAGTATTGCGGCTCCCATGACGACCTGACCTTCGACCACGTCATCCCGCGCGCCCATGGCGGCGAGACGACCTGGGAGAACGTTGTGGCCGCCTGTTCGCCGTGCAATCTCCGCAAGGGCAGCAAGCTGCCGAAGCAGGCCGGCATGTTCCCGGCGCAAAAGCCATACCAGCCGACCGTGCAGGACCTGCACAACAACGGCCGCCTGTTCCCGCCGAACTACCTGCACGACAGCTGGCTCGACTATCTCTACTGGGATTCGGAACTGCAGCCTTAAGATTGATTTTCTGAGAAGGTCGGGCGAGCTTCGCTTGGCCGCACCTATATGCACGGCCCCTCACCCTAGCCCTCTCCCCGCAAGCGGGGCGAGGGGACGACAGTGCAAGATAATCGGCCTCACCACATGAACAGAAGCGGCGTTGGGCATTGTAGAGCCCTCCTTCTCCCTGCATGTGCGGGGAGAGGGTTGGGGCGAGGGGCCAGGCATGCAGCGACGACAATCGCTCGTTCGCCTGACGGCTTCAATTCAATCAACCCGCCTTCTTAGCACCCACAAAAGCAATCGCAGCCAGGATCACGCTGGCGATCACGTTCCAGCCGGCCATCGACAGGCCGAGGATGCGCAGTGCCGCTTCCGTGCAGGATGGGCCCTTGATGGTGTTCAGCTGACCGAGCAGGTCGCCGGCATTCTGCGTGACGCTGCTTGCCGTCGTCGAGCAGGTGGTCGGGCCTTCCCAGAAGTGCCATTCGACGCCGGCGTGGTAGACGCCGATGCCGCCGCCGACCACCATCATCAGGCCGGCGATGATCAGCAGCCCGCGGGTGATCCAGGAAGGCAGGCCGGCAACTGCCGTCAGCACGGCGATGATGGCGACGGGGATGCCGTAGTAGTAGGGCTGGCGCTGCTCCAGGCAGAGCGCGCAGGGGATATAGCCGCCGATATACTGGAAGCCGAGCGCCGAGCCGATGACGACGACCATGCCGATCGTCAGCAGGGCACCGTAGCCGAGGCCGGCGCGGGAGGAGGGCGAAGTCGTGGACATGCTGGGGGCTCCTTGGTCAACTTGCCAGGGCAAAATGGAAGACGGCGTATAGGGCAATCAGAATGCCGGCCGCGACCATGGTGATCTGGCCGAGGCGCTTCTCGATGAAGTGGCGGATAGATTCGCCATAGCGGCGCAACAGGAAGGCCAGGAAGAAGAAGCGGGCGCCGCGGGCGACGATGGCCGAGATGATGAACAGGCCGAGATCGATATGGGCGACGCCGGAGAGGATGGTCACCACCTTGATCGGCGGCAGATGCGCGAGGCCCGACGTGACCAGCAGCAGGAGCACCCATTCATAGGTGATGCCGGCGCTCATCTGGTTGAAGGCGTCGAGCTTGCCGTAGAATTCGAGGATCGGTTTGGCGATGGTCTCGAAGGCGTAATAGCCGAGCGCCCAGCCGGCAATGCCGCCCAGCACAGAGGCAACCGTCGCCGTCAGCGCATAGCGCCAGGCGCGCTCAGGCTTGGCAAGCGACATCGGCAGGAAAAGCACGTCGGCCGGAACGAGAAAGATCGAGCTTTCGACGAAGGCGATAATGGCCAACCAGATTTCCGCCGATTTGCGGCCGGCAAGCGACATGGTCCAGTCGTAAAGTCTACGAAGCATGAGGGCCCCTTTTTGCTGCGTTGCAAACCTTTAGGGGGCAGGATTATGGCTGTAAATGGTCGGGGACTGACGGAAGTGGCGGAAAGGCAAAATTTTTCGTGATGGTGGGGGTGGGATTACGAGACATGACCAATGCTTTGATCGCGGTTGACACGGTACCGTCGCTTCCTACGGAACTTGTGGCGAATAGGATAGTTGGCTTAAATTATCGCGAGCATTTGAACGGACAATGCGCTGACGGCTTCGGGTGACCACACTATGCGTATTTTTTGAGATACTAGGTCTCGTCATCACCCTTGTCTTTACGAGGACGTTTCGCCTGACGCATTTGCCTTTCTGAAGCTTCTTTCGCTTTTCTCAAAAAGGCTTGTCGACGACGACCTTCCAAGTGAGCGTCGTTCGCGATCGTTTCAAATCTCGCGGAACGCTGTCTTGTTAGAGACTCCATTGCAGCTGACTGTAAGTGCCGAGCAAAATCCGTAACCAGACTATCAAGCGCGTTGGCTTCCCCGTTCTCGTGAAGCGAAGCGGAGTCCTCTAGGTTTTTGTCCTGCTTTTTTGCGTCCTCAATTTGTCGTTGCCAGTTCTTCCTGAACTCTTCATATGAGACGGGGAGCGGTGTAGACACCGATCTTGAGTTTACCGGCAAAACGGGAACTTCAATACCGTGCGACATGAGATATGCGCGCAAAAAATCCCGGAGCGCTAAGGGAGCAATATCCGACTCCTTAGTGACAAATCGCTCCCTCGTACGCACCTCTCTTTTAACAGCATCGCGCTCGGTATCGATACAGACGATTGGATAGGGTTGGTCGCCGTTGACTCCCTTTAGATGTTGCCTGCCGTCGTAACGGAAGTCTCGTGTGAAAAGCTTTTGCTCCTTCGCATCAGCAAGAAGTAGAGCCAACTCCGCTGATGCTGCGAATCTGTCGGTCTCGGCATATCGCGCCACGCGAAAGCCGGCGTCGATGGCGCTGCCGAGAAAGTCGAAACTGTGTGGTTCGTTATCGGCTCTGTTCTCAAAATCTTCGGTGAGAAAATCTTCATCCGGAAGTGTAAAAGAGATTTCGCCGTTAGTTATAAGGAAGCTGACGTTTTTCGCGGGAAATTCGGCAATCCATCCCGCACCCTTCACGTCTAACTGAGCTTTGGCTAGAGATATACCATACTCCTCTAGCGCGCCGATGAATGCAGTAACGCAGCATGATAAGTGTTCTAGGTTCAAAACCTTACAGCAAAATAATAGTTCGTCCCCGATTATTTTCCAAAGCTTAGGGCCATGCGCGGCCTCATCCTCCTCGGGCTTGCCGCTTTTGGTGTCGCGATAGTGGACGTCAAGAACCTCGGGGAAAACCCGATAAAAGTCGCGGAACTCGCCCAGCCACCCCGGATGTGCCTTGCCTTCGACTGAAGCACCTTTTGCTTTAAACGCCGTCGATCCAGCAAGGTCGACCGTCAAAAATAGACGAATCCGATGTTTAGGACAGACCGTCACGCGTGTTCTTTTAGCTCCAGGCTCTTTATCCGCACTTTCACCGCTTTTTGGCTGACACCGAACATGTCGGCCAAACGTTCCAGATCATTGCCCTCGCCATAGGCGGAGACAAATTCTGTCTTTGGCATGACGAATGAAGCAGCAAACCAATTTGCTTCCCACTCACAACGCTGGAGATCTGAGTCGCTTTCATCAACCCATCTTGTGGCACGCATGCCTTTACCGGGATGCTGACGCTGCACAAATGGGAAATGCAAAAACAGGTGACCCAGTTCGTGAGCTATCGTAAACTTGTCACGCCTTGCGGAGGTGATTGCAGGCAGGAAAATTGTGAAACCTCCCTGCGGCTCGACGCGAATAGATTCTTGGATTTCTTCGCCCACAGGATTGTCGAAAGAGACACTGCCGCCCAACTCGGTAACGAGCGGCTCTATAGGGTCACCGCGTTTGAATCCGAGACTACGCGCGATATCTTCCGCAAGGGCCCAAATGTTGTCCCTTGAGGCGCGCGCCGGTATCGGATTCTCGTAACGAGATTGCACCATCAAACCTCACTTGGATGTACCACACACCCCAACACCGCGATGTTGGCGACATAGCGGCGATTTTCTATATCATAATGGCTATGTTCGTTACTTTCTACAATAGTCACTATTGACTCTTGAGAAATTAGATTGCCTCGAAGGTTGTTAGTTGTTCATGCGCTTACATTTGCAACGCGCCGAACTTTGTTACCGTCCCAGTGATTTGCCGAGCGAAGCCGGGACTTGGCGTCGATATTCGAAGCTGCCCGTGCCTGTCCTCTTCACGTACTTCAGGGTGATGGTCTTCATTTTTGGTCCTCCTTCAGTGGAGGACGAGTTGTGCTAAGGATTTCAGTGAAATACGGCTTTTTGCCTGTCCGATGGTGCCCCATGCCGGAGTCGAACCAGCACTTCTTTCGAAACTCGATTTTGAGTCGAGCGCGTCTACCAATTCCGCCAATGGGGCAACGGGGTACTGACGAGGCGGCTGTCTAGCATGTGATCGGCGGGGCGCGCAAGCCGGGTCGGCAGATATTGCGAGTGTTTCCGCAGGGTTGCAGTTTGGCCCATGGCGCGGGTATGCGCCACGGGCTTTTGTCGCTTGCGGCTCAGTGAGCCATGGCCGGGCCTTTGCTGGCGGAGCCGGATTTTTGCAGGGTGATCGCCAGGATCGCGGCGAGCAGGCAGAAGGCGCCGGCGACGAAGAAGGCGGGCAGGTAGGTGTTCAGCTCCGTGCGGGTGAGGCCGGCGCCGTAGGCGGCGGTGGCAGCACCCAGCTGGTGGCCGGCAAAGACCCAGCCGAAGACGAGGCCGGCCTTTTCGCGGCCGAAGCGGTCGGCGGCGATCTTGACGGTCGGCGGCACGGTAGCGATCCAGTCGAGGCCGTAGAAGACGGCGAAGATCGACAGGCCATAGAAGGTGAAGTTGCTGAAGGGCAGGTAGACCAGCGACAGGCCGCGCAGGCCGTAATACCAGAAGAGCAGCCAGCGATTGTCGAAGCGGTCGGAGAGCCAGCCGGAGCCGATCGTGCCGAAGAAATCGAAGATGCCCATGACGGCGAGTACGCTGGCGGCCGCCACCGGCACGATGCCGAAATCGCCGCAGAGCGTGACGAAATGCGTCTGGATCAGGCCGTTGGTCGACAGGCCGCAGATGAAGAAGGTGGCAAAGAGGATCCAGAAGGTCGAGGTCGTGGATACCTCGCGCAGGATCGCGATCGGCGAGGCGAGTGCTGCCCTCAGGTTCCTGGTTGCCGCCGGCGGTGGTGTGATGTGAATTTCGCCGACCAGCGGCAGATTGACGTCCGAGGGGCGGTCGCGCATCAAAAGCAGCACGATAAGGGCGGCAACGACGATCATGCCGCAGACGAAAAGCACGGTGGTGCGCCAGCCATAGCGCGTCGTCAACTCCGCCATCAGCGGCAGGAAGACGAGCTGTCCCGTGGCCGAGCTTGCCGAGAGCATGCCGATGACGAGGCCGCGATGCTTGGTGAACCAGCGCGTCGAGACGGTCGCGGCGAGCACCATGGCGGTGAGGCCAGTGCCGAAGCCGATGATGATGCCCCAGCATAGCAGCAGCTGCCAGACTTCGGTCATATAGAGCGAGCCGATGAAGCCGACACAGATCGTTGCCAGCGCGAAGACGATGACCTTGCGCACGCCGAAATGGTTCATGAAGGCGGCGGCGAAGGGACCCATGAGGCCGAACAGCACGAGGCGGACCGCAAGGGCGGACGAAATGGAGGAGGTGCTCCAGCCGAACTCGTCTTCCAGCGGCTTGATGAGTACACCGGGCGCGCCCATGGCGCCGGCGGTGACCAGCATGGTGAGGAAGGTGGCGGCGACGACGACCCATCCATAGTGGATGTTGCGCCGGGCGAGCGTCGAAGCAAGGGCAGTGGAAACCATGAGGTGCGTTCCGATAAAGTTTGCGTGTCTCGGCGTCAGAAATCGAGAGGTTTTGCGAAGGCGCTCGGTCGCGGACGGCCAGGGGTACCGTATCCGCTTATAGCGCCCTGCCGCCCTCCCGGCTTGAACGTTTGTGTAAAGGCATTTACATGATTGTTATCATATTTGTTGCGTATTGATGATGGCCATCATATAAATTGTCAATACAGATTTATTGATGCTGTTATGGAGTTTTTTGATGAGAGTGAGCCGGGAAAAGTTCGCCGAGAATCGCGAGAAGATCCTTGCCGTGGCAGGAGAGCTCTTTCGCGAGAAGGGTTTTGACGGCATCGGCGTCGCCGACATCATGAAGGCGGCGGGGCTGACGCATGGTGGCTTCTACGGCCATTTCGATTCGAAGGACGAGCTTGCCTGCGAGGCGAGCAAGGCCTTGGTGTCGCGCTCGCTGGCGCGCTGGAAGGAGGTCGCGTCAAGCTCGCCCGATCAGCCGTTGGAAGCGCTGCTTGCCCATTATCTCTCGCATCGCAACGTGGTGGAGCATGCGACCGGCTGCGTCTTTGCGGCGCTGACGCAGGAGGTCAGCCGCCATGGACCGAAGATGCAGTCCACCTTCACGGGCGGTTTGATGGGGCTGGTCGAAGTGCTCGAGGAGATCGTTCCCGGCGAAAAGCCGGAGGATCGCCGGCGCAAGGCTTTTGCGAGCCTTTCCGCCATGGTCGGCGCCGTCATCTTGGCGCGGGCGATGGACAATGCCGAACTGTCGCAGGAATTCCTGTCGGCGACCCGGCAGGAGCTTTCGCCGCTGCCGGGTGAAAACGTCGGCTAATCCCGCTCTAGTCGCGGAAGGCGAGCAGCCCGTTCGCCTCGACGATTTCCTTGAACTTGCCGTCAGGCGCGACCGCCAGAAGCTCGGCGCGCAGAGCCGCCTCAAAATCGGCGGCCTTGTCGCCGAGCGCCTGCGGCGAGGTTGACGACATGGAGAAGATGCGGCCGACGATCTCTTCGATATCCCTTTCATATTCCGAGACGATGCCGATCCGCTCCAGATTGCGGAAGGGGGAGGCGAGCAGCATGGCTTCATGCGGTGCCCATTCCTTGCTCCTGCGCATCTGCCGTTCCGCACTGCGCTCCGGCGAATAGGTTTCCATCAGCGGCTCAAGGATGCCGCGCCAGTTCGGTTCCGCCAGAACGCCCTTGTCGTGGAAGAGGACGACGGCGCCGCCTGGCTCAATCAGCTTGTCCAGTGCTTGGAGTGTTGCCGGCCTGTCCATCCAGTGGAAGGAGCGGCCCATGACGCAGAGGTGCAGCTTACCGATATCGGCGCCGAGATCATAGGACGAGCCCTGACGAATATTGATGTCGACGCCAGCCGTCTTCGCGCCGGCCTCGACTTCGGCGAGCATTTCCGGCTCCGGGTCCATGGCGGTGACGGCCGCGCCCTGCAGCCGCGCGAAGGCGATGCCGAGCTGGCCGGGGCCGCAACCAAGATCAAGCACATGATCGCCGGGCTTCAGGCCGCTGCGTTCGGCAACGCGGGCAATCAGCCTGTCCGGGTAGGGGATGCGATAGCGCAGGTAATAGGCCGCGGTCGATTGAAAGCGCCGCGCTTCGAAGGGAACTGTGATCATTAGATGTCATCCTCGGGAGTAAGGAACGCTGACCTGTTAAGCCTCAACTGTGACCCGTTCGTGAAGTCACTTTTGCGCGATTTGTGGTGCGCGCGATGGCCTAGGCTTCAAAGGTTGGGATTGCCCCTCACCCCAACCCTCTCCCCGCGAGCGTGGAGAGGGGACGGTATCGAATTTGCGGTTCTGTCCATTTACCCAGAAGGCGCTGATGGAGTCCGATAGCCCCCTCTCCCCGCTCGCGGGGAGAGGGTTGGGGTGAGGGGCTAAGCAGCCAACGCAGCTTCATCAGCCTCGGCCTGACCAGCGCCAATCCCCGATCACTTGAACCCGGCAACTCCGTGCGGAACATAAGGGCTCTCCAGCGCCTCGATTTCCTCCGGCGTCAGCTTGACCTCCAGCGAGGCGACGGCATCGGCAATGTGGCCGGGCTTGGAGGCGCCGACGATCGGTGCGGTGACGGCGCTCTTCTGCAGGATCCACGCGGTCGCGACCTGCGCGCGCGGGATGCCGCGTGCCTTGGCGACAGTGCCGACGGCCTCGACGATCTTGCGGTCGGCTTCCAGCG
This sequence comes from Martinezella sp. CNPSo 3964, assembly GCF_057784375.1. Classification (NCBI taxonomy): domain Bacteria; kingdom Pseudomonadati; phylum Pseudomonadota; class Alphaproteobacteria; order Hyphomicrobiales; family Rhizobiaceae; genus Martinezella; species Martinezella sp. CNPSo 3964. The sequence continues at coordinate 704,529 of NZ_JBXSOW010000003.1, forward strand.
CTTGCGTGTAGAGCGTCTTGCCGAATTCGTCGGACTGGGTGCGGGCCGTCGCTTCGTCCCAGTCGCGGGTAAGCCGGCCGCGGGCGAGCGGGCTCCAGGGGATGACGGCGATCTTCTGGTCCTCGCAGAAGGGCAGCATCTCACGCTCTTCCTCGCGATAGAGCAGGTTCAGGTGGTCCTGCATGCTGACGAACTCGGTCCAGCCGTTGAGGCGAGAGGTGTAGACCGCCTTGGCGAACTGCCATGCATACATGGAGGAGGCGCCGATGTAGCGCGCCTTGCCGGCCTTGACGACATCATGCAGCGCTTCCAGTGTTTCCTCGATCGGCGTCGTATAGTCCCAGCGGTGGATCTGGTAGAGGTCGACATAGTCGGTGCCGAGGCGGCGCAGGCTGTTGTCGATCTCGTCGAAGATCGCCTTGCGCGACAGGCCGGCGCCGTTCGGGCCAGGGCGCATGCGATTGAAGACCTTGGTGGCAAGCACGACATCATCGCGGCGGGAGAAGTCCTTGATGGCGCGGCCGACGATCTCCTCCGAGGAGCCGTTGGAATAGGTGTTGGCCGTGTCGAGGAAGTTGATGCCGGCCTCGATCGCCTGGCGCAGCAGCGGCCGGCTGTCCTCTTCCTTCAGCGACCAGGCATGCGTGCCCTTGTTGGGATCGCCATAGGTCATGCAACCCAGGCAGATGCGTGAGACTTCAAGACCGGTCCTGCCGAGCTTTACGTATTCCATCACTATTCTCCGTCCATTCGATTATCCGGCGCAAAGAGGCCCGCCGTCGCAAAGGCGGGATGCGTGCGTCACCAAAAGCAAATCGGCGGGTCAAGCTTGCCGCCGGTCGGTGCGTCAGTTCGTGAAGAGCTTCGAAGTATTCTTCAATAAATAAGGCGATTCGTCCGGCAGAGAAGACGGCAATCTCAAATGTTTCCTTGAACCCTGCGGGCGACAGGTGTTAGCTGCACCGCACAATTTTTGGAATTCTGCATGAAATTGCCCCCGCGTGATACTTATGAAGCCCTCTATCGCGACTTTCGTTGGGAGATTCCGGCGAAATTCAACATGGGACATGCTGTTTGCGATGCCTGGGCCGAACATGAGCCGGATCGGGTCTGCCTCCAGCATTTCAATCCGGACGGCAATCACTTTTCCATGACCTACGGTGAGTTGCGGGACCGTTCCGCCTCTTTCGCCAACGCGCTCGTCGCGCTCGGCGTGCAAAAGGGAGATCGAGTGGCGCTGCTGTTGCCGCAGAGCTTTGAGACCGTCGCGGCGCATGTGGCGATCTACAAGATGGGGGCAATCGCCCTGCCGTTGGCGCTGCTCTTCGGTGCCGAGGCGCTGGAATACCGGCTGCAGGCATCCGGGGCGTCGGCCATCGTCACGAACCGTTTCGGCCTCGAGCGGCTGCGCCCGATCCGGGAGCGATTGCCCGAGCTGGCGCAGGTGATCAGCATCGATGGCGCCGAAGAGGGCGTTGCCGGCTTTGCCGATCTGGTGGCAGCGCATCCGCCGCTGTTCGAGGTGGCCGACACCGGTCCGGACGACCCGGCATTGATGATTTTCACCTCGGGCACAACCGGGCCGCCGAAGGGCGCGCTGCACGGCCATCGCGTCCTGCCGGGGCATATTCCGGGGATGCAGTTCGCCCATGAGGGCTTTCCGAAGGCCGGCGACCGGCTCTGGACGCCGTCGGACTGGGCCTGGGCCGGCGGGCTTCTGAATGCGCTTCTTCCGAGCCTGATGCTCGGTGTTCCCGTCGTTTCCTCGCCGGCGCAGAAGTTCGATCCGCACATGGCCTTCCGCATCATGGCCGAGATGGAGGTGCGCAACGCCTTCATCCCGCCGACTGCATTGCGGCTGTTGAAGGCCGTCGACAATCCGCGGGCACAATACGATCTCAAGCTGCGCACCATCGGTTCGGCGGGCGAGGCGCTTGGCCGCGAAACCTTCGAATGGGCGCGATCCGTGCTCGGTGTCAGCGTCAACGAGTTCTTCGGCCAGACAGAATGCAATTTCGTCCTTTCCTCGAGCGAGGCCTTTGGCGTCAGCCGCGGCGGGGCGACCGGCAAGGCGGCACCCGGCCATCGCGTCGCCATCGTCGATGCCGATGGCATAGAGGTTCCCTTAGGCGAGACGGGGCAGATCGCCATCAAGCGGCCCGATCCGGTGATGTTCCTCGGCTACTGGCAGAACGAGGCCGCGACGGAGGCGAAATTCGCCAATGACTGGCTGCTGACCGGCGATATCGGCCGGCAGGATGCGGATGGCTATATTTCCTTCGTCGGTCGCGACGACGATGTCATCACCTCGTCGGGCTATCGCATCGGCCCGAGCGAGATCGAGGATTGCCTTGGCGGCCATCCGGCCGTGCAGCTTGCTGCCGCCGTAGGTAAACCGGATGCCGTCAGAACGGAAATCGTCAAGGCTTACGTCGTCCTCGGGCCCGGTCACGAGCCGAGCGAGGCGCTGGCGGCCGAAATCCGCGATTGGGTGAAGACGCGGCTTTCCATGCACGAATATCCGCGCGAGATCGAATTTGTCGATTCACTGCCGCTGACGACGTCGGGCAAGGTGATCCGCCGCCTGCTGCGAGAGCGGGCGGCTGCAGAGGTCAGCGCTTCGTAAGCGACAGGATCTTTTCGCGCAGCAGTTTCGCCATGTTACGGGTGCTGCGATACATGTGAAGCTGCGTGGTCACCTGACGCACGTCGCGGTCGCCGTTCGGCGTCAGGCCGATGATGAGCGTGCCCATATCTTCCCGTTCGTGCCAGAAGCGGCTCATGATCGGATGATCCGGCACCGCGCAGGAATCGGAGCGGACGACGTTGGCGTCGTCGAGATGCCATTCCGTCAGCTCACCCATCAGCAGCTTGCCCGGCGAATAGCGGGCATAGGCTTCGTCATAGGCGGTCTTCCACGTATAGGCCTCGCCGCCCATGATGAGCACGATCATCGAGGCGATGGCCTTGCCATTGAGATCGATGGAGTGGATACGTACCGCGTCGATAGCTGCAAGGTTGGAAATCGCCTCGCGGGCAAAGGCGGCATGGTGCCGGTCCGTGACGAGAGCCGAGCGCTTCTTGCCCTTCCAGCCGCTTGCTTCCAGCGCCAGGAATTCTTCCATGCGTGTATGAATATCGCGCGGTTGACGCGCGACGCTGTAGGTGACTTCGCCCTGGCTTTCCAGCAGTCGCCACTGCCGGCGCATTTCCCGCAGGTGCGCGTTGGAAATCGCCCGCTTGAGATAGGAGAGCGCATCGTCATTGCTCTGGAGCATTGGACGCTGGAACGGGTTGGCGACGGCGATCGGCAGGTTCCGACCGATGGCGATGACCTTGGCCATCTGGACGAAACGACCGTTGAGGCGGACATCCGGCAATACGAGTGTGGTCGGCAGATGCAGCTCCGGCCGAGAGAGCGCTTCGAAAAGGTTGTCGAGCGTTTCGCCGGCATCCTCGGCGTCGAGCAGAGGCGTACCGAGCGGGCCGAAGGAGTTCGACCAGACGCGGACGATCGAGGGGCCAATCGCGAAGCCCGGCTTGTCGACCGTGAAGGGCAGCAGCAGGCGGATGCGGCTGCGCGTGCTGCTATTGTCCCGCATCAGCGCCAGCCGCACCTGCCGATCCTCGAGACGCGGCATGGCGGGCGCGAGGAAGCGGCCGGAGAAGAAGACGTTCGGCTCCATGGCGCGGTTGGACAGGAAGTCCAGCTCGTCCTGCAGTTCGTAGCCGAGCTTGCCGGGATAGAGGCAGAATTCGCGGCCGACGCGGCCGATTTCGACGCGGGCTTCGGCTTTCGGCGTTTCGAAGTGCAGCGCTGCGAGCGTATGCGTCAGGGCGTTCACTTGGCTGTCGGTGGTTTCTGTGTAGGGGGGACGTGCCATGATCAGAAGGCCCTCGTTGCCGATGGCGCCGCAGGGCGTCGCATAAGGGCGAATAGAGTGATGCCGAGCGCGTGGCGGACGGCGATGTGCAGGAGCAGCGCTTCGATCGCCATGGCGGTGGCGCCGGCAATTGCCGCGCCTTCGATACCGAGATGCGGGATGAGTGCGACGTTGAGGCCGACATTGGCAACGAGCGCAACAGCATAGAGATAGACGCAGAGCATCTGTTTATCCGCCATTGTCAGCAGTACTTCGGCAGGACCGACCAGCGCTCTTGCTAGGATGCCGGCAAGCAGGATCGCCATGACGATCTGACCCTCGGTGAAGGCAGCCCCGAACAGCGAAAGCAGGAGTTGCCCGGCCGCCAGCACCACGAGGCCGACGGCAAGCGCCGGAAAGAAGGACCAGCGTGTCGCTTCGGTCGCGAAGGCTGCGAGCTTGCTTCGATCGCCTTCGGCCAGGATGGCGGCAAAGCGCGGCCCGATGGCTGCCCTGACGGCGAAGGAGACGAAGAGCACCAGGGCCATCGTCTTGGCGGCGGCGAAGTAGACGGCGACTTCATCCGGATCGAGGAAAATGCCGACGACGATGACATCAGAATTTGTGAGGAGATAACCGACGCCTTCAACCAGGAAAATCGGCAGGGCGACGGCCGTCCAGGCGCTGAATTCAATGGCTTTTGGGCCGTTTGGATAATGGCGGCGGAGGCGGAACGTCACTGCGAGATATTGCAGCAGGACGCTGGTGAAGGCGCCGGCAAGTGCCGCAGCCATGGCGGTGACGGCATCGCGCGGCGCGCCGGCGAGGATCGCGGCCACCATGAAGAGCAATATCAGCGTCGGGCGGATGAGGAAGGTCGGGCTCAGGGCCATGATCGGCCAGTGCTTGGCGCGAGCCGTGCCGTCCAGAACATCGCCGAGCGCGATCATCGGTACGGCAATCAGGCCGAGAAAGATCGGCATGACATAATAGTGCTCGACCATACCGCGGAAGGCAAAGAGCAGCAACGCGCCGATCAGCGCCAGCGTGCCCGAGACGGCAACCACGAAGAGGCGTGCCGTGGCATTCAAGCCGCGAATGGCATCATGATTGCCGCTGGCATCGTACTGCGGCAAGAAGCGGATGATGGCAGTCGGGAAGCCGAGGCAGGCGAGATTGCCGAACAGGATCATCAGCACCCAGACGAAGACGAAGACGCCGTATTCGAACCGGCCCATCAGCCGGGCGAGGATGATCTGCGAGAGGAAGGCGAGAGCGGCGCCTGCGACACGGATGATGAAAGCCGTGAGCGCCATGCGCTGCGAGGCAGCTTTCTCGTCCTGACCGGTGAGGAGAGTGCTCATCTTACGCAGATACGGCGATAGGGCGGCCCGCAATGCGGACGGCAACATTCTTTCCGCTGTTTGAAAGACCGCCATGATCGATACGCAATACTTTAAGTATGATCCCAAACTCGCGTTAGTCTTGGCAGAGGAGAGTTAAGAATCGGTTCTTGCGACACGTAAAAGTGGCCTTATCGAAGTGGATGGTTGTTTGTCGATCGAGCCGGAAAGCAACCTTGAGGCGCAATTCGCCCCTGAGCTGCCGCGCCAAACCGCCGGTGCAGGAAACGGGTGGCGGAGGTTCGTCCGGCATGCACAATCCAAGGTCTATCGCAGGAGGATTTCATGCTCACACTTTACGATTATCTGCCGTCGCAGAACGGCTGGAAGGCCAGGGTTCTGTTCGGCTTGCTCGATATTCCCTACCAGACCCGTCTGGTATCCATCTTCGAGGGTGAGGGGCGCACGGACGCTTTTCTCGATCTCAATCCGGCAGGCGGCATCCCCGTTCTCGAACTGGAGGATGGGCGCACCATTGCCGAGTCCAACGCAATTCTAGCTTACGTCGCCGACGGCACGCAGTTTCTTCCGACCGATCGCTATCGACGTGCCAAGGTCATGCAGTGGCTGTTCTTCGAGCAGTATCATGTCGAGCCGGTTATCGGTACGTTGCGCTTCTGGACGCTGACGGGGCGGCTCGAATCCAATGCCGTTATGGCTGCAGCCAAGCGCTCGGCCGGCCTTCGTGCGCTTGCAGCGCTCGAGCGAGGGCTGAAGAATACGCAGTTTCTTGTTGGTGGCGAGTTTTCGATCGCTGATATCGCGGTTTATGCCTATGCCCACAGGGCAGCAGATTGCGGCTTCGTTCTCGACGACCACCCGGCACTCACCGCTTGGTTCGATCGGGTGCTTGACGTTATCGGGCCTGGCTATCCGATCCATCACTATAATGAGGATCCACATACTGCGGTTTGAGCGCGCCTGGAGTTTCCATCGTTGCTCTGCACCGAGCGGCGTTCCAAGGCCTAGCAAACAGAAATGCCGCCCGGAGGCGGCATTTTATTCATTTGGCATCGGGTCGAAGACCTCAGACGACTTCGCTGCTTTCGAAGGCGCCGTGGCAGTGCTTGTACTTCTTGCCGGAGCCGCAGGGGCATGCCTCGTTGCGGCCGATGCGACCCCAGGTGGCCGGGTTGCGCGGGTCGCGATTTTCCGGAGATACGAAGCTTTCGTTTGCAAGAGCGAGCGGAGAGAATTCGTCCTCGCCCGTTGTCGCGTCGATATGACGGGCCTGCATCGGCGGCGTTTCCGGCTCGGCCGGCTGCTGCACGAGTTCGACACGTGAGAGCTGGGCGGTGACGGCCTGGCGCAGGTTGTTCAACAGTGCCTGGAACAGCTCGAAAGCCTCGGCCTTGTATTCCTGCAGCGGGTCGCGCTGGGCGTAACCGCGGAAGCCGATGACCGAGCGCAGATGGTCGAGGTTGACGATATGCTCGCGCCAGAGATTGTCCAGGGTCTGCAGCACGATGGAGCGCTCGACATAGGTCATGATCTCGGGGCCGAAACGCTCGGCCTTTTCGGCCGCTGCCTTTTCGGCGGCTTCCGTCAGGCGGGCGCGGATGTCGTCTTCTGCAATGCCTTCTTCCTTGACCCAGTCATGAACGGGCATGTCGAGATCGAAGAAGTTGGCGACGCCGGCCTTCAGGCCATCGGCATCCCATTGTTCGGCGTAGGCACGCTCTGGGATGTGGCGCGAAACCAGATCCTCGATGACGTCGTGGCGCATGTCGCCGACGAACTCGGAGAGGTCCTTCGATTCCATCAGCTCGACGCGCTGGTCGAAGATGACCTTGCGCTGATCGTTCAGCACGTCGTCGTACTTCAGAACGTTCTTGCGGATGTCGAAGTTGCGGGCTTCGACCTTCTTCTGGGCGCGTTCCACTGCCTTGTTGATCCAGGGATGGACGATCGCTTCGCCTTCCTTGAGGCCGAGCTTCTGCAGCATGCCGTCCATGCGGTCGGAGCCAAAGATGCGCATCAGGTCGTCCTGGAGCGACAGGTAGAATTTCGAGCGGCCCGGGTCGCCCTGGCGGCCGGAGCGACCACGCAGCTGGTTATCGATGCGGCGGCTTTCATGGCGCTCGGATGCGATGACGTAGAGACCGCCGGCAGCGATCGATTGCTGCTTGAGTTCCTTGATCTCCTCGGCGATACGGGCAATGGCCGCATCGCGCTCCGGACCCTGTTCCATTTCGTGCAGGTCGCGCTCGACCCGCATTTCCAGATTGCCGCCGAGCTGGATGTCGGTGCCGCGGCCGGCCATGTTTGTGGCGATCGTTACCGCGCCGGGAACGCCGGCCTGGGCAACGATATAAGCTTCCTGTTCATGGTAGCGCGCGTTCAGAACCTGGAAGTTGCTGAAGCCCCGCTTGCGCATGAGATCGGCGAGAAGTTCCGACTTCTCGATCGACGTCGTGCCGACCAGCACGGGCTGGCCGCGCTTGTGCGCGTCGAGGATCTCGTTGATGATGGCGTTATACTTCTCGGCATGCGTACGATAGACCTCGTCGTCCTCGTCGACACGCTGGATCGGCAGGTTGGTCGGCACCTCGATCACGTCGAGGCCGTAGATGTTGCCGAATTCTTCCGCTTCCGTCGAAGCCGTGCCGGTCATGCCCGCGAGCTTTTCGTACATGCGGAAGTAGTTCTGGAAGGTGATCTGCGCCAGCGTCTGGTTTTCCGGCTGGATCTGTACCCGTTCCTTGGCCTCGAGCGCCTGATGCTGGCCGTCCGAATAGCGGCGACCGGGCATCATGCGGCCGGTGAATTCGTCGATGATGACGACTTCGCCGTTGCGGACGATGTAGTCCTTGTCGCGCTGGAAGAGTTTGTGAGCCTTCAGCGCATTGTTGATGTGGTGGACGATCGCGACGTTCTCGACGTCGTAAAGCGATTCACCCTTCAACAGGCCGGCTTCGTTCAGCATGTTTTCCAGCTTCTCGGTGCCTTCTTCGGAGAAGTTGGCCGAGCGCTGCTTTTCATCGATTTCGTAGTCTTCCTTCGCCAGGCGGGGAATGAAGGCGTCGATGGTGATGTAGAGATCGGAACGGTCGTCGAGCGGACCGGAGATGATGAGCGGCGTGCGTGCTTCATCGACGAGGATCGAGTCCACTTCGTCGACGATCGCGAAGCTATGGCCGCGCTGAACCATCTGGGCGCGCTCATATTTCATATTGTCGCGCAGATAGTCGAAGCCGAGCTCGTTGTTGGTGGCGTAAGTGATGTCGCAGGCATAGGCGTCATGGCGCTGCTCATCGGACAGACCGTGGACGATGACGCCCGTCGTCAGGCCGAGGAAGCTGTACAGGCGGCCCATGGTGCCGCTGTCGCGCTGTGCCAGGTAATCGTTGACCGTAACAACATGCACGCCCTTGCCGGCAAGCGCGTTGAGGTAGACCGGCAACGTCGCGACGAGGGTCTTACCTTCACCGGTCTTCATTTCGGCGATGGCGTTGGAATGAAGGATCATGCCGCCGATGAGCTGCACGTCAAAAGGTCGCATGCCGAGAACGCGCCGCGAGGCTTCGCGGGCAACAGCGAAGGCGGGCACGAGAAGATCGTCGAGCGTTTTGCCTTCCGCAAGCTGCTGGCGGAACTCAACCGTCTTGGCGGCGAGAGCTTCATCGGACAGCGCGCGCATCTGCTGCTCGAGCGCATTGATTGCGGCTACTTGCGGCTGGAACGATTTGACCCTGCGGTCGTTGGACGAGCCGAACAACTTGCGGGCAATTCCACCTAGGCTGACCATGTGACTGGTCCTTTCTGAGATTTCATCCGGCCGTTTCCTGCTTTATCCCTTCCCGAAAAAAACGGGAGTATAGCACAAAACGGCCGGAAACTGTTCTGGACGCGAGGTTGCGTGACAGATAAGAGGGGGGTCGATTGATGTCAACGGGATTTGGCCGATACAGAAAGGCCACATTCTCCTGCTGAAGGCTTTTTCACGCCGGAATCACGTCTGTCGAGCCGGTCGAGACCACCGAAGGGTTATTTTATGTTGAAGTACAACAAACTTGCTGCTGCGGTTGCTTTCGCAACAATCGTTACCTTCCAGGCTCCGGTCTTCGCGGCCGACGCCAAGGACCCCGTTGTCGCCAAGGTCGGCGATGTCGAAATCCATCAGTCTGAACTCGATCTGGCAATCGCCAATCTCGATCCGCAGCTCGGCCAGCTTCCGGACGACCAGAAGAAGGTCGCAGCACTTTCGGCCTCGGTCGATGTGAAACTGCTGTCGCAGAAGGCTGCCGCAGAGAAGCTCGACCAGACGCCGGATTTCCAGGCCCATATGGCCTATCTGCGTGACCGTGAGCTCCACAATGCCTATTTCAAGGCCCATGTTGCCGACGCCATCAAGGATGATGAAGTCAAGGCTCGCTACGACAAGGAAGTCGCAGCCCTGCCGAAGCAGGAAGAAGTTCATGCCCGCCACATCCTCGTAAAGACCGAGGACGAAGCCAAGGCGATCATCAAGGAACTCGACGCCGGCAAGGATTTTGCCACGCTCGCCAAGGAAAAGTCGACCGACCCGAACAAGGCTGACGGTGGCGATCTTGGTTATTTCGGCCATGGCCGCATGGTCAAGGAATTCGAAGACGCGGCTTTCGCTCTTCCGGTCGGCACCTACACGAAGACCCCGGTCAAGACCGATTTCGGCTGGCACGTCATCAAGGTCGAAGACAAGCGCAACGCTCCTCCTCCGCCGTTCGATCAGGTCAAGGACCAGGTTCGTCAGCTCGTCATGCGCGACAAGTATCTTGAACTCCTGAACAAGGCCAAGGCGGACACCAAGGTCGTCATCAACGACCCGGCGCTGAGCAAGGCCTATGACGATGCGCAGAAGCAGCAGGATGCGGCACCGGCCGACGACGCCGTTGCTCCTGCCGATGGTGCGGCAGCGCCCGACGCGCAGCCGCAGCAGTAAGTAGTCGCGAATAGAATCATCAGGGCCCGGTTTTTCCGGGCCCTTCACTATCAGGGTGGCTCTCATGTCCGGTTCCGTCTCTCCGCTCGCTCCCAAATCCTTCATTTCCATGCCGGCTTTGCGCGGCGTGCGCATGACTACGGCGTCCGCCGGCATCAAGTACAAGAACCGGACCGACGTCCTGTTGATGGTCTTCGACAAGCCGGCTGCCGTTGCCGGCGTGTTCACCCGTTCGAAGTGTCCTTCGGCGCCTGTCGATTTCTGCCGTCACAATCTCGCGCATGGCAGCGCCCGCGCCGTCGTCGTCAATTCCGGCAATGCCAATGCCTTCACCGGTTTGAAGGGCCGCCAGGCGACGGAACTGACCGCCAAGTCCGCGGCTTCGGCCGTCGGCTGCGGTGAAAACGAAGTCTATCTCGCCTCGACAGGCGTTATCGGCGAACCGCTTGACGCCACCAAGTTTGCCGGCGTGCTCGACACGATGGCCAAGGATGCCGTCAACGATTTCTGGTTCGAGGCCGCCAAGGCGATCATGACCACGGATACCTATCCGAAGGTCGCGACCCGCACCGCCGAGATCGGCGGCGTCAAGGTGACCATCAACGGCATTGCCAAGGGCGCCGGCATGATCGCGCCTGACATGGCGACGATGCTCTCCTTCGTGGTCACCGATGCCGATATTTCCTCCGCCGCGCTGCAGATGCTGCTGTCCGAAGGTGTCGGCCCGAGCTTTAACTCCATGACCGTCGACAGCGATACCTCGACCTCGGACACGCTGATGCTGTTTGCCACGGGTGCCGCCGCGGCTGACGGGCAGGCTCATATCGACCGTGCCGACGATCCGAAGCTTGCCGCCTTCCGCCCCGCTCTCAACGAGCTCCTTAAGGATCTCGCCATTCAGGTCGTGCGCGACGGCGAAGGTGCCACCAAGATGCTCGAAATCACCGTAACGGGCGCCGAGAACGATGCCGCTGCCAAGCGCATCGCCCTTTCGATTGCCAATTCCCCGCTGGTCAAGACCGCGGCTGCCGGTGAGGATGCCAACTGGGGCCGTGTCGTGATGGCCGTCGGCAAGGCCGGCGAGATGGCGGATCGCGACAAGCTCGCCATCTGGTTCGGTGACGTCCGCGTTGCCGTCAACGGCGAGCGCGACGCTTCCTATTCGGAAGAAGCCGCCTCGAATGTCATGAAGCAGCAGGATATTCCCGTGAAGGTCGATCTCGGCCTCGGCAATGGTCGCGCAACGGTCTGGACCTGCGACCTCACCAAGGAATATGTTGCCATCAATGGCGACTACCGGAGCTGATATTCTGCCGATGCATGCGCAGTCCACGATAAACAAGCTGCCCTTGGTGCGCAGGCTGGAAGCTGTAGGCTTCCGGGCCTGGCCCGCCTCGTCGGTGCAGTATGATGGCAGTTGGCAGATCCGGCTAACGGCGGGTCATCCGTCGAAGCGGCTGAATTCTGTCGTGCCGCTCGATCCCTCCGATCATCGCGATCTCGAAATCCGACTGGCAAAAGCGCAGCGCAAGTTCGAGGCCTATGGCAGGCCGATGGTCGTGCGTGAGACGCCCCTCGCCTCGCCGAAGCTCATCGATCTCCTGCGGGAGCACGGCTGGACTTGCTTTGACGAGACGATCGTCATGACCGCCAATCTCGTCGACCTCGAGTTGCCTGACATGCTGGATCATCTGCCGAGCCACGATGTCGGCCGCTTTGTGGATGCAAGCCTCATCGTCGATCAAGCGGACCCCGCCTTGAAGCCGGCACTGGCCGAGGTGGTGAGCGGCATCAAGCCGCCATCGGGCCTCTTCGTCATCGAGGATGCCGAAGCCGGTCCTTTGGCAACGACGCTTTGCGTGCAGGACAATGATCTTGCCGGCGTCATGTCGGTTGCCGTCTCGCCGCAGCATCGGCGCAAGGGGCTGGGCGTCGAGATCCTGACCTCTGCCTTGCGCTGGGCTCGTATGCGCAGCGCCAAGACCGCCTGGCTTCAGGTTAGCGCCGACAATGCTCCGGCTTTGGCGCTCTATGTCCGCTTCGGTTTCCGCGAAGCCTATCGTTATTGCTATTGGCAACCGCCGAGGGCTGCATGAGCGAGGCTGGCCGCAAGATCGTTCTCGTTGCTGCTTGTGCGCTTATCGACACGGATGGCCGCATCCTGCTGGCGCAGCGTCCTGAGGGTAAATCGCTCGCTGGCCTTTGGGAATTTCCCGGTGGCAAAGTCGAAGCTGGAGAAACGCCCGAGGAGACCCTGGTGCGCGAGCTCCAAGAAGAGCTTGGCATCCAGACAAAGATCGCCTGTCTCGCGCCGCTGACCTTTGCCAGCCATACTTATGAAACCTTCCATCTGCTGATGCCGCTTTATATCTGCCGGCGCTATGAAGGAATCCCGCATGGTCGGGAAGGGCAGGCGATCAAATGGGTGCGGCCGCAAGCCTTGCGGGATTATCCAATGCCGCCAGCCGACGAGCCGCTGATCCCGTTCCTGCAGGATTTGCTTTAGCGTCAGCAGTCGTTCCAGCTGCTGACGACTACGCTCCTTGCCGGGGCGCGTCTCGTCTCAGATATCTTTAAATCGGAAGTTCGACTTGGTGAGCTGATCGAGGCTGTTCGCCTCCGAGGCTCTAGGCGTGTGATCCGACTTCGCGATTTTTCGGACCAGCTCGGTCAGCAACTCGGTCTGTCTGGCCGAGTTGCTGGTCATTGTTTCCAGATGTTGAAGCATCAAGCCGAAGGCACTGATCAAGGCTCCAGCCAAGATAATACCGAATACAGGCGGAAAGTCGGAGGTCAACGGGTTGTTGCGGCCGACCACGATAACAACGACGAGAATGAGCAAACCTATAGCGATGATAAAGCTGCCGGCTATCTTCAGAAGTGTTGCCATGTCGTCTCGCGAAATTGGAGTTCATTAGGTCCGCTGATCTATGGATATAGTATATGCAATTTTAAATTGCAAATCCGTCGAGGCTCTTTCTTATGGCTGCACTTTGGAGGCGAGTTTTGATGTGCGGCGACGAAAACGGATTTTTGTAAATCTTGCCGTATCCGATCGGTGCGTCCAACGACGACACATGGCAAGTATGGTTAACGAGAATTAGCCATTTGAAATCAGGCCGATAGTCCGAATCACGCACTGTCCCGGAATTTTACGTCTCATTAATTTGCATGTGGATATTAAGGGATCGTTTATGACCTTCTGGCATTGAATTCTCTCAATCAAGCGGTTGTTGGGTGCGTTAAAGAAGGCTTGACATAATGGACGACGATTTCTGGAAAGCTGTTCAGGAAAAAGAGCAGTCATATTCCACGTCGCGCAGGACGGGCGCGTTAAATATCGCTTTGCTGTTCGGTACGGCAGCGGTCGCGCTTTCGCTTATTCTCACGCCAATGCTCTCCGACAAGTCGAAGTCGCGCGTGCTTGCAAGCGCGCCGGACATCGACAATATTACTACCGGTTCGATCCCGCAAACCGAGAACGGCAAGCGTTATACGATCCGCCGCAGCGTGTTGCAGCAAGAGCCGGGTTCGGTCTGTATCGTTCAGGGATATGGCACCGACAGCGGCTGCCAATAGTGCATGAGCATAGCCTGCCGGATGCCATGACGAGCATCGGATTCATCAGTTGTCCAATGCTGGGAGCTTCGAGCTTATGCGTTCCGTTCGGCGTATTTTCACTGACAAGACCGGTGCCACGGTTATCGAATACGGCCTGATCGCCGCCTTGATGTCGGCTGCGATCATTAGCGGCATCGGCGCCTTCGGTGGCAGCCTCTCAAGCACATTCAATATTCTGTCCAATACGGTACAGAATTCGGCAGCGTCCCAGAACTGACGCGGCTGGCAAAAAGCTGGTTATTGCTTGAGCTTATGCTCTTCGACCTTGAGCGCATCGGCCAAACGCGCCTTGGCCGAACCCGGTTGCAGCGGCTTCTGCTGGCTTTCGTGCGGCGTCCAGCCTGAAACATAGATGATCGAGAATGTCGCCCTGATCCGACCGTCCGGATCGGAGTAGCGCTCGGCATAGAGTTCGGCGGCGCGCAGGAAAAAGGCGCGCGTCAGCGGCTTGCGGCTGCGATCGACGAGCGGATTGGTCATGCCCATGGCGCGCAGGTCGCGCATCAGGGCAAACAGATTGTCGTAGCGCACCGTGTAGGTCTCGGCGTCGATGACGGGTAGGGTAAAGCCGGCGCGCTGCAGGAGACCGCCGACATCGCGGACATCGGCAAAGGGGATGACACGCGGGCTTGCGCCGCCCGTCAGCTCGATCTCGGTTGCGAGCAGCACGTCGCGCAATTCCTGAAGGGTTCCTGAGCCGGGGATTGCCGCGAGAAAAAGCCCGTCGGCCTTCAAGGCCCGGCGGACCTGGATGAAGACGCCGGGCGTGTCGTTGGTGACATGCAGGCTGAGTGGCGAAAGCACGAGATTGACCGATTCCGCCTCCAGCGGCAGTTCCTCCGGCGGCGCCTCGATAAGGGCCTCGCCGGGGGCGGCAAAACCCATTTCGCTTTCGATCCTTTTCAAATGACCGATCTTGCCGGTTGCCAGAGCCAGGCGTGCGGCAATGCCGGTCGCGCCATGCAGCTCGACGGCCTCGTCGAAATGGCGTTCGGTGACACCAAGCCGCTCCGCCAGTTCGCCGGCGGCAATATCGAGCAGGAAGGCTGCCTTCGGATCGCCTTGTCTGAAGGCTCGGCGCTTGCGGGCTGCAAGCAGCGATTGGTCGAACACGATTTCCATGGCGATTTCCTGCAATATCATCAATTCGGCGAGGCCGCAGCGGGCACGCGCGTTTTCCCTTCGCAAAGCCTGCGGGAAAAAGCTAGTCTCAATCATATGGGGATGATGGGACGCGAAATCACCTTTTCGATGCTGGGGGCAGGGCTGAAAAGGCCCTTCGTGGCGCTCGCCGATCTCGTCTATCCGCCGGCCTGTCCGGGCTGCGGAGTCTCGGTCGGCGCGCATCGGGGTCTTTGTCCGGCGTGCTGGTCCGGTATTCGCTTCATTGAGCGGCCCTATTGCGAGATCCTTGGCAGCCCGTTTTCCCATGATCTCGGTGCCGGCATTTTGAGTGCCGAAGCGATCGCCGATCCGCCCGTCTTCGACCGTCTGCGATCCGCCGCCGTTCATGACGGCATTGTGCGCGACCTCGTTCTCAGCCTGAAATATCGCGATCGCACCGATCTCGCGCCGATGATGGCCGGCTGGATGCTGCGTGCCAGTGATGGCACAATTGCGAGTTGCGATGCGATCATTCCGGTGCCGCTGCATCGTGCGCGGCTGTTTTCGCGCAAGTACAATCAGGCTGCCGAGCTTGCTAGGCATATCGCCCGCCTTTCGGGGAAGCCGCTGCTGGCCGCAACGCTCCTGCGCATCAAGCGGACGAGCCAGCAGGTTGGTTTGGGGGCCAAGGCGCGGCAAGACAATGTGCGCGGCGCCTTCGCCGTCTCCGAGTACCGGGCCGCCGATGTATTCGGGCGGCGCATCGTTCTTGTCGACGACGTTTATACGACTGGCGCTACGGTTGCGGCGGCGACACGCGCCCTGAAGAAAGCAGGGGCGGCCGATGTCACGGTTTTGACCTTTGCAAGGGTCGTCGGCCATCTTATATGACAATCGGTATAGGCTTTTCCGGAGTGGATCATGGCATCCGTCGTTATTTATACGCGTGAATTCTGCGGCTATTGCGCCCGCGCGAAGTCGCTGCTCGAATCCAAGGGCGTCGACTATGTCGAACACAATGCGACCTATTCGCCTGACATGCGGCAGGAAATGATCGCCAAGGCGAATGGCGCCTCGACCTTCCCGCAGATCTTTATCAATGGCGAGCATGTCGGCGGCTGCGATGATATCCATGCGCTCGATCGGGCCGGCAAGCTCGACCCGATGCTGGCTGCCTGACCTGTTCTTGACGAGGGAGAAACCGATGAGCTTCAAGGCTGCTGCCATCCAGATGTGTTCCAGTGTCGATCCGGTAAAGAACGCGGCTGATATGGCGCGCCTGGTGCGCGATGCCGCCTCCAAGGGTGCGATCTACGTGCAGACGCCGGAGATGACCGGCGCGGTGCAGAAGGATAGGCCGGCCATGCGCGCCGTACTGCGCGACGAGCCGAACGATCTCATCGTCAAGACGGCATCCGAGCTTGCCAAGGAACTCGGCATCCACCTGCATATCGGCTCGACCGCCATTGCGCTCGATGACGGCAAGATCGCCAATCGCGGTTTTCTCTTCGGTCCCGACGGCAAGCTCATCAACCGCTACGACAAGATCCACATGTTCGACGTCGATCTCGACAATGGCGAGAGCTGGCGCGAGAGCGCCGTCTACCGTCCCGGTTCGGAAGCGCGTATCGCGTCGCTGCCTTTCGCCGAGCTCGGCTTTTCCATCTGCTACGACGTGCGCTTTCCGCAGCTCTTTCGCGCCCAGGCCGTTGCCGGCGCCGAGGTGATGACGGTGCCCGCCGCCTTCACCAAGCAGACCGGTGAGGCGCATTGGGAAATCCTGCTGCGCGCCCGCGCCATCGAAAACGGCATGTTCGTCATTGCCGCCGCTCAGGCTGGCAAGCATGAGGACGGCCGTGAAACCTTCGGCCATTCGATGATCATCGATCCCTGGGGCAAGGTGCTGGCATCCGCCGGCGGCGCGGGCGAGGCCGTCGTCATCGCCGAGATCGATGTGGCTGCGGTGAAATCCGCCCATGACAAAATACCGAACCTGAAGAATGCGCGTGAGTTTTCGCTGGAGAAGATCGCGACGCCGGCGGCTGGAGGCGTCGCTGCTTGATCCGTTATTCGCTTCACTGTGACAATGCCCATGAGTTCGAGGGCTGGTTTTCCGAAAGTGCCGATTTCGACCGGCAGGTCGCAAGCGGGTTCCTTACCTGTCCTGTCTGCAATTCGGCTGCTATCTCCAAGCTTTTGATGGCGCCTTCGGTTTCGACGGCGCGCAAGAGGGATGAGTTGCAGACGCTCGCCATGGATACAGCGCGCAAAGAGGCAATGACCAAGCTCAAGGAAGCGGTCGACGCCATCAAGGCCAATGCGGAGGATGTCGGCGCGAAGTTTCCCGAGGAAGCCCGCAAGATCCATTATGGCGAGGCGGATGCGCGCGGGATTATCGGCAAGGCGACGCCGGACGAAGCGCAGGCGCTTGTCGAAGAGGGCATCGAGATCGCCGCGATCCCTGTGCTGCCAGACGATATCAACTGATGCCGGCAAGCGCTGGCAAGCATCTCGCCATGTATAATTTCGGGCTGCATGTCGCGGCCTATGAAAGCCCTGCCGTCGAGGGATTTCGCTTGCGGGAAGCAGCGAATTTCGAGGCTGCCGCCCGCGCGCATGGTTTTATCGGTCGATCAGGCTACGCCGGCGAGCCGGGCACTCCCTGCTGGGGCGAGCAAGTCTTCCCGCGCTTCATAAAGGGCAGCGGCTTTCAGACGGCGCCGTCGTCGCTCTCGCTCTGGGCCGATATCGAATCGCTGATGGCATTCACCTATAGCGGCGTGCATGCCGACGCCCTGAAGGGTGCGCGGCACTGGAACGTCAGGCAGAGCTGGCCGCCGCTTGTCCTTTGGTGGGTGGATCACGGGGCCGTTCCGGAATGGAAGGATGGCGTCGAGCGCTTTGAACATCTGCACGATCACGGTGCCAGCCCGGCTGCCTTCTCATTCAAGCAGCCCTATGGACCTGATGGCCGGCCTCAGGAGATCGATCGCCTTCGTATCAAGGAGATCGTTGCTGGCAACGCCGCGGGCCAGGGCGAATTGCTGGCACATGTGCTGACGCTGAAAGTCTGAGGCAAGTTCGCCGAAGTGCGATCAGCTCAAGTTCGCTCGCTTCGCCAACAGCATGTAGTTGACGTCCATATCTTTCGAGAGATTCCAGCGATCCTGCAGCGGCGAATAGAAGACGCCGGTTCGGGCGATGATGTCGAGGCCGCTTGCGGCGAGCGGCTTTTCGATTTCTTCCGGGCGCACGAGCTTTTCATATTGATGGGTGCCGCGCGGCAGCCAGCGCAGCACGTTTTCTGCGGCGAAGATGGCAAGGGCCGCTGCCTTCATGGTGCGGTTGATGGTCGCAACGAACATCAGGCCGCCGGGGCGCACCATTTTCGCGCAGGTGGAGAGGAAGAATTCGACGTCGGCGACATGCTCGACTACTTCCATGTTCAGCACGATATCGAAGGTCTCGCCGGCCTCGGCCAGTTGTTCGGCGGTGACGGCGCGGTAGTCGACCGGAACGCCGGAGGCACTCGCATGTGTCGAGGCGATGCCGATGTTCTTCTCGGACGGATCGGCGCCGACGACGCTGGCGCCCATGCGCGCCACCGGCTCGGACAGCAGGCCGCCGCCGCAGCCGATGTCGAGCACGCGCAGGCCTTCCAGAGGCCGGCTGCTCTTCGGATCGCGCTCGAAATTCTCGCAAGCGCGGTCGCGGATATAGGCAAGGCGCACCGGATTGAACTTGTGCAGCGGCTTGAACTTGCCGGTCGGACTCCACCACTCGGCCGCCATGGCGGAAAAACGGTCCACTTCGCTCTGGTCGATCGTGCTCTTTGCCGTTTCGCTCATGGCTCACTCCGTGATCTGCGTCATTCCGTGGTTTGGATGACCGCAAGCAAATAATTCTTACCCGAAGGGTGAAGTCGGACGATCGATGCGCGATGTCAAGGGCCTGCGACCTTCGATCAGCTGTGGGGTATCTCGATCGCGGGGCGCGAATTGCGATGCGGAGGTTGACATGGAGGTATCTTATGGCCGATCAATCGCCGGGCTGTGAAATGAGCTTTCGGAACCGGGATCGATTGCGATCGACTGGCTTGTAGAGGAGTTCCTCATGAGACCACTCCGTCTCGCAATGACCGTCGCCATGTGCTGGTTTGCGGCCAGCCATGCAAATGCCGGGGACGGCAAGGGGTTTCGCCTGACGATCGACGGGGTCAGCGTCGGCATCAATCCCGGCGATACGCTCGAAGTCACCATGAAGGATGGCCGGAAGGTTCCGGTGGAACTGCAGCGTAGCGAAACGGTGACCTTCACCGGCGGCAAATTCTCCTTCGATCATGACGGTAAATTCACGGTCGCAAAGACGGATCTGGGCGACGGCGTGCAGCAATATGCGCTGATGACGCCGATCGGCACCGGCATCATCGTCCAGGTCTATAAGGGCCTCAATCCCTCCAGCTATACCGATGTCGTACTGCAGCAGATGGTGCAGGAGAGCATCAATGGCGGTGCGAAGATCAGCAAGCGGCCAACCGAGCGCACATTGCCGAGTGGCAGCGTGCTGAAGGGCGTGAAGGCCGAAACGAAGACGGACGACGACGTCATGGAGTATGAGATCGTCGCGACCGGCCGGCCGGAAGGCGGCGTGCTCGTCGCCACGTTCCTCAACAAGGAAAACATCCCCAAGGAAGGGGGCGTTCTCGACAAGCTCTGGGCGACCTTAAAAGTGGATTTTTAGAGTAAACTTTTCGTCGCCTCTGGCGTCCGATGCTATTGCACCTGCCCGACAAACTCGCTAAGAGACGGCCCCATTGAGATCACGCTTTTCCGGCTACCGAACCGGGAGGGCGATTTTGCATGTCGGGCTATCCGCATTCGGCCGCCCGGCGCAGGGTACTGGTAGAGGCACATGGCACGCATCGTGATGAAATTCGGCGGAACCTCCGTCGCGGATCTGGACCGTATCAAGAACGTCGCACGCCATGTGAAACGCGAGGTCGATGCCGGTCACGAAGTGGCAGTCGTCGTTTCCGCCATGTCCGGCAAGACCAACGAGCTGGTCGGCTGGGTTCAGAACATGCCGAAAGTCGCCGGTGCCGATCATTCGATCTACGATGCGCGCGAATATGACGCCGTTGTCGCTTCGGGCGAGCAGGTCACGTCAGGCCTGCTGGCGATTGCGCTGCAGGCCATGGGCATCAACGCCCGCTCCTGGCAGGGCTGGCAGATCCCGATCCGCACCGACAATGCGCATGGCGCGGCCCGCATTCTCGACATCGACGGCGAGGATATGATCCGCCGCATGAAGGAAGGCCAGGTGGCCGTCGTTGCCGGCTTCCAGGGTCTCGGTCCAGACAATCGCCTTGCGACGCTCGGTCGCGGCGGTTCTGACACGTCCGCTGTTGCGATCGCCGCCGCCGTCAAGGCCGACCGTTGCGATATCTACACGGATGTCGACGGCGTCTACACCACCGATCCACGCATCGAGCCGAAGGCACGTCGCCTGAAGAAGATCGCCTTCGAGGAAATGCTCGAAATGGCCTCCCTCGGCGCCAAGGTGCTGCAGGTGCGCTCGGTCGAACTGGCCATGGTGTTCAAGGTTCGCACCTTCGTGCGCTCTTCTTTCGAGGATCCCGATGCTCCGGGCATGGGCGATCTGCTTAACCCGCCCGGAACGCTGATTTGTGACGAGGAAGAAATCGTGGAACAGGAAGTAGTCACCGGCATTGCCTATGCCAAGGATGAGGCTCAGATTTCGCTGCGCCGTCTTGCCGACCGGCCGGGCGTCTCCGCCGCGATCTTCGGGCCGCTGGCCGAGAACCACATCAATGTCGATATGATCGTCCAGAATATTTCCGAGGACGGTTCCAAGACCGACATGACCTTTACGGTTCCTTCGGGTGATGTCGAGAAGGCGTTGCGCGTTCTCGGCGAAAACAAGGAAAAGATCGGCTATGACGTCGTCCAGAGCGAATCAGGTCTGGTCAAGGTTTCGGTCATCGGCATCGGCATGCGCTCGCATGCAGGCGTGGCCGCGACCGCTTTCCGGGCACTTGCCGAAAAAGGCATCAACATCAAGGCCATTACGACGTCAGAAATCAAGATTTCCATCCTGATCGACGGTCCTTATGCAGAACTCGCAGTCAGGACTTTGCATTCCTGCTACGGTCTGGATAAGAGTTGATTCACGACTGCTGACGACGGACCGTGACGGAGGTGAGTTTCGGCCGGCCCTGACGTGGGCAAGACAGGCATGAGATCTTGATTCGGGAGCTAGTGGCGCAATGAGAGACCTATCCGGCGGTCCACGCGTTCTGCTCAAGCGGCTACGCGAATTGATGGCGGAGCCGCTGGAGCCGCAGGAGCGCCTTGACCGGATCGTCCGTCAGATTGCCAGCAACATGGTCGCTGAGGTTTGCTCGGTCTATGTGCTGCGCGCCGACGGTGTCCTTGAACTTTACGCCACCGAGGGTCTGAATAAAGAGGCCGTCCACCTCTCGCAATTGAAGATGGGGCAGGGCCTCGTCGGCACGATCGCCGCATCCGCCCAACCGCTCAATCTTTCGGATGCGCAATCGCACCCAGCCTTCCGTTATCTGCCGGAAACCGGCGAAGAGATCTACCACTCCTTCCTCGGCGTGCCGATCCTGCGCACCGGCCGGTCGCTCGGCGTTCTCGTCGTTCAGAACAAGGCGAGCCGCAACTATCGCGAGGAAGAGCTGGAGGCGCTCGAAACGACGGCCATGGTGCTGGCCGAGATGATCGCCACCGGCGAGCTGAAGAAGATCACCAAGCCCGGCCTGGAGCTTGATCTTACCCGCTCCGTCACCATCGATGGCGACACCTACAATGAGGGCATCGGCCTCGGCTATGTCGTGCTGCACGAGCCGCGCATCGTCGTCACCAACCTCTTGAACGAGGATGCCGACAAGGAAATAGGCCGTCTCGCCGAAGCACTCGGCTCGCTGCGCATCTCGATCGACGACATGCTGTCGCGTCGCGACGTGTCCATGGAAGGCGAGCATCGCGAGGTGCTTGAGACCTACCGCATGTTCGCGCATGACCAGGGCTGGGTGCGTAAACTCGAGGAAGCTGTCCGCAACGGCCTGACCGCCGAAGCCGCCGTCGAAAAGGTGCAGAGCGACACCAAGGCGCGCATGATGCGCCTGACCGATCCCTATCTGCGCGAGCGCATGCACGACTTCGAGGACCTGGCAAACCGGCTGCTCCGGCAGCTCATCGGCCATTCGGGCCGCACGAGCGCCGAAGGTTTCCCGGGTGATGCCATCATCTTCGCGCGCGCCATGGGTGCGGCAGAGCTGCTCGATTATCCGCGGGCCAATATTCGCGGCCTAGTTCTGGAAGAGGGCGCGGTCACCAGCCACGTCGTCATCGTGGCGCGTGCCATGGGCATCCCGGTCGTCGGACAGGCGGTCGGTGTTGTTGCGCTGGCGGAAAACGGCGATCCGGTCATCATCGATGGCGACGGCGGTCACGTGCATCTGCGGCCGATGGCCGATCATCAACGCTCCTATGAGGAGAAG
The DNA here is from genome assembly GCF_057784375.1 of Martinezella sp. CNPSo 3964. NCBI lineage: Bacteria > Pseudomonadati > Pseudomonadota > Alphaproteobacteria > Hyphomicrobiales > Rhizobiaceae > Martinezella > Martinezella sp. CNPSo 3964. The sequence goes on from NZ_JBXSOW010000003.1 coordinate 726,987, forward strand.
GTGCGGTTCCGCGCTCGTCGGCAGGAGCAGTTCCGAGCGCTGCGCTCCGTCGAGCCGGTTACCAAGGACGGGCAGCGCATCTCTCTGCTGATGAATGCCGGCCTTTTGGTCGACCTGCCGCAGCTTGCCGAATCCGGCGCCGAGGGTATCGGCCTGTTCCGCACCGAGCTGCAGTTCATGATCGCCTCGACCATGCCGAAGGCGGAAGAGCAGGAAGTCTTCTATCGCAATGTCATGAAACAGGCGGGCGGGCGCGTTGTTACCTTCCGCACGCTCGACATTGGCGGCGACAAGGTCGTTCCCTATTTCCGCGCGCATGAGGAAGAGAATCCGGCGCTCGGCTGGCGCGCCATCCGCCTGTCGCTCGATCGGCCGGGTCTGCTGCGCACGCAGCTCCGGGCCATGCTGAAGGCTGCGGCCGACAACGAATTGAAGATGATGGTGCCGATGGTCACGGAAGTCTCCGAGATCAGGGCGGTGCGCGAGCTCCTGCAGAAGGAGGTGCAGCACCTCTCACGCTTCGGGCATAGCCTGCCGCGCAAGCTGCAGTTCGGCGCCATGCTGGAAGTGCCGGCGCTCCTGTGGCAGCTGGACGAACTGATGGCGGAAGTCGATTTCGTTTCGGTCGGCTCCAACGACCTGTTCCAGTTTTCGATGGCGGTTGATCGCGGCAATGCCCGGGTTTCGGATCGCTTCGACCCGCTCGAACGTCCGTTCCTGCGTATCCTGCGTGATATCGTACGCGCCGGCGAGAGCAACAAGACGCCGGTGACGCTTTGCGGCGAACTGGCCGGCAAGACGATTTCGGCCATGGCCCTGCTCGGCATCGGCTTCCGCTCGGTTTCGATGTCGCCGGCCTCGATCGGCCCGGTCAAGGCAATGCTGCTCGGGCTTGACCTCAAGGCCCTCTCCGATGTCATGGAGGCCGCACTCGATGACAAGCAGCCGACGGCTTCGATGCGGGATATCCTTGTAGGCTTCGCCGAGAGCCACAATATTCCGCTTTAGCGCGTGATCCTGAAAAACACGAAGCGGTTTGCAGGCAGGGTCATGCGCATCACAACATCAAAGCAGAGATAATAAGAAGAATTGGAGTACAGGGTGGCGAAGCTCCCCGTTGAAAAAATGCGCGAGTTGGAACGTCGTTTCGGCGAGATCGAGGCGCGCATGTCCGCCGGCCCGGCCGCGGATGTCTATGTGAAGCTTGCTTCCGAATATTCTGAACTGCAGCCGGTCGTGACCAAGATCCGCGACTACGAGCGCGCCCTTGCCGAGGTCGCCGATCTCGAAACCATGCTCTCTGACAAATCCGTCGATCGCGAGATGCGCGATCTTGCCGAAATGGAGCTGCCGGAGGTTAAGGAGCGCATCGAGGCGCTGGAAAAGGACATCCAGATCGAGCTTCTGCCGAAGGATGCCGCCGACGAGAAGAGCGCGATCCTCGAAATCCGCGCGGGCACCGGCGGTTCCGAAGCGGCGCTTTTCGCTGGCGATCTTTTTCGCATGTATGAGCGCTTTGCCGCCAGCAACGGCTGGAAGGTGGAAGTACTTTCGGCGAGCGACGGCGAAGCCGGCGGCTTCAAGGAAATCATCGCCACAATCAGCGGCAAGGGGGTCTTTTCCCGGCTGAAGTTCGAATCCGGCGTCCACCGCGTGCAACGCGTGCCGGAAACCGAGGCGAGCGGGCGCATCCACACCTCGGCGGCAACCGTTGCCGTGCTGCCGGAAGCCGAGGAAATCGATATCGATATCAGGCCCGAGGATATCCGCATCGACACGATGCGTTCGTCCGGCGCCGGCGGCCAGCACGTCAATACGACGGACTCGGCTGTGCGCATCACGCATCTTCCCTCGGGCATCGTCGTCACGAGTTCGGAAAAATCACAGCACCAGAACCGCGCCAAGGCCATGCAGGTGCTGCGCTCGCGGCTCTTCGACATGGAGCGCCAGCGCGCCGACAGCGAGCGTTCGGCCGACCGCAAGAGCCAGGTCGGCTCGGGCGACCGCTCCGAGCGCATCCGCACCTATAATTTCCCGCAGGGGCGCGTTACCGATCACCGCATCAACCTGACGCTCTATAAGCTCGACCGGATGATGGTCGGCGAGATCGACGAAGTGGTCGATGCGCTGCTGGCGGATTACCAGGCGAGCCAGCTCGCCCAGCTTGGCGAACAGGCATGAGCGGCGGGCAGGGGCAAACCATATCCGGGCTCCTGCAGGAGGTGCGCGCTCGCTTCGCCGAGGCCGATCTCGATGATCCCGCCACGGAAGCCCGCATTCTTGTCGGTGGCCTTCTGCATTTTTCCGCTACCGGGCTCGTGATGCATGGCTCCGAGCCTGTGTCTGAGGATGATGCCGCGACGGTACGCGCGGCGATCGCCCGCCGGCTCAATCACGAGCCGGTCTATCGCATTCTCGGCGAGCGGGAGTTTTACGGTCTTTCGCTGCGGCTTTCGGCGGCGACGCTGGAACCGCGGCCCGATACGGAAATTCTCGTCGATACGATGTTGCCGCATCTGCGGCGTCTTGAATCCAAGATCGGCAATGTCCATATATTGGACATCGGAACGGGAACCGGGGCTATTTGTCTGGCTCTGCTTCATGAATGCCCCAAAGCGACGGGTGTTGGTTCCGATATTTCCAGCGAGGCGCTGGAAACTGCTCGCGGGAACGCTGAGCGAAATGGCCTGGCGGCGCGGTTCAAGACCGCGCATGGAAGCTGGTTTGACGCCATCCACGAATGTTTTCATGTGATTGTCTCAAATCCGCCCTATATTGCCTCTAGTGTCATTTCCACTCTCGCTCCAGAAGTAAAGGATTTCGATCCTCCCGCGGCCCTTGATGGGGGCCTTGATGGGCTGGATGCATACAGGGCGATCGCAAAGGATGCGGCTCGATTTCTACATCCGAATGGTATGATTGGTGTTGAGATCGGCTACGATCAGCGTGAAACGGTGACTTCGGTTTTTGAAGGAGCAGGATTTTCCCTTGTCGAGGCGGTTCGTGACTACGGACAGAACGACCGGGTTCTTGTGTTTGAATTTCAACAATAACGCGACGTTTTGCAGCGGATTTGTGGGACCCTGTTGTTATCGCAAAGAAAAAGCTTGGATTTCCTGAGGAAGCAATATAGGTTGCGCTCACGCGTTGGGCGGCTGGGAATGAACGAGACGATTCGCTCATCTTGGACAGCCTCGGGGAACCGCTCTTTGGTAAGAGTGTCAAAGGTTGAAGATAACCCAATGCGTGATCAGTTTAATCTGACGTAGTCGAGCGGCAGACCGGCGCCAAAGCGCAGTTTGCTTGCGACACGAAAGCCCTGGTTTGGAAGTGTCCGAACCGCGGCGGCAGGTGTCGTGTATGATTTTATCCCAACGAAGAGAATTCAGGTGAAGGATCTATGAGGCCAGGACAGCAGAACAAGCGCGGTCGGGGGCGTGGTAATAACAACAACGGCGGCGGCGGCGGAAATAACAACAACAATTTCAACCGCAAGGGCTCGAACCCGCTGACCAGGACTTACGACAGCTCCGGTCCCGATGTGAAAATCCGCGGAACCGCACAGCATATTGCCGAGAAGTACGCGGCCTTGGCTCGCGATGCTCAAAGCTCCGGCGACCGCGTCATGGCGGAAAACTACCTGCAGCATGCCGAACACTACAATCGGATCATTGCCAGCGCGCAGGCGCAGATGCAGGAGCGCTACCAGCGCGACGATCATCACAATTACAATGACCGCGATAATGCCGAGCGTGACATCGACGATATGGATGCGCAGGAGATCGACGATCAGCCGCAGGTGGCTCAGCCATCGGCGCGCTCGCAGCACGCCGCTCCGGCCGTTGCCGCGGCGCCTGCTCGCGAGCCCGAAGTTATCAACGGTACAGGTCCGCAGCCAGTGATCGAAGGCATTCCTGCCGAAGTCGCAATCGAAGAGGAAACTCCAGCCGTTGCCGCCACCGAGCGCCAGCCGCGCCGCCGCAGTGCGGGCGGCAATCGTCCGCGCCGCCAGCCGCGCCGCAGCGCTGCAGCCGAGGGCGAGGACCAGGGTGAAGCCGGGTCGAGCGAAGCTCCTGCCATGGCGGATGCTGCCTCGGAATAAGGCCTGCTCCCTAGAGAGCGAACTGGATTGTTAAAGCGAGAACGCGGAAATGGCGGCGGAAGCCGCCATTTCTTTTTTGTCCAGATGGCGGACTTTTCCGGGACCTCTCCGCTTGTCTTCGACCGCGGAAACGGATCGATCAAAGCAGGTCGGTTTTTCCGTTCAACGACCCTTTAAACTCTTCAAATACCCTCCCATATTCTCCTCAGTTGTCTTGCCGCAAATCTCAATGGCGGAAAGGCGGGGCCTGCCTCTTGAGGGGGCTCAATCTCAATCATCGGTCTGCGCCGGTCTGGGCAGAGCGATTCATGGAGGTCTCATATGAATATTGAAAAATACTCCGAGCGGGTGCGTGGTTTCCTGCAATCCGCCCAAACCTATGCGCTTGCGCAAGGCAATCAGCAATTTGCTCCCGAACATGTGCTGAAGGTGCTTCTGGACGACGATCAGGGCATGGCTGCCTCGTTGATCGAGCGCGCCGGTGGTGACGCCAAAGCTGCTCGTCTTGCCAATGATGCCGCACTTGCCAAGCTGCCGAAGGTTTCCGGCGGCGACGGTCAGGTCTATCTCTCGCAGCCGCTCGCCAAGGTCTTTGCCACTGCCGAAGATGCCGCGAAGAAGGCTGGCGACAGTTTCGTCACCGTCGAGCGCCTCTTGCAGGCCTTGGCGATCGAACCCTCGGCTTCCACTTCGGCGAGCCTGAAGAAGGCCGGCGTAACCCCCGTCGCCCTCAATCAGGTCATCAACGATATCCGCAAGGGCCGCACGGCCGACTCGTCCAATGCGGAGCAGGGCTTCGATTCCCTGAAGAAATACGCCCGTGACCTCACCGCCGAGGCGCGCGAAGGCAAACTTGATCCGGTGATCGGCCGCGACGATGAAATCCGCCGCACGATCCAGGTCCTGTCCCGCCGCACAAAGAACAATCCGGTCCTCATCGGCGAGCCCGGCGTCGGCAAGACGGCGATCGTCGAAGGTCTGGCGCTGCGCATCGTCAATGGCGACGTGCCGGAATCGCTGAAGGATAAGAAGCTGATGGCGCTCGACATGGGCGCGCTGATTGCCGGCGCGAAGTTCCGCGGCGAATTCGAAGAGCGGCTGAAGGCCGTGCTTAACGAGGTGCAGTCGGAAAACGGCGAGATCATCCTGTTCATCGATGAGATGCATACGCTGGTCGGTGCCGGCAAGGCCGATGGCGCCATGGATGCGTCCAACCTTCTGAAGCCGGCGCTTGCTCGTGGCGAGCTGCATTGCGTCGGCGCGACCACGCTCGATGAATATCGCAAACATGTCGAAAAAGATCCGGCTCTTGCCCGTCGCTTTCAGCCCGTGATGGTCGAGGAGCCGACAGTCGAGGACACGATCTCGATCCTGCGCGGCTTGAAGGAAAAATACGAGCAGCATCACAAGGTGCGCATCGCCGATGCCGCGCTCGTGGCTGCGGCAACCCTTTCGAACCGCTACATCACCGACCGCTTCCTGCCGGACAAGGCCATCGACCTGATGGACGAAGCCGCAGCGCGGCTGCGCATGCAGGTGGACTCGAAGCCGGAAGAGCTTGACGAACTCGATCGCCGCATCATCCAGCTGAAGATCGAGCGCGAGGCGCTGAAGAAGGAAACCGACCAGGCTTCCGCCGACCGGCTGAAGCGGTTGGAAACGGATCTTGCTTCTCTGGAAGAGGAAGCCGATGCGCTGACCGCGCGTTGGCAGGCCGAAAAGCAGAAGCTCGGTCTTGCCGCCGATCTGAAGAAGCAGCTCGACGACGCCCGCAACGAACTCGCCATTGCCCAGCGCAAGGGTGAATTCCAGCGTGCCGGCGAGCTTGCCTACGGCGTGATCCCCAATCTGGAGAAGGAACTTCACGCCGCCGAAGAACAGGATAGCGCCCGCGATTCCATGGTGCAGGAAGTGGTGACCGCCGACAACATCGCCCAGGTCGTTTCCCGCTGGACGGGGATTCCCGTGGACAAGATGCTGGAAGGCGAGCGCGATAAGCTGCTCCGGATGGAAGACGAGTTGGCAAAGTGGGTCGTCGGTCAGGGTGATGCCGTCCAGGCTGTCTCCCGCGCCGTTCGCCGTTCGCGTGCCGGCCTGCAGGATCCGAACCGGCCGATTGGCTCGTTCATCTTCCTCGGCCCGACCGGCGTCGGCAAGACAGAGTTAACCAAGGCGCTTGCGCGCTTCCTCTTCGACGACGATACCGCGATGGTTCGTATCGATATGTCTGAGTACATGGAGAAGCACTCCGTGGCCCGGCTGATCGGCGCTCCTCCCGGCTATGTCGGCTATGAGGAAGGCGGTGCGCTCACCGAAGCCGTGCGCCGCCGGCCCTATCAGGTCGTGCTGTTCGACGAGATCGAAAAGGCGCATCCCGATGTCTTCAACGTCCTGCTCCAGGTTCTGGATGACGGACGTTTGACGGACGGGCAGGGTCGCACTGTCGATTTCCGCAACACCATGATCATCATGACCTCCAACCTGGGTGCCGAATATCTGACCCAGCTGAAGGACGGTGATGACAGCGATCTGGTGCGCGAACAGGTCATGGACGTGGTCCGGTCGCATTTCCGACCGGAGTTCCTGAACCGTGTCGACGAGATCATCCTGTTCCACCGCCTGAAGCGCGATGAGATGGGCGCGATCGTCGATATCCAGCTGGAACGGCTTCTGAAGCTGCTCTCGGAGCGTAAGATCACGCTCGAGCTTGATGAGGATGCCCGCCATTGGCTCGCCAACAAGGGGTACGATCCGGTCTACGGCGCACGGCCGCTGAAGCGGGTCATCCAGAAATATGTCCAGGATCCGCTCGCAGAGCAGATTCTCTCAGGGCAGGTTCCGGACGGCTCCGTCGTCAAGGTCACCAGCGGTTCCGACCGGCTGCTGTTCCGTGCGCGCCATGCCGTGAATGAAGCGGCCTAAGCGGCACTTAGGAATAAACACAGATGGCGGCCTTCGGGCCGCCATTTTGCTGTTGGCCATAGCGGCGAGAAACTGGCAGGAAATTGGCCGATCGGCGGAGGCTACTTGCTGGCGATCTGCTTCGACTTGTCGTCGGTCAACAGCGTATCGATGCGCTTGCGCTCTTCCTGGAACTTGGCGAGTGCATCGCCCTCCAGCGATTTGCCGCCGGGGAGGCGGATGCGGAGCGGGTCGACCTTCGTGCCGTTGACGATCAGTTCGTAGTGCAGGTGAGGGCCGGTCGCGAGGCCGGTCGAGCCGATGAAGCCGATCACCTGTCCCTGCACCACCTTCGCACCGGGGACGACGCCTTTGGCGATGGCGCTCTGGTGATTATAGGAGGAGACATAGCCATTGGCGTGGCGGATCAATGTCTGATTGCCGAAGCCGCCCGAATCCCAGCCTGCCTTTTCGACAATGCCGTTACCGGCTGCAATGATCGGCGTGCCGCGGGGCGCCGCCCAGTCGACGCCGGTGTGCATGCGCGCAAAACCGAGGATCGGATGGCGGCGCATGCCGAAGCCGGATTTGAAGACGCCTGTCGGAACGGGATTGCGCAGCAGGAATTGCCGGATGCTCTTGCCGGCTTCGTCAAAATAATCGATCGAGTGATCGGTCGGATCCTCGAAGCGATAGAAGCGGGTGACGTTGTCGCCGAACCTGGCATTGACGTAGAGCAGTTCGGAATCGGCCGTCGCCTGCCCCTTGTCGTCCGTCACCGAGAAGAAGGCTTCGAGTGAATCCGTCGGTTTCAGCTGTGCCTGGAAATCGACGTTGCTCGCAAGCAGCTTGACGATCTGCGCCACCATTTCCTTGGTCATGCCGTAGGAGAGCGCGGCGCGATAGATACCGTCATAGACGCTTGGCAGATCGCGGCCGGCAGCCACGGCAGGCGCGTCATTGTCGAAGGCCGTAGCGATGGCATCGAGCATCGGCGGTGCGCTGCCGGCGACGAATTCGCCGTGGTCGTTCTGGGCGATTGTCAGCAGATGTTTCGTGCCGCGATAGATGCTGGCGCGGATGATCTTCGCCTGTTCGCCCTTCTGAAGAATGCCGATACGCAGGACGTCGCCGCCGGAAACATCGGATGAGCCGAAAAGCGGCTGGATCTTTCCTGCGATATCGTCTGCATCGGTCTTAAGGTAGCCGGCGCCGGTCAGTGCGGTGGCAATCGGTGTGTTCTCGCGGACCGGAATGATATCGTCGGCGAATTCTTCCGTCTGTGCCGTCACGGCTTCCGGAGCCGAGACCGACATGTTCTCCTCGACGATGCGGGCAGCAAGGCCTGCCGTCAGGTCGACATCGGAATCGTCATTGGCGAAGCGGCGCGGGTCGACATAATAAAGCGCCGAAAGCTGCGTGTTGCCGTCGGCGAGCACAGAACCGTTGGAGCGGACGTTCTCCTCGACCTCATCGAGCGACATCGAGCCGGCGAGCTGGAAGGGAATATCCTTGGTGGGAAAGGCGACGGTCTTCAGGCTGACTTCGGATTCGACGTCCGATCCGTAGATCGCCCCGGTCTTGTTGGCCGGCTGCGGAATATTCTCGTCGGCTGAGAAGATCGCCAGCGGATCGAAGGGAGGATAGCTCTCGCTGGCGATGCGATTGGTGGCCAGTGCAATCTTCACATGGGCAAAGGGCTGACGGCGCACCACTTCCTTGTCGCCGTCGCGGACGACCGTGGAAACCTCGAGAATATTGCGGTCCGACGGTTTTGAGGCAATCGCCGTGGAAATCAGCCGGCCGCCGCGGGTCACCTGATCGTCTGCAGCACTATGATTGTCGACTGTCGCATAGGCTTCCGCCGGGATCGCCAGCTGCTGGCGACCGTCAAGTGCGGCAAACAAGGCCACGCCCATCAGGATGCTTGACGTCAGGCCCGTCAGGAAGGTGCCGGAAAGCCAACGGAGAGAAACTTCGCGCCGATCCGGCGCCCGCCTGCCATCGGCAAGGATAGGCGGCTCGTTGCCGAGCGATCGGAGCATCATCTTGTCCGTCATCATGCCGATCGTGATCCGCTTCCTTCATGCGAGCCGCAGGCTGGGGGCGAAGATGTGCATATTTATGACAGGGGTGTCAAATCAACCGGCCGTTTTTTGCGGCGATCCATGTGCCGTTTCCCATAAAATGGTAGGGGCGATGATGAGGACTGCAACACAGAAATGCAGCATTGCGGCTTGTTCTGCCATCATGCGGCCGGTCCGAGCGCTCCATCGAGGATATCTGTGGGTGTTTCTGCAGCATATTTGCCGAGATCACAGAAGTGTTCACAAAACTCACATAAGAATCAATCAGTTATATGTTTTTTGATTTTTTTCAAAATAGGC
>NZ_JBXSOW010000004.1:0-575712 GCF_057784375.1 Martinezella sp. CNPSo 3964
AGACCTAGGTCCGATCAAGAGCAGGACTTTAGTCTGATGGAAGTCGAAAGTCCTCTGGACAGCATGATGGCGAGAAAATCTTCAACTGCGAGACTGGGACGCCGCGGCCCCATTCAGCCGCGCGTGGTGGCATCGCGTCTTGCCCTCCAATGACCGATTGATCGGCTTTGCATTGGCTGACATAGTGGCGCCGCTTATCTCTCCATGCCAAATAAAGACCCATCAATGACCGAATCTGCCAGTATTGCCTCACCCGTTTCCGTTCGCCCCTTGGCGAAGATCAGCCTGAAATGGGGTATGGTCGAGGAGCCTTCACTTTCCGTCCTGGAGAAATTCCAGCTCCTGCGGGATCTCGGCTATGATGGCGTTGAGCTCGATTCGCCCAATGATCTGCCGTTCGATGAGGTCTTGAACGCCCGCGACAAGACCGGCCTTGATATCCCTGGCCTCGTCAATGCCGTGCACTGGAAGCGTCCGTTGACGGATCCTGATCCAGTGGCGCGCCAGGCCTGTGTCGAGTCGATGGTCAAGGCTCTGCACGATGCGAAGCTCTATGGCGCCACGACGGTGCTACTCGTCCCCGGCGTCGTCAATGCAGGCACCAGTTACAAGACCGCTTATGCGAGAGCCGGCGAGGAAATCGCCAAGATCCTGCCAGCCGCGGAAGAGAGCGGCGTGTCGATTACGCTCGAAAACGTGTGGAACGACTTCCTGCTGAGCCCGCTGGAGGCAGCCGATTTCGTCGATCGCTTCAACCATCCGAAGCTCGGCTGGTATTTCGATGTCGGCAATGTTCTGCGCTACGGTCGGCCGACAGATTGGATCGAGGCGCTCGGCAAGCGTATCCTGAAGATCGACATCAAGGAATACAGTCTCGAAAAGATGAACAGCGAAGGCCCATGGAAGGGCTTTGACGTCGAGCTGGGCGAGGGCGACTGCGATTGGGCGGCCGTTAACAAGGCGCTGTCTGATATCGGCTATTCCGGCTGGGCCTCGATCGAGGTGCCGGGCGGCGACCGACGCCGCCTCGCCGATCTCAAGAAGCGCGTCGACCGGATCGCCGCGCTCTAGTCTTGCGATTGCAGAACGGCAAGATTCAGCGGCCGGCGGCCGCAAACATCGCCTTCGCATTCTTCAGGCCGGTTTCGCAACCGTATTGCGTCGGCTCGTTGCCTTCATATTCGAGCGAGACGAAGCCGTCATAACCTGAGGCGACGATGTCCTCGACGATCGACCTGACGGGCAGGTCGCCGTAGCCGAAGACCGAGCCGCGGATTGCCTGGCCGCCGACCGTCTGCAGCCAGTCCGTGCCAGGCGCGGTCTGGCGCACATAGAAATCCTTGAGATGAACGAAGCTTGCCTGGGAAAGGCAAGCGCGCGTTCCCGTCAGCGGGTTCTCGTCGACGCAGAGGAAATTGCCGATATCGACGGTCAGTTTGAAGCTCGGCAGATTGACGGCATGCAGCAGCCGCTTGATCCGCTCGCTGGAGTTCATGAAGAAACCGTGATCCTCGACGCTGGTGGTCACGCCATAGCGCCCGGCATGCGCGGCAAGCTCATGCGTGGCGTCGGCGATCGCCGGGAATGCTACTTCGAACTGGCCGGGCTCCGTTGCTCGCAGCGACCACGGCACAACATCGTGGCGCAGGAAGCGGACGCCGAGCTTGTCGCAAAGCTCGACATAGCGCTTTAGCCGGCCAAGCTGGAATGCTCGCTCGCCGTCGTCAATGAAATTGCCGGACATGCAGAGGCCGGAAAGCGGCACGCCGCTTTTCTGGGAAGCGCCCTTCAGCCGCTCCAGCATCTCTGCATCATTGGCGAGTTCATATTGAAGATCCTGCCCTTCGGGCGCGACGGAGAGCGTCGCCAGTTCGACATGATCGCCGTCATGTTTGCCGACCCAGGCAAAGACATCCTCGATCTGCATGGCGCCACTCTGCATCAACGGACGGAAACTGTATGAACTCAGACCTATCTTCATCGTGCCTCTCCTCGAGTGCTTTCGCAAAACTTTGTTCGGTAACTTAACAATCCCAGTTGACTTCGGCTACGATACATCTTTGTTTACAATCAAATTGATTTAAGAATGGGGAATAGCAGGAATGTCTCGTCAGTCTGCCGACGTCGTCATCATCGGAAGTGGCCCGACTGGCTCGGCCTATGCACGGGTCATCAGGAATAACTGGCCGGAAGCAAGCATTCTGATGGTTGAAGCCGGCCCGCAGATCCTGCCGCAAAAGGGCGCACATCTCGACAATATCGCTGACCTCGATGAACGTGCGGCGTTCGAAGTGCATGCCCAGGGTGGCGACCGCAGTCCGCGCATGCCGATCAACAAGGAGGAGTGGGAAGCCCGCCGGGCTGGTGGCTTCGACCATTCTTTGCTGCGCCGCTCGGGCCTTTTCATCGCCAACGACGCCGATGCCCAGGATGAAAACCTGTTTGCCGGCTTCTCGGCGGCCAATGTCGGCGGCATGGGCACCAAATGGTCGACCGGCACGCCCGTGCCATCCGAGATCGAACTGGTGCCCTTCATCCCCACAGATGAGATGCACAAGGCTCTCGCTGTGTCGGCGAAATTGCTCGGCACCAACAAGGACCCGCGCGCCGGCGATGTTACGGCCATCGCCATGCGCGAGCGTCTCGGCGAGGTCTTCAACTCCGGTCGCACGTCCGACCGTATCGTTCAGCCGATGCCGCTCGCGGCAACGCCCGAAGCCGATGGCCTGCGCTATCACGGCACCGATGTCGTACTCGGCGACCTCGTCGACGAGCCGGACGAGAGCTTTCATATTCTCTCTGAAACCGCCTGCCGCCGCGTGCTCCATGAAAATGGCCATGTCACGGGCGTCGAACTGGTCCGGTCCGGCTCGGAAGAAACCTTGATCGTCAGCGCCGGCACGGTCGTTGTTGCTTGTGATTCTCTGCACTCGCCGCAGCTGCTCTACGCCTCGGGCATCCGCCCCGAAGCGCTCGGCCGCTATATCAACGACCACTATATTGTCTCGCAGATCACCGAGATGCAGACCGATGTCCCGATGACCGCGATGAGCTGGATTCCGGCCACCAAGGATTTCCCCTATTCGGTTACCATCGCTCCGGCGAGCCTGCACTCGATGCCGCAGGCCAGCGACATGAGCGGCCAGCCGATCGGCATGGGCGTTTTCGTGCCCTCGGATATCAGCGCGGACAACCGCGTCACCTTCGACGACAATCGCCGTGACTGGCTCGGCCTGCCGGCAATTTCCATCCAGTGGCGTCAGTCGGAAGGTGACAAGGCGCGCCTCGAAGAGGCCAAGGGGCATGCCCAGCGCATTTCCGCTATTATCGGTCGCCCGGCTCCCGGTTTTGCTACCTTCGTGCAGCCCGTCGGCTCGTCGCTGCACTACCAGGGCACGATCCGCATGGGCGAACGCGACGATGGTACCAGCGTTTGCGACAGGAACTCCAAGGTCTGGGGCTTCGACAACCTCTATGTCGCTGGCAATGGCGTCATTCCCACGATGACCGCCACCAATCCAACCTTGTTCAGCGTCGCTCTCGCCAGCATCGGCGCCCGCCAGATCGCCGCCGCACGCCGCACCGCCTGATCGGGAGACTGGCCGAGCTGTTAAGGAAAAACTCGAAAGTCGGTCTCAGCCAAACGCGCGTCGGCACCCTCTCTGTAGGAAGCACCAGGTCATCGCCTCACTGGAGAGATTTGGGATAGCGGGTCCGACGGGCAAGCGTTGGCATCGAAGTTTATGAGCGGATGTGGGGTGGTGGACGACCGGTCCATAGTTCAGATCCCTATCACGAACCGCGATTCTCAAGTCAACGATTCGACTCAACGGCATGGCTGAAAGCCCAATTCCACGTAGATACAGTGGCCGTGCAGAAAATCCCGAGGTGAGGAAAGACATGCAGGTCTCGCAACGGAAGAGGAGGGTATGTTGGCGATGCAACTATCGATTGGGTTGCGCTCGGTATCAATAGCCGCGTTCGCGAGAAAGCGATATGGCGAAAGTTACCGATGGAGCGTCCGCCCCACCTTGAGGCGGACGTAAGTGCCAAAGGCCGACGCCCTGAGACGATATCTGGAGCCTCGACCGCGAGGACTGCGCGAGCATTTCGCTTGACGCGATCGAAATTGCAGTATCGAAAATTCATAATTGCGACGGACGATGGGCCGGCATCGCCGGCCCATCCAAAATCAATCATGTGCGATCGTCGCAGATACGGCAGCCGGCGGCTCCTGCCGTCCAAGCCGGTCGGCTACCAGCATCGACAGCATCATTTCCACAAGACCATTGGTAGCACCCTTTTCGCCGGCGCCGCCGCCAACCTGGATCTGCGGCACGAGCGGCAGCCTGCCGTTCTCGATCGCTTCGGCGAAACGCATGAGGACCTGCGAGTTGAGCTGGTAGTCCGGCCCACCGAAGGCTGCGACCTTCTTCTCGGTCGCTTCTGCTTCCGCCAGACCGACGGCGCGCACCTTTTCGGCATCGGCAAAGCCGGTCGCCTTGATGCGTTCCGCATCGGCAAGCGCGATGGCCTTGATCCGGTCGGCCTCGCCGAGGCCCGCAAGCCGCACTTTCTCGGCCTCGGCCTTGGCGGTGACCTGAATGGTTTCCGCCTGCTGGCGGGTGCGGGCAAGCTGCGCCTTACCTTCGTTCTCGCTGATCTCGATGGTGAGTGCAGAGGTGGTGATCTTGGCCTGTTGTTCGGCGAGCGCTTCCTTCTCGCGCAATGTGCGCTCCTGGATCGCAGCCGCTTCCTGCAGTTTATAGGTCTCGACCTTTTCGACCGCGATCTGGCGTTCGCGCAGCTGGATCAGGATCTGCTCTATGCTGTTCTGACCGTTGCTGGCGCGCGGCGTGCCGATCAGGACTTCCTGCAGTTCGAGGCTGTAGGAGGCAAACTTCTCGCGCATTTCCTCGCCGGATTTGCGCTGGATTTCGCTGCGCTCCTGTAGGAGCTCGATCAGGGTCTTGGTCTGGGCGATATTCTTGAAATAGGCCGAAACCATCGGATCGAGTGTCTGTTCGACCAGCCGCTTGATATCGCCGAAGCGCTGTACGACGAGCGGTGCCTTCATATAGTCGATATGCACGACGACCGAAAGCGGCAGCACGGGCTCGAACGCGTCCTTGGTGATCAGCGACACCTCCGAGAGATTTTCATCCAGCCTGTGCTCGCCAAACTGCTCCTTGGTCCATTTGAGCACGAAGTTGGTGGTGGGCACGATAACGATGCTGCCGGCATAGGTGTTGAACGCATATTTGCCGGGCAGAAGGGGCGTCGACCAGACGCCGCGCGCACCCGTCTCGACCAGTTCGCCATGGCGATAGGACTGGCCGGAGATATCAGCACCGCGGCGGCCGGTATAGGAGACGACGACGCCAACCGTGCCGACGCTGATGATCGTCTTGTCGACCAATTCGACGGTTGCGAAGATGCGGTTGAGGAAGTAACTGCCGTCGGCAAGCACCTGCAGCTGACGGCCGCGATAGCCGCCGGCATTGAGGAATTTCTCCGGGTCCTGGAAATTGTTGTGAAAATTCGTATCCTTCGGATCATTGGCGACCGTCGGCGCAATGATCTCGCCGTCTGGCAGCGCCGGACCGTCATGGATGGTGACGATACCGATCATGTCTTCGGCGTCATGGATGACGACGGGCGCGAAGCCCTCGCGTTCGGTGATCAGCGTCGACATATCAGCAAACAGCGTCTGTTCCGATGAACTGAGATTGACGGCATAGATCGATTGTGCGGTCAGCACGATGAACTGCGCGAGATTGATGGCATAGGTGCCTTCGCGCAGGATCTTGCGCTGCGGGCCTTTCTGGCCGCCTTTGACCAGAAAGCCGCGCACATCCTGGAAATCATCGGCTTCTATGTTCGAGGCAAGCGTCTGGGTCGGCGGCAGCGGCTTGCCGTCACGGGCGAAGACATAGCCGATCTGGCCCTGTGGAATGGTCACGAGATTGGCGCGATGCATCGAATACTGGAACGGCATGAAGAAATGCAGGCCGCCGCGCACGACTTCAGGCTGGAAACCGGCTTCGCCGTTGAGTGCAATGAAGCCATTCTTGACAGAGCCGCGAAAACTCCAAAGCTTTTCGAGGATACCGAGCCTGTCGTTGGGAATATAGCGGATCACGCCGCTCCATCGAAAGAGTATTGCCAGCACGATAACAGGAACGGCGATTTCGATCGCCAGCCATTCCATCGGACTGAGATTGGTGAGGGCTTCCATCTCTTCTCTCCTATGGGCGCACGGGTTCGTCCACCCGACAGCCGCCCGGTTGGTATTGATTGATAAAACGGGGAGATTGCGCGCCTATGCGGTCGACGCACCAAGGGTGTGTCGAAGGTTTCGGTTGCTCATTGTCTGGGAGAAATGATCGCGCGTCTCCAGTCCCCACTGGGGAGCGGCGTGGTCGTGAGTCGTCTCACATCGGTGTTGCCTTGATAGACATAACGGTAAACGACTTAGGCATTGCCCTCATAGGTTTAAAGATGCCCACAATGGAAATCGCATAAGTACTTCCAACGATTTCGCTATTTCGAGCATTCAATTCTACTGAATTGTCGCGTTGCAGCATGATCGTTTCAGTCTTGCTTCCTTGACCAACGGCAACCGGGCGCGCCGAATTTCATGGCTGAGAGCGTTGCGCAAGGTTCGAGTTTTCGCAGGTTCTCATGGCGTCCTGCTGATTCCGCGATGCTCGCCGATTTCGGCTCTATCGCAGGCTCGAGCCGATCTGTTGAAGATGCGATCGCGCATCCGATCAATCGATCGGGAGGTCTAAAGGGGCAGCTCAGAGATGAGAAGCGTCCTACTATCTTGCTGAGCCAATACTCCAGATACTACGTATGGCAAATGGAAGGGACAGCGTGCTTCCGTCCAGATGTCTGCGCCCTTTTCTCGTGGGGATTCTGCAGTAAATATTACGTAGCTCAATTAGCAGGATTCGATATGGACGAAATGATCGAACAGCTTCTGCACCTTTGTGCGACCAGTTCGACGCTCATCGCGGTTTATGATGCTGAGGACCGGCTGCGATATGCGAACGATGCCTTTCGGTCAGCCTATTTTATCGATCCCGACGAGACGCCGCTATGGCCGGATCTGATGCGGCGCAACTTCACGCTTGGACGCGGCACGGTCATTCGCACGGCCGATTTCGAGGGATGGCTACGGTCGACGCAGTCACGCCGCGGAAAGATAGGCTATCGAGCCTTCGAGACAGATTTGACCGATGGTCGCTGGCTTTGGATGACCGAGACCATGCAGAAGAATGGTTGGATGCTGTGCATTGCGAGCGATATAACAACGTTGCGCGCCGATGGCCGGAGCGTCCGGCAAGATCGCGACCAGGCCATCAAGGCTTCCCAAACCGACGAGTTGACGGGGATCGCCAATCGCCGTTTCGTCATGGCGCGAATAGATGATATGCTGACTGGCGCCAGGGACGGCGGCGTCGGATGCCTTGCCGTATTCGATATCGATAATTTCAAACTGATCAACGATAAGCACGGTCATGATGCCGGAGACCTCGTTCTGCGGGATTTTGCGCACCGGCTTCATCAATATGTGCGCCGTACCGACTGTTTCGGGCGGGTCGGAGGCGAGGAGTTCGTACTCGTTATGCCGGGAACAGCACAACAGGATGCAATCGAACTCATAGAACGGATGTTGACGACGATCCGGTTTTCCCGCCCGCTCACCAACTCACCGGATTTCGGTTACACCTGTTCGGCTGGCATTGCTGCCTGCCTTGAAACAGACAGCGCGCCAGATTTGTACCGACGTGCCGATCAAGCTCTCTACGCTGCCAAGCTTAGCGGCCGCGATCGAGTTCGCGCTGCTTGAAATGTTGACACACGCCAGGCACGTCGCCTTGCTGCTCGACAGCGACAGCATTCGGGTCACAACCGCCGCTCGATGCAGCGCTTGCGTTCTACGATCTGCGTTCGTCCCGTCACTTTGATGATGAACGGTTGAGATGACAGCCAAAACTGGCTATCAGCCCCTTCGTCCAATTTGCGAACAGTAAGGTCACGGCCGTATGGCTCCAAGTTTCCTCGTCACCCATTCCGGCGGCTTTCATGCCGACGAAGTGTTGTCCAGTGTCATTCTCACGCGGCTTTTCCCCGATGCGCGGCTGGTTCGCAGCAGAGCGCCGGAATGGATCACGCCCGGCGCTGATCGCATCGTCTACGATGTCGGCGGCGCCTATGATAGGGCTGCCGGGATTTTCGACCATCACCAGCGCGGCGCACCGCAGCGCGATGACAGTCAGCCCTACAGTTCGTTCGGGTTGATCTGGAAACATTTCGGCCGCGGCTACCTGACAGCCCTCGCCGTTCCGAACGGCTTCGTCGAGACCGTGCATGCCGCTTTCGATGCCAGCTTCGTCTTGCCGATCGACCTGGTTGACAATGGCGCGCTCAGCCCGGACAGCGCCGGCTTGCTCGCCGGACTGACCCTGCCGTCCTTGCTCGAAACGTTGAAGCCCGTCTTCGACGATGCGGATCCGGAGGCGACAGACCGGGCATTTCATGCTGCTGTTGCAATCGCCCGCAGTTTTGTCGAAGCAAGGATTGCCGGGATCCATGCGAAGCTGCGCGCTGAAGCGTTGGTGCTGCAGGCGATCGGATCTGCAGGCGAGAGCCGCGTTCTCGAGCTGCCGATGGGCATGCCATTTCGTCCGGCAATTGTTAAAGCACGCGCCGACCATCTCTTGTTCGTGGTCCATCCGCGCGAGGCCGATTGGTGCCTGACCGGAATCCGCCGAGCGGAGGAGGGTTTTGAATTGCGCGCCGACCTTCCAGCCGCCTGGGCGGGGTTGAGCGGTCATGACCTGGAAGTGGCCACTGGAATTGAGGGCGCCAGTTTCTGCCATAACGGCCGTTTTATTGCCGCCGCCAAAACGCGAGAGGCTGCGCTCGCTCTGGCCAAGTTGGCAGTGAAGGACGCGGAGAAAAGAGCCGATTGAGTATCGGATCGAGGCCGAGCTTGCCCATCGTCTCATCAGGCGAGCTCGGTTGAAGATCGGAGACATTGGCAGGTGGGGCTGCTCGGCCAATTGTCCTTTATCATTTTACAGCCATGGGTAGGATTGCCCCTGGGTTTGCACCCGTTCGGATCGACTGGAAATGCTTCCGAGTGAAGTTATCTGGGGATGATCCTACCCCACCATTGCTCCCATGAGTGTGCGTGGGCACGATCAAGACGTCGAAATGGAGGCCCATCATGCGCTTATCTGCCCCGCCGATGTCGAAAGAACGACTTGCGCAGTTGCTGGCCGGTTTTTTGCCGGATGCCAAACAGCAAGGGGCTCAGACCGCCATGCGAAGCCAGGAAGCTGGAAAAGCGATATGTGAAGAAGGCTCGTCGGGCGGGTCTAATTCACAGTAACTTGAGAGCCTTGTCGAAGTACAAGCCCAGGCGTTCCAGCAGTCACTGGGCTCCATCGTACACCCACTGGCCGGCGCACTCGTCGTGGTCTACCTGATCCTCGGCATCGTCAAGAAGAACGGCATCATGATGGTCGACTTCGCCATCGAGGGAGAACGCAGCGAGGGATTGACGAGCGAGCAGGCGATACGCAAAGCAGCATTGATCCGGTTCCGGCCGATCATGATGACCACCATGGCGACCATGCTGGGGGCGGTGCCGCTGATGCTTGGCCACGGGACGGGTTCGGAACTGCGCCAGCCTCTGGGTTTTGCCATGTTCGGCGGCTTGGCTGTCAGCCAGGCCCTAACCTTGCTCACCACGCCAGTTGTCTACCTCTATCTCGATGGATTTTCCAAGTGGCTTACCAAGAGTCGCCGGATCTCGCGCAGAGACGAGATAGGACAAGAACAGTTGAAAATCCTGCGCTAAGACCGGGCGAACGGAAGCTTCACACCGATCGCAGAAATCTATCGGGACGGGGCAGGTCTGGGGGCAATGTCCGTCAGTAAACCAATCGCGCTCGTATCGTTCCCGGGATCTGGCGAAGGGTGTCAAGTATCTCATTCGCCGTTTGGCCAACGCCTTCGACTTCGATAACCACGTAACCCGTTTCGCCGTGTGTCTGCAGGAACTCGCCGACGATATTCAGTCCGCGCGATGAAAAGATCGTATTCAGACTGTTCAAGATACCAGGGCGATTTTCGTGAACATGGATGAAACGCGTGCCGTTTGGACGCGGTGGCAATTGAACCTGGGGGAAATTAACCGCGCCCAGCGTCGACCCGACATCGGAATATTCCACAAGCTTCCTGGAAACTTCCCTTCCGATACGTTCCTGGGCTTCTTCGGTCGACCCGCCAATATGCGGAGTGAGGATCACATTGTCCAAACCTTGCAGCGGCGTTTCGAAACGCTCCTTGTTCGATGCCGGCTCCTTGGGGAACACGTCGACTGCCGCACCTGCGAGATGTCCCTCTTTCAAAACCTTTGCAAGCGCGTGGAGATCGACCACCGTGCCACGGGAGTTATTGATGAAGAAGGCGCCCTTTTTCATTCGGCGCAGCTCGGCCTCAGTTATCATGTTTTGCGTCGAGCTGGTTTCGGGAACATGCATCGTCACGAAATCTGAGATTTCCAGCAGTTCACCGAGCGAAGCCATGGATTCTGAATTGCCGTGGCGAAGCTTGTCCGAAGGATCAAAATAGCGAACGTTCATGCCCATGCTTTCCGCAAGAACGCTCAGCTGCGAGCCGATGTTGCCGTAGCCCACGATACCAAGCGTTTTTCCGCGCATCTCATGACTGCCTTCGGCGGATTTGTCCCATCCACCTTCATGAGCGGAAGCCGAACGCGGGAAAATCCGTCTGGTCAGCATGATGATTTCGCCGATGACAAGCTCGGCGACCGAACGCGTATTCGAATAGGGGGCGTTGAACACCGGGATTCCACGTCGCCGCGCTGCATCCAGATCGACCTGATTCGTTCCCACGGAAAAACAGCCGACGGCCATCAGCTTCTTTGCGGCGCTGAAAATCTCTTCTGTTAGCTGCGTGCGCGACCGAATGCCGATGATGTGCGCTTCGGCTATATGACTTTTGAGATCCTTGTCATCGAGGGCTTTCGGCAAATGAATGAGATTGACGTAGCCGGATGACATAAAATAGTCCACCGCGCTCTGACTGATCCCTTCCAATAGAAGGACGGAGATCCGATCACGAGGAAGAGACAGTTGTCCGGTCATTGAATTACCTTCGATAGTCAAATTCGATTAGGCCGATATCGCTCGCCGCGATGATCACATCACTTAGACCATCCAAGGGACAGCGCAAGAACAAACTCAATTCGCTCGGCAGATATGAGCCTTGTTCCATCAGGTCACCACGGCGACGAGCCTATCTTCATCTTCTCGTGGTTGGCCAGATTGGTCGCTTTATCAGGCGGTGGATTGACGGCAATACTACTGAGTAGTATATATCACCTGGCAGTCAGGAGCGAAATTGAATGTCGGTAAAAGCATCTGTCTCGATTTCCGATCAGCAGGACGTCTTTGCCCGAAAGCTTGTCGAAGAGGGACGATTTTCGAGCCTGAGTGCTGTCGTGCAGCATGGACTTGAACTCGTTCGCGAAGAAGCCGAGTTGAGGGAGGCTGAGCTTTCGGCCTTGAAAGCTCTGATTTCCGACCGTCAGGCAGGTGATTTTCTGACCTTGGAGGAAAGTCGCCGACGGACCCAGGAGCTGATCTCCTCCAAGAAGGCATCTCGTGGTCTTTAGAGTCGTGCGTTCGGCCGACAGCGACCGGGACCTCGGCCTGATCCTCGACCATCTGATCGAAGTCTATATTGCGCTTGGCGATCCGCTGCCTGATGCTTTCGATCGCGCCGCAGCGCGGATCCACGCGATCGAAGCGGACATGGAAGCACTTGCCCAGGCGCCATACCAGGGAACGCTCCTACCTTCCGTGGCCTCAGGCCTACGCCAGGTTACCAAGAACCGGGCTATCTTTTATTTCGATGTAGACGATGAGAGGCAACTTGTTCGCGTGCTCGCGATCTTCTTCGGCGGGCAAGACCACCGGCGCCGATTCCTGAAGCGGCTTGGCCAACGGGAATAAGCCGCGTTCTTTTGCCAGAAACTGCGCCAGCGCAGGCGTCCGCTGGTCAGGAACGATCTTTGGCCCACTGCGCAGATTTCCGGTCCGATGTGAACCACGGCAATCTCATAGATATCCTTCATGGCAGCCTCTTCAGATGCACTTGCCGCCATCGACATTGAGATCGACACCGGTGATCATGCTCGCTTCGTCCGAGCACAGAAAAGCGGCAGCGTTGCCCATGTCTGCAGGTGTCGAAAGCCGCCCCATCGGAATGGTGGCGACGATCCGCGCCCGGCTTTCGTCGCTGTCGGAGCCGATGAAGGTCGAGAGCAACGGCGTGTCGCCGGCGACAGGATTGATCGCGTTGACGCGAATCCCAAAGGGAGCAAGCTCCACGGCCATCGCACGGGTGGCGGCGATGCCCCATCCTTTCGAGGCGTTGTACCAGGTGAGGTTGGGGCGAGGGGAGACGCCGCCGGTGGAGGCGATGTTCAGAATGGCGCCTTGCCGCTCAGCCTTGAAATGCGGCAACACCGCGCGTGCCCCATTGTAGATCGAGCGGATGTTGACGTTGAAGATGCGCTCGAACAGGCTTTCGTCCATGTCCTCCATCGGCATCGGCGGCTGCCCGATGCCGGCATTGTTGACGAGGATGTGCAAGCCGCCGAAGCGTGCCAGCGCCAGATCCCGCGCTGCGACGAGGCTCTCGAGCGTGGCGACATCGCCAGCAAGCGGCACGACCGATCTATCGTGCTGTTTTGCCACTCGTTCGGCGGCAGCAAGGTCACGGTCGACGAGGACGACCCGCGCACCTTCTTCTACGAATTTCCGGAGGATTCCCTCTCCGAAACCCGATCCGCCACCGGTGACGATCGCCACTTTTTCCTTAAGACGCATATCAAGGTCCTCCATTTGCTCCAGCATCGGATAAGTCGGAGCGATTTCACAGTCCGATTATCTGAACGCCTTTTTAGGTTTCTTTATTTGTGTTGTAGCGGTCTGATAGTGAATATCGACCACAGAATGAAACTGGGAGACCGCGCCATGACACTGACTTTCGACGCCAAGCAGATGGCGGCTGAGCTTTACGATGGCGGCTTCCGGCCGATGTTCATCGGCGGCCAATGGGTTGCCGCCCAATCCGGCGAAGTCAGCGAGGCCTATAATCCGGCAACAGGGGCGGTCCTTGCAACGGTTCCGCTGGCTGCCCCCGCCGATATCGACCGCGCCGTTGCCGCGGCGCGTCGGGCTCTGGAGGGGCCATGGTCGAGGTTCTCGCCCTATGAGCGCCAGACGCTGCTCCTGAAAATCGCCGACCTGTTCGAGGAGAACTGGGAGCGCCTCTCGGTTTCCGACACGCTGAACATGGGCATGCCGATCATGCGCACGCTTGCCAACAAGCGACGGGTCATCGGCATGCTGCGGTTTTATGCCGGCATGGCGACCGCGCTTCATGGCGAGGTGATCGACAACTCAATTCCCGGGGAGATCGTGACCTTCACCCGTCGGGAGCCGATCGGGGTTGTCGGTGCGATCATTCCTTGGAACGCGCCCACCGCGGCCTCGATCTGGAAGATCGCCCCAGCGCTGGCGACAGGCTGCACGGTGGTGCTCAAACCTTCGGAGGATGCGCCACTCACGCCGCTGCTGATTGCCAAACTCATGCAAGAGGCCGGCGTGCCGGACGGAGTGGTCAACATCGTCACCGGCAAGGGGGCGGTCGCCGGTGCCCGGCTGGCCGAACATCCCGACGTCAACAAGATCGTCTTTACGGGGTCCACCGCCACGGGGCAATCGATCGCCCGTGCCGCAGTCGGCAATCTGAAACGGGTCTCGCTCGAGCTTGGCGGCAAGTCGCCGGTGATCGTCTGCCGTGATGCTGACATAGATCGTGCCGTGCCTGTCGCCGCCATGGCGGTCTTTGCGCATTCGGGGCAGATTTGCATCGCCGGTTCGCGCCTGTTCGTGGCGCGCGAGATCCACGAGGAATTCGTGGCCAAAGTCGGCGACTTTGCCCGCTCGCTGCGGATCGGTCATGGGATTGATGCCGAGACTGATATCGGGCCGCTGATATCCGCCCGCCAGGCGCAAATCGTCGAGAGCTTCATCGCATCCGGACAGAGTGAAGGCGCCGCGTTGGTTGCGGGCGGCACGCGCCTTTCCGGCTCTCTCTACGATAAGGGAAACTTCATCGCCCCGACCGTATTCGGCGATGTCAGGGACGAGATGAGGATCGCCCGCGAGGAGATCTTCGGGCCGGTCATTTCAGCTATGCCCTTCGATACGATCGAGGAGGCGGTCGAGCGCGCCAACGCATCGCCCTATGGGCTGGCGGCTGGCATCTTCACCCAGAATCTTGGGATGGCGCACAAGTTGATACGCCGCATCAAGGCGGGATCGGTCTGGGTGAACATGTATCACGCGCTCGATCCGGCCGTGCCATTCGGCGGCATGAAGATGTCCGGCTACGGGCGCGAGGGCGGCATCGAGCACCTTCACGAATATCTCGAAACCAAGGCCGTATGGATACAGACCGACTAGAGCAATTCCAGCAAAAGTGCGCAGCGGTTTTCCGTCCGGAATTGCGTGAAAACAAAGAGATAGAGCAGTTGAGCGATTCCGTGAAGCGTTGAGCTGCTCCAGGGCTCAGCCTTCGCCGCGCAGATTGGTGCGGATGAGGGCGATAAGCTGCTCGGCATAGCGCTGCTGCACGTAGCCACGGGTTGTGATGATGCCGACGGCCCGCCGGGCGTTGGGATTGTCGAGCGGCACAACGCGAATGCGGCGGTCGACGTTCCGCCCGAGCGCGATGCCCGGCACGATCGACACGCCTAGTCCGGACGAGGCAAGCGCCAGCGCGGTCTGCGCGCTCTCGACTTCATACTGGACATTGAGCTCGATGCCTTCCTCGCGCGTCAGGCGATCGACGAGGCCGCGAACGGCGGTCTTGCGATTGAGCATGATCAGCGGGAACTGCGTGATTGCGTCCAGCCGGATCGTTTTTTCACCCGCATAGAGTTCTTCAGGGATGCAGGCAACGAGCGGATCGTCAATGATCGATTCGAAATGGAAGTCGTTGAGGTTGGGCACCTCCGGACCGATGTAGAATTCGACCTCTTGCTGCTGCAGCATGGCGAGCGCCGCCTGTGGCGGGGTTTCCTGCACCTCGACCACGCTGCGTGGATAACGCAGCTTGAAGGTTGATAGGATGTCGCCGAGGCGGCTGGTGGCAAGGGTCGGGGCGCAAGCGATCTGGATCTTTCCCTTGCGACGGGCGGCGAGTTCCGTCAGCTTGTCGAGGCTTGCCTGCACATCGGCCATGGCAAGCCCAATCTCCTCAAATAGCACCTGGCCCTCGCTGGTGAGGTTGACCCGCTGCGGCGTGCGTGTGAACAGGCTGATGCCTATCTGCTCCTCGAGATCCTTGATCTGCATGCTGACTGCAGAAGGTGACCGGTTGCTTTCTTCCGCAGCCTTACGAAAGCTTCCGGATTCCGCTGCAAGAAGAAAGGTTTGCAGCAATTTCAGATTGATATTCGGCATGATTGTTGTGGTCTCACTTGCGCCGATCGATACCGATCGACCCCTCCGAAGGTGAGCATATTCCGCCATGCGATCATGACAAGATCGACCGTAGAAAAAAGCCGCCTGCGATGCTCGGTGCAAGCGACCTGCTGAGGAGCCTGGATCGGGAGGGGATCAATGAACGGCTGCAAACATGATTTTCTCTTCGGATGCATTCGATGCCGTCATTTCTTCGACAACGCGGCCGCGCTTGACTACAAGAATGCGATCGGAAACGGCCATGATTTCCGGCAAGTAGGAGGAAATGACGACGGCGTCCACTGCCCGTCGGCGATCCTTGTTTGATACCCCTGATTTTCTGGCACGGCGCGATCGATGTTGTCCTGGTTCTTGTTTTCATCGGCTTTCGCCGCGCAACGGAGACTACGCCCCTGGAGTGGCGCAAGAAGACCGCTTCGAGGCAAGGGCAAAAAGTACCAGATCGCGATCGAGTACGAGCTGGAACGCGTTTGAGGTCGAGTCTTTGCGGATCTTGTTCATGTTGGCGGCATGAACACGAACACCGAACAAACTCGCAAACTCGCCGAAACGCTCAGGTCGTTGTCTCTTGAGCCTTCGTTCCAAACAGTGGAGTCGCCGGTCAGGAAGAACCGGCGGCTTGTCCTCTCAATTGCTATGTTTGCCCTTGCCATCAGCGCGATCGCAGTCGCTTTCTTCTGGCCGGATATCGCGCCTCGCCTCAAAACCGCTCTCCAGCCGGAAGTCGTGACGTTGGGAACAGCGCAAACCGACGGCGAACCAAGCGTGACACCCAGTCGGGCGGGTTCCGGTACTGGTTCGCCCATCCCTTCCGCCAATTCGCCCAGATTGGCATCAGCGCCCGAGATAACCGGGTCCGGCTTCGTCGTTGCGCCACGCATCGTGACGGTTTTTTCCAAATATGAGGGAGAGATCGCATCGATTGGCGTGCGCATCGGCGATCGCGTCGAAGCCGGGCAGATCATCGTCGGAATCGATGACGTCAGCGCCGACTTCTCGCTCGAGCAAGCCAGGGCCGACAGTGATGCCGCAAAGCTCGTCCTTGACGGAAAGATCCTGGCGCTCAAGCAGGCCGACAGCTCGCTGCGACGTAATGTGGCGCTCTCTGCAAAGAGCGCCGTCTCCATCCAATCCGTCGAGGAGGCGCAAACAGCCAGGGACACGGCGTCGAATGCCGTCGACCAGGCGCGCCAAAGCTATGCCAGAGCGCAACTCGGCGTGCAGATCGCGCAAGAACATGTCGATGCATTGACCGTCAGAGCCCCGATCTCGGGCACGGTGACGCGGCTCGACGCCCACGTCGGCGGCCGGGTGCTGGCCCGAATAGACAGTATCAAGGAAAATGAAAGCCTGCTGACGATCACCGATACCAAGAGCCTGGTGATCGACGCCGACGTCGCCGAGACGAATATCGGCGAGCTTCGGCCGGGTCTTCGCGGCGAGGCCGTCCTCGACGGCTTCCCGGACAAGCCTTTCGCGATCGAGATCCTGCAGCTGTGGCCGGTCGCCTCGGCGGAGAAAGGCACGATCACGCTGCGCCTTGCGCTCCTCAATCCACCCGACGGCATCATGCCGAACATGGCCGCCCGTATTCGTATTTCCACCGTTCCAGCCCAACAGTCAGGAGACAATCTTCAATGACCTCTTCTACCGGCAACGAGCCATATATCGTGCTCAACAGCGTCAAGAAGGAATACAGGATAGGGACGGAGACTATCCCAATTTTTTCCAATCTCGACCTGCAAATCGCGCGCGGCGAGTTTGTAGCAATCATGGGGCCTTCCGGATCCGGAAAATCGACGCTGCTCAACATGCTGTCAGGCATAGACAAGCCGGATCAGGGACGCCTGCGCATCGGGGTGAGCAATCTTGACCAGATGGGCGAGTCGGCCCGCTCCTCCTGGCGCGCTCACAATATGGGCATCGTCTTCCAGTTCTATAATCTCCTGCCGATGCTGAACGCGGCCGAAAACATCGAACTGCCGCTTCTGCTGAAGCCGCTCTCGTCGCGGGAACGCCAGGCCCGCGTCGACAAGGTTCTGGATCTGGTCGGACTTTCGGGTCGCCAGAAGCAGTATCCGAAGCTGATGTCGGGCGGCCAGCAGCAGCGCGTCGGCATCGCGCGGGCGATCGTCGCGGACCCGGCCCTGCTGCTCTGCGACGAGCCAACGGGCGATCTCGACCGCCGTTCGGCGGACGAGGTGCTGGAAATGCTGCGTTTTCTGAACCATGAGCTCGGCAAGACCATCATCATGGTGACCCACGACCCGCAAGCCGCAAGCTATGCCGGCCGAACGCTTCATCTCGACAAGGGCAAGTTCGTCGAAGAGCGGAGGGCGGACGCATGACGTTCCTCGATCTCGTGCGAAAGAGTGCGTGGCGTAAGCCGCTGCGCACGATGTTGTTGATGGTCAGCGTCGCCACGGCCTTTCTCATCTACGGCCTGACGACGAGCTTCATCGACGGTAGCCAGGGCTCGTCGGCGGCCAGCGAGGACATCCTTGGCGTCATGAGCGCGGCTGGCCGCGCCCAGCCACTGCCGATTTCCTACCTGAACCGGATCGGCGCCGAACCAGGTGTAGCCACTGTCGGCTATATGTCGCGCCTGCGCGGCTTTGTAACAGTCGAAAAGAACATCATTCCCGTGAGTGCTTCCGAACCTGCCCGGCTCTTCAATTCGAACGGCAAGGAGCTCGGGCTAACGCCGGATCTGATGAGCGCACTTGGCAAGGATCGCAGTACTGTCCTTGTCGGCCGGGCGCTTGCCGAGGCGCAAGGCTGGGCCGTCGGCCAGAAGATCACCGTCACTAGCTTCGATACGGCAAAGCAGGATGGCAGCCGCGACTGGTCCTTTGAAATCGCCGGCGTCTTCGACGGCGAAAACGCCTCCACCGACACCTATTTCGTGGTCGCTCAATACGACTATGTCAATACGCTCAGAGCTCGCAACAAGGACACAGTCGATGCCTTCATCGTCAGACCTCAACCAGGTGTCCAGGCGGGAGAACTTGCCTCGAAGATAGATCAGCTGTTCGCCAATTCTGCGGCGCCGACACAGACCAGGTCGGAAAAACAGTTTCTCGAGGCCTTCTTGCGCCAATATGCCGATATCGGATTGATCGTCGACATGGTGGTCGGGGCGGCATTCGTCACGCTGCTCATGATCGTCGGCAATACCATGGTCTTTGCCGTTCGCGAGCGCACCTTCGAGATCGGCATGTTGAAAACCTTGGGCTTTTCCGGCTCGCGGATCATGGCTCTGATCCTGGGTGAAACATTCTTCATATTCGTGGTCGGCGCCACCATCGGTCTCATGTTTGCACTGCTTGCAACGATCATCACGGGGCCAGCAATCGGCCTCGTCTTTTCAAATGCGATTTTTGCAAGAGCCCTGGTGATGGTCACCCTGTTAGCGCTTGTAACCGGCACGCTTCCGGCCCTGAACGCGCTCAGGATCCCGATAATCTCCGCATTTAGAACGAGGTAGATTCATGTCCTCCAATGCCAAGCAAGCATTCGTCATGATCAGGGCAAACCTGCTCAGCCTGCCGCGACGCATCGCCATCTCCGCCTCCATGGTTCTTTCCGTGACGCTCGTCGTCTGCGTTCTCGCAGGTTTCCTGGCCATGGTAAGGGGGTTCGAGACGGCGTTGCAAAGTGCTGGGTCCAATTCGGTCGCGGTTGTCCTCGGTGGCGGCACCAATCAGGAAAACGGCTCCGACGTTCCGGCCTCTGTTATTCGCACCTTGAGCGCTATGACTGACGATATCGGTGTGACGCGAGACGCCAACGGCGTGCCGATTTTCTCACGCGAAATCGTCGTTGCCGTCGACGCCAAATCGAGCGGATCAGACGCGGGTCGGACCTTGGCGCTTCGCGGCATGGATCAGTCCGGTCCCTCGATCCGAGACCATATTGCCTTGTCGGCCGGCCGTCAGTTCACACCCGGATCGCGCGAGATTGTCGTCGGGGACCGCCTCGCGCAGCAGCTCGGAATATCGATCGGCAGCACCCTGCGGCTCGGCACGGTTGACTGGACGGTGGTCGGCCTATTCTCGGCGCGAGGCAGCGCCTTCGAGTCCGAGATCTGGGGCGATCTCGACGCTGTTCGATCGGCTTTCGACCGGCAGGGGCAGGTCCAGAGCCTGCGCTTGCGCCTTGCCAATCCTGCCTTGTTGCCACGGCTGCAAGCCAAGCTCGACATAATAAGGACGACGCCGCTGCGCGCCGTTGTGGAGGCCGATCTCTATGCGGCGCAATCGGCCCGCACGGCCAGCCTCATCCGGCTGTTCGGCTGGCCGCTTGCGCTGTTGATGGCCGTTGGCGCGACCGCCGGCGCACTCAACACGATGATGAACTCCGTGTCGGACCGTACCGTCGAGATCGCAACGGTGCGGGCACTCGGCTTCAGCAGAATGTCCGCGTTTCTCGGCACATGGGTAGAGGCGATCGTGCTTGCCGCACTTGGCGTGGCGTTCGGGCTGATGGCATCCTGGCTGGTCTTCAATGGCTGGCAGGCAAGCACGGTTGGTGCCAATGGCGCGCGCATGGCGTTCCAGCTTTCCGTAACTGGCGATGTCATGGCGACGGCGGGTCTGCTCGGACTTGCGATCGGCATTCTGGGTGGCGCATTACCGGCAACCGTCGCCAGCCGGCTTCCTTTGACCGCGGCACTTCGCTCGAGCGGATGACCTTTCACGCGCAACGGTGGTCGCGCCAACACCATCCACACCCCTAGCGGGGCTCTGGCCTGCCAGGCAGCCGGAGCCCTTATTCCCATCAGGAGCAAGTCATCTGTGGCACGTATCGGGGATATTGGGGTTTCAGCTTGCTGATGAGCCAGCTTGCCGCGCGGCGGTGAAACACCATTCGGCAGCGCCTTTTTCGCTCAGTGGCCGCGAATAGAGGTAGCCTTGCACCAGCGTACCTCCCAACCCTCGAAGGGCCGCAAGCTCTTCGGGTGTTTCAACGCCCTCAACCACGCATTCCAGCCCCATGTCTCGGCTGAGGGTGAGAAGAGATTTCACTATTTTGTAGCTGGCGGGCCTTTTGTGCAAATCTGTGACGAAGCTGCGGTCGATCTTGATCTTGGTCAAGGGAAGAGCATGCAGCCGCGTCAGGCTGGAATAACCGGTGCCGAAGTCGTCCAGTGAAATGCCACAACCGAGGCGCCGCAGCATTTCGACCGACGATTTGATCTGGTCGAAATCGTGCGTAAAGGCCGTTTCGGTAATTTCGAGATCAAGACGCTTCGCGTCAAAGCGGCTGCTCTCGATGATTCCAACCAACGACAGCGCCCCTTCGCT
The DNA here is from genome assembly GCF_057784375.1 of Martinezella sp. CNPSo 3964. Lineage (NCBI taxonomy): Bacteria > Pseudomonadati > Pseudomonadota > Alphaproteobacteria > Hyphomicrobiales > Rhizobiaceae > Martinezella > Martinezella sp. CNPSo 3964. The sequence goes on from NZ_JBXSOW010000004.1 coordinate 20,912, forward strand.
GGAATTGAGATCGAAGGCGGACAGGTTGAACGACAGGCGCAATGGTTCTTCCCACTCCGATGCGAAGGCCAGTGCCTTTTTAAGCAGAGGCCGCGTCAGCGAACCGACGATACCAGCCCGTTCGGCAATGGGGAAGAACTGTGCGGGCGAGACATGTCCAAGAACCGGGCTGTGCCAGCGGGCCAGGGCCTCGAAGCCAACCGTCTGGTCATTTTCCAAGTCCACAATCGGTTGGAACATGACCGAGAGTTCGTCTTCCAGATTGGCTTGCTTGAGCAGGTGCTCAATGCGCGCCTCTATATTGATCTGCTTTTCGTGCTCAGCGTCAAATAGGACTGCGCCCCCGCGACGATTTCTCTTGGCATAGTAGAGGGCATAATCAGCCCTGTCGAAAAGCTGCTCGAGAGTAGAAGCGAGGTTTGGAAAGACTGCTATTCCCATCGATGCGGATACATGCACCGTTCCTTCCGGCAGATGATAAGGCGCTCCGAGCCATTCGGAAATCGCATTCGCGTTTTTAACGAGCTGAGCATCTTCAGGCGCGAGCGGAGCGACAATTGCAAACTCATCGCCGCCCAATCGAAACGCCCGGCTGGCTTTCAAGCTGGTCGTTAGGCGCCTGCTGACGTCGATCAGCAGCCTATCCCCCACGGAGTGTCCGTAAAGGTCGTTGACCGGCTTAAAGCCATCGAGATCAATGACGCCCAGGGCCAGTCGCGTGTTTTCGGCCTTGGCCCTTTCGAATTCGGCTTCCAGATGCGTAAAAAACGCGCGGCGATTGGGTAGTTCCGTCAGGCTATCGATATTTGCAAGCAAGAGGTTCTCATTGCTAAGCGCTTCCGTGCGTTGCTGCGAGATAACCATGCGCTCGAAATTGCGGTAGTTCGTCAGGAGAATCGACATCATGCCCGCACAGACCAGTGCCACATTGATAGCGATCGCAATGAAAGTCGGTTGCCTTGAGGCCACGAAAAATAAAACGAATGCTCCATTGACGATCACAGTGACTATGAATGCCGCGGAGCGAACATACATCAGGCAGAAAATGCATGAGATGACGGTAATCGCCATATAGAAGGCGACATGAGATTGAGCATATGCATCGCCATAGGGCACCAGCAAGAATGACCAAATGGTGAATGCAGTGGCGATCCCGATAGCCAGGCGATTGGTGCGGACGAGCGCTGCATAAGCCACTTCGGGCTGGGGATCGACATTGCGTGTCCTCCACCAGAACGTGATCCTGAGCATGCAGCCGAGCGTGAAGAAAGTTGGGATACCGATGGTGAGCCAAGTCGGCGCTGATTGCATATGGGTAATGGAAAGCGCCCATGTACTCGAAATCAGGATCAAATACATCATCGGCATCTGCCGTGTGAAAGCGCGGTACTGAGCTTTCAGCAAGTCCGGATTATCGGACCGAATGGACATAAAACGCTGAAATTTCTGTTTGGCTTTTAGTATTTCCATAGCGCAGCTCATAGAGTAATGCGCCATTTATGGCATATATGTTGTTACATTATTTGAAATGCACACGGTTAATCAAAAAACAATTGCCTCAACCATCGGATGCATGCTTGTTAGCTTAATCGGAAGAAGGTGTTTTCTTGTAAAAGCTGTACATTCTATCATCTGCACCAAGTTTGATATGATAAACGTACACTTTAGTACTTGGGTCGATCTCTAGCGTTGCGGCAATTGGTTAGCCATGCGAGCACTGGCGGTAAGATTGCCTTGAAAAAATTGGCAGATCATCGTCACTAGACGAGCATTCGGAGCCGATCGTCGAAGTTCATCGAATCAATGGTGCGGCGAGGTGGAAAGCTTCAGCTTCTTCAACGCGGTCAGATGACCTTGCGGACCTCCTGTTCGAAACTGAGGACATGATGCAGGGCAATTCGTTCCGCAGTATCGGCATCTCCGCGGCAGACGGCTTCAAGCATAAGGATCTGCTCCTGCACGACCTTATCGAGTTCCGGGGAAAGTTCAGGAAACCGCCGCATCGCGACATGCAGGATTCTGAGCGAAAGGTTATGGTAGTGGTCGAGTGTGTCGAAGAGATACCGGTTCTTGGCGCAGCGATAAATGAAACGGTGAATACGCCGGTCGAGCGCGAGCAGCGCGTCCAGTTCCGATGGGAGAGAGAGCGCCTTTAGCGCCTCAATCAGCTCGCCGGCCTCGCGGCGTTCCGGTTCGCGCAAGCGTTCTGCCGCCAGTCGCGTTGCCCAGGATTCGATCCTGGCCCGGGCCTCATAGATTGCGGTGAGATCACTGATGTCGATCCTGCTGACAAAGGTGCCTCGTCGTGCATTGACGTCGACAAAACCATCGCGTTGCAGTCGCAGGAAGGCTTCCCGTACGGGCGTACGGCCGACGTCGAGCCGGCGCATCACGTCATTTTCCTTAAGGATGGTACCTGGCGCCAGCTGCACCGTGATGATGTCCTCGCGCAGCTGCAGATAGGTGCGTTCGGCCAACGTCAGCGACGCTTCCGGGTCGTCGAGCATCTCCTCCGACATCCAAGTGTCCATACACCTCGTCTCCATCCGTGCGCGTGATCCGATCCGCTTTGAGCTGAATCACTTGACAATGCACCTCAATAATATACTCTGTAATATATTACAAAAATATAAGGAGGGTGAACGTGATTAGCAACGATATTTTCCCGCATTCTCGGTTCAAACGCGGGATGGCAGCAATCCTGGGATTTGGCTTTGGCCTGATGTCATTATCCACGGTTGTAAATGCCGAAGACCTGGAAACGCTGAAGCCGGGTGTGCTGCAGGTCGCAATAGAGCCCTATATGCCTTACACGGCATTGAAGGATGAGAAGCTCGTCGGGCTCGATAGCGACATTCTCGACGCGGTCGCCAAGAAGCTAGGCCTCAAGATCGAGACGACGGTAACCGATTTCCCCGGCATGCTTGCCGCGGTACAGTCACAACGCGCCGATATCACGATCGGCGGCATCGCATGGTCCGATGCACGGCAGAAGGTGGGCTTGTTCACCGATCCGCCCTACTATTCGCCGCCGGCCATGGCCGTGCATGGCGATGCTTCCTATCCCGACGTCAAGAGCCTGGAGGGCAAGGCACTCGGCACGGTGACAGGATACGTCTGGGCCAAGTCGATTGCCGAAGTTCCGAAGGCCGATGCGCGCACCTATCCGACAGCCGATAGCGTCTTTTCGGATCTTTCATCGGGAAGGCTCGACATCGGTTTTCTCGATCCGCTGCTGATCATCTATCAGCAACAGCAACGGCCCGACATGAAGTTTCGGGTTGCCTATCTCAACGCGCCGACCGCAGAGCAGGTTGCCGCTCATCCCGACTACAAATATTTCCAGCCCTATATGACCGGCTTCTACCTGCCCAAGCAGGCGCCGAAGCTCGCACAGGCAATCTCCGACCAGATCGATGCGATGTATAAGGACGGCTCGCTTGCCGCGCTCGTGACGAAATGGGGCGGCGATCCCAAGCAGTTCCTGGTTCCGTCGCCGGAGATGGCGGCACAGCGGCGTGGCGTCGACCGACCGCAGACCTGGTCACCTCCATCCGTCGCCGATTGAGTGGAGGAACGGACATGAGCTTTTGGCAGCCTCTTGCTCAATTGTTTCAAGTTCCCTGGGGCGACTATGCAGGCAATCTCGGCGAGGGTCTTTTACGGACCCTTGCCTATACGGTGGCTAGCTTCGTTGGGGCGGCGATCCTCGGACTCGCGCTTGCCTTGATGCGCCTCAATCGGTTGCGCATCGTGCGCCTGCCGGCGACCATCTACACGGAAGTCTTCAAGAATGTGCCCCTGCTTGCGATCATCTTCGTCACCTACTTCGGCTTGCCCTCGGTCGGGATCAGATTCAGCGTCTTTGTCGCCGGTGTGCTCAGCCTGGTCTTGTTCTATGCAGCCTATCTGTCGGAAATCTTTCGCGCGGCGATAGCAGGCATTCACTCGGGTCAGAATGAGGCGGCGCATGCTTTGGGTCTTGGCCGTGCCACCACCTTTGGTCATGTGATCCTGCCGCAAGCACTCCGCCTTGCGCTGCCGGGTACCAATACGATGTTTGTCGATCTGTTGAAGTCGACCTCATTGCTGGTGACGATCTCGGCGGCGGAGCTGATGACGAGAGCGCAATTGATCGCTTCGGAGACATTCCGGTCGCTCGAAGTCTATCTGGTGATTGCGGTGATCTATTTTGCCGTCTGCTATCCCGTCTCGCAATGCCTTCTCTGGCTCGAACGTACGATCCATGACGGCATACCCTTGTCGTTTGGTCGCCGCCGGCGGTTGAGGCTGGCAAGAACGTTGATTCAGGCAGGGAGCTAGACGAATGGCTCAGGTAACAGTTGAAGCAAAGCGCCCAGTGACTGCGCCAGACAACGCCGCCGCGATCAAGATCAGGGGGCTTCGAAAATCCTTCGACGGAAGATTGGTTCTCGATGGCATAGACCTCGACGTTCCACGCGGTCGGATTGTCAGCATCATCGGGCAAAGCGGCGGCGGCAAGACAACGCTCATGCGCTGCGTGAATTTGCTTGAACAGCCCGAAGACGGCGCCATCGACATAAACGGCGAGGCGATCTTTTCGAAGGGAGCGGTGACCTGCAAAGATCTTGCAAAGCTGCGCCAGCGGGTCGGCATGGTGTTCCAGCGCTTCAATCTGTTTCCGCATCTGACCGCGGTGGAAAATGTCGTGCTGGCACAGATGCATGCTGCAGCCGTCGGGGAGCACGAGGCGGTGGAGCGCGCCGTGCGATTGCTGACCCGGGTTGGCCTTGTGCACCGGGCGCTTGCTTATCCGGAACAAATGTCGGGCGGCGAGCAGCAGCGCGTCGCGATCGCGCGGGCTCTGGCTTTGTCGCCAACCGTGCTCCTGTTTGACGAGCCGACCTCCGCGCTCGATCCGGAATCGACCGGTGAAGTGCTGCGTGTGATGCGCGAGCTTGCAGGGGATGGGATGACGATGATCATCGTCACGCATGAACTTCCATTTGCCCGGGAGGTATCGGATTGGGTCGTCTTCATCGACGGCGGCCGGATTATCGAGCAGGGTCCGGCTGCAGATGTGCTTGATAATCCCAGGGAACCTCGAACGGTCGCTTATGTCGCAAGATACGCTAAACCAGGCTGAGCACGAAGTTTCCAGCCGTGCCGTCCTGGTATCGCGACCGTGCCAGTGACTGCATTTCCCTGAAAAATATGGAAGAAATGAAACGGATTTCGACAGATATCGCCGTCGTGGGCGGCGGCGTCATCGGCCTGGCGATCGCCCTTCGACTTCGCGCCGATGGGCGCGAGGTCATCGTCATTGAACCAAACGAGCCGGGATCAGGCGCCTCCTACGGCAATGCGGGAACCGTGGCGGACTATGCGATCATACCAGTGGGAACCCCATCGGTGCTTCGAAATTTCCTGTCGCTTATCCTCAGTCCCGATAGCCCTTTGGCGGTCCGGACATCGGCGTTGCCGACCCTCTTCCCCTGGCTGGCGCGGTTTGCCTACGAATCTCTCCCACATCGCTATCGTGGAAATGCCGGCCGGATTGCCGAGCTTGTTTCGGACGCCTCGTCCGCCTGGACGGAGCTCGCCGCAGAGATAAACGCTTCGAATTTTCTATCCGCAAAGGGTTGCCTCTACCTTTATGAGACGCGAAAGGCATTCAAGGCGGCTGGTGCCGATATAGAGCTGCGTCGCAACCATGGCGTTTCGCAAGAGCTTCTCTCGGCCGGCGAAGTAGCCCGGCTGGAGCCTCGCCTCACTGGATTTGAAGGCGGGGTTTTCTTCCCGAATGCGATCAGTCTCAGTGATCCGGGCCAGGTGATGCACCTCCTCACCGCAGCCGTGAAGCGGGCAGGCGTGGAATTCGTCCAGGCATCGGTTAGCAGCATCGTGCGCGAGCGAAGCGGCCTTTGCATCGCAGCTTCGGGTTACGAGCTGCGCGCACGCACGGTCGTCATTGCTGCCGGTGCCCATTCGCGCAAGCTGGCTGCAGCGCTCGGTGATGCCGTGCAGCTTGATACCGAGCGTGGCTACCACGTTGAATATGACATGGCGGACCTGCCGGTCGAGCGGCCGGTCTGCCCCACCGCCCACGGCTTTTACTTCTGCCCGATGCAGGGGCGGCTGCGTGTTGCCGGCCTGGTGGAACTTGGCGGACTGACCGCTCCGGGGAATCCGCGGCTTACGCAAGCCCTTGTGAGGAATGCGCGCAGATTCTTCCCCGAACTCGGGGCGCCAAGTCGTTCCTGGCTTGGGTTCCGGCCCTCAATGCCCAATTCCGTGCCGGTCATCAGGCCATCAAAAGGCGGCAGGGACGTCATCCTTGCCTTCGGGCATGGGCACATCGGATTGACCCTGGCGCCCCGCACGGCTCAGCTGGTCAGCGCAATGCTGGCCAGCTAACGCAGGAGAGGGAAGGTCATTTTCGGCGATTGCCGCGACCTCGATCAAGCCGCCGGCAATTGCTCCTCCGAGCCAACCGAGGTCTGCGACGTGCCAGTCCTTCTCGATCTGTTCTGTATTTCCTCTTAGCCTGGTTTGTAACCGTGTCGGGAGAAGAAGCGATCCAGCTCTCGTTGCTGCGGAATCTGGCCGGTATAAATCGCGATATATTCCGGAATGCGCTTCATTCGAAGAGCGATATCCTCCTGCGATTGCATCGAGATGTAGCCGATCTGGACAAGGTAGGTCGTCCGCGCGCGAACATCGGCGGCAGCCGGGTCCAAACCGAACCTCATGAACATCCGTGAGAGCGCCTCTACCCGCGCCTGGTCTGCTTCACGAACTTCCTTGAGGATATCAGGGGATTGCAAGGCCCAACTGCGCACTGCGAATTCAAACTGGGAATCGAACAGGTCCTTGTTCAGCCAGCAGTCGAAGACATTGAGCATCGCCTCGACAAGAGATTCCGCATAGGCCTCGGACTGCTTGACCAGATTCCCGGTATTCTTGTCCCGCCATTTCCCCACCAGCGCCTCAAGGAGTTCTTCGCGGTCCTTGAAGAACCAATAGAAGCTCGTGCGTGACAGCTTCAGCTTCTTCGCCAATGGCAGGATTTTCACGGAATCGATACCGGAATCGATCAGCAGCGAATAGGCGGCCTCCAGCCACCCCTCCTGCGATCCTCGCCAGCCGCTATCGTTCAAACTCTGATCCATGGTCGTTTCCTAACAAATCGGTAGAACCCGCACAACGAAAATGTACAGAAGTGTCCGGAAAGATAATATCTATGTTTTCCGATGTTGACGCATGTGTACATTACTGTTTAGCGTCCTGCTGCATTCCTAATCTGGAGCCCGGCACATGTCGAACGATCCTCTTCTCCAACCCTATCAACTCAAGCATCTGACGCTGCGCAACCGCATCATCGTCACGTCTCACGAACCGGCATATCCCGAAGACGGCATGCCGAAGGAACGCTATCGCGCATACACGCTGGAGAGAGCGAGGGGTGGCGTGGCCCTAACCATGACGGCGGGTTCAGCCGCCGTATCCAGGGATAGTCCGCCAGTGTTCAACAACCTTCTCGCCTACAAGGACGAGATCGTTCCGTGGATCAGGGAGATGACCGATGCGGTTCACGAGGAGGGGGCGGCAATCATGATCCAGTTGACGCACCTTGGCCGGCGTACGCGCTGGGACAAGGGAGACTGGTTGCCCGTTGTGTCGCCATCCCACCACCGCGAACCGGCTCATCGCGCGTTTCCAAAGAAGCTCGAAGACTGGGACATCGAACGCATCATCAAGGATTTCGCCGACGCTGCCGAGCGCATGAAGGCCGGCGGCATGGATGGCGTGGAACTGGAGGCTTATGGCCACCTCATCGACCAGTTTGCCTCGCCGCTGACCAACGAACTCGACGGCCCCTATGGCGGCCCGCTCGAGAACCGCATGCGCTTCTGTCTTGACGTGTTCAAGGCGATGCGAAAACGGGTCGGCGACGACTTCATCCTCGGGGTGCGCTACACCGCCGACGAGCGCCTTCCTGGCGGGACGGACAAGGCTGATGGCATAGCGATTTCGAGGATGCTCAAGGAGAGCGGCCTCATCGACTATCTGAACGTCATCCGTGGCCACATCGATACGGATCCTGGCCTGACCGATGTCATCCCGATCCAGGGGATGGCCAGTGCGCCTCATCTCGATTTCGCGGGCGAAATCCGCGCTGCGACGAGCTTTCCGACCTTCCATGCCGCCAAGATCCAGGACGTTGCCACTGCACGTCATGCCATTGCGGCGGGCAAGGTCGATATGATCGGCATGACACGCGCTCACATGACGGACCCGCATATCGTCCGCAAGATCATCGAGAAGCGCGAAGAGGACATCCGTCCCTGCGTGGGCGCCAACTACTGTCTGGACCGCATCTATCAGGGCGGCATGGCGTTCTGCATTCACAATGCGGCGACCGGGCGCGAGCAGACGATGCCTCACATCATCGAGAGAGCGGAGATCTGCAAGAAGGTGGTCGTGGTCGGCGCAGGGCCGGCGGGCCTTGAAGCCGCACGGGTGGCAGCCGAGCGCGGACACTACGTCATCGTGTTCGAAGCGGCGAACGACCCAGGCGGCCAAATCCGTCTCACGGCGCAGAGCGAACGTCGCCGCGAAATGATCAGCATCATCGATTGGCGCATGAGTCAGTGCGAGAAGCTTGGCGTCACCTTTCACTTCAACACATGGGCTGAGGCCGAAACCGTAACGGCTGAAAATCCCGACGTTGTCATTATCGCGACGGGTGGCCTGCCGCATACCGATGTGCTTTCGAAGGGGAACGAACTGGTAGTCTCCTCGTGGGACATTATCTCGGGCGACGTGAAACCGGGATCGAACGTGCTCATATTCGACGATGCCGGCGACCACGCAGGTCTGCAGGCGGCAGAATTCCTGGCGAAGGCCGGAGCGAAGGTCGAGATCATGACGCCGGATCGCTCCTTTGCTCCCGAAGTCATGGCGATGAATCTCGTTCCCTACATGCGTTCACTGCAGACGCTTGATGTTACCTTCACAGTGACGTTCCGGCTGGAATCGGCCGAAAGGAACGGCAACCAGATCGTCGCCAATGTCGGCAGTGACTACGGCGGCGTTTCCAAACAACGTGTCGTCGATCAGATCGTGGTCAATCAGGGTACGATCCCGCTCGACGAGCTGTACTTCGAACTTAAGCCGCTCTCGAGCAATCTGGGCGAGACCTCCTACGATCAGCTCCTGGACGGGAAGCCGCAATCCGTCATCCGCAATCCGGAAGGCAGGTTCCAGCTCTTCCGGATCGGCGATGCGGTGGCCGCGCGCAATACGCATGCCGCGATCTACGATGGCCTGAGGATCGCAAAGGACATCTAACGCATGTCGCGCAGCGGCTTTGCGACAACGACCCGGGGAAAATCAAAGACCTAAAGCGCGAAAAGCGAATCTGGAAGATCGCCCCGCGCTTTAGCGTGAAGTTTCTTCGCCTTGGTGCCGATCTGCCCTCCGAGCGCTGCCGGTTGGTCACTTCTGGTTTTTTTGAGAATATCGCGATGCCGATGTGACGGCCTGGCGCGATGTCGGCGCCTGCGCGCTTATCGAGGATGGTTTCCGGAATTCAAGAACGCTTGCGAGGCTGCAAGTATCGAGCTTAAATTGAGGACGGAGGAGGGTTGCGGCCACTCCTGCTTCTTCATTCGACGTTCATGGACGATCATCGCCGCTGCCATGCTGAAAGGCTGGCGAAACGAGCGACTGCAGCTCGGCCGGAGCATTCCGCCCGGCCCAGGAGGGAGGAGAACATCTATGAGTAGCATCAATATCCATCCGGTTGTGGATTCCGGATATCGGGCGACCGACGCCAGCTTTGCCGGCGGGACGCTCGTTTGCAATTGCACAAGCAATACGGTGAAGGTGAAGGTCAGCGGCGATATCGCGCACAATCACGCCTGCGGTTGCACCAAGTGCTGGAAGCCTGCCGGCGCGAACTTCTCGGTCGTGGCTGTTGCTCCGACCGATAAGGTCGAGGTGCTGGAAAACGGCAACAAGCTCGCGGTGGTCGATCCGGCCGCCCTGATCCAGCGTCACGCCTGCAAGGAATGCGGAGTCCACATGTACGGGCCGGTCGAACGCGAGCATCCTTTCCAGGGACTGTCGTTCATCCACCCTGAGCGCTTCGAAGCCAAGGGCTGGGCGCAGCCGGGCTTTGCGGCCTTCGTCTCCTCGATCATCGAAAGCGGGTTCTATCCTTCGAAGATGGACGAGGTCCGGTCGAAGCTGAAGTCTTCCGGCCTCGAGCCCTATGATTGCCTGTCGCCCGGCCTGATGGACTACATCGCCACCTGGACCGCCAGGAAGAGCGGCGCTCTGCCTGCCTAAGGGGGTGAAGGCGGCGCCATTTCGGTGGAAACCGTTCTGGCGCCGCCCTAGACCTCAGCTATCGCATACAGCGAGAAATGGGGTGAGGCAGGTGCACATAGACGGAAGATGTCATTGTGGATTTGTTTCGTACAAGGCGGAAATCGATCCCGAACGGGTATCGATCTGTCACTGCAAAGATTGCCAGCGGCTGACGGGGATGGCCTATAGGGTCACCGTGGATGTGCCTCGTAGGGCATTCGAGATCCATGAGTGGGGAGCCGCAGCTTTATGTGAAGGTCGGCGACAATGGCCGCCATTATCTGACTTTCCCGCACGACCATACGATTAGCCCGGTATCGGAGGCGACCGATCCCTTTTGCGGTCAGATCTCCTCCCAGGGGAATGTATCAAGACGCTCGATTCCGATAGCGGTGACAAGCGCCTGGGTTTCGAGCTTGATGCTTTCGGAGCCGTCTTCGGCAATGAGACTTTCGATATTAAGCACCATGTTTTCTTCGATGACGCCGCTGAAATTTTCATCAAAGTCCGGATGCAGCAGAATTCCAGGCCATTCATCGGCCATGCCGGTGCCGTGCGCGGCCAGGGTGTAACGATGGGGAATGTATTTTTCGGGAATTCGCCAGCTCTTCTCGTTGAACTCGCGAAACGTCATGCCAGGTCGAATGATCGAAAGATTATGCTCGATCTGCTCTCTTGCCGCCGCGTAAAGCCCCCTTTGCTTCCCGTTCATTGCCACGTGCCCGCAGGTCCATGACCGCGAAAGGTCGGCACAGTAGCCATAAGGCCCGATCATATCGGTGTCGAAGGAGATCATCTCGCCACGTTTGATGATGTAGTCGGAGCACTCCCGATACCAGGGATTGGTGCGCGGGCCTGCGGTCAGAAGCTTGGTCTCCAGCCATTCGCCGCCGCTGCGCGCATTTTCGAAATGGAGCTCGGCCCAGATTTCCCGTTCGGTGCGGCCCGGCTCGGAGACTGCGTACATCCGGGCCATCCCAGCCTCGCAGACGCGAATCGTCCAGCGCATGAGCTCGATTTCTTCCGCACTCTTGATCGAGCGCGCGCGCTCTGCAAGCTCCTGGCCGTCAAGCAACGTGAAACCGCGGCTTTGCAGTTCATGGGCAGGCCCCGGTTCAAGTCTGTCGACGGCGATCCTGCCGTTGCGGCAGTGGAGCTTGACCACGTCTGCAATCTCGTCCGCCCATGCTTTCATCCGCTCCTCGACCAGATTGCCCGCAGTGAAGAAGAGGAAGGGCTTCGATGTTCGGACCTCGTCGATGCCGGGCAGGCCATTGTTGACATGCTCCGATCCTTCGAATTCGAACATGATCCCCGGCCCGTCGGTAAGGATGAGCGCATATCGGGACGGATTGTGCATTGTCCAGATGCTCATATTCGAGCAGTCGAAGGCGTAGCGGATGTTGACCGGATCGTAGAGCAGGAGCGCCGGACAGTCCCATTCCTTCATCTTCGCCCGCAAACGCCCGAGACGGTAGCGTCTTGCACTGTCCAGGGTCGATGATGGGATCGGGCTGATCAGAGGACGATCGGCACCATCAGGGTTGAGATAGGCTTGCTTGCGGTCGTCCTTGAAGACGGGTGCTGCGGATGAAGGCGACGAATTCTCTTCTCCACCCAGCATTTCCCCTCCCATCGATCCTTCGTCAGCGATCAACGACAAGATCGCTAAGCGGCTTCGAACAGCAAGGTAGGAACATCCCGGCGTCGATTTCGCGCTGTCTGATCCCGCCATTGTGGTTCATTTCGACAGAGCCCGAGACGAGCTTCGACTTGCACGTGCCGCACATGCCATTCGAACAGGACGAAGGAAGCCTGATGCTGCCCTTCTTCGCGGCTGCGAGTACCGTCTGATCGGAAGAGACTTGCAGCGTTCGCTTCTGCTTCGAAAATTCGACCTGATAGACCTTCTGGGCAGGCTGTTGCTCGACGTCCAGCCCAGGTTCGTCGATGACAGCCGCATCGAAGCTCTCTTCGATATAGTTTGACGCGGGGACGCCGAGTGCGGTGGTAATCGAGCGGGCTGCGGCCATAAAAGGTGCCGGACCACAGCACATGACGACCCGCTCGGCGATGTCGGGAACCGCGAGCTTGAGGAATTCGGCCGAGATCCGGCCGGTCAGCCCTGGCCAAGCCGGTTCGCCAACCACTGTCTCCGGCAGGAAATGGAGACGCAGACCTTTCATCCGCGCTGCGAGACCGGAAAGGTCATGGCGGAAGATGAGGTCGGTAGGCGTGCGCGCTGCGTGAAGGAAAACGATATCCGAGGGTTCGTATCGATCCGCCAGATCGCGCGTGATCGACATGACGGGCGTGATGCCCGACCCACCCGAGAGCAGCAGGAGTTTAGCCTTTTCCCCTTTCGGGCGGATGAAGTGACCGAGCGGTCCCTGACCCCTGACCGTCATGCCGGCAGCCATGTTGTCGTGCAGCCAGTTCGAGACCTTGCCGCCGGGTACGCGCTTGACCGTGACGGTGAACGCGTTGCCGCGGTGGGGCGACGACGAGATGCTGTAACAGCGGGCTTCACCATCCGAACCCATCGGGAAGTCGAACAGAAAGTACTGCCCGGCATCGAAGCTGAAGCGCTTGCCTTCCGGAGATGCGAACGTGAAGCTCTTCACGTCATGCGTCTCCTGGTGCACGTCGATGCATACAAGCGTTTCGTCGTGCTCCGGATCCCAAACAGCGGCCTGACCGCGCTGCATTTGAGCGAACTCAATACCCATGGGCGCGCATCCGATCAATGTACCACGCCGCGAACTTGTCCAGGTTGGTTTCCGAGAACCGAGAATAGGGGCCGGGTTGGTAAGCTGGGTCGAGCGCGCCGGCATGCGAGCGGGCAACGAGGTCCGCATCCTGGTCCGTCGTGGCGATCCAGACGTCGGTGAGCTTGTCGAGGTCGTAGTCCTTGCCTTCGACAGCGTCCTTATGGACGAGCCATTTGGTTCTGACGAGCGTCTTGCCAGCCGACAGCGGGATGACGGTTGCGACCACGGCGTGATCGCCCATGAAGTGGTTCCAGCTATTGTGACCCCAAAGATGCGTATCGCCGAGATCCTTGCGGGTCATCTGGCCAAGCAGTTTCGACGATGCCGCAGTCGCATCATGTGTCTGGGATTCGCCGGCACCCGCAATGATCAGGCGCTGGGTGCGGAAGTTCGTGGCGCAATCGACGAGCTGCTCGACCGCCGCCGACGGAAAGCCATCCGCCTCCCAGGCTTTTGTCCGTTCGTCGTAGAGCCGGAAATGCTCGGCGGCCTGCTCGCGGTCCTCAGGGTTCAGCGTCTCCGGATCGAAGCCGAAGTCGAGGTCGACGAAGGATACGCAGAGCTCGGGATGATTGGCGGAACAGTGGTAGCACTCGCGATTGTTTTCCATCGTGAGCTTCCAGTTACCGTCCTCGATGACGTCGGTCTGATAAGCGACCTTGGCATTGCGAATGTCGTAGGGTGCAAGGCGTTCGATCATTGCTTGTTCGAGGGCCGCGATGTCTTCCGGCGGATTGTCGGAGAGGCATACATAGATCAGGCCGCCGATAGACTTGAAGTTCACCGGCTTCAGGCTGTGACACTGCTTGTCCAGATCCCTGCCCATGTGTGGCGCGTAGCTTAGCTCGCCGGTCAATTCATACGTCCATGTATGATAGGGACAGACGAGCTTCGAGACGATCGTCTTGCCAGCATCAAGCAGGCGCGATCCGCGGTGGCGACAGACGTTGTGAAGCACGCGGATCTCGTCATCGTCGTCGCGAAGCAGGATCAGGCTGGTCTTGCCGATATCGACAACGGTGGCGTCGCCTGGTTCCGGCACGTCGCAATCGAGGCCGACACAGATCCAGTGCTTGTGGAAGAAGACGTCGATATCGGCCTCGAAGACATCCTCGCGGATATAGAGGCCGGCAGGCAGGGAATAACCATCGGCGCGTGCTTCAAGGAGGGCAGAGATGGAAGATGGGAGCCTGTTTAGCATGATAACCTCTTATGCCTCGACGGTCCGCAGTTTGCCCTTGCATCGGCTATGCTTCAACGGCATTAATTTTCTGCAATCCATAACTTTATGTAATGCGAGGGATGTTTGATGAACTTTCGGCGGCGAATTCCGTCCCTAACGGCATTGATGACGCTCGAGGCCGTTCTGCGGCATCGGAGCTTTACCGCGGCTGCGGCCGAGCTTGGCGTCACGCAGGCAGCTGTCAGTCGCCAGATCGCAACGTTGGAGGAGGAACTCGGGCTACCGATGTTCGTACGCAAGCACCGCGCCATCGAACCGACCGCGGAATGCCTCACCCTGGGAACGACGCTTGCTCAGAGCTTCGCGAACATTGCGGACACGATCGACGCGGTCAGGTCCTCCCAGCAGAACGTGGTGACGATCGGCGCGACCGTCGCTTTCTCCTCCTTCTGGCTACTTCCACGCTTGGCAGAGTTTCGGCGGGAGAACGCGGGCGTGCAGATCAGGGTCGTCTCGCAGGATGCAAGAATTGATCTGGACGCCGGCGATATCGATATCGCCATTCGTTATGGGAGGCCGCCATTCGCCGACGCGAAGGTGGTTGCCTCCCAGGAGGACTTTGTCGTCCCTGTATGTTCGCCCGATTATCTCCACCGGCGTCCGTCCGGCAATCTCAGCGAAACCGACGAATTTATCGAGACAGACGTGCATGACAGATCATGGCTGTCCTGGCCGCAATGGGCCGAGGAGACAGGCCGGGCTTTGCGAATAAGGCCGCATCTTCGCTTCAATCACTATACGGAGGCGATCGCGGCCGCACGCGCCGGGCAGGGGATCGCGCTAGGCTGGCGTCTTCTTATCCAGACCTTCCTGGAGGACGGCACGCTCGTCGCCTTGGAAGTGGCCGAGATGCCCACCGAGGACCGGTATTATGTTCTGCTCCCGGCCAGAACACGCCGCAAGCCTGCGGCGGAGCATGCTGCGAATTGGCTTGCCAACGCGCTGACGCGGTAGGGCGAGCACGGACTGACAAGGAATGCCAGCGGAGCCTTTCGCATGACAAGCCGTCGGGAAACGGGCATCGTCGAGCATAGTCACCGGTTTCGCGCGGTCATCTCCTTCCGAAATGCAGCGGGGCTTCTTGCGGTCCATTTTCGGAATGCCCGATGGAAGGCGCTGGGTTCGGAGAAGCCGAGGCGTGTCGCGATCTCCCCGACGCCGAACTCGGTCGTTTGCAGCATCTCGATTGCAAGATCGCGGCGAATTTCATCCCTGATGGCGGCATAGTTCTGGCCCTCGGCATGCAGGCGATGCCGCAGCGTCGAAGGAGACATGCGCATTTGTGCGGCCAAATCATCGAATGCTTTCCATGAGGCAGGTGGCAATTGGCGGAGCCGCTTGCGCACGCTCGCTGCAAGGCCGGCGTCATAGCGGTAACGCACGAGGATATTGGCCGGCGCATTGCGCAGAAATTGCTTCAGAGCCTGCTCGCTGCGCGTCACGGGCAGTTTCAGGAGGGAGGCATCGAAGGCAAGCCTGCTCGCCGGTTGCGAGAAGCGCACGGGCGCTCCGAAAAATTGCCGGTAGTCGGCGCCATGCCCCGGCTCGGCGCAGCGAAAATCGACCATTCGCAGGGGAATGCGGCGCCCGATCAGCCAGCAGGCGATGCCGTGCAGCAAGATCCAGTAGGTCCGGTAGGCAAAGGCGGAGTGCGCGTCCTTCCCGTCGGTTAGCACAATATGCGCCAGCCCATCGACCACGTCGATATGCCCTTTCGGGTCCTCCAGCACAATGTTCAAAAACCGCAACGCCCGCCGCAGCGCCTGGTCGAGGGTCCTTGCATGCAACACGCAATGACAGAGCAGCGTGAAGCTGCCGCGACGCATGGGTCTGCCGCCCATGCCGAAGAACTCGTCGTCTATCTCGGCCGCGATCGCAAGCCAGAGCGCACCGTAGCTCTCCGCGGAGATCGGCACGTCGATCTGAGCGGACAGGCCGAGTGTCGCCAGCAATCGTTCGGGAGATTTCCCCTGCCGCCGAAGGCAGTCGATGGCCTCTTTCACGAAGAAAGGTGATATCATTCGCCGTGCGGTTTCCGTCATCGTCAGGACCTGCGAAATATGGTAAAACTGGCCGATGATTTGAGACGCTTTTGTCATCGAATGCAATATCGTGCGACGATAAGCTTGGGCGAGGCGCAAGGTGAATCGCGCGCTGCCGGGGATACGATACTGCGGGCGACTGCACGAAGCGTGGAGGCCCTCGGTTGAAATCGACTGCGCTGGAGGAGAGCGACCATGTTGATCCAGGGAAAAACCTTCGTCGTTACCGGTGGTGGCTCGGGCCTTGGGGCGGCAGTTGCGCGAATGCTGACAGGTGAAGGCGCGAACGTGGTCATTGCCGATGTCAATGACGATGCTGGTGCCGGCATTGTCGGCGAACTTGGGGCGCGCGCAACCTTTATCAGGACTGACGTCACGCAGGAGAAGGACGCTCAAGCCGCGATCGACACGGCGCTGGAACGCTTCGGTCATCTGCACGGCCTGGTCAATTGCGCCGGCGTCGCGCCCGGCGAAAAAGTGATCGGCCGCAATGGCCCGCACCGGCTCGACAGCTTTGCCCGCGCAATCGGCATCAATCTTATCGGCACGTTCAACATGATCCGGCTCGCTGCCGCGGCAATCGTCAAGGGAGAACCTGACGCGGAGGGCGAGCGTGGCGTCATCATCAATACGGCCTCGATTGCTGCTTTCGATGGGCAGGTCGGTCAGGCGGCCTATGCGGCCTCCAAGGGTGGCGTCGCCGCCATGACACTGCCGATCGCCCGGGAATTGGCCCGCAGCGGCATTCGCGTCGTCACCATCGCGCCGGGTATTTTCGAGACGCCGATGATGGCCGGCATGCCGCAGGAAGTACAGGATTCACTCAGCAAGAGCGTACCCTTTCCACCGCGCTTCGGAAGGCCGGTGGAATTTGCCGCACTGGTACGCCACATCTGTGAGAACACTATGTTGAATGGCGAAGTCATCCGCCTCGATGGTGCTTTGCGCATGGCGCCACACTGAGGCAAGCTCGGCACGGGAGGTTTTGATATGACGCGAGAAGATCCAATCGTCATCGTTGGTTCAGCCCGTACGCCAATGGGCGGCTTCCAGGGCGATCTTAAAGATGCCACTGCGCCGGAGCTCGGTGCCGCCGCTATCCGTGCTGCGCTCGATCGAAGCGGTATCAGCCCGGAGGCCGTGGAGGAAACGGTCTTCGGTTGCGTTCTGCCAGCGGGACAGGGTCAGGCGCCGGCGAGACAAGCAGCAATCGGGGCTGGCCTGCCATTTGCCGCAGGGGCGACCACCGTCAACAAGATGTGCGGCTCCGGAATGAAGGCCGCCATGCTGGCGCATGATCTGATCGCGGCCGGCAGCGTATCGGTCGCGGTTGCCGGGGGCATGGAGAGCATGACGAATGCGCCTTACCTGCTCGACCGGGCGCGCAGCGGCTACCGGCTCGGGCATGGCCGCGTCATCGACCATATGTTTCTGGATGGGTTGGAAGATGCCTATGACAAGGGTCGCCTCATGGGCACCTTCGCCGAGGATTGTGCCGAAGCCTACCAGTTCACCCGCGCGGCACAGGACGACTACGCGGTCACATCCCTGACCCGCGCCCGAAATGCGATCGAAGAGGGCGCATTCGATGCCGAGATCATTCCCGTCACGGTGAAGGCAGGGCGGTCCGAGTTCATCGTCAGCCGCGACGAGCAGCCGGGCAAGGCGAAGCCGGAAAAGATTCCGACGCTCAAGCCCGCCTTCCGCGAAAACGGCACGGTAACCGCCGCGAATGCCTCTTCCATATCCGATGGCGCCGCCGCGCTGGTACTGATGCGGCGCTCCCAGGCAGAGCGCGAGGGCATATCACCGCTTGCCACCATCGTCGGCCATGCGACGCATTCGCAGGCACCCAATCTTTTTGCGACCGCGCCGATCGGCGCGTTGCGCAAGCTCGGCGAGCGTACCGGTTGGAACCTTGGGGATGTCGACCTGTTCGAGATCAACGAGGCCTTTGCCGTCGTCGCCATGGCGGCGATGCGCGATCTCGACTTGCCGCATGACAAGGTCAATGTTCACGGCGGCGCCTGCGCGCTCGGCCATCCGATCGGGGCATCCGGCGCGCGCGTGCTCGTCACCCTGCTTTCGGCGCTGAAGCGTCATGGCATGAAGCGCGGCATGGCGACGCTCTGCATCGGCGGCGGCGAGGCAACGGCGATGGCCGTCGAACTGAACTGAGCTGAACGGTTTCGAGGAGGAGACCGGAAATGATTCTGACAGAAGACCAGATCCAGATCCGCGACATGGCGCGCGATTTTGCCCGCGAGCGGCTGGCGCCGGGTGCTGCGGAGCGCGACGAGAAAAGCCGCTTCCCTCGTGAAGAACTGAAGGAGATGGGCGAGCTTGGTTTCCTCGGCATGCTTGTGCCCGAAGCCTATGGCGGCTCGGAGACGGGTGTGATCGCCTATGCTGTGGCGCTCGAGGAGATCGCCGCCGGAGACGGTCCTTGCTCCACCATCATGAGTGTGCACAGCTCCGTCGGCTGCGTGCCGATCCTGAAATACGGCACGGAGGAGCAGAAGCAGCGTTTCCTGCCGAAGCTGGCAAGCGGCGAATGGATCGGCGGCTTTGCCCTGACCGAGCCACAGGCTGGCTCCGACGCCTCGAACCTGAAGACACGCGCCCGCCGCGACGGCGACCACTATGTCATCGATGGCGCAAAGCAGTTCATTACCTCTGGCAAGAACGGCAATGTCATCATCGTCTTCGCTGTCACCGATCCCGATGCCGGCAAGAAGGGCATTTCCGCCTTCATCGTACCGACCGATACGCTCGGCTATGAAGTCGTGCGCGTCGAACACAAGCTCGGCCTGCATTCGTCCGATACATGCCAGATCGCCTTTACCGGCATGCGCATCCCTGCCGAAAATCGGCTCGGTGCGGAGGGCGACGGCTACAGGATAGCCCTGTCGAACCTCGAGGGTGGGCGCATTGGCATCGCATCGCAATCCGTGGGCATGGCGCGCGCGGCTTTCGAGGCGGCGCGTGATTATGCCCGCGAGCGCACCGCTTTCGGCTCGCCGATCATCGATCATCAGGCGGTGGCTTTCCGGCTTGCCGACATGGCGACGCAGATCGAGGTGGCCCGCCAGATGGTGCTGCACGCAGCGCAGTTGAAGGAGGAGGGGCAACCCTGCCTCACCGAAGCCTCGATGGCCAAGCTGTTCGCCTCGGAGATGGCCGAAAAGGTCTGCTCCGATGCGATCCAGATCCATGGCGGCTACGGATACATGGCGGATTATCCGGTCGAGCGCATCTATCGCGATGTTCGCATCTGTCAGATTTATGAGGGAACGAGCGATGTTCAGCGCATCGTTATCGCGCGCAACTTATAGTATGTTTTCCTAGAATGTTTGCGGCTGTGCCCGCCGTGGGGAGCAACGGGCGGGGCGGTCGACAAGGGAGGTATCACAGGACATGAACGAGGTTCCAAATCTGAGCCTGCACGTGCCAGAGCCGGCGGTCCGGCCCGGCGGCCAGCCGGATTTCTCCAACGTCAAGATCGCCAAAGCCGGTGCCGTACCAAAGCCGGTGGTCGACGTGGCGCCGGAAGAGATCCGCGATCTCGCCTATTCCATTATCCGCGTTCTCAATCGCGACGGCGAGGCGGTCGGTCCATGGGCTGGGCTGCTCTCCGATGAGGAGTTGCTGACGGGCCTGCGCAACATGATGAAGCTCAGGGCCTTCGACGCCCGCATGCTGATGGCGCAGCGGCAGGGAAAGACCTCCTTCTACATGCAGCATCTCGGCGAGGAGGCGGTCAGCTCCGCCTTCCGCAAGGCGTTGAACAAGGGAGACATGAATTTCCCGACCTACCGCCAGGCGGGGCTTCTGATTGCCGACGACTATCCGATGGTCGAGATGATGAACCAGATCTACTCGAATGAGGCGGACCCTTTGCGCGGCCGGCAGCTGCCAATCATGTATTCGTCGAAGGAGCATGGCTTCTTCACGATCTCCGGCAATCTTGCCACCCAATATGTGCAGGCCGTCGGCTGGGCGATGGCCTCGGCGATCAAGAACGACAACAAGATCGCTGCCGCCTGGATCGGCGACGGCTCGACTGCCGAATCCGATTTCCATTCCGCGCTGGTCTTCGCCTCCACCTACAAGGCGCCCGTCATCCTCAACATCGTCAACAACCAGTGGGCCATCTCAACCTTCCAAGGCATTGCCCGCGGCGGCTCCGGCACCTTTGCGGCCCGCGGCCTCGGCTTTGGTATCCCGGCGCTGCGTGTCGACGGCAACGACTATCTGGCCGTCTACGCCGTCGCCAAATGGGCGGCCGAGCGTGCCCGGCGCAATCTCGGGCCGACCCTGATCGAATATGTCACCTACCGCGTCGGTGCTCATTCCACCTCCGATGATCCGAGCGCGTACCGTCCGAAAACCGAATCCGAGGCCTGGCCGCTCGGTGATCCGGTGCTGCGGCTGAAGAAGCATCTGATCGTGCGCGGTGTCTGGTCGGAGGAACGCCACGCCCAGGCCGAGGCCGAAATTCTCGACGAGGTCATCGAGGCGCAGAAGCAGGCCGAGAGCCACGGTACGCTCCATGCCGGCGGCAAGCCGTCCGTGCGCGACATTTTCGAAGGCGTCTACGCGGAAATGCCCCCCCATATCCGCCGCCAGCGGCAGAAGGCAGGGTACTGACATGGCAAGAATGACAATGATCGAGGCCGTTCGCAGCGCCATGGACGTCTCGATGGGGCGTGACGACGATGTCGTCGTTTTCGGCGAGGACGTCGGCTATTTCGGCGGTGTTTTCCGCGCCACGCAGGGACTCCAGGCCAAGTATGGCAAGACCCGCTGCTTCGATGCGCCGATCAACGAATCCGGCATCCTCGGCACCGCAATCGGCATGGCGGCTTACGGCCTCAAACCTTGCGTGGAAATACAGTTCGCCGATTACATGTACCCCGCCTATGATCAGATCACTCAGGAGGCGGCACGCATCCGCTACCGCTCCAACGGCGATTTCACCTGCCCGATCGTGGTCCGCATGCCGACTGGCGGCGGCATCTTTGGCGGCCAGACGCACAGCCAGAGCCCGGAAGCACTCTTCACCCATGTCTGCGGACTGAAGGTGATCGTGCCTTCCAACCCCTACGACGCCAAGGGCCTGTTGATCGCGGCGATCGAAGATCCGGACCCGGTGATGTTCCTCGAACCCAAGCGCCTCTATAACGGACCCTTCGACGGCCACCACGAACGGCCTGTTACCCCCTGGTCGAAGCACGATCTCGGCGAGGTTCCGGAAGGGCATTACACGATCCCGATCGGCAAGGCGGAAATCCGCCGGTCCGGCAGTGCAGTCACGGTCGTGGCCTATGGCACGATGGTGCATGTGGCGCTCGCCGCGGCGGAAGAGACGGGGACCGACGCCGAGGTAATCGACCTGCGCAGCCTCTTGCCGCTCGATCTCGACACCATCGTCCAATCGGTGAAGAAGACCGGCCGCTGCGTCGTCGTGCATGAGGCGACGCTCACCTCCGGCTTCGGCGGCGAAATCGCTTCGCTGGTTCAGGAATACTGCTTCTACAGTCTCGAGGCGCCGATCGTGCGCGTAACCGGCTGGGACACGCCTTATCCGCACGCGCAGGAATGGGACTACTTCCCTGGTCCCGCCCGCGTCGGCCGGGCACTGAAAGAAGTGATGGAGGGCTGAGGATGGGCGAGTTTGTCATCAAGATGCCCGATGTGGGCGAAGGCGTGGCCGAGGCGGAGCTGGTCGAATGGCATGTCAAGCCGGGGGACCCGGTGCGCGAGGACATGATTCTCGCTGCTGTAATGACTGACAAGGCGACGGTGGAAATTCCCTCTCCGGTCGAAGGTGTCGTGCTCTGGCTTGGCGCCGATGTTGGCGATACGGTCGCTGTCAAGGCGCCGTTGCTGCGTATCCAGGTCGCCGGGGATCGTGGGAGTGAAGCCGGCGTGGCTTCCTCCGCTACGAATGAGCCGCCTGCGAAGGTCGAGCTCGCGAAAGAGAAGCCTGTAGAGGCTAAGCCGGCCGCGCCGCCTCCGGCCAGGCCGGCTACCGAGACCAAGGTCATTCAGCCGGAAAAAATCGCGGAGCGTCTCGCCGCTCGCGAGCCGGCAGAGCGGCCGCTGGCTTCGCCTGCCGTGCGTTTGCGGGCTCAGGAGGCCGGCGTCGATCTGCGCCAGGTGATCGGTAAAGGCCCGGCTGGTCGCATCACGCATGAAGACCTCGATCAGTTCATTGCGCGGGGTGCCCAGCCCGTCGCCGTTGTCGCACCTGGGCTTGCCCGCAAGACAGACATCGAAGAGATCAAGGTCACTGGCCTGCGCCGTCGCATCGCCGAGAAGATGCGTCTCGCGAGCTCGCGCATCCCCCACATCACCTATGTGGAGGAGGTTGATGTCACAGACCTCGAGGATCTGCGCGGGACGATGAACGCCGGGCGCAAGCCTGACCAGCCGAAGCTGACGATCTTGCCGTTCCTGATGCGGGCGTTGGTCAAGACGATTGGCGAACAGCCTGGTGTCAATGCCACCTTTGACGACGATGCCGGCGTTGTCACCCGCTATGGCGCCGTCCATATCGGCATCGCCACGCAGACGCCATCTGGCCTCACCGTGCCAGTTGTTCGCCACGCCGAAGCAAGGTCGATCTGGGATGTTGCGGCCGAACTGGCCCGCCTCGCGGAGGCCGCCCGCAACGGTACCGCGGCACGCGAGGAGCTTTCTGGCTCCACGATCACCATCAGCTCGCTCGGCGCGCTTGGCGGCATTGTCACGACGCCGATTATCAACCATCCGGAAGTGGCGATCGTCGGCGTCAACAAGATCATGACCCGACCTGTCTGGGATGGCACCCAGTTCATCCCGCGCAAGATCATGAACCTCTCGTCGAGCTTCGACCATCGGATCGTCGACGGCTGGGATGCGGCAGTCTTCGTGCAGCGGATCAAGGCGCTGCTGGAAACCCCCGCACTGATCTTCATCGAAGGTTGATGACATGAAAGAAATCGTCTGCAAGCTCCTCGTCATCGGTGCCGGCCCCGGCGGCTATATCTGCGCCATTCGCGCCGGTCAGCTCGGTGTCGATACGGTGATCGTCGAATCTACCAAGGCTGGCGGCACCTGCCTGAACATCGGCTGCATTCCCTCCAAGGCGCTGATCCATGCGGCCGAGGAGTTCGAAAAGGTCAGCCACATGACCAGCCCCAATGCGCTCGGCATTACGGTCGAGGCACCCAAGCTTGATCTCGCCCAGACCATGCGCTGGAAGGACGGTATCGTCGGCCGGTTGAACAGCGGCGTGCTCGGTCTCTTGCGCAGGGCCAAGGTCAAGATCGTGCACGGACAGGCTAAATTCCGTGACGGCAAGACCGTCGAGGTCGAGACCGAGACCGGAACCCAGATCATCCGCGCCGAAGTGGTTGTCATTGCGACAGGCTCCGAACCCGTGGAGTTGCCGTCGCTGCCCTTCGGCGGAGCGATCCTCTCGTCCACGGAAGCGCTGTCGCTTCCGAGTGTCCCCAGCACGCTCGCCGTCGTTGGCGGCGGTTATATCGGCCTGGAACTCGGTACCGCCTTCGCCAAGATGGGTGCGAAGGTCACGGTGGTCGAGGCGATGGCGCAGATCCTGCCGCAGTATGATGCCGAACTCGTCAAACCGGTTGCCAAGCGCCTTAGTGAGCTTGGCGTGCATGTGCTGACGGGGGCAAAGGCGAAGGCCTATTCGGGAGAGGCGCTGCTGATCGAGACCGCTGCCGGAGAGGAGGAGCGGATCGCTGCAGACAAGGTTCTCGTCACCGTCGGGCGCAAGCCGCGCACAGAAGGTTGGGGTCTCGAAGAGCTCGATCTTGATCGCGCCGGCCGTTTCATCCGGATCGACGAGCACTGCCGCACGTCCATGCGCGGCGTCTATGCGATCGGCGACGTTACCGGCGAGCCGATGCTTGCCCATCGCGCCATGGCGCAGGGTGAGATGGTCGCGGAGATCGTTGCCGGCCGCAAGCGGGTCTGGGACAAGCGCGCGATCCCGGCTGTCTGCTTTACGGATCCGGAGATTGTTACCGCGGGACTGTCGCCTGAGGAGGCAAGGGTCCAAGGTTACGAAATCCGCGTCGGTCTCTTTCCGTTCAGTGCCAACGGCCGCGCGATGACGACCCAGTCGGAAGACGGCTTCGTGCGGGCGGTGGCGCGTGCGGACTCGAATCTGGTCCTTGGTCTGCAGGCAGTCGGTGCCGGTGTCTCGGAACTGTCAAGCGCGTTCTCGCTGGCGCTTGAGATGGGCGCCAGGCTGGAAGACATTGCTGGCACCATTCACGCCCATCCGACCCGCAGCGAAAGCCTGCAAGAGGCCGCGTTGAAGGCACTCGGCCATGCCCTGCACATCTGAGCTGGTGTCCGTGCGGATCATCACTTTTCTGGAGATTTTGGCGACCAAAGAATGGTTTCGGCCGTCTTCTCGTAGGCCATGCCCCCGGGATAGCTGATGACCTCCAATTGCAGTCCCCAGGGTGACTGGAAATAGAGAATGCTCTGTCCGGCATTCGGCCCGTCGCTGATGGGGAGCGGGCCGAGGCGGGTCGTGATGCCTTGCGCGTCGAGGTAAGCCTTGGCCGCCTGAATGTCTTCGACGTAAAGTCCGACATGGAAGGCGCCGATGTCGCTGTTCTTTTGTTCAAGGCGGCGCTGGTCCGGTGCTTCATATTCGAAGAGTTCCAGATTGGAGCCGTGACCGATGCGAATAAGGGCGGCACGCCTGATGCGGGCGCGTGGATGAGTGCCCAGCGCCCGGCGCATGAAATCGCCCTCATCATCACCGATCGGGCCGAATGTGTAGGCATGTTTGCAGCCGAGTATCCGGACGAAGAAATCCAGCGCTTCATCGAGATCGGGAACAGTGATGCCCGTGTGATCCTGCCCCAGAAGGCCCGGCAACCCCGTGCTTGCGACATTTGTCATGCAACTCCCCTTTTATGTGGTTCTCTGAGCCTGATCGCGCGTTCGCCGCTATTTTCTACCGAAAGTCTCGGTTCGCAAGTCATGCGATCAATGTTGGTTGCGTCGAGCTTACCTTATGTCCAAATCCGGCCGAATAAGGCGGCTCTTCAAAACCTCGGGACACTCTGTCGCAGGGATCGAAGCATTGCCGATTGCCGCAATGGCCGGCATACGATTAAGGCAGGCATTTGCTTGGGGGAGCGAAAACGGTGGCAGTCGATTTCAATTCGGAACTTCACGCGCGACCATCGATCTACTTTTCGGGTCCGGCGCTCGTCGAGCATATAGCTCTGTCGGGCACGTCACCGTCGATCTCAGACCTGAGCCACCGCGTCGTCGTTGCCGAGGATGCAATCGAAGGTCCTCGAACACAGATCGAATTTCACACCGAGTTCGTCACCGTCACCCGGGTTACGCCTCTTGAGGCCGATCCCTCGATCTGGCCTTCGGGCTCCCTGGAGATCGATGAGGCGGCACGGGTCGCCGGTCTGGCCGACTGGTCATTCATCTGCCGACTGGAAATTCTCATTTGCGGATCGGCGCCGAGCGAACTCGGACCTCTCCTTTCGACGTTCCAATTCGGCGATACGGCGGCGTCCACCATTGGCGGCGGAGCGGCACTCGTTTGTTCGGACTTTCGCGTCGGAGAGAGGGGTACCAGCCGGACGATCCTCTTCAATCATGACCTCAACGCCTACCGGCTCGGCCGCATGGTGCGCAGAATATATGAAATCGAGACCTATCGCGTCATGGCGCTTTTGGGCTTCCCGGAGGCGCGGCGGCTTGGTCCTGTTCTTGGTGGCTACGACCGAAAGCTTGTCGAGTTGACCAATCGGCACGTGTCGACTTCCGCGGAAGACCATAAGCGACTGCTCGATGAAATTTCTCAGCTTTCCGCAGAGGTGATCTCCGCGGCGGCGCAGACGCGCAACCGCTTTGGCGCAACGGCCGCATATGCCAAGATCGTCGAGGAGCGCATAGCCGAGTTGCGCGAAACCCATGTCGCGGGTTTTCAGAGGTTTGGCGTGTTCGTCGCGCGCCGTTTCAAGCCCGCGATCAGAAGTTGTGAGGCGACTGCGCTGCGACTTGAGCAATTGTCGCATGCGACCATGCATTTGATCGACTTGCTCCAGACCCGTATCCAAGTGGAGATCGAGGTTCAGAACGCGATTCAGATCCAGGCCATGGCCGAGCGCGCCGAAACCCAGGTCAAGATCCAGCGTGCGGTGGAGGGTCTGTCGATCATCGCGATCAGCTACTATCTCCTGAGCCTGATCAAGGTCGCGATCGAGACGGCGGATCATGCCGGTATTCATATCGATCCAATCTACATGCTGATCTCTATTCCCGTGGTGATCGGAACGGTTGCCCTCGCGATCCTGAGGGTCCGGCACGCGCTGAAATCCTGAAGCCGTTCGGTACGCCTTCACACCGATGGGTGATCGTATCAGGCAAATGAAATATAATTGATATTTCTAATTTTGCGTTGCGATATCCATTCCGCGGCATTCATTCCGTCAAAATCGTTAAATTCCGAGAAATGCTTCCGGAGCTTTGTTGATGATTAAAAGTCATATTGGTTTTGGCGGTGACATCTATACCTGCGGATACCGAATTTTAATCAAGAATATCTAGCATCATCCTGATACAAGCGGCCTGGATCGTTGTTTGCCGCTTGCGGAATATTATTTCTGTCAGAGGCACGCGGGGGGCGCGCCGCGCGATCGCAACGCCACCCAACAAGGTGGTGATATGATTTTGAAATCCGCAACTAGCCGCAATATTTTCTCGGTCGCCGCGTGCGGCGTCATCGCAACGGTGGCCGCGTCCGCCATCCTGTTTGATTCAGCCTACACGACCGTTCGCCAATCGAGCCTCGACCAGATGCGCCAGATCGCGAGCACGACCGCAGCCGGATCGGAAAAGGCCCTTGGCACGGCGATTGCTGTCGTCAATTCGCTGGAGACCGTCCTTGCAACCATGAAGGACGCCGGCGATGCGAACCGAACAACCGCAGACGCAATCCTGAAAAATATGCTCGTGAATAATCCGATGGCCCTTGGTGTCTGGACGGGCTGGGAGCCGAATGCCTTCGATGGAAAGGACAGGGATTTCGTCGGCAAGGAAGGCCATGATGCCACCGGCCGCTATATTCCCTACTGGGTTCGTAGCGGCGGCCAGATCACCCATGTTCCTCTCGCGGACTACACGGTATCGGGTGCTGGCGACTATTATCAGCTACCCTTCACCCAGCAAAAGACCGTTGTCATCGAGCCATATTCCTATGCGATCGACGGCAAGCAGGTGCTGATGACCTCCATTGCCCAACCGATCATGATCGGCGGAAAGCCTGTGGGCGTGGCCGGCCTGGACATGGCCCTCGACGATGCCCAGAAGGCGATTTCCGCCATACACCCAATGGGGACCGGCTTCATGAGCCTGGTTACTGCTGGGGGCGGCATGATCAGCCACCCCGACGCGGCGCTGATCGGAAAGAACATAAAAGATGGCGGCGCCGAGACGGCCGGCTGGGACCAGCTGATCGCCAATCCCGGTAAGGAGCGCGAAATCACCAGCGCTGACGGCACTGCCTATTTTGCTGTTGCTGAGCCCGTAAAGCTGACCGATGCCATATCGTGGTACGCGATCGTTGCCGTACCGAAAGCCACGCTTTTTGCGCAGGTCAACAGTGTGGTCAGAAACGCAATAGCAGTGACCTCGATCGCCACTGTTCTCCTCGGTCTTGCCGGCTGGCTGATCGCGCGGCGCTTCATTCGCCGCATCGAGAATGTCATCGCTGAAACCGACCAGATTGCCAACGGTGATCTGAACGTCACGCTCAGGGATCGCGCGGCCCGCGACGAAATCGGCGACCTTTCCCGCTCATTGCACATCTTGCTGGAAAATAATCGCGAAAAGGTTCGGCTCGAAACAGAGGCCGAAACCAGCCGCGCCGCACAAGAGGCCGAGCAGGCGGAGCGTGTCCGCATCAGCGACGCCCAGGAAGCGGAAGTGAAATTCGCTGTTGGCGAGCTGGCCGCCGGGCTTGAGCAGCTTTCCGACGGAAACATGACCGCGCGGCTCAATCAGCCCTTCACCTCGGCCCTCGATGAAATTCGTGGCAATTTCAATGCCTCGGTCGAGAAACTGCAGGCGGCCATGATCTCCTTCTCCGAAAACGCGTCGGTGATTCAGTGCGGATCGGAGGAAATTCGCACGGGTGCGGATGATCTGGCCAGGCGAACTGAGCAGCAGGCAGCTTCCGTCGAGGAGACCGCCGCAGCGCTTGAACAGATCACGACTTCCATCAAGGATTCCACCACGCGTGCCGAAGAGGTCGCCGCACTGGTCGGTCGTACCAAGGATAGCGCCGAGAGGTCGGGTCAGATCGTTCATAGCGCGGTCGAGGCCATGAATGGCATTGAGCAGTCTTCCCAGTCCATTTCCAATATCATTGGCGTCATCGACGACATTGCTTTCCAGACCAATCTCTTGGCGCTGAATGCCGGCGTCGAGGCCGCGCGCGCGGGCGAGGCGGGCAAGGGCTTTGCGGTCGTTGCCCAGGAAGTCCGCGAGCTGGCGCAGCGTTCCGCCACGGCAGCAAAGGAAATCAAGGCCTTGATCCATTCGTCGGGCGATCAGGTCAAAAGAGGCGTCAATCTCGTCGGTCAGACGGGAGAGGCGCTTCGTGCGATCGTTCAGGAGGTGCAATCGATCGACAGCAATGTGCAGGCGATCGTGCAATCGGCAAGAGAACAATCGACCGGGCTTCAGGAGATCAACACCGCCGTCAATCAGATGGACCAGGCAACGCAGAAAAATGCCGCAATGGTCGAGGAATCCAATGCCGCGACCCATACGCTGGCAAGTGAAGTCTCATCGTTGTCCGCGCGTCTTGCTCAGTTCAAATTGGATCATACGGCAGGAAAGGTGGTGCAGCTGGCGGCTTCTCCCCGAGAGAAAGCTGCAACACCCCTGAAGACATCTGCAACTCCCAACAGGGGCGCGGAGCTTTCCGGTCAGAGAGCGTTGGGCGAGAAGTTGCGCTCCGCTTTTGGAAAGACTTCACCAGCGGCAAGTCCGGTATGGGAGGATTTCTGACAGCCTTACCTTCTCCGGGAGGGCGCTGTCCTATGAGCCGAATCGTAGCGTGAGACAGCACATCTTCTCAGGCCCTAGTCGATGACATTTGGGATCGACCGTTCAATGCGAACATCCAGGCGGATGACGCGCGTGCTGAGAATTTGAGATTCGCACAGGGTCTCGAAAACGGGCAGGAAAACCGGGCGAATGATCGTAAACCAGGAAGCGACATCGTCGATGCTTGCTCGGACGCTTGCGGTCTTGCCGCTTTCATCCTTGCCAAGGATCAACAGATTGCCAGCCAGCGGCGCGGGGTGGCCCTTCAAATCCGCTACGCTGGAAAGCCCGTCGGTAAGACTGTTATTGTCGGCATAGAGAAGATGAGAGTCCTCGATGCGAACGACATCGACCCCGTTGGAGCCGACCAACTTGTGGATGTGCTCGATCCGATTGCCGGCGGGAAGCATCACCGACCGGATTGTTCCGTCGGTTGTGCTTAAAAGATATGACTTGGCCTCAGGCAGGGGAATGCCTTCCGTTTGCCGTTCGATGAGGCGCGGCTCTGGCGCGGGAACAAGGCGGAGTCTCGTTCGTGCTCTTCTATAGGACTCGTATGGGGTATAATCATTCGCCATTCCCTTGCTACCTCGAGAATTAGCATTAGAAGATATTGTCCCCTATAGGCGTGAGCTTGTGCAACTTTTGCAAGCATCAAAATTCGTTCGGTGTGTTGCCTTTTCTTCAACGGCAGGGTGTCCTTGACAACCTCTGTCCGAATACGCAGCGATGCTTGTTTCCGCGGCCTCCGGAGTACTTTCGCAACGCATGGATAATGCCGAGCGCCGGCGCCACGGCATGTCGCTTACGAAAAAGGACACGAGCGCTGACATCTCGGGTTGCCGTGGAAAGCGCGATGTCTGCTACCTTTGATTGATAAATCCTGATGGAGACGAGGTAGTGCCATGATAGATGCGGTCGTCGTGCAGCGGGCAGCTTGCCCGGATAGAAGACTGACTACTCCAATGAATGCGGGGGTGCTTTTCCGGCTCGAACCGCGATCTCATCGAGATGTTCCTCAAAGTACCTGCGGGCAATGATGGATGTCATCGAGAGATTGCGCCTGGGATCAACGATCAGGGAAAGTACCATTGGCGGCAAGCCGCTGTCGGCTATGCGAGCGTAGTGTAATCCGTCCTCATGTGGGAGCGTCATGCCGGAAGCGAGCGCCGTAACCCCGTAACCGCAGCCTTCGCGGACCATGGAACGCATGAGCGACAGGCTGTTGGTCGTCAAGACGGGCTGAAAGCGGATATCGATGCGCGCCGCTGCAATGTCGACGACATCCCGTAGATGACTGCTGGTGTCGGGAACGATCGTCGGCTTCTTGAAGAATTCGCCTATGGAGATGCTGTCCGGTTGCTCTACGCCGGGATCTGCGGGCAGCATGGCGATGAGATGAAAGTCGGCGGAGCGCGTAACAATGACCCCCGGTAAGGGCAGGGGGCTGAAGGTCAGTCCGAAGTCTGCGCCTCCGTCCCTGACCAGCTGCCGGACGCGATCGGAATCCTCCACTGCGATCGCATTGCGGATACGAGGATGATCCTTCGTGAACCGCGCAATCACTGCGGGCAGAAAATCGGGCACGGTTTCTTGGGCGGCGGCTATTTTCACCTCGCCGCGGCGCAGCCCCTTCAGTTCTTCGATCTCGGATTTGATGCGGGAAAGGTCTTTATTCCATTCCCTGTAGCCGTTGACGAGCAGTTCGCCCGCCGATGTCAGCCGCATGCCGCGCGGCAGGCGCTCGAACAGGGCAACACCGAATTCCTCCTCGGCGCTGATGAGCTGCTTGTTGATCGCCGAAGCCGACACATTCAGCTTTTCCGCGGCTTTTCTGATCGAGCCATGGTTGGCGATCTCGTCGAGGTAGTGCGCGAAGCGAGAAAACATGAGTCTGCTCATTCGGGAGGTATACCTCGTTGAAGAAAAGGAAACACACCGGACGAATTTTGTTGGTTGTAAAAATTGTGTGACCTAGTGTCTATTAAGACAATAATTTGAATGCAATCAATGGTGCCAAGAAGGCCGCAAGTATGTATCTGGAGACCCCGCAAACCCATCAGGTACAGATTGCCGGCGAGAATTTCAGCCTGCCGATCGTCCAGCTGAGCGATCGGCGGGCAATCGCATTGCTGATGGTAATCGACATGGGTATCCGGTTCGGAGATCTCGTCGGCGACGCTCTTACCTGTCATTTTGCGCAGTTGCGGCCTGACATCGTCGTTGGAAGCGCCACCTTGGGCGTCCCTGTCGCCATCGAGGTCTCGCGGCGCCTTGGCATCGATCGATATGTAATCTTGCAGAAATCACCCAAATTTCACCTTGCGGACGCCTTGGTTGAGGATGTTCGCTCCATCACGACCGCAGTACCACAGCGTCTTCTGCTGGATCGCCGTTCGATAAAGCTGCTTCAAGGCAGACGTGTTCTCGTTGTCGATGATGTCATCGCTACCGGTTCCAGCATGGCGGCGGCAATCAGGCTTGTGCGTCGTGCCGGCGCAAACATAATTGGGGCGGGCGCCATTCTGACCGAAGGTCATTCTTGGCGGGACCTGCTCGGAGAGGACGCCAAGCTGGTGACCAGTCTGGGCCATATTCCGCAGTTTGATATTGTCGATGGAGTGGCGACGCCGGATGCCGCGACCGAAAAGGATGCTTGGACGAAAGACCGTGCTTTGGTCAACAAGCCTATCGGGCAGATCCGGCGGAGACGTTCCGTGGCCCAGAAAGACGTCGCGCGGATATAAGCATGGCGCCAGCGACTTGCTGAGCTATCTTTGCCACAACCATTGGGCGCCGTGCGAATGATTGGATTGGCCTGCCGATATTGCGTGTGTTACATCAGATTTCATATGCAATCATGAGTGGTTTTGTGATTTGAATTTCCTGTACGTCATTTGAGTTTTGGAGAGAACTTTCGTGAGCGGGCAATTCATTCCTATTTGCAATTCCAATCTGCGCGTTACGCTGCCTTATTTCCATCGTCCCCTGTGAGTTTTAGGGGCCAGAGCGATGACCTGTAAGGGACCCCGAGGGTCGATAGAGTGTGATGTCCTGGCCTCCGTTCGTGGTTGGACGGAGTGCGGGATTTGAGTGACGGGATGCGTCAATAAAAGAGCGCGAACTGCGCCTGAATGATCGCGGGGAGCCGTACCAATGGGTTTTCCGAGAATTTCTGGAAATTACTTTTTAAAGGGACCAAGATCATGCAACCAGCGACCGTATCACAAACAGACGGCAATACACTCTTTCCCATCGTTCTCTCGATCGTGGCAGCGGCTGCGACTGGCGTGCTTTGGGCCTATGCCAATCCGATCCAGCTCGTCCCCGGCGTCATTCAGTGGCGCATTTTCGCCTTCCTGCCATCGGTGATCGGCATTCTTCTCGGCTGGCGCAGCGGCTTCATTTGCGGCTATCTCGGCACCATCGTCTGGTCGCTTCTGGCCGGCACCTTCATACCTGCGCATTCGCTTCTCGTCGATGGCATCATGGTTGGCTTGACCGGCCTTGTGCCCGGGCTCCTTTTCGATCCGGCCAAGACGGCCTTCGATCGCAGCACGCTGATCAAGATTGCCGTCGTCTGCCTCGTCGTCGGACTGGTTATGGTGGCGGCGGTGTCTGCAAGCCTTGCCTATCTCGGCATTTTCCCGTTCTGGTGGGGTTTTGGTTATCTCGGCCTGTCCGACATCGTGCCCATGGTCGTCGGCACGCCGCTTCTAATCATCCCGGCCCTGAAAATTCTGAAGAGTGCTCATCCCACCGGTTTCAAGCGCTTCTGAACCGAATCTGGATCAACAAGTGCTCAATATTGCCAATCTGACGATTGGTTTCGGCGGTGCCGCACCGGTGCTTGCCGAAACCAATTGTATGCTCGACGAGGGGCAACGACTTCTCGTCTGTGGTGAAGCCGGCAGCGGCAAGTCGACATTGCTCGGCGTTGCCGCTGGCCTGATCCCGCGCCTTATTCCAGTTGCCGAATTCTCCGGGCAGGTGGAGCTTGATGGCCGTCCGTTGCTTTCCTTCACAAAGAAAGAGCTGTTCGGCGCGATCGGCTTCGTGTCGCAAAATAGCGAAGACCAGCTTTGGGATATCTGCGTTGAGGATGTCATCGCCTTTCCGCTGGAAAACAAGGGCGTCGAGCGAAACACGATCCGGGATCGGCTCGCCGAACTGATGACCGAGTTCGAATTGCAGGCCTTGAGCGGCCGTCGGGTTCTGACCCTTTCGGGGGGTGAACGGCGAATGGTCACCATTGCTGCGGCAATCGTCTCGAGCCCATCGATCCTTGTGCTGGACGAACCAACGACCGGGCTTGATCCGGCCGCGCGCGTGCGGCTCTCCAACATCCTGCAGAAAGTGCTGGACAGCACTCCGACATTGCTGATCTCGGAGCAGGACCCTTTGGCACTATGCACCGTGATAGACAGCATCGCTTTGCTGCGTCGCGGCGGCGTTTCTGCAAGCATGCCGGTGGAGACCGTACTTAGAGAGGATGCCGCCTGGATCGAGGCCGGCATTCTGCCGCCGATGCGTTCCCGGTCCGCGCGGCAGACCGTCGAGCCGGGCCGTCCGCTACTGACTGTTTCGGGATTGGCAAGCCAGCTTTCCCGCTCGCGTGGAAACCCGGTGCTGAAGGACGTCAGCTTCGATGTCCGGGCTGGAGAGGTGTTGGCGCTTATCGGCCGCAACGGCGCTGGCAAGACGACGCTGTTCAAATCGATCCTCGGGCTGGTGAAAACCACTTCGGGTTCCATTCTCCTCGACGGGACAAAGGCCGACGACTGGTCTGTCGCAGCGCGGGCGCGCAAGATCGCCTATATTCCCCAAAACATGCGCCATATTCTGTTCAACATGACAGTACTCGGTGAGGTGATCTTTGCGATTACGGCATCGAGTGCGTCGTCGAACGATCCGGCCGTCATTGCGCGCGCCACGGCGGCGCTGGAACGTTACGCGCTCTCCGAGCTGGCGGAAGCCAATCCGTTTGCTCTTTCGGCCCGCCAACAGGCGTTGCTGGGCCTTGCTTGCGCCGATGCGACCGGCGCGCTTGTTGCCATCATCGATGAGCCGTTATTGAGCAGAGACATCAAAGGCCGGCAAATGCTGGAACTTTTCATCTCGTCAATGCAGTCTTCGGGGCGGGCGGTCATGCTGATCTCGCATGATCTGGAACTGGTCGACGATCTGGCCACCCGCCTGATGATCCTCGACAATGGCACGATCGCGTTCGAGGGAGTGCCCGAAGACGGCTGGCAAAGCAGTCCCTTCCGTTCCCTGGGCTGGCAAGCGCCTTACGATATGACAGCATGGAGCATGGCATGACGCGGCTTCATGAGCTCAATTTCTTTATCAAGCTGGGAATTGCCTTCATCATCATGCTGGCCGCCTGGTTTGCCCCGGACTGGCGGTTCGGCGTACCCCTTGCTTTGATCTGCCTGGCCCTTCTATGGGGCTTGAAGGTCCCCGGTCTCCGTGGCTACGTCAACGGCGCCACGCTGCTGACAGGCATGGTCATGGTGAGCTGGATGATAAATCTCTGGCTACAGGGTCTTTCGACACCCGAGGCCTTGTCGGTCGCGGCGGCGATGGCCGCCAGGCTGGTGACGACGACAGCCGCCTTCTATTTCGTCATGGAGACAAGCTCGCCGGGCGAAATATTGGCGGCGGCAAGCGCTGCGCGGCTGCCGTCCATTGCCACGCTCGTCCTGTCGCTGACCTTCGGCGTCATTCCCATGCTGCGCGACGATTTCGAGCGCATTGCAGATGCTCAGCGTTCTCGCGGCATGGAGATCGACGATGTCAGCCTGCCGACGAAATTGCGCTTCGCGCTGGCACGCGGCATTCCGCTGCTCGTCCAGGCGATCCGCATGGCGCATGCCATCTCGTTTTCCCTCACCCTTTACGGGTATGATCTGAAACACAAGCGAACAACCTGGCGAGAAGTCGGCTTGATGGTCGAGCAACGCCTTAGCATGAAGGATAAGACCAATGACCTCTGAGACCATGGACCCGAGAACCGGACAGAACTGGAAGGTCGATGTTGCCGGCTATGCCGTTGATCTGCCAATCGTAGCGATCAAGCCGGATTTTGCCATTTCCCTCATGATGGTCATCGATCTCGGCGTGAAATTCGGCGAGCATGTCGGCGTCAAGCTTGCGGCCAAATTCGCATCGCTCAAGCCCGACATTGTGGTCGGCACGGCGACACTTGGTATTCCCGTCGCCATTGAAGTAACGCGTGCGCTCGGCCTCGACAATTATGTCGTCTTGCAGAAGTCGCCGAAGATCCATTTGGCAAATGCGCTGGAACAACGCATCTCGTCCATCACCTCCAAGGGCGAGCAGCGCTTGCTGCTGGACCGCGCGGCGATACCTCTTCTCAAGGGGAAGCGCGTGCTTGTCGTCGACGACGTGGTCGCCTCCGGGTCAAGCCTCAAGGGTTCGCTGGAACTGGTGCGCAAGGCCGGTGCCGAGGTCGTCGGCATTGGCGTTATCCTGACTGAGGCTGGCGATTGGAAGGAGACGCTGGGATCCGATTGCGACCTCATTCAGAGCCTCGCCCACATCCCCCAATTCTCCAATACCGGCAATTCGGCCTGGGAGCCAATTCCCGGCACGTGAGACCCGTTCCTGTGCTCAAATGGGGCATTTGGCTTCATCACAGGCGCCGGTTTATTGCGATCGCCATGCGGTGCGAACGATTGGCGTAATATTGATCCGATAGCGTTGTGAGGTGGTGCAAATCACACCAATCACAGTCTTGCGCTGAACACGGGGAATAGCAGGCAAAGGCCTGCTATCGGACTTGCTGCAAAAGCGAAAAGGGACTGATCTCTTTTGCAAGAATTCGGTAGACTTGCAGATAACCTCTATTGCTTCCGAAGCCTGCAGATGACGGTGCCGTCACCCGTTCGCGCCTTCTTGTTAGGATCGATACAGGTCAAGGCATTGGGTTCACAGTCCTCGCGGAACTCATACACCCCATTGGGACCCTGGGCTTCCAGGTTAGGCCCTTGCGATGGGCAATCCACAGCCTCGGTGCCGTGTTGCTCGCATGCGGAAAGCGCAAGACCGATCAGGAGGAGAGCAAGAAACTTGTGCGTCATCTGCCTTCGACTACAGGATCATATGATGAATGCAAAGCCACTAGTGTCATGGAGTATATAGAAACTGGGTGAGTGGCCATACATCAACGCGTCCAGGAAAATCGCAATCATGATCTTGACGGGGATCGCACTGCGACCGGCTCCCGGTGTCGATTTTGCGCAATGACTGGAGCGATCATATATCGGCCATGTCCGCCTCAAAGGAAACTCGCTTCGAACAATTCGCGTGTATAGGCGTCGTGCGTCGTGCCGGCCTGCAAGTCCGCCTTGGTCAGTTCATCGACGAAGGTGCCACCCTTCATGATCAGCACCCGATCGCACATATGGGCGATGACGGCCAGGTCATGGCTGACGAGGACATAGGTCAGGGAACGCTCCTCGCGTTGGTCGGCGAGAAGATTGAGGATTTCCGCCTGGATCGACACGTCGAGCGCCGAGGTCGGCTCGTCGAGTAACAGGATGGGCGGCGAGAGGATCAGCGCGCGGGCGATGGCGACACGCTGGCGCTGTCCACCGGAAAGCTCGTGTGGATAGCGGTTGGCGAAGGCTGTCGGCAGCCCGACCTGGCGCAATGCTTTTTCGACCTTAACCCAGACATCGTCATGCCCCATGGCACGCAGTGGCTCGGCAAGCGCCGTGCCGATACGATGGCGGGGATGCAGCGAGCCATAGGGGTCCTGAAACACCATCTGCGCATGCCGCAGTTCATCCCGCGTGCGGGTCTTGCCGACAGCCTTGCCGGCGAGGCCGATGTCGCCGGACCATCCCTTTTCCATGCCGGCGAGGCAGCGCAGCACGGTCGACTTGCCGCATCCGGACTCGCCGACAATGCCGAGCGTCTCTCCTTTGCCGACATCGAAGCTTACCCCTTTGACGACATGGTTCTTCGTCTTGCCGGATGTAAAGACGACATCAAGATCGCGAACGCTAATCATCGGTTGCTCTCCAGATCAAGCTTTGCCCTGTCGAGCACCGCTAGCCGCCGCACCGGCCTGTGCGGGTCCGGCAATGCGGACATCAGCCCGCGCGTATAGGGATGCTGCGCATCTTCGAGACGGGTCAGCGTCTCCACGATGCGGCCGGAATACATGACGATGATGCGCTCGCAGAAGGCCGCGACCATGCGGATATCGTGGCTGATGAGCAGCAGCCCGGAATTATTCTCACGCACCAGCTCATCGAGCAGGGTGAGCACGTCCTTGCGCACGCTGACATCGAGTGCGGACGTCGGCTCGTCGGCTATGACAAGCTTTGGTTTTGCCAGGAGCATCATCGCGATCATGACGCGCTGCCCCATGCCGCCCGAGATCTGATGCGGGTAAAGCGCCATCACGCGGTCCGGATCGCTGATGCGGACGCGCTCAAGCATGGCCCGCGCCGCATCACGCGCTTTGCTTCTGCGCAAGCCCAGATGCAGCTGCGCCGCCTCGGCGATCTGCTTGCCGACCGTCAGCACCGGATTGAGGGAATAGCGCGGGTCCTGCATGATCAAAGCGATATCCTTGCCGCGCAGGGCGCCCATCTGGCGCTCCGACCTGTCGAGCAGGGAGATGCCGTCGAGCGTCATGCCTTTGGCCGTGATGCTCGCGCTTGGTGGCAGCAGGCGCATGACCGCACGCCCGGTCGTCGATTTGCCGGAGCCGGATTCGCCGACGATCCCAACGCGCTCGCGCCCGACATCGAAGCTGACATCGGAGACCGCCGCCAGGGAGTTGCGACCAAACCGGACGTTCAGGCCCTGGACAGAGAGGATGGGATGGGGATCACGATCTTGCATGGCGGGGATCCAGAATATCGCGCAGTGTGTCGCCGACGATGTTGAAGGCCAGACTTGCCAGAAGGATCGCAATGCCGGGCATGACGGCGACCCACCAGAAATCGAGCATGTATTTGCGTCCGTTGGAAATCATCGCACCCCATTCCGGGGCGGGCGGCTGGGCGCCTAGCCCGAGGAAGCCGAGGGACGCCGCTGTCAGGATGATGCCTGCCATGTTGAGCGTCAGGCGCACGATGACCGAGGGGACGCACATCGGCGCGATGTAGAAGAACAGGATACGCAGCCTGGAGGCGCCATAGAGCCTCGCCGCCGCGACATAATCGGTGTTCCTGACGACGAGCGCCTCGGCGCGTGCCAGTCTTGCAATCGGCGGCCACGCCGTCAGCGAGATGGCGATGATGGCAGTCGTCAGGCCGGCACCGAGTGCCGCGGCAAAGGCCAGCGCCAGGATCAGCGACGGAAAGGAGAGCACGATATCGGTGGCGCGCATCAGGAGCGCATCGATACGGCCGCCGAAGAAGCCGGCAACCACGCCGATCAGAAGACCGATCGGACCGACGATCACCGAAATCGACAGCACGGTCTGGATGGTGATGCGCGTGCCGAAGATCAGGCGGCTGAGGATATCGCGGCCGAACTCGTCCGTTCCGGCCAGATGTGCAAGGCTTGGCGGCTTCAACGCATCCGAAAGCACCTGCACATTCGGATCATAGGGCGCCAGCAGCGGCGCGAAAATCGCGATCAGGCATAGCAGGGCGAGGATGATGAAGCCGGCAAGGCCAAGTGGTTCGTGGGCAAGCTTGCCGCCGGCGCTTTTCAGCGAGCCCATCATGCGGCTCATGACATTCGGTGGACGGACGGTCACGTCCGCATGGATCGCGTCGCTCATCGGACGGCCTCCCTGGTGCGCGGATCGAAGACCGCATAGGTGATATCCGCTAGGAAATTCAAAAGCATGAAGAAAAGTCCGACAATGATCGTCGCCGCAAGGATGGCATTCATGTCGCCGATCATCAGGGCGTTCGTCATGTATTGGCCGATCCCCGGCCAGGAGAAGACGATTTCCGTCACCACCGCGCCCTCGAGCAGCCCGCCATAGGAGATGGCGAGAATAGTGATGAGCTGCACGGCGATGTTCGGGAGAACATGGCCGATGATCGTTCGCGCCGGACCGACGCCCTTGGCGCGGGCGGCAATCACATAATCCTGGCTGAGCTGCTCCAAAGTGAAGCTGCGGGTCATGCGGGTGATATAGGCGACTGCCGCATAGGCGAGAATGAAGGCAGGCAGGATGATGTGGCTGAGTGCATTCCAGAAAATATCCGTCTCGCCCTGCAGGAGGCTGTCCACCAGCAGCAAGCCGGTTTGCGGCGTGACGATGCCCTCGTAATAGACATCGACCCGGCCAGGGCCGCCGACCCAGTTCAGGCCTGCATAGAAGACGACAAGCCCAACAATCCCGAACCAGAAGACCGGAATGGAATGGCCGACGAGAGAGACGACACGCGCGATCTTGTCGATCAGCCGGTCGCGGAACAGCGCCGCCACCAGACCGAGCGGCACGCCGACGAAGGTCGAGATGATGACTGCAAGCGTCGCAAGCTCGAATGTCGCGGGAAAGGCCTGGGCAAGATCGGCGGAGACGGGATTTCCCGTCAGGATCGCCGTGCCGAAATCACCATGGGCAAGACCCTTCAGGTAGATGAAGAATTGCTCGTAGACGGGGAGATCCAGTCCGAGCCGCTGGCGCATCGCGGCATAGGCGGCGGGATCGGCCAGCTCGCCAACGATCGCCCCCACCGGGTCGGCCGGCAGGACGCGGCCGATCACGAAGGTGACCAACAGGAGGATGAACAGGCTGACGATCAGATGCGCGATGCGTCGGCCGAATTCGGCTACGGATAGTTCCTTCATGATCGGCTGCCTTCGATTGCTTATTCGGCGTCAGCCTTGGTCACGTTTTCAAGGCGGGTCATCTGGTTGGGATGTCCGAGATAGCCTTTGACCCTGGCAGAGAGAACAAGGGGTTCGAACCGTTCGAAAAGCGGCAGGAGCGCCGGTTTCAGATCGACGAACATTTGCTGCATCTGGGTATAGAGTTCGGCCCGCTTCTTGGCATTGGGCTCTACCGAGGTCTTTTCCGCAAGCGCCGTCAGTCCGGGGATATCCCAGGCTGAACGCCAGGCAAAATTGCCGGCATTATTGGCCTCCAGCCGGTTGTCGGGATTGTTGGCGAAATCATCCATGGAGCCGAGAACGTTCGGCATCAGCGCGCTCGTCTGCGGCAGCAGCAGGTCGAAGTTGCGGGCGCGGTGAGCGGCAATAATTTCGGAGCCATTGCCCTGCTGTATCTCGACCTTGATACCGATCTGGCCGAGGGAGGCCTGGATGGCGGTTGCCAGATCGATGCGTGGCGTCTGCGAGATCGTCTTGAGCGTCAGCGAAAAGCCGTCCTTGAAGCCTGCTTCCGCAAGCAATTGCTTTGCCTTGGCGACATCGAGGTGCCAGTCCGGATTCGGCAGTGCATATTCGAAATTTTCCGGAACGGGGATGTTTCGTGCCCGGCCGTAAGGACCCATGATGGTCTTCTCGATGCCCTTGTAGTCGATGCCATAGGCAATGGCTTCGCGAACCTTGGGGTTGGCGAGATATTGGTTGCCCGCATTCATCGCCAGCACATAGAAGCCACCCGTCGGTACGCGCTGGATGACGAAATTGCTCTTGGTTTCGAAGGTCTCGAGATCGGATTTGGAGAGCGCATTGCCGATATCGATATCGCCACGGTCCAGCATCAACCGCTCGACCTGGCTTTCCGGCACATGGCGGATGATGACGCGCCGCATTTTCGGCGCGCCGCTGACATAGGTCTTGTTGGCATCCAGAATGACGATCTCGTTCGGGGTCCATTTGTTCAGCGTGAACGGCCCGGAACCTGCCGAATGGGTACGCAGCCAAGCGTTTCCGGAATCGTCGTTCGCAATATGCTTCTGTACCTCGACGCTATCGACGACGCTCGAAACGCCGAGTGCTAGCCGATAAAGCAACCCTTCGGCCGTCACCTTGTCCGTCAGGTCGATACGCACCGTCCTGGCGTCGACCGCATGGATCTGATTGGCGATCGTTTCGATGGAATAACCAATGCGCTTGAAATAGGAGGAACCGGACTGGTTGAGCTTCACCAGCCGGGTCAGCGAGAAGACGACGTCGTTGGCGGTGACCGGATTGCCGGAAGCGAAAGCGGCATCCCGCAATTTCAGCGTCAGCGACTTGCCGTCATCCGTCCAGCTTTCCGCCAGCTGTGGCACGATCTTGCCATCCGCGGTCGTTGCGACAAGTCGATCGTAGAGATTGGCAAGGATTTCGAGTGCTTTGGGTTCGGTGGCCTGCTGTGGATCGAGGGACAGCACCTGCGCGAGCGACGTGCCGATCACCAATTGATCTTTGGGCGTAGCCGCCTGAAGCTGCGGCGCGGCCAGTGTCAGCATGCCGATTGCAGCGCCTACAAACATGGCCTTCGAAAAGTGCTTCATTATGCTTCCTCCCTCGAATAGTATATAATACGTATGATGTTATGCGCATGTCATATTATGATTTATCGAAGATCGAAGATGTTTGCAAGGCCATGCGGATGGCTTGATGCGAATGAACGAGGGTCAAAAATGGCGACATGCGACCCGAGTCGCCTGAAACTGGCGTAACGGGCAATCGATCAGTTGCCATATGGCTTGGCGGTAAAGGGTATCAGACGGGCGGCTGGCTTTTGGACAAGGCTGGAGATGAGGCGGCCTTCGATGTCAGCGATTGCGCCGGCCTCGGCAAAATCCATGCCGGGCAACGGCTAAAAATCCCGTTGGTGATCGGAGGTCAAGGCTCTGAACATGCGTGACAGACAATGTGGGTGCATGCGGCGACAGGCCCGTGGCGCCATCGTATGCTCGCCAAGCGGCAATAGCTCTCGACACCTCGAAAAATTCATATTATGTCATATGATATAGACCAACCTCATGGGAGAGACGCTCGGTGTATGTAGGAACACAGGTCGAGGCGCGCGATGACGACGATTATCGCGTTTTCGCGCAATTGGGGCTGAAGCATATATGTGCGGACCCGCCGGGAAAGCCGGAGAGCTGGACGCTGTCCGATATTGAGCGCCTTCGCGACAAGGTCGAAAGCTTCGGGCTGATTCTGGATATGATCCAGCTTCCCTTGCCGTCTCAGCCGATCGAAAAGGCATCCTATCCTGACATTCTGCTTGCCGGACCGGATCGCGATCGCCAGATCGATGCGGTCTGCAAGCTCATCGAAGATGTGGCGGCGGCCGGCATTCCCGCGGCAAAATACAATCTCAATCTCATCGGTATCCCGCGTACGCCGGAAGAACCGGGACGCGGCGGTTCGATGAATGCGAGCTTCCGCTGGGATAGAGCGGACCACCAGGCAGCCCCTGGTCTTGCCGGCGTCTTGTCGGAAGACGAAAACTGGGAGCGGATCGACTATTTCCTGGAGCGTGTTGTGCCCGTGGCGGAGAGCAATCGCGTCCGTCTCGCCTGCCATCCGCACGATCCCTATACGCCGCCGGGCTATCGTGGCGTCACGCGCGTGCTCGGCTCAGTCGAAGGCCTGAAGAAATTCGTGCTGATGCGTGAAAGCCCCTATCACGGGCTGAACTTCTGCCAGGGATCGGTCGGCGAGATGCTCGACAATCCGCGCGAGGAGATCGACGACATCATCCGCTGGTTCGGTACGCGCGGCAAGCTTTTCAACGTCCATTTCCGCAACATTCGCGGCGGCAAGCTCTCCTTCATGGAGACCTTCCCTGACGAGGGCGACATGGACATGGTTCGTTCCGCCAAGGTCTACAAGGAAGTCGGCTATCAATACATGCTGATGCCCGATCATGTGCCGACCATCAGCGGCAGGGATCCGACCGGCGTCGCCTTCGCCTTCTGCTACGGCTACATCGCCGCCCTCGTTCAGGCGCTCGAAGGCGTCTGAGACCCATTGCCTATACCAATCGATAATAGGATTCCAAGATGAACCCGATTGAACTGAAAAAGGCGGTTGGCAGCGGTCTGCTGTCCTTTCCCGTCACCCATTTCGACAGCGACCTCAAATTCGACGAGGCGAAATACAGCCGCCATGTCGAATGGCTGGCAGGCTATGATGCCGCCGCCCTTTTTGCCGCCGGCGGAACCGGCGAGTTCTTCTCCCTCAATCCCGCCGAAATCCCGCAGGTCGTTCGCGCCGCAAAGGCATCCGCAGGCAATACGCCGATCATC
Organism: Martinezella sp. CNPSo 3964; assembly: GCF_057784375.1. Taxonomy (NCBI): domain Bacteria; kingdom Pseudomonadati; phylum Pseudomonadota; class Alphaproteobacteria; order Hyphomicrobiales; family Rhizobiaceae; genus Martinezella; species Martinezella sp. CNPSo 3964. The sequence continues at coordinate 64,602 of NZ_JBXSOW010000004.1, forward strand.
TCGGGAACGGGCTACGGCACGTCGCTTGCCATCGAGATCGCCAAGGCCGCCGAGAAGGCGGGAGCCGATGGTCTGTTGCTTCTGCCGCCTTACCTGATGTTTGCGGAACAGGCCGGCCTGATCGCGCACGTCAAGGCGGTCTGCCAATCCGTCGGCATCGGCGTTATCGTCTACAACCGCGACAATGCGGTGCTCAGCGCGGACAGCATCGCGCGGCTCGCCGACGAATGCCCGAATCTGATCGGCTACAAGGACGGCGTCGGTGAAGTCGACAAGGTAATTGAGATCACCACTAAGCTCCAGGATCGCCTGGTCTATGTTGGCGGCATGCCGACACACGAAGTCTATGCCCAGGCCTATTTCGCCGCCGGCGTGACGACCTATTCCTCCGCCGTCTTCAATTTCATTCCCGCGCTTGCCCAGCGTTTCTATAGCGCGTTGCGGAGCGGAGATCAGGCAACAGTTGATGAAATCCTCACGGGCTTCTTCTTCCCGTTCGTCGCCCTACGCAATCGCAAGAAGGGCTATGCGGTCTCTATCATCAAGGCCGGCTTGTATGTTCTCGGTAAGGATCCCGGTCCGGTGCGCCCACCGCTAACCGATCTGACGCCGGATGAGCTGGCGGCGCTCGCCAAGATCATCGAGACAGCCAAGGCCGCGTGAAGCGTAGCCAAAGGGAGCAAGTGATCGTCGGCAGTGCCGACGATCACCTTTTGCAGGAGGAGGACATTCGTGATTAGGCTATCATCTGGAATTTTTGCCGCGGTCATAGGCGCCTCGGCAATGCTTGCGGCGACACAGGGCGTGCTTGCCAAGACATTCGTCTACGTCTCCGCGGCGACGGACGGAAAGATCGACAGCTACAGCATGGACGAAAAGGCCGGCACCCTGACACCGGTGGCGACCTTCGATGCCGGCAAGATGGTCATGCCGATGACTGTCGGGCCTGACAAGAAACATCTCTACGCTGTCGTGCGTTCGCAGCCTTACCGGGTGCTGACGCTGGCGATCGATCCCACAACCGGCAATCTGACGCAGGCGGCGGTCGCGGCTCTGCCCGACAGCATGCCCTATGTATCGGCCGATCCCTCCGGGCGGCTGCTCTTTGCCTCCTCCTACGGCGGAAACAAGATCGCGGTCCTGCCGATCGATCCGGATGGCCGCGTGACGAACGGCACTCGCCAGATGATCCTGACCGGCCGCAATGCTCATTCGATCGTCAGCGACCCCACAGGCAAATATGTCTTTGCGACCAATCTCGGCTCCGATGTCGTGCTGCAGTTCGTGCTCAATCCCGAGACCGGCATGCTGGAGCCGAACAATCCGCCTGAGATCGCGACCAAGCCGGGTTTCGGACCTCGTCACATCATTTTCTCTCCGGGCGGCAAGTCGGTCTATGTCGTCACCGAACTGACCGGTCACGTCATCCACTACAGCCTCGATCCGGCAAAGGGGACGCTTACCGAAATCGAAAGCGTCGCGTCCGTTCCGGATGATGCCGGCCTGTCTCCGGGCATTGCCCCGCCGCCTCCGCCGCCGTTCAGCGTCACGACGCCGGCGGCTGCGTCCGTTGATGACGGCAAGCCGAAGGTCTGGGCAGCCGATATCGGCATCACCCCGAACGGCAAATTCCTCTATACGACCGAGCGAACCACCAGCAAGATCGCGCTCTTCCATGTCGGGGACGGGAGCGGAAACCTCACTTATGTCACCAATTATCCGACCGAGAAACAGCCGCGCGGCATCCGCATCGATCCGTCGGGCCGCTTCCTGATCGCGACCGGGGAGAAATCCGACAAAATCACCGTCTATGCCATCGACCAAGCGAACGGCGCGCTCACGTCGATCGACCGCTATCCCGTCGACGCCGGCGCGAACTGGGTGGAAATCGTCAATCTTCCCTGAAAAGAAACGGGGATCACAGCCATCGCGCCTTTGTGTGGCGGGATGGCTGTCAGGATCCATCGCTACTCTAACGCATCGGCGGCCGTTGCCAACTTCGGAAGAGGTTCGCGCTGAAACGGATCTCGATGGTTATCTTCGGTCCAATTGGATCAGTTCGCAGACGACTGTCCACAAGTGATAAAGAGAGCTCGCAGGTATAGAGGTTGCGATCGAGCGTCCGTTAAGGTCAAAGCAGTCGCGCCAAGTTCCCCTGGGGGTGTGTGCAAGATACGTTTCCAGTAGTGCTGCGGTCAGTTGCTCCGCATGTTCAAGATAGTCCGAATTCCCGGTCAGCCGTGCTTGCGTTATATATGCCTTTATCAGCTCAGCTTGTGGCCACAGACGACGACTTTGCTTTGTTGGAATACCGTCAACACTGGTTTCGTCGATCAGAAAGGGTGTACCTGCCTGCCTGCCAACCGAGAGGGTGTTGTCCAGTATCTTGGCTGTCAATGAGCTGAGGTCCCTTCCTGACCACTTCACATAGCGGCCAATCAGCCAAACCCATTCGGCCATATGGCCCGGCTCTATTCGTCCCGATCCGTATATATCGCCGATCTCCCACGCTGGCCCGAAATACTCGCGAAGTGTGTTGGTGGCCTCGTCGAAAAAGCGGGATCGGAATAGCCCATAAAGTTCGCTGGCGCGGGCGATATGAGCGGGAGCGGCGTAAGCTTCCGCCAAGGCGAGAAATGATTCGAAACAGTGCATATGGGGGTTCTGTCGACGGGGGATGGTGCCGAGGCTGTCTTCCGCCCAGCCGCCGTGCGGGGCCGTCAACATGTCGTCCATCGCCGTGATCGTATCGTCGATCTGATTGCGGTAAGTTGCCTTGCCGGTCGCCTGAGCGAGCCAGGTTAGCGCTAGAAGGACGCATGCATGATCATAGAGGTCGCGTTCGGAATCAACAACGGCGCCGGTCCTGTAACTAATGCTCCTTGGAAACCTTGTGTTTGCGTGCCAATGCGCGAAGTTGCCGAGAGATTGGCAAAGGCGCGCTCGGCTTTCTGCAGCGATCCTTGCGGGGCAACACCGAGCGCACTGGCGTGTGCGAAGACATAGACGACGCGTGCCGCCGTTCTCGTGCGAACGATGCCGCTTGGATCTGCGGAGCCATCGATCTGTAAGCCTTCCATGAATTGGCCGGTGACATCGTCAAAAGCGGATGAGATCCAGGTCGGTAAGACAATCTCGATGAAGTAGCTTTTGAAGTGAAGGAGAGATGCGTAGTTCTTCATCGCCGTTTTATTGGTGCTTGACAAGTTATCGTTTGCTATAGGGAAGGTGCGTGCGGCAATAGCATCATCGTATAGGTTGTATCAATACTATTTTATAAATCTGCACATTGTTTAAACCGCCGGAGCAGATTCCACTTATTCCGGGTCATGGCCTGTGGGAAACCAGCGGAATAGCGGTTCGAGCATGAGGTCAATCCAGAGTTCTTTCCTAATTTCGGCGTAAGATTGAACCCCGACAGTGATCGCCATAAAGCTGCCGCTCTATGGTCAGGGGATCGCCGCGCTATTGCCTCACAGAAAACGTTTGAGGGCCACATTGCCGCCGGATCGTTCCTCAACCCTAACCGGCGGCTAAATCATACGATATGCCATCCTTCGCTCTACGCCATCAAAGAGGTGTTTCCCCCCGCACGACTAAAGAGGAATTGAGATGATTATTCGTCATATCCCCGTTGCATCGTTGACCGCTGCAGTCTTGAGCTTGATGGTTCTCAGCAATCAAGCATTCGCGCAGCAAGCAACACAAGAACAGCAACCTGCCCAAGCGCAGCAGCCCGACAGCACTGCTACTGCTGCTACAGTCAGCGATCAAAAAATAGAAGCTTTTGCGGTCGCTTATCTCCAAGTGGACAAGATCAGGCAGGAATATTCAACCAAGATCGGCGCAACACAGGATCCGACAGCGAAGCAACAGCTGCAGACCGAGGCAAGCAAGCAGATGGTACAAGCTGTTCAGACCTCTCCGGGGATGTCTGTCGACGAATACAACGCAATTCTGACGGCTGCAAAGAAGGACCCCGCACTCGTTAAGAAAGTCCAGGACAAGATTCAGAAAGCCGCGCCTGCACAACAGTAAATGACGGTCCAATCTCCGGGTGGAGTGATAATAGGTCGATGCCGTACCAAGTGCTGCAATCCTGGCGTGGCATCGACCGGCTCTTCATCGCGATAGCAGTGAGGCGGTTGGCTGGCTTACCGCCCGGCTGCTTTCAGCAGGCCGTTTCGAGCGAAAGTTTCGTGCAATCGTTCGTCGACGACGATGTAGGAATCGAGTGTCAGTGCGAGTTTTTTCGCAATGAGCGGTACACTTTCGGCCAGCTTTATCAGGCGTCCCGGATCGGAAAACACGATTTCCGCATAGGTGTTGAAATCATTCTCTGAAGTCGTTGCGCCATAGGCGGAGAGAAAGCCGGTTTCCACCGGCGGTGCTGTCTGGCCATTGCGAGCGATCTGATCGGTCGCACTGTTTTGAAATTGCCAGCCGGCCGGCTCGAGCGCTGTGAAAGCGTGTTGCAGGGCATCGTTGCGCAGCCAGATGAAGGAGCTTGTTTCGTGGTGCACGCCAAGCTCTGCGGTCAGCCGACGCGTCTCGGCCGATACGTTGGAGGGAGCGGCGAGGAAAATCCAGTCGAGCCCATAGGTGCCGCCCGCTTCGGCGCGGTCGATCAAGATCTTGCCGGCGATGAAGATCGCCTTGATGATCCGGCCGAGACATTGTTCCGGATAGGCTTCGAAAGCTTTCGAGATGCCGTGCAGCGAGTCCTTCACGGCGGTGCGGTCGGCCGGGCTCAGCACAACACCCTCTACAGGCGCATCAACAGGCAGATAGGGTGGAGCGTAGAAGGTCGACGGATCGCCAAAGCCGATCGTCAGGCCCTGTTGGTGGCCAAGCTTGGCCGCATAGGCATCAGGATCGGCAATGGTATCTTCTTTCTGTGTCGACCGGCCGAGAAGGTAGGAACCACTCCCGGCCAGAACCACGGCTGCGCCAAGTAGAAGACGCCGTGAGACGATCAATGCGCCAGCCCGACCCGAGCACCGACTTGCACGGCGGCCGGAACCATTGCGCGTGGCAGGGCGGTGGTGGCCGCGCCGCGAAGCATGGCCAGGCCGCGCGTCAGCGAGGCGCCAGCGGCTGCAAAGGAGGCCGGATCATCGGCAACGCCGGCGCCGGCGGTGAAGAAATCCTCGACCAGGGTCCCGACGACGATGACGCCGGCGCCGATGACCAGGCCGGTGCCGATGACACGGCTCCAGTTTGTCCCTTCCTCGGGCTCGCGGATACGCACAGCATCACGCACGGCCTGCGGCGAGGGTGCAGATGGGGGAATTTGTGCCTTCGGCGTGATCAGGATCACGAAGGCCACGCTCATGGCGACATAGTGGAACGGGCCGATCCTGCCCTGCAGCTTGGGGAAGCGGACTTCGGCGCGCAGCTTCGGGATAGGGCTGCTGGAGCTGAACTCGACGCCAACGGCGGTGGCCGCGGCGTTCGGCGTTGTGCTCTGGCTGACCAGCATGGAGCGCACTGTCACCTCTTTTTTCTTCGAATCATAGATGAAGCGCGTGTCACCGATGAGCTGGCCGAAGGCAACATTGGCCTGCTGCGAGATCTGCGTTTCCAGCCGTCCGCCGTTGCTCACGTAGGTTGCGGGATAGCTCTTGTCCGTCATCAGGACGACATCGCCGGTCATGCGGAATTCGATCGTCGCCGTCGGGGTTTCGATGACGGGCATCGTCAGATCGTTCAAGCGGTACTTGATCGAGATCGGCGAATAGATGTGCGGCAATTCCTTCTTCAGTTCCGTAGTCGGGTTGCCGGTGCGAAGTGGCTGCGGGGAGGGAGAATGCGGCGCCTGCGTGGTGGCGGCCGTCGAGGGACTATGATGCTGCGAAGTATGATGCGCATGGTGGTGGCCGTTGCTGCTACGCTCGCGTTGACCCGGTAGAACCGGGATCAGAATTGTGCTGCCGGCATGGATCAAATCCGGATCGGGAATTCCATGACCAGTGGCGCGAATGACATCGCGGCGGTTGTTATAGCGCCAGATACGCGGCCATTGTGCGCCGTGGCCGAGATGTTCGTGGGCAATAGACCAGAGCGTATCGCCCGCCTTGACCTGATATCGTGTGCCGATCATCAATTTCCCCCGTGTGTTGCTTAACGGAATAGGATAGTTGGCTGGAGCGCCTGCCAACGCGTATCAGGTTTTCGCTATCGTCATATGACAATAAGATTACTAATCATACCTAGCGTAGAGATATTCCACCGTTAGATGCATGTAAACGATCGCGCCGCCGATGGCCAAGCGGGATGTCGAGGCGGACTTTCATAGGATCTGGAGCTGGTTCATCAATGGGGCGGGCCACGCGTCGGCCTGAGCCGGTGAAATGCACTCCGCTTAGCGCCTTGAGACTAACAAGCCGGAGCGGCTATGGGTTCACGACCCTGGCATGGTGGCTGCTTATCGAAGCTTTGTCCGGAAGAAATTGATCAGCTGAGCATTCATAAGGTTGTGAAACGCTGCTCGATCGAAGCCATTCGGATCGGCGCATATGACCGGCGCGTGCTTGGCAAGCACCGCACCGCACGGCGGCAGAAAGTCATAATGTCCTGCGCCTGCCACGACATGCATTTCGGGCGGATGAGGCAACGCGACGCGCACCGCCTCGTCGTACCAGGGATTGGGTTGATGGTGGTCATCGGCGGCGCGCCACAGCTGAACCGGGACCGTTACATCGTTCAAACCGCCGTTCGAGAAAGTGAACCCAAATGCCGGAGCGGCGACGGCTATCGCCTTGATGCGCTGGTCTCGCAACCAGGCATCGGGAGGAACAGGTAAAGCGGCTACTGAGCTGACGCCGGCTTTCGTAAGCGCGGCGCATAGATCGTGAGTGGGATGATCGCGGCAATAGGGGTCGATCAGGTTGAGATCCGGTTTTCCTCCGGCAGCCACGAGCACGGTGAAGCCGCCATTCGAGAAGCCGAAGGCGCCGATCCGCCGGGAGTCAACGTGAGCATGGTCCGGCCAATCGTCGAGGACGAAGGTGATCAGGCGATTCAGCTGCTGCGGCCGCCGCCAAAGTTTCAGCACCTGTCGCTGATCGTCGAAAGTGTCCCCCGCATGGTCGACCGCGGCAACGATGAAGCCTGCATGGGCAAGCGCGAGGGCCGTGTCGTAATGGCCGGCGAACGATCCCGCCCCGCCATGGGAAATGACGACCAGCGGCAAGGCGCGCCCGGCGATCGCACCATCCGGCGCCACCAATTGGGTGAAGGTCTCCAAACGTGTTTCCTGGGGTCGGGCGAGTGTCGGATACCAGATGCCTACGTGTAACGGAGGCTCGCCGCCGTTCGGAACGGCTATCTCCTGAAAGCCGACGAAGGTATGATCTTCAGCGTGAGCCGCGCCCGCAAAGATGATGACGAGTACGATGGCGGTTTGCCAGCAGAGGTGGAAAATAGACAGGATTGAATGCGTCTTTCCGTTCATCATCGGTCAGCCTCTCTAAATTGCGCGAGTTGGTGGACGCCGCGTTCGGATTGCCGTTCTGAGACAGAGCTGGCAGTGCCTTTTATCGCGGAGAGCGAAACCATGTTTCACCAAAGCTACTTGGCGGCAGAGGACTGAACATAATAGAGGCCATCATGTGGTTGCATGCTTATCTCGCTGATCCGCGTCGCCAGGCCGATGCTCAGTGCCTCTTGTGGCCTTACAAACCGGAGCTGCGGGCCAAAAAACTCGCCGTATTGCTTGTCGCTGATAGTAAGCCGATCCTTGAATATTTCCTTCATTCGATCATTGTCGATTTCAAGTACATTTGATCTCTCGGTGATCTCGTCCGGATTAAGCTTTTCGTTGCTGAAATCCTCTCTGGCGGAGTGAAATGCAAACAAAGACTCTTTATTTGCAACTCTTTCCTTTCCTGCTAAAAACAATAGAATTGCTGCCGAATCTACATTGGAAATAGCATAGGTATTGATCGTTATATCCATGGCACATAGCATGTGATATAGGGCAATCCCTGACGATATGTTCCCACCGTTGGAATTCAGCATAAGGTATATTATTTTGTAGCCCTTGGCTCTTAAGTCGATCAATCCATTGGTCAGACTGAGCGTCGATTTGTCGTCGATCGGTTGTGAGAAATACAAGTAAGCCGTTGAGGCACTATTTGCATTTACCTTGTCTTCGGCAGAGGCGAATTTGGGTTCAAGCATACCCGTAGCTAATGCAGATAGATACAGGCAGAGATCGCGGCGGTTCATGGTTGCTGACATATCAGATGGTCCTCGAATAGGATAAATACCTCGATAGAGCATGCGGCTTTCACAGGCGCCGGTAACGCTACGCCAATGCCGTTATTTGAAAGCCGTTTGATTTCATGAGTTCCAGGATGCCGTCATTACCCAACAAGACAGCCAAGGGGACAATGAGAAAATTCTTCGTCGCCTCAATTTTCAAGACCTGTTTCAGGAGCAGCGCCTTGAATTGGGGACCTGCCAGGGAGCCAAGCGGATTGACTACTCCTTCTTTGGCTATTTCCTCTCGCAATCGCGTGATCTCGGATACGCGCCGCTGCCTGTAAAGTGTTTCCATATAGCCACCGATAGGTCCCAGCTGGCGGCGTTTCTCGAGAAGATAGCTGATTTGATGTGCGCCAATCGCTTGCAGTGTGAAAGTGTCGGGTGGCGACCATATCGACATCAGATCCGCATCGCTTATCAGCGGGGAGATTTGCTTTCCGTTGGAGCGAACATGATCCATGATCACCCCTTCGACACTTGGCGCCCATGAGTGTTGTCCTTCGCCCATCAGCAACAAAGCTACTACGTATCCCGGAAGGCGTTCAACCGGAGAGCCTGCGGCAGCCGGCATGATGCGGCGCAGATCGTCTGCATCGGTCGGTGCCAAATCGGGAAGAACCGGTGGCACCTGTTTCATATTCGTTGTGTATCTCAAGGGCGGAGCATTCGGGCCGATGTCGGTATAGACCGAACTTGCCTGATCGGATATCCGCTCTCCATCGCGAACGATGTCGGATACCAGTGTGGCACTGATACGTTCATAACCGAAAATGGCGATTGATCGATCTGCCAGGTTCGCTTGCCAGAATACTGCGTTATCTTCACTTGCCGCAGCGCCTTGGCTTGCCGGAACCGTCAAAGCGCAAGCCAGAATGGCAAACTGCCGACGTGTTAGATGCATACTGGTCCTCCATTGACCATCTCAGATGGATCTGAAGCGCAGGTCGATCGGGTTCGTTCCGGATATCGCCATTAGGGACGCTCCATTGTCGGGCGTCCGCTCCAGGCGGCCGTTACGTTGCCACCGAGCCGCGGGTTGAGAAAAGGTCGGCGCCGTGCGATCAGGGTCGCCAAGCGTGGATCGTGGAAGCGAGCCTGGTACGGCTCCATCCAGGCGAGATCGCCGGCAAAAGTCCAAGGGAAAAGATGTTGTGGTGTCGAAGTATAGGCTGAAAAGCTGCTTTGATTGAGCACCGCAGCGATCACCACATTTGCCAGGCGTCGAATGGCCCCATTGTTTTCCGAATAGAGATCGACATGCCGCGCTTGCGCCAACTCCGCGGTGAAGACCAGGGGGATGAGCGCAAAATTATGATAGTGAAGCGCTCTATCGCCACGTTTCAGCTCGCGTTCCAATGTGCCGTTCGGTTGGATATCCTTGATACCTTCGCGCGCACGGGCAATGCCGGCGTCGATGAGATCGGGCCGTTTCATCAGCGTTCCTATTGCCGTGAGATTTAGGCCTGCCCAGTAAACCAGATTGTTGTGGAGGCGGTTGATGGCATTCGCATCCCGCGTAGAGGTGGCAATCTCGATGAGCCATTTCGAGATTGCGGGCGGAACGGCAGGTGCGTCGTTCTTTGATTGGGGAAAGAATCTGAGGAGGGCCAAAGCGAAATCAGTTCCTGCCCATGAGCGCTCATAATATCCCTGATAGCCCTTGATCGGCGACATCAAGGCATTCGAATGTGCCCAAGTGTCGAGAAGCTCGATCAGGCACGCCTTGTCGCCGCTGTCGGCTGCCTTGTTCACCTTTTCGATAAACGCATGCAGCGGCTTTATCACCCTGCCATAACCGTCCGGATCATCGTAGAAACCGGGAGGATCGATGGCAGAAATTGGCGGTGGGGCCGTGCAGGCTTCCGCGCGTACCGCGAAGGGAAAGGTGAAGACGATCAACATGCCGAGGAGCATTGCCGGATATGTCCGTTTGCGGCCCACTGGCGTTTTGAATGATGCAACCATCCTCATTCTCCAGTGTCGGACCGCCGCCTGCCTCAACCTTAATAAAAAGCCTTGTCATTCAGGCTCTCGTCAGATCTTGCGCTGCTTGAACGCGCGAGCGTTCGAAACCCGTCGGTCAATTTGAAAAAATCTTCACTGCCAGGAGCGATGAAAAGGCGGGACCCCGCCCAGGCGGAAGTTCTCTTCCATCATGCCTGGAGAGCGTCGCGTGAAGCATCTGCAATGATCTATGGTTCGTATCCGGAAACAGCGACCGGAGCTGCGAACTGCTCGCAGTTCGCGGTGGCAAGGCAGCGGCTCGTCACAGCTGCCGGCGAGTGTCGGAAAAATTTCTGAAGGGCAGGCGTTCGTTTCCAGACCGGTGAGGGTTGCCTTTAGCCGGACCCGGAAAGATGGTTAGTCACGCCAGCTTTTGGGCGAATTTAGCCGCCTGGCAGCTTCCATGAGCGACGAAAAAGCTCTTCTTGTGAGGCCGCCCAATGACGGCCCCCGGGGATCTCGCTTCTCCCGGCGGCGGTTTTCCTGGATTAGCGACTGAATTCCCCGCGACGACCACGGCAATATAAACCATCACACCCGAAGCTATTCTGGCTAAGGGCTGACAGCATTATTCCTCGGGCAAATAGCCTTGTCAGCGGCTGGCCAAATTCGTCGTTCCCGGGCAAATCCAGAGCGAGACGCTATCGGCTATAGTGAAGAAGTCGCGGTCCGGTCTGCTGGTGCCGTCGAGTTCGTCATAGAAGGTTTTTCCGTCCCATAGATCGGCATGGCCAAGCGCGCGCGTGCCATCCGGATTAGGGCCAAAGACGATGTCGAAAATGATAATCCCCTTCTTGCCGGTAAAACCGTCGCGGCTGACGGGCTTGCCCTTGACGACAAGATCGGGCGCGCCGAGACGCTGCTTCAGCCATTTGTGAAATTCCTGAACCGCATAGGCATAGCGCAATCCATCTTTGCCTGCCAAAGTTCTCAAGCCTGGAAAATGTGCTGGAATCTGATAGCTGGAACCATAATTAAATGCGCGGCTCATGCGAAGGGTGCAGCTGTCGCCGATGCTGTTCATCGCCCAGTCCGTCGTAAGACCGCCGCCGATAATCTCCTTCAGGGGCTTCAGCTTGACCCTTCGCGGATCGGGATAGTTCTTTACCAGATCATCGAAAGAGGGTCTCAAATGAGAACGTACCTGTTGGTTCATCTTACGTCATCCTCCGGTTGATATTTTGGTCGCGTCAATATCCATTGAGTTGATGTATTGCGGATATTTTCCATCGCCTTTCTTGGCGGGGACTTGCATTTCGATCTTTTCAATATCCGTCAGCTCCAGCTTGTAGCCATGGGTCTGGAAAGCCTGGGCGATGGGTGACGACTTAAGGATCGTGTTGAGCTCGGCCGTTACAACCTCATTGAAATGGCCGCGCTTCGGTTGGCCGGTCTCCGGGTTCCAATTGGCGTCCTTTTCGTGCAGCTTCGCCACCAGCTCCGTCGTCAAGCTATCCTTGGTTCCCGTCAGGAAGAGGGGAAAGGTCGATGGCAAGTCCTTATGTTCGCTCACTAATTGGCGTAGCAAGCCATCCAGGAGCTTGCCCTGTTCTTCGATGGATGGAAGCCTCTTCAGAGGCTGGCCTCTCTCACCAATCACGAAGACGACGGAAATACCGTCTTGCGGAGAGAAATAGTTCAATTTCACCGGTACGCCATCCGCCGAGGTCGCCATATAGCTGCTCGTCGGCCGCGGGAGCTGAGTTCCGCTCGATGACTGGCCGGCATCTTCGGCCGATGCAGGGGAAAGCGCGCAGGAAAGGATAAACAAGGCAATTAGGAAGGGCGCTCGAAAGACTTTGGCAAGTGAAGCCATGCCGTTGGTACTCCATAAGTTTCCGCTCGAACTCCGGCGTTTGACGACGAATGAAACCGTCAAAAGGCACGGGCAACATAGCCTCGCAACACGTCAGATCGCACCACCACGCGTGATCTAGGCCTCCGGTTGATTTTTTCGAGAGGGATGGGAGCTTTTAAGCGTGATGCCGAAAAGTGTAGGCGGTTTTCGGATGACATCCGGCTCTAGTTGCCGCCCTGATCGCTCGATCTGCAAAGGCGGCAAGAGGCTAGATCGATAGGGCGGATGGCCATCTCCGTCAGCATCACGCCGGCCCGCCGGCATTTGCTCAATCCGATGGGGATTTTGGTTTGATTGTCCCGAGTTGGCGGGGCAAAGCATGCCCGGCCAACCGCCGGGCACACCAGTTGCATCGATCAGGTCTTTGCGGCCTTGGCGAAGGTCGGATCGAAAGTCTTGTCGAATGGCACGTCGGCATTGGCGAGTTCTGGATCGAGCGTCTTCAGGACACCCATCATGGAATTGTAGCCTTCCATGGTAACCATGCCGTCCGGCGAATACATCTCCTTGGAATTCTTGAAGGCCTGCATGTAAAGATCGCGGTTGCCAAGCAGATATTCTTCCGGCACGACGCCGGCGACATCGTCCGGGCTTGCCGTCGAGATCCACTTCAGTGCCTTCATGAAGGCATTGACCGTCTTCTGTGTCGTGATCGGATTTTCCTTGGCAAATTCGCGTTTGATGTAGACCGTTGCCGCCGGGTTCGGGCCACCGAAAAGCGCACGGGTCCCGGCTTCCGTGCGGGTATCCAGAAGCACGGTGATGTCGCCGTCATACTGCAGCTGCGCGATGACCGGATCGAGATGGGAAAGACCATCGATCTGGTCGCTCTTGACAGCGGCAACCGCGCCGGCCCCGCCGCCGACGCCGATCAGCGAAGCATCGTCGGTCTTCAGCCCGTTCTTCAGCATGGCATATTGGAACATCAGTGCCGTCGAGGAGCCGGGCGCTGTCACGCCAATCTTGCGGCCCTTCATGTCCGCCATCGACTTGATCTCACCGGCGAGATCCTTGCGCATAGCGATCACGATGCCCGGAAAGCGGCCGAGATTGCAGATCGCGACTATATCCTGCCCCTTGTTCTGCATGCGGATGGTGTGTTCATAAGCGCCGGCGACGACATCGAGCGAGCCGCCGATCAGGCCTTCGAGCGACTTCGAACCGCCGGCGAAATCATTGATGGTGACGTTGAGACCTTCTTCCCTGAAGAAGCCTTTCCGCTCGGCGATCGTCAGCGGCAGGTAATAGAGCAACGGCTTGCCACCGACGCCGATCAACAGATCCGGCTTTTCCGGTTTCGCATCCTGTGCCGCGGCGGGCAGGATGCCTGCAAGCGACGCACCGATACCGAAGCTCGCCGTCCCGATCAGAAATGTCCTGCGTTCCATGTTCCTTTTTCCTCCACTTCGCTATTTTCCATGTGCTACTGGCCGCGCCAGGCCAGCAGGCGCCGTTCGACCATCGTCATCACCCAGTCCACGAGCAGGACGAAGGCGGTCAGAACCACCATGCCTGCAAAGACACCCGTCACGTCAAACACACCCTCGGCTTGCTGGATGAGATATCCAAGGCCTGCAGCCGAGCCCAGATACTCGCCGACGACTGCACCGACCACAGCAAAGCCCACCGATGTATGCAGGCTGGAAAACACCCAGGAAAGTGCGGAGGGCAGATAAACGTGGCGCAGCAGCTGGCGCTCGTTCATGCCGAGCATGCGGGCATTGGACAGCACCGGCTGACTGACCTCCTTGACGCCCTGATAGACGTTGAAGAAGACGATGAAGAAAACCAGCGTGATGCCGAGCGCGACCTTCGACCAGATACCGAGGCCGAACCAGAGCGCGAAAATTGGGGCAAGCACGACGCGGGGCAGGGCATTCGCTGCCTTCACATAGGGGTCGAAGACGGCCGCGATCAAGGGCCGGCGCGCGAACCAGAAACCGAAGACGATGCCGCCGAAGGCGCCGAGCAGGAAGGCGAGGATCGATTCCGACAGCGTGATCCAGAGATGATACCAGATCGATCCGGACGCGAACCACTGGATGACACGCTGCGCGACCTTGAGCGGATCGGCAAAGAAGAAGGATATGGTTTTCGGATTGCCGAAGAGGCTGGTGTTGGTCGCGAGATGCCAGAGGACCAAAATGACCAGTGCCACCAGGATTTGCAGCAGGAGAAGGAGGGAGCGGTTCATGCGATCTCTCCGCTGCTCTGGCGATAGGCCGTCATGACTTCATCGCGCAGTGCCTGCCAGATATCACGATGGAGCCGGTTGAAGACTGGATCGTGGCGGATCTCGCCGATATCGCGCGGCCGCTCCAGGGGCACCTCGAAATCGCCGATGATGCGGGATTTCGGACCGGCCGACATGATGACCACGCGGTCGGCAAGGCCGATAGCCTCGTCGAGATCGTGGGTAACGAACATCACGGCCTTGCGGTCCTCGGACCAGAGCTTGAGCAGGAGGTCGCCCATGATCAGGCGGGTCTGCGCATCGAGCGGCCCGAAGGGCTCGTCCATCAGCAGCAGTTTGGGATTGCGGATGAGCACCTGGGCAAGACCGACGCGCTTGCGCTGGCCGCCAGAGAGCATGCGTGGGAAACGATCGGCAAAAGTGGCAAGGCCGACGCGCGCCAGCCAGTCCCGGGCGATCCGCCTTGCCTCGGCCGTATCCGTTCCCGCAATTTCCAGCCCGATCGCAACATTCTCGAGAACCGTTTTCCACGGCATCAGCGAATCCTGCTGGAAGAGATAGCCTGCCTGCCGATTGATTGCCTTCAGCGGTTGGCCGAAGACTTCGACCGTGCCGGACGCCGGCTTCAAAAGCCCCGCCGTCGCATTGAGAAGTGTGGATTTTCCGCAGCCCGTGGGGCCGACAATGGCCACGAACTCATGCGCTTCTACATCCAGATTGGTCGCGGCTACGGCGTCGAACCGTGTCTTGCCGGCCATTTCAAAGGAAATGGCCACCTGTTTCAGGCTGACCGCCCTCACAGCCTCCATCGTCATGCCCTGCTTTCCTCCCGGACATCCGTCAACCTCGGGCGGACATCAGGCATTGCCATATCGGTTCAACAGATCAAAGCAGATCGTGCCAGTCAATATGTGATCGGCCGCTCAGTTCGTTATGTGATGAGCGCGGCGGAAAGGCATCACCAGATACCCGGCAGCAATCGGAACCGTACGCGCCGGGCATAGTCGGCATAGCCTTCCAGCTCGGCCTGCAGCAGGGCGTCCTCCCAGCTGGTGCGCAGGATCAGCAGGCCGCTTGCCCACGCGGCTGGGATCAAGGCCCACCAGGAACCGAGCGCCAGCGCCAGCCCGGCAAAGATCATAATCGCGCTGACATAGCCGGGATGACGCACGAATGTGTAGGGGCCATTGCTGATGACATGCTGGCCGCGTTCGCGCTGGAGGCGGACACCGGGTTCGAAAAAGCGATTGACGGCCTGTGCCCATGTGCCGAGCGCTATACCGGCCGCAAGGAGGATATAGCCCAGGATCACGACGGAGATTGGCATTGCCGACCACGCCATCCTGCCGGCATCCAGAGTTCCAAGCGGTATTTCGGCGATCATGCCAAGGCACATGAGCGAGACCAGGATGAGGTCCCAGCGTTTTGTCCCGGCCTGGAAGCGGCTGCGTGCCCTGAAGATCACGGGGTTCACGCGACGCATAATCAGCGTCGCTATCCCATAGCTTACCACGAGGAACGCAATGAAGATCCATCCGGGCGCCCAGTCGAGGCGACCGGCAGGCAGAAAGACAAATACGAGCAGCGCCAGCGGCAAGCCGATGGCATAGGATATGATCTTCGCGCGGGACATGGGTTCGGGTTCGGTGACAGTCATGTATTTGCTCCTTGCAAGGCAAACCTGCTGCGCCCTTCGATGGATTTATGCTGCATAGATGATGGAAGCAGACGGATCAGGCAATTCGACGCCTTGACACATCGGGCGCCGGGTTTAGACCGGCCTGACCACCATTATGCTCCTTCCCCCCGGAGATCCCATGAAATTCCTGGCATCCTTTTCCGCCTTCGTCGGCAAGACCTTTTCCATATGGGTCATCCTGTTTGCGGTTCTCGGCTTTTTCCTGCCCGATGTCTTCAAACAGCTTGCACCCTGGATCGTCGTGCTTCTCGGCATTATCATGTTCGGCATGGGGCTTACGATTTCGGTCGAGGATTTTCGCGAGCTGGCGCGTCGTCCCCATGAAGTCGCGATCGGCGTCATCGCACATTTTGGCATCATGCCGGCGCTGGCACTGCTTTTGACGCGGATCATTCCGATGCCGCCGGAAGTCGCCGCCGGTGTCATTCTGGTCGGCTGCTGCCCAGGCGGCACCTCGAGCAATGTCATGACCTATCTTGCACGTGGCGACGTGGCGCTGTCGGTCGCCTGCACGAGCGTGACGACACTCGCCGCGCCCATCGTCACGCCGTTCCTCGTCTGGATGTTCGCAAGTCAATATCTGCCCGTCAACGCCTGGTCGATGTTCATCAGCATCGTACAAGTCATCATCGTGCCGCTGCTGCTTGGCGTCATCGCGCAGAAGGCCGTGCCCGGCCTCGTACGCGCTGCGATTCCCGTTCTGCCGCTCGTCAGCGTCATCGGTATCGTGCTGATCGTTGCGGCTGTCGTCGGCGCGTCGAAGGCGGCCATTGTGCAGTCTGGCCTGCTGATTTTCGTCATCGTCGTGCTGCACAACGGTCTCGGCTACCTCTTCGGCTATTATGCCTCGAAGGTGCTTCGGCTCAACTTCTACAAGCGCAAGGCGCTGGCGATTGAGGTCGGCATGCAGAATTCAGGCCTGGGTGCCGCACTGGCGACGGCCTATTTCTCGCCGATCGCCGCCGTTCCTAGCGCGATCTTCTCTGTCTGGCACAATATTTCCGGCGCGACCCTGGCAAACTGGTTCGCCTCGCGCCAAGACCCAGATGCGCCGCCGCGCCCCTGATGCGGGCCTGAAAACTACGGCACGGGGAGGCGCGGCTCCAAGCCGTGCCGTCCCGACGGAAATGCTCACCATCGAGCGATGATCGCTCAGCTCATGTCCCTGGCAAGGGCACAATAAATGGATTGCTCCACGGTCCCGGCAAGCCGGGTCACGGTGAGCGCGATCGGTGGCAGTCGCAATCCGGCACCAAGATGGATGGTTGCGCCATCGGTGCGTAAGAGACTCAGATGCGCCGCCAGATCCGGTTCGTCCAGCCCGTCGAAGATGCCGCGGCCGCTTGTCTTCAATGCAGCCTCCTTGGCGACCCAGAGACGGTAGCAAACATCGAGCGCCGTTGAGCCATCGAGTGAGGCAACTGCGGCGGCTTCCATCCTTGAGAAATGGTCGGCCGCAAAGGCGATCGGATCGAAGCCGTTGAGATCCTCGATCTCGATATCGACACCGACTGGGTTATCCGGCGCAAAACCCGCCAGCAGCAGCTCCGCACGATGGGAAAGCGAAACGCCCAGTTCGTGATATGGAGGCCTTAGCGCCGGCCGATCGCTTGGCCGGCGATAGATGGAAATATCGTCCCGTTTCGCGGCTCGCCTCAACGCGTCTTGTGCGGCTTCGTCACGCTCTTCGCGTCCGCCCGATATCGGGCGGACAAGGATGGCGATCGCATCCGCAACCGTCAGGACGACCTCAAATCGAGGGGCCGTCATCCCACGCTCACGCAGCGGCGGAGGGCAGAGCCTCTTTCTGCGCGACCGGGATCGGCTGCTGCTCGGCTTGAACCGCCTGGGCGGGGGCGCCGACCCACGACGTTCCTTGCGGGATGGCCTCACCCTTCATGACCAGGGTCAGCAGTCCGATCTCAGCGAAATCGCCGACATTGGCCTCGTACAAGACGGTGCTGCCCGAGCCGATGGAGACGCCCTTGCCGATCGTGATGCGGCCGACCTTCATGATGCGGTCTTCATAGAGATGGGTCTGCGGGCAGGACCCCATGTTGAGTACGGCATGGTCGCCGATATGGGTGCAATCGAACTCGCAAATGTCGGTGCTGTTGATCCATGCCCCCTGTCCGATCTTGGCACCGAAGGGACGGAGCAGCCAGGGCAGGAAAGGCGTGCCACGCAGATAGTCGAGCAGCATCTTGCTGGCGAGCCCGCCGTAGAAGACCGCGACGGCTTCGGTCCGCATAGCCCACCAGGACCACATCGGCCGATTCATAGGCTTGTAGGTGCCGATCAGTGTCCATTTGAAGGCGACTGCGACGAGATACAGGATACCCGAGGTCGCCAGGCCGGCCGCCATCAGCGTCCAGAACAGGCTGCCCCAGGCGCCGTTGTCGATTTCGTTGGCCAGCATGTCGGACATGGCGAGTGCCATGACGATCAGGATAGCGGTTGGCAGCGACGTATGCATGGCCTCGAACACGATGCGCACAAGGCGCATGCGCAGTGGCGGTGCATAGGTGGCGGTCGCAGCCGCCTGCAGCCTCTCGCGCGTCGGGAACTGGAAGGCAGGGCTGCCGCACCAGGTTTCACCTGCCTTGACGTGCAGGGAGTCGGGCAGGCGCGTCTTGATGCCGACGAGTGAATCGCTCTCGATCACGGCACCCTGCGAGATGACGGAGGAGTTGCCGAAGAAGCAGCGATCGCCGGTCTTCAGACGCTTGAGCACCATCCAGCCGTTCTGAATTTCCTCGTCGCCGAAGATGGTCTCGTCACCGATGAAGTTGTCGCGGCCCATTTCGATGAGGTCGTAGCGACCGGCGAAGTTTGCAGAGATCTCCGTGCCCTTGCCGATCTTGGCTCCCATCAGGCGGTACCAATTGCGCATGAAGACGGTGGCGTAGAGCGAATTCAGCGTTTCCAGCATGGCCTCGGTGGTGAGGCCGACAACCCATTTGCGGAAATAGAGATTGCCGAAGATGGAATAGCGGCCTGGCACGACGCGGGGCAGCAGAACCCATCTGAGCGCCACGACGACGGCCATGGACACGACGATCAGCAGGAAGGCGGCCGGCCAGGAGAGTGCCGCGATCATTCCCCAGGACAAGGCCTCTTCGGAGCCGGGAGCATACATCTCCTGCACGGCGGAGAACAGATAGAAAGCCGGGAAGATCGGCAGCAGGCCGACGACGAGGCTGAGATTATAGGCGACGAAATAGGCGGCGAACTGGAAGACCCGTCCGACGGTTCCAAGCTCCGGATGCGCCGGCATTTCCTCATGTTCCGCATGGCCGGTCTGGCGAGCGGGCGAACCATCCCAGCGGGTATGGGCCTCGACATGCGTGCCGGCGGCGATCGCCGTCAGATCGCCGATGACGGCTCCGTCATCGATCTTGACATTGTGGCCGATGACGGAACCATTGCCGATCTGCACGCCTTCGCCGATATCGATCGTGCCGACATGGATCTCATTGCCGATGACTTCGACATTGGCGAGCTTGATCTTGACGCCGAGGCTGGATCTGGCGCCAACCCGCACGAGGTCGATCGCGCCTTCTTCGAACTCGTCGATCATCGCATCCTTGCCGACCTTCGCGCCGAGTGCGCGCATATAGGCGCGGATGAGCGGCGAGCCCTTGAGGAATTTCGGTGCGGTCAGCTGAACGATGCGCTGCATCAGCCAGATGCGGAAATAATAGGTGCCCCACAGCGGATAGACGCCCGGCCGTGTGCGGCCGATGACAAGCCACTTGAGGGCGACGACGAGCAACTTCTCACCGAGATTGAGAGCGAGATAGACGCCGCCCAGAATGAGAATTTCATTCCAGACCGACGCGCCGTCATCGATCAGCAGAATCGAGGCGAGCAGCAGGCCGATCCATTGCAGCGTAGCGATCGCGACAATGAAGGGCAGGACCACGGCCTGGGCCAGGCCGCAAAGGAAGCGCCGGCGCCACGGGACTGGCTCGAAGCTCTTGCGTTCCTGACTGGAGGCCCGCTCGGTGCGCTGCTCCAGGATCGCCGCAATGCCGCGCAGGGTCCGGCCGGCATAGACGTCGCGCAGGGCTATGCCCGCCAGCAGCGGGATCTTGCGGACTTCGGAAACGAACCGTGCCGCCAGCATGGAATGTCCGCCGAGCTCGGTGAAAAAATCCGCCTCGAAGCTGATGGCGCGCAGGCGAAGCGCCTCGGTTGCCGCCTTCAGCAGCTGTGCTTCGGTCCATGTGCGCGGCTGCTCTTGTGCCTGGGTTGATTGATCGACCGCCAGCGGGATCGCAGCGAGTGTCTTGCGGTCGATCTTGCCGGAGGGAAGCCGCGGCAACGAGACATGGCTGTGCCAGGCGGCAGGCACCATATAGGGCGGCAGCTTGGCGGCGAGTACGGCGCGCGCTTTGTCGCGATCGAAATTATTGCCCGACGTCACGACGTGGGCGACCAGCATTTCCTCACCATCCGGCGGCCGATGCACGACCACGGAAGCAGCTTTCACGTCCGCGAGCTCTCCGACAACGGTCTCGATCTCGCCGAGCTCGATGCGATAGCCACGTATTTTCACCTGGTCGTCGATGCGGCCGAGGAAATGAAGCTGCCCTTCCTCGTCCATCAACACGGCATCGCCGCTGCGGTAAAGCACAGGGTCGCCATGGGGCGCGAAAGGATTGGCGATGAACTTGGCGGAGGTCAGCTGCGGCAGGTTCCGGTAGCCGGCCGCGACGCCCGGTCCGCCGATCAGCAATTCGCCGGTGTCGCCGCGCGCGACAAGCTGCATGTTTTCATCAACGACATAGGCGGTCGCGTTGGCGATCGGGCAGCCGATCGTGATCGGCCGGGAGGGGTCGAGTTCGGCGTAGGTCGCTACCACCGTCGTCTCGGTCGGGCCGTAGGTGTTGATCAGGCGCCGGCCGGTCTTGGAGAAGCGGCTGACGATTGCCGGAGGGCAGGCTTCGCCGCCAACGATGATGATGCGCAGGCATTCGACATCGCGCTCCAGCATGGTGAGCAGGGTCGGCACGGTATCGATGACCGTGATCTTCTCCGCTTCCAGCACGTCGGAAAGCCTGTCGAGCTCGGCCATGACAGCCGATGTCGCAACCTTCAGCGTCGCGCCGACCAGATAGGGGACGAAGATTTCTTCGAGCGAAAGGTCGAAGGCGACCGAAGCCTGCTGAAGAACGACATCCGATTCGACCATGCCGAGAACGTCATTACCGGCGCGCAGATAATGGCAGATATTCCGGTGCGTGATGACGATGCCCTTTGGCTTGCCCGTGGAGCCGGATGTATAGATGGCGTAGGCCGGATCGTCGTGAGCGGCGACACGTGGCGCAACGCCATCGTCATCTTCGGCGAGCAGCGTCTTGAGGAGCAGTGTCTGACCATCGAATTCGGGTGTGAGAGCCGCCTTTTCGTCATGCGTCAGCAGCCATTTCGCGCCGCAATCGGCCAGGCTGACAGCTACGCGATCGGCAGGAGCGGACGCATCGAACGGGATATAGGCAGCTCCGGCCTTGAGAATCGCCAGAAGCGCGACATGTAACTCAAGGGAACGTTGGAACCACAGGCCGACGAAATCGCCAGGGCCGATACCACGACGGCCGAGCGCACGCGCCGCCTCATCGGAGAGCCGGTCAAGCTCGGCATAGGTCATCGCCTGGTCGGTTCCGATCAGGGTCAGGGCCATCTTGTCGGGGCTGCGAGCGACCGTTGCCTTGAATATGTCCACCAGGGTTTCATTGCGGACGAACTCAGGCCGAATGCCGCCTGAGGAAACCGAGAGGCTGGCATTTGGGGTAATCGACGAGATCTGGATAGTCATGGTAACTTCTGCGAAACGAAACTCGACACAATCAGCGTGCCATCTATCAATGCTTATACACCCTTCAATTTGCAGCTCTCTTACGGGCGCTGTCAGGGAATTGTAATGTTGGGAAAGCTATGTTTGGATCGGCGTGGGGCGAGCCCTGCGTGCTATCTCGGAAGAAGGATTAATATCGTTGCGCATATTCGGGCGAAGAGCCGGCTGGCACCGCTGGCTGTCCGTTCTTTTGGTAACGGCTTTGCTGAGCTCGCCGGGCATGGAGGCATTAGCTCGCTCGCATAGCAGTGTTCTGGTCGAAGATGCCGGCGCCTTGCGGCCGCTGCGCGAGATTTATGCGGTCGTTGCGCGCGAAATGCCGGGAAAGGTGCTGCGAATCAAACGTGTTCGCCGGGCCGGACGCCAGGCTTACGCCGTGCGTGTATTGAAGCCGGATGGCAAACGTGGTGACATAGTGCTCGACGGTGCAACACTCGCCGTAATCGAGAGACGCTGAAAATGCGCATTCTGATTGCTGAGGATGAGCCCAGTATTGTGGCGGATATGCGCCGCTGCCTGGAGGACCAGCATTATGTCGTCTCGACCGTGAGCAACGGCGAGGAGGCTTGGTATCGCGGCGATATCGAGCATTTCGATCTTGTCATTCTCGATCTCGGACTTCCCAAGCTTGATGGCCTCACCGTGCTGCGACGCTGGCGTGCAGAACGCCGTGGCATGCCTGTCATCATATTGACGGCGCGCGACGGCTGGCGCGACAAGGTCGATGGCATGGATGCGGGCGCCGACGATTATCTGACGAAGCCCTTCCGCATGGAAGAACTTCTGGCCCGCGTGCGCGCCCTGATGCGCCGCGCCGCCGGGCAATCCTCTCCAATCCTTTCCAACGGCGTGCTGGAACTCGACACGCGCCAGCGTACGGTTTCGTTTCGTGGGCAGCCGGTTCAGGTGACGGCGCTCGAATACCGGCTTCTTGCCTATCTGATGCACAATGCCGGCACCGTGCTTTCCCGAACGCAGATCGCCGACAGCATCTATGACGAAGAGACGGAGCTTCTGTCGAACGCGCTCGAGGTGGTCGTCGCGCGCCTGCGCCGCAAGTTCGATGGCACAGTCATCGAGACCCGGCGCGGCCAGGGCTATATCATTCCGCGCGAGGCGCCGCCGTCATGACGCCGTTTTCGCTGCGAGGGCGGTTGCTGCTGGGTTCTGCGGTGGCGATCATCGTCGCAACCTTTCTGGCAGGCGTGGGCATCAATGCGATTTCCGGGCTGGCCGTCCGGGCGCTTGCCCTCTCCGAGATTGACGAGGAATTGCGCGTTCTTTTGGCCGCGGTCGATATCAATTCGTCCAATCAGCTCTTTCTCGACGATACGCCGACGGATTCCCGTTTCGGCATTCCGAATGGCGGTTTCTATTGGCAGGTCGGCCGCAACGGCAACGTGGAGTTGCGCTCGCAATCGCTTTGGGAACAGAACCTGCCCTGGCTTCGTTCCCGCCCTCGCGATGCCGGCCGGGCAACAGATATGAAAGGACCGAACGGCAGCCACCTTCTTGCTGTCGAGCGGTCCATCTCCATCCCTTCGGCCACCGGCGATCAGATGGTCGATATCGTGATGGCGCTCGACAATCGCGAGCTTGCGCCAGCGCGCTGGCGCTTCTTCTACGCCATGGCGCCATCCCTTGGTGTGCTTTCGGCTGCCCTCATCGTGGCCGTCATCGCCTTTCTGAGATATGGATTGCGGCCGCTCAACGATCTGCGTGCGGCCTTGATGGCGGTGCAGGAGCGTTCCGCGCGCAAGATCACCGGCCAGTTTCCGCGCGAGGTCCAGCCTCTTGTGGACGATCTCAACGGCCTGCTGGCATCCCGTGAGACGCAGCTGACGCAGGCGCGTGCGCGCGCCGGCGATCTGGCGCATGGGCTGAAGACGCCGCTCGCGGCACTGGAGGCGACGGCGCGCCTTCTATCGGAAGAGGGCATGTCGGAGCGAGCGGCGGCCATCCAGACGGAGGTCAGCCGGATGGAGGCGCAGATCAAGCGAACGCTCGCGCAAACCCGCGCCAGCCTGGCAGCCGCCCATACCGTCGGCGTCATGGATGCCAGCGCCGATCTCCAGAAGATCATATCGGTCATGCGGCGTCTGTCCACCGAGCGGAAGATCGATTTCGAACTTGCGGCGCCGCCGGAGATGTGGCTGGCGATCGATGAGGCGGATTTCGCCGACATCACCGGCAATCTGATCGACAATGCCAGGAAATGGACGGCCGGCAAGGTCAAGGTTCGCCTGTCGCAAGTGCCCGAGCTTGAGGGTGTAGAACTGTGCATTGAGGACGATGGTCCGGGCCTGCCGGAG
Organism: Martinezella sp. CNPSo 3964; assembly: GCF_057784375.1. Classification (NCBI taxonomy): domain Bacteria; kingdom Pseudomonadati; phylum Pseudomonadota; class Alphaproteobacteria; order Hyphomicrobiales; family Rhizobiaceae; genus Martinezella; species Martinezella sp. CNPSo 3964. The sequence goes on from NZ_JBXSOW010000004.1 coordinate 88,800, forward strand.
GATGCGGAAATGGCTTTCATCCGCCGCGGCAGGCGGCTGGACGAAAGCATTGCCGGAACCGGCTTCGGCCTGGCGATCGCCAAGGATCTGGTCGAAGCCTATGACGGCAAGCTGACGCTTGCCCGCTCCAGCCTCGGGGGCCTGTCCGTTACCGTCAATCTGCCGGCACGACTGGTGAAGGACAAGCAGACGGCGCTGGAAAATTAGTTCGACGCAGTCGGGATTGGACTGGAAAAAGGACGGATATCGCCGGTGGTCGCCGGAGCGCAATGAAGACTTGAATCACGTAGCGTTCATGACCGCACTAAGTTGAGATTGAACTCAAGTGTGTGCTGCATGGTTGCCTGAACTGCCGGTGCTAACGGAGTCTCGTTGCCGTTGAAAATGTGCCCATGCTCGGCCATCAGGTCCAGCAGGAAGACACTCGTGTAAAGACGAAAAAGCCGGTCATCGGCTTGCTTGGCGTGCCGGAGCCACGCATCGACGTAGCTCACGGGGCCGCCATAGGCCATCAGCGCAGCCAATGTTAAGGCGGCCGGATAACGTGGATCGCCAAAGCAAAGATCATCGACGTCGACAATGCCGCTGAACGCGCCGTCTGGTGTCACAATCACGTTCTTTGTCGTGGTGTCATGCAGGAAGGGTATTGCTTCGATCCTGTCGAGTTCTTTGCGTCTGGCCGTTACCTCGCGTTCGACTGCGTCGACCAGCCCGACATCAAACAACCCGGCAGACCCGATTCGCCCTCGCGAACGGGCAAGATTGGCAAGCACCACCTGCGACCACGCGCCGTGCTGTGCTTGCTCCGCTCGCGCGGCATATCCGTAGCGTCCTGCTGATATGGTTCTTGCTGTGATGGCCTGGGCATGCGCCACGCGTGAAGCAATCCGACCCAGCTTGACTCCCGAAAGGTTCAAGATGACCGAACCCAGATCCGTGCCGGGAAGGCGTTCCAGCAGAAGCCAGGGAAACTCCGCGTCTATACCTTCGGCCAGAATGGTTGGAAGCGGCACGCCTTCAGGTCGTAATAATCCCGAAAGATAGACCGCTCCGGCCATCTCTGCCCGAGCGGATGGGTCGCCAACGCGCACGACGGCTGGAGACCGGTCGGCGAACTGAAGATCGAAGACATAGTGCCGTGCACCGGTTGGGAAGCGTCCGACAGTAACCGGAGAGCAACCAACGGCCCCTGCGGCGATCGCTGCGGCAAGCTCAGCATCCGGCGTTCGCCGCATTGGTATTTTCTGCTTCATGTGTGAGTAGGCCTATGTCAGAAGCGGAACATCAGTTGCTATATTCTCAACTTGCGATCGCCTTCAGGTGTCTTTCCGCGGAACGTCCCACCACCAGATTGCCGTCGTTTTCGACCGTTCGACCGGGAAATGCGCCATAGATCGCCTCGAATCGATAGGCTCGAACGGTTTTCGATATCGTCGTCACCGTCTTGGCGTTGAGAGGGAGGAGGTTGGGGTAGCTGCGCATGAAGCTGACGAATTTGCGGTCCATCGTCACCTGCATCGTGTCGCCGACGAAGAGGGCGCCGCGGCCGCCTTCGAGCCAGGGACAATGGAGCACGGAGCTGCCGTCGAAATGGCCGCCGCAACGGATCATGGTCGCTTGGCCAATCGGCAGCATCTCGCTTGTCCACGGGCGTAAGGCTGCGCCGCGCCTTTGCACCCATTCGCCATCGTCTGCGTGGATATGAATCGGCGCGTCGCCGCAGGCAATACTCCATTCGATCATCGACGAATAGAAATGAGGGTGGGAGATCGCGATCGCGTTCAAGCCGCCCATAGCGGCAATCCGCGCTTTGCTGGCCTCGTCGATGAGGCTGAGGCAGTCCCACAGGATATTGCCATCAGGTCCTTCGATCAGAAAGGCGCGCTGGCCAATGCCGAAATGGGGCGAGATCTGCAGGCTGTGAACGCCCTCGGCTTCCTCATTCCAGATCACCGCATGCCTCTGGCCGAGGCTCGCCATGTCGGTCCATTCCTGCCCCGATTGGGGTACGAACTGACGCTCGTCCTCGCAGATCGGGCAGGCCGGCGGCGGTCCGTCGCCATCTCCGAACTGTATGCCGCATGTGATGCAGATAAAATGCGTCATCTCAAACTCCTCGCCAGCCTGTCGTTTCACTCTATGGCGACGGATCCGCCGCGCGGCAAATGGAGGCTTTTATGCTATATTGGCCAGACATTGGATGCATCAAAGCGAAAAGGCGAAGCAACGCTCACCGGACAATATCCTCGCAGACAGAAAATCGTCGCTTTCAGACCGCCGTTTTCTGGAGAGATGAATATTTATTGTGAATAATGACAGGACAAATATGAGTCTATCATTATGATTTTAAATGATAAAGTGATTCTCCCTCTAGTTTTGTGACAATCTGGCCTTGCAAAAGATATAAAGAGGGAGAAACATAGTCGGCTAATTAAAGTTTAGCTGACCGCGATATTGATGCCCGGCGTTTGTCCAGGGATCGCAGGCATATGGAGGACCACTATGGCGCTTATTTTCGGCCTCGTTGCTCTGGCCGGTCACATCGCCCTGTTGCTCTGGGGCACGCGCATGGTCCAGACCGGTATCCAGCGTGCCTTCGGCCCGGACCTGCGCTCCTTTCTCGGACGTGCGCTCAGCAATCGCACGAAGGCCTTCTTTGCCGGGATCGGTGTCACCGCCATCCTGCAGAGCAGCACGGCTACCGGCCTGATGGCATCAGGCTTTGCCGCCGGCGGGCTGGTGGACCTCGTGCCGGCGCTTGCCGTCATGCTGGGGGCCAATGTCGGCACGACGCTGATTGTCCAGGTGCTATCCTTCAATGTCGCCGCCGCCTCGCCGGCACTCGTCCTTATCGGCGTGCTGATGTTTCGCCGAACCGCGAATTCGCGTGTGCACGATCTCGGCCGCGTCATGATCGGGCTTGGTTTCATGCTTCTGGCGCTGCATCAGCTCCTCGACCTGATGACGCAATATGAGGGGTCGAAGGCGCTCGCCTATGTCCTTGATGCGATCGCCGCGACGCCGGTGCTGAGTATGCTTCTCGCGGCCATTCTGACGTGGGCTGCCCATTCCAGCGTGGCCGTCGTGCTGCTCATCATGTCGCTTGCAAGCAAAGGCCTCGTCGATGTCGATCAAGCTTTCGCGCTCGTTCTCGGCGCCAATCTGGGTACCGCGATCAATCCCTTGATCGAAGGACAGTCAGGCGCCGATCTTTCCGTCAAGCGGCTGCCCATCGGCAATATGCTGACGCGCATTGTCGGCGTCGTCGCAATGATCGGCCTGCTGGAGCCCGCCGCACGCCTGTCGGCGATGATCGACAGCGATAGCGCCCGCGCTGTCGCGAACTTCCACAGCGCCTTCAATATCGTCCTGGCCGTGGCCTTCATGCCGCTGTTGCGGCCCTATGCCGATCTCTTGACCAAATTGCTGCCGCAGAAGATCGACGAGGCCGATCCGACACGCCCGAGATATCTGGATCCGGCCGCCAAGGAAACGCCCGTGGTCGCGCTCGGCGCGGCAGCGCGCGAGGCGCTGAGGCTCGTCGACGTGCTGTCGGAGATGCTGGCAGGCGCCAGGTCGGCCTTATCGGATACGGATCGAAAGGCACTGACGCGATTGCGGTCGCTGGACAATATCCTCGACAGCCTGAATACGGCGGTGAAGACCTATCTGACTTCGATCGATCCCGATGAACTCGGCGAAGCCGACCGGCGGCGTCTGAACGAGATCCTGCTGTTCTCGATGAACATGGAGCATGCCGGCGACGTTCTCGACCAGAACCTCCTGCCGCATCTGGCCAAGCGCCTGCGCCGGGGCTTGAGCTTCTCGAAGGAAGGGCAGCTCGAACTGGCAACGTTGTTCGACCGGTTGCAGTCGAACCTCCAGACGGCGGCCGCCCTGTTCATGACGCAGAACGAAAGTGCCGCCCGGATGCTGGCAGAGGAAAAGGTGATCTTCCGCAAGGCGGAGCGCGAGGGAACGGAAGCCCATTTCCAGCGCTTGCGCCAGGGCGGGATCGAGACCATGGAGACAAGCTCGCTTCACCTCGATCTGTTGCGCGACCTCAAGCAGATCAACTCCCATCTCGTTGCCGCCGCCGCCTATCCCGTTCTGGAGGAGCGTGGCGAACTCTTGCAGAGCCGGACGCCAAGCCCGGTTCCACAGGTTGCAGTGACAGCACATGACTAAAAAGACCTATCTCGGCCGTCTGGCGGACGCGGCAGAAAAGCTCTTCGCCGGCCGGTCGATCGAGCAATATGCCGCGATCTGCTACAGGCGCTCGCCCGTGCTGAAGGATGTTGAAATCCTGCTGATCACCTCGCGCGACAGCCGTCGGTGGGTCATTCCGAAGGGATGGCCGATCGTTGGCAAGCTGCCGCATCAGGTCGCCGAACGCGAGGCCTGGGAAGAGGCCGGCGTCAAGGGAAAGGCCAGGAAGAAGAGTTTTGGCTATTACACCTATCTGAAATCTCTCGATACCGGCGATACCGTCCCCTCCGTCGTTCAGGTTCATCTGCTTGAAGTCGCCGAATTGGTCGAGCGCTTTCCCGAGCGCGGTCAGCGCCAGCTGCAGTGGTTCTCGCCCAATGAGGCTGCCGCTCATGTCCGCGAGCCAGAGTTGAAGAGCCTGCTGCGCAGGGTCGAGACCGCCCTCGCGCCGGATGGGTGAACAGGAAGCCAAGTCGCCCGAGCTTCCCTCGCATCTCAATTCACTATGGCCAGACGGTGAAATATCGTCATGCGCACATGCGATTTATGCTTGGAGCGCATAAATCGCATGTTCAAATCTCGTTTGTGGCCGAATTCAAAAGCAACGTAAGTTTTCCCCGTTAGAAAATGAAAGCTCACCAACGAGCTCAGGGGATCGAAATTTGACCAACTCAGCGCCACTGGACGTGAATGCGCTCGTGATCGTGCCGCAGCGAAAGATCGGCACGAAAATCATGGCGGCAATCTGCATTATCCTTCTGCTTCTATTGGCAAAGGCCTTCTGGAAGGGCGACATCGCCTGGGAATATGTCGGACAGAATCTGTTCACCAGGGCCGTCCTGGCAGGGGTTGGCAACACGATCATCATGACCTTCTGCGCCATGATCGTCGGCATCGTCCTTGGCGTCATCGCCGCGATCATGCGCATGTCGGACAATCCGGTTCTGCGCAGCATTTCCGTCGGTTATGTCTGGCTGTTTCGCGGCACGCCGGCGCTGCTGCAGCTTCTGCTGTGGTTCAATCTCGCCCTGATCTTTCCGACGATCGGCATTCCGGGATTGTGGTCGATCCGCACCGTCGATGTCATGACGCCCTTCGTGGCTGCTCTTCTCGGCCTTGGGATCCAGCAGGGCGCTTACACGGCCGAAGTCGTACGCGCCGGCCTTCTTTCGATCGACAAGGGCCAGATGGAAGCGGCGCAATCGATCGGTATGACGAAGCTGCGGGCAACGCTGAAGATCGTGCTACCGCAGGCCATGCGCGTCATCGTCCCGCCGATTGGCAACGAGACCATCGGCATGGTGAAGCTCACCTCGCTCGCCAGTGTCATCCAGTATTCAGAGGTGCTGAAAAACGTCGAGGACATCTATTATGTCAACTCGCGCGTCATTGAACTGCTGATCGTTGCCGCCATCTGGTACATGGTCGTGGTCACCGTGCTCAGCATTGCGCAGATCTATATCGAGCGGCATTTCTCCAAGGGGTGGGGGCGGCGCGATGCGAGCACCCAGCAGGCCGCCAATCAGGCTCTCGTCGGGGAGGCTGGCTGATGGACGCGATCATCAAGGCACACAGCCTGCAGAAGTATTTCGGCACGTTTCACGTCCTGAAGGACATCGATTTCGAGATCAGGAAGGGTGAAGTGGTCTGCATCATCGGGCCTTCCGGCTCGGGCAAGAGCACCTTCCTGCGCTGCATCAACCAGCTCGAACAGATCGACGGCGGCTATGTCACGGTCGAGGATGAGATCGCCGGCTACCGCCGCGAGGGCAACCGGCTGTTTCCACTGCCGGATCGCGAGATTGCCCGCCAGCGGCAGTCCGTCGGCATGGTCTTCCAGAAATTCCATCTCTTCCCGCATCGCACCGTCCTGCAGAACATCATCGAAGGCCCGGTCGGCGTGCAGAGGCGACCCAAGCAGGAGTGCATCGCCGAGGCGCGCATTCTCCTGCAACGCGTTGGTCTCGCCGACAAGGCCGGCGCCTATCCGGGCGAATTGTCCGGCGGCCAGCAGCAGCGCATCGCCATTGCCCGCGCGCTCGCCATGAAGCCGAAGGCCATGCTCTTTGACGAACCGACTTCTGCGCTCGATCCCGAGCTTGTCGGCGAAGTCCTTGGCGTCATGAAGGAGCTTGCCGCTTCCGGCACGACGATGATCGTTGTCACCCACGAGATTGGCTTCTGCCGCGAGGTCGCCGACCGTGTCGTCTTCATGGATGCTGGCAAGATCGTCGAGACCGGGACGCCGAGCGACATATTGGAAAACCCCCGGAATCCCAGAGTGAAGAACTTCATCTCTGCGGTGCTTTAACAAGAAAAACCCTGAAGAAAGATCATCAGAGGAGAATTGCATGAAACTCATTCGTCTCGCCGTTTCTGCGGCCCTTCTTTCGCTAGCGGCTACTGCCGCTTCCGCGGATTCGAGCCTGAACCTGCTCAAGGATGGCGAACTCCGCATCATGACCAACCCGATCTATCCGCCGATGGAATTCGTCAATCCGGATACCGGCACGATCGATGGCTTCGACGTCGATCTGGCAAACGCGATTGCGAAGAAGCTTAACCTCACGACCGTTTTCGTGACGTCCGCCTTCCAGGAGCTGCAGAGCGGCCTGCAGACCGGCCGCGCCGACATGATCATCTCCGGCATGAGCGACAACGTGAAGCGCCAGGCCAGCATGGACTTCGTCGATTACATCACCAGCGGCCCGATCCTCTTCACCGTCAACGCCAATGCCGGAACCTACAAGCAGGCGAGCGACCTTTGCGGCAAGACGGTTGCCGGAAGCCGCAGCACCTCCTTCGGTGACAACGTCAAGGCCTGGAGCGCTGAAAATTGCGAAGGCAAGGGCAAGCCGGCCATCAAGTTCGAGGGAACCGCGGATTCGAACGCTGCCCGTCTCGGCATGAAGCAGGGCCGCTACGATGCGGTCGTGCAAGGCATCGAAACGATCGCCTACCAGATGCGCATCGAGCCCAACACCTATACGCTCGTCGGCGAGCCGCTGCTCAGCAACGACACCTTCGGCATTGGCTTCAAGAAGGATCACACCGCGCTTCGCGATGCGGTTGCCGGCGCTCTCGACGGGCTGATCAAGGACGGCACCTATGATGAGATCCTCAAGAAGTGGGGCCTCGTCCACAATGCCGTTCCGAAGGCCGTGATCAACGGCGTCAAGTAACGCCTGAGGAAGCGCCGCGATAACAGCGGCGCTCCTCTTTCCCATCGCAAGCAGCCATCGGCCGGGGCGTGTCAGCGCCCGCGGAGGGGTGGTTGCGTCCTAAAACACCTCGAAACGCATGCAGAGTCCCATGACTGCGAAGAGTGCAACCAAATCCGCGAAACCAAGCCTGTGGCCGAAAGGCCGGCAATCGGCTGTGGCGCTTGCCTTCGATGTCGATGGCCCAACGGGCGATGCAATGCTCGACGGCTCGCTGCTCTCCAATCCGCGTTATTTTACGCAAGGTGCCTATGGCCCGTGGCGCGCGCTGCCACGGCTTCTCGATCTTCTCCGCGAATACGGGCTGAAGGCGACATTCTTCGTGCCAACCTGGGTCGTCGAGCACTGGCCCTCGCAATGCGAACGCATCCTGCTAGATGCTCATGAGATCGCCTATCACGGCCATTATCACGAGGTCTTCATCGACTGCAGCCGCCAGCAGCAACTCGATATCATGGGACGCTCCCGCGATCTCTTTCAAAGCCGGATGGGTGTGACACCGGTCGGCTTTCGCACACCCTCGGGTGACTGGAGCGACGAGACGGCTGAAATGCTGCATGAGTTCGGCGTGATCTATTCAAGCTCGATGCGTGGCGACGACCGGCCTTATTTTCACACGACCTCCCGCGGTCGCGGCCTGGTCGAGATCCCAGGGCGCTGGGATATCGATGATTACACCGCGCTCGCCTACAGCGAGGACCCGGATTTCCCCATCGGCCTCGATCGCATCTCGGGTTATGCCGATGTCCAGCGCAACTGGATCGCCGAGTTCGAGGGCTACCATCGCGAAGGGCTCTGCTGGACGACGATCCTGCATCCGAAGGTCTGCGCCAAGCCCGGCCGGTTGGCGATCCTCGAAGGGCTTTTCAAAGCGATCACCGCCCATGGCGACAGCGTCTGGGCCACGCACTGCGCCGAAATCGCAAAGTGGTGGATCGTGCAACATCCGGAGAATGCCGCATGACCAGCACGGTTTCCAAAGGCTTCTGGCCGCAGGGCAAAAAATGCGCCGCAATCGTCTCCGTGATCTTCGACGACGGGCTCGATGCCGTCGCGCAGGCGCCTGACCTGAGGGGGCGCAGCAAGAGCTTTTCCGTCTGGCAATATGGCGCCACGCGCGGCGTCGAGCGCCTTTGCAATGCCTTTGCCGATGCCGGCATCTCCACGAGCTGGTTTGTGCCGGGGATCGTTGCGGAGAACCACGAAGAGCTGTTGCGCGATGTCGTGTCCCCAAGTCACGAGATCGAAAGTCATGGCTGGAATTTCGAGCGTTACGACGCCATGCCGGCAACCGAAGGTGTCGATCTCCTGAAGCGCAGCCGCGAGAGGCTGAACGCCATCGCCTCGAATGAGGTTTCCGGCTTCCGCCTTCCGGCCGGCAACTGGCCGCGCCGCTTTGATCGCCTGCTCGTCGAGGCCGGCTATGCGTGGTCGGCATCGTTGAACGGCGACGATCTGCCCTACAGCCACGCCTCGTCGCTGGTGGAGATCCCGGTTCACAACGAACTCGAGGACCGGCCCTATTTCCAGTTCAACTTCACGCCGGCCTTCCCGAAGGGGCAAAGCCGCATCCCGTCCTACGAGGCGGTGCTCGGCAACTGGATTGCCGAGTTCGATGCCTACCGCAAATACGGCCTCTGCTACGTCATCCAGCTTCGCCCGGAATGGACCGGCACGCCGGGCCGGATCGCGCTCGTCGAAGCCTTGCTTGCCCACATCACAAGCTTCGATGACGTGTGGTTGGCAACGGCAGCAGACGTAGCCCGCTGGCACGCCGGCAAGGGCACGACCGCGCCCGGCGACCACCCGATCAATGTCTATGAGGCCTATGTCGATGAGGAGCGGGCCGGTGAGCGGTAATCTGACTCAGGCACTGGCCGAGCTTGTCTGCTCGACGAAATTCGAAGCCTTTCCGCCCGAGACCATCCACAAGGCGAAGCTTCATATTCTCGATACGCTGGGTGCTGCAATTGCCGGCTCGGCATCGCGCGAAACCGATGCCGTCGTCGCGATGCTCGGTCTCCAGGCCGGAAGCGGATCTTCCCCGATCTGGGGCCGACCGATCGCATCGGACGCGAGGACGTCAGCCTTCGTCAACGGTGTTTCTGCCCATGCCTACGAGCTTGATGACAGCGGCGGCTGCGATCATTCCGGCGCAGTCGTCCTTCCGGCCGTTCTTGCCGCGCTTGGCGATCGCAACGAGCCGATGAGCGGCCGCGACCTGTTGCGCAGCGTCCTGCTCGGCTACGAGGTCGGCCGGCGCGTGCTGGAAGCAGTCGGCGGCTATGAGAATCACAATGGCCTCGGCTGGCATTCGACCGGAACCTGCGGCGCGTTCGGCGCTGCCGCTGCCGTCGGCAGCATGGTGAAGCTCGATGCGAATGCGATGGCCTCCGCTCTCGGCTCGGCCTGCTCCTTTGCCGGTGGCACCTGGGCCTTCATCCATAATGGCAGCTCGACCAAGAAGCTCCATGCCGGCCGTGCCGCCGAAGGCGGCCTGATGGCTGCCTATCTGGCAGGCCAAGGGTTCGAAGGGCCCGACAGCGTCTTCGAGCCGGAGCGCTGGGGCAGCTTTTTTGCGACCTTCGGCGGCGGCAAGGGCGATCCACGGGCTCTCCTCCGCGACTTCGGAGACTATTGGCGGCTCAATCGCTGCTCCATCAAGCCGCATGCCACCTGCCGCGGCACGCATGCCGGAATCGATGCGCTTGACCTGATGATGCAGAACCATGGTCTTGAGCCTGCCGATATCGCCGCCATCGAGGTCGACATCAGCGGCTTCCAGTATGGCATGTGCGGCGGCAAGGTCATCCAGTCGCGTGCACAGGCCCAGATGAGCCTGCCCTATGCCCTGGCGGCTCGGCTGCGTTACGGCAAGGTTTTTTTGGCCGAACTAGAGGAAGCCGCCTGGTCGGCAGCCGAGATCGGCCCTTTGATGGAGCGCATCACGGTGCGTATCGATCCCGCCATGAAGGACGAGGACGAGCCGGCAATCACGATTGTGACTGCCCCCGGCGAGCGACATCGGTTTGTCGTCGAATTTCCCCTCGGAGGCCCGCAGAACCCGCTGAGCGACGAGCGGCTGCTCGGCAAATATGCCGCGCTCGCCGGCATGGTGCTGCCGGCAGCGAAGGTCGATGCCATCAGCGACTTTGTTCTCGACCTCGAAAATCAGACCGACGCCTGCAGCCTGCTTGCGCTGCTTCAATAAAGGATGCACCCGGAGGAGGGCGGCATTCGTTCAAAAGGGAAGACCGCGATGAGAAATCAGAAAGAAGCCACTTGGTCGCCGCTGTTCAAGGAAGCGGTCTCCAGGGATTTCGAGAGCTTTCACGAGTGCCTTGACCAGGACAAGCGCATCGCCCTGCACGATGTCGCCGGATCGAAGGTCCACGCCGAGATGCTTGCCCGCGCCGGCATTCTGACCGCTGACGAAAACGGTAAAATCCAGACCGGCCTCGACCAGGTGGCGGAAGAAATGCGCTCTGGCACCTTCGAATGGAAGGCGGAGCTCGAAGACGTTCACACCAATGTCGAGGATCGGCTGATCGCGCTGATCGGCGATGCCGGCAAGAAGCTGCATACCGCCAGATCGCGCAACGATCAGGTCGCGACCGACATTCGCCTCTATGCCCGCGAGCAGCTGGATTTGTTGGCCGATGATTTGAAAACGCTGATCGGTGCCTTTGTTGAACTGGCTGAAAAACATGCCGATGCGATCATGCCGGGATTCACCCATCTGCAGGTGGCGCAGCCGGTCACCTTCGGTCATCATCTCATGGCCTATGTCGAAATGTTCCTGCGTGATCTCGATCGCGTCGGCGCGGCGCGGGAACGGCTCAACGTTTCCCCCCTTGGTGCTGCGGCCCTTGCTGGAAGCGGCTATCCGATCGATCCCGAATACAGCGCCTCCGAGCTTGGCTTTGCCGCATCCTTTGCCAATTCGCTCGATGCCGTTTCCGACCGCGACTATGTCGTCGACGTCTGCAGCGCCGGTTCGATCATCATGGGGCACCTGTCGCGCTTCAGCGAGGAAGTGATCCTCTGGTGCACGCCGATGTTCGATTTCATCGAAGTGGGCGACCAGTTCTGCACCGGCTCGTCGATCATGCCACAGAAGCGCAATCCGGATCTTGCGGAACTGGTGCGCGGCAAGGCCGCCCGCGTCATGGGGAATCTCGCTTTTTCGGCGGCGCTGATGAAAAGTCAGCCGCTTGCCTTCAACAAGGACCAGCAGGAATCGAAGCCGCCGCTCACCGATACCCTTGAGACCGTCCGCGCGGCCGTCAGCGTCACGGCGCAGATGATCCCGACGATCACGGTGAAGCACGCAAGGATGCTTGCGGCCGCCAATCAGGGCTATTCGACGGCAACCGATCTTGCCGATTATCTCGTTCGCGCCGGCCTGCCGTTTCGCGATGCGCACCATGCGGTCGCGGCGATCGTCGGTGCTGCCCGCGACAAGGCGCTCCCGACGCTCGCAGAGCTTTCCCTCGCTGACATGCAGGCCTTTGCGCCGATCATTCGCGAGGATGTCTTCGGGGTGTTGACCGTCGAGGGCTCTGTCGCCAGCCGCGATCACAAGGGCGGCACGGCGCCGCGCCGGGTCCGGGAAGCCATAGAGACGGTGCGCCGCGCAATCGCCTGAGCGCCGTCGGTTGCCATTCCATGCACATGCTTTAATGCTTGCTTTTCGAGATAGCAGCGGAGAAGCCGGGTAGGGAATGGAGCCGAGGTTCGATCACAACAGGTTGCCGCCGCTGCAGACGCTGCAGACATTTTCCGTCGTCGCGGAAACGGGCAGCTTCACGGCGGCGGCGGTAGAGCTCAATCTCAGCCAGAGTGCGATCAGCCGGCAGGTGCAGCAACTCGAGCATTATTTCGGTTGCAGCCTGTTCGAGCGCCACACTCGTAAAGTGGCGCTGACGGAACGCGGCATGGCACTGATTCCAATCGTCGACGGACTGCTGGCGTCGTTGAAGACCTCGTTCGAGGCGACGCGAACGACGGTGCGATCCCTAACGATCCGCATGCCGCCAACCTTCGCACGCAAATGGTTCCTGCCGCGCCTGCCAGATCTTCATAGCCATCACGAAGATCTGAACATCAACATCGACACCGCCTGGTTCCTGCGGCCGACCTTTTCGGTCGGCGACATCGACATGCTGATTACCTATGGCAATGGCCATTGGCCCGGCATGGATGTGCTGCCGCTGTTGCGGGAACAGCTGACGCCGATGTGCTCGCCGCAATTTCTATCCAGGCTCGGCGATCCGCCTGAGGTTAAGAACTTGCAGAACTGCGTTCTCCTGCACTCCAATCCACGCCATAGCGACTGGACATTGTGGCTGCAGGCCGAAGGCGCCTATTCCTTCCAGGCCTCCCGTCATCAGGTCTTCGACACGCAGGATTTCGCCATGACCGCGGCGGCGAGCGGCTATGGCGTAACGATGGGCGATCTCGTCTTTTCCAGGCAGGATCTGGAAAGCGGCGAGCTGGTCGCTCCCTTCGAGCGAATCATCGACAGTGGCTACGGCTACTATGCGCTTTGGCCGGCAAGGGCCGAAGCCCGCCAGAAGGTACGCGCCTTTTCCGACTGGCTCGGGCAAGCCTGTAATGCAACTGCCGATGGTTTTGGCAACGATCGGACCTGATATTCAAAGCAAGGGAGAATGGCGGCGAAATCAGAGGCTTGCCGACGGCGTTTCACTCAGCTCGTCATCACGCAGATGACAGGAAAGTCAAAGCTTCTCACGGCCGTAGGGTTTTGATGGCCTCCATCTGCTCGGCGCAGCCATGGTAATTGCTCGATACGAGCTTGAGACCAGGCGACGCATAGGCACCGCCGTCGACGGCTGCCGTTTCTGAGGAGAGATTGGCGAGCATGACGGCACGCTCATCGCCGAGCGTCCGGATGATGATATAGAGCTGTGGGTCGTCGAGCGCCTCGAGCTTTGAATTGCCATAGGCGATCACATCATGCCAGGTGCTGTGGCTTGACTCCGAGCGTTGCGAACGACCTTTGTTCCCGATGAACAAAGTTACCGTAAGTCCTTGATAAATGGATTAACTGCAGCTGCCTGCATCGACTGCAGAGCCGCGTCATCAAAAGTTCGTTTGACCCCATCGTGAGAGCCATCGTGTAGGGAAGAAGCCAGCCAAACGCTGTCATCGTTGGATCGCGTGAGGTGCTCCGAAATACCGAGTTCTCGCATGGATCTGTCGAAGATAAAAACACTGATCGATTTTGTTGGGCGATCCAACGTTACCGAACTCACGGTAACGGAAAAGGATGTCACGGTTCGGATCTTCCGAACGTCCAGTCCGACGGATCCGTTCCCTGCAGCGCAGATGCCTGCCAGCGTAGCAACCGGCCGCGCTGAACAAGGCGGCGATGTTTCGTGCAAATCGCAGGACTCCATTGTTGTGAGAGCGCCGATCTTCGGTGTCTTGCACCGGGCGCCAGCACCTGGACAGGAGCCTTTCGTTAAGATCGGCGACATGGTGGAGGAGGGGCAGACGCTTTTCATCATCGAAGCGATGAAGGTCTTCAACAAGATCGCAGCCCCCGAGGCCGGTCGCATCGGGCACCTCACCGAAATAGATGGCGGTGAAGTTGAGACGGGCGACATACTCGCGGAGATCGCGTGATGGCGGAAGCTTTCGACAAGGCGGGGCGACGTTTCGATACGGTTCTCATTGCCAATCGGGGCGAAATTGCTGCGCGAATTCAGCGCGCTTGCCGCGAACTCGGGTTGAAGACGGTCGCGATCTGCTCCGAAGCCGATAGGCGGGCGCCTTATGGCAAGACTGCCGACACCTTTCTGTGCATCGGTCCTTCGAATGCAGCCGGCAGTTATCTCAATCAAAATGCGATCCTCCTTGCCGCGCAGCTGACCGGGGCAGGTGCGATCCATCCCGGCTACGGGTTTCTGTCCGAGAACGCCGCCTTTTCCGAAGCCGTCGAGAGAGCCGGCATCGCATTCATCGGCCCCGAAGCCTCCTCGATCGCGACCATGGGCGACAAGATATCGGCAAAACGGGCAATGATCCTTGCTGGTGTGCCTTGCGTGCCCGGTCCTGACACTTCCCTTCCGGATGATCCGGCTTCGGTCGAGCGGATCGCTGAGGAGATCGGCTATCCCGTGATCATCAAAGCCGCAGGCGGCGGAGGTGGCAGGGGGATGCGGGTGGTGCTCGAGGCAGGCGAGCTGCACGAGGCCGTCGCCCTGACATCGGAAGAGGCTCGTCAGGCTTTCGGTTCCCCGGCGCTCTACATGGAGAAGTTCCTCCAGCATCCGCGTCACATCGAAATTCAGGTGCTCTGCGATGCCTATGGCAATGCCGTCTGGCTCGGGCATCGCGATTGCTCCATGCAGCGCCGGCATCAGAAGGTGGTGGAAGAGGCACCGGCACCCGGGATTTCTTCGGAAACGATAAAGCCGGTCGGCATGGCCTGCGTGCAAGCCTGCCGGCAGATCGGCTACCGTGGCGTCGGAACCTTCGAGTTCCTCTACGAAAACGGTGCCTTCTATTTCATCGAGATGAACACGCGCCTGCAGGTCGAACATCCCGTCACCGAGATGACCAGCGGGATCGATATCGTCCAGGCGCAGATAATGGTCGCCCAGGGTTTCCCCTTGGAAATACGCCAGGATGATGTGGCGTGTACCGGCCATTCCTTCGAATGCCGCATCAACGCCGAGGATCCCGAAAGTTTCCTGCCTTCGGCGGGTACGATCTCTGAATTAATCCTGCCGGAAGGGCCGGGAATCCGGGTCGATACCCATATTCATGCCGGCTATCGGGTCTCGCCCTATTATGACTCGCTGATCGCCAAATTGATCGTTCATGCGCCTACACGAGCAGAAGCGATGGCCAAAATGCGCGAGGCGCTTGGCGCCACTCGGATAGAGGGGATTTCCACCAACCTGCCGCTGCTGCGCACATTGTTCGAGGATGAAGGGTTTGCCCGCGGTGAGACGGATATCCACTATCTGGAACAATGGCTTCGGCAGAGGAGGGCGGCATGAGCGCGATCGACTTTAGCGATCCGTCAACCATCGCTGCTCTGGCCGACGCACTGACGGCAGCAGGCGTCGATGGCCTGGAAATTTCGCGACCAGATGGCAATCTGCGCATCGTGGTCTCGAAGGCCGGGGGTGCCCAAATCAGCCTGACAGGAAACGCGCAGCTTGCTCCTGCGACATCGGTGGCGGTGGTCAAAGCGCCAATGGCGGGCCACTTCTATCCTTTGCATCCTTCGGATTCCAACGGAACCGAGCGTCTGCCTCGCACCGTCTCAAGCC
This sequence comes from Martinezella sp. CNPSo 3964, assembly GCF_057784375.1. Taxonomy (NCBI): domain Bacteria; kingdom Pseudomonadati; phylum Pseudomonadota; class Alphaproteobacteria; order Hyphomicrobiales; family Rhizobiaceae; genus Martinezella; species Martinezella sp. CNPSo 3964. Next base: position 104,539 of record NZ_JBXSOW010000004.1, read on the forward strand.
AGGATGTGATCGGTTTTATTCGCGTCGGTTCCGTCCTGCTTCCCATTCCGGCCGGCAGGTCCGGTTTGCTGGCCAGGCGATCGGTAGATCCCGAAACCCTGGTCGGATTCGGTGATCCCCTGTTCGAAATCGAGCCGCTGTCATGATTACCACTTCGAACACCGTCACATCGCCGCGCGAAATCGTTCCTGCTTCCAAGGGCCGGGCAAGGATTTCCTGCATCGGCACGCGGTCTTTCCTGCTCGAAGCACCTGGCGAATTCGATTTGCCTGCGCAGCGGAGGATCTGGGCTCTGGCGCAAACGGTCAAGGGCTGGACTGATGTAGCAGAAGTGATTCCCGGAATGACCAATCTTCTGGCGATCCTCAGGGAGACGCCAGAGGATCCCGAGCTGGTGACAGGCCGGTTTCTTGAGGCATGGAACAATGCCCAGAGCCTGGACCTCGCGGGAAAAGTCATCGAAATCCCGGTTCACTATGGCGGCGCTTATGCAATCGATCTTCCGGCCATCTGCGATTTTTGCGGCTTGAGCGATCGCGAGGTCGTGCGCATACACTATGAGGCGAGTTACCGCGTATTTGCCTTGGGAAGTGCCCCCGGTTTCGGTTACCTGCACGGGCTCGATCCGCGCATATACATGCCCCGCAAGACCGTTCCTTCGCTAAGGATGGAGAAGGGCAGCGTGACGATCGGCGGAATGCAGACGGGGGTTGCGATGCTGACGGGTCCGAATGGATGGAATTCGCTCGGCCACGCGGAACTGCAGATGTTCGATCCGACTGCCGCGACGCCGGCTTTGATGGTGCCCGGCGATATCATCCACTTTCTGCCGGCGAGGATCGAGCTATGATCGAGATCATCGAAACCGGCCCATTCAACACGATCCAGGATCTTGGTCGCCCCGGCTACCGCGACATCGGCGTCACAGCCAGCGGCGCGATGGACCCTCTTGCGGTGAAGATCGGCAATATCCTTGTTGGCAACGACGACGATGCGGCGGCCATAGAGGTTCAGACCTTTCCGTTCAAACTGCGGTTCGGAACGGGTGCCGTCTTTGCCGTCACGGGCGCGGATGGCAGCCCGGTGCTGGACGGTCGGGAGCTGATTGCCTGGTGCACCCACGTCGCCGAGCCTGGCCAGATCCTCGAGCTAAGGCAGCCGCCTAGGTTAGCGCGCGCTTACATCGTCTTTCGTGGAGGGCTGGATGTGCCGGTTCTCATGGGTTCGCGCAGCACGTCGCTGCGTGGCGGCTTCGGCGGCAATGCCGGTCGAGCGCTCGTCAACGGCGACCGGATTGATTTTGGCACATCCGCCGATGCGCTCCCCCTGCCGGCAGGTGGTCTTGCCGTCGTCGAGCCTGCGGTGGCGTTAAAGGATGTTTTTCCGGCTCCGGTCGACGGTGTTCTATCCGTCCGTGCGGTCGTCGCCGGCGAACATGAGCTATTTGCCGCCGATGGCGAGGCCTTCTGGAACCAGAGCTGGAGGATATCGTCGAGCAGCGACCGCACCGGCTATCGCCTGTCCGGCGAACCGATCAAACCGACGGCGACAGTCGAGATGCGCTCGCATGGCGTTGTGCCTGGCGTGATCCAGGTCCCGCCGGCCGGCGAGCCGATCATTCAGATGAGCGATGCCAATACCGCCGGTGGCTATCCGAAGATTGCCGGCGTCATCGAATGCGATCTGTGGCGGCTTGGCCAGGCTCGGATCGGCATCCGGCTCCGTTTCGTCCGCTCGACGCATACGGAGGCGCGCGCCATTGAACAGGCCGTGACCCGCTACGTCGAGGACGTCAGGCGGACGTCGCAAATGGTCAAGCGCGCCTTGAAGGCGATGGCCTGATGAGAGTAGCAGGGACCAAGGGGAGGAAGCGGTGAAAATCGATCTGAATTCCGACATGGGCGAAGGTTTCGGCCCCTATCGGCTATGCGACGACGAAGCGATGATGAAGATCGTGTCGTCCGCCAATATCGCTTGTGGCTTTCATGGCGGCGATCCGGACACGATGGCGCGCATGGTTCGCCTCGCGAAGGAAAACGGCGTGGGTATCGGCGCGCATCCGGGTCTGCCGGATCGGCCCGGTTTCGGCCGGCGCGAGATGCCGTTCCAGCCGGACGAGCTTCGCCAGCAGATGCTCTATCAGCTCGGCGCATTGATCGCGATCGCCAGGAGCGAGGGCATGAGTGTCGGACATTTCAGCTTTCATGCGGCGATGGGCAATATGGTCAATCGCGATCCAGCGCTCGCCGATCTGATGATGAATGCCATTGCCGCGGTCGATCCGCGTCTGGTCGTCTTCGTGACATCAGGCAGTGAAATCGAAAAGGCGGCAAGGCGCGCGAAACTCAAGACGATGGCGCTGTTTCTGGCTGACCGCGCCTATGATGCCGACGGCAGGCTCGTTGCCCGCGGTCTGCCGGGCGCGCTGGTCAAGGACGAGGCCGCGGTCCGCACACGGGTGCGTCGCTTTCTGACGGATGGGACCGTCGAGGCGATCGACGGCAGCACGCTTGAAATGCGAGCCCGATCGATCCTCGTCCACAGCGATACGCCCGGCTCGCTCGACCTTGCCCGCGTCATCCGAAGTGAAATCGAGGCTTCCGGCGCCACCTTGGCGCCTGCGGCCGAACTCGCATCTTGATGTTGCTGGCCAGCAAGTTTTTCTTTTCCATTGAAAGAGCACGCCAATGCCTTCCACAGCCGATCGTCTGAAGAACGTTTCCATCTCCGCCTCCGCCGCCATGACCCAACGCGCCCGCGAACTGGCCGCCAAGGGCATCAAGGTTGTCAGCCTCTCCTCGGGGGAGCCGGATTTTTCGACACCCGCCCATGCGATCGAGGCAGCGCATGCGGCCGCACTTGGCGGCGACACCAAATATCCGCCGATGGATGGCACACCAGCGCTGAAGGCTGCAATCAGCAGAAAATTCAAGCGCGACAACAATCTCGATTATGATGCAAGCCAGATCGTCGTTTCCGGCGGCGGCAAGCAGGTGATCTTCAATGCGATGCTGGCCACCTGTAATCCAGGCGACGAGGTCGTCATTCCCACGCCGTCCTGGGTCAGCTACGCCGACATCGTCAAGTTTGCCGGCGGCGTCCCGGTCGCCGTCCCCTGCTTCGAGCAGGCCGGGTTCAAGCTGCGTCCGGAAGACCTCGAGGCTGCGATCACGCCGCGCACCAAATGGCTTCTCCTGAATTTTCCGAACAATCCGACGGGTGCCGCCTGCTCGCGCGCGGAAATGGCCGCGATCGCCGAAGTCATGCTGCGCCATCCGAACGTCTGGATCCTGACCGACGATATCTATGAGCATCTGGTCTATGACGGGTTCGAATTCTGCACGATAGCCGATGCCGAACCGAGGCTTTACGACCGGGTCCTGACGATGAACGGCGTCTCCAAGGCCTATGCCATGACCGGCTGGCGCCTGGGATACTGCGCCAGCGGATCGAAGGAATTGATTGCCGCGATCAGCAACGTCAACGGTCAGAACAGCGGCGGCATCGCAACCGTCACGCAGGCAGCGGCGATCGCAGCACTGGACGGACCGCAGGATCTCCTGAAGGAGCGGGCGGCGATCTACAGGGACAGACGCGACTTCGTGCTCGATCAACTGTCGAAGGTCGATGGACTGCGCTGCCACAAGCCGGAAGGCGCCTTCTACATCTATCCCAATATGTCCACCCTGATCGGCAGGACCACCAAGGGCGGGCGCAAGATCGAGAGCGATGTCGATTTCGTCATGGCGCTGGTCGATGAGCACCATGTCGCGACGGTGCAGGGCTCCGCTTATGGTATGAGCCCTTATTTCCGCATCTCCTATGCGACAAGCATGGAAAAGCTTGGCGAGGGCTGCGCCCGCATCGCCGAGTTCTGCCGCGATATGCGCTGACCGGTGATCCCTCGTGTTTCCGGCACGGTCTACGGGCCGGAAAACTCTATAATTTCAACTGCTCGGTCAGCTCGACGAGAATGTCCTTGACGGCGAATGCCGGCTCCGACAGCGAGTTCTGATCGGACGTGCAAAGCGACAGCGTTTCCTCGATCCGCGGCGAAATCAGCCGGCAGACCAGCGGTTCGCTCGATTCGGAGACGATACGGTCGGCAATCGCCTTCGGCATGATTGTCGCGCCAAGCCCGCCGCCGACGGCGCGCGCCAGTGTTCGCACGATTTCGACTTCGGCCACGACCTTCAGATTGATGCGGCTGCGCGTGAAGGCGGCATCGACGGCCCGGCGCACGAAATTGTAGGCCGGCGGCAGCAGCATCGGCATCCCGTCCAGCGCGCTGACCGGCACGGGTTTCTGGTCCGGGTCGATCGCGAAATTGCGATGGGCAACGAGATAGAATTCCTCCCTCAGGATCGGCTCGAACCGCACGCCCTTGATCGGCCCCGTGCCGTGGATCAACGCCATTTCCAGCCGGCCGGTCATGATCATCTGGCTATAGGTCTGACCGACGCTCTCCGTCAGATGAAGCAGAATTCCGGGGTGCCTCTTGCGTGTTTCCGCCAGGAGATCGACCGAAAGCGTGGCGGCGCTGCTGAAAGGCACGAGGCCGACCGAGACGCGCCCGGCAAGCGAATTGCCGGCTGCGGCAGCATCGGCCTGCGCCTGCTCCATCTGGCGCAGAATGATCTGCGCGTGCCGATAAACCGCATGCCCGGCATCGGTCATGCTGACGCCCTGCTGGCTTCGGATCAGGAGTTTCTGGCCGAAATGTTCCTCGAGCGCCGCCAATTGCTGGCTGAGTGCCGGCTGGGCGAGATGCAGGATATCGGCGGCCCGCGTGATGCTGCCGCTATCGACGATAGCGATGAAGGATTTGAAGCGTCTGATATCCATGGCTTTGGGTACTGTTCTGTCTTTACGGGGCATGTTTGCAGACGCGCATCTGTTTTGCAACGCGCGCCGATGTCGGAACGCCATGCGGATCGCTGCAAAAGTGGCGCGACGCCCCTCGGCCAAGGCCGGCTCGCCTGCGGCCGGCAGACCTCCATAAAACTTGCTTATTACTCCAAAAATAATCGGTCTTAGGCAAGGAGTTGAAGCTTCGCTAATGTCCAAACCAACAAAAAGGGGATCAGAATGCCATTCTCCGACTACAAGACCGCGCTGGTCACCGGCGCCTCCTCCGGTATCGGCGCCGCGGTGGTGGAGCGGCTTTGCCGCGAGGGTATCAAGGTGCATGCGATCGCCCGCAGCGCCGGCGCCCTGAAGGAACTGGCCGAGCGCACGGGATGCATCGCCCACGTCATCGACGTGACGGATCGCGCCGCAATCGCGGATCTTGCGAACCGGGTTCAGTTCGACATTCTGGTCAACAATGCGGGCGTCGACCGGCCGAAGAAATTCCTTCAGGCTGACGAAGAGGACATCGATCTCCTCATCGATGTCAATCTCCGCGCCGTTCTGCACATCTGCCGCCTCATCGTGCCCGGAATGGTCGCTCGCGACCGCGGACACGTCATCAACATCTCCTCAATTGCGGGAAACTACAATTTCGGTGGCAATTCCACCTATCATGCCGTCAAGGCCGGCGTTGCGATGCTGTCGAACCAGCTGCGCATCGACGCATTCGGCAAGCGGGTTCGCGTCACCGAAATCTGCCCCGGCCGCGTCGCGACCGATATCTTCAACCACGTCCATGGTGATGATCCGAGCGTGCGCGAACGCTTCATCGACGGGTTCGAGTTGCCGCAGGCGGCCGATATCGCGGATGCGATCGCCTTTGCGATTTCGGCGCCGGTCGCGGTCAATATCGGCCACATGGAGATCACGCCGACATTGCAGGTCATGGGCGGTCTGCAGACGGCAAAGCCCGAGACCTCCGCCGCCACCTATGATGCGGAAGGTGCGAAGCGGTGAGCGGGTTCGATCTGTCGGCCATCCTTAGGAACCCGGATTACGTCGCGATGCTCTTGCAGGGCATCGAGATGACCTTCGTCATCTATGTCGGCTCCTGGCTCCTTGCGATGACGCTGGCCGTCCTGCTCTTTGCCTTCCGGGTCTCGCCGCTTCGCATCGGCGATCCGATCGTGAAGGCCTACGTCTCCTACCATCGCAACGTGCCGACGCTGGTGCAGCTGATGTTCTGGTACTTCGGGATCTATACGCTGATGCCGCAAGGCGTCACCGACTGGCTCGCCGACCACAACGCCGAGGCAATCTTTGCCATTATAGGGCTGGGACTGTGCCAGGCCGCTTATTTCAGCGAGGATTTGCGCTCCGGCCTGCGCTCGGTCAGCCCGGGGCAGATGGAAGCGGCCAAGGCGCTCGGGCATGGCTACATCTCGGCCATGCGCTTCGTCATCATGCCTCAGGGCATACGCAATGCCCTGCCGCCGCTCATCAATCATAGTGTGTCGCTGTTCAAGAACAGTAGTCTCGCAATCGTCGTCGGTGCGTCGGAGCTTACGCATGCCGTCAAGGAAATCGACAATGTCAGTTTCCGCACCTTCGAGATCTACCTGATCGGTACAGTCATCTATTTGTTCTTCTCTCTCATCATCATGGCCTTCGGCGCATACATCTCGCTGCGCAGCGATCCGATGCGGAGGGCGCGCGCGTGATCCAGGACGTCATCAAGATCATCCATGACTATTGGCTGCTGCTGCTGATCGGCCAGTATCCCAACGGCCCGCTGGGCGGCCTTGCCAACACCCTCATCCTTTCGGCACTCGCCATCGCGCTGGCGTTCCCCGTCAGCATATTGCTTGCCATGGCCCGCCTTTCCAAATGGGCAGTCCTCAGATGGCCCGCGACCGGCCTCGTCTACATCACGCGCGGCGTCCCGCTTTTGATGCTGATCCTGTGGTGCTATTTCATCGTTCCGCTTTGGACGGGGGCGGATGTCCCGAGCTTCCTGATCATGCTGGTAACGCTTGTGATCTATGAGGGCGCGTTCTTAAGCGAGGTCGTTCGGGCCGGCATCGTCTCGCTCGGCCAAGGGCAGATGGATGCCGCCAGGGCGCTTGGCCATAGTTACATCGGCGCGATGCGCTTCGTGATCCTGCCGCAGGCGCTCTACAACATGATTCCGAGCATGATCTCGACCTTCGTTTCGACGATCAAGGACACGACGCTTGGCTACATCATCAACGTGCCGGACCTGACCTTTGCGGCAAGCCAGGTGAACAACCAGCTTCTGTCGCAGCCCTTCCAGGTCTTCTTCATCCTCGCCGTTGTCTACTATGGGCTTTGCTGGAGCCTGACCCACGTCGCAAACAGCGTCGAACAGCGAATTGCCCGCCGGCGGGCCGGGCCAAGGAAGATGCGCCTGCGCAGCGACGTCGTTCCCTTAAAAACATTCACGGAGCAGCTATGAGCATCCCAGTTTCCGCACCGCAGGACGGCGCTCGGGAGATCCGTCTTCGCGAGGTCTGCAAGAGCTACGGTCATTACCAGGTGTTGAACAACATCAATGCCGATGTCAGCCGCGGCGAAGTCGTTGTCATTTGCGGACCATCCGGTTCCGGCAAGTCGACGCTGATCCGCACGATCAACCGGCTGGAAGAGATCAATAGCGGTTCGATAGATTTTGAGGGCAGGAATATTCATGCCGCGATGGGCGCTGCCGAGCTCAATCGGCTGCGCAGCCGGATCGGTTTCGTCTTTCAGAATTTCAACCTGTTTCCCCATTTGTCCGTCGTCGACAACGTTTCGATGTCGCCGATCCGGGTCAAGGGCGTGCCGGCGAAAGTGGCGCGCGACAAGGCGCTCGCATTGCTTGATCGCGTCGGTCTTGCCGACAAGGCGAATGCCTATCCAGGCCAACTTTCAGGCGGTCAGCAGCAACGCGTGGCCATCGCCCGTGCCCTCGCAATGGAGCCGCCCGTCATGCTCTTCGACGAGCCGACGAGCGCGCTTGATCCCGAGATGGTCGGCGAAGTCCTTAGTGTCATGAAAAGCCTGGCGGCCGAAGGAATGACCATGCTCTGCGTCACTCATGAAATGGGCTTTGCCCGCGACGTGGCCGACCGGATCTGGTTCATCGATGCCGGCGAGATCCTGGAGACTGCGCCTCCAGAAGAGTTTTTCAAGAATCCACGTCATCCCAGGGCTCAGCGCTTTCTTTCGGATCTGCGCCACTAAGCACCTGAAATCAATAACAAGGAGAACAGCAATGAACTGGAAATATCTTACCGTGACATTGGCGCTTTCCGGCGTCACCATTGCCCTACCGGCCAAGGCGGATCAGCTCGACACCATCATGTCGGCAAAAACGCTTCGCTGCGCAACCTATGCCGACGTGCCGCCGTTTTCCTCGCCGGATCCGAAAACCAGAGAAATGGTCGGCTTCGATGTCGATCTGTGCCGGGCGATTGCAAACGAACTGGGCGTGAAGGCGGAGATCAAGCCGATCTCGGTCGAGGCGCGTGTTCCCGAAGTGAAGCTTGGCCGCGTCGACATCACGGTTGCCAACCTTGCCTATACGCTGAGCCGCGCAGAGCAGATCCAGTTCAGCGACCCCTATTATATCGCCAAGGAAATGCTGATTGTCCCTGCGGATGACGCCGGCAAGACGAAGGCCGATTTCGAAGGCAAGCGTCTCGCCTCGACCAAGGGCTCCACTTCGGAACTGGCGATCAAACTCAACAAGTCCGACCCGTTGACCTTTCAGGATACCGGGTCTGCCTATCTCGCCGTTCAGCAGGGCAAGGCGCGCGGTCTCGTCGCCAACACCATGACGACGACGCTGCTTGTCAACGAATCCAAGACGAAGGGCAAGCAGATGCGCATGATCGACGACCCCATGCTGCTGGAGCCAGTCGGTATCGGCATGCAAAAGGATCAACCGGCGCTGACCGCAAAGATCAACGAAATCCTCCACAAGCTCGACGGCGCGGGCGAGATCAACAAGATCTGGGAGAAATGGCTTGGTCCGAATACCGAGTACAAAATGACGCGTACCGAAAAGGTCGTGCCGATTACCGAATTGAAGTTCGACCCGATTCCCTGACCATCGGCCGCTTAGTCCGGCCAATCATCCATCCGAAAATTGTCATCGATCACAGGCGGTGGGCGTGCCCGCCGCCGGCTTAACCATGGGAGGTTTCCGTGACCCACATCAAAGATATTGCCAAGCGCCCGAGCAAGGCCGACATCGACGCGCTCGCCAAATTCTCGCCCGCAACGATCCACGAGGCCCAGGGACGCCGTGGTGCGCTGTCCTCGCGGCTGAAGCCCGTGGATTATCGCATGAAGCTTTGCGGCCCGGCATTCACGGTGAAATGCGCGCCGCGCGACAACATCATGCTGCAGCTTGCGATCAACTACGCCAAACCTGGCGATATCATCGTCGTCTCCGCAGGCGAATATGAGGAAGCCGGCTCCTTCGGTGATGTGCTCGCCAATGCCTGCCTTGCCAAGGGCATCGGCGGTCTCGTGACCGATACCGGCGTGCGCGACACGCTGCAGCTGAGAGAGCTCGGATTTCCGGTCTTCTCGCTCAGCGTCTGCATCAAGGGCACGGTCAAGGAAACGATCGCGGCGGTCAACGATCCGGTCATCGTCGGCGGAGAGATCATCAATCCCGGCGACATCGTCATCGGTGACGCTGATGGGCTGGTCATCGTCCGCCAGGGGGAAGCACAGGATGTCGCCCAGCTCTCGCAGGCTCGCGACGAGGCCGAGGCTGGATACATCGAAGCCTACAAGCAGGGGAAATCGGTCATCGAAGTCAGCAAGCTTGAAGCTGTATTGAAGGCCAAAGGCCTCATCGTTGATATCTGAGCTGACGACGGCTGATGTTTTTACAGCCCATCCCGTAGGCGGCGTTCCAATTAGCGACAGATTGTTGCTGTTGTGGCCGCCTATGACTCAATAAGGCGCTCGGCGCTGAACTTGTCCGTTATCAGCGTATCGATAACTCCGATCCTCAAGGCGCCGGCAATCGCGGCGGTTTTCTTCGCCCCGCCGGCAAGCGCGATGACCCGATCGACGCGTTCGAGATCTTCAAGCGGGAAGCCGATGACGCGCTCATCGAGCGGCGTCTTAACGGGCTTGCCGTCCTTGTTGAAAAAACGCAACGATATATCGCCGACAGCGCCTGCCTCGGCAAGATCGGCAAGCTCCCGTGACGAGAAGATATTGCCGGACCTCGCCAACAGTTCCGATGGCTCGACGGCGCCGATCCCGACGATGGCGAGCGTAATGCTGCCGAAGAGATCCATCGTCTCCCGCACGAACGGATCCGCCTGCATCAGGAGTTTGGCCTCGCGCGAGGTCGTCACACCCTGCACCGGAAGCAGCTTCGGCTCGGCGCCGGTCAGTCGTGCAAGGCGGGTGGTCAGCTGGGTGGCATGCGTCTGGACCGATGGGTCACCCATGCCACCAAGCGTCTGGACGACGTATTTGGCCTGTGCGCTCTTCTGGGGGTGAATATTTTCCACCATCCTGAAGATCGTCTGGCTCCAGCTCGACACGCCGATGATCTCGCCGGGTGCAAGTGTGACTTCGAGAAGATGCGCGGCAGCTTCGCCGATCCGGGCCATGATGGCGCCGTCCCGGTCCTCGGTGCACTCGACGACAATCGCCTCGGGGAGACCGTATTTCTCGCGCAGTGCTCCTTCGAGTTCGCTATAGGTGCCCACGGGCGGAATGACGCTTGTGCGCACGATGTCTTCCGCTTCAGCCCGTTTCAGCATTCGCGATACGGTTGCCTGCGACAGGCGAAGGTGCTGCGCGATATCTGCCTGCCGTTTGCCCTCTATATGGTACATCTGGGCAACTCTTGAGATGAGACGGAGTTCGTTAAGGCGAGCCATCGTTGATCCCGGGGTGAATTTTTATTCACCTTTAACCGGAGTTGTACGCAACGTCGAGCGGGCCAGCGCATCATTCCACCTGTTCAGGAGGCCCGTACCGTCGATGGTTTCCGGCTCGATGACTTCGGTGTTTCTCGGAAGCGCTGTGATAGCATCGAGATTCGGCCACAGACCGATCGAAAGACCTGCAAGATAGGCTGCTCCAAGCGCCGATGCCTCCGGTGCCTCGCACTGAATGACTGCGTGTTTCACCAGGTTCGACACGCACTGCATGAGGAAGCGGTTCTGGCTCGGTCCACCGTCGACGTAAAGCGTGCCGAGTTTACCGCCACTCTGTGCCCGCATCGCCGTGATCACGTCGTGCACCTGCAGTGCGATCGAATCGGTGACCGAGCGGGCCATCTGCGCGCGGGTGGTGCTGAAATTGATCTGGGAGAACAGAGCGCGGGCGTCGGAATTCCAGTAGGGCGCACCCAGCCCGACGAAGGCGGGCACGAAGCCGGGGCCGCCCGGCTCAGCGGTCGCCGCAAGGTCGACAAGGGAGGCAACATCCGGAAGGCCCAGAATACCGGCCATCCAGGGCAGGCTTGCGGCGCACACAAGGATGTTGCCTTCGAACGCGAAAGTTGGTTGTCTGGCAATGCGCCAGGCGACCGTTGTGGTAATGCCATTGCGCGGCGCGATGAAGCGCGGCAGCGTGGTCATGACGGAAGATCCCGTCCCGAAGGTCGCCTTGCCATCGCCCGGCTTGAAGGCGCCATGGCCGAACAATGCCGCGTGGCTGTCACCGATGGCCGCTCTGATCGGCGTGCCATCCGGAACGCCGGGAAGGCCATTCGTGGTTCCAAAATCTGCGGAACTGTCGAGCACGTCCGGAAGCAGCCGGACATCGACCCCGAAAATCGCGCCCAACTCCTCGCTCCAGGCTTGGGCCTCGAGGTCGAACAGCTGGCTTCGCGCGGCATTCGAGGCGTCGCAGACATGCTTGCGGCCGCCAGTGAGGCAATGAATGAGCCAGCTGTCGATCGTTCCGATGCGGACCTTTCGCCCATGCGGGACCCGGTCAAGAAGCCACCGGAACTTCGGACCTGGAAACATCGGATCGAGAGGAAGGCCGGTCAGCGCTTCGACGCGCTCCAGATGCCCATCGGCGATGAGACGCTCGCAATCCGGCGCCGTGCGCCGGCATTGCCAACTCAGCACCGGGCCAAGAGCCTTGCCCGTTTCGGCATCCCAAATGGTGACGGATTCCCGCTGATTGGAGATTGCTATCGCTTCGATTGTCGCGCCTGGCGCGCTTTGCAGGCAGAGTCCGATCGCCTCGCGGACGGATGCATAGATCCGATCCGGATCTTGTTCGACCCAGCCCGGCTGTGGATAGGAGATGCCCACTGGAGCCGAGCCTCTGGCAACAATGCCACCGCTCTCAGAGACCAGCACTGCCTTGGAATTGGTGGTTCCCTGGTCGATTGCCAGAATGGCCCGCATTATATCCTCCACTGACAACAATGCCGGGGTGGAAATCCGCCCCGGCTCGAATGCGGCTGTTGGTCTACTTGCGCTTGATAAGCGCTTGCGCGGCGTCCGCAATAGCCGACGGGGCCATGCCGAATTCGTCGAGCAGGAATTCGGCCGACCCAGTCGGCGCGTAGATGCCGGGAACGCCGAGGCGGGTCATCGGAACCGGGGCATTGTCGACCACAACTTCGGCCACGGCCGATCCCAGCCCACCAAAGATCGAATGCTCTTCCGCCGTTACGATCGCGCCGGTTTCCTTGGCGGCCGCAATGATGGCATCCTCGTCGATCGGGCGAACCGTGGCGAGATTGAGCACTCGGGCCTTGATGCCGCGTTGCGCAAGGATGTCGGCGGCCTTCATCATGCGGTGGGTCAGCGTTCCGTTTGCGATAAGCGTGACATCGGAACCTTCGCGCAGGAGATTGGCTTTTCCAAGCTCGAACTTGTGGCCCTCCGGCAGCAGATCGGGTACGCCGACGCGCGACAGGCGCAGGAAGCAGGGGCCATTATAGCTTGCCGCCCATTCCACCGCTGCTGCCGTCTCGATGCGGTCGCAGGGTGCGATCACCGGAAGATTGGGCAGAACACGCGTCCAGGCGAAATCCTCGATCGAATGATGGGTCGGACCGAGCTCGCCATAGGCCATTCCGGATGAAATGCCGACGAGCTTGACGTTGGCATTCGAGTAGGAAATGTCGGCCTTGATCTGCTCGAGCGATCTGCCCGTCAGGAACGGTGAAGCGCCGCAGACATAGGGGAGGCGCCCGCCATTGGCGAGGCCCGCACCGACGCCGACCATATTCTGCTCGGCGATGCCGACATTGACCAGGCGATCGGGAAACTTGGACTTGAAGCCGCCGAGCTTCGAAGATCCGACCGAATCGTTGCAGACGGCGACGATCGTTTCGTTCTCAGTGGCAAGGCGTTCGAGCGTCGATGCGAAAGCGTCTCGGCAGTCGTGGAGCTTGGGTGTATTCACAGGCGCGTTCATCAAAGTGCCTCCGACAATTCTGCCAATGCGACTTCGTACTGTTCCTTGCTTGGAACTTTGTGATGCCAGTCGACACGGTCCTGCATGAAAGAGATGCCGTGTCCCTTGTTGGTGTGGGCCACGATGCAATGCGGGCGATCGCTTCGATGTTCGAGCGCCGGCACGACCTCATGCATATTGTTGCCGTCGATTTCGCTGACGTCCCAGCCAAAGGCTTCGAGCTTCGGGCGAAGCGGCGCGATGTCGTTCGTATCCGAAAGTGCCGCGCCCTGCTGGAAACGATTGTGGTCGACAATCAGGGTGAGGTTATCCAGCCGGAACTGGGCCGCGGCCATGATCGCCTCCCAGTTGGAGCCCTCCTGCATCTCGCCGTCGCCGGTGATCACATAGGTATGGTAGCCGGCGCCCGATAGTTTCGCCGCCTTGGCCATTCCGACCGCAACCGGCAGGCCGTGGCCGAGAGGACCAGTGTTGGTTTCGACGCCCGGCACCTTGTTGCAATTGGGGTGGCCATTGAGCCTCGAATGCGGTTTCAGGAAGGTCGAGATTTCCTCCTCCGGAATGAACCCGCGCTTCGCAAGCGTGACATAGAGCGCACATGCCGTATGTCCCTTCGAAAGCACGAACCTGTCCCGGTCAGGATGTTTCGGCTGGTCCGGCCAGATGCGCAGCACGCGGAAATACAGCGCGGTCAGGAGATCGATCACCGACATCTCGCCGCCAATATGTCCCGCACCTGCTTCATAGACCGCTTGGAGGTCTCGCAGGCGTATCTGGCGGGCAACCCGCTCAAGTTCGGAAGGCTCCATCGTTTCCTCGTGTGCATAAATATTCATGTATTTATATTTTTGCACAGGAAGGCGGTTAGTCAAGCCCCGTAGAGTGACATATTGCAAAACCGGCAGCCGGAAACTCGGTTGACAGGGCTAAAGCGAATTGATAATGAATTTTCCAGCAAGCGTGAATAAATATTCGTGCTTGAGGAAATATTGGCTGCTGGCCCTAATCTCCAGGGAGGAATGATGGTGGCGATCAACGTCAGCGAAGAAAAGCATCCGTCCGCGACTTGGCTGAGCAAGCTCACCGGCGCCACCGGACCGCTTGTCGGATTGCTTGCTCTTTGCGTTTTCCTGAGCCTCAGCACCGACGCATTTCTTTCGCTCCGCAACGGCCTCAACATTCTCGATCAGATCACCGTGCTTGGGATCATGGCCGTCGGCATGACCTTCGTCATTCTGATCGGCGGCATTGACCTTTCAGTCGGTTCGGTCCTGGCGCTGGCCATGATGGTCATGGGCTGGACGGCAAATATTGCCGGCCTGCCGCTTGTCGCGGGGATTGCAGTCGCGCTCGTCGCTTCCGCGGTCAGCGGGCTGATCGTCGGACTTCTCGTGACCCTGTTCAGGGTTCCGGCCTTTATTGCGACGCTGGCAATGATGTCAGCCGCACGCGGCGTCGCGAACATGATCACCGACGGTCAGCAGATCGTGGGGTTTCCCGACTGGTTCATGATGCTCGCGATCGATCGCCATTTCGGCGTGCTGACCGCGACGGTTTTCCTGATGCTGGCGGTTGTCGCCGTGGCCTGGGTGTTCCTTCACTTCCGCTCGGAGGGGCGCATGCTCTATGCCGTGGGCGGCAATCCGGAAGTCGCTCGTCTCGCCGGCATCAATGTTCAGCTCGTGACGATCGCCGTCTATGTCGCAAGTGCGGTGCTGGCCGGTCTGGCCGGTATCGTGCTTGCAGCCCGCCTCGACTCCGTTCAGCCGTCCAGCGGCTTTGGATATGAACTCGATACGATTGCGGCCGTCGTCATTGGTGGCACCTCTCTTTCCGGCGGATCAGGCGGCATCGGCGGCACGCTCATCGGCGTGCTGATCATCGGCGTCCTGCGCAACGGCCTCAATCTGCTCAACGTCTCGCCATTCCTGCAGCAGGTCATCATCGGCATCGTCATCGTACTTGCAGTCGGTGCGGAAACGATCCGCAGGCGGCGGGCCTGATATTCGGGTCCGCGCCCGGCGGACCTCAACGATTTCCTCTCCGAGAGGTTTGGAGCGGATCATTTGCCCGAGGGGGAGGACATACCCAAGGGTTCACTGAAAAAAGGAGGAAATGAAATGAAATTTGCGCGCATTCTTCTGGCTTCGGCCGCCGTATTGGCGATGTCATTGGGTTCCGTTCAGGCGAAAGACACCAAGAAGATCGGCCTAGCCGTCGCAAACCTGCAGGCGAACTTCTTCAACCAGATCAAGCAGTCCGTCGAGGATGAGGCCAAGAAGCGGGGCATTCAGGTCGTGACCGTGGATGCCAAGGGCGATGGCCCGACCCAGATCAACCAGATCCAGGATCTCCTGACCCAGAACATCGATGCCCTGATCTATATTCCGGCCGGTGCTGCTGCGGCAAGCGTTCCCGTCAAGCTTGCCAAGAATGCCGGCATTCCGGTCGTCAACGTCGACCGCAACGCCGATGGCGCCCCCGGCGACACCTTCCTCGCCACGGATTCCGTCGCGTCGGCCAAGGCCGTTTGCGACTACATCCTCAAGCAGGCCGGCGGCAAGGGCAAGATGGTCATCATCCATGGTCAGAAGGGCACGACGCCGGAAGTCGACCGCAGCAAGGGTTGCGCGGAATCGCTGAAGGCAAATCCCGGCGTGAAGGTGGTTGCCGAGCAATATTCCAACATGTGGGCCCAGGACGAGGGCTTCCAGATCATGCAGAACATGCTGCAGGCAAATCCGGATGTATCGATCGTGTTTGCCCAGGCCGATGCGCTCGCACTCGGCGCCGCGCAGGCGATCAAGGTGGCAAACCCGTCCCAGAAGATCGTCGTCGGCGGCTTTGACGGCGATACGGCGGCTCTCGAAGCACTCAGCAAGGGCGTCTTCGACGTCACCGCGACACAGCAGACGCAGAAGATGGGCCGCGATGCGGTCGCCAATGCCGTCAAGCTCGTCGCCGGTGAAAAGGTGCCTGCAGTACAGCTGATGGACGCGACGCTGACGACCAAGGAAAACGTGGCCGGCTTCATCGCCAACCATCCGTAATCGTGCCGAAGTCTTGAGGAGGTATGCCGTGACTGAGCCCGTTCTTTCCCTGAGGAGCATATCCAAGCGCTACGGACCGCTTCAGGTGCTGAAGAATGTCAGCCTTGATGTCTATCCGGGTGAGGTGGTCGCGCTTCTCGGTGAAAACGGCGCCGGCAAGTCGACATTGTCGGGCATCATCGCCGGATCACGCACGCCCTCCGAGGGAACAATGACATGGCTGGGGCAGCCCTATGCCCCAGCCACTCCACGCGAGGCGATCGACAAGGGTGTCGTCCTGATCCATCAGGAATTGCAGCTCCTGCCGCATCTTTCGATCGCCGAAAATGTCTTCATCGGGCGATGGCCGATGAGGAACGGGGCTGTCGATCGCCCCCAGATGATCAGGCGTGCGCAGGAACAGCTTGCACGCCTCAACCTGCATATACCGGCGACGCGAAAGGTTGCCGGTCTGTCGACGGCCAATCAGCAGCTCATCGAAATCGCCAAGGCGCTGGCGCTCAATGCCAAGCTGCTAATCCTCGACGAACCGACCGCCGCGCTCGGTGGAGCGGAGACCGAAGCCCTGTTCGAGCAGGTAAGAAAGCTTCGGTCAGAAGGCGTGGGGATCGTCTACATTTCGCACCGCATGGAGGAGATCAAGCAGATCACCGATCGCATCGTCGTCCTGCGCGATGGCGAGCGCGTCCAGGAGTTTGCCGACAGTGCCACACCGGTTCGCACGATCGTCGAAAGCATGGTCGGTCGTTCTCTGGACCGGATGTTCCCGGCTCTTCCCGAGCCGACTGACCGGGCGGTGCTGCAGGTTAGTGGGCTGACTTCTCCCGACAATTCATTTCGGGACGTGACGTTCGACGTTCGGGCCGGCGAGATCCTCGGCATTGCCGGGTTGGTTGGTGCCGGCCGCACGGAACTCGTGCGTGCCATTTCCGGGGCAGATCCGATTAGCGCCGGTTCGATCAGGCTGGAGGGCAAGGAGCTCAAGCTTCGTGATCCGGCGGATGCGATCGCAAGGGGTATCGTCATGGTGCCCGAGGATCGCAAGGAACAGGGCCTCGTCGTCGGTCATCGCATCGGCGAGAACATCATCTACGCCAATCTCGACAAGCTCGGCGGGCGTTGGATCACGTCGCGCGTCAAGCGTGCCTTTGCCGAAAAGGCCGTGGCGAAGTTCGGCGTCAAGGGCCGCGCCGAGCAATATGCCTCGGACCTGTCGGGCGGCAACCAGCAAAAGGTCGTCATCGCAAAATGGCTGATGCGCGATCCCAAGGTCGTCGTCCTCGATGAGCCGACCCGAGGTATCGATGTCGGCGCCAGAGCAAGCATCTACGACATCATCGTGAACCTGGCCAAGCAGGGGGTGGCGGTCATCGTCGTCAGCTCCGACCTCGAGGAGGTTCTTGGCGTCTCCAACCGTATTCTCGTGCTCGCCCAGGGCAAGCAGGCGGGCATTTTGAACCGTGACGAGGCCAATGATGTCTCGGTCATGGAACTTGCGACAATCTAGAGCATTTCCAGGAAAAGTACGCAGCAGTTTTCCGCCCGGAATGCGTAAAGAAACAATAACATAGGGCATTTTCGCGATTCGAAGAAAAGCGGAAACGCTCCAGGCAAACAGAAAGGAAGAGCGGTGTCCGACATCACTCTGAACGCCCCGAAACTTTTCGATCTCAAGGGACAGGTCGCGCTCGTGACCGGCGCAGGAAGCGGGATCGGGCAGCGCATCGCAATCGGCCTTGCCCAATGCGGCGCCGATGTCGCACTTCTTGACCGTCGCTCCGACGACGGTTTGGCGAACACGGCTTCGCACATCAAGGCTGCCGGTCGCCGCTCCATCCAGATTGCGGCCGATGTCACCAGCAAATCTTCTCTTGAGGAGGCGGTTGCCCGTACCGAAGCGGAACTCGGCGCACTGACGCTTGCCGTCAATGCCGCCGGTATCGCCAACGCCAATCCTGCCGAGGAGATGGAGGAAGACCAGTACCAGACATTGATGGACATCAATCTGAAGGGTGTCTTCCTGTCGTGCCAGGCAGAAGCGCGCGCCATGCTGAAGAATGGACGTGGATCGATCGTCAACATCGCCTCCATGTCCGGCGTCATCGTCAATCGCGGCCTGAGCCAGGCGCATTATAACGCTTCCAAGGCCGGCGTGATCCATATGTCGAAGTCGCTCGCGATGGAGTGGGTCGGCCGCGGCATTCGCGTCAACACCATCTCGCCGGGATATACCGCAACGCCGATGAACACGCGTCCGGAGATGGTTCACCAGACCAAGCTCTTCGAGGAGCAGACGCCGATGCAGCGCATGGCAACGGTCGATGAGATGGTCGGTCCCGCCGTCTTTCTGCTGTCGAATGCCGCGAGCTTCGTGACGGGCGTCGACCTGCTCGTCGACGGCGGCTTCTGCTGCTGGTGATGCGATGAAGAAACTGATTGCAGGCAACTGGAAAATGAACGGTCTCGCTTCCTCCCTGGCTGAGATCGAGGCGCTGAAGGGAATAACGGGCGAGGCGGCGTGCGACATCGTCGTCTGCCCGCCCTTCACGCTGGTGGAAAAGGCGGCCGAATGTGCCGCAGGTTCGGCGATTGCCGTCGGCGCGCAGGATTGCCACGCGCAGGCCGCGGGCGCCTTCACCGGAGACGTCTCCGCCGAAATGCTCGCCGAAATCGGCGCTCGCTTTGTCATTCTGGGACATTCCGAACGGCGTTCGGCCTACGGCGAGGCAGATGCCGCAGTCGCGAGGAAGGCTATTGCAGTCCACAAGGCGGGACTGACGAGCATTATTTGCGTCGGCGAAACGCGCGAAGAACGGGATGAGGGACGAGCGATCGAAGTCGTTCGTGCCCAGCTTGAGGGATCGATTCCCGACACAGCGACCAATGCGAACATGGCGATCGCCTATGAACCGGTATGGGCGATCGGAACCGGATTGGTTCCGACCCTTGAGCAGATCGAAGAGGTGCATTCGTCCATCCGGCAGACGCTCGAAAGACGGCTGGGAGAAGACGGGCAGGGTGTCAGGATTCTCTACGGCGGCTCGGTCAAGGCATCAAATGCAAAGGCGATCTTTGGCGTTTCCAACGTCGATGGTGCTCTCGTCGGAGGGGCGTCGCTGAAGGCATCGGAGTTCGCCGGGATTATTTCGGCTACCGTTTGAAGTCGCCAGCAACAGGCGGGGCGATCAGCCCTGGAGTCGACGCCTGGCATGGCTGTCACCGCGAAAGGAATAGGAAATGCAACGCTTCGAAAACAAGACCGTCGTCATTACCGGCGCGAGCCGCGGCATCGGTGCTGCGATCGCCAGGCGGTTCGCGCGCGAGGGTGCCAATCTCGTGGTCTCGGCCAATGAGGATTCCGTCCACGCGGTTGCTGATGGGATCAAGGCTGACGGCGGAAAGGCGATTTCCTTCGTTGGAGACGTGACGGACAAGGTCAGCGTGAAGGGTCTTTACGAGGCTGCCGAAGCGGCTTTCGGCGCCGTTGACGTATCGATCCAGAATGCCGGCGTCATCACCATTGCCCGCGTCGAGGACATGACCGAGGGCGAATGGGACAAGGTCATGGCGGTCAACACCAAAGGCGTCTTCCTTTGCGCCCAGGAGGCGATTGCCCGCATGCGCAAGCATGGGCGCGGCGGCCGGATCATCAATACTGCCTCCGGCCAGGCGCGCGACGGCTTCATCTACACACCGCATTATGCGGCATCGAAGATGGGCGTCGTCGGCATTACCCAGAGCTTGGCAAAGGAAGTCGCGACCGAGGGAATTACCGTGAACGCCTTCTGCCCCGGGATCATCGAAACCGATATGTGGGCCTATAACGATCAGGCATGGGGCAAGCTGTTGGGCAATTACGGTCCCGGCGAGCTCATGAAGGAATGGGTCGAGGGCATTCCGATGAAACGGGCCGGATCGGGCGAAGACGTTGCAGGTCTCGTCACTTTCCTTGCCAGCGACGATGCCGCCTATATCACCGGCCAGACGATCAATGTCGACGGCGGCCTGATCATGTCTTAGTTCGACAATGAGGAACGGTGCGTTCAATGGGCGGATCGGATTCTCGACAATTCGGCGATCAATGCCTCTTGCGGAACCAGGCATTGATCCCTTATCTTTTACGTGTTCTCAGGGCGGGGTGTAATTCCCCACCGGCGGTATGGGGAGCTTCCTCGAGCCCGCGAGCGCCTTCCGGTTATCGGAAGGGTCAGCAGATCCGGTGAGATGCCGGAGCCGACGGTCATAGTCCGGATGGAAGGGAGCAACGCAGGAGACGCTGCTTCATGGTGGCGTTCACATGCTTGTTCGCCCAAGGGAAAATGGTGGCTTTAACCGGCCATGCACGCCGTTCCAAGCGGCAACCCTTGAAAGGCAGGAAAATGACAATTTCGAAAATTGAAGATGCGATCGCTGCGATTGCGCGGGGAGAGATCATTGTGGTTGTCGATGATCGCGACCGCGAAAACGAAGGCGATCTGGTGATTGCTGCGGAAGCGGTCACGCCGCAGGCAATCGCTTTCATGATGAACCATGCCCGCGGTCTCATCTGCGTTCCGATGGAGGGCGAAAGGCTCGACGAGCTCGATATTCCGCTGATGGTGCCGCGCAACACCGAAGTCCTCAAGACCGCGTTTACCGTTTCGGTCGACTACATCCCGGAAACCACGACCGGAATATCCGCCGCCGACAGAGCGGCAACCGTTCGTGCCCTCGTCAGGGACGGATCGCGCCCGGAGGAGTTTGCCCGGCCCGGTCATATCTTTCCGCTTCGCGCGCATCCAAACGGTGTCCTGTCGCGTCCCGGCCATACGGAAGCAGCGGTGGATCTTGCCAGGCTTGCCGGCCTATCACCAGCCGGTGTCATCTGCGAAGTGGCGAATGACGACGGCACGATGGCGCGCCTCCCCGAGCTTGAAGTTTTCGCCGAGCGGCATGGCCTCCACCTTGTCACGATCGAGGATCTCATCGCCTACAGGGCTGCGATCGCTCCTTTCAAGGCTGCCTGATCGTTCCGATACAGCCCATCCTGATGATCCCGCCCGGATCGATATTTGCCCGAGGCTCTCCTATGCTCCTTGAGGGGCAAGGAGAGCCTTTTTCAGCCGATGAATATGTCCGGCGCCAATTCCGCAGCAGCCGCCGACCATCGTCGCGCCAGCATCGACCCACGAGCAGGCGAAGCGTGAATAGGCGTCATCGTTCAGATCCTCTCGGGTCGCGTGAAGGCCCTCGTTGGCAGCGGACTCGCCTTGCTCTCCCTCGAAGGCATTGGCATAGACGCCGATTTGCAGATTGTTGCCGTCCCGCTTGAAAATCTCCGCTGCCGTATCGACGGCCTTTCGCATGACTTCCGGTTTGCTGCAGTTGAACAGAAGTGCGTCGGCGCCAGATGACGCCGCCCACTGAGCCGCATCCTCGACGGCTTCGCCGGATCGAAGCTTGGGAGAGGCGCCATTCCTCTGCGCGGCGTCATCCGCGAGTGTGAAGGAGATCCAGAACGGCTTGCCGGTGCCAGCAACCGCAGTCCGAACCGCCTCTCCCTCCGCGATCAGGCTAAGGGTTTCGCCAAGCCAGACATCGACATAGGGATCAAGGTTTTCGACCAGAACCTTGAGATAGTCTTGTACCCGAGACGCGTCGAAATTCTGCGGCTCGTAGGAGCCGAAGATGGGCGGCAACGAACCGGCGACCAGGACCTTTCGATCCTTGCAGGCATCGGCGGCGTCGCGCGCCAGCCGACCAGAAAGGGCGATGAGGTCGGCTCCTTCCTTCCGGAATCGCTCCTCGCCAATGTGAAAGGGCACGAGCGCGTAGCTGTTCGTCGTGATGACGTCCGAGCCGGCAGCGATGAATTCGCCATGGACCTGCCGGACGATCTCCGGCGAATTGACGAGCGCCAGCGCCGACCACTCCGGCTGCTTCAATTCCGCGCCGAGACGCAGCAGTTCGCGGCTCATGCCGCCATCGAGGATCAACAGTTTGCTCATGAATAGGATCTCCAGAATGGCTCGGATCTGCGGAGAGGTTTCATCTCTCCCTCGCGCCGTGGGTTAGCGCCGCACCGGCACCTGCGCTTCCAGAAAGCGGAAGCTTCGCGCGATGATGGCTGTAAGGATGAGATAGAAAACGGTAACGACGATCAGCGGTTCGTAGACGAGCAGCGTGTCCTGGCGAACCTTGGTGGCAACGGCATAGAGATCCATTACCGTCACCGTGAAGGCGAGCGGTGTCGCCTTCAGCTGCATGACGATTTCGCCGCCGATCGTCGGCAATGCGATACGAATGGCGCGCGGCAGCCAGATGCGCCGCGTCAGCGTGAAGGGACGCATGCCGAATGCGCGGCCGGCTTCCAGCTCGCCTTTCGGGACGGCGAGCAAGGCGCCGCGCAACACCTCCGCTTCGTAGGCCGCATAATTCAGCGTGAAGCTCACTGCGGCGAAGAAGAAGCCTTCGCGCAGGATAGGCCAGAACAGGCTCTGGCGGATACCCGGGATCATCGGCAGAAGAGAGCCAACGCCATAATAGAGCAGCCAGAGCTGTATCAGCAGCGGCGTGCCCCGGAAGAAGGTGCAGTAGCCGCGGGCAAGGCTTCGCAGGATCGGGCCGCCGCTGACCTGGGCGAAGGCCAGGCCGATCGCGATGATGAAGCCGAAGACGACGGAAATCGCAAGCAGCGACAGCGTCTGCACGGCTCCCGTCAACAGGAGCGGCCAATAGGATGATATCCATGAGAAAGTCATGCCAACATCCCTTACGCAAGCTTCGGCTGGCCGCGCCGCACCCGTCGCTCGACCAGATTGAATATGGCGTTCGAGACGAGTGTCAGAGCGAGATAGATGAGGGCGGAGGCGAGGAAAAAGATGAAATAATGCTTGGTGCTTGCGCCGGCGAGACGTGTGGCGAGAGCCAGTTCCTGGTAGCCGACGACTGCGACGAGAGCGCTGTCCTTCGTCACTGACATCCACAGATTGGCAAGACCGGGTAGAGCGTTCGGCAGTAGGGCGGGCAGGATGATGCGACGGAAACGCAGCCGCGGCCCCATGCCGAAAGCCTTGGCCGCCTCGATCTGGCCGACGGGGATCGCCAAGATCGCGCCGCGCAACACCTCCGTCATATAGGCACCCTGCACGAAACCGAGCACGGCGACCGCGACAGCAAAGCCGTTCAATTCGAAGGCAGGCAGGTTGAGCGCCGCGAGGAGCCGATTGAGGCCGTCCATTCCGGCATAATAGAGCCCGACGATCAGGATCAGCTCGGGGACTGCGCGAACGGTGGTCGTATAGAGCTCAAGCAGAAGGCGGAGTGGCCTGATACTGGAAAGCTTGCCCAACGCGCCGCCAGTACCAAGCAGAAGGCCGATCAGAAAAGCGCCGGCGGAGATGGCGACCGTTGAGACGGCCCCGGTCAGGAGCACGCCACCCCATCCGGGCGGATAGGGGGAGAGCAGATCGAGTATGCCTTGCTGGGAGGTCGCCATCGCCGCGATCGTTTACTTCGCGCCGTAAATATCGAAAGTGAAATACTTCTTGGTGATCTCGTCGTATTTGCCGCTGGCGCGTACTGCAGCGATCGCGGCGTTGAGCTTTGCCTTGAGTTCGGTGTCTTCCTTGCGCAGGCCGCCGGAAACGCCGGCTCCGAGGATTTCCTTGTCGTCGGCCACGTCGCCCATCTTGGCGCAGCAATCCTTGCCGCCATCGCTCTTCAGGAAGGCATCAAGCGCAAGGGAATCGCCAAAGACATAGTCGATGCGGCCGGCGGCAAGATCCTGAAACGCCTCGTCGAGCGTCTGGTAGGTCTTCTCGTCCGCGACCTTGGCAAAGTATTTCTTGTAATACTCCGACTGGATGGTCGACACCTGAATGCCGATGGTCTTGCCCTTGACGTCGTCTGCGGTTGCGCCTGGCTTCTGGTCCTTCGGGCCGATCAGCGTGCTGGGCGTATTGTAATATTTGTCGGTGAAATCGATGACCTTCGAGCGCTCGGCCGTATTCGACATCGATGACCAGATCACATCGAACTTCTTGCTCTGAAGCGCCGGAATGAGGCCATCCCAGGAAAGCTCGACGATCGAGCATTTCTCTTTCATCTGCTCGCAGACGGCATCCATCATGTCGATTTCCCAGCCCTGCCATTTGCCCGAGGCATCCTTGGCGAAGAAGGGCGGGTAGGATTCGTTCATGATGCCAAAGCGAACTTCCGCATGAGCGGTCATGGAAGAGAGCGTAAGGGCAAGTCCGGCAAGTAAGGTGGAAATCAGTCTCATGTAAGGGATTCTCCTAATGGTTTTATCTGCGAATGGGATGGGGATCAGGACGTCAGCATGCCGGTAAACTCCCGACAGCGAGAGCTGATCGGAGCATCGAAGATCTGCCTGGGCGGCCCTTCCTCCTCGATCCGCCCCTGATGCAGGAAGAGAACGTGGTTCGAGACGTCGCGGGCAAAGCGCATCTCGTGCGTGACCAGCAGCATGGTTCGGCCCTCCTCGGCGAGGTCGCGGATGACTTTGAGGACTTCGCCGACCAGTTCGGGATCGAGAGCCGATGTCGGCTCGTCGAAGAGCATCACGGCCGGATCGATGCAAAGCGCGCGAGCAATCGCTGCCCTTTGCTGCTGCCCTCCGGAGAGGAAGGCCGGATAGGCATCGCGCTTGTCGTAAAGCCCGACTTTATTGAGAAGAGCCTCAGCCTTCTCGATCGCCTCGCGACGGGGCACACCCAGGACATGCACCGGGGCCTCGATGATGTTTTCGAGAACGGTCATGTGCGCCCAGAGATTGAAGCTCTGGAAAACCATGCCCAGACCACTGCGCATCCGTTCGATCTGCCGCCAGCTTTTCGGCTGCATCTGTCCGTGGCGTCCTCGTCTCAGGGCGACTTCCTCGCCGTTGACGACGATGCGGCCGCGATCGGGCATCTCAAGCAGGTTTATGCATCGCAGAAACGTGCTTTTTCCGGAGCCGGAGGAGCCGATGATGGAAATCACGTCCCCCTGATTGGCAGTGGTTGAAACGCCCTTGAGGACCTGATGTGACCCAAAGCTCTTGTGAAGATCTTCCACGCAAAGCGCCTGGGAGGACAGCGCTGTCATATAGAATTCCGATGAAAAACAATTTGCGGAGAATATCGCGAAGAAGGGCGGAATTTGCGCGCAATTTCAGATCATTTTGCACAAAAAATGCAAAAATGTATTTCTTGTGCATCTTTTATGATAGAATAGAGATGTCGTCATTTGATTTCATCGGCAGCCAGAGGAGTGGGAATGGAAAATCTGGATCGGTTTGATCGCGATATTCTCGACATCGTCCAACGCAATTGCCAACTCACTGCCGAAGCGATCGCCGAAGAGGTCGGCCTTTCGACCTCCGCCGTGCAGCGGCGCCTGAAAAGGTTGCGCGAGGATGGTATCATCAAGGCGGAAATCGCGGTCGTCGACCGCAAGGCGACCGGGACGCCAATGGTGTTCATCGTCGGCATGGAGATCGAGCGCGACAATTACGATGCGCTTGCCAAGTTCCGCCTTTGGGCGGAAAAGCAGGATCACATCCAGCAGGTCTATTATGTCACGGGTGCCGTCGACCTCATTGCGATCGTCACGGCCAGGGATGTCGAGCACTATGACGACATCGCCGCCGTAATCATGGCGGAGAATCCTCAAATCCGGCGCATGCACACCAATGTTGTATTGCGCGACGTCAAGCTTGGGTTGCTCGTGCCGCTGGCAGACGGCGACGATGCCGGTCGGTAACTTGCGGATTGCGGATAGCGCTTATGTCAATACAGCCGCTTTTCGATCTCCGGTAAGCCTTTCTGTGCCAGAGCGAAAGGCAACTATCC
This sequence comes from Martinezella sp. CNPSo 3964, assembly GCF_057784375.1. Lineage (NCBI taxonomy): Bacteria > Pseudomonadati > Pseudomonadota > Alphaproteobacteria > Hyphomicrobiales > Rhizobiaceae > Martinezella > Martinezella sp. CNPSo 3964. Next base: position 130,700 of record NZ_JBXSOW010000004.1, read on the forward strand.
CCTGGACATATCCAGGGGTGGCATCACATCCGCATTCAACGGGCTGACATAGGGGCTGCGGGCTGTTTGCTCGGCCAAGGCGGCTTTTGCACTTTCCATCAATACTGGATCAGTGATTGCAGCGAGCCCCGTCGCGGCCATGGCCTTTGCGGCGTGCACCATCGCCTTGTGCGCTGCCGGCATCTTGCCCTGAGCCACTACCTGCCACGTATGAAACGGCGTGCCGATCGCAACCGTCGGCGCGTGAACCTGAACGGTCGGGACGACCCAGCTGACGTCGCCAACATCCGTTGACCCGATCAGTGGCTTGCGGTTTGTGTTTTGTGGAGTGAGAAAGGTCGCGAGCGGCTCGTCAGTGACCGGCATTCCGATGGCCTTGTATTCGGCCGCGATATCGGCATCAGACAAAGTGCCCTGAATTCTCCTCGCAAATGCGCGATCCCCATCATCGAAAGACGGTACGCCCAGTTCGTCCATCGCATTGTAAAGAGCCTGTTCGAGCGGCTTGTTGCCCAACGTGTTGGAGACCGCGCTGACGATCTTCATTTCCACGCTGGTTTCGGTCATCAGGGCCGCTCCCTGCGCAATCTTGTAGACGCGTTGCACCAGATCGACCATGTCCTGCAATTCCATGGCGCGTATCGAGTATCGGACACGCGCATGGGCCTGAACCACATTGGGGGCGATGCCGCCGGTGTCCAGTATGGCTGAATGGACGCGGGCATCGGACGGCATATGTTCGCGCATATAGTTTACGCCAACACTCATCAGCTCGACGGCGTCCAATGCGCTGCGCCCCAGATGCGGGGTGGCTGCGGCATGTGAAGCCCGCCCCTTGAAGACGAAATCGGCGCGCGTATTGGCCAATGATAAAGGTGGCACCACCTCCCAGAAGCTGTTGGGATGCCAGGAAATGGCGATATCGACATCGTCGAAAGCGCCGTCGCGTACCATGAAGGCCTTGGCGGCGCCGCCTTCTTCCGCCGGGCATCCATAGTAGCGAACACGCGCCGGAATACCCTTTTCTTTCAGGAAGTTCGCCAACCCGACAGCCGCCAGCATGGCGCCGGAGCCGAGCAGGTTATGGCCGCAACCATGACCGTGACCACCCGCCTCGACAGGCTTGTGTTCGGCAATACCCGCCTCCTGGCTGAGACCTGGCAGCGCATCGTATTCTCCGAGGAATGCAATGACAGGGCCGCTTTCGCCGAGCTCTCCAACGAGGGACGTTGGAATTCCGGCTAAGCCTTCCTTCACGCGAAAGCCTTGATGCAGGAGTTCGGCCTTGTGTTCTGCGGCGGAGCGCACCTCGGTATAGCAAACCTCGGGCATTCCCCAAACGCGATCACTCAATTCGATGAGTCGTTGTTTGGAATCATCGATTTTCGACCAAAGCTCCTGGCGGTCATTCGCATTCATTTGCAGCTCCGACTTTTGTTAAATCCTGCGGATTGTCCGCCATCAGGAAGGCGTAGTGTTTGCGTGGCATCTTATGCTCGCTAGGTTTTCGACATGCAATCGTTTTGAGCTGCAGGCTCCGGACAACGGCCGGAATGACTCTGTCATAAAGCTCCGTTTGGTTGCGCGACGGCCTGCGTTCGGCCTGAGTTGCAAGATCGCCACCACATCTGTCTGCGGCGCAACAAGCTGGTTCAGCGCATTATTTCTGATGCCGCAACAACGTGCCGCGTGATCGCAATTCGGTGGCGCTTTACAAAACGAACTAGTTCGTACATTATCATTGGCGAGGAGTGACGGATGCTGCATCGTGCAGCATCGATGACTGTCAGGATGATCTCGGATGTCCTTGTAGGCGGGTGCAGGCGGAGGCCGGATGCGCCTGGTTGCGATATGTCCTCGACATCCGAATGCTCTGGGGAGGAACGACCATGAAAACACAAATCGAACACAAGACACCCAAGCGCGCGGCTCTTGCGAGCTGGTTGGGAAGCGCCGTCGAATACTACGATTTCTTCGTCTACGGTACGGCAGCAGCGCTCATTTTCCCGAAGATCTTCTTTTCGGCGGAAGATCCGCAAACGGCCGCTATCGCCTCATTCGCGACCTTTGGCGTTGCCTATATCATGCGGCCGCTGGGCGCAGTGGTTCTCGGCCACGTCGGTGACAAGTTCGGCCGCAAGAAGGTGCTGACCTTCACGCTGCTCCTTATGGGGTTTTCGACCTTCATCATAGGCTGCCTGCCGACCTACAATCAGGCTGGCATCCTGGCGCCCATTCTTCTGGTTCTGGCGCGTTTGCTGCAGGGCATTTCAGCGGCCGGCGAACAGGCTGGCGCCAGTTCGATGACACTTGAGCACGCACCTGAAAATCGGCGCGCCTTCTTCACCAGTTTCACGCTGAGCGGAACGCAGGCCGGACTGATCCTTGCAACATTGGTCTTCATCCCGCTTGGAAAGCTCGATGAAGCCGCATTGATGTCATGGGGCTGGCGTATCCCGTTTTTCCTGAGCTTCGTGGTTGTTATCGTCGGATTCTGGGTGCGCCGCACGCTTGCTGAGACCCCCGCCTTTCTAGAGGAAACAAAGAAGGGCGAAGTCGCAAAAGTGCCGCTCGTCTCGCTTCTCACCAATTATTGGGCTGATGTGCTGCGCATCATCTTTGCGGCGCTGATTTCCGTCGTAAGCACGATTTTCAGCGTCTTCACGCTGTCCTATGCCGTCAACACCATGCATATCGATCGCTCGACGATGCTGACCGTTCTGGTGCTTGCCAATATCGTGGCGCTGGGCGCGATCCCCGCATGGGCGATCCTTGCGGATCGCATCGGCCGCAAGCCTATCTTCATCTTCGGCGCCATCGGCTGCGCGGTGCTGATCTGGCCTTACATCTGGGCCATCAGCCAGAACAACCTCATGCTGGTCTTCGTCCTTGGCATTCTGCTTTCCGGCGTGGTTTACAGCGCTTCCAACGGCATCTGGCCGGCGCTTTATGCAGAAATGTTCGACACTCGCGTGCGTCTGTCCGGCATGGCCGTCGGAACTCAGATCGGCTTCGCGCTCGGCGGCTTCGCGCCGACCATCAGCGCGGCCGTGATGGGCACAGGACCGATGGGATGGGTGCCGGTTGCCGTCTTTACCTCGATTACAGCTTTGATCGCGGCTGTTTCCGCGGCAACGGCAACGGAGACCTACCGGACACCGATCGATCAGCTTGGCAGGGATGAACGACGCCTGGCGGCCTCCGTTCGCCATGCCGATCGGACGGTCTAGCCGCCGGCACTGATCTTGCCGGCGATAACGTCCAGCGATCGCGGATGAGTTTGTTGAAAATCGTCAAGTAACGGGATGAAACAATGAAAACCTCGATTGCGACCGTTTCGATCAGCGGTGACCTCAAGGAAAAGCTTCAGGCCATCGCCAAGGCCGGTTTCGATGGCGTGGAGATCTTCGAGAACGATTTTCTCGCCTTCGATGAATCGCCACGCCAGGTCGGTCAGATGGTGAGAGATCATGGGCTGGAGATCACGCTCTTTCAGCCCTTCCGGGACTTTGAAGGCATGCCCGAACCCTTGCGCAGCCGAACCTTCGATCGCGCCGAACGCAAGTTCGACCTGATGCAGGAGATGGGAACCGATCTTGTTCTTGTTTGTTCGAATGTCTCGTCCGTGGCATTGGGAGGGATCGATCGCGCCGCAGCCGACTTCTTCGAGCTCGGCGAGAGGGCGGCCAAGCGCGGTCTGCGTGTTGGCTATGAGGCACTTGCCTGGGGCCGGCACATTCACGATCACCGCGATGCCTGGGAGATCGTCCGCCGGGCCGATCATCCGAATATTGGTCTCATCCTCGACAGCTTCCATACGCTTTCGCGCAAGATCGACGTCAATTCGATCCGTTCGATCCCGAAGGAAAAGATCTTCATCATCCAGCTTGCCGATGCGCCGTTGATCGACATGGATCTCCTCTATTGGAGCCGCCATTTCCGTAATATGCCGGGGGAGGGCGACCTTCCGGTGCTCGAATTCATGAAGGCGGTCGCGGCAACGGGCTACGACGGCTATCTGTCGCTGGAGATTTTCAACGATCAGTTCCGCGGCGGTTCGCCGACCGCCATCGCCGTCGATGGCAGGCGTTCACTTGTCTATCTCGGCGATCAGGTTCGCCGTGCGGAGAACAGCAGCCTCACCTTGCCGCCCATGCCGGCTCGCGCCGAAGTGGACGGCATTGCCTTTATCGAGTTTACAGTCGACGAGGCAGAAACATCCGTCCTCTCCGATCGGCTACGTACATTGGGCTTTCGCCATGTCGGACACCACAAGAGCAAGCGCGTCGATGTCTTCCGGCAAGGCGACATCAACCTTGTCGTCAATACCGATCCGGATGGGTTTGCCGGTGCCTCCTATGCTTTGCATGGGCAGTCGGCTTATGCGATGGGATTATGGGTGGACGATGCCGAAGCTGCGGTCGCGCGGGCCGTCGCCCTCGGCGCGGAACGCTTCGGACAGCCTTTGGATCCCGGCGAGATCGAAATGCCGGCGGTCAGGGGCGTTGGCGGCGGCGTTCTTTATCTTCTCGATCGCAAGAGCGCGCTCGCCCGCATATGGGAGATCGAGTTCGACCCAGTCGACGACGATACCAATCTGCGGCCGGTCGGACTGACGGGCATAGATCACGTCGCGCAAACGATGAAATATGAGGAGCTGTTGACCTGGCTGCTCTTTTATACCGCGATATTGAATGCGCATAAGACGCCGATGGTCGACATTATCGATCCTGCCGGCGTCGTTCGCAGCCAGGTGGTCGAAAACGAGCCAGGCACCTTGCGCATCACGCTGAACGGTGCGGAAAACCGCAATACCTTGGCCGGCCACTTCATCGCCGAGACCTTCGGCTCCGGCATCCAGCATCTGGCCTTTGCGACCGATAATATCTTTGCGGCTGCGGCTGCCTTATCGGATAACGGCTTTGCCACCTTGGTGATCTCGCCCAACTATTACGACGACCTGGAGGCGAGGTTCGGCCTCGAGCCGGCTTTCACAGATCGCCTGAAGGCACATAACATTCTCTATGATCGCGACGATCACGGCGAATATTTCCAGCTCTACAGCCCCACCTACGGCGAAGGCTTCTTCTTCGAAATCGTCCAGCGCAGCGGCTATCGCGGCTATGGCGCGGCGAATGCCATCTTTCGCATAGCAGCGCTGAGGCGGCATCTGCGACCGATTGGTCTGCCGAAACTTTAGACCCTCCCCATTGGCGTGAAGCCTGTGTTAAAGCTTTGATCTTCAATGTTGGGCAGGGACAGACCCAGGAAGACGAGCAAGGCATGACCAAAGCGCAAGCGGCCAAGATCGAGCGTCTTACGCGAAAGAACGATCCAGACGCGACCAAGGAAAATATCCTCAAGATCGCCACCGAGGAATTCGTCGCAGCAGGTTTTTCCGGTGCGCGCGTCGATGAAATCGCCGAGCGCACCAAGACGTCCAAGCGCATGATCTATTACTATTTCGGCAGCAAGGAGGGGCTCTATCTTGCTGTTCTCGAGCAGGCCTATACGAAGATCCGCACACTCGAGAGTGAGCTCGATCTCGAGAACATGCCGCCCGTTCAAGCCATGGCGCAGTTGATCGCCAGCACCTTCGATCACGACGACCAAAATCCGGATTTCGTCCGCCTGGTCAGCATCGAGAACATCCATCGCGCCGAACATATGAAGCGTTCGGTCGTCCTGTCGCAGATGAACATCGCAATCATCGATATCATCACTGGAATCCTCGAGCGGGGCTACGCCGATGGCAGTTTCACGCGCCGGGTAGACCCGGTCGATCTGCACATGATGATCAGCGCACAGTGCTTTTTTCGCGTTTCCAATCGGCACACGTTCGGGGCGATCTTCGAGCGTGATTTGTCATCCGAAATGTTAAAGACGCGGCACAAATCTCTGATCGTCGATGCGATCCTTGCTTTTCTGAGACATCCCTCCTCCGAATTGGCCTGACGAGGCGCGGAGTTATTTGATTGGCACTGGCGTTTTCCAGCCGCACTCAACCATGCCTCATATTGACTTTACGTACTAGTTCGTACATTTTGCAAGCAAGCCTGTAGCATGGCTTTGTTTTGCTGCTCGGGAGGAAAGATTGAACACTCAAGCCGCCATTGTTCCTCGTCAACTGCGTGTCGGATTGATCGGTGCCGGGATAGGGCGTTCGCTGACGCCGGCCATGCATATGCGCGAAGGCGAGCATTGTGGCCTATCCTATCGCTACGATCTCATCGACCTGGACACGCGCGGTCTCTCCGCGTCGGATCTGCCGGCTCTCATCGATGAGGCCGAGGCGCAGGGCTTTGCCGGCCTCAACATAACCCATCCCTGCAAGCAGGCGGCCGTGGCACTGGTGGACGAACTGTCGCCCGACGCCCAGACGCTGCGATCCATCAATACGATCGTCTTTGATGGACGGCGCAGGATCGGCCACAATACCGATTGGTGGGGATTTGCCGAAAGTTTCCGGCGTGGGCTGGCCGGGGTTTCACTCGATCACATTGTGCAGTTGGGTGCGGGCGGCGCCGGCGTTGCCGTTGCCCATGCGGTGGCTGAAATGGGTGCGCATTCGATTGAGATATTCGATCTCGACCCCTTGCGCGCGCAGGCCCTCGTGGATCAGCTTCAGCCGGCACACGACACTTGCCGTTTTTCGATTGGTCGTGATCTTGCCGCAACATTGGATGTGGCGGACGGTCTGGTCCATGCAACGCCGACCGGCATGGCCGCGCATCCAGGACTGCCGCTCGATGCGCGGCTCCTGTCCGACCGCCTCTGGGTCGCGGAAATCGTGTACTTCCCGATCGAGACCGAATTGGTGAAACTCGCCCGGCAGACAAGCTGCCGCGTTCTCGACGGCGGTGGCATGGCGGTATTCCAGGCGGTGAAGGCTTTCGAACTGTTCACCGGCATTCGTCCGGCGGCCGAGCGCATGATGCAGCACTTCAATTCGCTGCGCTCCTAGAGAATTTCCAGGAAAAGCGCACTACGGTTTTCCGTTCGAAATGCGTAGAAAAATGCTCTAGGCGCCAGTCGGCTATTGAAGAGCCCGATCGCCCAAGCTTCGGCGCCGAAGTTTCATCCTCGGCACCGGATACGTCATGGGTGGGGTCAGGCCGATTGCTCGATTACCAATACGCCGTAGCCGGCGAGTTCGGTCGTACCCGATATGGCTTTGCCGGTCAGCAGATCGGTACCTGCAGGCAGATTGACGATCTTCGTTTCGTGCTCCGTATTGAGCACGAACAGCAGCCTCCTGCCGTCACCCTCGCGCAGCGACACTTCGACGCCTGCCGGCAGATCCTGCACCAGCGGCGCGGCAATGTCGTCGCTGACGAGAAGCTCGCAAATGACTTCTGCAAGCGGTGCCGTCAGATAAGTGCCGAGATAGTAGACCTGACCATTGCCATGCCGACGGCGCGTCAACATTGGCGTGCCTTCCAGGAAGCGATCGGACCAGCGGCCAACGATCTCCGTGTCAGTGGTCGTTTCCAGCTTCTCGTAAAGGTGCCCCGCTTCCAGCCGGCGGTTTCCGATCGTGTAGCCATATTTGCGCGCGGCCGACGTTGCTGCCGGACGCGGCGAGGGCTGGTGGCTGCCGATGCCGCCCTCGCGGAAACCGGTGAACAACCCATCCGCGCCCGGAGCGGAGACCGGGCCGAATTCGTAGACACGCACGCCCGAAAGCTCCGAGAGCGCCCGACCCGGCGCCTGGGTGCGGATGATATGATTGTTGTCGTCGCGAGTTCCCGTCATTGCCGACAGGATGAGCGTGCCGCCATCGGCGACGAACTTCTCAACCGCTGGCGACCATTCCTCTTTCCACATAACCCAGTGGGGAACATAGAGGGCCTTGACACGTGAGAGATCATCTTCCGGATGGATGAGGCCGCAGGCAACACCGGCCTCATAGCATGCGCGGTGCAGATGGGCAGCATCCTGCATCGGGCTCGGCAGGCCGATCGCATAGGTCTTGTAGGCTTCCTGATTGTCGAAATCCGCGCCGGCGATGGCAATATCAATGCGGACAGCGGTGCCGAGAAGCTTGTTCTCGATCTTGCGGATATCCGACGCGAATTGCTTGGCTTCCTCGTAACGGCGGCGCGGCACGTCATCGTGATCGATAATGCCGTTCCAGTAGATCTCGGCGCCAAAATGCGCCGGCCGCCAGCGGAAGAACATCAACCCGTCTGCACCACGCGAGACCGAGGTCATCGCCATGCGGCGCATCTCGCCGGGCTCCGGCACGGAGGAGGAAAAGCCCGGCTGGCTGCCGAGGCCGGAGGCCTGCTCGGGAACGATGAAATTGCCCGAATAAGCGCGGCATTGGTCGAGGTGGAAAGCCTGCGTGATCGCATGGCCGCCGCCGCGGCGCATCTCGTCATAAAGGAACGGATAGATGTCGAAGCCGATGAAATCGAGATCCTGGCCGAACTGGCCGCGGAAATCGATGTCGGCAAGGTTGCCGAGATTGTGGAAGATGAACCATGCGGGATTGGTGGCCCTCAGGATTTCCACCTGATCGTGCTGGAAGAGGGCCGTCGCGAAGGCGAGGAAGCGGTGATAGTCCTGCACGTGGCCGGGGCTGGAGAAGGACGGATTCATCGGTTTCGGGAAGACGATCTGGTCGAAGGTCTGGTAGGCCGTTGCCCAGAAATCGCCGCCCCAGGCAAAGTTCAAGGCTTCGATCGTGCCGTATTTTGCACGGCAGAACTTCTGGAATTCGATGAGCGCCGATGGCGAGTAGCTTTCGGAGGTTGTTGTGTTCAACTCGTTATCCGTCTGCCAGCCGATGACGTCGGGATTGTCGCGGTAATGCTCTGCCATGATGCGGGTTATGCGCTGGCTGTGCCGGCGCAGCACCGGGCTTGTCGTGTCGGAATGCTGGCGCGACCCGTGGCTTGCCTGCCTGCCATTCGCATCGACACGCAGGACTTCCGGATATTTTGCCGTCAGCCAGCGCGGCGGCGTTGCCGTCGGGGTGCAAAGGATGGTCTTGATGCCATGCCTGGCCAGGCCGGCAATCGCCTTGTCGAAGAGCGAGAAGTCGAAATGGTCTTCATGCGGCTCCATGATATGCCAGGCGAATTCCGCCATGCGGACGGTGTTGAAACCGGCGGCCACCATGCGTTCGGCATCTCGGTCCCAATAGCTCTCGTCGACATGTTCGGGATAATGCGGTACGCCGACCATAAAGCCGTCGAGGTTGAGCGTCCGCCAGACCGAGAGCGGCTTTCTTTCCAAAACTTTCATGAGCTCACAAGCTTTCTTTACAGAGAGGCAATGATGGGCTTCGGCCGGCTGAGGGTTCTGCCATCGGGGCCGAAGAGGTAGAGGGAGGAGGTGGAGGCGGACAGCTTGACCTGCTCGCCGGCCGAAAACCCGGTCGCATTGCCGAGCTGAACGGTGAAATTGCGCGTACCGCTTTCCGAGCCGATCGTGGCAAGCGGGCCTGCATCGACGTAGAGAATGGTTTCGCGACCGAGTTGCTCGACGAGGCGGACCCTGCCGTCGAGAGAAATGGCGGCGTCCTCACTGGAAGCGCCGATCTTCAGCGATTCCGGCCGGATGCCCAGGGTGAGGCTCGCTTCTGCTTTAAGATCGCCGACATCGGCCACGGGAACCCGGACTGTCGTGCCGCTACCTTCAAGCGCGACTTCAGCCAGGCCGTCGCGAAGGGAAACGAGCTTTGCATTGACGAAATTGATCCGCGGCGCGCCTAGGAAGCCGGCAACGAACTGGTTTGCCGGGTTGTGATAGAGACTAAGCGGCGCACCTTCCTGTTCGATGATACCCTTGTTGAACACGACGATGCGGCTCGCCATGGTCATCGCCTCGACCTGATCGTGCGTCACATAGATCATCGTCGAGCCAAGCTGCTGGTGCAGCGTCGAAAGCTCGACGCGCATTTGCGTGCGCAGCGCCGCATCGAGATTGGAGAGCGGCTCGTCGAAGAGGAAAACCTCCGGTGCACGGGTGATGGCACGGCCGATGGCAACGCGCTGGCGCTGGCCGCCCGAGAGCTGCTTCGGGCGCTTGTCGAGTTGGTCGGATATTCTAAGGATGTCCGCCGCACGCTTGACGGCAGCTTCGATCTCGGCTTGCGGACGCTTGGCCATCTTCAGGCCGAAACCCATGTTCTCGGCAACCGTCATGTGCGGATAAAGCGCATAGGACTGGAAGACCATGGCAATGCCGCGATCGCCCGGCTCTTCGCGTGTCACGTTGCGGCCGTTGATCCAGATCTCGCCCGAGCTGATGGTCTCAAGCCCGGCAATCGTCTTCAGCGTGGTAGATTTACCGCAGCCCGATGGGCCGACCATGACGATGAATTCGCCCTTGTCGACGGATAGATTCACCGAACGCAGGGCGTGGTAGCCGCCATAATGTTTGTCGATATCGACCAGCTGTACATGGCTCATGAATAGTACTCCAAATCGGTTCGCGCGGTGCGGGACGTGTCAGCCCTTGACGGCACCCATGGTCAGACCCGCGATGAAATGCTTCTGCATCAGGAAGAACATCAGGACCGGCGGAACGGCGACGAACAATGTTGCCGCCGCCACGATATTCCAGGCCGACGTCCATTCGCCTCTGAGGTTGTTCAGGCCCGCCGTCACCGGCTTCACGACGTCGCTCTGGGTGAGTACGATCGCCCAGAAGTAATCGTTCCAGACGAAGGTGAAGATGAGGATCGCAAGGGCGGCAAGCGCCGGCCGCATCAGCGGTATGACGACATGGCGCATTGTCTGCCAGGGGGACGCGCCTTCCGCACGCGCCGCCTGGAACAATTCATCGGGCAGTGCCGCGATGAAATTGCGCATGAACAGGGTCGCAAAACCCGTCTGGAAGGCAACATGGAAGATGATTAGCGCGAAATAGGTGTCGTAGAGGCCGACTGAGACCATAAGATCGCGCACCGGGATCATCATGATCTGCGCAGGCAGGAAGTTGCCGCCGACGAAGAGCGAGAAGAGCAGGGCATTGCCGCGAAAATTATAGCGGGCGAGCACATAGCCAGTCAGCGTCGAGAACACGAGAACCAGCAGCACCGAAGGCAGGGTGATGATGAGGCTGTTGATGAAATAGCCCCACATGTTCGTCTGCTGGAAGACGGACTGGAAATTCTCGATGAGATTGAAGTGCTCGGGCCAGGACCAGTATTTGCCGGCCATGATTTCATCCGCCGTCTTGGATGCCGTCAGCATGACGGCAAAGAGCGGCAACAGCCACAATATGAGGATGAGGCCGACAAAGCCGGCATAAAGGCCGCGAAGTGCGGGCTTCTCCTCGGGGATGGGGCGAGGATACATCAGCGTGTCTCCCGTTCCATGCGCACCATGACGCGCAGATACCAGGTGATGAAAATGATCATGATTACAAAGAGGATGGTGGCAATGGCCGCGCCGTAGCCGAAGCGATAGGAAAAGATCGACTGCTCGTACATCTGGTAGGCGAGCACCTCGGACGAGCCGAAGGGACCGCCCGATGTCATCACCGCGATCATGTCGAATGATCGCAATGCGCCGACGACCGTAACGGCAAGGGCGATGAAACCTACCTGGCGCAACTGCGGCAATACGACATGCCAGAGCATATTCCAGCCACGCGCGCCGTCGACACGTCCTGCCCCGATGATATCGGAGCTCAGATTGTTGAGGCCGGCGAGAAAGAGCACCATGCAAAATGCGATCTGCGGCCAGAGCGCTGCTATAACCACGGCGAAGGTGACGAAATGCTCGTCGGCGAGCAGGGCGGGCGCTGCAGCACCGAAGAGGCTGAAGATGAGGGCAAGAAGTCCGTAATTCGGATCATAGACCCAGCCGAAAACGACGCCGACCGTGACGGTCGCAAGCACCAGCGGGATGAAGAAGAGCGACTTCAAGATCCGCATGCCGGCGATCTGCTGGTTGACGAGGAGCGCCAGCGCCAGCCCGAGCGGGGGAGCCGCCATGAACATGACGAGCCAGATGATGTTGTTCTTCAGCGAGACGTAGAATTGCGGATCGGCAAAGAGTTCAAAATAGTTTGCCAATCCCATCCAGGTCTTCTGGCCGACGCCATCCCAATCGAAGAACGATATCCAGATCGACTCCACCGAGGACGCGATGATGATCGTTCCGAACAGGATGCATCCCGGCACAATGAAGAGGACAGGCGTCAGCCAGTTCCTGTGTTTTTTCCACATGGCTCAGACTTCTTAGGTTCGATAGTGCAAGGCGCCTCGAGAGACGCAAATTTTGAAGGTGGATGCGGCGGGAGTGACAGGCTGTAAAGCCACGCCCGCCGCGACTTGAGTCCGGGAGGACTATTTGAAAATGCGCGCGCGGGTCTTTTCGAGCCGCGCCAGGATCTGGTCGCGCCGCTCGGGCTTGACCGTGAATTCCTGGAAGCCCTTCATGCCGTCCTGCGCCATGTCCGGATCGGTGTCGCGGTCATAATATTGCGACGTTCCCTTCACTGTCTTCAGCGACTCCACCGCAACATTGACCATAGGGTCCTTGCTCGGCGGGCAATCATTGCGCGGTGGAATGGCGCCTTCGGCTTCGAGGAAGGCGCCGAGATTGTCCGGCTGATAGAAATAGGCAAGAAAATCGCGCGCACCTTGCCGGTTCTTCGCCTTGGCCGGGATATGTACCGAGTTGACCGAGAAATCCTCGTAACGCGCGACGCCAGGGACGATTTCCGGGAAGGGGGCGTAGGCGAGCTGGTCATGGTCACTCGCAGGGAACGCGGATTTGATGAAGCCGCCGAGATCCATCATAGCCGCCTTCTTCTGCGCCAGGGCGGCGCCTGCCTGCTCCCAGCCGAAGGACGGCCCGCTTGCGGAGAAGAAATTGGCCTTGATGAGCTCTTCCCACTTGTCGAAGACCGGCTTCAGCATTGGGTCGGTATAGGCGATCTTGCCTTCCATGAGGGCAAGGTGCTTGTCGAGACCGTTGATGCGCAGGTTCATGTGGTCGAACCAGCCGCCGGTCGGCCACAGTTCCTTCGTGCCCATGCTGATCGGGGTCATGCCGGCAGACTTCGCCGCCTCGCCGAATTTCAGAAAGTCGTCCCAGTTCTTCGGCGCCGTCCAGCCCTTCTCGGCGAAAACGTCCTTGCGATAGAAAAGACCCCAGAGAATGCCGCCAAGCGGCAGGCCGTATTGCTTGCCGTTGACCGTGACGGCGGTCATGGTGGCACCCAGTTTGTCGCTATAGCCCTCCTTGGCGAACAGGTCGGAAATGTCGTCGAACAGTCCCCGATCGACGAAAGCCTTCATTCGATTGCCAGAGAACCAGAAGCAGATATCAGGGGCGCCGACGACGAGGTAGCTGCGGATAGCCGTCTTGTGAGCCTCGTGATCCATATTGTTGATGGTGACTTTCGTCCCCGTCTTCTTGGTAAAATCGGCCGCAATGCGATCGAGGACGGCGCGCTGGTCGGCATTGCCGATATCCGAGATGATGGTGACCTCGCCGCCATTGGCAATTGCCGGGCGATAAAGGGCCGTGGCAGCCAGGGCAGCACCCGTGCCAATCATAAACTGGCGCCGAGACGCCCTGATTGCATTGATGAGTGAAAGTTCGTTCTTCGATGCCATCTTTTTCCTCCCGAGGCACATCAAATCCAGGGCCGCCCACAGATGTTGGCAGCCGCTAACCTTCAGAAACTACGCAATAAACCGGCATTTCCGCTTGCGCTGATACAAGCGGGCATTCCTCCATTGCCATGTGCTATTGCATACCGTATCTTGCGGGAGGCAACAATAGTTAATTTACAAAATAAATTTAAAGGATCACCGTGCGCGGCAACCCTAGTACCTCTCGAGCCCTCAACCGGCGGCTCATCCTCAACCTGCTGCGAAATCGTGGGGCAATGCCGCGCGCCGAAATCGCCACGGTGACGGGCCTCAGCCCCGCGGCGGTGACTTTCGTGGTCACCGAATTGATCGAGGAGGGGCTCGTCGTCGAAGGGAAAGCCCAGACAGGCGCGACGGGACGCCGGCCTGTACCGGTCGATATCAACTATGATGGCCACCTGGCTGTTGGATTCAAGCTTCGCCACGACAGTATCGACTGTGTCCTGACCGACCTCGCCACGACGCCGATCGCCTCCTTCGACATGCCCGTGCCGGATACGCTGCCGGAAACGATGGTCGAGGCCATCACGGCTGCGATTCCAAGGCTTCTGGCCGACGCCGGCCGCACCGGCTCGCCCGTCATGGGCGTCGGCGTTTCCATTCCCGGCGAGGTGGATGCGGTCAAGGGTATCTGCGTCCAGAGTCCACGCTTCGGCTGGCGCAATCTTGCCTTCCCCGAACTGCTGCGCGAGCGGGTCCATGTCCCGGTCTGGATCGATGACGACATCAGCGCCTTTACCGTTGCACAGCGGCTCTTCGGCGCCGGCCGCAACTACAGCAATTTCGCGACGATCGCAGTCGGCACCGGTGTCGGATCATCACTGGTCATGGGTGGAGAAATCTATCACGGAAGCCATGGCCTGGCCGGAAAGCTCGGTCACATCATCACGGTTCCCGGTGGACGGCTTTGCGAATGCGGGAGGAGGGGCTGCCTCCAGGCTCACGCAGCCGAGGCTGCGATGATCGAGGAGTGGGGTCGACGCCGAGGCGCGAAGGCCGATCGCGACGAATTCGCAGCGGCGATCGATGGCGGCGATGCGGCGGCTCTCCAGGTCATGGCGGAAGCGGGAGAGTTGATTGGGCGTCACGTGGCGGATCTGGTGAACCTGTTCGATCCCGAGGTTCTCATCGCAGGGGGCGAAGCCATGCAGTTTGGCGAGGCGATTCTAGAGCCGATCCGCCGTTCAATGGCAAAATATGTCTTCTTGAATACGCCGGAATTGCTTCCTGATTGGGTGCCGGGTTCCTGGGCACGGGGCGCTGCTGCCCTTGCAACCCAGCACTTCTTTGATCTGGATGTTGAATGATGCCGCTGCGCGCCTGATCAGCACTTGCGCTTCACGTCGCCAAGAATCCGCCCGTCGGACGTTGGCTCACTCCTCATCTGGCGCCCTATGGGGGAGCCGGCAGCCATCGCCACATCAGGTGTTGGCGGCGGCTTCAGGTGTGTGCGCGCCGTAACTCCGTGGGAGATTGCCCGAATAGCCGGCGAAAGAGCCTGGCAAAATGGGAGGCGCTGTCGAAGCCGACCTCGAGTGCGATTTCAATGAGCGGCGCCTCCGTCTGGAGAACCAGCTGCTTGGCCCGTTCCATGCGAATGCGGGTATAGACGGCTCCGGGAGAGGTTTTCATTTCCTCGGTGAACAGACGTTCGAGCTGTCGCCGGGATAAGCCGACCGATGCGGCGAGATCTTCAGTCGGCACCACGTCTTCGATATGACTTTCCATGGTGATCAGCACGGCTTTCAGGCGCGGATCCTGGCATTCGATCGCGAGTGGCTTGCGCGGCTGTATATCCAGCCCAGATCGTGCACGCTCGATCTGCAGCACTTCCAGCGCGTTTCGCTCGGCGTCTCGGCTGATATGACGTCTGACGAGAAAGGCAGCCATGTCGGCGGCACTGCTTCCGCCAGCGCATGATCCGCGGCTCCGATCGAGATTGAACAGGCGGTCGGAGCGCACGGGATTTTCGGGGAATTGCTCCCTGTAAGCCTGATAATGCAGCCAGCTGACGCAGGTCTGATGTGCTTTCATCAAGCCAAGGCGTGCCAGAATGAACGTACCGGTGCAAACCCCGATCAGCGGGATCTTCTGGGCCGCAGCCTTCCTCAGATAGTCGGAGGTCTGATGGTCGATGGTGATGTCGGCATTCAAAAGCCCACCGACGACGACAATGTAGTGGAATTCCTTTGGGTCGATAAAATCCGACGTCGGCGCGACCTGAACACCGCAGCTCGACGTGATGAGATGTCGGGTGCTACCCAATACGTGCCAGTCGGCCAGCACTCTGCCCGATTTGTCGGCTTCATCGCTCGCCAATCTCAGCGTATCGACGAACAGAGCGAAGGCGGACAGCGTAAATGACCGTGCGAGGATGAATCCGACCTTCAAGGGATCGTGCTTAGCTTCTTGTTTGACGGATTTCATGCAATGCCTCGCCGGATCGACCTCTTTTATTTGATCTGGAAACCATAGGCCAAAGGATCTCGATCGTCGACGAAGATCGTGTTGTGGCCGATGATCCGCGCCCAGCCTCCGACGCTTGGCCTGATGCCCCTGAAATCTCCGACTTCAACCTCCGACTCGATACGTCCTTCGAATATCGTGCCGATCAAGCTCTCCTGCCGAAAGATGTCGCCGACCTTCAGCCGGCCTTTGCCATGCAGTTGAGCGAGGCGTGCGGATGTGCCGGTACCGCCGGGGGAGCGATCTATTGCCTTGTCACCATAGAAAACCGCGCCACGCCCATCGGCTTTGTCACTCGTCGGCGCATCGCACCACAGGGCGTGGTGGACACCTCTTATTCTTTCATCCTCGGGATGAACCGGATCGCAGATCGGCTCGAGGGCATCGCGCAACTTCCTGCTGATGTCGACGATGTCATCACTCGACATGCCGTCCAATCCAGGCCAGTTCCTTTGCGGTTCGACGACAGCATAATAATTGCCGCCATAGGCGACGTCGACCGCCAGGGCGCCGAGCCCCGGCACATCGACTTCGACGTCTGCCGCATGCAGGTAGCTTGCGACATTGAACATGCGGACGGCCTCGACGAATTCGCCGGGCTTCTCATAGATTATGTCCACTCGGCCCGCCGGCGTCTCGATGGAGAGCTTGCCGGGAATGCGTGGCGTGACGAGACCCTCTTCGATTGCTGCCGTCACCAGACCGATCGTTCCGGCTCCGCACATGGGCAGACATCCGCTGACTTCGATGAAGATCACGGCAAAATCGCAGTCTTCACGATAGGCGGGATAGATGATGGCGCCGGACATGATGTCATGTCCACGCGGTTCGTACATCAAAGCCTTGCGGATCCAGTCATGGTCGCGAACGAAAATTTCACGCCGCTCGGCGATCGGAAGATGCGGGAGCAAGGGGCCACCACCTGCGACAAGCCGTACGGGATTGCCGCAGGTGTGGGAATCGATGCAGAAGAAACTGTGGCGCATGCGATGATCTTTCCGCTTGGAGCAATTCCATGAAAAGTGCGTGAGCCGCTTTCCGTCCGGAATTGCGTGAAAACAAGGAGCTGGAGCGGTTCAGAGATTCCGTGAAAAGCTGAACCGCTCTAGCTGTGCTTTGCCGATGACCGGGCGCGATCCTGCAACGCACCCTTTGACAGCCTGTCGAGCAGGATGGCTATGGCGACGATCGCAAGACCCGCCCGCAGCCCAAGCCCCATTTCCATCCGGGTCAGGCCCCGCGTCACCTCGGCTCCAAGCCCGCCGGCTCCAACGAGCCCGGCAAGAACGACCATGGCCAGCGAAAGAAGAATGCACTGGTTGAGGCCGACAAGCAGCGTAGGCATCGCTGAGGGAATCTCGATCTTGAAGAGGATCGAGCGCGGCGGCGCGCCCGTGGCCTGTCCGAGTTCGAGAAGGTCCTGCGGCACCTGGTTGAACGCCAGCGTCGTCAGACGCAGCATGGGCGGCACGCCATAGACGATCGTCGCGATGATCGCCGGAACGCGGCCGAGACTGAAGATCATGACAGCCGGGATGAGATAGACCCAGGGCGGAACTGTCTGCATGATGTCGAGCAGCGGCCTGACAATCTTCTCGAAGGTCTTGTAGCGCGAAGCAAGAATGCCGAGCGGGAAGGCGATCGAGACGGAGATGGCAACCGCGACCGTTACCAGAGCCAGCGTCTGCATGGATGCAGCCCAGAAGCCGGTGAACAGGCAGAAGGTAAGCGCGACGGCAGTCACTATCGCAACCCTTATGTTGATGACAAAGGCTGCGAAAAGCACGGCTATGGCAATCACCGCATAAGGTGGCAGGTAAAGAAGCGCCGATTCGATCCCGCCGAGCACCGCTTCGATAAGCTTGGTGATGCCTTCGAAGACCGGATGAAAGTTTGTGTTTAGCCAATCCACGACGGGAGCAAGATAGATACCGGGCGAAAACCGGAGAAGATCGAGGTTCATCTTGCACCTGCCTTGGCGCGGCCAGCCGCGCTCTGGGTCAATCTGTCGAGTACCATCGTCAGGATGACGATCGCGATTGCAGCGTTGATGGACGTGGCCATATCAAGCGTGCGCACGGCGCTGTAGATGGTTTCGCCGAGGCCGCCGGAGCCGACGATGCCTGCAATCACAACCATGCCGAATGCCATCATCAAGCTCTGGTTAATGCCCGCCAAAACACTCGGGATGGCAAATGGCAGCCTGATCTTCGTAAACATCTGCCATGGCGTCAGGCCGCTCGCCTGTCCCAATTCTATAAAGGCTGGCGGTGTCATGCGGATGCCGAGCGAGGTCAGGCGGATGGCGGGCGGCATCGCCACGATGAAGGTCGCAACGAGCGCCGTCGCGGGGCCGAAGCCGAGAAGGGCAATCGCCGGGAGAAGGTAGATATACGGCGGCAATGTCTGAATGAGGTCGAGGACCGGCTCCAAGGCCCTGTCGAACCACCGTATGAAGCCAGCGGCAATACCGATCGGAATTCCGATGGCAAGCGCGAGTATGGTGGCGGTGGTGACGAGCGCAAGCGTGCTCATGGTTTCGTTCCACAATCCCATGACTGCGCAGAAGAACAGGCCCAGCCCAGCCAATATGGCGGACAAAGCGCTGATCAGACGCCATGCGAGAAGCGCAACGATGACCACGATGACGTAGAATGGCGCCGAATGAAGCAGCCAGAGGACGCCATTGTAGGTTCCCTCGAGGATCGCCCTCAAGGGAGTGAACAGCCAGTCGCCGTTGTCGCTGATCCAGCCCAGCGCGTCATCGGTCCAGGCATCGAAAGTATCCGCAATGACCGAGATGTCCATTTTCGTATGTCCTTCTACGCCGGCATTGGCTCTTGCACCGGAGATCCGGCGACGCCGCGAAGCAATCCGCGCGTGGTGACGACCCCGACAATGGACCCATTGTCGACTACCGCCACAGCATCGCGATCCGACTTCATCGTGAGGTCTATGAGTTCGCCGATATCCGCCTCCGGAGAGGTCTTCAGGAGCGCATCGACGTCATGTTGCGGCTGCAGGCTCCTGTATTCCGCGATCGACTGCATGACCGAGTGAGCCTTGACGAGATGGATTCTCGAGATGCCCGCGACGAAGTCGGCGACATAATCGTCGGCAGGCTTCGTTACGATCTCTTCTGCGGTTCCCACCTGAACAATGACACCGTCCTTCATGATAGCGATCCGGTCGCCGATGCGAATGGCTTCTTCGAGATCATGCGTGATGAAGACAGCGGACTTGCCGAGCGACTTCGTCAGTTCCCGGAACTCATCTTGCAACTGGCGGCGAATAAGGGGGTCAAGCGCGCTGAACGGCTCGTCCATGAGAATGATCTCGGGATCGGCCGCCAGAGCACGGGCCAGGCCGACGCGCTGCTGCATCCCACCCGATAGTTCCGAGGGATATCTGGAGGTCCAGTCGGAAAGGCCAACCTTGTCGAGTGCTGCGCGGGCCGTCGCGTTGCGTTCGTCCTTCGGAACGCCACGGACCTCCAATCCGAAAGCAGCATTCTCGAGAACGGTACGATTTGGAAGCAGCGCCACACTCTGGAACACCATGCCGATATTGCGGGCGCGCATGTCGCGCAGTTCCGCCGCATTCAGCCTGGCAATTTCCTTGCCCTTGATCGTGATCCTGCCGAGGCTCGGTTCGATAAGGCGGTTGAGAAGGCGGACCAGGGTGGATTTTCCGCTTCCCGAGAGGCCCATGATGCAGAAGATCTCGCCGCGATGGACCTGGAGATGGGCATCGGAGACACCGACGACACAGTTGAATTCCTGAAGCACCTGCTTCTTGGAGAGGCCACGTTCGGAAACGGCCTTCACAGCGGCGGTCGCACGCGCACCGAAAATCTTCCAGACGTTCTGGCAATCGACCAGGACTTCACCGGTGTTATCCATGACAGTGTTCATTGTATTCCCCACGCGGCCAGTCCATTGCCGGCCTGTTCGTATTCGTTGAGGGATGCGGGCCGCCATCAGGGCGGCCCGCTGTCGGGATCATTCGCCCTTGATATTCTCCCACCGCTTCAGGAGATCGGCATGGCTGGTGGTCCAGTCCTTGACGGCATCGTCCATCGTCTTGCCGTCATTCACAGCGCTGTTGATGGCGGTGATGTCGGCAAGCGGCACATAGACGCTGGCAATGACTTCACGAGCATGCGGATAATCGGCGGAGAAGCCCTTCTTGCCGATCCAGTAGTAGCTCTGCGGCGGCGGGAAGATGCCCTTGGGGTCCTTCAGGAATTTCACGTCGTATTTCTGCATCATCCAGGACGGCTCCCAGATCGTCACGGCAATCCACTCCTTCCGGTCGACGGCTGACTTCAGGGCCGCGGTCATGGCTGCGGTGCTGCCTTCGACGAGCTGCAGTTTCAGATCATAGCCTTTGACTGCGTTGGCGGTATCGCGCATCAGGCCCGAACCCGGCTCGATACCGACGATCTTGCCGCCGAACTTGTCGGCATTGGCGTTCAGCTGGTCCATGGAGTCGATCGGTACATATTTCGGTACGGCGACGCCCTGGAACAGGCCATGTGAAACGGGCGAGATCTTCTCGAGGCGCTTCTTGTTCTTGTCCCAATAGTCCTGCGCGACGTAATCGGTCTGAGAGGCGAGGATCTGGATGTCACCCTTGCTGAGTGCTGCATAGGCGATACCCCATTCGGAAAACGGCACGACCTTCACGGTATAGCCGGCATCTTCCAGCACCCTTTTGGTAATGCCGGTGATCGGTGTCAGGTCTTCCCACGACATCGTGCCCACGGTGATGCTCTTTTCTTCGGCATGGGCGGAAAATGCGGTCATTCCGACCATCGCGGCTGCGCAGAGCGCCTTCCACAAAGTCTTCATTTTTCTTAACTCCTAGTTTTTCGTTCCCATTTTTTTGAAGACCTGCGGTCGGCTCAGTCTTCATATTGCGCGGCAAGGGATCATCCCTCGCGGCCTGCGCGCAATTCCTGCAAACGGATCACCGAATTGATGCCGAGCCATGCGAAGGGCTCGGGTGGCAGCCTAGATGGCGCCGCGTGATCCATATATTGTTCGAGATGCCGGGACGCTGTTCCCGTGGCCAATTCAGCCGCCATCATGCCGGCAAGTGTGCTCTTGACGGTGCCGAGCCCGTTTTCGCAGCACGCCGAATAAAGTCCGTCCTCGATTTCGCCGAATGCCGGCACATGGTTCCGGCTGAGGCAGAGACGCCCGGCCCAGCTGTGTTCGAAGGGGATGTCCTTTAGCCCGGGAAACCGCGCATCGAGCGAACTCCTGTGCTCTTCGGCCATTTTGGCCATTCGCCGATCAGAAACGCTGATCGCCGTTTCGTAGGTGTATTTCGTTCGAATGACGATGCGCGACTGTCCGCCCGAGGTGATCTTTCGCACCGTCGCACCCATGGCATCGGCTGGAAGCAGCGCCCATTTTTCGCGTCCCGATATCTTTCTGCCGAGGTCTTCGGCTGGAAATGGAGCCGTCATGGAAGCGTAGGCAAAGATATGCATCAGACGGCCGCCGAAGTGACCGAAATCAGTGATGTGACCGTTGACGCCGAGGATGACGTTCGGGGCGGTGACCTTGCCTCGGGTGGAGGCCGCGATCCAGGTTCCATTCTCGCGCGTCAGGGAGATGACGGGGGAGCGCTCGAAGATGTCGAGCCTGTGCGACAGCCCTGCGGCAAACGCGCGAACATAGTCGGCCGGCTGTATCAGGACGGCGCCTGGCGTGAAGAGGCCGCCAAGATAATAGTCGGAGCCGGTAATTTCGCGCATTTCGGCGGCGTCGAAAAACATATGCTTTTCGCCTGCGCTCCTCAAGGATTGGCCGAAGCTGATGTTCAGCTTCATTCCGCGCGCAGTCGCTGCAGCGTTGATCTTGCCCGCAGGATCGAAAGTGTCGGGCGACATGCCGTATTCGTCAGCGGCTTCTTTCGCAAAGGCGATCGCAGTCCGGTTCTGAGCCATCTCCAAGCGAGTGGCGTCCAGGCCGCCACTCGAATATTCGCTCGATGACAGGTTATGCGGGACATCGATCATGAAGCCGGAATTGCGGCCCGATGTGCCCTTGCCGACCTCGCTTGCGTCAAGCACGACGATCTTGTCGTCGGGCCGGAGCTGCAGCAGCCGGCGAGCGGCTGAGAGCCCGGCAAAGCCCGCACCGATGATCAGCCAGTCCGCGGTCACGTTGCCTTCCAGGCTCCGGACCGGGAGAGAACGTTTGCTGATCGCCTCCCAGCCCGAGACGCCGTTTTCTGCCGGCATACGCTTGACGGACGTTGTGGTCATCGGATCGTCTCGTCCACCGAACGATCGGAGATATCGATCCAGATCGTCTTCAGTTCGCAATAATTGTCGTGCGCGAAGATCGACTTGTCGCGCCCGCCGAAGCCGGACTCCTTGTAGCCGCCGAACGGTGTCGTCGCGTCGCCCTCGCCGAAGCAGTTGACCGTGACGAGGCCGGCTCGGATATCGCGTGACAGCCGGATCGCATTCTTCAGGCTGCCGGTATAGACTGACGCCGTCAGGCCGTAATTGGTGTCGTTGGCGAGAGCGACGGCTTCCGCCAGCGTGTTGAACGTCGTCACCGATAGGATCGGCCCGAAGATTTCTTCCCTGAACAGCCGGCTTGCGGCCGTAACGCCATCAACCACCGTTGGTTCGACGAAGATGCCGCCATGTGTTTCGCCGCCATGCGCGATCGTCAGCTTCTCGCTTTTGACGTCATCGAGGAAGGAGGTGACCTTCTCATAGTGGTTCTTGCTGACCAGCGCGCCGACGCGATTTTCCGGATCGAGGGGATCGCCGGTTTTCCACTCGCGCATATAGGCACCGATGCGCTTTAGCAGCTCGTCCTTGATCTTGGCGTGGACGATGAGGCGTGAACTCGCGCTGCAGTTTTCGCCCATGTTCCAGAAGGCACCATTGACCACCTGCTCGGCTACGAGATCGAGATCTTCGGCATCTTCCAGTACTACGGCCGGGTTCTTGCCGCCGCATTCGAGCACGACCTTCTTGAGGTTGGAATCGGCGGAATAATGCAGGAAGCGACGGCCTGTTGGTGTCGAGCCCGTAAAGGCCACCATGTCGACATCCATGTGCAGGCCCAGCGGCTCGCCGACATCCTTGCCGCCGCCGGTGACGACATTGAAGACGCCGGCAGGGATGCCTGCTTCATATGCAAGCTCTGCGACGCGCAGCGTGGTCAGCGTCGTCTCCTGCGCAGGCTTGACGATGACGGAGCAGCCGGCGGCCAGCGCCGGGCCGATCTTCCAGGCGAGCATCAGCAGCGGGAAGTTCCAGGGCAGCACGCAGCCGACGACGCCGATCGGCTCGCGTACCACCATCGCCAGCGCATTCGGGCCGACCGGATTGGTGTTGTCGTAGAGCTTGTCGATCGCCTCGGCGTGCCAACGAAGGGTGTGGATGGTATCGGGCACGTCGACGGTCTGGCACTCGCGCACCGGCTTGCCGCTGTCGAGGCTTTCCATGACCGCCAGTTCGTGGCGGTTCTCTTCGAGCAGCCTGGCGAACTTGATCAACGTCGTCTTGCGTTCGCCTGGCGCCAGCTGACGCCAGCGCCCATCCTCGAAGGCCTCTCTTGCCTTGAGTACGGCGTAGTCGACGTCGCCGGCATCACAGGCGGCAACGTTGGCCAGGAGCTCGCCGGTTGCCGGGTTCGTGGTCTTGAACGTCTTGCCGGAATTGGCGGGACGGAAGGCGCCGTCGATGAAGGCATTCGTCGGGAATTGAAGGCCGGCGGCGATCGCCTTGTATTCGGCTGTGGTCAAGGGTTCATGCATGATTGGCTCCCGACGTGATCTGGGCGACCGTGCGCTTCAAGGTGGCGACGACAGTCTGGAGGGTTCTCTTTTCCTCGGAGGTCATTCCGCGCAGCGGCGCGCGGACCGGACCGGCCTTGAGGCCGATGATCTCGCAGCCATGTTTGATCGATTGCACGAACTTGCCGCATTCGAGAAAATCCATCAGCGGCAGCATCGCCGTCATGATGGCGCGGCCCTTGTCAAAATTCTTCTCGAGCACGCAGGCTTCGTAGAGCGCAACATGCTCGCGCGGCAGAAAATTGGAGCCGGCGCAAACCCAGCTTTTTGCACCCCAGGCGAAGAATTCGAGGGCCTGGTCATCCCAGCCGCAAGATAGTGCGATGTGAGGAAATTTCCGTGCCAGCAGATGGACGTTTGCCATCTCCCCAGAACTTTCCTTGATCGCTCTCACATTCTTGGATTTGCCGACGCGCGAGAAATATTCGTCGCCCATCATCACGCCCATGCGGGCAGGGTAATTGTAGAGCATGATCGGCAGGTTGGCGGCGCGGTCGACCGTCAATGCGTGAATGGCGTTTTCCTTCTCCGTCGGCAGGGCATAGGGTGGCGACGTCACGAGGATTGCATCCGCGCCGATCTCCTTTGCTGCTGCGGCATAGGCGACCGAGTCCTCGGTACGGGTTGCCCCGGTACCAACGATCAGCGGCAGGCGGTTTGCGATGACCTGCTTGGCATAGGCAGCGAGATCGAGCCGTTCCTGCATGGATTGGGCATAATATTCGCCCGTGGAGCCGCCGATGATGATGCCGTGGACCTTGGCCTCGACGAGCGATTCCAGGACGGCTGCGAATGCAGCCTTGTCTATCTGGCCGTCCGGTCCATGCGGCGTGATCGCCGGGGTGTAGATGCCTTCGAAATTCAAGACGATTTCTCCATCGATGCGACGGGCACTTCGACGAGCGCATCCGCCTTCATTCCTTGCGGCGCGATGAACATTTCCATGTTCTCGCGCGACAGCTCCCAATGCTCGAAGACCAGGTCCACGACGGTGTCCTCATCATGCCGTGCGATCGCCTCGATGAAGCCGTCATGATGCTCCACGGCGAGTTGAAGTCGCTCGCGCATGTCGTCGTTCTTCGGCCGGAAGAAGGTGTGGCCGATCCGTGCATGGTCGATCAGCAGGCGGCCCAGGCTCGGCTGCAGATAGGCGTTGAACGACATTTCGCCGATGATTTCGTGGAAGCGATTGTTCTCGAGCACCATGGCGAGAGCATCGCCCGAGGTGCTGGCCGTCCGGAACCGATCCTGTGTTTCCTTCAAATCCACGAGTTGCTTTGGCTTGAAATTCTGCACTGCGAGCCGGCCGATCGCGGCATAAATCATCGGCGCCACCAGGAAGAAGTGCCTGAGGGTCTGATGGTTCATTGGGCTGACGCGTGCGCCGCGGTTAGCCCGGATGTCGATATAGCCTTCGCCTTCGAGGCGCCGGAAGATTTCGCGGACGGGTGTGCGCGAGAGGCCGTATTGCTCGCTGAGACTGACTTCGTCCAAATCCTGGTCAGGATCGAGCTCCATCGTCAGAATTTGACGTTTCAGATCGTCGTAAAGACTGCTCTTCCCGCCCTTCATTGCGACCTCCTCCTTGGGATTTTGCAGGGAATTGAACCCGTCGGTTCCTGCTGATGGAAGAAAGGTCGCACAGGCCGATCATTGAGTCAATAAAATTGTATAATCTTCGTACACAATAGATGTTGTGAAAAAATACAATTCTGTTTTTGCTGCCGAATGCGCGGAGCAGCGGGGCTTTTCGCGAAAATCGCCACTCGGATGTCAGAGGGATCGGATGTCAGAGGGAATTGATCCGGCTCTTCGGATTTCACCGACCGGAGGCGTGTGAAGGGCGAGCAGTGATGTGACCGCGGTGCGGACTTGCCATCTGGCAATCACGCACGTGTTCCCATCGCTAATTCTCTGTGCTCAAGGCAGGTCAGCCGAAGCCGAGCGGGATTTGCCGTGATCCTTTCGGTGGCACAGGGCGTCACAGCGTCCGATGGCGATTTGGTGGGTATCAGTGGCTCAATGCATGCGCTGTAAATTGGAGATAGGCCGCAAGGCTGACGGCGGAAAGCGCCACAATGGCAACGGGTTGGGAGAGGTTCCTGCTGATGGTCGCAAGCAGCAGACCGAGCACGACGATGGCGCTTCCCAGCAACGGCCCCTTGTCGGCAAACGACAATGCAAGGGCGGTCAGGCTGACGGTCGCTGCGACCATCGTAACCGGCATCTGGTATTGAAGACAGTCGCCGCGGCTTGTGAACGTGAGCAGAAATCTATTCCAGCTCAAACCGAGGGAAATGCTCAAAAGTAGCGGCGGGAGAATGGACAGCATGAATATCGTCTCTTCCGATGGATTGATGGTGGAGACGCAATTCATGTGCCAATAGGAGCAGGTGGTGATCTGGCGCGATAAACCGGAGTGCCGCCATAAATCTCTGCTCGTTTGTGCAGCGATCTGCCACTCTGTTCAGCACCCCATTGGAACGGCGGGCTCAAGGCGCGGCAAGAAAAAGGCCGTTGAGATCATCGATAGCGCAGTCCTGCTTGCGTGATGATCACGTCCATCGGAATGTCATGAGCAAGCGGATGGATGGTGTCGATACTCTGCGCTTCGAAGCCGACGCCGATGACCAAAGGCTTGTGCTCGAGGGCAGCGAGGGTTCTGTCGAAAAATCCGCCTCCATAACCAAGACGGTAACAAGCTGAATCGAAGCCGACCAAAGGCGCGATGACGATATCTGGGACAGCTTCCTTGCCCTCTGCCGGCACTGGAATGTTCCATACCCCGCGCTCAAGCCGCTCCCCCGTTTTCCATGATCGGAATATCAAGGGCCTTGCCTTGGCAACGACGACGGGCAATAGGCAGTCCGCGCCACGGGCCGTCAAGGCCGCCATCCATCCTCTCAGGTCCGGCTCTCCCGAGAAGGGCCAGAACAGGCTGATGTGTCTGCCGTCGATATCGGTAACAATCTGATCGAGATGAGCAGTAATCACGCCTGTATAGTCCTCGCGCTTTGCGAGCGGCAGCGCCTTTCGTTCGCCGATCAGTCTTTGCCGTTCAGCCTTTCGCCACGCGAAAATATCCGAGATCCGGCCCTCTTCGGGTGAGATGCCGCTATAGGCTGGATCGACCTCGTGCAGCATGCAGGCAGGCGACGCGTATTCGCGGATCGCTTCGTCCGCTTGATGTCGATCTGATTTTGCCATCCGCTCTTTCGCGCTCCCATTCCATGGCTTGATACCGAAACATGCTTGAGCTGCGACAATGATTTCAATATAGGGAATGATAAGATAACTTAATTCCTGAATCGAGATCTTTTCGTTGGACCTTTCATCAATCGAGATCTTCCTTGCCGTGGCTAGCGACCGCAGCGTGACCAAGGCTGCGAAGGCCGTGGGGCGCGTGCCGTCGAATGTGACGACACGTATCCAGCAGCTGGAAGACTATCTGGGCGTCCTGCTCTTCAGCCGCGACGGCAAGAAGATGACGCTGACGAAGGAAGGCGAGACCTTTCAGGTCTATGCCAATCGACTTGCCGCGCTTGCGCTGGAGGCACGTCAGGCAGTCAGGCCCCAGCGCCCGTCGGGCACATTGCGCTTGGGAACGATGGAAAGCACGGCGGCAAGCCGACTGCCTGCCGCACTTAGCCAGTTCAATCATATGTGGCCGGATGTATCGCTCCAGCTGACACTTGGCGCTTCCCGCGAGCTTGCTCAAGGTGTTCTGCGCGACGCTTTGGACTGCGCGTTGATCGCCCGGCCGCCAAAATCGATGCTGGATGAAGATCCAAGTTTTGCGGCTGAACTCACGCGGCTCGAGGCCGAACCGGTATTTGTCGAGGATTTGTTGCTCCTGCTGCCATCCGGGCATCCCTCGATCCGGTCGGCCGCCGATTTGCGCGTGGGATCGATTGCTGCCCTGGAGCCTGGATGCACTTATCGCAGGATTGCAGAAGGCTGGGCGCGCAAGTCGAGCGCTTTGCCGACGACCGAGCTTGGCTCCTATCATGCCATCCTGGCCAGTGTGGCGACCGGCAACGCGGCTGGTGTCATGCCAAAGTCGGTTCTCGATCTCATGCACTGGCCGACGCCATCAGCGACACACCGGCTCGCTACCGTCGACACGATCCTTATCTCCCGCAAGAATGATCGCCCGAGTTCGTTCGATGCGTTTCATGAAGTCCTCGGCGCCGCCAAGGGCAAGAGCCTGTCGCTCGTGCCGAACTAGCCGGCGTCCCGTCGTTCTCCAAGGAATACCCTTCTCTCAAACTGGTTTCATCATGCAGCATCCAGAGTCCCACAAGGCGGGGTCCAGCCGGTTTCGCCTGTTTTCCCCGATCCTCGCCGGAGCCACCTTGCGCGAGCGGCTGATCGCGTGCCTTGGCGCCTTGATCGGCATTGGCCTTACCGGAGTCATCAGCGGCTATCTATTCGGGCAGGGGCCGCATCTTCCGCTCATCGTAGCGCCGATGGGGGCGTCTGCGGTGCTGCTTTTCGCGGTTCCGGCAAGCCCGCTTGCCCAGCCGTGGTCGATTATCGGCGGCAACACCATTTCAGCCCTGATGGGTATCATCGCCGCCTATCTCATTCACGATCCGATCATCGCAATCGGGGTCGGCGTTTCGCTTGCAATCGGAGCGATGTCATTTACGCGATGCCTGCATCCGCCAGGGGGGGCCGCCGCCTTGACCGCCGTTCTCGGCGGCCCGGTCGTCGCGGGCTGGGGCTTCCTGTTTCCCTTCGTGCCGGTTGCCTTGAACTCCTGCATACTCGTCGGCCTCGGACTTGTGTTTCACAAGCTCTCCAGACGCAATTATCCGCATGTCGTCGCAAAGCCTGCCGAGAATACCCATCAGACACGCGATCTGCCGCCGCCCTTGCGGGTAGGCTTTCGCGAGGAGGACGTCGATGCTGCGCTGGGCGTGCTTGACGAGACCTTCGATATCGATCGCGCAGACCTCAGCCGCCTCTTGCGGCAGGTCGAATTGCAGGCAGCGGTGCGTTCGCATGGAGACATAAGCTGCGCCGACATCATGTCGCGCGATGTCATTGCCATCGGCGAGGATGCCGAGCCGGACCACGCACGGCATCTTCTGCTGAAGCACAATATTCGCACATTGCCGGTGAAGGATCGGGAGGGTCGCCTGATCGGCACGATCGGCTTGCGCGAACTCTCGGGAAGTCTCGATACCATCGCGAACGCCATATCGAAACCGGCTGTTGCCGATGCTGCCGATCCCGCCTTGTCGCTATTGCCCGTTCTGACGGACGGACGCACGCATGCAGTCATCGTCGTTGATGCTGACTGGCGCGTCCTCGGGCTGATATCGCAGACGGATCTTTTGAGCGCCATGGCACGGCTTCTGCCGACCAGGAATGCCCCGGCGCGAGTAGTCGCTGGAAGCCGGTAAGGTGTTTCGACGTAAGGGATGAAATGTCGGCGTCTGAGCGCAGCCGTCCGTGCCCTGACGCGACTGCTGATTATCACGATTTCCCGACATTCGTCGAACCAAGCCCTAGGGCGAATGCGGGACGATCTAACGCTTGGCGATGAAGTCCATGAGAGCGACGGCGTTATTGTGCTCGCTGTCTCTCGCGCCATAGAGAAGCGTGGCAGTCGATTGTCCGATCTGCTCTCTAAGCTCATCCACTGCCTTGGAGTTCCTCTTCAGCTCATCCTGGTAGCGCCGGCGAAACTCATCCCATTTTTTGGGATCGTGACCGAACCAGCGTCGCAGCTCGGCGCTTGGAGCGATATCCTTCAGCCAGGCGTCAATATGGGCGTCGTTCTTGCTGATGCCGCGAGGCCATAGGCGGTCGACCAGGATACGCTTGCCGTCGCCATCATCGGCGGGTTCGTAAACTCGTTTGATGCGTAAAAGCATGTCCATCGCCTTTCCGGGGCGGCTGCCCCTTGTCGATGATAACATCCGTCCGCAGAAGCTTGGTCAATGATCAGGAGAGCGGCGTTGCCTTTTGTGTTTTAGAAATCAGCGACCTTGCCCCAAACGGATGAGGCAAAACGGCTTGGGTGATAGGGCAGCGGATCGACGATCGGCGCAGTGCCGGTCACGATGTCGGCAATCAGATGGCCCGCACCAGGTCCGATTCCGAAGCCATGGCCGGAAAATCCCGCCGCGAGGATGAAGCCGGGAAGGGTAGCGATCTCTCCGATGCCGGGAACACCGTCCGGCGTGCTGTCGATATAGCCTGCCCAGGCGGCGGTGATCCTGGTCTTTTGAAGCTCCGGCAGGAGTTCCAGCGCCCTTGCATGCGTCAGTTCGATCGTAGCTTGATCCGGCTTCGGATCGAGAATGCGCATACGCTCCATCGGCGTTGCCCGGTCGAGCCCCCAGCGCTTCAAGGATTCGTGGCCAGAGCGAAAACCTTCGAGCCCGCCGGGCGAAAGGCTCTTTCGCCGCTTGAGGAACATGGGAATAAATTGCGATGAGAACCGCAATTGTTGCGGTGTCACATCCACCCGGCCGCGACCGCTGATGGCCAGCGTGTAGCCGCCGTCGCCGCGACGCGTGACCGACACGCCGCTGGTGTGCAAGGCATCGGGCAATCCTTCGGCGCCGGCCGAAACGGCCAGAATGGACGAGCGAACGGAAGCCTGAGGAAAGCGGATGCCCAACTGCCGGCAGAAGGCGGAAGCCCAGGCGCCACCGGCAAGGATCGCCGTCCTGGTGCGGATCACGCCGCTCTCGGTGATCACACCGCTGACGCGCCCTGCTTCCGTTTCCAGGCCGCGGGCAGCGCAATTCTGATGAACAGTGCTGCCGAGCTTCATGATCGCGCGGGCCACCGCCGGGGCCGCATTGGCCGGATCGGCAATTCCATCGGTCGGCGAGAAGACGCCGCCTTTCCAGATGCGCCCCGTGGCGCGGCCGCGCTCGGTCGCAGCAGCGCCGTCGAGCATATGTGTCGTGACACCAACCGTTTTGGCAAAGTCATGCCAGCGCGCCCAACCGGCGATCTCCTGTTCGTCATTGCTGAGATAGAATAGGCCGCAGCGGCGGAAACCCGTGTCTTCGCCGCTTTCAGTGGCAAAACGCTCCCACAGATCAAGGCTCTTTGTTGCGATCGGCAGCTCCCGCCCGTCGCGATTCTGCTGCCGGCACCATCCCCAATTACGGCTGGATTGCTCCGCGCCGATCAGGCCTTTTTCGACAAGCGCGACGCGCAGGCCCGACCGTGCGAGATAATATGCGGCGAAGACACCGACAATCCCCCCGCCGATCACGACGGCATCGGCGGACTTCGGCAATATCGGCGAGCTTTCGATAAGGCAAAGCGGTGCAGGCATGCGCGATCTCCCGGTTCACCCAAATCTACTCCATTGCTTCGCCAGACGTTGCCGGAGATTGTCAGCCTGCCAAATTTTATGCCGCGATTGATGCCGTCTATAAACTATTGTGCTTCAAGGGAGATTTGTCTTCCTGATAGACATGTCCGGGGGATATGCTACGCTCTGCTTTGCGTGATAACAGCATTTTGTGCCGTCTTCGCCGGCACTCTTTCAATGGCGGGCCTTCTCATGAAACTGGATCGGATCGATATCAAAATCCTCTATGAGCTTCAGAGAAACGGCCGCATTACCAATGTCGAGCTGGCGGAACTGGTGGCCCTTTCGCCCAGCCCATGCCTCATGCGCGTCAAGCGGCTGCAGGCGGAAGGATATATCGAGGGCTATTCGGCCCAGATCAACCTCGCCAAGCTCGGCCAGACGCTGACCGTCTTTACCGAAATCACACTGAAGAACCACAGGCAGATCGATTTTGCCCGCTTCCTCAACGTGGTCGAGAAAATCGACCAGGTGATCGAGTGCCATCTCGTATCGGGCGGCTACGACTATCTCATCAAGTTCGTCACCGCCGGGATCGGCGAGTACCAGACCATCATGGAGCGGCTGACCGACATGGATATCGGCATCGACAAGTATTTCAGCTTCGTCGTGCTCAAATCACCGATCGTCAAGTCGCACATGCCGCTAACCAGCCTGTTTCCCCTCTGATGGGCTGACAGGTCCGGTCGGCGGCTAGCCGTGGCCATATTCGCGCTTCAGCTCAGGGTCCTGAACGAGATTGTCGAGCCAGGCCGGATCGAGTTTCGGAACCGATCCGAACAGCAGTTGCGAATAGGGATGGCGCGGCGTATTCGCGGTCTCGCGCGTGATCTGCTCCACCTTCTTGCCGCCATACATCACGGCGATCTCATCGCAGATCGCCTCGACGACCGACAGATCGTGGCTGATGAAGATGTAGGAGAGATGCAGCTCACGCTGCAGCTCCTTGAGAAGGTCGATGATCGCGGCAGCAACGACGGTATCGAGGGCGGAGGTGATTTCATCGCAGATGATCAGGCGTGGTTCGGCCGCAAGCGCGCGGGCGAAGTTCACGCGCTGCTTCTGTCCGCCCGATAATTCCGATGGATAGCGATAGCGAAGCGCTCGCGGCAATCGCACCATGTCGAGCAATTGATCGACCCTTGCCTCTCGCGCCTTGCGATCCATCCCGTGATAGAACGCCAAGGGCCGCTCGAGAATGTCGGCGATCGACTTTGCCGGATTGAGCGCGGTATCGGCATATTGAAAGACGATCTGCATCTCCCGCAATTGATCCCGCGTGCGCGATTTGGCGGCGCGATTGATCTCGCTGCCATTGAAATCGATCGTGCCTGATACGGCCGGCAATATGCCGGCAATCGCCCGCGCCAGCGTCGACTTTCCGCATCCGGATTCGCCGATGATGCCGAGGTTCCTGCCTTTCTCCACCTCGAGGCTGACGGATTGAACCGCACAGACTGCTGGCAGGCCGTTGGGTTGAAGATCGCCATAACCGGCTACCAGGCTGTCGATCCTCAACACAGGTACAATCGACGCGCCCGCGCCGTTGCTCCGCACGGCCTGCTTCGGTTCGAAAGCCGCCAGCAGCTCGCGTGTGTAGGGATGGCTTGGCCGCATCAGGATCGCTTCGGTCTTTGCCAGTTCCTGGATTTCGCCGCCCTTGAGGACGGCGATGCGATCGGCGATCTGGGCGACGACCGCAAGATCATGCGACACATAGACGCCGGCAATGTCGCCGGCACGGATGACCGATTTGAATGCTTTCAGCACATCGATCTGCGTCGTCACATCGAGCGCTGTGGTCGGTTCGTCGAAAATGACCAGCTTGGGTTCGCCGATCAGAGCCATGGCTGCCGCCAGCCGCTGCAACTGGCCGCCGGAGACCTGATGCGGATATCGCTCGCCGATCGTTTCCGGATTCGGCAGGGAAAGAGCCCGGAAGAGCTCGATCGCGCGCAGTCGAGCTTGCTCAGGCGGCATCAGCCGGTGAATGCGCGTGACTTCGATCACCTGTTCCATGATCTTCGTGGCGGGATTGAAGGCTGCCGCAGCACTTTGCGGGATATAGGCGACCGTCGTACCGCGAACCTTTGCGCGCGCGCTTTCGGAGAGCGCGGCCATGTCCTGCCCGTCAACGTAAATCTTACCGCCGGAGATGTGACAGCCTTCCCGCGCATGTCCCATGAGCGTCAGCGCGATCGTCGTCTTGCCCGAGCCGCTTTCGCCGATGAGGGCGATAATTTCACCCTTGGCGATGTCGAAGCTGACATCCTTGATGATCTCGATGATCCGACCGGAGTCTGTCTTCGCCTCGACTTTGAGATTCCTGATTTCAACGAGGTTGGTCATCGTCATGCGCTCCTGTCCCTGATCCTGCGCGGCAGGTTGTCGATCAGCAGGTTGACGCTGATGGTGAGGCTAGCGATGGCGAAGGAAGGCACGATCACGGCAGGCGCGGCGAAGGGCAGCCCGCCGATATTCTCGCGGACCAGCGCCCCCCAATCGGCATAGGGCGGCTGCAGGCCGAGGCCAAGAAAGGAAAGGCCCGATAGCAGAAGCACGACGAAGACGAAGCGCAGGCCGAAGTCCGCCAGAACCGGCCGGATAATGTTCGGCAGAATTTCAGAGGCGATAATATATCCGACCTTCTCGCCGCGAGTGCGCGCAACCGTGATGAAATCCATCGTGTTGATGTTGACGGCAAGGGCGCGCGCAAAGCGATAGGCGCCGGGCGTGTAGATGACGGCGAGCGTGATGATCAGCACCGGAATGGACGAGCCGACAGCGGCAACGACGACCAGGCCGAAAAGCTTGCTCGGGATTGAATTCAGGGCGTCAAGAAACCGGCTCAGGATCGTGTCGAACCATCCGCCGATGACCGCCGCGGTCATGCCGAGTGTCACGCCGCAAAAACAGCAGAGCGCCACTGCAGCCAATGAAATACCGACCGTATAGCGCGCGCCCATCAGGACGCGCGAGAGCATGTCTCGGCCGAGATAGTCCGACCCGAGCCACAATTGCGGGCTCACCGGGCCGAAATAATCGGTATCGATGATGTCACCGACGGAATAGGGAATGATATAGGGGGCGAACAGGGCGATGATCGTCCAGCCGAAGATAACGGCAAAGGCTACGATGCCAACGAGGCTGACGTTGTAACCGAACATGGATGGAGAACGGGAAGCCAAGCTTTTCGTGGTCATCGCAACCTCGGATTCGACAGGATGGCAATGATGTCGGCGGCGGTGATCAGCAAGAGGTAACCAAGGCAAAAGATCATCGCGCAACTCTGGATGAGCGGCAGATCGCGGGTTGCGACTGCGTCCACCATCAGCTTGGCAATGCCAGGATAGTTGAAGATGGTCTCGACGATGATCACGCCGCCGACGAGATAGGAGAGCGAAAGCGCAATGGCATTGACGATCGGCCCGAGAGCATTGGGCAATGCGTGTCTGAACACCATGCGGCTGCGTGAGGCGCCCTTGAGAAGGGCCATTTCGACATAGGGCGTCTTCAGCGTCTCGATCAGAGCCGCGCGGGTCATGCGGATCATTTGCGCCGAGATGACGAAGGTGAGCGTAATGACCGGCATGGCATAGATTTTCATGAGGTCGAAGAGCGTATGGGCCTCGCTCGTCGACGACAATGCCGGCAGCCAGCGCAGATAGACGGCAAACAGCAATACCGCGAGCGTCGCGACCATGAATTCGGGCACCGAGATGACGCCGATCGAGATGACGGTTACGAGGCGATCATAATAGGAGCCGCGAAGCATGGCGGATGTAATGCCGAGCAGCAGGGCCAACGGCACGGAGACGAGGGTGGTTATGGCCGCAAGTTCCAGCGTCGCCACCAGACGGCCGCCGATCAGCTGCGCGACGGGCATGTTATTCGCATAGGACGTCCCAAGGTCGCCCTTCATCAACCCCAAAAGCCATCCTATGAACCGCAGGATTGCCGGCTCATCGAGATGCATGGCCTTGCGCAAGCCTGCAACCGCCTCAGGCGTGGCCGCCTGACCAAGCAGGATGGAGGCGGTGTCTCCCGGCAGCATGCTGGTTGCGAAAAAGACGGCAAACGACACGATCAGCAACGAGATGATCGCGATGAAAAGCCGATTCAGGACAAGGACGGAAACCTCGGATCTCAACAAAAGTGCTCCTGCAGCGTTCTAAGGAACGAATGCGTTTGCGGGACGAAAGCCACCCCGGAACGGCCTGAACCGTCCCGGGGAAGAGATGTCCAGCGGCGGTCAGGCCTGGAGCCAGAGATATTCCGCCATCGCGTAACCCATCATGCCACCGAGCGGATTGGCTTCCAATCCGTGTACCTTGCTCGAAATGGCATCCACATTCGAGATATAGGCAGGGATGATGGTGCCCGCCTCGTCGGCGATCATCACCTGCATTTCGTCGTAGATCTGCTTGCGCTTGGTCTGATCGAGCAAGCCACGGGCTTCGATCAGCATCTTGTCGAATTTCTCCGACTTGTACTGGCTCTCGTTCCATGGGGCATTCGAGGCATAGAGGAGCGAGAACAGGATGTCGGGCGTCGGGCGCGGATTGATGTTGCCAAAATGGATCGGCGCCTTCAGCCAGTAATTATCCCAGTAGCCGTCGGACGGAACGCGCTGGACATCGAGCTTCATGCCGATGTTTGCGCCCGCGGCCTGGATGATCATCGCCATGTCGATCGACGAGCCTGCCGCATCGGAGGCGATCACCGGAATGGATTGGCCGAGCACGCCCGCCTT
This sequence comes from Martinezella sp. CNPSo 3964, assembly GCF_057784375.1. Taxonomy (NCBI): domain Bacteria; kingdom Pseudomonadati; phylum Pseudomonadota; class Alphaproteobacteria; order Hyphomicrobiales; family Rhizobiaceae; genus Martinezella; species Martinezella sp. CNPSo 3964. Next base: position 166,724 of record NZ_JBXSOW010000004.1, read on the forward strand.
CTGGAAATGGAACTTGGCCTTGTCCGGATCGAAGGCTTTCGGCTTCAAATCATTGTTGTGATAGATGTTGGCCGGAGAGACGGGCTGATCATTCGCCACTTCACCAAAACCGCGCAATGCCGATTTGACGATCTGCTCGCGATTGACGAGGGACTTCATCCCGTCGACGAAATCCTTCTTGTTGCCCGGCGTCATGTCGAGACGCATGTTGAGGTTGGTGTAATTGCCGCTTGTCGTTTTCGACAGTGCAAAGCCCGACTGGCCATCGACCAGCTTCACGGCGCGGGGGTTGATCGCGGCGGCAAGATGAATGTCGCCCGAGAGCAGGGCATTGACGCGGGCATTGTCGTCGCTGATGGCGAAGAACTCGAAGGAGTCGAGATAGGGTTGGCCCGACTTCCAGTAGTTCTTGTTCTTGACGACGACCGAGCGATTACCTGGATCGAAGGTTTCGAGCACGAAAGCGCCGGTACCGTTGCCCTTCGAAAAGTCCGTCGTGCCGTTGGCGACGATCATGAAGTGATGCAGCGCCAGAATGGTCGGCAGGTCGGCATTCGGGTCGGCGAGCGTAAGTTCGACCGTCGACTTGTCGACCGCCTTGAAGCCGGTCATCTGGGCGGCAATCTTGGCAACCTTGGAGCCGACGCCCGGGTCGAGATGGCGCTTCAGCGAAAAGACGACATCGTCGGCCGTCAGTTCCTTGCCGTCATGGAACGTCACGCCCTTGCGCAGCTTGATCGTCCAGGTCTTGGCGTCCTTGCTTTCGATGCTCTCGGCAAGCTCCATTTGCGTTACGCCGGCCTTGTCGATGAAAGTCAGGCGATTGTAGAGCGAGCAGCAGCGCACATAGTCTGTCGACAGGGACGCCTTGGCGGGATCCAGCGTGTCGGCGGTGGACGACGACCAGCCGGCCCCCTTGAACGCGCCGCCCGAGACCGGCGTGGCTGCAACGGCCTGCGTGGCGCGGCCGAGAATGATGCCTGCTGATGATACCGCGACGCCTCCCGCTAGCATCAGTTTCAGAAGATCGCGCCGCGTTGCTCCGCGCCGGATGGCGTTCTCCACCATTGCGTCGTCGGCAGTCGTCCAGTTTGTAATTCTGTCAGTCATCTCATTCCCCTTTTTCTGTTGATTGATGGGATGCCCGTCTTGGTCGCGAGCTCTCCCGGTTGGGTCACTGTCTTTCGGTCAGCCTTTCCTTGACCGCCGAGGCGAAAGCCGCCATCGACGTGAAGTGGTAGTCGGGTTGAGTGAAGTTTTCTGGCTCTATCGTGCCGCCATAGCCATTCTGCGCATGACGGCGCTCGATCCAGCAATTGGTCAGACCAAGCTTTCGCGAAATGCCGATATCGTGGTACTGGCTTTGAGCGACATGCAGGATATCGTTCTTGCTTGCCCCTTTGCCGGCGACGAACTCGAATACCTGTTCGAAGAAGGCGGGATCTGGCTTTTCCGTGCCGGTATCATCGGCGGTGAAGGTCGCAAAGAACGGCGAGCCCAGCTTCTTTTCGAAATGATCGAGTGCCCAGCGGCGGGCATTTGTCATCGCAACAAGGCGATGTGTTTTCCCGAGTTCGGCAAGTGCCGCCGCGCTGTCGTCGAAGGCATTCCAGTTGGCCACGGAATCGCGCAGCCGCCGCGCATACCGATCTTCCGCTGGCAGGCCGAGTACAGGCGCGATGATCATGTAGACGCGTGAAAGATCGTCCGGAAAGAGATCCGCATCCTCGCTGTAGCGCGCCTGGCGATAGAGCCTCAATGCTTCCTCGCCGTCGATGGAAGTGCCGGTTTCCGCTGCAATCTCCGCAAGGCAGGTCTTTATGCCGCCTTCGAAATCGATAAGGGTGCCGACGACATCGAAGGTAAGATATTTGAATTCCTGAAAGTCTCTGGCCAAGTCATGCTCTCCTTCATGATCTGCTGCGGAGAAACCGCCTGCAGCATAAAATTCTGGCCCAAGGGGCGGAAATTCTCCTGCCAAGGCCCGGAAAAGCCGGTTTTCAGCCGTTCTAGGAAGCAGTTTGGCAGTTCCTGTGCGGCGGAGTCGCCGAATCGATGGTGTGTCGCGGCACAAAATTCCGAATTTCCGGCTCCGTCCGACATTTCACCAATGAAGAACGGCCCATGCCGCTTCAACGCATGGCGTTCCGAACGTCCGGATCATCCAAAGTCTGATCGAGTGTCTTTCGCGTGCGTTCCAGGATCGCGTCTATGTCGCCGTCCGTGCAGCAAAGCGGCGGCGCGTATCCGAGCACGCCATGGGCGAATGCCCGAATGACGAGGCCATTATCCCAGGCGCGGTCGAAAATCCTGCGGGCCGGCGCGGCAGCGCTTGGCAACGGTTTCTTCTTGACCTTGTCGACGACAAGCTCGACAGCGGCCAGCATCCCGCGACCGCGGACATCGCCGACCAGCGGATGATCACGCAGGCTTTCCAGCCCCGCCATCAGGCGCGCGCCTGCCTTGACGCCGTTTTCGAGAAGACCGCCTTCATAGAGCTTCAGCACCTCGAGCCCGACTGCAGCGCTGACGGGATGGGCCGAATAGGTGTAGCCATGCCCGACCGCCGCATTACCGGCGGCATCGGCGATGACATCATAGACGCGATCGGACATGAATACCGCGCCCATCGGCACATAGCCGGAGGTCAGGCCCTTGGCCGTCGTCATGAAGTCGGGAACGACTTCGTCATACGAACAGGCAAACAACGGACCGGTTCTGCCAAAGCCGGTGATGACCTCATCGGCGATGAAGAGGATCTCATATTGGCTGCAGAGATCGCGGATCGCCTTGAGCCAGCCTTTCGGCGGCACGATGACGCCGCCCGAGCCCTGGATCGGTTCGGCATAAAATGCCGCCACACGGTCGGCGCCGATAGCCTCGATCTTTGATTTGAGATCGGCGATCGACGCGGCAATGATCGCGTCCGCCTCTTCGCCGACCGGATTGCGATAGGGATAGGGCGAAGGGATCTTGTGCTGCCAATCGAAGGGGACACCGAAGCCGGCGTGAAATCCTGGCAGCGCCGTCAAACCGGCTCCGACCGTCGAGGAGCCGTGGTAGCCTTGCTCGATCGAGATGAACTGATCGCGCTCCGGCTTGCCCCTAGCATGCCAGTAGTAGCGGACGAAACGCACCGTGCTGTCGACAGCGTCCGATCCGCCGAGCGTGAAGAAGACATGATTGAGATCGCCGGGCGCCCGATCGGCGAGTTCAGCGGCAAGACGAATGGCGGCCTCGCAACCGATATCGAAATAGCCTGTCGCGTAGGGCAGTTCACGCATCTGACGGGCAGCCGCCTCGACGATGCTCTCATGCCCGTAGCCGGCATTGACGCACCAGAGCCCGGCAAATCCATCGACAAGCTGATGGCCCGATGCATCGGTGACGGTTGCGCCCTTTGCGGATCGTAACACCCGTACGCCCAGCGTTTCATGACCGCGATAGGATGAAACCGGATGGATGAGGTGCGCGCGATCGAGTTCGATGAGCGAGTTGGCGAGCATGATGATCTCCAGATTATCCGAGGGCCTGATTGGCCAATGCAAATATTCTTGCGTCCTTGCCGGCCGCTGCAGCGCCAGCCGACCGCCGCATCGCGATGCCGCCACCCACGTGGTTGAGGCCGATTTCTGCCAGCCAACCGGTCAAGCCCGAACCTTCGTTCGTATCGACACGCAGGAAGTCGCTCGACTTGCGAAGGGCGAGCGCCGTTATTAGCGATTTCGCATCCTCCGCATTCGATGCGACGACAGGCCCGATCACATCGCCGCGCCCAAAGGCGCGCAGCGCGCCAAAAGCCTCGACGCGGCCATGCCGCCGAATGACGAACAGTTGCGCGACGCCTACAAGAGCGTCGATCAACGTGCTGCGGTCGGCGCCGAAGGCTGCCTGATCGAGCGCCTTGATCGCGGAAAGGTCATCGGCGGTCGCAGCCTCGACATCTCCGGCGGGGATAAGGTCGGCAAGATGTCCCTGGTGCTGAAAGATCTCGCCTTCGGCGACAAATCCGAGCTTGCGATACAGCGGCAGACCATCCGCCGTAGCAATGAGCCGCAAGGGCCGATCGCCGGCAAGCGCCATTGCCCTGTCCATGAGCTTGCGGCCAAGGCCGCGCCCGCGCAGGTTCTCGTCGACGATCACCATGTTGATTGTCGCGCAATCTTGCCCGTAGGGGGTCATCAGGATGGTCCCTACGACATGACCCATCTCGTCCATGGCTGCCACGCCGTGGCTCAAGCGCAAGACCAGATGCCAGTCCTCGGCACGATGGGGCCACTTGGCCTGGCGCGAGAGGGCGAGTGCGCCGTCTACATGCTCCGGCGTGAAGCTGACCAGATTGATGTCGTCGGTTTGCATGAGGCATCCTTTCCTTGCCTCAAGTCTCCGCGATCCCCGCACGGCAGATCATCTGAAGCCGCCGGTCGTCGTGATATCTTTCACCGTAGCGAATACGATTGGCCGCATCTTATGCTGTTGATACTGTTTCGACGGCTCCCCAATGGTCCGAAAACAGCAAGGCGACAGGTGTCTGCTGCAACACTCTGCCAAAGCATGCCGCGCATACGAAACAATATGCTTTGCGGAGACGCCAATTCGATCATGTCCGTCGCAGGACTTCAGCCTATGATCGTTTCAGTAGAAAACGCAGATGCCCTTTAGACAGAGGACGAACGGACATGGCGCCTTTCCGGCCGAAATACATCACCTTCGATTGCTATGGCACGCTCATCAATTTCGAGATGGCTGAAGCGGCGCGCGACATTTATGGCTCCGGGCTCGATGAAGCGAGGATGCAGCAGTTTACAAAGAACTTCGCCGCCTATCGGCTGGACGAGATTCTCGGTGACTGGAAGCCCTATGCCGATGTCGTTCACAACGCTATCGAGCGGACCTGCCGCGCGAATGGCGTCAAGTTTCGCGCGGAAGACGCCAAGGCGATCTATGAGCGCGTACCCGGTTGGGGGCCGCATCCCGATGTGCCGGCCGGACTGGCGAAGGTTGCCAAGGAAATCCCGCTGGTGATCCTCTCCAACGCGATGAACAGCCAGATCATGTCGAATGTCGACAAGCTCGGCGCGCCTTTTCATGCCGTCTATACGGCAGAGCAGGCCAATGCCTATAAGCCGCGCTTCAAGGCCTTCGAATATATGTTCGACATGCTGGGTTGCGGGCCGGAGGACATCCTGCATTGCTCGTCTTCTTTCCGTTACGATCTGATGTCGGCGCATGATCTCGGCGTCAAGAACAAGGTCTGGGTCAACCGTGGCCACGAACCGGCAAATCCCTATTACGGCTATGTCGAGATTGCGGACATATCCGGCCTGGCCGGCGTCGTTGGGCTATAAGAGAAGGACGGCCTCATGAAATTCGTCTCCTATTGGCACGATACAGCGCCGATCTTTGCCGGAGGCCGGCAAGGCCCGGTCGAAGGGCGATACGACGCCTGTGTCATAGGAGCCGGTTTCACGGGACTGTCCGCGGCCCGGCAGCTGGCCAAGGCTGGCGCCAGAGTCGTGGTGCTTGAAGCCGAGCGCGTCGGCTGGGGCGCGTCGGGCCGCAACGGCGGTCATCTGAACAATGGCCTTGCCCACAGTTATCCGGCCGCCAAGGCCGAACTTGGCAAGGACAGGGCGATCGCGCTCTATAAGGCGCTCGACGCCTCCATCGATACGATCGAGGCGCTTGTCGCCGAGGAAGGCATCGATTGCAATTTTCGCCGGGCGGGAAAGCTGAAGCTGGCATCGAAACCGCAGCATTTCGGATCGATTGCCCGTAATTTCGAAGCCGTTCATGCCGAAGTCGATGCGGATACGGCGTTGCTTACGCCAGACGATCTCAAACAGGAGATCGGCTCGCCCTTCCACGGTGCGATGCTCTTCAAGAAAAGCGCGATGATGCACATGGGCCGCTATGCGGTCGGCCTTGCGGATGCTGCTGTGCGCCATGGTGCGGTAATTCATGAAGCAGCGCCTGTGACGAACAAGGTCCAGGAGAATGGCCGTCATCGATTGGTGACGCCGCACGGCGAGATCACGGCCGACAATGTGCTGGTGGCAACCGGCGCCTACACGACCCCGAATTTCGGTTATTTCCGCCGGCGGATCATCTCGGTCGGCAGCTTCCTGATCGCAACCCGGCCGCTAACGGCCGATGAGATCGCGTCGGTCATGCCGGGAAACCGCACCTGCGTCACCTCGATGAACATCGGCAATTATTTCCGCTTGTCGCCCGACAACCGGTTGCTGTTCGGCGGGCGGGCACGATTTTCCGCTACCTCCGATCATCGCTCCGACGCCAAGAGCGGTGCAATCCTGAAAGCGGGTCTCGCCGAAATCTTCCCGCAACTTGCCGGTATCGATGTGGATTATTGCTGGGGCGGTCTCGTCGACATGACCAAGGACCGTTATCCGCGCGCCGGCTATCATGATGGAAGCTGGTATGCGATGGGTTATTCCGGCCATGGCGCGCAACTTTCGACGCATCTCGGCATGATCATGGCCGATGCCATGCTCGGCCGCGAAGACCGCAATCCCATGAAGGACGTCGATTGGCCTGCCGTGCCTGGCCATTTCGGCAAGCCATGGTTCCTGCCGCTGGTAGGTCTCTATTACAAGATGCTGGACAGGCTCGGATGATGACGACAGTCAGGCTCTGATTTGCCGGTCCTAGACGTCTTGAAGGGGACGATCCTGACCGGCGATCAATCCGGTCGAAACCACAGTCTCGAAATATTCGACCTTCAGATCGAAGGAGCGCAACAGTTTCTGCGTGCTTGGCTTCACCACCGCATCGTCAAAATCGCCTTTGCCGAAATGGCCGGCGGAAGCCATGTCGGCCCAAAAACTCATGACCACCAATTCATGGTTTTCGCCTCGCACCTTGCGGGCGAGGGTTGCGCCAAGATGGCCGGGCAGTTGCGCCATTTCAACGAAAGTTGTGGTTTCAAGGTGCTTCGCATAGGCGGTCAGGACTTCGTCAGAACCTGCGACGGCTCGCCAAAAACGAATGATCATGTCAACTCCATATTCCAATAGCGCCCGACGTCCGCTCTCGGATTTCGCCGGCCGGTGCCCGGTCATGATCTATGCACCACTTTCGCTGTGCCGCAATCGCAATTCCTTGCGGAGGATCGAACTGGCCTCATGAAGATGATGGGCCAGAGCTGACATTGGATATGATCGCCTCATAATTGTTGGGACGAGCGTGCTGCCATATCTAGGCAAGTCCGCCCACGTGAAAGCTCTTCATTTCGAGATATTCCTCGATACCGGCTTGTGCACCCTCGCGGCCGATGCCGGATTGCTTGATGCCGCCGAAGGGGGCGACTTCCATGGAAACGGAGCCGGTATTGAGCCCGACCATGCCGAATTCCAGGGCCTCGCCGACGCGCCAGGCGCGCTTGAGATTGTCGGTATAGAAATAGGACGCCAATCCAAAGGGCGTGCCGTTGGCGATCGCGATCGCCTCGTCTTCGGTCTCGAAGCGGAAGAGCGGCGCCACCGGCCCGAACGTTTCTTCGCCGGCAAGCTCCATCTCCGTCGTCGCCCCGGTCAGGACGATCGGCGCCGTATATTGCCTGCCGTCGGGTAGCTGTCGAGCCGATGTGATGATCTTGGCACCCTTTGCCAACGCGTCGCGGACATGCCGGTCGATCTTTTCGATCGCTGCTTGGTTGATCATCGGGCCGATCGATACGCCGGCCTCGGTGCCGGGACCGACCTTCATGGCATCGACCTTTGCCTTCAGTTTCGCCGCGAAGGCATCGTAGACGCCCGATTGCACGAGGAGCCGGTTGGCGCAGACGCAGGTCTGGCCGCCATTGCGGAACTTGGAGGCGAGCGCGCCTTCAACAGCGAGATCGAGATCGGCGTCGTCAAAGACGATGAACGGCGCGTTGCCGCCGAGTTCGAGGCTGAGCCGCTTGATGCTGTCGGCAGCACCGCGCATCAGGAGCGAGCCGACCCTGGTCGAGCCGGTGAAGGAGATCTTGCGTACGGTTTCATTGCGCATGATCTCGTTGCCAATCTCGGCCGGCATGCCGGTGACGATATTGATGACGCCTGCCGGTATGCCGGCGCGTTCGGCCAGCTCCCCGAGCGCCAACGCAGAATAGGGAGTGAATTCCGAGGGCTTGATGACGACCGTGCAGCCGGCGGCAAGGGCCGGCGCGACCTTGCGGGTGATCATCGCATTGGGAAAATTCCAGGGCGTGATGATGCCGCAGACGCCGACCGGCTCCTTGAGCACGATGATGCGGCGATCAGGCGTAGGGGAGGGTATCGTGTGGCCGTTGATGCGGCGGGCCTCCTCGGCGAACCACTTCACGAATGAGGCGCCGTAGCGGATTTCGCCACGCGCTTCGTCGAGCGGCTTGCCCTGTTCCGTCGTCAGAATAAGGGCAAGATCGTCGACATTCTCAAGCATGAGATCGTGCCAGGCTTCGAGAAGCGCGGCACGCTCGGCATTGGTCTTGCGCTTCCAGCTGCGCTGCGCGCGCTCGGCGGCGGTGATTGCATTGCGCGTTTCTGCCGAACCCATATCGGGCACGGTGCCGATCGCAGCCTGTTTGGCCGGGTCGTGAACATCCACCGTCGCGCCTGAGGCAGCGGCAATCCAAGCCCCGTCGATCAATCCCATCTCACGGAAAAGCTGCTTGTCTTTCAAATTCAACATGAGGTCCCTCTGATGTCAGGAGAGCGCGGCAATGATGCCGGCGGTGATGGTTTCTGTCCGATCCTTGCCGGGACTGATGCCGATGCCGCGCGCCGTTGCCGACTCCATGGCGGCGATGATGCGGGCGGCCGCATCCTTCTCGCCCAGATGATCGAGCATCATCGCTCCCGACCAGATGGCGGCAATCGGATTGGCGATGCCGAGCCCGGCAATATCCGGAGCCGAACCGTGAACCGGTTCGAACATGGAAGGTGCGTCGCGCCGTGGATTGATATTGGCCGAAGCCGCAAATCCAAGGCCGCCCTGAATGGCGGCGCCAAGATCGGTCAGGATATCGCCGAACAGGTTGGAGGCGACGACGACGTCAAGGCTTTCCGGCGCCATCACCATGCGCGCCGCCATGGCGTCGATGTGATAGCTCGAAACCTCGACATCAGGAAATTCGGCCGAAAGCCTGGTCGTGATCTCATCCCAAAAGACCATCGAATATTTTTGGGCGTTGGACTTGGTGACGGAGGCAAGCTTGCCGCGCCGGCTGCGCGCCTGCTCGAAGCCGAAACGAAGGATCCGCTCGACACCCGTGCGGGTAAAGATCGACGTCTCCACCGCAACTTCATCGTTCGTACCTTGATGGACGCGGCCGCCGGCGCCCGAATATTCGCCCTCGGTGTTTTCGCGGATGCAAAGAATGTCGAATGCCTCCGCCCGCAACGGTCCCTGTACCCCCGGCAGAAGCCGGTGCGGCCGGATATTGGCATATTGCACGAAGGCCTTGCGGATCGGCAGCAGCAGGCCATGCAGGGAGACCGCATCCGGCACTTCCGCTGGCCAGCCGACCGCACCGAGCAGGATGGCGTCGAATGTCCGCAACGTCTCGATCCCGTCTTCGGGCATCATCCGCCCGGTCTTCCGGTGGAATTCGCATGACCAGGGAAATTCGGTGCCGTTCAATGCGAAACCGCAAGTTTTGGCCGCGACTTGCAGCACCGACCATGCGGCGTCCGTCACGTCCCGGCCGATGCCGTCGCCGGGGATCAGGGCAATGGAATAGGTCTTCATGGCTTCATATCTCTCAAAGGCTGATGAGCACACTCTTCGTCTTGCGGTTGGCGAGATAGGCCTCGCGCCCCAGATCCTTGCCGATGCCGGAGCGCTTGTAGCCGCCGGTCGGCAGAATATGATCTCGCGAGCGGCTGTAGCGATTGACCCAGACGGTACCGGCCTGGATCTGACGGGTGAGGCGGATGGTGCGCGACAGGTCCGATGTAAACAGACCTGCAGCAAGTCCATAGGTCGGGTGATCGGCAAGAGCCATCGCTTCCTCCTCGTCCTCAAAGGTCTGCAGCGTCAGGACCGGTCCGAAGATTTCCTCGAGAATGGCCGGCGACGACGGATCGAGATCAGCCAAAAGCGTCGGCTCGTAGAAATAGCCTGACCGGTCCATGGGCTTGCCGCCGGCGATACAGCGGCCGCCTTCGTTGATTGCGGCGGCGACGATCGCGTCGATCCGGTCGCGCTGACGCTGGGAGATGATCGGCGAATAGCGTGTCGCCTCATCCCAAGTGGGGCCAGCCCCAACGTCGGCCATCCGCGTGATGAGCGCTTGCGTAAACTCTCCGGCCACGCTCGCCTCCACGATCACGCGTGTCGCGGCGACGCAAGCCTGGCCGGCGTTGAAGAGAAGGCTGCCGGCGATCGCATCGGCGGCTTTCGAAAGATCGGCGTCCTTGAAGACGATCTGCGGGCTCTTGCCGCCAAGCTCGAGCGTCACGGGCTTGATGCCGGAGCGGGCGATATTCTCCATGATCGCCGAGCCGGCGCGCGTCGAGCCGGTGAAGCTGACCTTGGCGATATCAGGATGGCCGGTGAGCGTCGTCCCGGTGGTGAGCCCATCGCCGAGGACGACGTTGAAAAGACCGGCGGGCAGTCCTGCTCTCACGGCGAGCTCGGCCAGGTAGACCGTCGAAAACGGCGTCATCTCCGAGGGCTTGAGGACGACGGCATTGCCGGCAGCGAGCGCTGGGCCGAGCTTCCAGCCGGCCATGGAGACCGGAAAGTTCCACGGCGTGATCGCGCCGACGACGCCATAGGGTTCGCTGAGGATCATGCCGAAGGTCTTGTCATCGGTCGGCACGACATCGCTGCCTTCCTTGTCGGCGAATTCGGCAAAGAAGCGGATCTGCTCGGCGGTGACCGTAATGTCTCCTGCCGCCAACTGACTGATCAGTCGGGTGGAGGACAAAGCCTCCAGTCGAGCGAGCGTTTCCGTCTCAGCCTGGATCAGATCGGCCCAGGCATGCATCACCCGGACGCGCTCTCGCGGGCGCATGCCGCCCCAGTTGCTTGCCTTCAATGCCGCCTTGGCCGATTCGACCGCCCGGTCCACCATCTCGGGACCTGCGATTGGGCAGCCTGCGTAGGGCTTGCCATCGGAGGGTCTGTGCATCTCTATCACGCCGGGAGCTTCAACAAGCTCCCCGCCAATGAAATGGCCGATGGGCAACGGCAATGTGTCGGGATCGAAACTCAAGCTCATGGGAAGCTCTTTCTGAGACATTTGCCAAAGCCTAGCGCCGGCTTACGAGCAGCTTGCTTCGTATGCCGGCGGGCATGCCGACGAATCTTGCGTTTTGGCGAGGGCGAACAGTGATTTCTGTTGCGGCCGCGCGCAGCCTTTATCCCACTGTCACGTAGATCTTGCGAACGGTCTCGACCGTCTTCCATTTGCCCGTGAAGCCGGGCTTCATCACAAAACTGTCGCCGGCCCTGTAGACCACGGGATCGCCGCCATCAGGGGTGATCTCGACGACACCCGAGAGGATATGGCAGAATTCGAAGGTCTCGCCCTTGATCGACCGGGTCTCGCCGGGCGTTGCCTCCCAGACACCGGTGCGTACTGCGCCATCCTTCGCCTCATCCTGTGCCCAGGTCTTGAATGACGGGGCGCCGGCAATCAGCCTTTCGGGCAGGGCCTTGGATTCACGCGGTGCCGTCTCAGGATTGGTTATAACGGTTTTGAGTAGGGTCATGTCGAGCCTTTCATTGCTATGGGTTCAATATCCGCGTTGCCGGTCGATGAGCCCGATCGGGTCGAGGCCCGCGCGATGACGACGGATGTTGTCGATCACCGCGCGGGCGGCGGTATCGGGCTGCGTCACGCTGGCGATATGCGGGGTGAGCATGATTTTCGGATGTCTCCAAAGCGGATGATCCGAGGGCAGGGGCTCCGGGTCGGTAACGTCGAGCACCGCTGCAGCGAGGTGGCCGGTATCGAGCGCAGCGATCAGGGCGTGCACATCGAGCTGCGGGCCGCGACCGGCATGCACGAGCATCGCCCCCGCCGGAAGGCTAGCAAGCAGCGTGTCGTTCAGGAAACCCGTGGTCTCCTGCGTCAGCGGCAGCAGGCAAATGAGAATGTCCGTCGCAGCCACCATGGTTCGTAGGCCGGCTTCCCCGTGATGGCATTCCACGCCCTCGATCGCCCTGGGCGATCTGCTCCAGCCGGCGAGCGGGAAGCCGAATGGCTTCAGCCGTTCCAATACGGCCGTTCCCAGAACACCCAATCCGAGAACCCCGATGCGTCTTTCATGCGCCTGGCGTTGAGGCAGGCCGCGCCATTCCCCGGCGTGTTGCTGGGCAAGATAGGGAAGAAGGTTGCGATGCAAAGCGAGCACGCCAAGCGTCACATATTCCTGCATCATCCTGACGATGCCATCCTCGACCATGCGGACGATCTTCACATGATCAGGCACGTGGTCCGTCTTGAACTGGTCGACGCCGGCGCCGATCGAAAACAGGATTTCCAGATTGCGGTAGCGTGGGAGATCCTCGGGCACCGTCCAGGTAATCAGGAAACGGACCTCATCCGGATCGACGCTTGCTGCATCCATCGAAAACGCCAGATCAGGGAGTTCTTCGGCAAAGGCCCGAGCGAAGACCGCACCGCGCTTGGCGTCCGAATTGAAGAGAAACGTCATGGCAATCGCTCCCTCAAGACCGCGCGCATCGCGCAGCCAGCGCCAATATCATTTGGCGACAATCCTCAAGTTCGCCCTCCAGAATGTACTCGTCAGGCTTGTGCGCGCGATCGATGTCTCCAGGCCCGCAGATGATCGCATCGATCCCGGCTGCCTGATATAGGCCGGCCTCGGTCCCGTAGCTGACCGCAGCAAGCGACGGCCTGCCGGTGATTTCTTCCATCAGTGTTGAGAGCTGCGCATCCTTTGCAAGCGACAGCGCGGGATAGGCGCTGAGCGGGGTCCAGTCCACAGAGAAGCCCTGTTGCGCAAGCATCTCCGCGCTGCGCCGCACGGGGGCGAGCAGTTCCTCGGGGGACACATTGGCAATGCCGCGCGCCTCAAGATCAAGCCGGCAATTGTCGGGAACGATGTTCAGCGCCAGCCCGCCGGAAATGATGCCTGCCTGAAGCGTCGAATAGGGAGGCTCGAATGCCGGGTCGAAGGGGCCAAGCGTCAGTTTCTGCGCCTCTTCGACGGCGCTATTGAGCACTTGCGACATGGCGTGAACGGCGTTGAGTGCCAGATCAGGACGGGACGAATGGCCTGCCTTTCCGCCGATGGTGACGCGAGCCGCCGCTTTGCCCTTATGGGCGCGCACGGCCTGCATGCGGCTCGGCTCGCCGATGATGGCGCCTTGCGGATGTGCGCAGAGCTCCTTGATACCAGCCAGGAGGTGCGGCACGCCGCGACACCCAGCCTCTTCGTCATATGAGAATGCAAGATGAATGGGGCGGGCAAGATTTGCCCTGGCAAGTTCCGTCGCGGCCGCGAGTGCGGCGGCAAGAAACCCTTTCATATCGGTCGTGCCACGCCCATAGAGCCGGTCGGACTTCTTTCGGAGCGCAAAAGGCTCCGAGGTCCAGTTCGGTTCTCCGGTGGGAACGACATCCATATGTCCGGACAGAATATAACCTGCAACATCCCTGGGGCCGATCGTGGCAAAGATGTTGGACCTGTCGCCTTCAGGCCCTGGAAGCACGGTGACGTGGATTCCGAGATCTTGCAGATAAGTTTTGATCCAGCCGACGATGCCGTCATTCGGCGTGCCGACAACGCTCGGAAAGGCGACAAGACGGGCGAGGATGTCTACCGTGTCCATATGCTCCTCAGCGGCTGCGTCAATTTGCGGATATTTCCCCCATAGCATGGCGGCTGCTTCCATAATTGCATGCCGAATGTCAGGGTGTTTCAGTCGATTGTTGTGCCGACACAGGCAATTCGAGCTAATTGTATCGACGGGCGTCGCCTATTCTGGTTGGCGAGGAGCGCCTCTGTTTCGGCGTATGACTATGGGTAGCAAGTTTTGAGGTGATCCAGTGAAGGTATCAGACAGTTTGCGGGTCGATGCTTTCTCCATGCATATCGGCGACATCAAGGACGTGGAACTCGATCAGTTGCACGCGCTATCGATCTCGGTCCGGTGGCCGCATCGCGCCGAGGACTGGGAATTTCTGCGGCAGACGGGTAGCGGCATCGTCGCACTCGACGAGATCGGCCGGGTCATGGGATCTGCCATGTGGTTTCCGCACGGAGATGGGTTTGCCACCGTCGGCATGGTGATTACCTCTCCGCGGCTGCAGACCAATGGCACCGGCCAATGGCTGATGAGCCGGATCCTGGACAAAGTGGCGGGACGCCGTCTCAGCCTCAGTGCGACGCAGGCGGCGCGTCGCCTGTATCTCTCTCTGGATTTCAAGCCGGAAAAAACGGTCTACCAATGTCAGGGGGAAGCAAGAATCCCAAAGGATTTTGCGATGCTGCCTTTGGAGGGCACGGTACGCCAGCTTGGCGCTGACGATCTCGCGGCGATCCTTCGGCTTGATGCCATAGCATTCGGTGTCGACCGCTCGGAACTGGTCAGGCGCCTCGACGAGCAGTCGATGGGCTATGGTCTGTTCCGTGGAGCGGATCTGCAGGCTTTCGCATTGTGCCGGCCCTTCGGACGCAGTCATGTCGTCGGACCGGTGGTTGCGTCCAATGACACTGATGCGATTGCGGTGGTCGCGCCGCATGTGGAGCGTCATGCGGGCCAATTTCTGCGTCTCGACACCCATATGGAGGCCGGCGATTTTGCTTCTTACGTGTCGCAATGTGGTATGTTCGTCTACGATACCGTCCTGACCATGTCGCTTGGAAATCATCCCTCCAATAGAAACAGGGCCACCGGCGGGGTGATGACCACATATGCTCTTGCCAGTCAGGCTCTCGGTTGAGGCCCCGGCACAGCCCCATCGCGCGCAGGCCTTTCGCGGGTTAGCCGGATCGTTCCGAACAAGGCAAGCGCAAAGGCGGCGGCCATGCCGCTTCCAACAATCACCGGCAACCACATTTCCTGGAAGGATACGATGATCGCGTCATGCGGATCATCACGCCGATAATAGACCGGAATTTGATCTCCAATCCGAGCCTGATTATAGCTCGAATAAACTCCTCCCGTCACCCGATAGGGTGCGCCATCGCCCGCGTGAAAGGCGACGATCGGTGCGTAGGACACGGTAGTATCAGCAAGCTGGTGAGCGACTGAAGGTCTGCCGAGCGTACTTGTGCTTACGCGGCGATCGAGCGCTACAACGACGCCAACGGTCTTCTCTCGACCCACACTTGCCGTAACGGCACGCCAAACATAGTGGCAGTCAAGAAGGGCCGCTGCGGCTGTCAATATCGCGAAGGCGGTGATGAAGGCGAATTTCTGAAATCGCTTGGTTCCGGCTTTCGGTGCACGGCGGCTAGACCTTATCAACGGGCCTCACTCGATCTTCAGAAAAGGATGAGCGGATCAAACCCGCTCACTTCATCCAAACCTTTGCTCCGCCAGCGATGCCTATCGCCAACGCCGAGCCTCTATAAGATGAAACTCAAACCGCGATCTGCAAGGCCTGGGCTTCCGAAAAATATGGCCAGCGCCTGCGGAATGAAATCTGCGCGGCTAGCCTGCGGGCCGTCGCGCCTGTTATTTCTCCGAGCCGAGGAGATGGCGTCCGGTCGTCGTCAGCCGTCTTCCGCCCTCCGGCGTAACCACCACCGTTTCGCTGAATCCAAGCCTGGCGGCTGTCGCATAGACATGGAAAACCATGCCTTCTTCCAGCGGCCATTTCGCATTCGGCAGAAAAACCCGGGAGAAATCGCTGGTGCGCGGCGTGCGGATATAGAGACCAAGCGTATAGGCCGTCACGTTGTCGTAGCGCTGCCTCAAGCCGGACGAGATAAGACCCTGGCGAACAATGGCATCCACCTCGCAAGCGGAGACGCCCGGCTTCATGGCTTCGATTTGCTGGTCCTGCAATGCGATGATGCGCGAGGCGATATCCTGAAGGCGTGTCGACGCATTGCCGATGACGATCGGCCGCATGAGGCGGGCGCCATAACCGCCCACACGTGGAATAAGCTCCACATGCAGGATATCGCCTGCGTCAAGCAATTCGCTCTTGAAGGAGCCATGCAGGAATTGGTGGTCGCCGCTGGCCTTGACGATCGGACCGGTCTCACCGCTGTCAGCACCTTCAAGCAGGAAGGTTGCAGCCGCAGTTGCGGCGGCCGTACGGGTTGAAGAGCCGGCCCGCGTACCCTGCGCGATTGCCAGCATGGCTTTGTCGGCGATGCCCGCCGCTTGCGTCAGAACAGTAATCTCGCGGGCCGATTTGACCCATCGCAGACTGTCGCTGATACCGGGAAGGGCAACGAATTGCGCCTCAGGCAGGTGCGCCCGAAGCCTGGCCGTCGTATCGGCGCTGAAGCTATAGGAGGCGAAGTCGGCGCCGATACGGGCATTGGCGAAACCTCGAGCATGGATGCTGTCTGCGATGGCTTCGTGTGGATTGGCGGTGTCGGCAAACCCGATGATATCGGAAATCCAGGTCTTTTCCCTGCACGGTGTTTCGTCGAGTTCGCGCAGGACGAACCAGGGCGCACCGTGTCGCGGAAGAAAGGCGACACGATACATGGTTTCCGAAACGGTGTAGCCGGTAAGCCATGCAAGGAGCTCACCGCTATCGATCAGGAGCAGATCGACGGCGGCGGCGTCCATGGCGGCATGTGCCTTGGCGATGCGCCAATCATATTCGTCACGAGGAAACATTAGGCCTCAGGCAACCTCGCAAATGTCGAGAATGGTGAGCATGTAGACGCGGATCATGTCGAGATAGTCGACGATGTCGACGCGTTCGTCCGGCATCGTGTTGTACCGGCCGCCTGGCCCGCAGACGATGCCTTCCATGCCGAGCTCATGATATAGATGGCCGGCATCCGTCCCGTAAAAACGCGTGGGCGTAATGGCGCCTGTTGGTTGCTTCTCGCCCCGGACGGCCTCATAGGCGGCGTTCATCGAGGTTACGATGCGTGACGTCGGCGAGACTTCGAAAGGGGGCATTAGGGGACGACCCTCGATCATCTCCGGAACAAGCTTCGCTTTCAGGCCGGGGAAGCGCGTCTCAAGCTGCGTCAATTCCGCGGCGAGATCGGCAAGGACGCCTTCCTGCGTCTGGCCGGGCGCATAGCGGGCCGAGCCCCGAATGCGAACGAAATCGGAGACCTGCGGCGGCCGCCATTCCTCGAGCTCACGCCCAAGCGCGCCATGGACGACGCCAACATGGCCGCGATTGATCGACCTGTGCACCTCGCTCCTAGCGTCACTGAAGGTCATGGCATTGATACGCGGGATGAGATCGCAGGCCGCAGCGATGGCGTCGACGGATTGCTCGCGTTTGGACAGGTGCCGCGTATCGCCGGTCAGCTCGATCACGAAGCTCAGCGCCGCCGCATGCATCGTCACGGCAGCAAGATCGCTCGGCTCGCTGTTGATGAAATAGTCGGCCTTGACGCCGTTGCGGATGGCGGCGAGCGTGCCCACGCCGCCCTGAAGCTCCCCGACGACATAGGTCAGGATCACGTCGCCCTTGAGCCTGACACCGGCGCCGAGCAAGGTCTTGACCGCGCAGAAATAGGCGGCATCGCCCGCCTTCATATTGGATACACCGATACCATAGATGAACTTGTCGTCGACAAGACCGCCCCAGGGATCGACGGTCCAGCCCTCGGTGACCGGGTTGGTGTCGAGATGGCCGTTGAAAAGCAGACTCTTGCCGCCGCCAGTTCCCTTCAGACGCCCAATCGCATTGAAACGATCGCCATTGTCGAAGGGCTGCAGCTCGGACTGAAGCCCGATCGCCTCCATCTGGCGGGCCATGATGCGCGCAAGCTCGCGCTCGCCCTCGGTCTGGGAATGGCTCTTCTGGCGAACCATCATCGACAGGAAGTCGAGGCAGCTCTTCTCATCGATTGCTCCGATGAGCGATTTCGGGTCCATTTTTGATACTCCTTAGAAGTCTGCTTCTGCAGGTGAGGCGCCGGCCGGCGTGGGGACTGCGGCAAGCAGCCGGCGCGTATAGTCGGCCCGCTCGGGGCTGGTGATGTCTTCCGCCGGCACGACTTCGAGCAGATCGCCGCGATACATCACTGCGATGCGGTGGGCGATCTGGCGGATGAGGTTGAGATCGTGGGTGATGAAGAGGAAGGCGGTGGAATGCTCGCGGTGCAGCTCCAGCAGCAGCTCGATGATGGAGGCCTGCACCGAGACGTCGAGCGCGGAAGTGATCTCGTCGCAGATCACCAGCTTCGGTCTGGATGCGAAGGCGCGGGCGATGGCGACGCGCTGCTTTTCGCCGCCGGAGAGCTGATGCGGATAGCGATCGGCATGGGTGCGCGGCAGGCGCACCTGCTCGAGCATGTCGCCGATCCGTTGCGCCATGGCGCTTCCGTCACCCTCGCCGTAGAGTTTCAGCGGCCGTGCCAGGATTTCGCGAATCTTCTGGCGCGGATTGAGCGAAGCGTCCGGATGCTGGAAGATCATCTGGACGTTCTTGCGATAGGCCCTGTCCATGTCGGCAAGGCCCGCAATCGTTCGCCCGGCGAACGTCATTTGGCCTTCGAAGGGATTGAGCCCGGTCATCGCCTTGGCGAGCGTCGATTTGCCGGAGCCGGATTCCCCGACGATGCCAAGGATTTCTCCCGGCTGGACGCTGAGACTGACGGCGCGATTGCCGGCGAAGCGTTCGAAGGACCGGCCAGTCAGCGCCGACAGGAACGGCTTGCGGCCATAATGCACGCTGACGTTCTCGACCTTCATCAGCGGCTGGTCCTGATAGGACGGGCGCGTCTGCGTCAAGCGGTCGTTCGGCCGAGGCACGGCGGCGATCAGCTGGCGCGTATAGTCGTGCTGCGGTGCATTGAAGATGGCATCGACCGCTCCCTGTTCGACGATTTCGCCGCGCCGGATGACGGCAACCCGCTTTGCGGTGCGCGACAGCAAGGCAAGGTCATGCGAGATATAGAGCGAGGCAACACCCGTTTCGGCCTGCAGGTCGAGGAAGAGATCAAGAATCTGACGGGACGTGATGACGTCGAGCGCGGTCGTGGGTTCGTCGAAGATGATGCATTCCGGATTGCAGGCGAAGGCGGTGGCGATGACGACGCGCTGCTTCTCGCCGCCCGATGCTTCGTGCGGCATCCGCTTCATCATTTCCGCCGGGCTCTTGAGGCCGACGCGATCCAGCATGGCTTCCCCCTCGCTCCAGGCCTGCTTTCCGGTCAGACCGCGATGGCGCCTCAGCGTTTCCGTGAGCTGGATGCCGAGCGAAAGCGTGGGGTTGAGCGAGGTGCCGGGATCCTGGAACACCATGCTGATCCTCTTGCCGCGCATGCGATTGACCTCGGCCGGGGACTTCGCCGTCAAATCCTCGCCGCGAAGCCGGATTTCGCCGCCGGTCTCGCGGGCGTTTGCCGGCAGGTAGCGCATGATCGACCATGCCATCGAGGTCTTGCCGGAACCGGACTCGCCGACGAGGCCGAGAATTTCGCCGGCACCGACTTCGAGATCGATGTTCTTCAGTGCATGGAAGGCGCCACCCGCCGTCAGATAGTCGAGCGAATAGTTGCGGACCTGAAGGACTGTGTTGCTTGCAGTTTCAGTCATCTCAGCCTCCGGTACGCGGGTTCAGCGCGTCGCGCAGGCCATCGCCAAGAAGATTGAAGCCGATGGCGACAATGGCGATTGCAAGGCTTGGCCAGATCAGGATGCCGGCGCTGATGTGCATATATTGTCTCGCTTCCGAGACCATCAGGCCCCATTCGGTCGCGGGCGGCTGGGCACCGAGCCCAAGGAAGCTCAGCGTCGCAAAGAGCATGACGGCGAAGGAAACGCGGATCGTCGTTTCGACCACGATGGGTGCCACGACATTCGGCAGCATCTCGCGCGCGATGATGTAGCGGGAGCTTTCGCCACGGGCGATCGCGGCGCTGACATAGTCCTGCTTGCGTACGGAAAGCGCGACGCTGCGGGTAATGCGCGCCATGCCCGGCGCGAAGGCGACGGCGACTGCCACCAGCGCATTGACGCTGCTGGAGCCGAGCAGATTGACGATCAGCAGCGCGAACAACAGGTTCGGGATCGCCATGATCGCATCGATGGTCCGCATGATGATTTCATCGGCACGCCCGCCAAGGAAGGCTGATACCGTGCCGATAAAGGCTCCGGCAAAGGTGCCGGCAAGCGTAGCGAAGACTGCCATCGTCACGGTCGAGCGCGCGCCGATCAGCAGACGGCTCAGGATGTCGCGGCCATACTGATCCGTGCCGAGAAGGAAGGTCGCGCTCGGCCCCTTGTAGCGAGCAAGTATCGACATGGCTTCCGGATCGCGTGGGGCAAGAAAGGGACCGAAGACGACGACAATGAAGACGAGGACGACAAGGACAAGGCCGACGGCACCCTGCGGCGCGCGTAGCAGCCGTTTGAGAAGCTCAATCATACTGGATCCTCTTGTCGAGCCATGCGTAAAGAATGTCGGCGGCGAAATTGACGATGGAATAGGTTGCCGCCATGAACAGCACGCCGGCCTGAATCGCCGGTAGGTCGCGCGTCTGGATCGCGACAATCAATTGCCTGCCGATGCCGGGAAGGGCGAAGATTTCCTCGACGACGATGATGCCACCCAGCAGATAGCCGACATCGAGCGCGACGACGGTGATTGTTGGCAGCAGGGCGTTGCGCAACGCATGACCGAACAGCACCCTTGACGTGGAAAGACCCTTGAGCCGCGCCGCACGGATGTAGTCGGTATGCAGCACGTCGACGAGTTCGGAACGCACCATGCGGGAGACATGCGCGATGAGGATGATCGACACCACGCAGACCGGTAATATCAAGTGGGCAAGACCGCCGAGAAAGTTCTCGGTCAGCGGCACATAACCGGTCGGCGGCAAAAGCTTCGCCCAATCAGCGACGAAGAGCACCGCAAGCGTCGCCGTCACGAATTCCGGCAGCGACACGCCCGCATAGGAGATGAGGCTCACGATCATGTCGGCGAGCTTGCCGCGGCGGATCGCGGCGAGGACACCGAGTGGTATCGCGAGCACGAGCATCAAGGCGATCGACAGGACAGCGAGCAGAAGCGAACGACCGAGCGCCTGGAGCATGGCCGGGCCGACAGGCTGGCCGGTGCGCAGCGACTGGCCGAAATCGCCATGCAGGATACCACCCAGCCAGTGCAGATATTGCAGCCAGACGGGATCGTTTAACCCCATCTGCTGGCGTAGCGCCTCGAGCGCCTGATCGGTGGCGTTCTCCCCAAGCATCATCACGGCGGCGTCCGCCGGCAGGACCTGGGTGATCGCGAAGACGACGAGCGACACGATGAAGAGCGTGTAGACGATCATCAAAAGCCGCTTCAGAAGATAATTCGGTGACAAAGGCCGTTCCCTGGCTTTGGAGCGACCGGTCGCGCAGACGCGCGCGCCGGCCTTCTTGCTACGGGATGCGTCGCGAACGCAGTATCGTGCCGCGACGCTTATTCAGCAGTCGGCGTCATCAGCTCCGCTTCGGCGCCTTGTCCGTCAGGGAGACGTAGTCCAGGCGGAAGACGGAAGCGCGCGGATGGACCTCGAAGCCGGCGACCCAATCCCGCTTGGCGGCGAGAACATCGAAGAACACCGGGATGATGGAGGGTACTTCCTCGTTCATCAGCTTCTGCGCCGCGGCATACAGTTCCTTGCGCTTGGCTTCGTCGGTGATGCCACGTGCCTCGTTGACGACCTTGTCGAAGGCGGCGTTGTTCCAGCGCGTTTCATTCCAGGCTGCATCGGAGGTGTAGAGCAGCTTGAAGATTGCGTCGGCCGTCGGCTGCATGTTGTAGAAGCCGACATAGAAGCTGCCCTTCTTCCACACCTGTTCCAGATAGGTCGCATGCGGCATCGTCTGGACGTTGATGTTGATGCCGGCTTCCTTTGCCATCTCGCGCAAGGCGACGGCGAGCTGGGTGCGCTGGCTCGGCTTGTCCGATGCGATCAGCGTCGCCTCGAAGCCGTTCGGGTAGCCTGCCTCGGCAAGTAGCTTCTTGGCCGCGTCGATATTGGCCTGGCGCAGCGGCAGATCGGCATAGAAGCGATAGGAGGAATTAAGGGCGGTGTCGTTGCCCGGTGTGCCGAAACCCTCGGTGACGAAGTCGACCATCGCCTGCCGGTCGACGGTCAGCGCCAGAGCGCGACGCACGCGCGCATCGTTGAAAGGCTTGGTGTCGCAGCCAAAGTTGATGTTGCAGAACTGGCCTGACGGCACCCGGAGCGGATTGACGCCTTGGGCGTCCTTCATCCGCAGATATTCGGTCGGCTGCACGGTCGAAATGACGTCGATATCGCCGGCAAGCAGGGCGGAGGTCTGCGCCGAGGTATCCGGGAAAACCTGGATTTCGACGCGGTCGAGATAAGGCCGCTTCGGATCGTAATAATCAGGGTTGCGTTCGACGACGATCAGGCGATCGGGTTCGTAGGAGACAAGTTTGAACGGGCCGGTGCCAACGGCCGTCGTCGACAGCTTCTTGAAGTCGCCGGTGGCGATGGAAGCCGGGATGATGCGAGCGACCGTATAGGCTGTCGCCACGGGGAAATCGGCATAGGGGGTCGAAAGCTTGAAGACGGCCGTCAATGGATCGGCTGCGGTCACATCGGCGATCGGGCCGACATTGTTGAGTGCCGGCGAAGCGTTCTTCGGGTCGAGGATTGCCTTGAAGCTCTGGACGACATCATTGGCGGTCAATGGCGATCCGTCATGGAACTTGACGCCGCTGCGAAGCTTGAACGTCCATTCCGTTAGCGCATCGTTGGAACTCCAGCTTTCCGCCAGATCGGGTTCAACCGACATATCGACCTTCAGCCGGGTCAGATTGCTGTAGAGCAGCTCGGTAACCATATATTCCGGATTGACGCGCGTCAGCAGCGGATGGATCACGCTTGCAGCCTGATCGACGGAAATGCGCAAGGTGCCGCCCTTGGCTGGAGCAGCGGCTTGCGCAAAGCCGATGGCGGGCATTGCCAGGATGGCGGCGGTACTCGCCAGGAAATGACGTCGGTTCAGCTTCAGCATTGCAGTGTTCCCTTATTTTGATGGTGCGTGTTCTGGAATGAGGTCGCTCGCAAAGTCGCGGGCTAGATAGGCAAGGATGCTTTGCGCCAGCGCGACGATATCCGTGGTCGTCGTATGTTCCTCGGGACTGTGGATGCAGCTCTCCGGGCGCCCAAGCCCGCCAAGCAGAACTTCCTGCATGACGCCCGTCTGCTGCACGTAGCCGAAGTCCGAGCAGCTTGCGGCACCCCATTTGCTGAAGTCGGAATCCTGATATCCGAAGCCGAGACTGAGAGCCTTCTGCCAGCGCGGCCAATGCGGACCGTCCGGATCCGAGGTCGGGATGAGGTGACCGACGAGGTCGATCTCCACGTGCAGCTCCGGCGATTTCGCCATGACGGCGCGGACTAGCTCTTCGATCTCAGCCCTTGCCGCTTCGTAACTCTCCTCAGGCGCATAACGGCGGCTGACGAGGATCTTCAGCTCCGCGGGAACCTGCCCGCCGGACGTGCCGCCATTGACGGCCGAAATGGAAAGTTGCGGCCGCAGCGGCCCGCTCGCATGCGGCGGCGCCGGCAAGGCGGATGCGAAGGCGGCCACCTTCGGCTTCAAGGCATGAAGGGCATTCAGAAGTGGAAGGGCGCCGTCGATGGCATTGATGCCGGAGCCGGTACGGTTGCCTTCGCCTGCGTGGACCGCGTGACCGCGAACGGTGATCTGAAGATTGAAGACGCCGAAACAGCCCGCCCAGATGCGCGGCGCCGCCGAGCCATTGAAATTGACGATATGTCCCTTGAGCATGTCCTGCTCGGCAAGGTAGCGAATCCCGGGATAGAGGCCGCCTTCCTCATCGGTGCAAAGAAGCAGCATCGGATCGTAGGCGAGCTCGACACCGCAGGCGTCGGCGGCACGCAACGCCAGCAGCGTTGCCGCGATGGTACCTTTCATGTCCGCAGCGCCAAGCCCGAAGAGGCGTTCGCCTTCGCGGCGCAGACATAGCGGATCCTGTTGCCAACCGGGAGCGGCCGGAACCGTGTCGACGTGATAGTAAAGCCCGCAGACCGGCTTGGTCCCGGATCGCTCGGCAATGAGATTGATGCGCGGCCCCTGCGCGGGGCCATTCCTGACCCGCCACAATTCCTCCGGCAGGATCACCTGCCGGCAATGGAAACCCATGGGTTCGAGCAGGCTCGACATCAGCTCCGCAAATGCCGGATAGCCGTCTCCCGGCGGAAAAGAGGTGTCGATCGCGATCATGCGCGCGAGATCGCCGACGGCGCTTTCGACGTTCTCTTCAATGATCCTCAAGGCGCTTGCAAATGGCTCCCCGAAAGATGACAAGACTTGATCGCGCATGCTCGAAATCCGAAAAAAGACGCGCAGGAACACATGGAGGCTCTGCACTCGTATTTATATAAACTATATAGTAATGATGCTGCCGCTCAGGCTTTGAGTCAACTCCAAATAAGAGGCAAATAATTGCGCGAAATGCCCAAATTTTCAGCAGATGTGCCACGTGCATCAGAGCTCTCCGTTCCGCTCTACGAAGTCGTGAAGCGTCAGATCACGGAAGCGATCATGATGGGCAAATGGTCGGCCGGGACCGTGCTGCCGAGCGAGATCGCGCTGTCGCAAAAGTTTGGGGTTGCTGTCGGCACGATCAGGCGCGCCCTGCAGGACCTGACCAATGAAGGCCTGCTCAGCCGGCGGCGCAAGACGGGGACCGTGGTCACCGGTCGCACGCCGCAGCACAGTCTGCGCTTTTTCTTCCAGTATTTTCGCCTGCATGGGCTCGATGGTTCGCTGCAAAACTCGACATCCGACATTCTTTCGTTGAAACGCCGTGAGGCGAGCGAAGAGGAGCGGTTGGGACTACGGCTGGACGATGCTGCTGAAGTCATCTCAATCCACCGGCTGCGCAGCGTCGGGGGCCATCCGGTCATGCATGAGGTGATGGCGCTTCCGGCAAGAATGCTGCCGGAATTTCCCGACAAAAGGGAGGAGATTCCTTCCCTGCTTTATCTCTTCCTTCTCGATCGCTATGGGATTCGCATTTCCGCCGTGCGGGAGCAGATTGCAGCCGATATGGCGACGGAGGAAGATTGCCGACTGTTGCAGCTGAGCATGCCCAGCGCCGTGCTGACGATTGACGAAGTGGCCTATGACCAGTCCGCGGTTCCGGTTCTCGTCGCAAAACATCGCGCGACGACCAGAAGCCATCGCTATGTGCACGAGGTTCAATAGCAGGCAAAAAGCATAGCTCTCCGACGCCGGAAATCCGGCGATCGCACCATGTTATCTCGCTGCTGATTGTGCCTGCATTCCTGGCTGGAAAATCACCTAAGACCAGCATTCGCCGGTCGCATCTTGTCGACCGATGAGGCGAATGCGACACGTTGCGCGCATCTTCCTATTCCTGGCCGACGCATTGACGCTGATGCCAGATTGCCGCGACCGCGCTCGTTCACGGCTTGAGCGTTGTGACACGCAATGCTTGGGATTTCGAGGGCACCCGCGTCGTCGTGCACCCCTGGCAAGATTGATCGGAGCGATGGCCGCCAATCGCCGGCGTCATGATCGATTCGCCCTCATCGATGGCGGTTTCGGCCTGTCGATAAGGTTCCGAGATTTGCTGCAGCGTCTTGCGGTCTCCTCTGCCTAGGTGGCAGAATAACTTCCGTTCTTCTTGTATCTCCTGCGGCTCACTCCGTGAGTTGCCCAATGATATAGAGTTAATGGTTGTAATGAAGTTTGGCTTGATTACAGCATAGCGATAGTGTGACTAGGTGCGGGGCTATGAAAATCTCGGGGCGTCCCTATGGATTTATTTTATGTTGGGAATGTGATAGCTGACATATATTAAGGCTGCGAGAGTGAGAATGGCAGAATTCAAATTTAGTGAACCACCTTTGGGAAGCGGTGCCGACGACATTTCAAGCGAGTGCCAACGACAATTGCAGCCTATTGTTAGTGAAATCGTTCGGGCCGCGGCTGCAGCCGGATGGAACCAAAAAGATGTTCTTCTAGCGATGGTGGATGTCGCTTGGGACCTATATGAAAAGCGCCGAGGCGACCTCTAGCGGTCCCAATGCTCGACAATCGGTTTTCTACTTCGACGTGAATTAAGATTTAGCCCGACGGCAACCATCTATCGAAATGCGTGGGATATATTCGTCCGCGCTAAAGATTGACGTGTTTTTTACTGCGTCATCCTTTCTTTACCATATGCATATCCCCCCTTCCAAACTCTGTAATTTATACTATTTAATCTCGCGCTATTAGCTGGCTGCAGCGTCGAGCTGACAGTGTTGGGAAACTGGGATCTCAAGCGAAGTTGAGATCAGGTCTGCTTGTTTGCATTTACAGGATTTCGTTCGGGCGGGGCGATGAAGGATGAACTATGCGGGTGAGGTTCGGGAACGGGCCGATCGATATGTATTTGATATAATTCCTGAAAATGCAGGCCCAAGGAAGGCCACTACGCGCGGAAGCGTTATCAGCTCGGTTCGCAATCCTGGCTCACAGACATTCCTGGCAAAGGAACACGCTGTGGGGATCGTGTTGGCGCCTGCACGCAAGCTGAGAGCCTCTCTCGGTAGCGACAGAATCACGGAATATGATGCGCCCATCGGCTGCATCGCGGTTAATCCCGCGGGCGTGGACAGCAGTCTTGCCTGGTCGGAAACCAGGAAGAATCTTGTCGTCGCGATTCCACCCCAAATTCTGTCCGAGCTGGCGCTGCAGGAATTTGACCTTGCCAATGTAGAACTCGAGCCTCCACCATTTGGCACAGTCGATCTTATCGCCCTCGGCATTGCGCAGAGGATTTCTGTCGAATTAACCGGGAAAGCAACTCCGAATGAACTCTATCTGGATTCATTGGTTACGTTGTTCAGTACACATCTTCTCCGCACCTATGCAAACAATATGAGACAGATTCCGTCGCCCAGGGGAGGGCTCTCCGCCAAAAGCGCTCGACGCGTGGAAGAGTATCTTCGCGAGCATTTCACCGAAAAGGTTCACGTCGCTGAACTTGCGGCGGTCGCTGGCATTTCGCCCAACCATTTCATCGTGAGATTCGCCAAGACCTTTGGCATGCCTCCACACCGGTATCTGATAAATCTGCGCCTGGATCTTGCGGAAAAATTGCTCGCCGAAGGCGAAATCGCGATTGCGGAAATTGCCTATATGGCAGGGTTTTCGGATCAAAGCCATTTGGCGACCACGATGAAGAGATACCGGGGACGGACGCCGACAGAGCTTCGATATATGCGATAACCGCACGAGCTTGAACGCAAGCCTGCGTCCGTCGCAAGCCGCCTCGACTATTTCCAAACTCAATATTTCCGCATGCCGGCCGCGAGGTGTATGGCGGAGATGGAGCGTTTTCTGCACATGCGGCAGAAGAGATTTTTAGAAATGGAAAGAACCACTTGCTGCCGATCGCCCGGCAGTTCGCCTCTTCATGCGGAACAGCCTTAGGTTAAGTGTGGCAAAGTGGCTACACCTGCAACCGGCTAAGCAAAAGACCGTAGTTTTCTAAAAAAAATCCGGAATTTTCTAAAATACGGTTGCACTGAAATAAGGCCATGTTCCCGAATGGTAATCATCCGGTGCTACATGGACATTCAATTCCCTGAATTTGAAATCTTTGCTCCGAAAATCGAGGTAGCCTGGACTGCCTTACAAGAACGATATGCCAGCCGTCTGACAGGCGCGGAAGTTGACTATCTATTTGCCTGCCTTGTCTTCGGTTTGACCTCCCCGGCCTATGGGGAAGGGGAACCATTCTTTCATTTCGATGTCTGCCGCGCCTTGGTGGCGATGAAGCTTCCTCCCGATCGGGCCGACGCTGCATTGTATTCCGCTCCGGTCTCGACGCAGCCATGGGTCGACACCGTCCGCGAACAGCTCGAAAGCCAGGCCGCGAAAATGGGTCGCGCGCTTCAGCAAGCGCACAATTTCAACGACGACGCAGCCGCAGATGCGGGTTCACGCGTGCTTAGTCGTCCAGATAGCAGCGAGGAGAAAGCAGCATGAGCGAGTGCGTTGGGGAACATCTGCAGACTAAATCTCGTACCGGATTTGCTCGAAACTTCGTTTCAGCTGACCGGACCGATCGTTCGCTCCGGCGCCGCCTGATGGCTGTGCTGCGGATGGCCTCTCGTGTTCTCGGCATGCGTCGTAAGGACATAGGCCCCGGATCGTTGGGCACCAGCGGGAACTTGCATTTGGCTAGCGCGATCGGCGGCCTCGCCGCGCTCACCGTGCTCGGCCTTTCCGCTCCTGCGCAGGCGCAATATGCCGCCGGCGGCGGCACGACGACAGCCGCCAACGCCGTCGCCATCGGTAACGCTGCTACAGCGAATAACCCGAACAGCGTGGCGTTGGGCACCTCTAACAGTGCAACGGGCGACGCTTCGATCGCCATCGGCTATTCGATGGGTGTCAATGGCCTCAACGCCATAGGCATGGGTGTCTTCGCGAACGCCACCGGCGTCAATGCTCTTGCCGTGGGCGGGAACGCTCGCGCATTGGCGGATGGGGCTTCGGCCTATGGTGTCAACACCACTGCAAACGGAGCCAACGCGCTTGCCCTCGGCTCGACAGCCACCGCTTCGGGAGGCGCCTCGGTAGCGATTGGATTGTCCTCCAACGCCTCATCTTCAAACGGTGCAGCCATTGCCATGGGAGTCGGCTCCAAGGCGAACGCAGGAACGGGCGGCGGTTCTCCGATTGCTATTGGTACGAATGCCAATGCAAGCGGCACCGCTCCTTCCGGTTTCACGTTCGAGTCTGTTGCGATGGGCTCCGCTGCGACGGCCACAGGGGCATGGGCGAATGCCTTTGGTTCAAGCTCGTCTGCGACAGGGACAGGATCCAGCGCCTTCGGTACGTCGGCTACGGCGTCGGCAAACCAAACCACGGCGATCGGCAATGGGGCAGCTGCTTCCGCCCTAAGGGGTTCCGCCATGGGTTACCTCGCCAAGGCCTCGAACACGGATACCATCGCTCTCGGCACGAATGCTGCAGCCTCCGGTACCAACGCGCTCGCCATTGGTCCTACAACGGTCGCATCCGGAGACTTCGGTGTTGCCTTGGGTAACCAAGCGCAGACGCTCGCTGCAGGTGGTGCCGTTGCGATAGGCTCGGGCGCAATCGTTTCCGCTACCGGGACGTCCAGCGTCGCGCTCGGCAACAATGCAAATGCCGCAGGTGTCTTATCGGTTGCCACGGGTGCTGGTGCCAGTGCCAGTGGCGACAATTCCACCGCCACGGGACGACAGGCTATCGCCAGCGGCATAAACGCCTCCTCGTACGGATCTGGAACGAAGGCGACAGGAAACAATTCTCTCGCTGCCGGCGTCAGCGCCAACGCCAGCGGTACCGGCGCTACGGCGATCGGCGTGAGTACCACCGCTTCCGCCGCCTCGGCGATCGCCGTGGGCAACACCGCCAAGGCTGATGCCGCCGATGCCGTCGCTATGGGCACCAATGCTGTGGCGACTGGTGGTAAGGCAGTTTCCATCGGCGCGGGCAATACCGCCTACGGTGACGGCGCGGTCGCGATCGGCGATCCGAGCTATGCGAGCGGCACGGGCGCCTTCACCGGCGGCGCCAACAACATCGCCAACAGCGACGGGACGGCAAGCGCCACTGCGGCCAACCAGGCGGCCGGCGCGGTCGCGATCGGCAACAACAACAAGGCGATCGGCCAGGGCTCGGTCGCGCTCGGCAACGGTTCTACCGCGGGTGCCTCCGGTTTCGTCGGCAATATCGCGCTGGGCAATGGCGCAACCGCGACGGCAAGCTCGGGCGATGTGGCGCTCGGCTCCGGTTCGACGACGGCGACAGCCGTCGGCACCCCGAGCGCGGTGATCGGCGGCACGACCTACACTTTCCAGGGCACCACGCCGACCTCGACAGTTAGCGTTGGCGCACCAGGCGCCGAACGCACCATTACCAACGTGGCAGCAGGCCGGCTCAACAATGCTTCGACCGATGCCGTCAACGGGTCGCAGCTCTTCGCGACGAACCAGGCGGTCGATAGTGTCACCACCACCGTCAACAACATCAATGGCGGCGCTGGCATCAAGTATTTCCACGCCAATTCGGCGGGGACGGACTCGTCAGCAACGGGTGCGGAGTCAGTCGCGATCGGACCTCTCTCGGTCGCGTCAGGGGCGAACGCCATCGCGGCGGGCAACGCTTCGGGTGCCTCCGGCCTCGACTCAGCAGCGTTTGGATACATAGCCAAGGCGACGGGCGACTTCAGCACCGCCATGGGTGCTGATGCCAATGCGACGGCCTCATCCAGCACCGCGATTGGCCAGAATGCGTTTGCAACTGCCGTTCAGGCAACAGCGCTCGGCGTCAACGCCAGTGCCAGCGGCGCGAGTGCGCTCGCCCTGGGTGCCAACGCCGCTGCAAGTAACGCGGATGACGTGGCGCTCGGCTCGGGCTCGGTGACCGCCGCAGCGGTCGGCACGGCCAGTGCGGTGATCAACGGCACGACCTACACCTTCCAGGGCACCACACCGGCTTCAACGGTCAGCGTCGGCGCCGTCGGCGCCGAGCGCACCATCACCAATGTCGCCGCGGGTCGGATCAGCGGATCGTCCACGGACGCCGTCAACGGCTCGCAGCTCTTTGCCACCAACCAGGCGGTCGATGCCATCGGCACCACGGTCAACAACATCAACACCGGCGGCGGCATCAAGTATTTCCATGCCAATTCGACGGCTGCGGACTCGTCGGCGACGGGTGCGGACTCAGTCGCGATCGGACCTCTCTCGACCGCGTCAGGGCAGAATGCCATTGCGGCCGGCAACGCTTCGGGTGCCTCCGGCCTCGACTCAGCGGCGTTCGGATACATAGCCAAGGCGACGGGCGACTTTAGCACGGCCATGGGCGCCGATGCCAACGCCACGGCCACATCCAGCACTGCAATCGGCCAGAATGCATTTGCGACTGCCGTTCAGTCCACCGCTCTCGGCGTCAACGCCAGTGCCAGCGGTGCGAGTGCGCTCGCGCTAGGCGCCAACGCCGCTGCAAGTAACGCGGATGACGTGGCGCTCGGCTCGGGCTCAGTGACCGCCGCAGCGGTCGGCACGGCCAGCACCGTGATCGGCACCACCACCTACAACTTCGCCGGCACGACCCCGGCTTCGACGGTCAGCGTCGGCGCCGTCGGCGCCGAGCGCACCATCACCAATGTCGCGGCGGGCAGGCTCAACAACGGTTCGACGGATGCTATCAATGGTTCGCAGCTCTTTGCCACCAACCAGCAGGTGACGCAGAACACCACCGACATTACCACCATCAACGGCAATCTGACCAATCTCGGCAATACGATCAACAATATCGCCGGTGACACATCGACGACCTATACCGATGCAAACGGTAAGGGCATTCGATATGTGCGCACCAACGACCGGACCCTTGCTGTCAGCGACTCCTCCGCTCAAGGGATCGGTTCCACGGCTGTCGGCTACAATGCGACCTCGGTCGCCGACAATTCGCTTGCACTTGGGATGAACAGCCAATCCACCATCGTTGGCGGCGTGGCTCTTGGATCGGGATCGGTTGCCGATCGCGCCCTCGCTCCAGCCACCGGCCAGATCGCGGCCGGGCCGACGAACTTCATCCAATACAATACGACGGATAAAACGCTATTGGGCGCAGTCTCGGTCGGCTCGAGCACGTCCTATCGGCAGATCATCAACGTCGCTGATGGTACCAGCGCGCAGGACGCCGTCACGGTTCGCCAGCTCCAGGGCGCCATCGCTTCGGTCGCAACGACGCCGAGCAAGTACTTCCATGCGAATTCGGCCGCTGGCGACTCCCTCGCCGTCGGCGCTGAATCGGTAGCGGTTGGCCCAACGACCGTCGTTAACGGCGACAATGGCATTGGCATCGGTAACGGCGCGGTCGTCGACCAGGTTGCTCCAGGCGGAACGGCCATCGGCCAGAATGCCCACGTCATGCTGGCTGATGGCGTAGCACTCGGCACGAACTCGCTGGCTGCGGGCGTCCAATCGGTGGCGCTCGGTGCCGGCTCGCAAGCCAACAACATCAACAGCGTTGCGCTGGGCGCGCAATCCGTAACAACAGTGGGCGCACAGACGAACTATACCGGCTTCGCGCTTACGAGCCCACAGACCTCTGTCGGCGAAGTATCGATCGGCTCGGCTGGTTCGGAACGCAAGCTGACCAATCTGGCAGCCGGTTCGGCTGACACCGATGCGGTGAATGTCAGCCAGCTCAAGGGTCTTGGCACCAACGTCACCAAGCTGATCGGGGGCAATACGACTGTGAACCCTGACGGGTCGATCACTGGCCCAACCTACAACATCCAGGGCAACAGCTATAATACGGTCTACGATGCCTTCGGCGCGGTCGATAACACATTGACCAACATCACCAATGGCGGCGGCATCAAGTACTTCCATGCGAACTCCACGCTCGCAGACTCTCAGGCCTCAGGCACCGATAGCGTTGCGATCGGTCCACAGAGTGTCGCCAGCGGCGTGAGCAGCCTGGCAGCGGGCAACGGATCTACCGCGGTAGGGCAGGGCGCGGTTGCTCTCGGTCAGGGTGCTCAGGCCAACAATGCCAACGATGTGGCCTTGGGCTCCGGTTCCTCAACGCAGGCTGCCGTCGGTACGGCCGGCGCCGACATTCAGGGCAAGCACTATGACTTTGCCGGCACCACGCCGGTCGGAACAGTGAGCGTGGGCGCCCCAGGGTCTGAAAGAACCATCACGAACGTCGCTGCCGGCCGCATTTCCGCCGGCAGCACCGACGCCATCAACGGCTCGCAGCTTTATGCAACCAATCAGGCGATCGACAGCTTGCAGACGGGTGTCGGGACGATCACCAAGAACGCCGTCACCTATGACCTCAATCCCGATGGCAGCAAGAAGAACAGCATCACGCTGCAGGGCGGTGACGTCAATGCTCCGGTGGTCATCTCCAACGTCGGAAAGGGTGTCGCGCCAACGGATGCCGTGAATGTTGCCCAGTTGGGCGACAGCATTACCCAGGTCAAATCGTATACGGACACCGCCGCCGCCAATACGCTGACTGCGGCCAACAACTACACCGACCAGAAATTCGGCCAGCTGAACCAGGAACTTGGGGACGTCCGTTCCGAGGCAAGGCAGGCGGCCGCAATCGGACTTGCAGCGGCATCGCTTCGTTATGATGACCGTCCGGGCAAGGCGAGCGTGGCTCTCGGTGGCGGTGTCTGGCGAGGCGAGGGCGCGGTCGCCTTCGGCGCGGGTTACACCAGCGAGAACGGCCGCGTCCGGGCGAACTTGTCAGGTACGGCCGCCGGCGGACACGTGGGCGTCGGCGCTGGCGTCAGCTTCACCTTGAATTGAGCCTGACATGTTCAAAGGAGCGCTTTTCGGCGTCCCGGCTATCATGGCTTGCATACTCCTGTTCGGCTCGATCGCAGCCGGACAGGAGGTCGCTTTTCCCAACTATCGCATAAGACCTTCCGAGGTCGCCGTTCCACCGGAATTGAAGGCTGGCGACTATCAGAGGATCATTCGCCCGTTCGAAAACTGGACGCTGATCTGCGACGAAAACTTGAAGAGTCATCAGCGAGTTTGCAACGTCACGCAGATCATCGAGAACCAATCGGGACAGGTCGCATTCAGTTGGTCGCTCGCGGCCACCAAAAAGGGCGATCCTTATATGATCTTGCGCGCTGCACCGGTTGCCAAGAGCGACGGCCGCTTCTTGCTGAAATTCGATGGCCGCAAGGAGCCGATACAAGTTCAGTTCAACGGGTGCAACAACACGGTTTGCGTCGGCATGCTGCCGGTCGGCCCCGCAATGCGCGAGCAGATTTCCAAAAATACGGCGCCAACAATCTCCTATCCGACCACGGATGGGAACACGATCAGCGTGACCGCAAATCTCAAGGGCCTTTCCACAGCCGTTAAGGCGATAAAGTGACGGACGGATTTTTCAATGAGCCAACAATCAATCCACGATCGCATCATGTCCCGAAACGCGAACGACGCGGCAATTCAGAACCTAGCCGCCGAGCAGGTCAAGCCACGGCGACGCTGGTGGAAGGCAACCGCGCTATCGGTGCTTGCAATTGCGATCGCCGGCGCCATCGGCTACGCGGCTATCCGATATGACGTGGTCGGCAATCTTTTGCCGCAGCCGGCAATTGCCGCGGCAAATGACGCCAATCAAGCGCTGCCGGACACGCCGTTCCTGCAGCACGCCAAACAGGCCGGCCTGCAATCCTGCTCGACCATCTTCCCGGTTCTCGGGCAATTGCTGACGAACGGCACCCAATACAATGTCCAGTCGATCTGGAACAATGAGGCGGCCGACAAGCATGCGGTGCAGGCTCTTGTCGGAATGAACTACGCCACGCAGGGCTACAGCGGTCCGGCAGCCGGGATCGTATTCGCAGCACCCGTCGCATCCGGCTGCGAAGGTTCGATGGTTCGCGTGGCGCCGTTTACCGCCTCCTGCCCGGAAGTCTCGACCAAGTTTCCGAACGGCAGCAAGCTCGTCAACAATCTCGGACAGGTCGGCGTCTACGAACTCGGCAATGAGGGGGGCGAAGCAATGCTTTTGCCGACCGGAAGCGGCTGCGTCGTCATTTCCGTGGCTTCGGCAGCAGGAAAGCAAGGGAGCGCAAAATGAGATTGAAATCTGCAATTGCCGCGATAGGCATCCTGTTCGTCTCCACCGCCCATCCGTGGGCAGCCGATCTCTTCACGACAGAACAGGCGCCGGTTCCTCCGCCTGAGGAGCGCGGCATATGGGCGGCCATCGCCTATTCCGCACCCGACGAAAAATACGGCTTCTTTTGGGGTGCCGACAAACGCCAGGAAGCCATGGATATCGCGCTCAAGCATTGCGAGCGGGACAAGGGTAACAGTTGCGTCGTGGTCAGCGTATTTCGCAATCACCGGCACTGGGATGATGACGACAAGACCGGCTTTCCATACAATCATTGCGGCGCCCTTGCCATCGGCAAGGAAAAGCATGATCGCGCCACACCTTGGAGCGCAAATTCGGCACCGACACGCCGCGAAGCTGAAGATCTCGCGCTTAAGGCCTGTGAGCGTTCAGGTTCTCGCTGCGCTGTCCGGGAGTGGGTATGCACCTGACCTGAACCCGCTGCCTTCGCTCATTATGGAACCGACCGCATAAGGTTGCACTTCAAGCCGAGAGATCCTATCCCTTGTCAAATTCCAAATTTACTTCATCCCGGATAGCTCGTCGCATATCTTATGCGATGCTTACCTTTGTCTGTGCGGGCATTGCTTCTTCGGCCTTTGCGCAATCGGCTCTGCCAAACGGCGCATCGAGCCTGCAGGAGACCTATCAGGACTGGCGCGTTGCCTGCAGTCAACGCGACAAGGCGTCGGCATGCACGATTTCGCAAGATCAAACCCAGCAAAACGGCCAGAGGCTGCTTGCCGTCGAAATGCAGATACGTCCTGACGGCGGCGCACTTGCAACGCTGCTGCTGCCCTTCGGAATCGTCCTCGACTCGGGCGTGACGCCGAACATCGATGATCAGCCGCCTTTGAAGCCCGTGCGTTTTCGCACCTGTTTGCCTAACGGCTGCATTGCCTTGCTTCCGGTCGACGCTGCAACACTTGGCAAATTGCGAACCGGCTCGCGCTTGAACCTGAAGGTCGTTGCCGATGGCGGCAATCCACTCGGCTTCCAGGTGTCCCTGCAAGGTTTTTCGGCGGCGGCCGATCGCGTGGCCGCTTTGGGCGCCC
Source organism: Martinezella sp. CNPSo 3964 (assembly GCF_057784375.1). Lineage (NCBI taxonomy): Bacteria > Pseudomonadati > Pseudomonadota > Alphaproteobacteria > Hyphomicrobiales > Rhizobiaceae > Martinezella > Martinezella sp. CNPSo 3964. The sequence continues at coordinate 202,579 of NZ_JBXSOW010000004.1, forward strand.
GATAGAAGCCGCATCTTCACGCTGTGCGGATGCGCTGTCTCGCGGGGCTGTGAATTCCAGCATCTTCGGGAACGGCAATTTGCCGCTCTCGCAACAGAGTTTGACGGCTCGCTATCGGACACATCCGCTAGCGAGGCTCTTTCAGGAGCAGTCCGTGCAAAACAAGATCGATGTGTGCCTTGAGATAGCTTGCCTTGTCGAGAGTTCGTCGCTCGTCGAAAAGCAGCTTGAAGAACAGAAAGGCGATAGCAGGCGCCACGACTGCATCGGCGAATGCGGCGGGGGCTGCTCGGAACTCCCCAAGCCTTACCCCTTCATCGATAAGCGACTGCATTTGATGCTCGAGAGGATCGATAAATATGTCGTGGTGCCGATCGACGATATGTGGGAACCGCGAACCTTCGGCAATGACGAACCTCATCAATTCCCGCAATTTGCGATCGTTAATTATGAGATCGTAGATCAGCTCGATATTTTTCTGAAGCCGCTCCGTAACGGTCCCCTTCAGCTCGTTTCCGCTTATCAATAGATCTTCGAGGGGCGTCGAGATGTGTCGGATCATTGCTTCGAAAAGCTGTTCCTTGGTCTCGAAATAAACGTAGACGGTTCCCTTCGTTACTCCAATCCTGCTGGCTATATCTTCGACGCGCGTCGCGACGTAGCCGCGCTCGACGAATTCTTCAAACGCAGCATCCAGTATCTGAACGGGGCGACGGGCCTTCTGCTCCGCACGTGTCAGTTTCTTCGTATCAGGCATATCTCACCTTGAGCGCTATTCGTGGTTTGACGTCAATATATTTTCATTGACTTCCTAGTCAGTCAATAATATTCGTCTGCCGAACGGATGCAAGAGGTCAAATTCATGAAAACTGTCCTTGTCGTCGCCTGGCTCAGTGTCAGTGCCGTCGCGCTTGCCTCATGCGAAAAGCAAAGCGCGAGTGAGACAAAGCCGAAGAACGTGGAGACCGTCGTGGCCAAAGTCACGCCGGTCGTGGAAAGCAACTCCATCACCGGCGAAGTCAGTGCTCGGGTCGAGAGTGATCTTTCCTTCAGAGTCAGCGGGCGTATTGTCGAGCGCCTCGTCGATGTCGGCTCCTCGGTCAAGGCGGGGCAGGTGCTTGCGCGCATGGACGCCGAAGAGCAGAAAGCTGATCTGGGTGTCGCCACCGCGAACCTGCAGTCGGCGCTCGCCCAGCAAACGCAGGCTCAGCTCGCCTTCGACCGGCAGCAGAACCTCTTCAAGACGCAGGTTACGACCCGCGCCGCGCTCGATCAGGCCCAGGAAACGCTGTTGACTGCTCAGGGCAGTGTTAAGTCGGCGCAGGCCCAGCTCGACACCAGCCAGGATGCGCTTTCCTATACGGAACTGCGCGCTGATGCCGACGGTGTGATTACCGCCAGAAACGCCGAGGTAGGCCAGGTCGCGCAAGCCGCCCAGCTGGTTTTCACACTTGCGCATGACGGTCCGCGGGACGCGGTCTTCAACGTCTTTGAATCCCTTTATCTGGGACGCAATCTTGAAAACAAGGTGGCTGTCAGCCTCCTTTCTGCGCCGTCTCACAGGATGGAGGCTTCCGTCCGCGAAATCTCGCCCACGATCGACTCGTCGACCGGGACGATCAGGGTCAAGGTAGGTCTCGAAGGGGCGCCGGACATGCAGCTTGGCGCTCCGGTCATCGGCCTGTTTCGGTCCACTGCAAGGGACGCAATCGAATTGCCATGGTCGGCGATGACGTCAAAAAGCGGCAAGCCCGCCGTCTGGATCGTCGATCCCGCCTCGTCGAGCGTATCGCTTCGTCAAATCGATGTCTCCGGCTATGAGACCGGCCGCTTTGCGGTACGGGCGGGGGTATCGCCGGGCGAGATCGTCGTCGCCGACGGCGCGAAATTCCTGCGACCAGGCCAGGCCGTCACATACGACAAGGGAGCCGCACAATGAATATCTGCATCACAGCCGGCCTTGCGATCCTCGGCTCATTGCTGCTGACCTCTTGCGAGAAGCAGGATGAAGCCCATTACGAGCCGCCGCGCCCCGTGCTTTCCGTTGTGGCCAAATCCACCGCGGCTTCCGCGCTGACCCTGCCGGGAACAGTCGAAGCCAAGATCGAGACCCAACTGGCATTTCGGGTCTTGGGACGGGTTATCGCGCGCAAGGTCAGTGTCGGCGATATCGTCAAGAAGGGTGATGTCGTTGCCGCCATCGATCCGCTTTCTCTCGAGCTCGCAGTCAAGAGTTCGCAGTCCGAGCTTTCCAATGCCGAGGCGCAACTGGTAAATGCCGCATCCACCGAGGAGCGCCAACGGTCCTTGCTCGAGAGCCGATCGGGAAGTGAAGCAGCCTACGAAGAGGCAGAACTTGGGCGCAAGAGTGCGAGCGCTTCGGTTGCCAAGGCACAGGCCAATCTGGACAAGGCCGAAGAGCAACTGGGCTATGCGCAGCTTCGCGCGGAATTCGACGGCGTCGTGACCGCGACCTCAGCCGAAGTGGGCCAGGTCGTCTCCGCGGGCCAGAGCATTGCCACTGTCGCGCGCCCCGACCAGCGCGATGCCATCATCGACATACCCGTGGCAAGCTTTGACGGTCTCAAGGTGGGGTCGCCCTTCGAGGTTGCGCTCCAGCTCGACCCGACCATTCGCGCGAGCGGTGTCGTCAGAGAGATCGCCCCGGAAGCCGAGGCGACGACCCGTACGCGGCGCACGAAGATCACGCTCATCGATCCGCCCGCCGCGTTTCGCCTGGGTTCCGTCATTACCGCGACCGCGACTGTTGTTGCGGATCCGATGATCCTGCTGCCGTCCTCGTCCGTGCTGATGAAGGACGGGAAGCCAAACGTCTGGGTTGTCGATACCACGGCTCGCAAAGTCTCCATTCGCGCGATCAAGATCGACGGAGACCTCGTCGAAGGCGGTTCGGTGAGGATTACCGAAGGCATCAGCCCTGGCGAACGCATCGTCGTTGCCGGAGTTCACAAGCTTGCAGACGGCCAGGCCGTTAGGGTAGATTAAGGAAAGATCCCCGTGAAAAAATTCAACCTGTCCGACTGGGCGCTCGAACATCGTTCGCTCGTCTGGTACTTCATGATCGTCTTCATTCTGGCCGGCGCATTTTCCTATATCGGCCTCGGTCGCGAAGAAGATCCCGCCTTCACCATCAAGACCATGATCATTCAGGCGCAGTGGCCTGGCGCATCGGCCGAGGAGGTGACCAAGCAGGTCACAGACCGCATCGAAAAGAAACTCGAGGAGTTGGATTCGCTCGACTATACGAAGAGCGAGACGGTTGCCGGCCAGACGACCATTTTTGTCGAACTTCTGCCGACGACCAAGGCCAAGGATGTCAATGCCATCTGGATGCGGGTCCGCAACATGATCGGCGACATCAAGGGCGATTTTCCAAGCGGTGTCGTCGGGCCATTTTTCAACGATAACTTCGGCGACGTCTTCGGCAATATCTATGCCTTTACGAGCGACGGGCTGACGCAGCGCCAGCTTCGCGACCTGGTCGAGGATGCACGTGCAAAAGTGCTGACGGTTCCCAATATCGGCAAGGTGGATATTATCGGCGCGCAGGACGAGGCCATCTATCTCGAATTTTCCACGCGCAAGATCGCCGCTCTCGGTCTTAACCAGCAGTCAGTCATCGATACGCTTCAGGCACAGAATGCCGTGACGCAGTCGGGTTTCGTCGATGCCGGTCCTGAGCGCATCGCCTTGCGGGTGAGCGGTCAGTTCACGTCCGAGGAAAGCCTCAAATCGATCAATCTCCGCGTCAACGATCGCTTCTTTCCATTGACCGACGTTGCGACGATCAAACGCGGCTATGTCGATCCGCCTTCATCCCTGTTCAGATTTAACGGGCAGCCGGCCATCGGGCTTGCCATCGGCATGAAGACCGGGGCAAATCTGCTTGAATTCGGCAAGGCGCTCGACAAGGAAATCGAGCAGGTCACGGCCGATCTTCCGATCGGCGTCGACGTCCAGCGCGTTTCCGATCAGCCTGCCGTCGTCGACGAAGCGGTGTCGGGTTTCACGCGGGCCTTGTTCGAGGCGATCGTCATCGTGCTGGCGATCAGCTTCATCAGCCTTGGTGTTAGGGCAGGCCTCGTGGTTGCGATCTCCATTCCGCTTGTGCTGGCGATCACCTTTCTTGTCATGGCCTACACCGGCATTTCCATGCAGCGTATTTCGCTTGGCGCACTCATCATCGCGCTTGGCCTTCTCGTTGACGATGCCATGATCGCCGTCGAGATGATGGTTGCCCGGCTGGAAGTGGGCGACGATCTGAGAAAGGCTGCGACTTACGTCTATACCTCGACGGCCTTCCCGATGTTGACCGGCACGCTTGTGACGGTCGCGGGCTTTATCCCCGTCGGCCTCAACACCAGCGCTGCCGGCGAATTCACATTCACTCTCTTCGTGGTCATCGCCGTTTCGCTCCTGGTCTCATGGATCGTCGCAGTGTTGTTCACGCCGCTGCTCGGCGTGACGATCCTTCCGAAAACCATGAAATCCCACCATGAACAGAAAGGCCGCTTTGCACGCATCTTTGCCTGGCTCCTGAACCTCGCCCTGCGTTGGCGCTGGATAACCATCGGTGCGACCGTAGCCGCGTTTGCCCTCTCCATCGGCGGGATGAGCCTGGTGCAGCAACAGTTCTTCCCTTCCTCCGACAGGCCTGAACTGATCGTCGACTGGAACCTGCCGCAAAACAGCTCCATTTCCGAGACGAACAAGCAGATGGCCAGGTTCGAACGCGAGATGCTGGCGAACAACAAGGATATCGATCATTGGACGAGCTATGTCGGACAAGGCGCTCCTCGCTTCATCCTGTCCTTCGACGTGCAAACGCCCGACGTCTCGTTCGGCCAGACGGTGATCGTCACCAAGGGGCTTGATGTTCGCGACAAGGTCAAAGCCGAACTGCAGGATTATCTGACAAAGACCTTCCCTGGAACCGATGCATTCGTGAAGCTGCTCGACATCGGCCCTCCGGTCGGCAAGCCGGTACAGTACCGGATCAGTGGGCCTGATATCCAGAAGGTCCGGGATATCACCCAGCAATTTGCTTCGATCGTCGGTCAGCATCCCTTGCTGTCCAACATGACCTTCGACTGGAATGAACCTTCCCGCGTCGTCAAAGTCGACGTTCTGCAGGACAAGGCGCGGCAATTGGGCGTCTCGTCGCAAGATATCGCAACGGCTCTCAACGGCATCGTCGAGGGAACGGCGGCGACAAATATTCGGGACGACATCTATCTGATCGATGTGATCGGGAGAGCCCAGACGGCCGAGCGTGGCTCGATCGAGACGCTGCAGAACCTGCAATTGGGCGGTTCCAACGGCAAGTCCGTTCCCCTCTCGGCAGTCGCCAATTTCCACTATGAGCTGGAGCAGCCGACGATCTGGCGGCGGACGCGCATACCGACCATCACCATCAAGGCCGCGGTCGTCGGATCGACGCAACCGGCGACGATTGTCAACGAACTGAAGCCGAAAGTCGACGAATTCCGCAAGGCGCTTCCGAGCGGCTATCATATCGTCGACGGCGGCTCGGTCGAAGAAAGCGCCAAAGCGCAAGGGCCGATCGTAGCTGTCGCGCCGCTGATGCTGTTCATCATGGCAACGATCCTGATGATCCAGCTGCAGAGTTTCAGCAGGCTCTTTCTGGTGTTCGCTGTCGCTCCAACAGCCCTTATCGGCGTGGTGACCGCACTCCTCTTCAGCAACGCGCCCATGGGGTTCGTCGCGATCCTTGGCGTGCTCGCCCTCATCGGCATCCTGATCCGAAACTCGGTAATCCTCGTCGTGCAGATCGAGCACCTTCGAAGCGAGGGCGTGCCGGCTTGGCAAGCCGTCATCGAGGCGACGGAGCATCGAATGCGGCCCATCATGCTGACGGCCGCGGCGGCAACGCTTGCGCTGATCCCGATCTCCAGGGAGATATTCTGGGGTCCGATGGCCTATGCGATGATGGGCGGCATCGTCGTCGGTACGGTTCTGACGCTGCTTTTCCTTCCCGCCCTGTATGTTGCCTGGTTCCGCATTCCCCGCGACGACGCGCAGCATGAGGCGATCTGATGTCTGAAGCTCGAAGAGTGACCTTTGCTCCCAGGCGGTCATGTCTTTCTGTTCTGATGGCCCTATCGATGTTGGCCGGATGCGCGGGACGGCTGGAGAATGTTCTCCAGCCGGTCGCAGCCAAAGGACCAGGCACGAGCACTGTGGACATGATGGTGGCGACGACCCGCCAACCGACCGACAAGCCGGGGGAGCTCTACTCCGGTGAGCGCGGAACGGCGATTTCTCTCAACGATATCGTCGTTTCCATTCCTCCGGATCGAAACCGTAAGATCGGCGAAGTGCAATGGCCATCGCATGTGCCCGCCAATCCCGAGAAGGAGTTTGCAGTCCTCAAGGTCGGAAGGGTGACCTCCGAGCGCGACATTTTCGAATGGTTCGGCAAGAACCGCAATGCCAAGCGCCAGGTCGTCATTTTCGTGCACGGCTTCAACAATACCTATTCCGACGCGGTCTTTCGTTTCGCGCAGATCATCCATGATTCCGGAACGGATGCCGCGCCGATCCTCTTCACCTGGCCCTCGCGCGGCAATGTCTTCGACTACCTCTATGATAAGGAGAGCACGAATTTCTCACGGCGGGCGCTGGAGGATCTGATCCTGCAGTCTGCCAAAAGCCCCGATGTCGGGGAGGTGACGATCCTTGCCCATTCCATGGGATCCTGGCTGACGGCGGAAGCGTTGCGCGGCGTTGCCATGCGCAACAAGACAATTCCGGCGAAGGTAAAGAATGTCATCCTGGCGTCGCCCGACATCGATATCGACGTCTTTCGCCGGCAGATGATCGAGATGGGGCAGCAACGTCCGCACTTCACGATCTTCTCGTCGACAAGGGATAAGGCGCTACAGGTTTCGCGATGGCTCTCCGGCGGCGTCAACCGTGTCGGCGGCTTCGATTCAACGCCCTATGCCGCGGATTTGGCCAAGCTCGGGATCACAGTTGTTGATACGAGTTCCGTTAAACCCGACGATGCGCTGGGCCACAATACGTTTGCGGACAATCGGGATATGGTGCAGTTGCTTGGACGGCGGCTGGCAGGACAATCGCTGGACACCGGACAAGTCTCGCTTGCGGATCGGGTTGGCCTGGCAGCCGTGCGAACCGCGGACCTGGCGGGTTCTGCGGCGAAGGTCGCTGTCGCAGCTCCCATGTCGATCATCAGCGACGATGCGAGACAGGTGTTGAAACAGCAGCTTTCTTCAGGGTCGTCACCCATCGTCGATGGGCGTATTTCCTACTGAGCTGCGGCAGCCGACAATTTGTGCCCCGGCGAACACGACCTCTCAACTCGAAGCGCGCGGCCGCATGTAGCGGCCGGCTCAAATAGCGATCGACGTACGGTGAGATTAGACATTCGCACGCGCGTAGAATTGCGGGAAGCTCAATCGGCCACGGAATTGACGACGCGGCAGAGATTGTCGCTCATGTTGGGAGCAACCTGGCCCTGCGGCACCATGAAGAGAGCATCAATCCGGCTACCCTTGCCGCTCTTTCTGACGACGACGCGAAGGGTCTGAGGGCGACCCGAACCGGTCGTTTCCTGCCGTGCGGTGAGCGTGCCGAGTTGTTTTTCGGCATTCACATCCACAAAACCCTCGGCCAGGACCGCCCGCGATACCTTGTCAAACGCAACGGCCGGGCTGACCGACGGGAATTCCATCCAGGTCTTATAGGTCACACCGGTCACGAGCGGAACACCGCTGCTTTGATAGTGCTGCGAGCATGTGCTGGCAGCAGCAGCCGAACTGATAGAGATGGTGGCGAGCGCGAAAGCGTAAAAAGCTGTCTTATACAAAGCGAAAACGTCCTCTGTTGATAATGTGACAATGGGTTTAGGGGGCAGGGTAGGAAAGCCGCGGCGGCCAATCCCAGGTGGGATGCGTGGCGGAGCCGATGATTGCGTTCATCTCTTCACCGATTCAATCGCCGACAGCATGTTGGCGCGGTGACGATCATCGGTCGCCGCCAGTTCGAGTGCCTTTTGAAAATCGGCCAATGCAGACTTAAAGTCCGATTTGCTTCGGTAAACCTCGCCTCGCACGAAATAGGTCGAGCTTGATCGATCGTTGAGTTCGATAGCCTTGTCGAGGTCGAGGAGCGCCTGATCGTTCCTTCCGATCTTGAAGTAGGAAAGACCGCGATTGCTGTAGGCATAGGGATAGGACGGATCGCTTTCTATGGCTTTCGTGAAATCCGCAATGGCGCTGCCGAAGTCGCCGGTCATGTTGTAGGCATCACCCCGATCGTTGAGCGCTCTTGTGTTGAGGGGGATCAGCTGCAAGGCACGGGTATAGTCGTCGATCGCTGCACCGTAGTTACCGTCCTTTACGTACAGACCGCCTCGCTGGACATATGCAACCTCGAAAGCCTGCTGCAGCATGCCCGACAGTTCAGGCTTGAGAGCAACGGCCTGGTTGAGATCGACCAGAGCCAGATCATATTTGTTTTCCGCAAGATAGCCGTTGCCACGTCCGGCATAGGCTTCTGCAAAATCGGGAGCAAGTGCGATGGCCTTGTTCATATAGCCGATCCTTGCTTCATGATCGCCATTGCGATCGGCAAGGGTGCCGAGGATGAGATAGGCCTCGGGATGGCTATCCGGCTGCAATTCTATCGCCTTCTTGGCGTCGGCGACGGCCTTCTCATAATCCCCTTTCGCAAACTCGGCATCACTTCGGCCTGCATAGGCGAGATCGGAGTTTGCATCGAGTTCGAGCGCCCGACTAAAGTATTCTTCGGCCAGATCCAGTTCGTTGCCGTCAATCTTGATATAGCCGGCATTGCTATAGGCAAGGGATCGGTCTGCACCTGTTTGAGTGTCGTCCTGGGCAATGGCGAGGCAAGTCGGCAAACTGTTGCATAGGGAGGTATCGTCGCTTCGTGCCGTCGCAGAGCCGGCGGACGTCGACTGTTGTGTCCCGGTCTGCTCGGTTGTCTGCACATCGTTTGCATCTGCGCGTGATGTCATCGCTAGCTGTGCTCCAAGAAGAGCACAGCACAGGAAGCTCGACAGCTGCATCGGAACGCGCACGCGACTACTCCGCCAGAGCCTTATCCAGCGCGGTCTTCTGTGCTGCGGAAGGGTTGCCCAAGTAGAGCTTTGGGCTCTTCTCGTCCTGGATCTCCGCCCATGCCTGCGTTCCATCCGCCTTAAAGAGGATTGCCGCCTGGCCATCGTTTGTCGCGTGCTGCTTGGCAAGGATGCTGATCGAGTAGTCCAGCGCGTCGATGGATATGGTCTTGACCGGTTCCGCTATGAATCTGTTCTCGTCGCGCACCCAGGCAGGCGTTCCCTTGGCCGATGACAGCATGGCCTTCCATGACTTGGCATGAACCGGGTCTTTCAGAAGATCGTAGAAGTTGGCGTCCTCGGCATGGGCGATGTTCGCCATGCCGACAATAGAAAGAATGAATAGGAGCTTGCGCATGAATCCTTGTTTGCCCTCTCACGACAGCGGATCACAAAAGGGGAGGCACATCGTCTCAAACGGAACCTCTGTCGCAGTCGCGATATCCGCATAGCCCGATGGCGTGATCGATGACAGCCGATTTCCGAATTCTGAACGCAAGTGCACTTGTTATGGATGATCCTACACTGCCCGGGCGCCGAACGTGAATGCCGGCTCGGCAGGCTCATGATGCGGCCAGCAATTTCAAGCTACGGTCCGGAAAAAGCGATTGTCGCGAAAGGAAGCGGTGCAAGCCCGCTGATGCGCTTTTCGATGTGGAATACCGCGAAAGCGCAATTCTAGACGGATGTGCACTCGAGATGGAGGGGAGTAGACCTCACGCAGGTCCGCACGTCTTGAACGGTACACAGGCGTTGAATAGACATCCCTGTATTTTTCACTGATGTTCATGTCTTCGAGGCCCTATTGATTACTCCCAAGCGTATCTTCCAACTGTCGGCCGGTCGTACTTTCCTTGTATTGGCCCTTCTTTTGGGTGGCGGTCCGATTGCGGCGGGCCAGGGCGCAGAGGTTGCGCCGAGCATACGGTCGCGGGTTCCGGGGCTTGAAATTGCGCTTCTATCACAATTGCCCAAAGCGCCTGCCTCGGCCCAATCCCGGGAGGAATGCGACGCGCTGGTCGTTCCGAAGAGCGCGGGCGGAAAGACGGCCAATGCTCTCGGCTGGGGAGTGACGGGAGAAGCAAAGCTCGGATCCTATGATGCTGTTAGCTTTGCCGGCGAATTCGAACCTTCGACCGCCGGTGCCTGTGAGATCAGTCAGGGCAATATCGCGCTCTTTAGCGGCACGCAGCTTTTCGCCATCATCTATGCAAATAAGAACAGCAAGCTATCGATCGGCAGGATCATCGCGGCCAAGGACAGCCTGCGTATTGTCGATGGCGACCTTGTTCAAACGCCTATTGGCGACGTTCGGCTCGTCGATAGCCGCGCGATTGAAGTCGAGCCCCTGGTGAAAGAGCAGTCCGTCTGTGGCGGACAGGCCGTGGTGCCAAATGTTTACGGCAAGCCCGTCGTCGAAGCCCGCGCGGCGATCATTGCCGAAGGGTGGGAGCCGTTTCGCAGTCCCGCTCCGGCCTATCAGGATTTCGTCGGCGACAATATTCGCAAGAGCGGGATCATCGAGGCGACCGATTGCTCGGGCACGGATCTGGCATCCTGCAGCTACTATTATCACAAGGGCGACATGGAGCTGAGCCTCACCAGCTACGGTGATAGCAAGCCGATGGTTTCGGACTATGAGGCCACCTGCGAACGATCCAAATGGCATAAGGCGAATTGACAGCCGCGCCCGGCAGAACCAATAGAGGAGCGCAGCTCACCATGTGTCGTCACCATTCCATTGCAAGAGTTCGACTGATGATCGCGGGCCTTCTGGCGATCCTGGGAGTGGGGCTTGCAACTCCTTCCTGGGCAATCGACTGCACCAAGGCGAGTGATCCGATCGATAAGAGAATCTGCGGCAATGCCGGCCTCAAGGCGGCCGACGCGGCTATGGGGCAAGCCTATGCCGCGCTCCTCAAATCAGCGCCGGATCCGGAAATCCGCTCGATGCTGGTGAATAGCCAACGCCGTTGGATCGCGGCACGCAACGAAGGGCTGAAGACCGGCTCGGATGGTTCGGCCATCCCGGCCGGAAAGCTGCGACAAGCGATCACAGACCGCACCGCGCAGCTCAGCGATCAATCAGAGAAGGGGTTGGTCATGCAAGCTCAGGCGCAGCGCCGTTTTCTTGCGAAATACACCGGGGGCGCCTTTGCCGGCTTCGATACGAGTTGCGAGTTCATTCCCAACGACAGGGAGGGGTCGAGCTATTCCTATCAATGCAGCGGCGCCATGCACGTCCAGAACAAGACCCGCCTTTGCAGCGCCAGCACGGAATGGGCCAGCTGGTCCCTCTATGAATATCATGCCGTCAGCACCATCGAAGGCGACAATGCGAAGCCCGCCGCTCTGTGCGACGACCAATCGGGCGATATCTGCGGCGGCGGCAAGGATGTGACCTGGACGCTCAACCCCGACGCGGATCAACATTTTCCATCGCCGAAGACGAACTTTGCCAAACTCGATGTCGAAGGCATCTGGCCGCTCGAAACGACGGATGCAGCCTGGTTCGACCAGTGCCTGACAAGCCCGATCTATCCGCCGGCACAGTGAGGGCAGCTTGGGAAGCGACCCAGGACAAGGCGGAATGAACATTCAGCGCCTGGATCTCAAGTAGGCGACATAGTGAACTCCGTTTCGACGGCAGAGAGAACCAATGGATATTGTTTTACCAGATGGATCCATGACTAAGACGACGAGGCCCCGGCGAGCGCTCCATGTCGGTCCATGGCTCGCCGCCGCTTGCCTATTTCTTATCGCCCGCACAGCGCTTGCCAGCGGATCCCTGCCGCCCGAACCTCTCGTGGCCGGCCCTTTTTCGAGCTTTGCCGCATGCCTGACCTATCTGACGGAGAAACATCGGGAACAGATGGCCCTGGCCATGCCAGAGCCCGTCGCAATGCAGGAGGGCGGCACACGTCAAACCCTGGTCTCGACCAAGGGTATCTCGCAAGGGCCTGGTGAACAGGCCCTCTATGAGGCCGAGGTCAATTATCAGAACCGCACCGTGGATGCGCCAACACGGTCGATCGTCACCAATAACTCCTGGGAGCGTTATTCCCTAAGCTGTCACGGCGCAGTCTTTAACGGGACAGTTCAACGCGGTTACGCGCTTTCGGCGGTTGAGCAGATGCCGCGGTAAATCCGGTTCTTTCGAACGGGGGTCGAACTTTGAGTGTTCTGGCGCAGGTTGCCTTCAAAATTCTGAGGACCTGCTCGTCAGCTATCACGATGGATTCTCGGAAATATGGACGGATGTACACCTGCGAAAGACGCGCGGAGATCGGTGCGGGCAACGCGCTCTGATAAAGGCCTTCGAGCCCTGCGCTCCGATGCCCGCAATGCCTTTGCAGGGTAGATCAGATATCGTCCTGAATCACGGCGGATCATGCAAAATTCAAGCTCGAAGCCTGTCATCTCCAGCAATCGAAATCCGTCGCGATCCCGTGGGCGCAACGATCTGCGGAAAGATGACTGCCGACCGGTCACCAGCATGGCTCGTGACGGACTCTACACGCCGCCCCTGCCATTCCCGTCAATTTAGAAAGACCCGGTCATGCGCTTTAGCCCGCTCGCCTGTATTGCCATGATACTGCTATCCACCCCAGCCCTCGGCGATGACAGCTCGGCCACGCTCGGAACCGGTGGCCTGGTCCTTCAGAAAACGGACAGGATCGCACTCGTCTCGGAGGATCTGTACCTGTCCGCCGCGGGCATTCGCATTTCCTACCGCTTTCGCAATCTGACGAACGCAGACTATACGACGACCATCGCCTTTCCGATGCCAGCATTTCCGGGCGGCGGATCCAACTCCACGACCGTCGTTCCCGACCCAGCGAACGACAATTTCATGAAATTCCAAACCGTGGTCGATCGGCAACCCGTTGCCTCGCAGCTTGAACAGCGCGCTTTCCTCGTAGCCGACGGTCGGCCAGACGAGGAGATTACAGACAGGCTCAAGGCGCTGCACATATCCCTGGTGCCGACAGCCGAGGCCACCGAGGCGGCGATCGGTCGCTTGACGAACGCGCAGCGCAAGGAGTTGGTGGATGCCGGTATCTTTGATACCGGCGAAGGCGATTATAACGGACAGCCAGCCACTCTCTATCCGCTCTGGACGCTGCAATCCAAATATTGGCGAAGCCAGACCTTCCCGAAAGGGAAGGAGATCGTCGTACAGCAGACCTATGTACCTGTGGTCGGCAGTCAGTCGACGCTGTCGCTCGGCGCTCCGGACATGGACGCGGATCAGCTTAAATCCTATCGCGAGAAGTTCTGCACCGACGAAACCTTCTTGAAGTCGGCCCGCTCTCTCTACAAGCGGATATCTGACGACAATGCCAAAGGCGTTCAGGCTTTCGAGCAGTATCTTTCCTATGTCATCACCTCGGGCGGCAATTGGGCCGGGCCGATCGGCGATTTCAAGCTGATCGTCGACAAGGGCGATCCCAAAACGCTGGTCTCCTTTTGCGGCAATGGCGTGAAGAAGATCTCTCCGACGCAATTCGAGATGGATATCAAGAATTACGCGCCCGACCGCGACATCGACGTGTTGCTGCTGCGAACCGTTTCCGGGCGGTGATTTTCCGACATGTACAAGCGCCTTCTCATGCCAAGCATGTCCTCTTCTACGACAGTCCACCTAGAGAACCGGAGCTCGCCGATGATGAATTTCGCCTTGAGGCTTTGCTTTTCCAGGAAAATCTTCTTTGCCCTGGCTCTTCTCCTGGCCGTTCCGTTCTCCGCATCGATCCAGCCTGCTTTCGCGCAGTCTTCAAACCAGGATGCCGCTCAGCCGGAATCTGAAAGCGCCGGCTCGATCGAGGATGCACTTAACATTTGGGAGAGGCGGCTCACGCAGGAAGGGCTCATTCTGCTCGGTTACTATAATGGCTTTGCCGACGGCTCCTTCGGGCCGAGTGGCCGCAACGCGATCGCAAGCTATCAGCGCGATCATAATCGTCCGGCCACCGGCAAGCTTTCGGCCCAGGACGCGCTTGAGTTGGGAGGGACGGCACTCGATCTGCGCAAGCAACTGCAATGGCGCGCACTGGACAGTTCCCTGACAGGCATGACGATCTCCTATCCCGCAGGCTTGCTGACCAAACGGCAAGGCAACACGCTCGGCGGTGAAACCCTGCAGACGGAGGATGGCGCCGTCGGGCTGAAGACGGCACGTTTTGCCAATAGTGGCCCGGGCGATATCGATGCAGTCTATCAAAATCTTGTCAGTGAGCAGGGCAGCACGATCACCTATCAGCTCAAGCGTCGAAACTGGTTCATCGTCTCGGGTACGGCCGGGGATCGTAAATTCTATTCGCGTTTCGAGCAGAGAGGCAGCGAAATCCGCGGCTATGATCTTAGCTGGAACGCCGACAAGAACAGCAAGATCATCGAAAACATCTCCGTGTTGATTTCCAACGGCTTTTATCCGTTCGGAGAAAATCCGGCTGACGGCGATCCGAGCTACCCGACATTGACGAAACTTGCGGATCTCGCAAGTGCCAGCGGCCGCGGATCTGCACCAAATGGCAATGGTTCGGCAGACAGTTCGACCGACGGTCAGACGCAATCGGAGCAGAGCAATGGTTCCGCTGACAGCCAAACGGCGCAGGCTGGCAGCGATGACGGGCTTACGGAACAGAAGGACGGCGCACTGCCGCCACCTTCGGACGGTTCGTTGGTGACATCAGACGGCAAGGGATTGCGCTTCGTCTATCACTATTTTCCGCCGGAAGATTCAAAGCTGAATTACGCCTACAAATGGGCCGTCGATACCCACCTCTTTTTGAACATTCCCGAAATCGACGGTCTCGACGGACTTTTCGTGACGCCGCGTCCGCTGCACTACGTCACGCGGCAATGCGATACGGTCAATGCATTTTACAACAAGAAGAACGGCGCGGTCTTTCTCTGCTATGAGATGATCGACAGTCTCCTGCAGATGGGCAAGGCGCTCTCG
The DNA here is from genome assembly GCF_057784375.1 of Martinezella sp. CNPSo 3964. Taxonomy (NCBI): domain Bacteria; kingdom Pseudomonadati; phylum Pseudomonadota; class Alphaproteobacteria; order Hyphomicrobiales; family Rhizobiaceae; genus Martinezella; species Martinezella sp. CNPSo 3964. Next base: position 217,692 of record NZ_JBXSOW010000004.1, read on the forward strand.
AAAGGCGCATCGGACCCGGAGGCGTTGACGATCGAGTTCGTCAAGGACAATCTCCGCTTCATCCTGCTGCACGAATCCGGTCACGCATTGATCGACCTGCTGGATATTCCTGCTGTCGGCCGCGAAGAGGATTCCGTCGATCAGCTCGCCGCGGTCCTATTGCTTTCGCATGTCGATGATAATGAAACCAAGAACGATATTGCCCGCGTTCTCCAACTGGCGTCCGTCTGGTTCAAGGTCAACAGCCAATCGTCGAGCACGCCGGATACGGCGTCGTTTGCGGACGAGCATTCGCTCGATGCGCAGCGCTACTTCAACCTGCTCTGCATGGTCTATGGCCTTGATCCGACAAGCAACAGTGCGATTGTTGACAATGGCATGCTGCCGAAAGAACGGGCGGCCCGCTGCCCCGACGAAGCTTCCAAGATCAATCGTTCCTGGGCACGGCTGATGCTCCCGCATTTCTCGCCAAGATTCCAGCCGAAGTCGGATGACGGCAGCGGCACCCAGCAGAACACGGAGACCTCCCAGCAGCCGACAGGCGGCAACCCGCTCGAATGGGACGGAAAGGCTAACCCGTTCGGCAAATAAGTATCGTCGACGTCGACACCACTGCAAACGAGAGAATGACGGATGGTGTCGGCTGTCGGCTGGCAGATGTTTTCAATTGCCGGGTACGCCGAAAGGCAAGGTCCAGCCCGCAGGCCGAGTATCATCCTCTCGACGGCGATGAGAAACAACGTGCTTCAGCGATGAGCCGGCGCGTATGTTCTCCAAAGTGTCACCGGGAGTGTGACCGAATTCGGCTTTGAACAGGCGGTAGAAGTATTTCTCGTTGGAGAAACCATGCCGCCAGGCGATCTCGGCGATATGAGGCTGCGGCCGATTGGGATCCGCCAGCATTTGGTAAGCGCGATGCAGCCTCCTGCGCTGTATTTGCCGCATGACCCCACCGCTGCCTTCGAACAGTTGATAGAGTTTTGCGCGCGACAGGCCGACGTCCCGGCAAATCCGATCGGGCGTAAGATTGGCATCCAGCAAATGCGCATCGATGTAGCGCAGGATCCGATTGAAGAGCGCATCTCTTATCGGGCTGGCTGCTTCAACGACCGTATCCGGCGTCAGCGAAACCGAAGCGGTCAAAAGCTGCAAGGTCGATTGAACGACATAGGGGACTTCGTGCTCGCCCAGGCTTGCAAGGTTTCGCGACAACGAAAGGAGATGGTCTCCAAGGAGACGACCGACGCCACCTGCGAGAGTCAGCCCGTGCAAAAGCTGGGTGCGGCTCGGCAGGAGATCTCTCGGCACCACCAAAGAGATCACTTCACCGGCGGCAACCATACCTTGGTTCACTTGAGCGGCATCAAGAACGAAAAGATCACCAGCCGATTTTACGGGTTGATCGGTGGTCCATCGGCACAGGAATTGGCCGCTCACCATCAAGGTGAAACGGAAGAAATCCTGACCGTCGCTTCGTATATGTCGCTCTGTTCGATTGACCTCATAGGCGGAAGGTCGGGCCTGATTGAGCCACCGCCTGGCGGATAGGATAAGGGGACCGAGAGCCGCACCGCTTGCTTCAGCGTCGAACGCGATAGGAGCATCATCCCGCAATATGCAATCGCAGTGATTGTCGCTGACCCAAGCGTGAAACCGATCTTTTTCAGGAAAGTCGAGTGTCGAAAAATTGAACATCAAGGTCGAATATATCTGGGTCACGGGGACTGTTTGCTTATAGGCCCGGGGCCTTTGAGCGATAGGTAGAGCAACCGGAGAATGCGACAATGGGGTTACGAGCAAACGTTTTGCGTGCCCGCACAAAATCTCGTCCGGCAGCCTTGCGGCAGGGAAATGCGACGGGATGGCTTTCCGTTACATTCATGGATTCACGCAGACTTAGGAAGCACCATCGGCGCCGATTTGACTATTTAGATAGAACGGTCAGTATAGAAAGTCCATATGGGAATCGCTGGACAACGAAGCATAATCTGTCCATTGCAGAATGAACTTCGCTTGAGGCATCGATGAGCCCGAAAAAAGAGCAACTTATCCTCATTGCGACCGACCTGTTTTCAAGGCATGGCTTTCATCCGGTCGGCATAGACCGCATTCTGGCCGAAGCCGGTGTCGCCCGCATGACGCTCTACAACCATTTCCCCGGCAAGGATGACCTGATTACCGCGGTGCTCGATCGCCGCTATCACGACATCATGGCCAGTCTTCGGGCATGCGTTGAGCCGATGGCTTCGGCAAAAGAACAATTGAGAGCTATTTTTGCCTGGCACGAGGCATGGTTCGGCACCCCGGAATTTTCCGGCTGCCTTTTCGAGCGCGCACTTGCCGAATTCGGCACCGATTATCCAAAGATCTCTGCCGTGGCCATTCAATACAAGAAGACCATGACGGCATGGATGACTGACATGCTGAAGGCGCTTTTGCCGGAACCAGCCGCTGCGCGCATCGCTACGATCCTGATGATACTTCTGGACGGCGCGACGATCGATGCTCGCGCTTTTCATGATCCGACCATCGCGACAAAAGCTTGGAATGCCGCCGAGGCCGTCATCGAGCAGGAAATACTGACTTCGATGAGGCCGGCGTGAGATCGGTTTGAAATAACGACACGCATGGAATCAAAAACTTAAAGTGCGTAGAGCGAATCTGAAAGATCGCGACGCACTTTAGTTCAACGACGCAGGCCATTTGTTCCGCGCCCAAACGAGAGGGACCAAAACCAGAGCGACTGCCGGTAGAACAATCCAGTTGATTGCCTCCCATCCCGAGCTGTGAAGCAGCGATCCGGAGAAGAAAGAAGCGCAAGCGACGGTTCCGAAGACGAGGAAGTCGTTTGCGCCCTGGACCTTACTTCGTTCCGCAGGGGTATGGCAGTCGGCGACCATCGAGGTTGCGCCGATAAAGCCGAAGTTCCAGCCGATTCCCAGGAGTACGAGCGAGCCCCAGAAATGGGCGATGTCGAAACCGGAGAGCGCGACGGCGGCCGAGCAGCCGATCAGGAGAAGCCCGACGGCCGCAACGCGCTCCTTGCCAAACCGGACCATGAGGCGGCCGGTGATGAATGAAGGGCCGTACATGGCAAGGATGTGCCATTGGATTCCAAGCGCCGCCTGGTCGATGGAATGGCCGTGTCCGACCATGGCGACCGGGGAGGCCGTCATTACGAAGGTCATCAGGCCGTAGGAGACGACCCCGCTCGCGATCGCAAGCAGATACCAGGGAGAGGTCAGGATCTGCAGGAGCGGGCGTTCGGCGGCGTCGGTTATGCCCTTCGATTTCTGTGAGGATGGCGCATGCAGGCGCCACAGGACAGGAAACGCCAGAACGGCAAGCATCGCCTGGCTGATAAAGCTCCCGGCGAATGCCGTGCCGGGAACCGCGTCCCTGGTCCAGATGACGAGTTGGGGACCGATGATGGCGGCGATCAGGCCACCGACCATGACACGGGCGATCGCCTTCTGCGCTTCCGCGCCAGTCGCGTTGTCTGCCGCCGCAAACCGGTAGCTCTGGACGTAGGAGGAGTAGAAGCCGGCGATGCAGGTTCCGAGGCAGAACACGGCGAAACTCGAGAGGATGATACCCGCAGCGGCGATCAGGCCCGAGATCATTCCGATCATCGTTCCGAAAAGATATCCGCGTCTTCGCCCGAACCGGCGCATGACATAGGCGGCCGGCAGCGTTCCGAGTGCAAGGCCGAGATTGAGTAAGCTTACCGGCAGGGTGATGAGGCCAGGATCGGGGGACAGATGCTGTCCGACGAGCCCTCCGAGCGAAATGACGATAGGGGCGTTTGCCCCACCGAACGCCTGAGCCACCGTGAGGATCCATGCATTGCGTTTGCTGGCGCTTGTATCGACCGGTTCCTTATGTGCGATGTTCATTTCAATTCCATTCGCGAGAGGATGTCGGCGACGGCACGTTTGGCGGCCACGACAGCTCCTGCGAGATATCCGGGCTCGGAAGGACTGGTTTCGCTTCCTGCCAACAGCAGACGGTCTTCCCAGGAGCCGGCGACCCATTGCGGGCTTCCCGACACGGGATGCGCGCCGCCCGTTCTGTCGGCGTCGGTGGCCGTGAACGGATCTGCCGCCCAGTCCTTGAAGACGGTCGCTTGCGGTGACTGCGCCTCAGCTCCGAACAGCCTCGTCAATTGTGCGATGCATGCAAGCTCCAGTGTTTCCTTGTCGATTGTCGCCCGCGCTTCGGCGCCTACACCGAGAAAGCCGAAGAGCGCGGGCCGGCCTGAGGCAGAAGTCGCATCATGAATTTCGACGAGGGGGCCGACCATGCTCTGGGCTGTTCCGGAAAGTGCGTTCGCCCGCCAGAACGCCTTATCGTAGATGGCGAAGAACTTTGCATGCGGGGCCATCCATGTCGGGGTCTCGCGCCAGCGAGCGGCAATCTCGGGATCTTGAGGGGGTACGAACATGACGGTCGCCTCGAGGAGCCGCGGAGGCAGGGCGGCGACCACGCGATCGGCATTGAGGCTCTCCGTCCTGCCGTCATTCGTTTGCAGCAACAGCTCGACGCCATCGCCCTTCAGCGCCATCACCGTCACCTTGGTTCCAAGAAGAATGCGCTCGGCCGGCAGCCGCCTTGCCAGCGCCCGCACGGCAGCACCCGTGCCGCCGGCGAGCCGCATCGACTGCTGGTCCTGTGTTACGGGCGAATATCTCTGCGGCCTTTCGCGCGACATCCGCTCGAAAACCACGTCGCCGGCGCTGTGCTGAGGGAAGGACTGCAGATCGAGCTCGTCGATGAGGGTCGCCATCGCCGGCTGCATCAAAGGCCAGTACCAGGACGGGCCAAGATCGAAGCCATCCTCCGATGGCTTCCCGTCATCGCCAACGGTCAGGATCCGGCCACCGAGCCGGTCACGACCCTCGATGAGAGTGACGTCGACGCCGGCGGAATGAAGCGCTTGCGCCGCATAGAGGCCCGAAAGCCCGGCACCTATCACGGCTACCTTGGAGGTCTTCATCTATCCGGTCCTTCCTGGGGCGGCGCATCGAACACCTGGACGTCTTCGTGCAGAAGCGGGGCGGACTTGTACCAAACGCGCGCACCTAGAGGGCCGGCCTTGGCATGAAGCTTCAGCCCTGCTGGAAGGCGCAGCCAGCTCCAAGAACCGAGAGTGTCGCCGCTTTCGGTGAAACCGCCGCCGATGACGAGCAGTTCCAACCCCTTAGGATTGGCGACCTCTACGTCGGCGCCTGCCTGCCACTCCTCCATCACGACGCGTTCGTTCGATCCTTCGAAGAGGACGGTCGACGAGATGACACCTGAGCGAGGAGCGGCTGCCTGACCGTCACCGGGCAGCCTGACGATGCGTTCGCGGTCGGCAGCCTTGAACTGCCAGAGCTTGACGAGAATGGTGCAGCCGCTATCGCTCCTGGGGGCGTGTCCGGTTCCGGGTGGATTGCGCACGTAGGTGCCGGCTGGAAAATTGCCGCTCTCATCCTGGAACACGCCGTCAAGGACGAGGAACTCCTCGCCGCCGGGGTGCTGGTGGTGCGAGAAGCTGCTCTCGGGTGCGTAGCGGACGATGGAGGTTGCGCGGGCCTTCTCATCGCCGATCCGAAACAGCATGCGCCGTTCGACGCCCTTGGCGGGGCTGGGCACCCATTCGAGCATGGCGGCATGGACGAGCGTGCGCTTGGTGAGATCTTCATTTAACAGCATATCAGAGCTCCGATCTGCCGCCGTCGATGACCATCTCCGCACCGAGCATGTAGCTGGAGACGTCGCTGGCAAGGAAGAGAACTGCGGCGGCGATCTCCTCCGGCCGTCCCATGCGTCCAACCGGCACTTGCGCGCCGACACGATCCGCATAGGCGCGAAACTCTTCCTCGGTCTGATTGTTTCCGCGATGGATCGGCGTTTCGATCGAGCCGGGGCTAACCGCATTGACGCGGATTTTGCGATCGAGCAGCTCGGCCGACATCGTCCGCGCGAAAGAGCGGACGGCCGCCTTCGAAGCGGACAGGATCGCCCGGCCAGGGGTCCCCACCTGGTTTAACCAGGACGTGTTGAGGATGATCGAGCCACCCTGGCGAATAAGGGGTAGGGCAGCTTGCACGGTGAAGAATGCACCCTTCACATTGGCATCCATGATCTTGTCGTAGGTGGCTTCGTCCGTGGTCGCCAAGGGCGTGCCGAGCGCGACGCCGGCGTTGACAAACAGGATGTCCAGAAAAGCGAAGGCCTGCTCGACTTCGGTTTTCATCCGGGCGAGATCAGCAGTCGAAGTGACATCTGCCCGGATCGCGACGACGTCGCCACCGAGTTTCGCTGTCGCCTGCGACAGCTTTCCTTGTGAGCGTCCGGTAATGGCGACACGCGCACCGTTGTCCCGCAACAGCTGGGCGGCGGCAAGTCCTATTCCGCTCGATCCCCCGGTCACCAGGGCGTTCTTTCCTTCGAGAACCATAGCTCAATCCTCATGTCTGCAATGATCCATACCTAGACCCCGCCATTTGCAATCACGAGGAAAAGCCGCCATATCGGGAATAAAGAAAATCTTTGTCGTGGCCGATATGAGAAACCTCACCAGATTGAAATCGCTGCAGGCATTGGAAGCAGCCGCAAGGCACGGAAGCTTCGTTGGTGCGTCCACGGAACTCGATGTCACGCCGCCAGCTGTCGGGCAGCTTGTCCGCTCCCTGGAAGACTGGGTCGGCTATCCGTTGTTCAAACGAACCCGCTCTGGTGCCGAACGGCTGACGCCCGTCGAGGAGGCGCGGGACGCACTCGACGATATCGCGCAGGGGTTGGACCTCCTTGAGTCCGGGCTGCGAAAACTGCGGGGCCGCAAGGCTCGTTCGGTCGTGGTGGTAACGGCATCGCAGGCGCTTGTCGCCAACTGGCTCCTGTCAAGGCTCGAGGACTTTTCGGCAGGCCATCCCAATATCGACGTTCGGCTTGATGTCTCGGATCGCGTGATCGACCTGTTCCAGGGAGAGGCCGATATCGGTATCCGATGCGGGCTCGGCTCATGGAAGGGCGTGAAATCCACCTTTCTCATGGGGGAGGAGATCATCGCCGTCTGCCATAACAAGCTCCTGCCGCCGGACCAGGAAGTCACGGCCGGATGGATCGCCGAGCAGACACCCTTATCCACGATGGGACGCCGCACCCCGGCGGGGACTTTCCGACCTGGGGTGAATGGCTCGCCCGATCCGGGGCCAATCAACCTCTGACCGATGGCGGATTGAAGATCAACTCGACTGCGGCCGTCATCCAGGCCGCTGTGACCGCGCGGGGCGTGGCCCTCGTGCGCAAGGCACTCGTCGCCCAGGAGCTGGAAAGCGGTCGTCTCGTCCATCTCATGCCGGAAGTCCGCTGGCCCGTGAAATGGGCCTATTACGTGGTCGCATCCGCGAAGGCTCTGCGCCGATACGAGGTAAGTGCGTTCCATGATTGGCTGGCTAGCCGCCACGCGGCATCATCAACCGTGTAGGCAACGTGGCATTTCAGGCCGCCGTCTACATTGAGCGCTTAAGGTGAATGCGCATTGCGTAGCGGCGCGATCATCTAAGCGAAAACAATGACTTCTGGTGCATAGTGGCAGTAGGGATTCATGTCGATCAGCAGGCTAGGGCTCCATCCTGGCTATATGATAAATCGACATGGCCTTGCTGACGCCCTTGAGTTCCGCCTCGTTTTTCGCGAGCGGGTAGGGCGCAATAATTTCCGCCACAGCCGGTGCGCGATACACGTCTTCCGTAATGCAAATCTCATCGCCATCGGCAAGGTTCTGCACCCGCGCCGCTATATTCACCGTCTGACCAAAATAATCGAGACGCTCGTTGAGCGTGACCGCGATCGCAGCGCCTCGATGCACGCCGATCTTGAGGATGAAATCACGTTGCAGGCGATCCCGGTTGAGCTGATCGACCGCCTCGCGCATATCAAGTGCTGCCTGCACCGCATCGGCCGACGTGAAGAATGCCGCCATTACCGCGTCTCCGATCGTCTTGGTAACGGCGCCATTGTGCCGAACAGTGGCGTCGAGAAGATGCTGGAAGTGCCGCTGTACCTGAATATAGGCGTTAAGATCGCCTATCCGCTCGTAGAGCGCCGTGGAGCCCTTGAGATCGGTGAATACGAGGGTAACGTCGAGAACCGCAATGCCCTCTGTGGCACTGATCACCTCCGAGCGAAAGAAGTCGCGAAAGGTTTGCGTCGTCAGCAGTCGCTTGCCGGACAGGGACGGCCCGAATTGAAGTCTCTCGCGCTGAAACGTCGCTGACGGAAGCTGCAGGATGCCGAATACCACGGGCAGTTTACCAGCATTGTGAACTTCGAACACGATCTTCCCGGGCGTGATGTCTGCCGCGGCAGCCACGCATTTGCCGCGGTCGAGCATGACCGGCACATGGGGTGGCGTCAAACCCGCCCCCTTTTCGACGGGGAAGAAGAATTGAGCGTCGCTTTCGAAATCCTGGCCCAGGAGTGCGCCTTCGGTGGCATCAACTTCAAGATTGACCGTGGAACCAGGCTCTATACGGGTAAGCACCCTCACCAGCTGTTTGGCGGCCTCGCTCCATGGCACCCCGTCCGGCATGATGCCGCCCGACGTCAGCTTATAATGGAAGACGTAATCCCAGGCTGAAAGCGCGTCCGGTTGATGGAAGCGGATGCTGCGCACTGCGGGCGACACCGTAAATGTCACCGTGATGTAATCGTCCAGCGCGGCGTCGTAATCGCTTTGACAGAGGTAGCAATGAAAATGCGTGTGCAGTTTGCGCAGGCTCCGGAAGCTCTCGACGACGTCCGAGCACATCGGACACACAAGCAGCCAGTCCATATCGAATAATCCGGCCATGCACGCATGGAGAAAAAGATCGATCGCTTCAGCCTCGGCAATCGACTTTTCCTTGGCGAACTCAATCGGATTGATGCGATAAAGCGCCTCGTCAGTACCCGAGCGCAGCAGCGTCTCCAGCCGCGAGACGACGCGCGGGCTCCAGGATTTGGCCGTTTCGACCACGATCAGGCGTTCTTCAAGTTTCTTTTCGTCGATCATCGCACCGCACCGCGATAAAGCCTCGATCGTCCTCAGCATTCCGTCAGACGTCAATACACAATTCACGAGCTCGAAGCGAGCCCGTCAAGGCTTCTTGCGGGGGGCAGGAAGCCCCCAGCACATCCAAGCGGAGCGTCGTTCGATTGCTACACCGTCTCGATCGTCCGCGCGATGCAGTACGCCTGACTGATCTTTGCGACTTCCTGGCGCGAGCCAAAAATCACCGGAACCCGCTGATGCAACGAGGTTGGTTCGATGTCGAGGATAGCGGTCTTCCCGGCGATGGCGGAACCGCCTGCCGCTTCGACCAGAAAGCCGATCGGATTTGCCTCATAAAGTAGACGCAGGCGGCCGCCGGAAGCGGGTTTGCTTCGATCGGCGGGATAGAGAAAGATTCCGCCGCGGTTGAAGATGCGATGTGTGTCGGCAACCATCGAACCGACCCAGCGCATATTATAGCCAGGGGTTCCGATGGACCCGTCGACATATTCGGTAATGACGTCGTCCCAAGACGGGCGGCGTGCCGCATTGATGGCGAATTCCCTGGTTTCCGGCGCGATCCTGGCATCCGCAGTCGTCATCACGTAGACGCCGTGCTGGTCGAGCGTGAAAATCTGTACGCCATTTCCAATCGCAAGTACCAGATTGGTTTGCGGTCCGTAAGCGGCGTATCCCGCCGCCAGTTGACTGCGGCCGTTTTTCAAAATCTCGGCCGCGGAACTCGCCTCGATGATGGAAAAGATCGTTCCGACCGTTACGTTGACGTCAAGATTGGACGATCCATCGAGTGGGTCGAAGATCATCGCATATTCGCCAGCGGGATGAATGAGCACTTCGGCGTCGAGTTCTTCCGATACCGCGAAAGCAACTGCCGGCGATTTGCGGCATGCCTCGAGCATGATCTCGTTGGAAAGTATATCGAGCGGCTTCTGCGTCTCGCCCTGGATGTTGATGGCATCCGTTGCACCCGTCAGACCTGACAATGACGAGCTTCTGAGCTTGTCCGAAATCTGCCGGGTAGCCTCGGCGATATTGCTGAGGATGGTGACCATATCCTCATTCAACAATGTTCCGCTATGGGCATCGAGATACGCTTCGAATGTCGTCATCAATGTTTTTCTCCTGCGGGAGTGGTATCGTTACGGAATTCAAACAACGCCCAGCGAAGTTGAGGCTGAAGGGCGCGCAAGGCGGCCCGCGCGGAGGTCAAAGCCTTCGACGAAATTCGGACGCAAGCCTCGGATGTCCAAACTCGAAATGATTTCAACGGAAGGGCATGGCGGCTACCAGGCGGTCCGAGCGGTGCCGAGCGCATATGAGAGGCACGACGAAACGTGCACGGCGAGGGGTTTGACGGTGATGGCGCAATTTCCAGGACAGAATAGCTTATGTGCGTTCAGATGCTTCAGCAGCTCATCGACAGTGCGTTTGTCTGTAAGCGGAAATGAAATCGTCATTGCGCGTTTCCTACAACGGATGGAATAGCGTGGCGCAGTTAGGAGCGATTTTCTTCGCGCCGCAACAAGAATTTTTAAATGCGCAAATTAAAATCGATTAGCTTCGCATCTCGATTTTTTAAGATCGATTTAAAAAAGTGCGCGATCGAATTTCGATTGCGGCACGGGGCTCGCGGCCCATGTTGTTGCCTCGATATCGGCAAGAAGGAAGCTCTCGATGAGCGCAAACGTATCGGCTATTGGCCAAGTCGGCCGCGGCAATTCTGCCCCGGCGGATGTCTGCAAGATCGAGTATCGCAATGTCGGTCGAATGACCAAATTTCAGCTGCCTTGATTCCGTCAGGCGCCCGGCGCGGCACCTACCAGTTCGGATATACTCACGGTCTGAAGACGGAACTTCCTCCAATGCCCAAGGGGGTGAATTTTTAGCCGAAGCAGGCAATTTGGTCTGCCGCAACGCATTGTCGTAGTGGTTCAGCGAGATGAAACGATCCGGCTTTGCGCCAGAAAATAGGAATTGTTCCACACGACAACCGCATTGCGGAGCCAGTTTCATGCACGATATCGATCGACAAGCGAGACGAGACGTTCCACTGCTGCGACTGCGGCGGCGTGGTCCTGCGAGAAGTTCAGGCGCACGCTGCTGTCGCAGAAGGGGCTGAACTCGGTGCCAGGCGTTACGATGACGCTTGCCTGCAGCCGGAGGATTCGCACGAAATCCTTGCCGCTTACGGCAAGGGGAGGCAATTGCGGGAAGATATAGCTCCCCGCCTCGGTGGTACGAACCTGAATGCCTTTGGTCGCGCGGAATAGCCTGAGGAGGTCATCGCGAATGGCCTGATGTTGACGCACGCGCTGATCCATCCAGCCTTCCGGTTCGTTGAACCAAGTCCGGAATACCGCCTGACTATACCCGCCGGCGCGCAACGATACGATCGCCTGCAGTTTTTCCATCCGGTTGATGATCGCCTTCGAGCCGAAAGCGACGCCCAGGCGGTAACCGCTCAGCGACTCGGTCTTCGACGGACCCATGATGGTGATCACGTTTTCCGCGTCGATGGCTTCCGCGCGTAGATGTGCATAGTCGATGCCAGAATAGAGCAGTCGCGAATAAAGCTGGTCGACGATGACGGTCGCGCCATAGCGACTGGCCAGCGATGCGATCGTCTTGATCTCATCGCGCGAATAAACGACGCCAGCCGGGTTGTTCGGGTTGGAAAACAGGAAAACTTTTGCACCAGCCGCAAAAGCATCTTCCAGTTGACCGAGATCGAGGCCTGCACGACCCTCGGCATTCAGGTAATCCATCTGAATGGGCATCATATGGCCCTCGCAGAATTCCACCAGCTTGCGGTTGGCGAAATAATCCGGCTGCACCACCGCAACCTTGTCGCCATGCGCGACGGTGGAGGCAACGGCGAGGAACAGCGCGCCTTGCGTGCCGGGTGTCAGAATCATGCCGTCGGCGGCATCGATCGGGGCGCCCGTGAAACTTGCAAGACTGGGCGCAAGCTGCTCGCGGATCGAGAGATCACCGCGGTATTCGGTATAGGCCTGCCTGCCGCCAGCCTCGACACCTGTGGTGAAGACCTCGAAAGAGCCCGGTGTCGGCGTAAACGCATCGACGTCGCCATGGGAAAAATCGACTTGACGCCCCGCGATCTGTTCGCCGCGCAGCAAAGCTTCGATACCGCCGACCTGCTGCCGCACTTCCTGGCCTGGCGCGGCATCGGTGCCCATGCGCTCGAACTTGGCTTGAATAGTCATTGAAACTCCCTTCATCGGCGCGAAAGCCGCAAAACCGGAACGTTACGGTACCCTGGTTTTAAAGCAATAAAATATGCTTGCCAGTTTCTTCAGAAGATAGAAAATATATCTTATGGATACGAAATTCCTCGAAAGCTTCCTTATCGTCGCCGAATGTGGATCGGTTGCCGAAGCCGCACGGCGCTTGAATATGACGCCGGCGGCAGTCGCTCAGCGCATAAGGGCGCTGGAGACGGAGCTCGGGCAGGCATTGGTTTCTCGCGTCGGACGCACGGTCCGGCCCACCGCCGCGGGCCTTGCCGTGCAACGCCACGGACCGGCGCTTGTGCGCACGGCGCGAGACCTGCGAGCAATAGCCGCAGGCGATCTCCCGAGCGGGCAACTTCGCCTCGGAGCGACGGCGACGGCCATGACCGGCCTCATCCCGCAAATTACGGCGACCCTGAGCGAGCGTTTCCGGCAGATCGACTATTTCCTTCAGCCCGGCTCATCCGTGAACCTCTACCATGCGGTTTTGTCGGGTGAGCTGGATGCCGCCCTCATCATCGAGCCGCAATTCCCGATTCCGAAAGCATTCGGCTGGTCGACCATCCGGCGCGAACCTTTGGTCTTGTTGGCGCCCGCGGAGCTGGAAATTCACGATTTGCATCTGACGCTTACACAGCAGCCCTTTATTCGCTATGACCGCAATCAGTGGGGTGGCCAGATCGTCGATCGTTACCTCCGCCGTCATGCCATCAGCGTGCGCGAATGGGCGGAACTGGATGCGCTGGATGCCATTGCGGCGCTGGTCAGTCGCGGACTGGGCGTCGCGCTTGTTCCCGACTGGGCTCCGCCGTGGCCAGAGGGTCTGCGTCTGCAAAAATATCGAATGGAAGATGGCGAACTTCGCAATATGGGTGTGCTGTGGGCGAATTCCGGCCCACGGATTGCTGCCATTCGCGCTTTTGTCGAGGCCTGCGAAGGGTTCTCCAAAACTTGAATGACGGCTGTTTTGAGGTTTCAACCGTACCGGTGCGGCGCGGTAGTGATGTTTTGAAGTACCTTTCGCTTGGCGCCCGAGGCCTAGGAGATGTCGAGGTGCGGTTGCCGGGGCGTTGAACCCAAATCGCCAAGGCATCGCGACGAACGTCGAGGCCACGGCGTCAGAAATCTATGTAGGGGGAATAATGAAATATAGAACCATAGGAATTATTGGCGCAGGCGTGATCGGCAGGAGCCTGTTCGACTATATCAGTAGTCTGGAAGGGGTCGAGATCGCTTATGTTCTCGTATCCGACAAGAACAAACATGCGCAGAATGCCTCCATGGCTGCCTTCGTCACGGATGATGCCGATCATGCGCTCGACCGGAAGGCGGACCTTGTACTCGAATCCGCGACACCGGCTCTTCTGAGCACGCTGGGACCGGATATCCTTGCCCATTCGGACCTCTGCGGTTTCAGTTGCTCGGCGCTCGCGGATCGCGCTGTGGAAGCGGCGATACATGCGGCAGCCAGCAAGAGCGGACGGCGTTTCTTCGTCCCGCACGGTGCCGTACTCGGTCTCGATGGTCTGTGCGACGGCCGCGAACAAATCGAAAAGGTTGTGATAACCACGACGAAAAGCGGTGCGAGTCTTGGTCAGCCGGCCGATGCCAGGGGAACGCTCTTCGATGGTTCGACCCGCGAGGCCTGCATCAGGTTTCCGCGCAACGTCAATGTCCATGCTGCCGTTGCGTTTGCGGGTATCGGTTTCGACCGCACCCGCAGCATCGTTGTTGCCGATCCCGATACCAAGGCGATGCGGCACCATATAGCGGTTTCCGGCAGGGGTCTCGAATGGGATATTTCGGTGAGTTCGCAGTCGCTCGGCGGGGTGACCGGCTCTTATACCCCGGCTTCGGCCATCGGATCGCTGAAGCGAATTCTCGGCGACGATGTTTTCGCCAACGCCTAATGTTGCAAGGCAGCCGAGAACGGCTGTCTTGCAGAATTTAAAGATATGAGAGGGGGGAGGAGCCAGCTCGGCGGTGCCTCTCCTAAAGTGCGATACGGCAGATAAGATGATCGTCGATGTGGTTGCAGCCGTGAAGGACGATCTTGCTATGTTCTTGATACGGTGATCGGAAACTTCCTGCCACTGTGTATAATTGGCTTTGAGTACATTGCTGGAAGATTGTGAATCCAAGGGAAACCTGCGAACATGAAGGCAGTTTCTCTTCTGGCGGTTCCCTGATGGACAAAAAAACCGATGCGATCGATGTCGAAGTTGGATTACGCATCCGGTTGCGCCGGGAGGAATTGTCAATTGCGCAGAATGTACTGGCCGAGAAGCTCCGCATAAGCCCTCAGCAGCTCGATAAATGCGAATGCGGCGTCGAAAAAATCAGTGCTGGCCGCCTGCTGCGCATTTCAGAAATCCTCGATGTGCCGGTCATGTTTTTCTTCGAAAGTGCATCGGACGACGCCTATCCCTCCAGGGAGGCGCTGGCTGATTTTCGACTTGCGAAGCATCATAAGGCCGTTCTGCGGACAGCCTTATCCGGGATCGAGGACAAGCGGTTACGAGCGAAGATCCTGGCTTTCGTGCAATCATCAGAACCCGACAACGAGCGCTGACCCGGCAAGATGACATATCATTTAACGACACTCGGCAGCTGCGCCCTTTATGACGACAAGGGCGATCGCGTGAGTGTGCCAAAGCAGGCGCTGCTCATGCTTGCCTATCTCTACGATTGCCGACAGTCGATACCGCGCAAGGACCTGGCTGCTTTTCTCTGGTCCGGCAATCTCCAGGCCGCCGGCGCCAATCTGAGGTCGACGCTGCTGCGTTTGGCGACTGCGACACCCAAATCCGCCAAGCCGCTGATTGGCGACGTCGCTGCAAATATCGTTTTGAATTTCGAGGCGTTGCGTTGCGATCTCGAAACTATAGACAGCACCTCCGGCGTTGCCAGGCTCGGCGCGCTTACCGATGCCGTCGCCAAGAATTTTCTACCCGCCTACGGCAGTGGTTCCACGGCCGTGGCCGTCTGGGTACGCGACGTGCGGGCGCGACTTGCAGGAGAGTTGCGAGCCGAATTCTTCAAGACACTGAACGAACCCTCTTCACCCCAATACCGTGGTGAATTGAAGCGCGCAGCCATGCTCCTGCTGGATCGGGATCATACCGATGATGAGGTCAGGATAGCGCTTGGCGAGAGAATCACCTCCTACATCCAGGTGATAGGTGAAACGAAAGATCCGAATTCAAGTCATCCGGCTGAAGATTCGCTTCCGATCGCCGCCGACAACCAGATGCCGCGCATTGCGCTGCTTCCCCCTGAGACGCTCGAGGATTCGGAGAGGGCCGGATCGGTCGCCAATGCAGTCATCGAAGACCTGACGATCAGTCTTTGCGTCGATCGAAGCGTATCCGTCGTCGCTCCTTACACCGCCGAGCAGATTCGCTCGTCCAAGGACAAGGCCGGCCTTCTCAGGCAGCATAATGTCGTCTACGCGCTCGATACGAAGAGGACGGGCGACAGCCTTTTCGCGCAGCTGATTTTCATGCCGCGCGACGAAATCGTCTGGGCAACGCGCGTTCAATTGGATAGCGCGGCCATAACGGAGCATCGCAACGAGATCGCCACAGCGATCCAGCGCTCCATCATCGAGCGTGTAGGCGCCTTCCATCACATCGTTTCCGATTTCAGCTGCAAGCCTCAGGCCTATTTTGCCTATCTTGAGGGCGTGCAATGCCTGTCTCGATTGAGCCTTCAGAATGTCCGTCGCGCGCGCAAGCATTTCAAGGAAGCGCTCGAGTACGAGCGCGGCTTTGCCGCGGCACTTGCCGGCATCGCCAGAACGTTGACGATGGAATGGGTTCTGACGGCCCGCGGCGACGGCGACCTGTTGCAGCAAGCTGAAAAAATGGCGGCCGAGGCGATCAGCGATGACAATCAGTTCGCCGGAGGCTTTAAGGAAATCGGCGTCGCCCGGCTCTATCGCGGAAATATCGACGGTAGCCTCGAGGCATTGTCGAATGCCGAGGACCTCAGTCCGCATTATGCGGATGTGATCTGCAGCCACGCCGACAGTCTCACCCATGGGGCCAACCCGAAAGCGGCACTAGAGAAGGTTGTTACCGCTCTCGATCTCAATCCGCTGGCTCCGGACTACTATTATTGGACCGCAGCAGGAGCCAGCTATCTCCTTGGGGAATATCAAGAAGCACTAACCTATCTGGACAGGATGAGGGACCCGGTACCGGCAAGCAGGCTTGCTGCGGCAAGCTGGGCAATGCTGGGGGATCTTACCAAGGCTAAGACCTATCGACAGCGCGCTTTGCGCGACAACCCGAATTTCGATCTTGAGGCATGGCTCGCCATGGTTCCACTCAAGGAAAAGTGGCAGACAGATCATTACAGGGAAGGCCTGCTGAAGGCCGGTTTTTGAGAGGAAGAGATTATGGCGACTGCAGTTCTGATTGGAATCAAGGGTGAAAAAGGACTTTGGCTGGCAGACCTCGAAAAGGGGACAATC
The DNA here is from genome assembly GCF_057784375.1 of Martinezella sp. CNPSo 3964. Taxonomy (NCBI): domain Bacteria; kingdom Pseudomonadati; phylum Pseudomonadota; class Alphaproteobacteria; order Hyphomicrobiales; family Rhizobiaceae; genus Martinezella; species Martinezella sp. CNPSo 3964. Next base: position 234,463 of record NZ_JBXSOW010000004.1, read on the forward strand.
GTTCGATACACGCGCCGGCTGACGGGCGATTTGGGAAAGGCTGAAGCCTGGCGGGCCAAGGGGGTCAAGGTGGAGAAGGATGTCGATTTCGCCGTGGCGTTGACGTCAGCAAGCGGCGTGGCCTCTGGTCTCCTTGAGGGCTAGGCGCTCGTTCATCCGTGTCGAACAACTTTAGGGCGTGCCCTCCTGGCGAAACCCTGTCGAGGATTTCGCCCTATCTGGGACGGCTTGGCATAACTCGTGTTGGCTGCCAGACCGAGCTCGATCGCATAGGCATTCCCGTTTGGTGTGCCTATGCTCCGAACTCCAGGGCGATCGTCATTGCTCAGGGCAAAGGCCTTGACGATATCTCCGCGAAGACATCCGCGGTGATGGAAGCGATCGAGCGATCGGTCGCGACCCGGCCCTACTGTTCAGCGTTGATGGCAAGTCAGGATGATCTTGCCGCAAGCGGCCATGCGATGGATTGCCTGGACGATCTGCTGGCGATTGGCGTGCGACCGCTAGAAACCACGGAACAGATCAGATGGTCTCAAGCCCGCGATCTGGCGAACAACGCCTCGATATTCGTACCTTTCGAGGCCATTCATCTTGACCGGACGCATGTCAGCCCACGATTTTGGGTGTCATCGGACGGATTGGCGTCCGGCAACAATTGGCACGAGGCAGTCCTGCACGGATTGCTGGAGCGGGTAGAGCGAGATGCTTGTGTCCTCTGGAATGTCAGCGAGCCAGAGTATCGCTATGAGCGCCGGATAGATCCGCATAGCATCGAAGATGAGGGTATTCGCGAGATGCTCGAGAAGATTTTCTCGGCGGATTTCGATATCGCCCTCTTCGATGTGACGAGCGATCTCTCTGTTGCCTCCGTCGCCGCGTTGCTGCGGCCGAAAGGGGATGACAATTCGCTGAGATATGTCGACTTGACCATGGGGGCAGGCGCATCCTTGTCCCCCGATGTGGCCGCAGCCCGGGCAATTTCCGAGGCCGTACAATCGCGGATGACATTCATTGCCGGCGCCAGAGACGATCTTGTCCCGGAGCTCTTCTCACGCCGCGCCGACCCCGCCCACCTGCAGTCGTTCCAGGCGCGATGCACGACGAACCTCAACGAACTGCCGACGATGCCAGCCAAGTCTGCGCAAGATGCGCTCGACCACCTTGTCGAGACCTTGTCGGAATGCGGTATCGACCAGCTTTATGCAATCGAGCTGGCACCTGAATGGTTGCCGGCATCGGTGGCAAAGGTCTTCGCGCCACAACTCGAACATCCGGACGGCGACCGCCGAATTCGTCTCGGCAGCCGGGCACTGTCAAAGGGTTTCCTGTGAAAGTGATCTTCGTCGGTCCGAGCCTGCCCGATGCTGAAGCGTTCGCCGACGACACGATGGTCATACGGCCGCCGGCATGCCAGGGCGATGTTGTGAGAGCTCTTGAGGATGGCGCGACTGCCGTCGGCCTTATCGACGGCCTGTTCGAGTTCGTCGCACCGGTTTGGCACAAGGAGCTGCTCTTTGCTCTGTCCCGCGGCGTTCCCGTGTTTGGGGCAGCCAGCATGGGAGCGCTCCGCGCGGTTGAGTGTCAGGCTTTCGGCATGGTCGGTGTTGGCAGAATATTCGGTGACTATGCCTTAGGGCTCCGGGAGGAGGATGCTGATGTTGCTCTTCTTCACGGCCCAGCGGAATTGGGCTATCCCGCTTTGTCGGTACCACTGGTCAATGTCGATGCCACAATCGAGACTGCGATTGACCAAGCTATTATCGGCAAGGAAGAGGCTCTGCGGCTCTCTCAGGCGGCACGGCGTGTATTTTTCAAGGATCGCACCTGGAGGCGTGTTGCCGAAGCCGCCGATATGGACATGGGGCAGGTGAGGGCTCTCGTCGCAAGAGCATGGACCGACCAGAAACGTCAGGATGCCATAGGGCTGATGGGCGCGATTGCCGAGGCGCCGTCGCGGGCACATATGGCGGACTGGTCTTTCAATGCAACTCCGCTGTGGCGCAAACTGTTTCCGCAACTATAAAGATTTTAAATAATTCTAAAATACAGCCCTTGAGTGCGCAACGCTTTTGCAACGCACCATTTCAATAGAAATATGCCAATCTCCCCTCACGAAATCATTTGTTGGGGCTTTGAGAGTGACTGATTTTGAAGGACAGGAACGCCAGGGAGAGATTTTGGCGCTCGCAAAAATGATGCAATACGCCGGAGGAATCGCAAGTGAACTCGATGCAGCACAGGCCGTATTCCTTATAAAGGCGGCACAGGCTGCTCTGCTTTCGATCTTGGAAACTGAGTTTCCGATGCTGTCCGGCGAGCATTTGAATGAGCTTGTCAGCGACGTGCATGGTCACTGCTAGAGCTCACTCCGGTCATTCTATTAGCATCGATTGATACATTTCCTTGATATCGCGCTGACACACAGAAACTTCAAGAGAGCCAGCTTGCTTAGAAGAGTACTAACCAGGGCGGGATGGTCCGTGAGAAAAGTAAGCACGACCGAGACAGCAGGCATTGTCGCGGACTTCAAGGAACCTCAAGGGAATATGAGGGTTGAGCTTGTAATATTTGGAGCAATCATCACTGCATGGCTTGCAATTGCCTACAATATCTGCCGTTCGTTGAACTGGCTCTGATCTCTGACTGTGAACAGTCATCGTGAAATGATCCAGATCACGTCTGCAAGACGATCGTTTATCTTGCCTATCGGCGTCGCAATCCCATGCTGTTTCATACTGCCGAGTGTACTGACCAGCCTGCAAACTCTATGGACACAGTCAACGGTGGAAAGAACCTAGGAGAACTCGGCCGGCATAGGCAGTCTCTGCTCATGCCGGGATTACGCGAGATTGCCGGCAGTCTCGCGGTGGAGACGATCATGGAAAGGTTTAAACGCTTCGCACATGGCGCTTTGTCGCAAAGCGAGCTCGAAATCATAAAGCGAGTATTCGACTTGGCTACCGCGCAAAGCTGGTTCGATGATACTCAATACAGTCGAGACGGTTTTGCCGCCGCGCTGGTCGGCCTGTTTCGATGCGGAATGGTTAATCCGGCTCAGCTGGAAAGGATCGCAATGTTTTGGGCATTGAGCGACTTTTCTCAGAACATGTCGGGTACCCAACGGGCTAAACTGAGATCACTCTATGGCCGATGCGAGGTGGAGGGGTAGGCTTTCTATTGAAAGGGCCGAACCTTCGATACTCAAGATACGCAACCGAATGCGAACGGATCATCGTAAAATGATCCCGACTACGCCGGCAGAGCAATCGTTTATCGGCGCGGAAACCGTGTGTCGTTTCGCAAGCAACGTTTCCTGGCAATACGACGTGCAGGGGATGCCAAAACGGCAGCATTTCCCAAAATGCTTGCACTGGCAAACTTTGATAATCGTACGAGGCCAGCATTCAAATGCACCTCGTTTCGCATGGAACAACAGCCGCTACTTTTGGTCGAATAGATCACCGCAAGCCTCACAGGCGAAATACATCTCCTGCTTGTTACATTGAACACGGCCGGTAGCGCCTGCCCGGATGTTCCAGTCACAGATTTTTCCGTCCCACCTTAATGTGCCCTCTATGTAACAGGGAGCGAGATCATAATCGTCATGAAGGATTCGGGCATTGATCCGTTTGGCGCGCTTGAAGAATTCCTGAGCCTTAGCAGGGGATAAGTCGACATCGGATTTGCGGCATCGGTCAGGTTCTTCGGAACGAAAGGCCGTGATTTTCAGATCGGCAATCTGCTCACAATGCGCAGCAGCAGACGCACACAACAAGGCGACAGCAGTCAGAGTGATAATTCGGCTATTCATTTGCGTAATCCTGCAATCGCGCCATCCCATCTCTTACCAATGTACCTCAACCATCAATTGGGTCCTGACCCTCCAGTGTCAACGTGTGCGATGAGCGGTTTTTCAACGTTGGCGCGCACGGGCGAAACGGCTCTGCCGGCGCGGGCGATCAGGCTATCGGGTGAACAATAGGCCGGAATATTCTCTGATGGTCCGATAAACACGACGTCCGGATAGATATGCAACCGTGGCAGCAGGCGTTCGAGCAGCCTTTTGCAAGCCGATGCATTGACGTCCTCTTCGCCGGTCAAACTGCCAACCATCCGCATGAACCAGCCATCATACGCCTCGACATAGAGAAACCATCGGGACGCGTCCGGTATATTCGCTGGCGTGTCACGGCAAAGCCAAACGGAACGCGCATGAGCAAAGAGCGGCTGCAATACGCCATGCAGCAGCGCGACCTCGGACGCCTCCATCCCATGCGGAAAACGATCTTTGAGCGCGGACCGCCTCGCATCCTGGCCGGTCCATAGTTCGTCGGCGACGTGTCGATGGTACTCTGCCGTCGCTCTGTCTCCCGCCCGCAAGCAGAGTTCGCAAAGACGGCGATGAACGGCATAGGCGGAAGCAGGCGAATTTTTGCCGATGCGATGCCACAGGGCTATCGCTCCGCCAACGTCGCCATTCTCCTCAAGATAGTCGGCTCTTAGTTGGAGAAGCGTGGGATCATCGGGTGAATGCCGCAATCCTTGCGCAATTGCCTCCTGGCGCAGGGGGCTTTCTGGATGAAATTTTTCCGCCAGTTGCGCCAGAAATAGCCAGTCTCGTTCATCAAACGTCTGCTGCTTGCGACGGTGCAGCAGGTTTGCGAATTCGCCATGTTGGCGCGCATACCAGCCTTCTGCATCCTGCCAGGCCTGCGTAGAATTCTCGCGCCAGTGGGCGTCGAGCTGCTCAGCCATGCCGGACGCTTCCTTTCCCAGCCAGTCGGCGGCCGCAGCCGCTTTTTCAAGGTACCAGGGCAGGGGATCGGGAAGCCGGGCTTTCGGGTCGAATCCCGTCGATGCAACACGCTCGAAAAATGCTGGATGCGTGCTGCGGGGGTCCGGGCTCTGACATAGAGCTTCGTGCAGCCAGACCGCCGCCTGTGCGCCATGGCGCGGACGGCTCTCCGCTGGCTCCACAAGGAGCTGTGTGAACGGCTGCGCCTGCGCAAGTTCCTGCGCGCCGGCTCGCGCGAATATGCTCGGCCAGAACCGGTCGGAGAGGGCTTTCTGCCTTAGAGCCAGTGCGAATTCGGCTTCCAGTGCGAGATCGGCGCCGCACGCTTGAACGGCTTGCGCATCGGCAAACATTTCGCAACGGCGCGAGAACTCCAGCGTTTCTCGCATCATGCGTGGCACGTACCAGGACAGAAACAGCCTGAGCGGCGCGGTGATCAGACGATGGTTGCGTTCATGCAGATCCCCCAACGCCGCCCAGCGCTGGCGCGCCATATAGGCCCAGCGGGCGAAATGTCCGTGCTGGCGGGAGATATGTGCGTATTCATGGGCGATGACCACCGCCGCCTGATCCTTGGTCAAGAGAGCAAGAAGCGGCAGGCCGAGCACGAGGATATGTTTCGACGGACCGGACCGCGACGCAGTCTGGTAGATGGATGCGTTGAGGTCGCCATTGATGTAGACCGCCGTGAAGGCCGGCGCGTCGCAGGCAAGGCGCAGCCGTTCAAGGTCGGCGGCAAGAGCCGGAACCTTGGCAGGATCCAACAATATCCCATTCGAAACCGGCGGTGGCGGCGGCACGGCAAGAGCGCGCAGGACCATCAGCCCATAGAAAAACCATGACAGCGACGGCAAGGCGAGCAGCGCCAGCAGTAACGGCGAGGACAGAGAGAAGATCAACAGGAGAGGCGAGACAACCAGCAACATCCCGGCGAAGAGCAGAAAGGCATCGCCGAAAGCGAGCCAGATCAGGGCTCGCCATCTGCCTTCCTGCGGTGCCGGGAGGAAATTGCTCATCGCGGCGCTTACTTCGGTGGCAGATGCTCTTTTGAAAGCTTCTTCCCAAGGAAGAAGGCCCGCAGTGCCCGCCCGGCCATTTGCCATCCGGTCGATCCATAGACCTGCGTTTCCATCCATTCCATCGTCGAATGATCCGGAAAAAGCTGCTTGAAACGATCGAACCATTGCATGGCGATGAACTCGCTTTTGGGAACGCCGTCGCCATATTTGTATGCCAAAACGACCTCACCATATGCCTCGCCGGCAAGGTGGTCATCCTCATGGGCAATGAAGGATTTCATATGGGCGACGGCCCGTTGCTTTTCTTCTTCGGTTCCGTGTCGGCGATCGACACTTGCAAGCCGGATGATAGCAGGGCCTACGCCGCCTTCCATCGCGCGGAAATAATAACCGCGAACCCGCTCATAATTTTCGCGGATCGTCAGATCGATTTTGTGAACCTTCTCGAGGCGCCAGGCGTAATTGAACATGGAGACAGGCTCACCTTCTTCGACCGAGCGTTCGAGCCAGTGATGCGCTTCCTTGTGGTCGAGAAAGCGGGGCTCCGTATCCGGTCGGTAGCCCGTTGTAATATCGTACATGCTTGCCGCTGCCGAATAGACGCGTCTCTCGGCAAATTCGCGCGTGAGATAGGCGGACTGCTCCTGGAAGCCTCCATCCCATATCATGCGGCAGGCATGCATCGGCGTGAACTCATCGGGTTCATAGAGCGGCGCAAGCTCGGCCGCCCGGTCGATCAATCGCGTGGCGACGGCCGGATCGGCCTTGATCCCCCACATGCCAAACTGCCAGGCGAAGGCGGCCATGGTGAGCATCGTCGGCTCGTCGAAGCGGCGTGCGGCGGTTTGCAGCACGTTTGCATAAGCGCCTTCATCATCCTCGAAATGCTGGATCAGCATCAGGTTGGTGAAATCCCGAAACGCACCATCCACTCCCGGATAGGTTCGCGGCGGCTTACAATAGCGGATAGATTCGACATGACGCTGATGCGCCAGCTTCCGGTCGGCAAGCGAGTAGTGGGTGAAATTGGCGTATTGCCCCAAAGAGATGAAACGCAGGGGATCGGAGAGATCCCGCGCCAGCCAATTCTTGAATATCTTCTCTCGGGCCGCGATCTCACGCGCGTCGCCTGGCTGTGGATACCCAGGGAGCGTCAATGCATCATGAATGCCAGGCCAGCGGATGGAATTGCGCTCTTGTTCGCTCAATTGTGAACACAAAGGGCCGGTGGCGAATTTTTCGACCTCCCCCTCGGAGCCACCCCATCTCGGGCTCAGATACTGCGCGTAGTCTGCCAGGATGTCCGGCCAGCGCGGTCTGAGCGAAAGACAATAACGCAGCCAGTAATAGCCAGAGTTTTCGATATCTCCTTCCTGCATTGGCGGGAGAGAGGCCGGAAGTGCCGCGGTGAGGATGCCCGGCGGCTTCAATGCATATCTGGCGAGCTGGGCGCATGCCGCTTCATAAAGGTCGGGGTCGAACTCGCCGCGCTGCATGGTTTTTTCAAGCGGCGTCCCGCGAAACAGAGCATCGACGAAATCCGGCTGGCCAAGATACTGGCAGATCTGCATCATGGTTTCAGCGGCCAGTGCGGGACGCTCAGAGAGCGCCATTGCCTTCAAAAGATGCTCGGCCGCGGTGACGCAAGCCATGTGGGCGGCAACCCATTGGTCTTCGCCAACATCCGATGCCCAGGCCGCCGTGCGGATATCGCCGGCCCGGCGAAAATAATGGTGACCGAGAATATATTGCGCATGATAGGAATCCGGATAGGACTTGGCCCAGTCATTCAGCAATTCAAGCCGCCGGGCAGCGTCCACACTGGCATGGTCAAACAGGCCGGAACTGGTTGCAAGATACAGATAGCGATCATCGGGTACATCGCCGGCCTGCCACCAAGCCGCTTCAAGCGCGGCCACCAGTCGCTCAACCTCATCGAAGCGCCGCTCAAGCATTGCCTTTCGCAGTTCTTCCTGCTGGCGGAATCGGATCCATTGCGGGCCATCCAGCGGCAAGGGGGACGAGCTTGTGGGAATGTGCATGCGCGGTTCCTTCATGCGTCTAGCGCGGGTCGATTCCAATTCGGCCCAACGGGGTCCCGTCGGAAACCATATCCATGGCCTGACCCGAATCCGGGCCATACGCGCCTGATGTGTAACGCGAATGCACCACGCATTTCAACCACCGGCCGTACTATCGAAAAAGATAGCGAACGAAATGGTCTCATCTTTCAGAATGGGTAGAGGGCTGGCTCGCTATTTTGACGTGGGATGCATCAAGCCATTGAGGATCTGCATCATCGCTCAGTGACGCCGTGACATGCATTGCAGTGCTACGCGCTTTTGCTCGTAAGCCAGCGTTCATTGCTTGCTTTTGAGCTTTTATCCAAAGAACGAACTGACCGCAGAGAACGGCTTGATCGTCTTTCCGTCCAACGCCCAGTTGTCGCTTCGGACGCATGGGATGGCAGAGCAAACCATCCGGCGCCATCTGGCCTCTCTCGTGCAAGCTGGGCTTATCATCCGCAAGAACAGCCCGAATGGCGCGCGAGCGAAAGTGGGAAACAATGCGGCCCCACACCGGCTCCAAGGTAAACCACACCAACATGACGGCGGCGATGATCGACAGCCGTGACTTCCTCTCCGCCCGCCGACGGGCCGAGACCGAGGTGCTGATCCCGTCCGGCACCAAGATCGCCTTTGCCGGCGGCATGGACTATAATGACCATGAGCGTATTTGGGCGAAGCTCGATCAGGCGCATGCCAAGCATCCTGACATGGTGCTGCTGCACGGCGGCTCGCCGAAAGGCGCCGAGCGCATCGCCGCCTGCTGGGCTGAAGCCCGTAAGGTGACGCAGATCACCTTCAAGCCCAACTGGACCAGGCACGCCAAGGCCGCCCCCTTCCGTCGCAACGACGAGATGCTGTCGGTCATGCCCGCCGGACTGATCGTCTTTCCGGGAAACGGGATCACCGGCAATCTCGCCGACAAGGCACGCCGCCTTGGCATCGCGGTCTGGCGGGCTTCAGGAGATGGCGCGTGAACGCCGTTTTACTGGAAATATGGAAAAGATGGAAAACATGGGAAAATTGGATTATATGGAGAACCATACCGGAGACCATAGCGATGAAACAGTTCACGACAGGCGACTTGAATAAACAAATCGGGGATATCACCGATGCGGCAAGCCGCGAGCCGGTCATGCTCACCCGGCACAAGAAGCCGCGCTTCGTGCTGATGAGCTACGAGCACTATGAGCGCATGCGCACCGGCGGCGACCCGCGCCGCTCCTATCATATCTCGGAAATGCCCGCCGAGCATGCGGAACTGTTCGATGAGGCGCTCGATCGGCTGACGCGTGGCGAAGGCTACGACGATGAGCCGTGAATTCCTGCCCGGCGAGGTCATCTCTTATCCTTACCTCTGGGCCTGGCAGCAGCAGCGCGGCGAAACCGAAGGCCGCAAGCAGCGCCGGGTCTGCGTCGTCATCGCCATCCGAAGTGCCGCCGATGGAAATACGCACCTTGCTCTTCTCGCCATCACCACCCAACCGCCGCAGGCGGGTCGTATCGCTCTGGAGATCCCGGACATCGAGCGCAAGCGTGCTGGCTTAAGTGATCTGAAGCAGTGCTGGATCATGGCCGACGAATACAATTACGATATCGTCGAACGATCCTGGTACATTGAGCCGGATCAGGACGTCCGCGGCCGCTTCAGCAAATCCTTTGTGGTAAAGATCGCCAGACTGTTTGCCGAGGCGCGCGGCCGAACCGGTCGGGTCAACCGACTCGATTGAGGCGGCAATCGAAGCGGTTCTCGCCGCGGCAACTCTCCGACTGCCGGGTTGTTTTCCGCAGTTCTCCGTTTCCTAATCATCATCGGGCGCGGGAGCGACGTCCGGAAATCAAACCAGTGTTGTGATCTGGCTTCACCCGAGCTGCAGTCGCGTCAGTCGGGGCCAACAGTTCGCGCGTCACGCCACCGAAGCCGTCTTTGACCAGGAGGATTGGGACGGTGCTGATTTATCCGGTCGCGTGCATCTGGTTGACGGTCAACGTCCGTTGACCCGAACGCCACCGACGCATGACAAGAGCGCGGCACTCGGCGGGTCTGCAAAGGGCAGGCCGCGGCGAGGTCTCCTGCCGACGTCGCAATCAAGGACCATTCCCGTTCTTTATGTCGCCTTTCTAAGGGACCGGCCGCGATCAGCGTCAACCCGCAAGGGGTTTCCCTTCGCTCACGCTGCGGTGACGCCTGCGGCGCAGCCCCTTCTTCGGGCGCCATCGGGAATGGTCCCGATGCAACGAAGGAGACAATCCCATGGCTACCACGATCGCAACCCTCACCGAAAAGACCGACGGCACTCTCGAAGGCGTCTTCGCCACCATCCGGGTCAACGCCCCGATCGCCCTCGTCCCGAACGCCAGCAAGGCGAGCGAAGAAGCCCCTGATTACCGCATCATCCACCGCAAGACCGGCTTTGAGATCGGCGCAGGCTGGAACCGCGTCTCTCGCCAGACCGGTGAGGAATACATCTCCACGAAGCTGGAGGCGCCGGAGATCGGCGTGATCTTCGGCAACGTCGCGCCGGCGCCTGGCGGCGAGCCCGGCAAGAAGGTCATCCTCTGGAACAGCCCGGCCTGAACCGGACCGCCGGCCCCGAATTGGGGCCGGCCTCCCATTTCGAAGGAGGCCGCCATGAGCCGCTACACGATTACGGTCACCAGGACCGCATCCCGCCACTCAGACCCGGATGCCACTATCGGCTACGACCGCCCGCTTCAGACGTTCTTCCTCCAGGCATTTCCTGATGCCCAAGGCGCGGATCTTGAACTCTGGTTGGGGACGGACTGCCGGGAGTTCGAAACACTGTCGCAACTGCGTACCGCAGCAATCGCACGCGGCTTCGACTTCATACCGTTGGCATCCGGCATTCTTCACAAGCTGCTGGACGACCATGCCCGCGAAGCGCATCACGCGGTCAGCGACACGATCATCCAGGATCTTCTGAACGGGATATCCGCCCGCTGAAGCAAACCCAAAACGAAAATTGCCCGGCACGGTGCCGGGCAATTTTTTTTGCTTGGCTGGCAAGATTACTTGTTCAATGCATCCTTAAGCGCCTTGGCCGGTGTGAAAGCCAGCTTCTTGGCCGCCGCGACCTTGATTGTTGCACCGGTCGCGGGATTGCGGGCCTCGCGCTCAGGTGTTTCCTTGACCTTGAACTTGCCGAAGCCAGGGAGCGAGGTTTCGTTTCCAGCAACAGCAGCTTCGGTGATCGAAGCGATCACGGCTTCGACGATCGCCTTGCCCTGCGCCTTTGTCAGGCTGTGCTCAGCGGCGATCTTGTCGGCAATTTGATTGGTGGTGGTCATGTTCATCTCCGCATCATGTTTATGCGGAATCCGTGACAGGCGATTTTCCTCCTGTCATCGGCGGAAGATCGAGTTTGTCGCCGGAATCCTGGATTTCCGCAGCTTCTCATTGGTGGCAGCTCCCGGAGTTAAAAAGGGAGCGACCCAGTCCGCCGTGGCCGACGTTATTGGTGCCACGAGAGAGGTTTGTTGTCTGCTCAGTCCGTCCGAGCATGCCATGGCGCCATGCCGGCCTCAAGGACGAGCGGTGCCCCCAATTTTGGCTCCGCTCCGGTTCCCTGCGCTCCGACAAAATCGGCTCCCCCACTCGCCGGCTCCGCCGGTCGCCTCAGTGATCCTTGACCCCGTCATGTCCCCGTGACCGAGGGCGTCGTCTTTCACAAACGTCAAGGAGACGACGATGACGATTTCACTCGAATTGCAAATCGAAGAGCTCCGGGCCGAGCTGCAGGCGGTAGTTGACCCGGCCGAGCGCCGCCAGATCGAAATCGAGCTGGAACTGACGCGCGCCGAGCTGGTCGTCCTTATTGCCGAGCAGGAGGGCGCAATCGACGCCGAGCCTCCATTCTGACGGAGGTTCCTGCCATGTCGATGGCCTGACGCGCCGGATCGACCGACGCGTCAGGCTCGAGGCTTTGCTTCGCCACAAGCGATACGAGGCTAAAATCTCGCGATCGCGTGTGCGGCTTTGGCCGATAGCCGCGAGATCGCTTCTGACAGAGAAGTTCGAGGAACAGCAGTACCGCTTCTTGTTCTCCGGCGAAAATGTGCACTTTTAATTGCCCGCGTGCACCGATACGGCCCCAGCGCCGTGTCAGGCAGGTTTGCTCGAACAATGTCGGGGATATATCCATGGCGTAGAAGCGCGCCATGTTCTTCGAGGCGTCCGTACGTTCGACATAGAGCTGGTAGGGCTGCGTGATCATACCGATAGAATCGCCGATCGCAGATTCCACGTCCAACGACAGATTTGAATCGGTCGCCGCGGATCGATTCATCAGCTTGATGGTTGAGGGGACGGTATATGTATTCGGGCGAGCCGCCTTCGGCGGTCTGGCTCTACGCGTGCCGCGCGGAGCGGGTTAACACTCGCCCGGCCTGTCGGGCCGATAGGCGGACGCTGCCGCGACTTTCCTAAACAAGACGGAGAGGAGGATCACTCTGCGCTACGCCCTCATGCTTCGGGCATCCGCTCCAGGTGATCCTCCTCTCCTGCGCTGCGCTTGCCGTCTTATCGTTCGCCGCCCATCGATGCCCGTTCCCTTCGGTCACGGACATCCCGGCAGCTCACGACGGCGGCTCGCTTCAGCATCGCCAACCAAATCGGTGGACGCCGCGCTGTTTCTTCGGCGCGGATCACAGGCTCGCGCCTGCGATCGCTGTTGCTTTGTCTGGCGCCTCGGGCACGGCGTTCACCGATTTGGTTGGCGATGGCAGGATAGGCTAATGGTATACCATTAGCCGTTCCGCCCGCGGGGCGAATATCGCAAAGGCGAACCGGCGTTGCCGAAGATCGTCCTCGACTTGATCGTGAAGCAGGCCTGAGACGATAGGCGTTTGGCCGTTAGGAGGGGAGCGGGTGCCAGCCTTGAGGGAGATGTTTGCCATGAGATGCGACTGCCATTTCGGTGGATGGGTGATTCCGCTGGCCGGCGTTTAGGTGAATAGGTGAATGCTCGTATCGGGGAATGTGCTAATGCGAAAATCGGTGAATGCGCGAATAGGCGAGCAGCTCCTTCACCGATCCGCTGATCCGCTCAATCGGTGAAAGAGCGCTTGAGACAATCCGTAAATGGGCGAACCAGTTCCTACGCTAATGCGTGCGTCAGCGAGTACGCGAGATTGCGATTCCGCGGATATGTGCATTGCAAACAGTGCGGATCTACGAACGAAGCGCGGGCGACCCGCCCGTGTGGCGAATTGGCATTTTTCATAAAATCCGATTTCCAATCTTGAGCGACCGGTTTCGGCCTGTTACAAAATTGTACTGCAGTACAAGTTTTATCTCGGAAAGCCGATGCCTTGCCAGTGACATTCCTCGCCTGCTGTAAGACAGGGGCGTCGGACCTGCACCGGCGTTTGTCTGGCTTTTCGTCAGCAAGACGGGTTTTCCACTGACAAGGCAGCGATCCCTACTGACGAAGGAATGGTACAAGGTTCCGATCTGCGTCGACTGCGCGGATTGCGGCGCGCAAACCCGGGCGGCCGGGATCGTCGTCGGCTCGTCAAGCCTGGTGAACGTCGCCGGGTTTTCCGCTGAAAATGGTGACCTGAAGAAGCCTTGGGCGCAGCTTGATGCCTTCGCATTTGTCGAGTCGCTCGGCGGTCGCACCGACAATATCGAGCGTTTCGTTGTAGGCCGTTTTCACAACGCATTTGCTTTGAGAAGCGACCAGTTGGTATCGATCTGCGAGCACTGCGCGGAAGTTCTTGCTCCGAGCCTCCTGCGGTCGGCAGTCATGAATGGATTCGTGCACCAATCACAGCGGCTGCTGCTGGTCAACGAGCGCTTGCTGCTGTTCTCGTCGGCCACGTTGCTGACGGAATTTCACGGCGGCACGTCGATCGAAGAATGCGACCTGCCGCATCCGGATTACGTCTTGATGCTCCTCTGCGACACGGAGAGCCACGGCAGTGAAACTGGAACTCTCGAATTATGGCATAGCATCGCGCGCAACGACTACGCCATCGTCGTCAAGGGGCACCTGGGTCGCGAGATGTTTCGCGACGGTCTCAATGACGATCTAACGGAGGTCGTCGCAACCATCTCCAGTCTTGGGCTAGTGTTGACCGAACTGCGCATGGCCCAGACCTCGTCGCCCTTCTGCGGGCTCGCCCGCGATCTCTTTCTCGAAGCCCTCGAACATGCCGGCTATCGGCAGGAAACCAGGAGATGAAGCCGTGCGGATCTCGACTGCATTGTTTTGGCCGATGGCCATTGCGATTCCATTGGCCGGATGTGGGCAACTGACGCCGGTGCAGCGACCGCTGCCGCCAGAGCCGTTTGCATATCTCACGCTCGCCGCCTGCAGAAACTATCCAAGCAATATCGTCGAGTGCCAGCTGGAATTTGGCGCAGAATTTCAACGTCACCGTCTCGGCCCCGTGCAGCTGATCTCACGCGATCTTGCGAGGAGGCTCGATGATCATCGCTATCAGGTACTCACGTGCTGGCAGGCACCCAGGGTTCAGCGGGAGCTGCCGAATTTCACGTGCCGAATCTTTGGTAGCCGGTCGGGAGCCGATGCCGGTTCGGTTTTGGTCAAAGGCGGCACCGCTGTGCGTTTGTCGCGAATTTTGGGCGATCGACAGCAGATCGAATATCGTTGGAAGCCGGATCGATGGTCGCGCCTACTGGATTGAATTCCTTGGATATCTGATCGGATCAGGCTATCTCTTCACGTCAAAAATTGTACTGCAGTGCAACTTTTGGGTTGATTTCCGCCGAAGAATGCGGTTCAAAACTTGTACTGAAGTACAAGTCTGACTGGTTCGGTGATGGATCGCAGCTCGCATTCTTCTGTGAAGATACCGCTAATCCGTTGGCCACGCAGCGCCATCTGCTCTGTCGTGACGTCCGCGTTTCTCTTTACCGGATCGGCCGCCAGTTCGGCCGATAATGGACCACAGCCGGCTGCCGGAATCCCCGATCAAGCGGTGCTTCTCCGTCTCAGGGAGGCCGGCGCGCTCGCGACGCGGATTGCCGCATCGTCTGGTCCTGTTGAAGAAAGGCGCCTCCCACCGCCATCAATCGATCTCGCCAGTTTCAACGAGCGCTTTGCGGGGAACTTGGATACCGACATGCTCGTCGCAAGCCCGCGTCACCTTGATCAAGTCGGGATTGATTACGGTGGCCTCGATCCGGAGCGACCGGGAGAAGCGGCAGGAAGCATGAGAGCGCGGCGCCAACGCGCCGTGCTCTCACCGATGAGTGTCTTCTCCTTTGACTCAGGCGCAGCCCTGCCGCTCAGCGATCCGCGTAACGACTCCGACACGGCGCTGATGCAGCCCCGACCTGACCTGCGTTCCGGAATACCTGACGGCTATACCAAGCTCGCCCTGACAATCGCAGCCGAGGAGGGGGTCGATCCGAACTGGGTGCTGTCGATCATGCGGGCCGAAAACGCCGGGTTCGATCCCCAATTGGTCAGTTCGGCCGGCGCGATCGGTCTGATGCAGGTGATGCCGAAGATCGGCGAGGCTTTCGGCGCGCATGATCTCACGGATCCCGAGCAGAATATTCGAGCCGGCACGCGGTTCCTCCGCGTTCTCATCGACAAGTATCGAAACCCGGTGCTTATCGCATCGGCCTATAATGCCGGCGAGCCTCGTGTCGACGCCCATCGGTCGCTGCCGCTGATCCGCGAAACTGCGGACTATGTGACGCGGGTCGTCGGCTACTACACGGGCGCAGCGGAGTCTGCTCCGAATCCGCAGGTTGGCCGGCCTTCTCGTCCCGACCCGAGTCCACCAGGCCGAATTAGGCCCGCAGACCGGGCAAGATCCCCAATGCTTGTCTTCTCGAGTGCGGACTCGCACGCACCGGAAAATCGCCTTCACCAGGTGGAGGAGGCGAACCAGTTCGGCAGTCCGCTGAACATCATCAAGGAAGAGGTGCATCAATGAACATACCCGCAATGGCAGTGCTTTGCGGTAGCGTCGCCTGCCGTTCCATGGCCAAGCGCAGGTGGGTCGGCCATACCGCAATGGTGTTACTTTCGACCACGCTCCTGGTCGTCAGCCAATACGAGCCGGCCGCGGCGCAAAACCTCGATGCCTTGCAGAACGCCGCCGATCGGCTGGTGCAGTTCTTTACCGGCCCGTTCGGTCGCTCGGTCGGAGCGATCGCTTTCATCGGCATGTTTCTGGCGGCTGCCTTTGGATACTGGTCATGGGGAGCGCTGCTTCGCGTTGGAGGAAGCCTCGCGGGCATGTTTGCCGCCGCCGAACTCGTCGATTTCCTCGCTGGCGGAGGGTCTTGAGCATGGCCGAGTCTACCCATACTCCTGCCGGTGGCGACGATTATATCGAGTGCTATCCTGTCATTCTCGCCCTGACCCGTCCGCCGACGGTCATGGGCATTCCCTACACCTACTTCCTGGCGGAATGCTTCGTCTCGCTGATGGTGTTCATGATCCTCGGATCGATCCTCTGGTTCCCGGTCTCCTTCATCATCCTGCACACCATTCTCTATGTGCTGACCGTCAAGCTCGACCTCTGGTTCTTCGACATCGTCGGCAGGCTCGGCATGTGCGGCATCAACCCGCTCGGGCGCCGGCTCGGCGGCGGCATCCGGACCTATGGAGCTTGACCCATGAGCACGATGGCAAGATCGCTGAAAGGAAGCTTGTCGAAGGGGTGGGAGATCTTTGCCGATCGCAGTATCTCAGCCCATGTCCCGTTCTACGTGCCGATCGAAAACGGCATCATCCGGTTGAAGAACGACTGCCTGGTCTCGACCATCAAGTTGACGGGCTTCTCATTCGAGACCGCCGATATCGAGACGATCAACATGTTGCAGCGCCAACGCAATGCGGCGTTTCGGGCGATTTCGTCCATCGGCAATTTTGCGCTCTACACACACGTTGTCCGTAGGAAGGTGGCGCCGTCGCTGCCCTCGGGCTTCGCTGATCCCTTCATGCAGCGCCTCGACGACGTCTATCAGTCGAGCATTTCCCGGAACGAGATGTTCGTCAACGACACCTACGTGTCATTGGTGGTGCGACCCTTGTTCAGAAAGGGATCGGCGCTCTCTCGCATCATGAGCGTGGGCGGTGGTGTCGTGCGCAAGGAGCAGTTCCGGGCAATGCGCGACAAGCTCGTCGAGGCGACACGAGCTCTGGAAAAGTCCTTGTCTGCCTATGGCCCGAAGGTGCTGCGCGATGTGCAGCGCATCGAGGCTGATCTTGGCAGCGGAAAGACGATCTACCGCGACCTCACCGAGGATATGGTGGTCGAAGACGCTGCGCGGAAGATCTGGTTCTCAGAGCAATGCGAGTTCTTCTACACCCTTCTGAACGGAGGGAAAGTCAGACCGGTCCGTCTCGGCAACATTCCGATCGACGAGATGCTGCCGGCGCGCCGAACCTCGATCGGCAATCGAATCATCCATCTCCAAGGCGATACGCAGGACGACGATCGTTATGCAGCGATGGTCTCGCTCAAGGAATATCCGCCGGAGACCGGCGCCGGCATGCTCGACTATATCCTCAAGCTGCCGTTCGAGATGGTGCTGACCCAGTCGATGTCGTTCATCGAAGACATGGCAGCCCGCAGCCGGATCGAACGGCTCGACCGGCAGCTGTCGAAAGCCGACGAAGGCGGCTCCAGCGTCCAGGCCAATCTCGACATCGCCCGCGATGAGCTGGCGCGAAAACGCGTCGCCTTCGCCGAGCATCATCTGACCGTCATGCCAGTCGCCAAATCGACGGCCCAGCTTGATGACGCGGTCGCGTTGATCGGCAATGAATTGGGCGTGCTCGGGGCATCTTACGTCCGGGAGGACCTGAATGCGGAACCGGCCTATTGGGCGCAGCTTCCCGGCAATCAGGCTTATATCGCGCGCCGAGCTTTGATCTCGACGCTCAACGGCGCAGGCCTCAGCAGCTTTCATGCCTATCCCTATGGCAAGCCTGACGGCAATCACTGGGGACCGGCGATCACCATCTTCGAGACGACATCAGGCACGCCGTTTTTCTTCAATTTCCATCAGGGTGATGTCGGGCACACGACAGTGTTCGGTCCTACCGGTTCCGGAAAGACCGTGATCATGGCGTTCCTGATCCTGCAGGCCTACCGCGTCAGTCCACGACTGAAGACGATCGTATTCGACAAGGACCGCGGCCTCGACATCATGGTGCGCGCTGCCGGCGGAACCTACATGACGCTCGAGCCCGGCGAACCTTCAGGATGGAACCCGCTGCTTCTCGACGATACCGAAGAGAACCGCGTCTTCCTCTACGGCCTTTTGAGCTTCATGCTGAAACCTTCGAAGGAAGGCGAAAGCCTGACGCCGCAGGAAGAGGCGATCATCCGGAATGCGATCAAGTCCATCCTCAAGACCAAGGATCGCTCCTACCGACGTCTGTCGTCGCTCCGCGCCCTGCTTGCCGGCAGCGAGCGGACCGAGGGCAGCTTGATCGCACGGCTCGACAAATGGGTCGATCGCGGCCCCTATGCCTGGCTGTTCGACAATGCCGACGACAATCTCGACATCTCCAGGCCGATGATTGGCTTCGACATGACTTCGATCCTCGACGACCCGCCGGTGCGCACGGCAGCCCTTCTCTACATGTTCCACCGGCTGGACGCGATCTATGACGGCAAGGCGCCGATCATCAACCTGATGGACGAAGCCTGGAAGCTGCTCGACGACGACGAGTTCAAGCGCACCATGAAGGACTATTTCAAGACCATCAGAAAGCGAAATGGTCTCGTCATCTTCGGTACCCAGTCGGCCGATGACGTGGTGCAGTCCAGTGTCAGCCGGACGATCATCGAGCAGACCTCGACCAACATCTTCTTTGCCAATCCGAAAGCCGACGAGAACTCCTACATGGATCACTTCGGCCTTTCACGGGCCGAGTTCGATTGGGTCAAGAACGGCGACCCGAGCGCGCGCTTCATGCTGATCAAGCAGGCGAAGGGCAGCGTCATCGCACGCGTCGACATGTCCCACATGCCGGAGTTTATCAAGGTGCTGTCGGGCCGGGAAGAAACAGTCCGCGAGGTCGAGATGCTGCGCGACGAATATGGCGACGATCCGAAGAACTGGCTGTCGAAATTCTGCAACTGGGAGGGGGATGCGTCCGATGAAGACCGCAAGGCTTCCTGAACTGGCCACCGTCAGCGCCATCATGCTCTCCACCCTACTGACGCCCGCGCCTGTCATCGCGCAGGTGCCTGTCATCGACAATGCCCGTCGGAACATCCAGCGGGCGACCGCGAACTGGTACAAGACCTATCAGGCGGACACGCAGGCGACGAAAGGTGCATCGGGCGGAACGACGGACAGCGTGGCGCCCGGTCAAGGCTCTGGCGCACCCGCTGATTGCTCGGCAGAAGGCATGGCCGGTGACACGGCTCCGGCCGGGCCGTCGAAACGGACACCGAGCCAGCAGGAAGTCGCCCGAATGGTCGAGGACGAGGCGATCCGCCAAGGCGTCGATCCGAATTTCGCGCTTGCGATTGCCGAGCAGGAATCGCGTTTCCGGCAATCTGCGCGATCGGCGGTCGGCGCCACTGGCGTCATGCAGCTGATGCCGGGAACCGCAGCAGGGCTTGGCGTCAATCCCTATGACACTCGAGACAACATCCGCGGCGGCGTCAAATACATCAAGCAACTGCAAGGGATGTTCGGCAGTCGCTACGACCTGATCGCCGCCGGCTACAATGCCGGCCCTCATCGCCAATCACTGCAGAACGGCCAGATTCCTAACATCCCGGAGACCCAGGACTACGTTAAAAAGGTATCCGCCTATTACAGCCGGAACGAGGCGCAGAATGGGGACCGCGCGCCGGCGGGAGACACTGCCGTGTCGGAAACCGTGAGCGACAGCCAGGGATGCGGCGAACAGCTGAAGAAAGCTTTCGATCGCAACACCGAGGCGCAGATCGAGCGCGGCAACGTGTGGAACGAGTTCGTTCGCAAATCGACCGAGGCGAACCAGCAATATCTGCAGCGCCTGCAAGCCGGGCTTCAATCGTCGTCAGCGAACCTGCGCGGCTCGGGCGGCGGCAATGCGAAAGACCAAGATGGCTCGCTCGTCATGGCGCAGATCCAATGCCCGTCGACGATCATCGATACCGGCAGCACCCGCTGCTTCGCCGTGCCGCCGACCGCGACCACCGAACAGATCCAGCGATGGCTCGAGGATCTCCAGGAACAGGCACGCGCTAACGGCACCGTCGCGACTTTTTCGGCGATGGAGGATCCGGCCCTTGGGCTCGTGACCGTGGTCGACGCCAGGCCGACTGGGAATTGAACAGGCAATGAGAGGACAGGCAGATGAGAAAACTCGTTATCGCGACAGCATTCAGCATCACCGCCATATCGCACGCTTCTGCGCAGGTGCCGGTCAAGGACTCGGCCAATCTCTCGATAAGCCAGGAGATCGAACGGCTTTCGAAGCAGATTCAGGAAGACACCTCCGTCGTCAAGGACAATACGACGAAGACGCTACAGGCGATCACCGGCGATCGCACCCAGGACGCCGGCCAGTTCGCAAGACTTGCCACCGGCAACGGATTCAGCATGGGGCAGGCGCCGGATTTCAACAGCATCCTGTCGGGAAATCAGGCGCTGTTCGGCAGTATCGGCGGCCAGTTTCAGAATACCGCAGCCAAGCTGATCAACGGGCTCAATCTGGTGAAGATGGTGGTCGATACCGTCAAGGGCGGCGAACTATCCGGCGCCAATCAGGCTTACGCGCAAGGCATCAATGCTCTGACGACGATGACGGCGCTCACTGATGCGATGAACAGCGCCACCAAGGAGCGGCAGAACTCTTTCATGCAGGCGACGCAGCAGATCGGCACGGCACAGGACCTGAAGGGGGCGCTCGAGCAGAACACCCAGATGGTGCTGCAGGGCAACCAGACCGCCAACGAAGCTGTCGGCTCGCTCAACAATCAGGTCATGCTTTTGAACCAGCAATACAAGGCAGCGCTCGCGACCTCGTCCCAGAACCTCAAGACCTTTGCGACACTTCCCGACAGCGTCATGCGCGGCGGCGGAACTGAACAACAAGGGGCCTCCATTCGCGACCAACTGCGGGCATTCGAGGAACAGTCTCAATGAGGCTGATCCTCGTCCTGATCCTCGGTTGCGTGGCGCTGAGTGGCTGCGGCGGAAAATACGAGCAGCTGGCGAAATGCTCGGCCGATGAAAATCCGGTGCCAGCTCTCGGATATGACGACGCTCTGAAGCCAACTGCGCCTGTACAGGCACTGTCGGCGGCGATGAGGGACGATTGCGGTCCGATGCGGCCAGTCAATCGATTTTAGGCAGTTCTGGGAACCACTTTTAGGATGCGAGATGGATCCGGTCAGCTACGCGATCAATTTCTATGGCGATGCGTTGCGATACTTCGACAAGATCAACGAAGCATCACTCGAACGTGCCTGGGGGCTATTTGCCGAAAACAGCAATCTCGTCTCCGGCATCCTTGCGATCTTCCTGATCCTGTACTTTCTCTGGGGCGCGCTCGGTCTGTCGAGCGTCGCGCTGCAGGACATGGCAGTGACTGCCTTCAAGCTTGCGCTCGCCTACGCCCTGATCGTGTCCTGGGCAACGTTCTACGACAATATTGGCCAGTTCGTGCTCTCCACGCCGCAGGATCTCGGCTCGGCGATTTCCTCAGCGATGGGTGGGCAGTCGGCCGGAGCGGATCTTGCCAGCCAAGTCGCCTCGATGGCCCGCAAGGTCTACGACTTCGCCATGCAGCTCTTCAATTCCTATGAATCCGGCTGGCTGCCGAACGTCACCGGTGCCGTAGTCGTCTTCATCGTGCTCGTCTTCGGCCTGCTGCCGATGCTGCTGATCCTCACCGGCGTCACGCTGTTCGCAAAGATGATCACCGCCGTCATGCTGGCGATCGGCCCGATTGCCATCCTCTGCTATTTCTTCGGCATCACCCGGTTTGTTTTCGACGCCTGGGTGAGAGGCGTTGCCCACGGCATGTTCATGCTGCTCTTCACCTACATTATGGCCGGGCTGTCGTTCGGGTTTCTCATCGGCATGATGGACACGATCAACGGAGACATGGCCACCAAAGAGAACGCGCTGGCGATCGTCTTGGCGATGGTGCTCTACCTCGCGCTGATCTCGTACTTCATTTTCCAGGTGCCTGATTTCGCCCGCACCTTCGCTTACGGGACAGCCGTGTCGGGTGTACCGGGCGGGGGCGGGGTTGATGCTGCTTATGGCGCAGCGCGGCGAAGGCTTTCGGCCAGCAATTCGAGGGCCGGGCAGGCCTCTGCGGTTGCTCTTGGCATGTTGGCAGGCCCAAGAGGAGCAGTGACTGCTGCGGCGCTCGCCGGACGTGGCGGCATGGCAGGTGCAGGCGCTCTCGGGCGAATGCTGACCAACCGCCGCCGCAACAGCGAATGACGACACGGCGACGGGATTGATTTCGAGATCTTACGATGACGACTTCGAGGTTTGACACTTGGCATTGTTCAAAAGGCAATTGAGGGCCACGCCGGCCGACCATGTCCCAGGTCCTCAGGACATCTACGATCGGCACTTGTCGTGGGGAGAAAAAAACCGGTCTCTTCGCACGCTGATCGGTCTCATCTTGCTGGCATTCGCCGTTGCCGGCTGGGCTGTCGCTGGCGTGCTGTCGTTTTCGGTGGCGCAACTTTTTCCGCTCATTCGCACCGAGGTCGTTCCCCTCATAGTCGACAAGAACACCGGCTACATGGAGACCGTCACGACGCTCGACAAGGATCGATCGAACGTCTCGGAAATGCCGGCGGTGCGCGCGGCTTTTGTCGGCAACTATGTTATCCGCCGCGAGACCTACGATCCACGCTATCTTTCTGACAATTTCGACATGATTGCGCTGTGGTCGGAGCCGGGTTCGCAGGCATTCAAGGATTACGAAGAGTGGATGAACCCGTCCAATCCGAGGGGGCCGGTGAAGACGATAGGCGCCATCGGGGATATCCGGCCGGAGATCCTCTCGGTCAATCCCCTCAATCCCTCGACCATGGCCGTGCGGTTCGAAACACGGGAGCGCCGCCGCGGCGGCGAGGTCGTCAATCGCTGGTCGGCAACGGTGCGCTACCGGCAGATCAATCTTCCCGCCAGCAACCGGGTTCGGCTCTATAATCCATTGGGATTCGTCGTGACCGAATACGCCAAAGTCCCTGAGACCATGCCGTCGGGGATTGCCCCGTGATGAGATGGGTGGCTGCATTCTCTCTCTTTCTGCTGCTCTCACCGACCGTCGCTCATCCCGAACTGTTGGCGCGGCCCGGACGGCTCGACCCTCGTGTGCGCTCGCTTCCCTATTCGGCAGAGCAGGTATTTCAGGTGACGGGCACCTACGGACTGGTGACGACAATCCTCTTCGGCGCGGACGAGGAAATCACCCAGGTGGTCGCGGGCGACACCGTTTCCTGGCAGATTCTCACGTCGGCCGACCGGCGTTCCCTAACTTTGAAGCCGATGGAAAAGGATGCCGCGACCAATCTTTCTGTCGTCACCACCAAGCGGACCTATTCATTCGATCTGCGCGTCAACGACAGCAAGGCGATGCAGAACCAGACTTTCAAGCTGAAGTTCATCTACCCCGAGGATGCCGGCTTGAAAGGCACGGCTGAACTCTGGAAGCAGGCTCAGGACGCCGAGCGAAATCCGAACATCAAAAACATTCGCCGGGACAAGGTCAATTACGACTACGGCTTCAAGGGGAGCGATGGTGCCAAGCCGCTGTGGGTATTCGACGATGGGCTGAAGACCTTCATGAAATTCACGGGCGACGTTCCGGCGATCTTCATCGTCGATGGCAGGCGCCGGGAGAGCCTCGTGAACTACCGCCGCGAGGCCGACTACATCGTCATCGACAAGGTCTCACGACAATGGACGCTGCGCTACGGCACCGAGAGCGAAACCTGCCTCTTCAATCTTCGGACTGCCCCTGCCGATATCCCGGCGCCGATCGAAGGCGCGGTCGCACCAAAGCGGATCGGAACCGGCAACCCGCAACCCCAACCGCAATAGGAAGCGACCCATGTCCGATCCCAACTACCACTCGATCGACAACGATACCGCCATCGGAGGACAGGTCAGGCGTTCCGGGATAGGATTGATGCGTCCGATCGCAGTTGCGGCGGCGATCGGCGGCATCGGCGTGGTTCTGTATTTCCTCGTTGCGGGCGGAGAGAGGGAGCCGGCCGTCGATACCACCCCACGTGAGGAGTTTCGCCCGGTCCAGGCACCGCGCAACGAAGGTTTTAGAGCACCGGCGCCCCCGCCACTTCCGACTGTGGAAGTCCCCGAGGCCCCGCCGCCACCGCCGCCGCCGCCAGCACCTGTCGTCCCGGCCGCCGCTCCGGCCGCACCTACGGCCGAAGTCGACTGCACCCGAGGCAAGAACCCCGATAATCCGCGCTGCATTGAGCTCGCGCGGGAGGCAAAACTCCTGGAGCGCGTACGTTCCTCGGCAGTCGTCTTCGATCAATCGGACCAGGCGAGTGGCGCGGGCCGGGCGTCCGGTGATGGTAAGGGTGCAGGCCTATTCGGCACGGGGGTCGGGACAGGCACCCAACCGGCCTCGGACGGCAGTGGTGCGGTCGACAATGATCGTGCCTTCCTCAAGGCGATGGGTGGGCAGGGGGTGGAAGTGTCCGTTGCCACCGCAAACCGCCGCACCGATGCGTGGATCCCGCAGGGCACGATGATCCGCGGGACACTGGAGACGGCGATCAATTCCGACCTCGCCGGCATGGTCAAGGGGATCGTGCGCGAGGACGTCTATTCCTTCGACGGTCGTCGCATCCTCATCCCCGCTGGTTCCTCGCTGATTGGCGATTACAAATCGGGCGTTGAACGCGGGCAGGAGCGCATCCTGATCGTCTGGACGCGGATGATCCGTGGCGACGGCGTCTCGGTGCAGCTGGGCTCCTATGGCACCGACCGGCTTGGCCGGTCAGGCATGACCGGTGTCGTTGACCGGAAATATTGGGAGCGGTTCGGACCGCCGGCGCTGATGACGCTGATCGGCGGCGCCACGCAATACATCGCTCAGCTTGGCCAGAGGGAAGATCGCTACATCACCATCGTCAACGATAATGGCAGCGTCACCCGCATCCCGCAGGACAATGGCGAGACGTCACAAGATCGCGCCCGCGAAATCGCCGCTGAAACCATCGCCTCCGGCATCCAGCAATTGGGCACCGAAGCCTTTCAGGACAGCCGCAACATCCGGCCGACCATCCATATTCCACAAGGCTCCGACATCAACGTCTTCGTCACACGCGATCTTGATTTCGCCGACCTCTATCCCGATCCGGTTCGCGAGCGGTTCGAGAGCTTGCGCAAGCAGAGATACGGCAAATGAACGCACGTCCCGCAATCTCCGCCGAGCAGCATTTTCTGGCAGAGGCGCTGGAACCGATCCGGAGCTTCCTTGACGATCCCGCCGTCGTCGAGATCTCCTGCCAGCGCAGCCACGAAATCTGGCTCGAAAAGATTGGCCAGCTCAGCATGGTCAGACAAGAGGTCAGCGGCCTGGATCAGGAAGCGATCCGGCACATGGCCTCACGGGCGGCATCGTTTACGAAGCAGACCGTCAACGCCGAAAACCCGCTGCTGTCGGCGACGCTCAGCGGCGGCGAGCGTGTCCAGTTCGTTTTGAATCCGACGTCTGCAACCGGCCACGCTTTTTCGATCCGCAAGCAGTTCATCCGCCGCTTCGATCTCAACGACTATGAAAAGGCTGGCGCATTCCGCTTCACCAAGGTCACTGGAGACGACTACATCGACAATGTCGATATCGAACTGTCGCGGTTGCTGCGGGCGGGCAGGGTTCGGGCTTTCCTGGAACTTGCCGCGAACAACCACCGCAGCATGCTGATCTCCGGCGGGACGTCGACCGGCAAGACGACATTCCTCAACACCATGCTGACCGCCATTCCGAACCATGAGCGGTTCATCCTGATGCAGGATACGGCTGAGCTGGAGCCGTGCCAACAGAATGTCGTGTCGCTGCTCGTCTCCAAGGGCGGACAGGGCGAAGCCAGGGTCACCATGACCGATCTTCTGGCCACGGCGCTGCGCCTCAGGCCCGATCGCATCTTCATGGGCGAGCTGTGCGGCGACGAGGCGTTCGACTTCCTGAATGCCATCAACACCGGGCACCCGGGCTCGATGTCGACGATCCATGCGAACTCGCCGCACCATGCCTTCAACCGTCTTTCGACGCTGGTGCTGAACAGCAATGTGCGCATGGAGCGCGACGACATCATTCGATACATCCGCTCGATCATCCCGATCGTGGTCCAATTGAAGAAGAGCGATGCCGCCGGGGGCCGAGGCGTCAGCGAGATCTACTTTGCCGATGAGGTGGACGAAGATGGCAAGCGTATTCACGCACACGGACACTGACCGCCCGAAATGGACTGGCCTACAGCGCGCCTCGCTGTTCACCTTGCCGCTCACGTTGTTCGGACTTGCCATGATCTGGCTGGCCTTCTTCACGCTGATCTATGATGCGTATATTTCCTCTTTCGGGTCGGCCTCGTACTTTCACTACGTCGCGCGGGCGCGCTTTGTCGACGCCATTCGCTACACATTATCGATCATCCACACCCGCAATACAGTCGGACTGTCCCTTCTGGCGTTTGCCCTTTCCGCGCCGTTCCTGTTTTTTCTCCTTTCCCTCTGGATGCTGAAGGGTGGCCGGGCGCTGTCGCGCAAGATGCTATACCTTCTGCATGTCAGGTCGATGTTCAGCCTGATCGCCCACACGGCTCTCATTTTCGCCGCTGCTTATGGGGGTGTCGTCGCCTACGGCGTTGCCTTCTATCTCGTCGCCACCAAGGCTGGTGAATATGCCGAGATTGCCGGCTATTTTGGCAATCATCTCGCCGCCATGTACCAGGCGCCGTTTGGGGTCACCGACGCTGCCGGCGTCTATCAAAAGCCCTCCCGGCAGACGGTGCTCGCCGCACTCGCGGGTCTTGCCGCCGCCGGTGCCCTGATCGGCTTCCCGATCGGCGCGGCAATCCAGAAACGCCAGCGGATGATCATGGGCCGGGCGCGCCTGGCGACACTGAAAGATGCCGCCGACTTTCGGCTGCGCGACAAGCATGGCATCGTGCTCGGGTTGAAGCAGGGGCTTCTGCTGCGCAATGACGGCGACCAGCATGTGATGCTGATTGGCTCGCCCGGTCAAGGCAAGTCCCGCGCCTTCGCCATCCCGACGATGATGAGTTTTCAAGGGTCGCAGGTCGTGCTCGACATGAGCGGCGAGCTTTACAAGCAAACCTCCGGTTATCTCAAGCACAAGGGCTACGAGACCTTCCTGCTGGCACCGGGATCGAAATTTACCGACGGCTATAATCCGCTCGATCTCATCGGCACCGATCCTTACGAGCGGATCACCGACCTTCAGAAGATGACGCAGATGCTGTTGCCGGAGCGACTGCGGTCGGACTCCTCAGACTTCTGGGAGGAGAGCGCCAGGATCTTGCTGACGGCAATGCTCGGCTTTGTCCTTGAATGCCCGGATACGCGCAAATCGCTCAGTGAACTCTACCGTATCCTCAACTCGATGTCGGACGAGCGTAAGGCAATCATCCAGTTGCTGGAAAATTACGAGGACGTCCTTTCCGACCAGACCCGCATGCAGCTGACCAAATTCGCCGGCCGGCACGAAAAACTCGGCGAAGGGATCGCGGCAGAGATCGTTGCCAAGCTCAATTTCCTGCAGAACCCGCTGGTTGAGGCACTGACTTCGATCACGTCAATCCCGATCGACGCCATCCGAAAGCGCAAGCTCGCAATCTACGTCCAGGCCGACTGGAATGCGATGCAGATCTACGAGCGGCTGATCTCGATGTTCATCCAGCAGATGGCCGACAAGCTCGTGCAGATGGGTGAATTGCGCAATGGCGAGCACGAAGTTCTGATGATGCTCGACGAGTTCGGCAATGGCGGTCGCATCGACACGGTGCTGACACTTGCTCCCTTGATCCGCAAGAATGGTGTGCGCTTCGTCTTCATCCTTCAGGATGGCGCCCAGCTCGAGCGCCTCTACCAACGCTCGGGCCAGAAGATCCTGATGGGTGCTTCGACGATCAAGCTGTTCATGAATTTTCAGAACCAGGATGATGCGACGGCGGTCTCGCTGGCCGCCGGCAAGACGACGGAATGGGTGGAGCAATCGTCCTATTCCCATCGTCATGGCCGCAGGCAGCGGTCGGTCTCGAAAGTGCCGGTTGCAGTCGATCTTCTTCCCGTCAACACTCTGATGATGATGAAGCCAGAAGAGGCGATCCTGCAGGTCACCGGCATGCCGCTGATGCGCATCATGAAGCTGGACTCTGGTGGCGAACGGATGTTCGCGAAAGCGCGCAGGTTCAAGCCGGTTTCCAGACCGTGTCTGAGGTCAGTCGAATGGACGATCGCCGACAGCGACAGCTTCGCATCGATCGCGCCGAAAGTCCCGAAACAAGCTGACCGGACCGTCGGCGCGTCTGCGGGGACTGACGTCGATTTTGCAGCTGTCGAGCGGCCGAGACAACCACAAGATCTCCGCTTCATCGTCAAGGACGGCGTTCGTCATGTCTATATTTCCTCACTCGATGAACTGCGTCGCCGTTTGGATCTCGATGAGAAGCGGGCGGCCGGAGTGGCCGAAGAAGAGCTGCAGAATGAGGAGCAACAGCCGGTACGTAACGCGAGGCGTGGACCTCGCACCGTGCCCGCCGATGACATTGATCTCGATATCGATCACGAGAAGCTCAATCGAAACACCTATTCGGCTTCTTCTGCACGGCGGCGCAACCAGCGTGACAGTTCCTCAACCTCCCGGCACGCCTCCGTCGACCGGCTGTCCGGATCGGCCGTCCTTCGGCGCCAGGAGGTCAGGGAGGCGTTTGGAGGCGATCTCCAGGCCTTGAACGACGCAATTTTCCAGCAAGGGGAGGAGAATGCGATCGAGCCGGCGGATTTGAATCCGGATGTCGAGTTGCTGATCGACACCCTCTCGGATCGCCTGACGGAGGAGAGCTCGAGAGCCTATCTACGCGAATTCGCCCACACGGCGCGCGATCCGCTGCGCGAAGACGGCGAGCCGTCGGAGGCTAAGTCAGATGAGATATAGCGCGCGGCCGCTGCAACCATTACGGCGCACTGCGCCCGATTGTCAGGAGAAGCATATCGTGGCCAGGGTTGAACACCTTTCGAGCCGTCATCTTTCGGACGAGCGCAGTCTCGGGCGGATTGTCGCTACTGCCAGGGCCGATCCTGGCCTCTGGCTGATGGTGAAAGAGCGCGAAATGGAAATGCGTGCGATAATGGCCGAACTCAAGCGCCTGGACACCGACCCAACTGCGATTGACCGCTTGTTTCCGAACCGGCTGAAGCCGCGGCTATCGGAAATTGCGGATGACCTGGTATCGCGCATGTTCGGAAGCTGCCCGCCGGAGATGCTGGCGCCTGTTCAGGAAGCCTTGTTGGAAGCCGCCAAGCGTGAGCTGGATGCGCCCCAGACGGATTGAGGACCGCTGCTGTTAGCCTACGCGCCGATCAGGCTCAAATCTGGAAGGTTCAACGCGGATTGCTACACGGTTTGGATACGCGCCACTTATCGCAGGTGGAGCATAAACCAAGGTATCCGCTGGCGCGTGCGAGATTGTCGCTCTCCCCGGTCCATTCGGCATGGAGCCTCTTTACGCCGTTCTTGACGCAGCGGTTTCCGACCCTCTTGTTCAATCCTCTGTGCCTACCATTTTTAGATACACAATGTGTATCTGATTGTGCTATCATGGCTTTGAAAGGAACCACGCCATGGCCACAAAATCTTTGACGGACTCGCATGCGAAGCCGGTCCACCTGCGTATCCGCGAAGACGTGCGCAAGGTGATCGACCGCGCCGCCAGCATTCGCGGCAAGAGCCGCACTGACTTCATGATCGACGCGGCCTACCGCGCTGCGGAAGATGCCTTGCTCGACCAAACGCTTGTGCGGGTCGATGAAGACAGTTATCGCCACTTCTTGGCCATCCTCGACCAGCCGCCGGACGGGGAGGGCTTCGAGCGGCTGATGAACGCGCCCAGGCCCTGGCAGTCCTGATGCTGTCCGCTCCGGCGCTTCTTAAGGAAGCGCATGATCTCGACTTGTTCCAGAGCGGTAACGACACGCTGGATGAATGGCTGCGCCGCCGGGCTCGATCCAATCAGGTCAGCGGCGCGTCCCGGACCTATGTTGTCGCGGAAGGGCCGCGGGTCGTCGGCTTTTACTGCCTTGCCTCCGGCGCGCTTGATCTCGCCGATGCACCGGGATCAGTTCGCAGGAATATGCCGGATCCTATACCCATGGCGGTTCTCGGCCGCCTCGCCATCGACCGCGAATGGCAGGGCAAAGGATTGGGCGCGGCGCTATTGCAGGATGCCGTTCTACGCACGTCGCAGGCTGCATCCATCATGGGCATTCGCGGTCTTCTCGTTCACGCGATTTCCGAAGAGGCCAAAGCCTTTTACGAGCACTATGGATTCCAGTGCTCACCCAATCATCCCATGACGCTGGTGCTCTCGCTCAAGACCAAGACCGGATAAGGCTGATGACAATCGCATTTGCCACCACATTTCCCGGCGGCGCCGCGATTGCAGCCGACACGCTGACGCACAATTCTGACCCGATGCAGCCGGTGATGAACGCTCCAATGGTTCTCGGTGTGGCACAACGGGTTGCGATTACCCAGGTTCCTCTCAGCGGAAAAATCATAGGTTTGGAGAAATTGAAACAGCTTCCCCCTGGCGCAGATCAACCCGACTGTTCGGGCAATTGGCGGATACCATCCGTGTGGATTTTGCGTTGGTCCTATGCATGGCGAATTTGACTTATCGCCCAATCCTGCAGGCGTCTGGCGGTGCCCGGCGCATTCGCTTCGGCGAGATCCTCTGGAAAGAGACTGAAGATCGGCCCGAGATGCTTCATGCGCGGCACGGTCTTGTCCTTGGCTTTCCGGTATTCTTCAGTCTCCATACCGAACGCCTCGATGACGAGCGTTACAGGCCGATTTTCCCTGTAGGTAGCCTCTATCAGGAAGTCCGGGCGGCATAGCCCGAGTGGCGTCTCCGATGCAAAGAGCGGCTTGGTGATCTTCATCCGCAATTCGGGAATCGCCTCGAACAGGGACTGCTGCAGCCAGAACAGTAGATGCGAGACGGCCCGTTCAAAACCGGATTCCACCGGAAACAGCGTGTCGCCGTTATAGACCGGCTGCGCATAGGCCTGGACTGCCCGCACCTGCCCTTCGTCATCATCCTGAAAATCGACGTTGAGCAAACTCAGAAATGGGCCGCGATGCGTGGGATCACCGCGAAGCGGTTGCCGCACTTTCCCAAGCACCTCGATCGGCCACGATGACGATGCCGGCATAATCGCCTGGGCGGATATGCTTGTCGTGAAGAGCAGCATGAAGCCAGTCCGGCGATGCGTTGCTGGCCAATCCGGCCGGGAGATTTCGAGCAACCGCTGCCAACGGCTGTCCGCTTCCCAATAGTCTGCCGCCCAGGTCGACATCAATGCGTTCAACGTCCAGGTTCGCAGCACCCTGAGCTTCTTCGCGGCGCCACGCAGCCTTGAAAGCTGGTCTCGGAACGCAAGATCGGGATCGTCCTGCAGCGGCGGGACGACGTTCGTGCCGGCGTCATCGAGCAACCGCCACAGGATACCTCCAAGTCTAGAAGGCCGGTCGTTTCGTTCGGACGATCGGGCGAGCTCGCGATCCGCGACATCCGCGAGGCGGTCGGGAATGGCCGGCAGCGCTTCGATGTAGCTGCGATCGGATTTGGGCACCGGCCGAATGTGATAGGTTCGATCAATGAGGGCTGGCGTGGCGTCCTTATCGACACGAAAGGGGCAGGTGTGCGCGTGGTTTGGCCTTTCCTCGTGCCGAAGAGGATCCTCGTCCTGCGCGGTCAGCCGTCGCAGCGTGAATGTGCGCTCCTGCCGGATGGGGGTGAGCAATGGTTGGCATTGACCGGCGAGGCAGTCGCATTTGATCCAGCCGTTCATCACTCTGACGCGCCTGATCACCGCAAGAGCGATCGCCTCGTCCTCTTTGGAGGCGGCATTGCCGTACCAGGCGCGAAGTGCCGCGGCTTCGTTTTCGGTGAGTTCGGCCAGCCCGTGCGCGGGACTGTTGCGGACGACTATACGCATGCCGTCGAAGTGTCGGCCACGTGCCGGCCGCCGTGCGGACCGCAAGCCGTCACCGGTCCTCTTGCGCCGGCTGATCGTAGCGGTGTAGGTGTAAGAGGCGTAACGAAGTTGTGAACTGCCCAACGTGAAAGATGGCCAACAACGGGTTTACGCTTGGTCGTAGAGGTTGCCGGTCGATATCGGGTATTGAATGAGCAAGAGGCTATCGAAGATATTGCGGCTCCGAAGGCGAGGCGGGCTCTGTCGTCATCTTGTTGGCATGTCCATCTGTCGTGGATCAGCAGTATCTGCGGCCAAGGAAGGTGTTCCATGCCTCGTTTAAAACGCGACATTCCGATCGAACCCGTCGATATGGCGTCGTTGGAGGCACTGACGTTCCAGGAGAGGCTCGCGATTGGCATCGAGCGGTTGAAGGCTGAACGTGACGTGACGAACAGGGTGCTGGCCGAGCAGCTCGGGGTAGATGAAGCATACATATCGCGCCTGGCCCGGGCGATGGGTGATGTCAAGCTGTCGACCCTCGACAGGATGCAGCGAGCGTGGAACGTCGATGGCGAGAATTTGCTCAAGGTCACGGAAGCCGATCTCCCGCTGATAGCGGTCTGGAAAACACGCCTGAAAAAGAAGAAAGCTGCCGAGACGACGCCGTGATCCTGACGCCGTCGCGGCCTGTGAGGATGGCTAGTGGTTCAGATTGAACCAGAACCTCTCCTTTACGCCTTGGTCGTTTGGGATGTCGAAAAACCAGGGGTCTGCACGCCGCGGCCGGGGAGTTGCGATCTCCTGAATGCAGATCTCACCGTCCCGACCGTAGCGTCGGTTTATCGTCAAAACTGTCGAGCCGGCACTGTTCTCGCGCCGGCCCGGAGATCGGCAGACATCGACCGTCTTGACGCACTGGTCGGGTTCGCTGCGGAGGCCGTCGTCGCCCTGCGAGCTGTAGCCGACTGTCGTTCCCGCAGGGCAAGCCTCATAGGTGTCGCGTCCTGGCTTCCCCGCGTTGGCCTCATGGCAAATGGGCCACGAAAATCCGGGCTTCGACATCGCTGCGATGAGCCTTGTCATGGGCGGAACGCAATAGGGGACGCCATGCCAGGACGGATTCTTCGACGCCGCGCATAATAAGACCTGGCATCCCCAGGAGGCATCTTGAGCTTTTGCAGGTGCCGACGGAAATCCGCTGGCTACCCCCATCAAGACTGCGGCAAAGATCACGATCGCTTTCACTATTCGCCTCCCTCCCTTGGATCCCCTATTGAATTTGCGCCCAGATCCCGTCGATCTTTGCAAATGACAGGACACCAGGCTGTGACGTCCCCGCAAACGATCCGCTCGTCGTGGTGATGACGCCGGTGCAGGTAACGCCAGATACCGCTTCGCGCGGCTTACATTCGGAAATTCGGATCGAGCGGCCCGACCTGGCAATTGCGGCGCTCGCTTCCTCGTCAGTGGGGACCTCTATCTCCGACCTCCGCCGGGCTTCTTGCCTCCGCCGAGCGATGTCCTGTTCGAGTTCTGTCATCCCACCGCGTCGACCAAGCTCGTTGATGGCGTATCCGCCGCCGGTTCCAATGACGAAAGCGATCGCGGCGGAGATCAGCGCTCCTTTGCTGGACGTCCTCATCGGCGACCTCAATATCCCTCGATTCCGAGACGCTTCAGGATGGCGACTGGATCGGTTTCGCACTCCTTCTTCCATTCAGCATGTTTCGCGCAGGCGTAGGCGTATTGGCTGAGGTCCGCCGACGACAGGTCCGCAAGCCGGTTGCCGACCGCTTTCCATTGCTGCACGTCCGTCGGATCGCAGCCGGCGCCGCCTGCTCCGCAAAAGTCCGGATCGCGCTGTTCAATCTGCTTCTGGGTGGCGCCGTCTTGCGCGCTGGTTGCGGGCGGAGCGACGATCAGCAGAAGCGCCACAACGGCGAAGAGTCGGGAGAAGCGTTTCATTCAACCTCCATGCGTGTTCGTAAGGGTCACCGCGCCGTCTCGGGTGACCGGTAAGGGCAGCGGTAGGACCTGGTCGGATTCCGACGAAAGCCTATCGGACAGTCCCTCATTCGCCGTCGACGCGGTATAGAGCCATGGAGGCAGCAGGTCCGGCGACGACCAGACACCGAAACCGAGCCCGCGGGCCTTTCGCTCGATATCTAAATAGGCGGGGACCTGGGGTTCATTGCGATAGTTGAAGGCGTAGCCGACGCCTTCCGCGATGGCGGTCGCGGCCAGGTTCGCCTCACCGACAAAGCAATGGGCGATTAGAACCTTGTTGGCGTCCCGGCCGATCGGCGCGCAATTGACGTTCTGGCCAAGCGTTCGAAGGATCATCCAGGCACGTGACACCTGCCCTGCCGGCCACGTCACGCCTTCGCTCGTCGCCGTCTGCTCCAGGCGAGGAGTTTCATAGCCCGCGAGCCGGACGACGTGACGGCTCTTGATAAACTCGAATGTTCTGCCGTCGATGATCTGTACCTTGCCGTAAATCTGGCGCGGCACATCAGTCGGGCGGCCTTGCCCGAGCGATGCCGTCTGGGTCATTGCGAGCAATATCATCGTGAGGGCGGCGGCTTTCATCGCGACGCTCCAACTTGCTGCATGAGGATGGTGACCGGATGCGGCATGTCCGGATACGCCCAAAGACCTGCCCGCGCCGTGCGCGCGCTTTCCTCGGCGATCCTGTAGCCTGGAACGATCAGATGGCCGGCACCGTCGACCGCCGCAAATCCCCAGCCCTGAGCGATCAAATAGGTCGCCAGATCGTAGCGACGCTGCCCTGCGGTCGTCTGGCACGCAACGACGAGATTGTTGCGGTCGATGTCCTTCATGTTCGTACAGACGGGTCTCGCGTCCCTGATCATGGCCTGCGTCATGATCACGTTGAGTTCTCCGCAATCCCGGACAGCGCCGCCGGAAAGCGTGATGCTGGTCCCGCGCAGGCATGCCTGCAGGCCATAGAGGCGATACCGCCTACCGCCGGAGACCCAGGTGTCGCCGGTCTCGAACTGCGCTTCCGCGGGGAATGGCGCGAATTCCGATGGAGCACGATCCCCGGCTGCCGCGCGTTCGGCCTGCGATAGCTGAACGGGAGCGACTGGGGGCAAGGCATGCCGCGCGGCGGGAAGTTCCGCGCCGGCAAGCATTGGCATGATGGTGATGCCCGCATAAAGGCCTGAAACGGTAATCGTGGAAAGCAGCATGAAGGTTCCGATCCGCATCAGTGCATTGCTGGATTTGCGCGATAGCGCTCACCGTAGGGATGCACGAAATGGTCGTTTGCCCAGATCCCGGCTCTTGCGCTTCGTGCGGCGTCTTCGGCGCGCGCATATTCCGGGAAGAGGGGGCGACCCGCACGGTCACGAGAAGCAAACGCCATTCCCTTGGCTATGAGATCTTCCGAGAGCGATCGCACTGCGCCGTCTTTCACGAAAAAGCACTCCGCGAAGCGCACGGTCGGCCGGCCGGAATTTCGCGCTAGCTCATGGCAGGGGAACGCATTGCGGGCACTTGCCTTCGCCTCGCCAAGAACAGCGGTCATTCCGGCCAGCGAGATCGTGGAGCATGTCGCAACCACACCCCCATATTCTATTCGGCCGGTCGAAAGGCAGCCTTGCACTCCGGCCAGCCTGACAACCGTGCCATCATCAGCGAGAAACGCGCTGCCGCTCAGCGCGGCCTCCGGGCTGACGCTTTGCAGATCAAGCCCTGTCGCAATCGAGGACGTGTCGAGTGGCGTCTGTAGCCCGGGAATCATATCCTGCCCTCGTGCATAGGCCTCCTGATAGGAGCTGACGAACTCCGCAATCGGGTCGGCCTGCGCGGCCATTGGCAGAGCGATGAAAAAACCGACAAGGGTCCAAAGGTGGGGGCGAGTGGGTCGCCATGCGCCATTGTTCATGTTCGCATCCGTCATCTGTTGACTTGCCTGATCATGCATAAACTTGTACTGTAGCGCAAGTCTGGAATTCCATTAGGGTTGAGGTGAGGTTTTCTGGACGTTCGAATTCGCATGTGGAGACAAGCAGATGGTGGTGCATCGAAAGGGGCTCAGAGCCTTGGCGTTTCCGTTCCGGGCGGCGTGGTTCTTGATCTTGATAGCGAACTTTTTGCTGGTGGCGGGGGCGTGCCTTTTGGTGGCGGCCTTCGTGGGCTACGCGATTGCGTTGACATTTTCGTATGCGTTCCTGCCGGCAGAGTGGACCGAGGCGCTGTGGCAGTGGGCCGCGGACCTCTATGACCGGTCTTCCTGGTTCAAGGCTGCGACGATCACCTTCTTTGTGCTCCTTTTCCTGCCGATTCTGCGGTTTTGGCCGGGGAGGGATCCGATCGCCGATGCAGCTCGCGAGCGGGAGACGATGCGACTGAACGACGAGCTGATTGCGGCGCGGCAGCGCCGACTGCTCTAACGGAAGCTTCGGGCCTGAAAGCAGGATTTCGGGCGCTTATGCGTTTGGTGATCAGAAGCTTGCGCCCATCGCCTCATGCGCGTCGGCCGTACGCCTATGTCTCCTGATCCGCTCGGTTGGCCACGGCGCCGACTTCCAGTTCCTAAAACGGCGAGGAATTCGATGACAGCAAAACCGCTCTCGCTTGCCATTTCGACCTTCAAGGGCGGCGCCGGGAAATCGACTCTGAACGTCAATCTTGCAGCAGAGTTCGCCCAACAGGGGCACAGGACGCTGTTGATCGATTGCGATGAGCAGGAATCAGCCACGCGTTGGTACAATGTCTCCATGAAGCGGGGATTGCTGCCGACGGATGGGACGCTGCTACATTTGCGAGTTGCTCCTGCAGACCGGTTTCGGGATCGGCTCGACAATGCTCCCGAGGCTGATATTCGGATCTACGATGTCGGCGGCTATGTGCACCAGCGCGCTATCGACGTCTACCGCGAGTGCGACGCGATCATCATACCGGTCATCCCGGAACCGACCGCCGCGACGTCGGCTATCAAGGTGGCGACGATTCTGAACGAGATCTCGAGGAAACGGGGTCGGGGACCGATCCCTTATGCTGCGATCTGGAACCATGTCGACATGATCGCCCTCAAGCACAACCGGTCGCTACCCGAGGTTCACGCGATCCTGACGAGCGGCAGGATCCCAATGGTCGAGACAGTCGTCCGCAAAAGCAACCACTTCAGTGACGTCGGTGCCGGCTTTGGCTCGCTCTATTCCAAGCTTGCCAGCATCGAGAACAATCCCACCCTGACGCCGTCGGCCAAGCGCCGAGCTTCGGAAAGCGTGCTCGACGCGATCGATCTCGTGAAGAGGATCAATAACGAGTTCATCGGCCTTCTTCAGGCGGAGGCGGCTTGAGATCATGTCGAGGGAAAGAACGCCGGCCGGAAATATTCTCGCCCTTGCCCGATCCAGAGAAGGCCAGGCGAAGGACGTCGTGGAAACTGCGACCTCGTACATGCCGACCAATATCGACCTCGATACGCTCATGCCTGATGATGTTCCTCAGGGGCGGGAAGAAACCATCCTTCCAGACACTCGACCGCCGCAAATCCGAGGCCCAAGCAAACATCAACGCGGCGAGCGATCGGCGCCCAAGGAACGCGTACCGGCAACGGGCGCAGACGTGAAGCGAAAGCGGATATCGCTCTATCTCGATGACGACGTGCTGACGAAAATCTTCCGGGTGTCGTTGGAACGCCACGAGCAACTGTCGTCGGCGACGCACAGGCTCATTCTCGAGGCGCTGAAGGCGAGGGGGCTATAGATCGGATGCGAGAGCCGCCCATCATGTTCCGTCTGCCCGATCACGTTCTGAGCAATGCGGAGACTCTTGCCACACGGCTCGAGATTTCCGTCAACATCGTCGCCAAGCTGATCGTCATCAGGGAGATCATGCACGTTCCCGCGATGCTCGACGAACACGACCGGCAATTGGCAAACATACACCAGTTTCTACGCGAGCTTGCTTTTCGCAACGAGGCGTTTCTTCGCGAGCAGGGCGGACATGCGGGGAGCACCAATGCGATCGCGCACAAGCTCGAGGACGTCATGGGCGCTCTCGATGCAATTCGTGATGCCGCCTTCGTCCGACCGTCGTCCTATATCGTTGACCTGATCAGGAAACATGATGAACGAGCCGTCCAGAAGTCGCTCGAAGTCTAGGCTGGAAGGCCGAAGACTGCCGAGCTATTTCGATCTGATCGAAGACGAACTGCGTCGGCGCGGCGGCGGTGGCGGAAAACGGCCGTCGATCACAAAAGCTGGCAAACCTCCCGCCAGGCATCCCGGTGCCGCCTCGGCACTCAGCCGTGCGCTCGGGAACAACGCTGTCGTCGTCAAGGTCCTATCCTATGGCGCCGGCGCGAGCTCCGCTCGCAGCGTGCTTTCCTATCAGAGCAAAGAAGAGAAGGCGCTTGACCAGGACGGCCGTGACGTGTCCGACCTCAATGAGGCAGTACGTTCATGGGAGAGAGAGTTCGGTAGCCGCAAGGGCAGCAAGGACGTTCTTCGGCTGACCTACGAGCTCGAAAGCGCCAGCCGGGAAGACATCGGCCGCGCTATCAATGCGCTCGCCGAAGATGGTTTCCATCACACCGGCGACACCGGCCGGACCTATGCCTTCAGTGTCAGCGAGGGCGTGAAGGGGCAGACACGCCTGGATTTCGCGCTGGTAATCGCCCATGAAAAGAAGGACCGGTCTGATCGAAACAGCCGAAATCGCATTCCGGCAGAGATCGACGTCGTGCATGCGATCGATGCGCGGCTGGATGAAACTTTAAGGCGAGGGGGCATCATGCCGATCTCGCGCTATCCCGCTGATTTCTCGTCAGGTCCGAAAGGCCTGACAGCAACGCTCCACGCCATGCAGCGCAGGGGTGCGGAAGTGACGCTTTCCACGAAAACACGCATAGAGGAGCGGCCCGGCAAGAGCGGGCGTTACTTGCGTGGCGCCGAGCGGCACGAGGTCACTACCGCAAACCACAAGCAATTGACGGCGGAGGGGAAGATCGTCGGCGCTCTCATCCAGACCCGGCAGCCGCGGGACTTCATGCATCTCCTGTTGTCGGGACCGGCGAACGTCGACCGCGATCGTTTCGTCGCGGCCGGCCGTGACTTCCTGAAAGAGCAATTTGCGGCGCATCGTTATGCCTATGCGGTGCATAACCGCAACGATCTTCAGAAGCATCCACATTTGCATGTGATCGTGGCGCTGCGCAACGCCGATGGCAGGACGCTGAACCCCAACATTCGCGACTTCACCGAATGGCGGCTCCGCTTCGCCGAGAAGGCGCGCGAACGTGGCATCCCGATCGACCGCCAGAAGCGCATCGAACGCGCCGGCCCACCGCCCGTCAAACGTTGGGAATGGGAAATGTTCCGGCGGATGGGAGTGATGGCGCCGAGCAACGTGGTTGAGAAGGTAATGTCCAAGGTTCGCGATACGCCGTCGGCTCCGACGCTGGAGGACGCCAGGAGGCGGCTCGAGCAGAGCCGTCGATCGGTCGGAATGGTCATCAGGATGCTCGACGGGATTGCCAAGGACCGATCCGCGCCGAGCACGGCACGCGAGCTGAGCCAGGACCTGTCGATTGGACTGCAACGCGAATACCGGCGGCTTGAAACAGCCGTCCACGGTGGCCGGGACCCCGCACAAGAGAAAGGCGAAGAAAACATGCTACGATCGACACCCATCAGCGCCGCCCAGGCGAAGACAGCGAAAGAAACGCTCGCGAATACCGCGTTGAGCCTTGCCTCGAAAATCGCCAACCCATCGGACCGGCTGATCTTCGAGCAAGCGACGAAGATCATTGGAAAGGTCGTCGGATTGCAGCTCGATTCCCGCGTCGTGAAGAACCGCGACCGCGACGAGGCCGACAAGGATAAACGCGGCTCTGGCAGCCTGGAGACGAAATCGGCCGCCGGGCGCGATCACGTTGCAGAGCAGGGCATCGTCAATAAAAGCTCGAACAACCGCTCGGTCGATCAATCACGCATCGCTCGGTCCAACGCCGAGCATGAGCGGCCGGAAACAGATCGTTCGGATCGCGAACGTCAGAAAGCCCAACAGCGTGATCGCGACGCACCGAAATCGATCAAGCTTCGACCGCCCCAGGAGAAAGATCGGGACCGGGGTCGCTGAATTACAAGTCTCGGCTCTTCGAGCAGCTCAATCCCAAAATTTGTTCGATCTTGGCATGAAGTTCCCGCACGTCGCGCGCTACAGGCAATGGGCCCAGGAGATTTACAGCCCTTGCAAGCTCGGCGGACGAGTCTCGGCTGTTGTCCAGCGCTGAATATTGAAAGGCAGCGATACCCGCTGTTTGGGCGACAGTGAAAGCTGACGAGGTGCTGCTGACGAATACGGCTTTGCCTTTATTGATCCTGTACCGCTCCATCGCTTGCGTAATTGCGGCGACTTGGATTCTGCGCCAGATGCCACCTGCATGCGGGTCCTTCGTTCGACTATCTTGCGGCGAACCAACCGCCGTTATCCAAAAATCGGGCGAGGCCTCTCGAACTTTGAGCAACATATCGAGAATCCCTCTCGGCATGGTATCCTCAGGGTAGCCGCGAGAGAGGAAACCGAAGCGAATATCTCGTTTTCGCAGCTCCCGTAGATATCGAACAAGTCTCTCATTGATATCACCCAGCGTGAGATCCGCAGAACAACCCCTGCTCTTGAGAAGAACATTGTCCCTTTCAAAGATGATAATGCCTGTAGTGCCGATACTGCGGAATATGCAGTGAAACTCATGAGAATCGAGGTTCATTGGCAGACAACCAGGCTGTCTCCAGCTCTGTCCCTTCAAAGATTCCATTTGTCAGTCTGACAGCTGAGCTATATGATTGATCTTGCCGGTTGGTGCACGTAACCCAACTTGTCTATCGGTGTGGAGCATCGGCGCGGCTGTCCAAATCGCTTTGGATACAATCACCAAGCCGGGTCACGCGAGTCCGATCACTAAAGTGTCCAGGATCTACCAGATACAAGCCGCACATCCGCCTCGGGATAAAGCCGATAGGGAAGTTCTGCATAGACGTATTCGCCCGGTATTGCGGCGGGCCAGAGCTTCGACATGAACCGACCGAGGTTTTCCGGTTTGTTGCTGGAAATGACGGTATAGAAATTGCCGCTATTCCAGGTCACGAATGTGTGGCTGAAAAAGTGCCGCAGTGTGTCACCCATCTGCTCCAGACTGACTTCGTTTTGGTTCATTCGTGTCAGAACGGTGTTTTCTTTCTCGCGAATATCGGCGGTGCTGAAGAAACGAGCCTTGAAGCCATAGTCCT
This sequence comes from Martinezella sp. CNPSo 3964, assembly GCF_057784375.1. Lineage (NCBI taxonomy): Bacteria > Pseudomonadati > Pseudomonadota > Alphaproteobacteria > Hyphomicrobiales > Rhizobiaceae > Martinezella > Martinezella sp. CNPSo 3964. The sequence goes on from NZ_JBXSOW010000004.1 coordinate 275,799, forward strand.
TTTGCAGTTCGCGCCGCCGGTACTCCTCATCATCGTCATGCGTGAACTTCTCGACGAATATGAAGAGCCCATCGGTTTTCAGGTGTTGTGACACGAAGCGGATTTGATCGAAGCGATTGGGCGAGTACATCTGAAAGGTCGTGTCCTCGACGATTATGTCGAAACCATCGGCAAATGCCCGCAGCTCAGTGTCATCTCTGATCCTTTGAGGTGTCAAATGATGAAACGGGCCGTGGAAAAACGCGGCATGAGGAGGAACCCCAAAGGCATGGAAGCTTCTCAGGTTCTCTATATTTGGGCTGCACGAAAGCGTTTCCACCCTGCCATTGCCAATCTCCGCAATCACGCGAGCCATCGTGCCCTCGGCTGTTCCCAAGGTATAGATGCTAAGCCTTCCTTTTCTGGCACGAGCATATTTGAGAATTGCACAACCGAGGCGGCACTCCTCTTCGAACCGATAAGGTATGCTACTGAGGTAATGCTGATCGAACGGACCTTGCCTCAAGGGATGAAGGGTTGAAAAGCGCCTGAACGTCAGGTCCTGCGGAAACAGGCGGTGATCAAGCCAAGGCGGTTGAAGTGGCATACCCGCCCGCCCGGATGCGGTTTTCGAAAAGAACTCTGAAAGCTCGTTGAGACGCGGCGCGCGTTCGCATTCTTCGAAAAAGGTGGAGAAATCCCGCATGTCGTGCTCCGTCGGTTCGACACGCATCGGTGCTCTTGCTGCGAAAACTTGGGTTGCTGCTCTATTGAGCCGAACGAACACCGTGCAGCGGCAGGTTTGCAGAAAGCTCGGTCTCCCGACCGTCATAATCTCGTTATTCTTTCAAAAAATTGTCATAAAATTTTGCGTTGCAGGAGACAGATCAGAATCGCGCTTTAGTTTGTAGTTCAAGATGCCGCTTGCTTCGCACGGCTTCCCGGAGGCAATCGACGGAAGGAAATTGTAGATGGTGCGTTCTGCTGCGTTTGACCCAGTCACGATCAGGCGCGCAGAACATTCCACATTTTTCCGCGAGCATGGGTGCTGGCGCTCAGTCCGCGCGGACGTCGTCCGCAGGACAGGCCTCGGGCGGCAGGAAACGAATCTTGTCGCCGACAACCATGCGATCCTCCTGAACATGCAAGGCGTTGCAAAGCACGGCGAAGACTATCTGGATGGCCGGAAGGTCGCATTTAAACAAAGGCCGGTCGGTTCTCTATCGTTTATTCCGGCAGACCATCGTTGGAACGGTTGGGACGATGGCGACACCACGGCGTCCTATCTATTAATTACCGTAGGCAAAAAATTTATCCGGAACCATTTCGACAGCGTACCCGGAACCGATCCTGATCAGCTGACGCCGACGCTCGGTTTCGAGGACCCACTGATTCAATATGCTGCACGCAGCATTCGTTCCGAGATAGGGGAACGGGATTCCTTGTCCAATATGACGGTGGAAAGCCATGTGCGGACGATCTTCCTTCGGCTTTTTCGCCTCTCGGGCGAAGAGCGACTGTACCTGAAAGGCGGTCTTTCGTCCGCGATCCTGAAGCGTCTCATCGAAAAGATCGATGCGAACCTGGATGGGTCTTTGACCCTGGCCGAGTTAGCCCAAGAGGCGGGATTGAGCGAGTATTATTTCTCGAAAGCATTTCGGCAATCGACCGGTTTACCGCCCCATGCATACATCGTTCGAAGACGCGTGGAGCGGGCGAGCGAAATGCTTTGCTATTCCGAACATTCGATAACCGAGATTGCCTATGCTTGTGGCTTCTCCAGCCCCAGTCATCTTGCGGCAGCCTTCCGCCGCCTAATGGGTACCACCCCGAAACAACACAGAGCAGAATGGAAGGACCAAGCACGTTGACGCGTCGGAGCGGATTGCAGCAGGATTCTGAAAGTGGCATATCGCATCGTCCGCTAGAGTGACGGCACGCAAGCGCTAGCTCTACAAATTGGCGGATACATGGATCAAGATGCCAATATCGCACCGGACCAATTGAGGCGGCGCTCGGTCCGCTCTTTCCTCCTGGTTAGCGTTCTCTTTTCTGCCGCCGGCCGCAATGCCTACTACGTCGGAGCAATCTGGATCCTAGCGGAGACGGGCAATAGCGCCGGCTCCATCGCCCTGTTTCTGGCCCTCAGCAGCATCTCGGAGTTTCTGGCGAGCGCGCCGGTCGGTTATCTCGTCGATCGTTTCGATCGGAGGCGGCTATGCCTGGCAGGCGACGCTATCAGGACCGTCATCTTGGTCATCACATCTGCCGCGGTGGTCGAGCAAACGGCCAATCATACCTTCTATCTCTCTGCGATTTTTTTTGCGGCGGCCGACCGGCTATACCTTACTGCCTCGTCGGCAATCGTACCATCGATCACGTCACCCGAGCGTCTCGTGGCGTTCAATTCTCTGACTTACGGTGCCATGCAGACCGGAAACATGCTTGCAGCGATTGCGACCGGGTGGCTGCTCGGCGCTACCACGCAGACGATACCATTCCTGTTTGCCGCCGGTACATTCGCGATTTCAATGCTCAGCATGCTTCAAGCCGCCCACCACCTTCCGAGCGAGGCCGCCCATAATTGCCGCCCTCCTCAAGCTTCCTCGGAAACTGCTGAAGGCCAGGGGACGGGTCGTGTGCCGATGTTGCTTGTCGTCAGCTATGTGCTGATTTACGCGTTGGGAATGCTCGTCAGCGCGCTCATGTCGAAGTTCGTGCTGCAGGAGCTCGAGGGGAATGCCTTTGAATTCGGCCTGGTGGAATTCTACTGGGGAGCTGGCGCAATGATCAGCATGCTGATTTTGACCCTCCGGCATTTCCGAAGCGCTGATGGCAGTGTCATTCCGATCATCGTGCTTCTGTCCGCCGTGGCAATGACCGCCTTCTACCCCACGCGTAATCTCGATATTGCCTTTGCACTCATGGCAATCCTTGGCGCTTGCTATAACCTTTCGCGGGTACTGATTGATGTTGAAATACAGCGACGAATAGCGGGTGCAAAGCTGGGGCGAGCAAAAGGCTGGATGCATGCCATTTGCATGGGCTTTAGCTTGACGATCTATGCAGCTCTTGCCGCCACCGGTGACAAGTCCCGTCCGTCCACGGTGTTCCTGGCTTTCGGGCTCGGGATGATCGCTTGCATTGTTACCGGTTATCTTCTGAACTTAGCCAGATCGAAAATTTCCACACGCCGAGAGGCGCGGTCATGAGCGAATGGTCAGGAGATACAAATCCTCAGTTGACCAAGCACGCCGTCTTGGACCTGATCGGCACCCTATTTCCATGGATCGCCGACTTCCAGCACAGAAGCTTGGCGGATTATGCTCGAGCGGCCTTCGACACCGAGCCGCATAGAAGCACGTGTGGTGTCCGCCAGCACGCGATGTCGCACTTTCAACGATCTATCTTCCGGGCGGGCAGGAAGGCTGGCCTCGCGGATGATCGGGCCAGCGTGATTGCAGCCGAGATCGTCCTTGCCCCTGTCATGCAAGCCGGACCTCACCTGCATTTGCTGATCGAGCCGGATGCCTACTACACACATCTCTTCAGTCTGATGGGTCTAAGGGCGCATCACCGCTCAGCTTATCTTTCCTACGCGGTATCGACGGTCAAATTCGTGGAACGAGGCCGAAAGGGACCAGGGTGGCTAAAGATCAGCGGCGACGCCATCAACGTCTTCGGCCTAAGCCGCAGCCAGATGATCCCCTATAGCATACTTGCCCGAAACGGCCCCTATCGCTTCGCTCTGAAAAATGTCGATCGCGGCGGGAACGACAGCGACCTCGTCGCACGGCTGCGTTCGATATTGCCGCAGGGCGAATATCCGTCTGCTGCGTCTGCGATCAAACATGCCAATCTGCACCTCTGGAAGAGATATTTCGATCCCGACATCGACTTCTTGCAGATCGATGACGAGGATGTGGCCGATCTCGTTGTCGATCATCTTCAGGACAAATCGTCCTGGCTGGCGCGGAATTTGTTTGTGAACTGCGGATTCGTGAGAGGTCTGCTCTCCTCCGTTGACGACCTTGCCAATGGTCCCTGGGAGGGTTGGTTGAAGAATTCCACCGACCTGTTCTGGGGTAGCGATCGGGGCCGCCTCTTTCCCCTGCGAGTAGTGGGGCACAGGCTCGAGGCAGGGAGAGCGGAGGATTGCTCCCTTGTATTCGAGGTGGATGCAGTCATCGAGGCGTTACAGGCGCGCAAGATTATTCCGAATCTTCTTTTGATGTTCATCGTCACCGCGATATTGCCGGGCATACGCGTCCTCGGCGGCAGCCGGCACACCGTTTATTATCCCCTAATGCGCCATGCCTTTTCTCGGGCGCTCACCATGGAAGGACAGGCCGAGCTAGCTGCTACGATCGCTGCTGACCGCCGGTCGGGAGTTTGGGGACATCGGGTGCTTCTGGAGAATGCCGAGCCGTTTGCAGAGCTCAATAGCCTGGGCTCGGGTAACATCGAGCCCGCGCTCGACAGCTATCGCGGCCTCTCGCTGGAGGAAGCTGGTGGCACTTTCGAGAGTTTTGCGGATGACCCATTATGGGCACATCTCAGGGTTCACCATAGCGAAGGCACTTTGAGCGTGGATGATCCAGAGTGGGCGCTCGCAAAATAATCTCGGTTCCTTAGCTCAGACCTTCGGCTTCCTTCCGGCCCTCAGCGGTTTTGGCTTATCTCCAGGCGACGGTTCCAAAAAGAACTTAGAGATATCTATCGACAACGCATTCGCAATGCGATCCAGCAGATCAATAGAGGCGTTGTACTTTCCTCTTTCCAGATCACTGATCACGGTGCGATCCACATGCGCGTCTACCGCGAGGTTTTCTTGCGTAAGCTTTTGCGCTGACCTGTGATGTCGCAGATTCCACGCTATGCGCGCACGAGTTTCCATGCGCAATGGGCAACATCTTGCGTTGCATTAATCCATGGAATATATTCGACATATTCTGTTTTCAGCTCCAACTTCGGGGCACGGTACGCCCTTGCCGCTCCCAAATGATGATGCGAGTGGCGTCTCCCATCTAAGGGCAAACGCGATGCATGATCGGGTAGAAAAGCGATTTGCAAGCTCCGGGCGAGAGGCGTTTCGAGCTGAAGAGAAGAGCAACCAATCGTCGCATCCCGTCGATATCCACGTAGGACAGCAGCTGCGCATCAGGCGTGTCCACTCTAACCTCTCGCAAACGGAACTCGGTGAGAAGGTTGGTCTGAGCTACCAGCAAGTCCAAAAATATGAGAGCGGCAAGAACCGGATCAGCGCGTCAATGCTGTATGAGATCGCCAGCGGATTGAATGTGCCGGTGAGCTGCTTTTTCGACGGACTGCCGCAGCCGGGCTCAGGGGAGGGGATGGCCATCGCGCCGGAGGCAGACGAACGTATTGCCTATCTCGCCACCGCAGAAGGGCGCCGCTTCGTTGAAGAAATTCTCCGTCTGTCGCCAAAGCTCCGGACTAGGACATTAGCATTGATCAGGGTGGTTGCCGGAGATGAAGATAATTCCGAAGACGATTGAACCCCACTTATCAGGCGCTTGCGCGCCGGCGATCGAGGTCAACCGTTCGATTGTCCAATTCGTCGAAGCTCAATTACGTGCTTAGGTATTGCCGAGCGTCTTCAGCGCTTCGCAATGCCAGCGTCCTCGACCTCTGAGACGGGACCGGTGATGACGTTCCTTTTCCCTGGCTCAAGCTATGAAGGAACGTTGTTTTCAAAGCGCCAGCGCCCGTCTGAGATCGTCATGCTCAAAAGCACTGGCCATGCGAGTTATTTCGGCCGACCGAGCTCCAACTGCCTTGGCGGTTTCGCGCCAGGTCGTGGTTACCGTCGCGACTTCTTTGATGACCGCGCGCGCCTGGGACAGCGTGAGGGCGAAATACTCCGATGCTTGTTCAAGCAGGTCGAGCGAGCAGGTACCCTCGTCGAGATCAATGTTCGTCGTCAGAACGCGCGCCTTGAGATCTGTTGGCACTGGGTTGAGATCATAAGCGGGCGAAAGCGACCATCCGGCCTTGCCGAGCCAGAGGAAGCCATGGTTGCGCAGGTGATCGTCGACATTGGAGATCAGCACGTTGAAGACGACGCGCCGGTAGAGCGCGTGGGCGTCCGTCTTTCCCTGTGCGCCATGCTCGGCCAGGGCGTCGACGATCTCGGGGTAGCTGCCACGCTCGCCGTCCCTGGCGCCCATCATCGCCATTGCGGACAGGAAGGGGATGCGGATCGCGCCATCGCGATCGAAGCGTCGAGACAGCATCACGGCCTTGCCGGCAACTTCGACAAGTTCGTGTTGTGGGGTGACGATGCCGGCTTGGTCGGCTAGCCGCAACGCAATCTCCTCCCAAATTTCCATGCTATAGTCGTCCGTCTCCTTTGGAAACTTGGCGATGGAGAGACGGCCATGTTGGTCGATGACCGACGCCTTCGGCCGCGCACCTCCGAGGGAGGAACCGGGCGCGAAGATTAGTTGTAGGTCTTCGTCCGTTTCCTCGTCCCGGAGAATCCGCTCAGTGATCTGAAGCAGACGACCAAGCTCGATCAGGGCCGGCACGCCGGTTCTGATTGGCGCTTGAAAGGCCTTATCGTCCAACCAGCGAAACCGAAGCGCGCCGAGCCGCGTCTCATCCGCCACCCCAAGCAGGTAGTCACTTTCTGTGAGCGTCCGAACGGCGCGGTTTTCGCGTTCAGCGAGACGGCGCTCAGCGCGCTGCATGAGGCGACGGCCCCAGGTATCTGGTGCTGAGTCCCCGATCGAGCCGAAAGTTGTCAGTCCAGCAGGGGGAGCGAAAGCGCCACGAGTCAAAGCCAGCGCTGGCTCCAGCGAGAAGTGATGCGGATCCTCAAGCCAAGCGCTATCGTACTCAAAGAGAATCGTTTCCGCGCCGCGGACGCGATTGCTTCTCGCCAATCCGACCGGGCGCGTGTGGCCGTGCAGATCGATATGAACCTCGAAGTCAGTCATTCCGAGACGATCCGATTGGCCGCTTTAGATGAACGTGCTTGGGCAGATCGGCACTGGCTAGCGCCTGTCCGACGCTGTCGTTGCTGATGTCGGCCAATTGGCTCAGACCTTCGAGGAGGCCAAGGGCCTGGAGGACGCCAGCGTAGATGCCGATGCTCACATTACTGTCGCCAGCTTCGACTCGTTGTAGAGTGGAGCGGGATGTGAAGGCTCTCTCGGCCACAACGGCCATAGGCAGCTTGCGACGACGGCGGGCGTCGTGGATATCCGAGCCGAGCTTCCGTAAAGCTCGGCGCACGGCCGCCGAAGGGGTATGTGGTGTTGGCATTTGTCACCTTCGTACTACAAATTGCTAAGATATGTAGCACGAAAATAACATTTTTCCAACTCCATGGAGCTGTCCCCAATTGCCCGCAACGTGAAGTGCATCCCTCCGCTAGAACATTGGCGGCGAAGCGTGGGACGAGAACGTCCGAGCGCATCCCGCAGCGTAAAGCTGGCAACGCTTTGCGCCACCACACCAACGGGCTCGCCGCCTTCGATAGGACATTTGAAGACCTCAAGAGACCTGAATTCTGGCCATTGGACCGTGCCGCTCTATCGTGGTGCCAAAAGCAGCCGAACGATTGGCAAGATCGTCAATGATCTGCTCTGCCAACTCCCCGGAGGCGACCATAGGAACGTGTCGCTCGTGAAAATCCAGCTCTTCGATCCCTTTTTCGCCGCCAAGTACCACGGGCAAAAGGTCGATCTGCAGGGATCCTGCCGGATCGAAGGCGCATGTTGCGACCACGCTCTTCCATACGTTGGGTGAACTCCATTCGGTTTCCCCCTTTTCGGTATGGAAGATGAAGTTCCCGAGGCCGAAAAAGATCGGAGCCCGTTTATAGATCTCTATCGGCTGCAGGACCGGCGTCCCATGACTAACGAAGACATTGGCGCCGGCATCTATACAGGCATGAGCGAATGCCCTGACCCAATCGGGAACGTCGCGCCAATTCGGTTCCCAGTGATGATGATGGAGATAGGCAATGACGAACTGTCCGCGCGATCTCGCCCTTGCAATCGCCTCCAGATGGACTGAAGCGCTGTCAGGATCGATCGCAATGACACGACGATTGACGTCAGCGCGCCGGAAAATGGTGCCATAGAAGTCGATTTCGGCGTCATCGTCGAGGATCGGTGGGTCGTCTGGTTGAGCGTAGTTGGCTCGTTCCAGTTTTGAACTTTGAAAGGTGGTCCGGATTGTTGCCAACATGTCGAATGCGGCCTGGTCTGCCTCGAAGATTCTGGTCACCTCCAAATGGTTGACACCCGGCCTCGACGGTCGGCGGTAGCGCGCATTTTCAGCATACATGGTTCGAGGCCCAGGTCCGGCATCCATTGCCACTAGGCCTATAAGTCGACCGCGGATAGCTGCCACGCCCGGCGCTATGGCATGATCGCGATCAAGGCCGATCCCCGCGTGAAGGAAGCCGCGAGCACGCACCTCCTCGAGCGTCGACAGAATACCAGGTGGGCCAAGATCGAAGGCATGATTGTTTGCAAGCGCCAGGACGTTGAACCCCGCTTGTTTCAGGGCGTCGAGAACATGAGGATCGGAATATCCGAAGTACGAGCCTTTCATGGGTGACCCGCCATGCCGCCCCAGAATGGTTCCCTCGAAGTTGGTGAAGGCGACATCAGCCTCTTTCAAAATCTCGGCGATCTGCAAAAAGCCTGGATCAGCGCATGCCCTGATGTCGTGATGAATGAGAGACTGGCCGGTCACGGCTAGGGTAAAAGGGGAGGGCATTGATATACCTGCAAAGTGTAATTTGGCTCTAACTGGAACCAGATATCCAGTTCCTGGCGTTGACGGCTAGACGATGTGCGTTGCTCAATCGGTCGGGTCGGTTCAGGGCGTCATGGACGGAGAAATATCGATGCCGAACCACTTCAGGCTGAGGTTCTTCAATGTTCCGTCGCTAATGCAGTCCTGAATGGCGTTGTCGAAGGCTGCAGCCAGATCGGCATCGTCTTTGCGGATGCCGACACCGACGCCTGGCCCCCACAGGCCGCCTGACAATTCCGGGCCATAGAAAGCAGCGGTCTCGCCATCCTTGCTGTCGAGAAAGGTCTTCCATGTGAAATAGTCAGCAAGGCCGCCATCGATACGGCCCGCGGCAAGATCGAGATGCAGATTGTCTTGGGTGTCGTAGCTGCGGATCGTCGCCACTTTGCCGAAGAGATCGTTGAGAACGGCTTCAGAGTTCGATGATCTGAGCACGCCAAGCGTCTTGCCGGAAAGGGCCGACTGCAGCTGCTCGAGGACCGCTTCCTGTGCTTTGCCGACGCTCGTTAGGTTGATCTTGGCCTTGGTGTCGGTTTGCGGGAGTTGGAGATCCTTGCGCATGACGAGCTGATTGAAGCCGCCGGCATAAGGGCGTGAGAAGGCGATCGATCTCTTGCGTTTTTCGGTTATCGCCATGCCGGACATGATCGCATCGAACTTGCCGATGGTCAGCGCCGGGATCATTCCGTCCCAATCCTGTGCAACGAACTTGCACTCGACCGCAATGCGTCGGCACAATTCTTTGCCAACGTCGATATCATAACCGACAAGCTTGCCCTCCGTATCGATCATATCCCACGGCGGAGAGGCACCCTCGGTCGCAATCGTGAGCGTCTTGCGGTCCATAGCTTGGGCGCTGACTTGGCTGAGTGCCAGAGCAATGACGGACACGACGAGAATGGATTTACGCATTTGTGGATTCCCCTTTTTGTAGCGAGTGGATGGATGGTTGGCTGCCCGGTTTCGTGTTCGCGCGCTTGCTCGTCAGCTTTTTCAGAAGCCCGATGCCGAAAATCATCGCGCCGACCGCCGCAATCTTCGAATAACTGGCCGAGCGAGTGAGACGTATCTCGAGGAACCGGAAGAATACCGAAACGGTGAAGTTGAGAAGCAGATAGAGAAGTCCTGCCGCCAGAAAGACCTCGTAGGGTGCGAACGTCTCCGAGACCATCCGGCGCGCAAGTCCGGTGATCTCCAGGAGCGTGACAGTGCTTGCTAACGAGCTTGCCTTTACCAGGCCGATGACTTCGTTCGCGTAGGAAGGAAGCACCGCCCTGAATGCCAATGGGAATATGATCAGCCGTATCTGCATCAGTCGGGTCAACCCGAGCGCTTTCGCCGCCTCCACGATGCCGCGCGGAACCGTCAATATGCCGGCCCTGAATACCTCCGCCGTATAGGCGGTGCTGTTCAAAGAGAAGGTGATAAGGGCGCACCAGAAGGGTTCGCGCAGGACGGGCCAGAGAACGCTCTGCCGGATGATCGATAGCTGGCTGAGGCCGTAATAGACGAGGAAAAGCTGCACCAGCAAAGGTGTGCCCCGGAATACGTAGGTGTAGGCCAGTACCGATCCCGACAACATTCTGTTTGGCGATGCCCGCAAAAGGCTGAGCGGCACCGATAGAACGAAGCTGATCACCAGCGACAGAAGCGTCAGCAAGAGGGTGAGGAAAACACCGTGCACGAGCACGGAGATGCTTTCGATGATCAGATCGAGGTCCATGCTCAGCTTCCCTCAGTGGCCAGGAATCTGGATACGCCGCTCCAGCACACGAAACGTCGCGAGCGAAAGGCTGGTGAGAGCGAGATAAAGTGCCGAGGCCGCAAGGTAGAAGGGAAGGGGAGCCCTCATCGATCCGGCACCGATGAAAGCCACGCGCATGATGTCGGTCAATCCGATGACTGAGACGAGAGACGTATCCTTGACGAGGGAAATCCAGAGGTTGCCGTAGGCGGGCAGGGCGACTCGCAGCATCTGCGGCAGGATTACGAATGCCCAGATCTGCCAAGGTTTCAGGCCCAGGCTACGCGCGGCCTCCGCCTGTCCTTTCGGCACACTCATGATTGCACCCCGGAAAATCTCGGCACAATAAGCTCCAAAGACAATCGTCAATGCGGCGACACCGGCGGCAAAAGCGTTGATTTCGACGTAGCGGCCTGTCAGCGCCGTGATGGCCGCGGTCCCACCAAAATAGACGACCAGAATGACGAGCAGCTCGGGCAAGCCGCGGACGATTGTCGTGTAGGCCTGGCCGAAGAGGGCAGGGAGGCGCGCCTTCGATAGCTTGACGATTGCGACAAGTAATCCAAGAAGAGACCCAAGAACGCCGCTCGCGAACGTAAGTACAACCGTGATCTGGAGTCCTTGGAAGAATTGAAGCGCAAAATTGAGCACGCAGATCCTCTCCGCCTCAGGTCGGGGTGATGCCGAAATAAGGTCGTCTTATATAGCATCTTTTCAACAGCCATTCGATACTACCGGAGATAGTATTTTAATGTACTTATAATCTCAAGTAATAATCGGGCATGCCGAAGATTTATACTTTGATTATGTGGCGTCAATCTATAAGGTGCTCTTAATTCCGATAAGTCCAGCTTATATGCCGTCGCTCGCCACCGCTTTAAAAAATGCGGACTTTGAGCTGGCATTGAGCTCAACCCCGTGGGGCCGAAAAGATGCTTGCAAGATCCACGCCCGGCGTGACGCTGCGGCAGCTGCAGATTTTCCGGGAGGTTTTGCGCACGGGGTCGGAACGGCTCGCGGCGAAGAACCTGAAAATCACACAGCCGGCCGTCAGTCAGCAGGTCAGGCAGCTTGAAGGGGAGGTCGGTCTTGCCTTGTTTGCGCGTGAGAACAATCGGCTGGCGCCCACCGATCGTGCCTGGGATCTGTTGAGGCGCGTCGACGGCGCTCTACAGAGCGTCGACCGCATTGAAAAGTCAATCGCTGCCTTACGCAATGAGGAGGAAGTCTCGCTAAGCCTGGCCGTTCCTGGGGTTTTCTGCCTAAACGCCATTCCTCGAGCGATCCAGGCAGTCCGCAAGCGCAACCCGCTGTCGTTTCAAATCAAGTCCGGCAGCTATCAGCAGATTGCGGAGCACGTCCTCAATGGCCGAGCGGATCTCGGGTTGTCGCGTCTGCCCCTTGACGAGCGCGCTTTTGAATGGGTGCCCGCCGCCACCGCCAGAAACGTCTGCCTGTTTCAGGCGGGACATCGCCTGGCTGCCAAAGACATTATTTCGCCAGAAGATATTGCCGGTGAGGCTTTGGTAGACATAGAGCCTCAGTTTGCAGCCCATCAGATGAATATCAATGCCTTGCGGTATAGCGGCGTGGAGCCGGATCTGGCGGTTGAATATGACGCAAACGGTCATGATGTGGGGTTCGTCGCGGCCGGCGTTGGAATTTCTATTATCAATAGCTTGATCGCGCGGGAATATAAGCAGTTTGGGCTGGAGTTCCGGCCGTTCGAACCGGGCGCTGTCTATCACTATGTGGTGTTCTGGCAAAAAGGACGTCAACTCACCGCAAGCATGCGCCAAACCGTGGATGAATTGATTTCCGTTTTCGGAACTTCGGTTTGATATGCATTTAATTGACGGCACTCTGGGCCAGGTTTAAGCAGCACGAGAACCGACAGACTGCTCACGGGATTGAGCTTATAATCCGTGACGTCATCCAAGGCGGGAGAAAGACAAAAAGACACCCTTAAGATTGTACTTTACTGCCGTGTGCAATTTGCGATAGTTTCACAGATAAGATTTATTATGGAACTGGACGGTCATTTGGGCAGTGTTGCTTTTTCGTCTGTCAAGGGCTCTCGATTTTTCTGCTGTATCGGACTTGCGATGAGTTCCTATCGTTCAGAAAGCAACAAATAGCCCGTTTTGGGGGTCGCAACGGGCAGTTTGGCGATGACATCCACCAAATACCTGTTTTCCAGAGCCATTCTTTCACTCACTCACCCAGCTTCACTGCCGAAACTGCACTCTTTGGAACTGACCGAGGTGACCGACAGAAACTTTACTTTTCACCTGACCGGGCCGCGGCGTCCCGAGCCCCGAACCATCACAGTGTTTGATGCAGTCCAAAATGATCAAAGTTCGATCTGTCCTCATCGTGCCACAAAGGTCAACTGAATCTGGCCGAGCGGATCGTAATGATGGGCGTCTCTTGCGGCATCTCGAGGGGCATCGCGGCTCAGTGACCATTCACAAGGGGAAGGGAATGTCCTGCTTCGGCCTCGAGGCTGCAGTGGGCCGCCGTCGATCGTCATCGAAGCCCTTCGCCACTTGATGTGGCATACTGACCGGTCCACTGCTATTCGTCACCATGATCCTTCGCGTCTATACGATCTGTAGTGCCATGCGTTCGTTGATTTCGGCGAGGAGTGCCTCAACTTCGCTATCATCGAAATCTGCACGAAGTCGTCTGTCGAACGTTGCGAACAAGCCGAGGAACGAGTGTCTGCAATGTTCGAGTAGGCGCTCTGCGTCGGCTCCCGAAATCCCTTGTGTACGGCACACGAAATCAATGAGGAGTGGACGGGCAATTGGATTGTCGATTACGTACATCGCTTGGGTATCCTTCGCCACCGGACGATGCACCTCCATTGCATCCAATGTCAGTTCCTGGCTCAGGGGCAGGTCACGTGACGATGCGCCAACCTTGATCCTTATTCGATCGCGGTCCAAAACCCACTTCTGGTGAAGGGTATCGTAGACTTCGAAATCACGAGCAGACAATTGGATCTGGACGGTCTTGGTTTCGCCCGCAGCAAGCTCGATCTTTGCAAAGCCGCGCAGATCGCGCGGACTGCGGTGGAGACGTGGGTTCCCATGTTCGATGTAGAGCTGAGCAATCTCTTTGCCTGCCCGCAAGCCGGTATTCGTCACATCGAAACTGACCTCTAGTCCCTCTCCCTTGCGAATACTATCTGCACTTAGCTGAAGGTTCGAGTATGAGAAACTGGTGTAGCTCAGCCCGAAGCCGAAGGGAAATAGCGGCTCGATCTTGCGCAGGTCGTAGTGCCGGTAGCCGACATGTATGCCCTCGCAGTAGACGTGACGGCCGTTCTCGCCGGGATACGTCGGAAAGCCGGGAATGTCCTCGATCTGCTTCGGAAATGTCGCGGACAGTTTGCCCGACGGATTTCTCAACCCGAATATGATTTCCGCGACTGCATGTCCAACACCTTGACCGGCGAAGAAAGTCTCCAGCACTGCTGAAACATCGTTCAGCCACGGCATCGTAACCGCGTCTGGATTCGACAAGACAACGATGACATGAGGGTGCGCTTTTGCAAGCTCAGCGACAAGCGCATCATGGCCGGGTGCGAGGCTCAGATCACGGCGGTCCGAACCTTCGCCATCATACCCAACTTCCGTACTCACGAAAACGACAACTGCATCGGCATCGGCCGCTTTGGCGACTGCTTCTGCGCGCAATCCGTCAACGGCGGCGGTGTCGGTTGATGTGCCCTGGACGTAATCGACGACGCATTGAGCGCCGACCAAGCGCTCGATCTCCTCAAGCGGATAGTCGATCAGGCTCGGGCGCGTGGTTGCGCAGCCCGAACCCTGGAACACTGGGTTCTTCCCGTCCTCGCCCACGACCAGCACTCGCTTTAGCGTCGAAGGATCGAGAGGAAGGATGCCGTCATTCTTCAGGAGGACGATCGACTCCGCCGCAGCACGCCGAGCAAGTTCATGGTGTGCTTGGACATCCACTGGCGTAGGGGTGGCAGCCGTCGCTTCGAGAGCCTTCTTCACCAATTCTAGGACGCGCTGGCAGGAACGATCGACGATCGCCCGATCGATCTCTCCGCTTTCGATGGCCGCCAGCAGACGCTTCTTTCGCGTTTCCGTCTCTGGCATATCAAGATCAGTGCCGGCCTGCAGCGACTGAGGTCGATCCTTCACTGCGTGCCAGTCCGAAATCACCATGCCGTCGAAGCCCCATTCGCCGCGCAGCACGTCTCCGAGCAACCATTCGTTTTCGGCGGCCTGGACTCCGTTCAGGCGATTGTAGGAGGACATGACAGTCCAAGGGTTCGATTTCGCTATGGCGCGCTCGAAGCCGAGGAGGTAGACCTCCCGCAGCGCGCGCTCCTCGACCACCGAGTCCATGGTCGTGCGCTCCATCTCGGAGTTGTTGCAGGCGAAGTGCTTAAGCGATGCACCGACACCGTTGGACTGCAGCCCATCGATCAGAGCGGCGGCGATATCGCCGGAAACTACGGGATCTTCCGAATAGTATTCGTAGCTGCGACCGCCAAGAGGATTGCGCCGAAGGTTGATGCCGGGGCCAAGCAGCAGGTGGACGCCGTAATTCCGGCACTCTTTGGCCATCGCCTCGCCCATCGCACGGGCAAGGTCGACATCCCAAGAGCAACCTAGACTCGAACCGTTTGAGAAGCATGTGGCCGGTTTCGTCATCCCGAAGGAGGATTCCACGTCGATTGCGCGCTGGTTCACGACGTTCAGGAATGCGTCGATGTCCTGTCCGCCTTTTTCGTCATTGTCGATCTGCTCGACAGAATAGCGAACGCCATAGGTACCGTCGGTCATGACAATGCCAGGGATGCCAAGTCTCGGAACCGCATGTGTCTTCCACATGTTGAACCCGGTCAGGAGAAGCACCTTTTCTTCGTTGCTAAGCTGAGAAACGAGGTCCTCGACGGGTACTGCAGAAAAGGAAGCAGGCATCGGCATCTCCATGGCATTCGGCCGCAGGACGGGCCAATCGCTATCTGCTAAAGCGTTGCGCCCCCTGCTTCAATTTCCGATTTCGCACGTGGATGTGCATTTATGAACACGGTCTATGCCTCGAGCGTCCAAACCTCGCGGCCACCGAGCTTGGCGTCGTCGGCACGCAGTAGCTCCTTGAGGAACCGGTTGACCGCCCGAATACGCGACAGGTTGGCCATGTCCTGGTGAACGGACAGCCAAACTTCACGGCTTCCCCGCACTTCCGGAAGGACATTGATCAGGCCAGTGCTGATCCGGAGGGCGAACTCCGGCAGCGTCACAATCCCCACGCCGCTGGCCGCTGCAAACATCTGAGCTATCATGCTGTTGGATGTGAACGAAAATTCGGGATTCGGAACAAGCTCTTCCAGCCACCGTACGGCTTCGACTTGGACGAGTTCTTCGATGTAACCCACAAACAGATGCTGCTGCAGATCGGCTTTGTTTTCAGGGATTCCGTACTTCTCCAGATAGGAAGGCGCGGCATAAAGCCCCGTCGCGAACTGCCCGATGCACTCGCTGATCAAGGCAGTGCCTTGGGGCTTGAAAAAGCTGAGGAAAAGATCTGCTTCCCGCCGGGCTACGCGCACCGTCTGTGGCGACGTGACGAGCTCAAGAAACAGGTCGGGATACTTCTCCTTAAAGTTGGTCAGATGCGATGACAAATAGAGAGAAGCAATGCCTTCCATGGTTGCAAGGCGAACCGTACCGCTGACCTCACTTCGATTGCTCATGTCGGATCGGAGGCTGTTTATCCCCAGTTCGATTTCCTCCGCACGCCGCATGACGGTCATGCCCGTCGCAGTCAGCACCAGTCCGTCTCTGCTGCGCTCGAACAATGCAGCACCGACCGCGTATTCCAGCCGATTCAGTCGGCGAGAAACCGTGGAATGGCTGACGTTGAGAAGCTTCGCTGCACCAGTCACGCTCTTACTTCGGACCGCGCGGAGGAAAAGTTTCAAATCATCCCAGTCCAAACGATCTAGTGGTGTCGCCATGTTCGCCCTCGTCTATTTTTGCACATCATAGTGCGAAGATTGCGATTAGCCGAGCGAAAATGTTCGGACTAAACTCCCCCGGATAAGAGGGAGATCTTGATGAACAATTGGAACTTCAAAGCTGCTGCAGCACATGTCGCGCCGGTTTATCTCGACGCCCGTGCGACCGTGGAGAAGGCCGCTTCGATAATCGCTGAGGCAGCGGCTAATGGCGCATCGCTTGTCGTGTTCCCAGAGAGCTTCATTCCAGGTTTCCCAATCTGGTCTGCACTTTACTCTCCCATTCGGTCGCACGACCAGTTCAAACGCTTTGCGGCAGCATCGATTTTCGCTGACGGTCCCGAGATCGATCGGGTAAGGCAGTCAGCAGCGCAGCACGGCGTCTTCGTCTCCTTGGGCTTCTCCGAAAGGAATCCAGCCAGCGTTGGCGGACTGTGGAACAGCAACCTACTGATTTCCGACTCCGGAAGCATACTCGTCCATCACCGCAAACTTGTCCCGACCTTCTTCGAGAAACTCGTATGGAACCCCGGCGACGGTGCGGGTCTTCAGGTCGCCGAAACACGAATTGGCCGTGTAGGGAACCTCATCTGCGGCGAAAACACCAATCCGCTGGCCCGCTATACTCTCATGGCCCAAGGCGAGCAGGTGCACATCAGCAGTTATCCGCCGATCTGGCCAACCCGGCCGCCATCGGACAGCGACAATTACGACAACCGCGCCGCCAACCGCATTCGCGCGGCAGCGCATTGCTTCGAAGCGAAATGTTTCGGGATCGTCGTCGCGGGATGCCTGGATGATGCGGCCCGGAACTCGATCGCCCAGGGCGACAGTGAAATCGAAGCCCTGTTGGATGCGAGCCCCCGGGCGAGCAGCTTCTTTCTCGATCCCACCGGCGCGCCGATCGGCGATGAGATGACGGAAGAGGGCATCGGCTATGCCGAAATCGACCTCGACCAGTGCGTGGAGCCGAAGAGGTTTCACGACATCGTGGCGGGATACAATCGCTTCGACATATTCGACGTTACAGTCAACCGAACACGCCTCGCCCCTATCACTTTCGGCGGAAGACAGCCGGGGGAGGATTTGGGGTCGGAGATCGACGTCCTCTCGGCTGAAGCGGAGTAAGCGCTGTGGAACGTTCGGGTCTTCGCATGACAAAGGAGGGTTTCTCCTATCGCGGCCCGGAAAGAGGCGTACACGCGTTGGAGAGCTGGGTAACCGATGAGGATGACCTGTTCCTGGTCACCCACATGGGCTTTCTCGAGATCGATCCCGCTGAATGGTTCGTCACCATCGGCGGACTGGTAGCCAATCCGATGACATTGCGGCTGGACGACATTCGATCGATGCCGCAGCGCGAGTACATGTCCATCCATGAATGCGCCGGCAGCCCCCTCGCTCCGCAGGAACCCAAGCGCCGGGTTGGAAACATCGTGTGGAAGGGCGTTCCGCTCTCGCATGTCCTGCAGCTGGCGCAACTCAAGGACGCCGCCTCCTTCATCTGGACGTCAGGTCTGGAATGGGGCGAATATGCCGGGCTGCAGAACGAGGTCTTCACAAAGGATCTGCCCATCGGCAAGGCACTGGCCGAGGAGGTTCTTCTTGCTCTTGAGATCAACGGCAAGCCTCTGAGTCCGGAACGGGGTGGCCCCGTGAGGCTTGTGGTTCCGGGATGGTACGGGACCAATTCCGTCAAGTGGATCGGCTCGGTCATCGCCACCGATCGTCGTGCCCCAGGTCCCTATACCACGCGCTTTTATAATGATCCGACACCCACTGGTTCGAAGCCGGTCTGGGCGATTGCGCCGGAGTCGGTGATCGTCGGCCCTGAACCGGCAGTCCCTTTGCTGCCGGCGGTGGAGACCCGTGTGTGGGGTTGGGCCTGGGGCGATGTTCCAATCGCCTCGGTCGAGGTCAGCCTTAACGGGGGAAAAACTTGGAACCAAGCATCCCTTGGCTCGCGCAAGGATCGGAGTTGGCAGCTGTTTGAATATCGGTGGGTGCCGACGCCCGGCCAGCACGTCTTGATGTGCAGGTGCATGAACGAATGTGGAGAAAGGCAACCCGTGACCGGAGCTCGGAACGCGATCCACGACGTCACGGTCATTGTGGCGGAGGCAAAAGCGACCGGATCAATTTCGCCAGTGGGCTAGGAGTCCCACTCGCGGATAAACCGCCTGCCAAGTGCAGGCATACTGAGGCAACTAACAATAACGAAAGAGGGTAACTCCATGAATCTCTACAAGACGACAGCCTTCGTTCTCACAAGCGTGCTGCTGGCAAGCACTGCGCTCGCCCAGGACAAGCTCAAGGCAGAGGTGTCCAATTACTGGACGTCCGGTGGGGAAGCGGCGGCAGCGAAGGTTCTTGAAACCGAGTTCGACAAGCGCGGTGGTGAGTGGTCGAATTCCTCCGTCGCGGGTATCGAGAATTCGGCTGCGGCATTCCAGAACCAAATGGCTGCAGGTGATCCGCCGACCGCCCATCAGTTCACTGTCGGCTTCGAGCCGAAGGAATATATCGAACAGGGAATGCTTTACTCGATCGACGGCCTTGCGAAGTCCGAGCAGTGGGCGAGCTTCATTCCCAAAGACGTCCTCGGCAGGATCACATATGACGGGAAAGTCTATCTCGCTCCTGTGGACATCCACGGCGCGAGCTGGATGTTCTATTCAAAGCCCGCCTTCGACAAAGCCGGCATCAAGGATGTACCGAAGACCTGGGACGAATTCTTCGCCGACCTCGACAAGCTGAAGGCGGCAGGCATCATTCCTATCGCATGGGGCGGCCAGACCTGGCAAGAATTGAAGGTGTTCAACGCAATCCTTGAGTCGCAGCTTGGTTCGGAAGGTTTCAAGAAGGTTTACGTCGACAAGGATGAGGCGACAATGAAGTCGCCGCAATTCGCCAAGTCGCTCGAAATCTTCCGCAAGATGAAGAACTACATCGACAATGGCGCGACGGGTCGCAACTGGAACGACGCTACAGCGATGGTAATTAGCGGCAAGGCTGGCGTCCAGTTCATGGGTGATTGGGCTAAAGGTGAATTCACCAACGCCAAGCAGGTCGCTGGTAAGGACTATGGCTGCGCGCTTGCGCCCTCGTCCGACGCGTTGGTCTACATTTCTGACTCCTTCGGTTTCCCGAAGATCGACAAGCCTGAGGCGCAAGCCGCCCAGAAGCTGCTGGCCGAGGTCATCATGGACAAGGATGTCCAGGTTGACTTCAGTGTTAGGAAGGGCTCCATTCCGGTACGGACCGACGTTGATAGCTCCAAGCTCGACGCGTGCGCCCAGAAGGGGCTTGAAATGCTGCAGCAGGGTAAGATCGTCCCCGACCACGTGCTGGTTCTGACACCCAACAACGTAGGCACCCTCGGCGATCTGATCGGCGAGTTCGGGAGCGACACCTCCATGAAGAACGATGACATGGTGGAACGCTTCATCGAGGTAATGAAGGCCGGCTAAGCGGGTTTCGGGGTCGGCTCTTGCGAGTTGGCCTTTTGCCTCTTTCCGCCTAACCCGATCACCTGGATTCGAAACTATGAAAAAATTCGTTGGGGCCTCTCCCGGCGCCCTGCTTACGCTTATGCCGACATGGATAGTGGTCCTCGTCGTCTACATTGGTACAATGGCATGGTCCGTTCGGCTGTCGTTCACGAGTTCGCGCCTGCTGCCCGTAACTGATTTTGTCGGCCTTCGCCAGTACGTTACCCTGTTTCAGCAGCCGCGATGGATCATCTCGCTCGAGAACCTCGTCATTTTCGGTGCGATGTTCATAGCTGGCGCTCTCGTTCTTGGTTCCCTCCTTGCGGTGGCGCTCGACCGAAAAGTTCGCTTCGAAAGCATGTTTCGGACGATTTTTCTGTACCCCTACGCAATGTCATTCGTCGTGACGGGCTTGGTATGGCAGTGGCTTATGAACCCGGAACTTGGCATTCAGGCGACGGTCATTCAGCTCGGCTGGACGTCCTTCAAGTTCGACTGGGCCAGCAATCGCGACATGGCAATCTATGCCGTTGTGATCTCTGGGCTCTGGCAGGCCTCGGGCCTGGTGATGGTACTGATGCTGGCTGGGCTTCGCGGCGTCGATGAAGAACAGTGGCGGGCCGCACGCGTCGAAGGGATTCCGGTCTGGCGTACTTACGTTTCGATCATCTTCCCGCAACTCGGCCCCTCGTTTGCCACCGCCACGGTTCTGCTGGCGATGGGAGTCGTGAAGACCTACGATCTGGTCGTCGCACTGACACAGGGCGGCCCTGGCAGTTCGTCCGAGGTCCCGGCCAAGTTCATCATGGACAACCTTTTCGCCCGCCAAAATTTGGGCCTGGCGACGGCCGCGTCGACGGTGATGCTGATTACCGTAGCAGCAGTTATCACGCCGTGGGCCTATGCCCAATATTGGCGCAGCCGGAAAGCGAGGAGCTGAGATGTCCCGCACCGAAATTCTTCCCAATCGTTGGACCGCGATCGGTATCTACAGCTTCCTGATCGTCGCTTCCGCCTTCTTCCTCCTGCCGTTCTATGTGATGGTCGTCACCTCCCTCAAGACGATGGACGAGATCAGACAGGGGCATATCTTTGCCTTTCCAGCTCTATTCAACGTGGACGCCTGGAAAGCAGCCTGGTCAAGCGCGTGCACGGGGACGACTTGCAACGGTATCAGCCCTGGCTTCTGGAACTCCGTCAAGATCACCTTCCCGAGCGTGGTCATTTCGGTCGTTGTCGGCGCCATCAATGGCTATGCCCTGGCGTTCTGGCGCGTCTACGGCTCGAAAGTCATGTTCGCCCTGCTCATGATGGGCGCTTTCGTCCCTTACCAGATTTTCATCTACCCACTTGTCCGGATGATGGCTGCAATAGGTGCCTATAACAGCTTGGCGGGCATCATTATCGTGCACGTGCTCTTCGGATTGCCCCTGATGACACTGCTGTTCCGCAACTACTTTGCAGCTGTGCCGATCGAGCTCTTCAAGGCTGCTCGCGTGGATGGTGCCGGCTTCCTTCGTATATTCATCGAAGTCATGCTCCCGATGTCGACGCCGATGATCGTCGTTGCTGCGATCCTGCAGATCACGGGGATCTGGAACGACTTCATCCTCGGCCTCGTCTTCGCGGGCCGAGACAACCTCCCGATGACCGTACAGCTGAACAACATCGTCAACACGACGACTGGCGAGCGGCTCTACAACGTGAATATGGCAGCCACGATCATTACTGCCCTTATCCCTCTGGTTACGTACTTCATGTCCGGCCGATGGTTCGTGCGCGGGATCGCAGCCGGCGCAGTGAAAGGCTAAAGAACATGAACAGCTTTGTATCGGTTGATCGCCTCAAGATCTCCTATGGCGAAAAGGTCATCATCGACGGTCTCAACCTCGACATCGATCGCGGGGAATTCATTGTCCTTCTCGGTCCGTCTGGATGCGGCAAGTCCACTTTGCTTAACGCGATTGCGGGTCTCAACGATGTCACCGCGGGTGCGATCAATATCGCTGGCAAAGACGTCACGCGTGCCCAGCCAAAGGATCGGGGGATCGGAATGGTGTTCCAATCCTACGCTCTCTACCCGCGAATGACCGTGAAGAAGAACCTGTCCTTCGGGCTGCGGGTCGCTGGCCTTCCTAAGGACGAGATCGCCAGCCGCGTGGATCGTGCCGCTTCCATGCTTCATCTCCAACCCCTACTCGATCGCAAACCGGCAGAACTGTCCGGCGGCCAGCGCCAGCGCGTGGCCATCGGCCGAGCGCTCGTGCGGGATGTCGACGTCTTTCTCTTTGACGAGCCTCTCTCCAACCTCGATACGAAGCTTCGAAACGAGCTTCGCGTCGAGATCAAGAAACTTCATCAGGCCCTTGGAAACACGATGATCTACGTCACTCACGACCAGGTCGAGGCGCTCACCCTCGCTGACCGTATCGTGATCATGAAGGATGGCGTCGTCCAGCAATTCGCGACACCTTCTGAGATTTATCACCGCCCAACGAACAAATTTGTTGCTGGCTTCATCGGGGCGCCCTCCATGAATTTTATTGACGGCGCGATTAACCTCTCGTCGGGGGCGACAAGGTTTGTCAGTGAAACTGTCACCTTAGATGTCTCCACATACCCCTTCTCGCGGGAGGCCAAGGCGGGCCCCGCAACGCTAGGAGTACGGCCCGAACATCTCAGTCTGCAGCCCACCCCACGTGAGGACGTTATTGAGGGAAAAGTAACGGTGCTCGAGCCGATGGGGGCAGACGCAGTCGTATGGTTCGAAACCAAGTCGAACACCCACTCTGTGCGGCAGATGGGCGATCCAACCGTTAAGCCGAACGACAAGTTGTTCGCAGCTGTGGACACGTCGAAAATCTCGCTCTTTGATGACGAAGGGAACCGGCTCTAAACGCAAAAAAGGGCTCCCTTTATTGTCATCGGATGGCGATGGAGGGAGCCTATCGCTCAAATGTCTCCTCTGGCCTTTTTTGGGCTACAACCGATGAGGAGCGCAAATATTCCGGGAATGATGCTATGTGGAATAAACTTAGCGGAAACCGACAGTCTCGACTGGAGCGTGCCTCCTCTCTTTCGATCGGAAAAACCGTTCCTGCGTCCTCAATCTCAAGCCTGCTGGAAGCCGTTATCGAGCCCGGCGACCGGGTCTGCATCGAAGGAAACAACCAGAAGCAGGCGGACTTTCTCGCCAAGGCGCTGGCAAAGCTTAATACCGAGCGTGTCAACGACCTGCACATTGTACAATCCGTCCTTGCACTTCCAGAGCATCTGGACGTCTTCGAGCGCGGGGTTGCGTCAAAGCTGGATTTCTCATTTTCCGGCCCGCAGGCGGCACGGCTGGCCAAGCTGCTGGCAGCGGGCAAATTGCGGATCGGGGCCATCCACACATATCTTGAACTTTTCGGCCGCTACTTCACCGACCTTACCCCGCGCGTCGGCCTTGTCTGCGCTCAGGCGGCCGACAAGGCTGGCAATCTCTATACGGGCGGCAATACCGAGGACACCCCAATCATCGTCGAGGCGACCGCGTTCAGGCAAGGAATCGTCATTGCCCAGGTCAATGAAATTGTTGAGAAAGTTCCCAGGGTCGATATCCCGGCGGACTGGGTCGATTTCGTCGTCGAAAGCCCAAAGCCGCACTATATCGAACCGCTATTCACCCGCGATCCGGCTCAGATCTCAGAAATCCAGATCCTGATGGCCATGATGGCGATCAGAGGAATTTATGAGGAATACGGTGTCAAACGGCTTAACCACGGTATTGGCTTCGACACCGCGGCAATTGAATTGATCCTTCCAACCTATGCGGAAAGCCTGGGACTAAGGGGCAAGATTGCAACGCACTGGGCGCTCAATCCGCACCCGGCTCTCATTCCCGCGATCGAAGCGGGCTTCGTGGAGAGTATTCATTCTTTCGGTTCGGAACTTGGGATGGAAGATTACATCCGGGCACGACCCGATGTCTTCTTCACCGGCCGCGACGGCTCAATGCGCTCCAACCGAGCACTCAGCCAGACGGCCGGCCTCTATGCTTGTGACCTTTTCATCGGCTCAACGCTTCAGATCGACCTCGATGGCAACAGCTCCACGGCAACGCTCGGTCGAATTGCCGGTTTCGGCGGCGCTCCGAACATGGGCTCGGATGCGCGCGGACGCCGCCATGCGTCGGAAGCCTGGCTGAGGGCCGGTCTTCAGGCGCCCCAAGGCTCGGTCCCGCGTGGCCGGAAGCTTGTGGTTCAGGTGGTGGAGACCTTTCGTGAGCATATGGCACCGGCCTTCGTCGAGACGCTCGACGCATGGCAGCTTGCGGAAAGCGCGGACCTCGAATTGCCGCCGGTGATGATCTACGGCGACGACGTCACTCACGTCGTGACAGAAGAAGGCATCGCTAACTTGCTGCTCTGCCGTAACCGCGAGGAACGGGAACAGGCGATCCGTGGGGTGGCGGGTTATACGAGCGTGGGAATGGCGCGCGACAACCGCATCGTCGAAAACCTCCGTGACAGAGGGATCGTAAAACGCCCGGAGGACTTGGGCGTCGACGTGTCATTGGCAACGAGAGACCTTCTGGCCGCAAAATCAATGAAGGACTTGGTCCGTGCTTCCGGCGGACTTTATCGTCCTCCGGCGCGCTTCAGGAACTGGTGAGGGCACAATGGAATGACTGGAATTCGAGTTCTCCGGCCGTCGGCCGCTCGCGGCAAGGAATGCTCCCACCCTTTCCGGCGTGCTGGGATCAGGCAATTTAGAAGTGTTGGTCGAGCCCCTCGAACTCGGCGGCGCGTGCCGGATCAAGGTCGATACCGCCGCCGTCGGTTTTGGGAAAATCTGGCAAGCCGTGCTCTCCGATGTCGTCACGCGCTGGCGCGTCGGGAACGTAAAGATATCGATCAACGATGCTGGAGCGACACCTGCCGTGGTCGCCCTTAGGGTGGAGCAGGCACTAAAGGCCTACCTTGGCCCTGGGCAGGAGGAGGAGAAATGAGCAGAAGCTGGTACGAAGCCACCGCCCGTGAAAGAGTGGGCGCTCTGCTGGACGAAGGCTCGTTCGTTGAATTCCTGCCGCCTCAGGATCGCGTGACAAGTCCCCACCTCAAAATTCTGGGCATTCCGGCCGCGTTCGATGACGGGATTGTTGTTAGTTCGGGCAAGATCGACGGTCGGTCTTTCCTGGTAGCAGCCCAGGAAGGCGCGTTCATGGGCGGCACTGTGGGAGAGGTTCATGGAGCAAAATTCGTTAGGCTCCTTGAACGCGCGTTGGAAACCAGACCCGATGGCGTGCTGCTGCTCCTCGAATCCGGAGGCGTTCGACTTCATGTGGCGAATGCTGGCCTGATTGCCGTCTCCGAAATAATGCGTGCAATTCTGCACCTGCGTGCCGCCGCCATTCCCACCATCGTCATTGACGGCGGGCGCTATGGCGTCTTCGGGGGGCATGGGCATCGCGACCGGCCTCTGTAGCAAGGTCATCATGTCCGAGGAAGGAAGGCTTAGTCTTTCGGGCCCTGAAGCCATCGAAACCACTATGGGCGTCGAAGAATTCGATGCATCCGACCGAGCTCTTGTCTGGCGCACCGTTGGCGGCAAGCACCGCTACATCCCGGGTGACGCCACCGCCCTTGTTGCTGACGACGTGAGTGCTTTCCGAACGGCGATCTTGACCAGCCTCTCGAACGAGAAAGAGCTGGACCTCGACGCAATCGAGAACGAACACTCGATGCTCGTCTCAAGGAGGGAGCGGTTCACGCATATGAACGATGGAACGGAAATATGGACCGATCTTGGGATCGAGCAGGTGGACCGGCTCACACTGATGGAGGCCGATGAGTTTCGCACGGCCGTCGATGGCAGGAGGGTTGTCGCATGACGGCGGAAGAGCTGGTCAAATCGATCTTTCCTGAAGGCCATTCCATCGTCTTCGACGATCCCTACTTCTCCGGACCCGGTCGATCCGGCAAGACGGAGGTCTCTGTCATAGGCACGATGGACAAGGCGGCGATCGGTATCGATCTTTCACTGCGGATGTCGGAAGACGTCATCCGGATCATGAAGGAGCGGCCCGGATCGCCAATCCTCCTTCTTGTCGACACCTCGGGCCAGAAAATGAGCCGGTGCGACGAACTCCTCGGCCTCAACAGCTACATCGCGCACCTGATCAAAAGCCTCGACGTCGCCGGACGTCGCGGCCACCGACTGATCGGACTCGTCTGGAACGAAGCAGTGAGCGCGGGGTATCTTTCCTCCGGTCTCCTCGCCGATGAGTGCTATGCCCTGCCCGGTGCTGAAGTTCGCGTCATGAACCTTCCAGCAATGTCGCGGGTCACAAAGATCCCCGTGGAACGGCTCGAGGAGCTATCGAAGGACTCGCCTGTCTTCGCGCCAGGCGTCGAAAATTATATCTCCATGGGAGCTGTAAAAGGGATCTGGACCGGCGACCTCTCGGAATGCCTGGCGACCGCTCTCGCCGAACCGTGTCGTCCCGACAAGGATTGCCGCAGGGAAAACGGAGAGACCCGGGGAGGTCGTACCCTCGCCCGATCCGTTGCCGAGCGAGTTCGCAACTATGCGACCTGAACGGCACTCCTTCGCCTGGCTCGCCCGCGGCTGGAAAAGCCATATCGCGGCAGGCAACCACTATGGCGGTGGTCCTGTCGAACAGATTACCGAATGGGCTGCACTAACCAGACCATTTGTCGTGGCATCTGCGCAAGCCTCAGACGATTGCAGGACCATCCGGCTCGGGCTCGCAACGCCGGCGAAGGAACGGCTGTGCCTGCACGTCGAGATGTGCGCCCTGGAACGGATCGTTCCGGCACCGCCTCTCCGCGAGGCGGCTGGCGCTGCACCTCGCGTCTGGCTGCCCTTCATCGATGAGATCGTGGAGAGCTGCGAAGCGTACGGCATCGAAGTGAGCGTGTACGGATCTCTGGCCTGGTCCTTTCTAACCGGGCTGGAATATCTCCGCCCCGCCTCCGATCTCGATCTATTGCTACGTGTGCAGCGGCCGGGGAGCTGGACGGAAACATTCAAAAAATTGGCTGAAAGGAATTCCCAACCGAGGCTTGATGGAGAACTCGTCCTTTCAAACGGCGATGCGGTCTCGTTTCGTGAATATACGGCGCGCCCAGCGACGATCCTCGTAAAGGGCCACGGTGGAGCGCGTCTTGTCGATTTTGACGCGCTGAAGGCTCGAATGGACCCGACGCCATGAGCATGAGTGCGCCGAAGATTCGACCCGCCTTGGCTCCGGCCGGAACTCCCGCATCGGCGATCGCCCGGAGCGCTATTCGGTCCCTATACGCGGAAATCGCGCTGCATCCCAAGCCGGGCCTCGTCAGCCCTGTCGACAACCGCGCTCACAACGACATGTCGATGGCGACGTTCATGCGCAGCCTGTTTTCTCTCCGCGGCTATTTCACGGAAATCGCAATTGCCGGATCGCAACGGCATCCGTTTGGAAAACTGCAGGAACTAGGTTTGCTCGCGGAGGCGAGGATGATGGCCGCGACACAGGGCGTCAACACCCACCGCAGCGTGATTTTCAACCTCGGTCTCCTTGCCGCCGCAGCGGGCTTGCTGTCAGCCGGCGGAGTTTCGCCAACGGGCGAAGCGGTATGCACTACGGTAGAAAGTACCTGGGGAGCGGATATTCTCGCTGCGGCGCCCGCCGTGCCGAATTCAAATGGCTCCCTCGCCTTGGCGAGGCATGGCGGGCAAGGCGCAAGACATCAGGCCACTGGCGGGTTTCGTGTTCTGGTAGATCTGGCCTTGCCGTGTATGAAATCCATCCTTCACAAGGAGCGCTCTATAGAGGACGCCTGTTTGCAGGTCCTCTTCACCCTGATGGCCAATATCGACGATACCAATTCCTCCACAGGACAGGGCGCGAAGGACTGGCATTCCTCCAACGACAAGCCATCACCATTCTTGACGCAGGTGGCGTGTTGGATACGGAATTCAAGATCAAAGCCATCGAGTTCCACCGGCGATGCGTCGAGCGCCGGATTTCGCCGGGCGGCGCTGCGGACCTTCTGGCCTGCACCTCTTCCTCCACGAGTTGGAGGCTGCAGCGCAATGAGCTTCGCAATTCTATGTCCGGGCCAAAGCCAGCCAAAACAGCGATATGCTGCGAATGATTGCTGGGCACCCGTTGGCTCTGCAGGTCTTCGATGATTTTCATCGCGTGACCGGGCTTTCGATCGAGAATGTTGCGGCGTCCGGCGAAAAGCTTTTCGAGAACGCGATCGCGCAGCCGTTGCTCTGTGCGACAGGGATGGCATTTTACAGGTGCTGCGACCAGAGCTTCCCGAGCCGGTTCTGATCGCGGGCTATAGTATTGGAGAGCTACTTGCCTATGGCTGCGCCGGTTCTTGGAACCCACGCGAGTTGATCTGGCTCGCGCAACAGCGTGGCCAGGCAATGGACAGCTCCTACTCCGAGCCCACCAGGATGATCGCAATCAAAGGCTTGCGAGAAGAAGCGTTGATCGCGCTATGCTCCGGAGTCGGTTGCCATGTTGCCATTCGGAATGGGGAGGACCACCTTGTCCTGACGGGCCCTGCCCGCGCCATCGATGAGCTGGAAGGCATGGTGACATCTATGGGCGGACACGCGCGGCAGCTTTCCGTTCGTATTGCATCGCATACGCCGCTAATGGCGGCGGCCGTCGCTCCCTTTCGAAATGCACTTCAAAGCGTGGAATTCCGCATCCCCGATGTATCGGTACTCGCCGGGGTAGATGGAACTGCTGTCCGCGATCGAGATCTGGCGATCGAAAAGCTGTGCTCGCAATTGACTTCACCGGTAGACTGGCTGACTTGCATGACACTACTGAAGGAGCACGGCTGTACGACCGCGCTTGAGCTGCCTCCCGGAAATTCGCTCAGCAAAATGCTTCAGGAAGAAGTTCCCAGCATTTATTGCCGGGCTATCGCGGATTTCAAGACGACCACCGCAGCGAGCTCCTGGTTGGCCTCAAAAGAAGGTTCATGCTGAAGAGGGAGCACTTACTTCCGGCTGGCGATAAGCGAAGCAGAGAGAGGAACGTTCTATGTGAACCCGAGCTCGCGGCCGTTGGCGCTGACAACGTGTGACTATCGCGCATGCATACCTAAGTCTTCAGAAGGAAATCGTCCGTAAGCTCGACGGTAAAGCGCTGCAAACCGCCCCGGATGCGCGAAACCCCATTTCTTGGCTATACTCCCCACTGAGCTGTCATTTTCGGCAGCCACAAGTTCCGACTGTACGAGCCCTAATCGATGGTCTCTCAGGAATTCCCAGGGTGAGCGCTCGATGAACCGTTGAAAATTAGTCTGAAGCGTCCGCACGCTGACGCCGGCAGCGGCGGCCATGTCTGAGACGGTAATTGGCGCGGCAGCGTTCGCGATGGCGAAATCCATCGCCCTTCGTAGCTGAGCCGGGGCAACCCAATGGGCGGCATTGGAAGCATTGCTCAGCGAATGCCTGAAGTTCTCAACGACAAACATTGAGAAAGTCTCCCCGAACATCTTCAAGGCAACCGCCGATCCGGTCAGACTTCGATGTTCTCGAGCGTCGTCCTGAAACACACTCAGCATGTTCCGCAAGGTGGCAACATAGGGACTGCACATGTCGATGACCGGCTCGAATCCGAAGCCAGTCGGAACCGGGACCCCGTGCAATTTCTGGAGGGACTCGACGACCAGGTGGCGTGATATTCCAAACCCGTAGGCTAGGCAATCCGCTCCCATGTTGACCACCTGGTTTTCATGGAAGTCGGTGATGCAAGCCTGCATCGGATTGACCGTTATGTTCCGGCTACCCACCCTGACAACACTTTGTCCGCGTGTGGCCGCTTTGAATAAGAAATCCTCTCTCGTGGTTCGCATCGCTATGGAGCGACCAATTTCGGAATAGCTTTGCCACCTGAAGATGTTGTCGAAGGCTTGGATCGAGAACCAATATACTGCTGGAACGGCGACAGTGCGTAGCTCAAAATTATTGCTGCCATGCGTCTCACAACCCAGTTCCGGAAGCTGTTCTTTTGCCGCCAAGTGAGCAAGCTGTAAATGGGCAATTTGATACGTCAAGGTCATGCCCTTCTCATAGCTTGCCGCAACAATTTGAGCCTTCTGCTCAGCGCTCCCCTCGCGCCGTCGGCTTCTGCCCGTGAAAAACTCGAATCGCGCCGCCTCTTTTGGTGCTTCGTGGCGTAGCCCTTTCACGAGCCCCATTTTTCACAAGCGCTGAAACAATACGCGAAGGCCCCCTTTCCCGAGGGTTTGACGAGCACAAAGGAAGCCTGAGCAATCTTGATGGGAGGATCGCGTCGCCTTTGGTTGCTAAACGCGACGGCAGCTCAGCGATCGATGAGTTTTGTCAAGCTTCCATGCGGGTTAGGCCAAAACCTGGTCAAGGCTAACCGTGTAGATCCGTCGTTCGCCTTCGTGGATGGAATCGATACAAACTTCAATTCCGTTCGGCCGCCAGCGTGGATGCAGATCGCAACGGTTTTCTTTGCCCAGGCTGGGGCTGGTATAAAAGCTGCCTAGCGAGGTTCGATCCCCGGTCATCATATCGTACAGGAAAAGCTCTCGAATAGATGTCGTCGCGTCCGGATAGGTGTCGCTCACCATCCAGCGCTGATCAGTTGGGGAGAAGCTCATATGGCCGTTCTCAGTCAAGACGCCGCGACCGACCACGTCGACATTTCCACCCTCGACGTCTTCATAAAGATGGTAGTGAATTTCACCTGAATGCGGTCCCCAGACGATGATGTGCGTGTCATCCTTCCATAGCGGATGGGAGATCTGGTATTCCGATTTTTCGTAGTCGAAGGTGCCGGCGCTGTTGGGGTCGAAATCATCGTTCAACTGTGGCAGAGGATGATCTGAACATTCCAGCAGCCGCATATCGGACCCATCTGGGTTCATGGTGATCAGGCGATGCAGGAAGCAGGTCTCGTCCGCGACACGCTCTGTCCAGCGATGCAGGAAGAGGACTCTGGTGGAGGCTGGGTTCACTTCGATATGGCTAACCCAGTGCAAGGCCTTGCGCATCGATTCCTTCGGATGAAAGTCGCGCAACGCTTGATAGCTCACCAGAAGGTGATAGTCGCCGTTGACAACATCCATGCGGAAAATTCCATCATCGGCCGGATGCAGATCCAACGCATCCACCGGCTCGCTGTCGCTATATCCGATCGTCTGGTGGGTAACCCAAAGACGGCGATAGTTGACGCTCAACGCCCACGCGCTGTTCGGGGCAACGACATATATCGGCAACGGCAGGCAGCGCTCCTCGCCCGTCTCGATATCGCAGACAACGCTACAGAAGCCCGGATAGCGGCCAGACTTGTTGAACGCGCGGGCGTTGTAAATAACTTTGCGTCCGGGTAGATTGTTCAACCACTGCAGCTGGGCGCCCATCTGCCAGTTCCACGCGGAGGTTTCTCCCACCACGGTGAATTTGTCACTTTCCGCCGTATCGAAGTATCCCACCCGCGACACAAGATAAGGATCGATAGTTTTCTCAGCCCAGGGGACTTGATGCGCAAGAAGGTACCGGCCGGTGCGATCCCAGTTGGACTTGTTATAATATCCAAAAAAATAGTTCTTCTCGTCAGAGCCAATTCGCCGAGTCGTGGCGATCTTTCTTGGTTTGGTCATTGCACACCCAATGTCTGATGAGACTGTTCCTTACAAAGAACAACCTCGCCGCAACGACGCGGCTCTTGAAACTGAGGTAAGCCTATCGAGCGGCCAGCATATCAGAAAATGATTTCTTGCTACGTGGCCATGTGTTTCTGGTATGCTGCCGCGTGTTTCGACTGACCCGTGCGAATGCGATGTGGCGAGGCGTGCCGACAGCCCGCCGGCTGTCGTTAGACTGACACCTCAGCAAAAGCCCTTATGGGGAACGCCGCAGCGTCCCGGACTTTCAAGGGCATGGCAAAGAACCGAAATGCCTTCCCATGAAGCTCATTCAGACGGCATAAGTTCTCAGCAATGAGGGTGCCCTTTTCGAGCAGCCACGTGTGGGCTGGGCGCTCCATATCAGCTGTCGAATCGATGTTCGAACAGTCAACTCCCAGAAGACCGATATTCCGGTCACAAAGGAAACGAAGGACGTCTCGAGCAAGATATGGGTGGTCATGGTAAAGGTCGCTCCCCCAATGCGCGTCCCACCCGAAATTTATTAGGACGGCCAGGCCTTCGAGATCATCAGGAAAGCCGATGTCCGCAAGGGTGATGCCTTGGCCCGGCTTTGCAAAACGCGCATCGATAACCACCCCGCGACGAATCAGTCGCTCCAATTCAATCGAAGCGATATCCTCGCCAGAACGAAACCGATGGCGCGGGGCATCCAGCTTGGTTCCGACCGACGTCTGAAATGAGACCTTGGTGATTTCGAATTCAGACCTCAGTTCGTATGACGGCCCGGTTTGTTCGTGGGTCAGATATGGCTCGATCTGTACCCCAACGCCGCCAGCCTTGAGCTTGGGACTGGGCATCCCATCATGAAAATCTTGTGTCAGATCGACAAGCATTCGCTATCCTCACCCGAGAGGGCGCGCGGCCTAAGTGCACCGCAACCCTCCTTCGCCACCGATCAGGGCGACTTCACCCAGCTCGTCCTAATTGGCGACATAATTGATCATCAAGTGGATAATGACCAATGCCGTCGCGTTGCAAAACTATGCAGAATTGATATACGAGCGATCACTTCATCTTCTGGAATTCTGTCCGCACCCCCTCAGCAAATGCCAGAGCCAGTTTCGATTGCGCGACATTCGGGGGATAGGCCATTTCGGTCTGAATAGGAATACCAGGCGAGAACCGGCGGATTTGCACGATGTGTGAAAAAACTGATGCGGCGTATGGGCTAACGAGGCCGATCCCCAGATCGGCGGCCGCCATCGCGCAAATCGTTGCGGAGTAATTTGTTTCGATAACCGATGGAGGATCGATCTGGTGTTTTGTTAGGAGATTATGCAACCGTTGCTGCAGCGTATCCTCCTTGTGGTGGGCAAGAAGCGGATAGTTGCTAAGATCCGTGACTGCTACCGAGTCTCTTGCGGCGAGCGGATGCGCCTTACCCATGACGCATACGGAAAGGGTCTGGTGGATTAACTCCGACTCCAACCCGGTTGAATTCAAGTTGCTGGTCGAAAGCGCCAAGTCATACATCCCGCTCAAGAGCCCGTCTCGCATCAAGCGCGTATCTATTGTGTGAAGACTGATCCGGACGCTCGGGAAGCTCTTCCTGAAATGGGCAGCAATACTGGGGACTATCGACAGTCCCAATACCGGGGTGCACGCGACACGCAATAGTCCCGTTCCAGTCTGTCGCAGCGCGCTCACCGTCTGCTCGATTTTCTCAAGCCCTAAGAAATGGCTTTGCACGGAATCGAATAGTTCCTTAGCCTCCGGTGTCGGGAGTAAACGGCCGCGCTGCATGTCAAAAAGCCGTATGCCGGCAGCCGACTGCAATTGCGCGAGTGTCCTGCTGACTGCGGGCTGGGTCGTGTTCAGAACCTGTGCAGCGGCCGTTGTTGTCCCACTAAGCATCACTGCGCGGAATGTCTCGATATGACGGCTGTTAAGCGCCCGGCTCATGCATGACCCCTCGAACGTGTGAGCGTATACCAAGTACGCATGAAAGGCACAATAATAAGCATCTTCCGCTATAGATGTGAAGCCGGAGTCTTATAGCATGTCGACTGGGGGTACAAAAAGTAATGCGGGCACCGCACTCTGATGCCGATAACCAGATCAATAGTGGTGGGATATAAGCCATCCTTGGCACACTCGCTGACGTCGAGGACGGTCGGACAAGCTTCGTAGCAACGACCTGTATGCCGATACTGCCAACCACAAGTTGGACGTGAATCGACCTATGCCGTTTCATGACGGCCAATTTCACCCGCGCCGACCCTTCATACGGACATTGCGATTTCGCCAGACATCCGGGCAGTCCAGCGTCGCCACAATTGGGCGTTGCAAATGCGCCGAGTAGCAACGCCTATATCAAATCAACATAGACGCCGACGATTGGGGTATTTGCAGATATCATGTTGCCTTTCTATACTTTCCGGCAAGGCAGCTTGGGGGGCCGAAATAACTGGGATAGGCCTTATCGGGGTCGATCACTTGGATGTTTGATGGACGCTCATGTCTGGTGTGTTCAAGGCCTTCCTTGTTCAGCCTTGAAAGGCTTATCGGACCTGGGATCGGGAGTTCAAATTTTGTGCGATCCCGCTGCCATCCAGCGTTGATAGGTCCGGAGCGCAGCGGCGCGTCAACCGGTTTACGCCGACAATCGCCAAGCTATGCACGATCTGGGCGGCTGCCATCAGACAGGCGCTGAATGAAATAGCAATAACAACTACAGGAGGAGAACATGAAGTTTAACATCTTAGCGGCAACCGCACTGTCTGCTGTCACCCTTGCAACAACTGCTGTCTACGCAGACGAAACCAAATCGCCGACGCTTGAGAAGATCAAGCAGAGTGGGACCATCGCCCTAGGGCATATGGAGACCTCGGTTCCGTTCTCCTATTACGATCAGAACCAAGAGGTCATCGGCTATTCTCGCGAAATCCAGCTTCGCATCGTCGAGGCGATCAAAGGTAAGCTGGGCCTTTCTTCGCTTGTCGTCCAGAACATCCCGGTGACCTCTCAGAACCGTATTCCCCTCATTCAGAACGGGACAGTTGACCTCGAATGCAGTTCGACAACCCATAACTTGGACCGCGCCAAGCAGGTCGCGTTCTCAAATTCGATTTTTTTGATCCAGACGCGACTTCTCACGGCGGTCGATTCGGGTGTCAGCGATTTCGAGGATCTAAAGGGGAAGACCGTCGTGACCATGGCGGGAACCACGTCCGAACGGCTACTGCGCGCCATGAACCAGGATCGCCAAATGGGGATGAGCGTGATCAGCACCAAAGACCAAAGCGAGTCCTTCCAGACGTTGGAGACGGGAAGAGCGATCGCCTACATGTCAGACGATGCTGTGCTGGCGGGGCAGAAGGCTCGGTCTCGCACGCCGGAAAAGTGGCATGTCGTGGGCAAACCCCAATCGACTGAGGTCTACGGTTGTATGATGCGAAGGGAAGACCCGGAGTTCAAGAAAATCGCAGACGAGGTCATCGCCAAAATCGAAAACTCTGCTGAGATGGAGAGCCTCTATAAGAAGTGGTTCGAGTCTCCCGTTCCTCCCCGCGGGCTGAACCTGGCGTTTCCGATGAGCGGCGCTCTGAGAACGCTCTACGCAAATCCCAACGACACGGCTTCAGACGATCTCAACAAGGTAAGCCGGTAACAAAATTTGGGCAGAGGGGCCAGTTCGCTGGCCCTTCTGGTCCGGAGTCTTTCGATGAATTATACATGGAATTGGGAGATCTTCCTGGGTCCGGTTTCCACTGGCGAACCGACGACCTATCTTGGGTGGTTGTTGTCCGGCTTCTGGATCACCATCCAGGTTTCGATTGCGGCGTGGATTACCGCGCTTGCCATAGGAACCTTTTTGGGTGTCTTGCGGACAGTGCCGAACCGGGCGCTGTCGACCGCCGGAGCAGCGTATGTCTCGATCTTCCGGAATATTCCCCTGATCGTCCAGTTCTTCATCTGGTATTTTGTCATACCAGAGCTTCTGCCGTTGACCATCGGCAACGCGATCAAGCAGCTCCCGCCCACGACGCAGTTCTTCGTCACATCAGTCATTTGCCTTAGTTTGTTTACTGCTGCCCGCGTTTGCGAACAGGTGAGATCTGGGCTCAACTCACTGCCTCCTCGGCAGCGTGCGGCTTGTTTGGCACTCGGATTTACCCAATGGCAAGCGTATCGATATGTTCTGCTACCAGTCTCATTTAGGGTTATTCTGCCGCCATTGACATCAGAGTTCCTCAATGTCTTCAAAAATTCTACGGTAGCTTCGACCATCGGGCTTTTGGAGCTATCCGCGCAGGCGCGTCAGCTGGTTGATTATACTGCTCATACATACGAATCCTTCACTGCAGTCACTTTGTCTTACGCACTTATCAACCTCATCGTTGTGGCCGGTGCGCGTCTCATTGAACCGCGACTTAGAATCCCCGGATCAATTGGAGGTCGATAATGGATAACTTTGACTCGGGAATCATCTTCGAGGCACTTCCCAGCCTGGGCGCCGGCATGATCGTCACTCTTCAGATCACTGCCACTGCGATCGTTGTTGGGATATTCCTGGGGACCATCCTGGCGCTGTTGCGCCTTTCCAATATCAGGATATTCCGCTGGTTTGCCACCGGATATGTCACGATTTTCAGGTCAATACCGCTCGTGATGGTCTTGTTGTGGTTCTATCTGATCGTACCGCAGTTCATCCAAGTTGTCCTTGGACTGTCGCCCAGCGCAGATATCCGGCTTGTCTCTGCGATGGTCGCGTTCTCACTCTTCGAAGCGGCCTACTATTCGGAAATCATCCGTGCCGGCATCAGCGCAATTCCGAAGGGCCAGATGAAAGCTTCAATGGCTCTTGGTATGGGTTACACTCAGGCCATGTGGTTGATTATTTTGCCGCAGGCTTTTCGGGCCATGACACCCTTGCTTCTGACACAGGCCATCATCTTGTTTCAAGACACCTCACTTGTGTATGTGATCAGCCTCGCCGACTTCTTCCGCACCGCTACCAATATCGGCGAGCGTGATGGGACCTCCGCTGAGATGATCCTGATTGCGGGGGCCTGCTATTTCGTTATCTGCAGCTTCGCGTCCATATGCGTCAGAGCTCTTCAGAAAAGGGTACAACGATGATTTCGATCGAATCCGTCTCCAAATGGTACGGCAGTTTCCAAGTACTCGCGGATTGCACCACTCAGGTAGCCAAAGGGGAAGTTGTCGTGATCTGCGGCCCATCGGGATCAGGAAAGTCCACTTTGATCTACACTGTCAACGGCCTCGAGCCAATTCAAACGGGTGAAATTACCGTCAATGGCCAACGTCTGCGGGATCGGAAAACAAGGCTCCCGACACTCCGGGCGAGCGTTGGCATGGTATTCCAGCACTTTGAGCTGTTTCCGCACCTCTCGGTGATGGAAAACCTCACGCTTCCGCAACGAAAGGTTCTCGGCCGAGGAAAAGAGGAAGCGGTCGCGAAGGGTCTTGCGCTGCTAGACCGTGTCGGGTTGAAATCCCATGCGGAGAAATATCCCGGGCAGCTTTCTGGCGGCCAGCAGCAACGCGTCGCGATCGCACGCGCTCTCTCGATGGATCCGGCGGCCATCCTCTTTGACGAACCAACCTCTGCTCTTGATCCGGAAATGATCAACGAGGTGCTGGATGTTATGATGGAACTTGCTAAAGAGGGAATGACTATGATGTGCGTCACCCATGAAATGGGCTTTGCCAAGAAAGTCGCTGATCGCGTACTTTTTATGGAGGCTGGACGCATCATTGAGGACGCATCTAAGGAGCAGTTCTTTGATCGACCCGCCAGTGAACGGGCTCAGGATTTCCTTCGCCGGATTCTTCATTAATGAGTGGCGTGCGTGGCCCTGCCACTGCGCGCAGGTAAGCAACTAGGCAGCTATGGTGCGACATCTTTACGTCCGCGCAATTTCCAAAAGTGCATAACTGGCGAGAGCCACTCTTTGTCCCTATCCCGGTCGAAAACCGCAGGCTAACCATTTGCGGTTGCGGCTTCCCCTGCGCCTGCTCGGTTGCGTCGTTCCGTCCCGTGTCGAAGGCGGCTTGGAATCTTCGACTGGTCCTCGATGTTTCCCGCATTGCCAGTGTCGAAACGAACCTATCTATAGCGACCGTCAGGGATAGGCGCGCAGGTCGGTTTGCCGTCTAAGCCTTCTTTCCGAACCACAAGCGGAGATCGATGATCGCTGAGAGGGTCTGGTCTACGTCGCTCTTTGCGATTTCGGCTTCGCTGTGACCTTTGAAAGGACTTCGCGCCCTGTCAGATGTCTCTCGACGGCCAACGTCATCTCAGTTTGAACCCTGATGGCCGGCGTTCATTGGTTGGAGATAGTCGCCCGGAAAGATATCCTCCTCCGGCAATCCAATTGTCGGATGCGGGCAACACGCAGCAGTCCCCATTCCGGTCGGTCTGAGCGCACTCGCGGTTTACTCGGTCTTGGCGAGCCTTAAGAAATGCTGGTGTGCGCAAGCGAATAAATCTTTAGTGTCGGAAGTAAACACCGCGCTGCGTGTCCAAAGCCATACACCAATAGTTGATGGTAGTGACTCAAGTCTCCCGCTACCTGTGGCGGGCTAGACCGTCTTCAGCACGTGAGCTGTAACCGGCGTTGCGCGAAGCATGTTGGCGCAAAATATCCTGCTAGGACGGCTGATGAGGGCACGGCCGCTGGGAGGTTCGCCTGAAGTGTGGTGTATATCAATTTGGCATGAGTGATGAAGCAATAAGCATTTGTCGCAATAGATGCAAATGTCTAGCATTTGGACATGGCAACTCGCAGCGCAAAAAAAGTCAT
Source organism: Martinezella sp. CNPSo 3964 (assembly GCF_057784375.1). Lineage (NCBI taxonomy): Bacteria > Pseudomonadati > Pseudomonadota > Alphaproteobacteria > Hyphomicrobiales > Rhizobiaceae > Martinezella > Martinezella sp. CNPSo 3964. The sequence continues at coordinate 314,282 of NZ_JBXSOW010000004.1, forward strand.
TCCAGACACCGCTTTGGAGGCCGCTAAGCAGATCGATAACGGCACGCTGTCGATCGAATGCCTCGTTCGGTACTCTATAGAAAGGGCTCTCGACAGAGAACCCCAGCTAAACGCCTGGGCCTATCTCGACAGTGAAAGGGCAATCCAAGACGCACGCCGAATGCAGGCTTTGCCCCGAACAGGCATGCTTCACGGCATTCCGATAGCCGTCAAGGACCTCTTTGACACAGAGGAACAGCCCACAGGTTATGGCTCGCCATTCTACAACGGATACCGCCCTTTCACTGATGCTGCCAACATCTCCGCAGCGCGTCGCGGCGGTGCTATTATCCTCGGGAAAACATCTACTGTAGAATTTGGCGCCAGCAGACCAACCGCGACGACAAACCCCCATAACCCACAGCACACACCCGGAGGATCCTCTTCAGGTTCTGCAGCCGTAGTAGGGGATCGGCAGGTATTTTTGGCAACCGGATCTCAAACCGGGGGATCGATTGTGCGCCCCGCTGCCTTTTGTGGCGTGGTCGGGTTCAAGCCCACGTTCGGTGCGCTATCTAACATCGGAGCCAAGCACTATTCCTGGTCGCTTGATACGCTGGGAACATTCTCCGTCTCAGTCGGAGATGCGGCGCTGTTCTACGACGCCCTACGTGGGCGAACGACTTACCGGCCGCTCGATGATTGCGTTGCGGCACCCAGGATTGGTATATTTCCAGGACCTTTTCACGAACATGCAACTGCCGAAGCCGTCAAGGCATTTCAAATGGTCGCGGCTATCTGCCAAAGATCGGGCGCCAGGCTCATAGATGTCAATCCTGTGCCCGGTTTTGAAAGGTCCAATGAATGGCAAAGGACCATTTCACGCTATGAGATGGCCAGGTCGCTGGAACCCGAAGTGTCTAGTACGCGAGCGAACGATCTTGGAGCCGTCTTCCTCAAGGAGTATGCCGCAGCCAACGTCGTCACCGAAGATGCCTACGATGATGCAAAATTGCAGGCGCGACACTTGTCATCCGCCTTCGATACAGCATTGGACGATTTCGACGTCCTGTTGACATTTTCAACGCCAGGGGAGGCGCCGATCGGCCTCGATTCAACCGGTGACGCTACTTTCTGCCTGGGTTGGTCTTTGCTCGGCCTTCCTTCGATCGCCCTTCCTTTTGGTAACGGTGCCTATGGGCTGCCTTTGTCAGTTCAAGTCATCGGGTCTCGCTTCGCAGACAGAAGGCTGCTCGAGCATGCTCTCTGGATCGAAAAACAACTTCGTTAAATAGAGGAGATTTCAATGAACACAACAGTGCCAGAGAAAAACGATACATTGCCGGGTTCGACGCCATTGTGGCAGGCAAATACCGCCAAAGCCGGCGGCTTTGTTTTCACCTCCGCAGTCCTCGCGACCGATTGGAAAAATGGTATTGCGCCGGAAGCGGCCGAAGATTTCAACTTTCCATATTTCTCAGCGCCATCCGAACGCCAGACCGCCCATATTCTCCGGACCCTAGCCGCTTTCCTCGAAGAAGGGGGGAGCTCGCTAGACCACGTAGTAAAGGCCCATGTCTTCCTGCGCGATGGAACTCAGTTCCCGGGCTTTGACAAAGTATGGAAACAAGTTTTTCCGAACCCACCCACCCGGACGACCGTAGGAGCTGCCGATCTTCTCGTTCCCGGTGCGCGACTTGAGATCTCCCTGATTGCCCTTGATAAGAATGGCGGTCTGACAAAGACACCGGGCAAATCGGATGCCCCCCGCCCACTGACGAAAAAGGTCGAAGTCATGCGAGCCGGAGACTTCGTCTTCACCTCCGGACAGTTGGCTCATAATGCCGTAGACGGTGTACCGCCGGAAGCCGGCGGTCGTGGTGCCGAAGCAGACATTTGCAAACAATCATCGTACACGATCAAGAATATGGCCCGCTCTCTCGCAGCCGGCGGCGCCGAACTCGTTCAGGTTGTTAAAGGGCAAGCTCTTCTCCTGGACACGAAGCAGCATGAAGGCTTCAAATCCGCCTGGAAGGATGCGCTTCCGACATCCGCGGCGCTTGCCGTCACCGGAATTGGCTCTCTCCTGGTGGGCGACACTGTCATTGAGATTGATCTGACAGCCTACACAGGCAAGGACCTCCGATTGCCTGAAAAGGTTGGGCCATGCGGTCCGGAAGCGGTTGGGACTGGAGATCTTGTTTTCTCGGCGGGTATTTTCCCCGGTTTCGATAGTGGCCGTCTTCCCGAAGAATGCGTTGTGCATCCCGCCTATCCACATTACTCGTCGGCAATCAAGCTCCAGACCGAGTGGGTCTTGAACCGGCTGGACGCGGCGCTCCAGCAGGTTGGAAGCGATCTCCAGCATATCGCAAAAGCACAGATCTTTTTGACAGACCTGCATGATTTTGCCGACTTCGAAGAGGTTTGGAAATCACGTTTCAAACACGTACCGGCAAGATCGGTCGTCAAGGCTTCACCTCTTCCTGTTGATGGCGCGCGTATTTTGATCGAAGTCATCGCCGCCTCGAAGTAGTTATGAAAGGGGGGTCGCCGGCCCCCTTTCACGCCCAAGGTGTTTCGGTATCCACGTAGCAGGCAGAAACAAGATGAACAGATTTTGGCTCGACGGTGTGAATCTACCGAACCTGAAGCAACCGCCGGTTAAGGCGTTGGTGGATTTTGAGACCCAGCGTGATGAGGTCTTCTCATTGAACCACATGGGCATTCCGCCCGTCGATCGAAGCAACTGGATAGTCACGATCCGGGGAATGGTTGATCGCGAGATAGCCCTCAAGCTAGATGATTTGCGCGGCATGCCGCAGCGCGAGGTATATTCCTTCCACGAATGCGCTGGTCACCCGTTCCATCCCACCGTCCCGGTGCGCCGCGTCGCGAACGTCGTCTGGCGCGGCATTCCGCTGAAGGATGTTCTTGCGCAAGCAGGCATTCTGCCGCACGCAGCGTTTTTATGGTCAATCGGTGCTGACGGTGGCGACTATCACGGGATTGATATCCCTGCCTTTGTAAAGGATCTGCCAATCAAGGAGGTCCAGCGCGAAGATATTTTGCTCGCTCTGCAGATGAATGGCCAAGATCTCGAAGATGAACGTGGTGGGCCGGTACGTCTTGTTGTCCCCGGCTATTACGGAACAAATTCGACAAAATGGCTCACTGGCCTCGACCTGCGCGCCGAACGCTCACCAGGTTATTTCACCACCGTCATGTACAATGATCGACAGGTGGTAGACGGTCACGAAACCATCACTCCCGTCTGGCGGGTCGCCCCCCATTCTCTGATTGTAGACCCGGCCCATGAAATGACCATACGCTTAGGAGCAGAGACGGTTGTTTCCGGTTGGGCTTGGGCCGCGGATCCGATCCAGATCGTCGAGGTCAGTACAGATGGTGGTCTACATTGGAATTCGGCGGAATTGGAGCCCCGCCTGCAACATTCGTGGCAACGTTTTTTGTATCCCTGGACACCTTCGATCCCAGGGCCACACCGCCTTCAATGTCGGGCGTTTGATGTGGCCGGGCAAGGTCAGCCACCAGAAGGTGCCCGCAACTGCATCTTCTCGATCGATATTTCGGTCGTCGAAACTACATGAGCGCATGCAAAATTAGGATAAACTAAGCGCTTTTCATCGCCGATGAGTATCGATTCTCAGGGCTGCATAAAAATCAATCCAGAAGAAAGAAAGCGATGCCTTCTTCCTCATGGAGTTTCGTGGTGCAGTACGCAGAACCGAATTCCGCTTGTCTGTCTGGATCTTTCCAATAGGAGAGCAACTGGCAGACTGAAACACAGCGACAATCGCTCGGTAAAGAGCATCTCTAAACGGATGAGTTTCAACCGAAACGACCCGCTATGACATCACTATCATCACACGCCTCATTTATACGGTTACGGATGCCCCGACATTCGCCATATCAAGATTGCATGCAATTATAGCAACTTGGCATTACAGATCGAGACGCATGCTCATTAGACCTTGAGCTCAAGTAACCTCGTGTTGCCAACTTAATCAACGCTTGTTCGAGCAATCTGGGAGTATGCTGCTTAAGAGGATGATACGTTAAAAGTGATCGGCAGCGATCGCAACCTCAAGAATCAAGCAGCTCAACTTTGGAGTAGAAAATGACTTCTGTGGCCATAGTCGTATATGATCGATTTGCGGACGTTGATCTGGTCCTGCTCTGGGACATTCTAAATCGGGTACAAGGACGCCAATGGGAGGTCCAGATACTCGGTACCGCATCTGTTCACACGTCCGAACTTGGAATGTCGGTCAGCACCGATTCTAACATTGCAGCAGTAGAGAGCTCGGACGTAGTCCTTGTGGTAGGCGGTCCAGGGTCTCGCGCATGCGCCAAATCGACGGAGTTCATGAAGCAATTCAAACTGGACCCTGCCAGACAGCTGATCGGGTCGCAGTGCTCTGGTGCCCTTATACTTGCTGCGACAGGAATTTTGACCAGTTCTCCCGCAACGACCACGGTATCGGCTGTTGAGGAATTGAATGCCGCTGGCGCAACGGTCGTCGAAAAGCCTCTTGTCGTGAGCGGCAACGTTGCGACTGCCGGTGGTTGCCTGGCCACCACCTATCTGGCGTCATGGGTATTGCATCGAACCGTGGGAGCTGCCGAGACCCGGCGCATTCTCCTCGAAATCACACCGAGGGGTGAAGACGAACAGTTTATTGCCGATGTCGATCGCGTAATAGCCGGCGCATGTCATTCGCTCTCTCAACGCGCGACAATACACCAGACTGCTTCGTACTAGCCGTCCTTCGACCACTCCGCCATCACCGAAGGCATGCCCTTTAGCAGGGCACGCCTATGATAAAATTTAATTTTCATCTGCCAGCTATTTGCCGCTTTACTGGGTAGCCCAAATATGGGGAGACTATCCGCAGCAAATAGCCGCTTACGCTTTCCCCAGCGGATGATCCCTTGTTCAAAGCCGAGGCAGATACCATTGGCGCTGTCATCTGTCAGGCATACCGAGCCATCATACCTCGCCTTGCCGCGTGGCCGGAGCGACCACGAACAATCCGGCCGCCATCAACACCGCCAAGCCAGCGAAACCAACCCACTGCTGCGCTCCACCGGCCGTCGTCGAAAAAAGCGCAATCCCCAGGAGACCTCCAATGCCCCATGCGGTAAGCACCAGGCTGATCGCATATGGATGTGCACCCGATGGACTACGACTAACGATACGTGGAATAAGGCCAAACCCGCCACCATGGCATGCAAGCGCTATCATGATAACAAACTCAGGCTTTGGAACAATAAGACCAAAAACTGCAAAAGCCCCCACTCGCAGACCAAACATCGCGAGTAGCGTTGTTTTTTCACCGTATCGTTCAGCCGCCAAACCAGCAAGGATCTGCCCGACAAACAACGAGGGGACCACGAACGCAACTGCAATTCCTGCTTCGCCGATTGTCAAATTGCGCAAGGTCGCTACCCAGGGCACTGCTACACCGACGATCGCCATTCCGGGCGCAACGTTCAACGCCAACAGCAACCAAATAAAGAGCGTGCTAGTCGTCCAGAGCTTCGGGCGCGTTGCTGAGTTTGCAACAATCAAAGGCTGACTTGGCCCCGGCATTAAGAAAGCCGCGAATACGGCGAGGATCAAAACAATAGCGCCAAGCCAAAGATAAATGGCGGAGGTACCGGTCGTCGTTGGATTCGCTGTTTGAACATAGACGAGTGTCGCTGCTCCCGAAGCAAAACCCAGCGGACCGATTGAACCGCTCAGGACCTTGTGGGAGGCGAGTGTCGTCCGGAAAACTCCAACCAACGCAGTGTATGCAATGCCAACCCCGAAACCACCAAGGATGCCTATTGTCAAGCAAAGCGGAATGGGGCTGGAAACGGGACCGATCATAGTCGCCGCAAGCAGGCCAGTCGCCCAAGTCAACAATCCGACTGCGACACTGGCGCGAGCACCCCATGGCTTGGTCAACAGCGCGGAAAACCCTGAGCCTGCTCCTATGGCGGCCGTCAAACATGCGTAGATGAGAAGGTCGCCACCTTGTGCGCTCTGCCTCAAGACGGCTGCAGTCGCACTCCATCCGTATGTTGTGCCGATGGAGATCATGCTCACTATGGCAAGCACGATCCGGAAACCGTTCTCGTTCATGTATACCCCATTCAATTTCGCATGGGCCAGTTATGACGACTTCTGGCAACGATCCAATTGTTCAAGACCGCACACGATCGTGCAAAAATGCGAAATTAGCCCAACCGCACTCTTCGCTAACGTTTCATTTCGTAGGCTTCAACCAGCTTATCGAGGAACACGAAGAGCTTGTCGTTTATTTCGACATAGTCGTCTGCACGTAATGCATCCGGCTGCTGGACATAGCGATGTCCCTTCAGCTGAGCGAGTTCGCTTTCCGACGCAGCGATGGGGTGATTCACCACCTCGAGGTTAAGTTCCATATGGCATTGAAAGCCATAAACAATATCCTGATACTCTACGATCTGGCGTGGACACCCGTCACTGAAGGCGATGATTTTCGCATCCTCGTAAGACCAGGCATATCATTATGGCAGTGTCCGACCTCCAGCACGTCGCCGAAATGATCAAACTTTGTGCTCTGCTTTCCTTCGGATGTCAGCTGGATGGCGAACTTTCCGATTTCCTTCTCGGGACTGTGTTCGTAGCCCGCACCCAAAGCCTCGCCAATCAACGGGGGTCCGAGACACACTCCAACTACCGCCTTGCCCGCATCAACGCAAAGCTTGATGAGCATCCTTTCTGGGGCATCGTTAAAGTAGGGGCACTCTTTCAGAGAAGTCGATGGTGATTACGGGCCTCCCATCACCACCAGGAGATCAATTCCTTCAGCCGAACGCGGCAACGGTTCGTGGGCATAAACGCGGGAATAGGTGGATGTGTATCCACGCCTGCGAGCCCATTTGTCGTACGCTCCGGGGGCTTCAAAGGCTTCGTGGACTACGCAGACCCGGGAAAACCCGGCCAATAATGTGAATCGGGCGTCGGTCGCTTACCAAATATGGCCTGTCCGACTCGAATGACGTCCGCTCCCTCTTCTATGGCTTCCTCGAAGTCGCCCGACATTCCCATCGAAAGTTCGTTGACCGTCGGATTGCTTTCAATTGCCTGATCTCTCAGTCGGCGTAGCAATGCGAAACATGGTCGAACCTTCTCCATATCGTCGCTAAACAGAGCAAGCGTCATCAATCCGCGCGGGCGCAGTCTTGGAAACTGATTGAGCGTATCGATGAATGGCATCAGGGCATCGGGATGCAAGCCGAACTTGCTTTCCTCACCGGAGGTATTGACCTGTATATAGACCTCGAGGAAGCGCCCTTCCCGTTCAAGCCGAGTGTTCAGAAGATCTGCAAGCCGTAGACTGTCGAGCGCGTGGAACTCACGTGCGAAGTGGCAAACATATTTTACCTTATTGGACTGCAGGTGCCCAACAATACTCCAATTGATGTCCAGATCGGCCATTTGCTCGCGCTTGGACACCGCCTCCTGTATTTTGTTCTCCCCGAAATCCGTTATGCCGGCCTCAAACGCGCAACGCAGGACATGCGCAGGAACAGTCTTTGTGATCGGGAGCAGACGGACGGACTCGGCGTCTCGTCCGGACCGGGCACATGCTCGCCTTATCCGATCCTCGACAGCCACCAAATTGGCGCGGAACGTCGAGGTCGGGTCAAAACCAAAACGATCTATGTCAGCCTTTGAAAGCGGAGTTCGTTGCAGTAACATTGCTCGTTTCCGTCAGAGTACTTGAAAATATCGCCCAATACGGTGACCGGACGTACATGACGTCTTCATCTGTTCAATTTCCTACACACAGATAGCAACGTTCTGGACCTGTTAAAATAGCCAGTTTTAATGGTTCTGCATGGTCCAGTTGGCATCATCGGCCTTTAGCTTTCTGGCCCTCTATTTGTGGGAGAAACCAAGCCAGCAAGCCTAGCAATGGTAGAAGTGAGCATAGCCGGTAGACGCCCTCGATGCCAATCTTGTCTGCCAAGCCGCCGAGGACCGCTGCGGCAATGCCGCCGAGACCAAAATCGAGACCGTAAAACAACCCTCCAATGAAGCCGACACGATTTGGCATCAGTTCGATCGCATAGATCAGAATGGATGCGAAGGCACTGGCCATGACGAGATTAATCAGAACGGTTAGGGTGACGGTCCAGAAGAGGCCCGCATAAGGCAGGAGAAGCGTTAGCGGCAGAGGACCAAGAATGGATATCCAGATAATGCGAGCGCGACCGACCCTATCACTGACAATACCACCAATGAGCGCCCCGGCAGCCGACGAAATCAGAAAAACGAACAGCATAAGCTGCGATATCTGAATAGACGTATGAAACCGTTCGATCAGGTAAAAGGTGTAGAACGACCGGAAACTTTCGCGGTATGCATTCTTTGTACACATCAATATCGACAGAACGATAAGTCCGGCTATCACCGTTGTACGAGCGTGTTGCGGCCGCTCTTCGTGAAGTCCCCGGGATTTGACCCTCTGCCTCGCGTGCTCGTTCACCGTCGCATGCTGACGTGCAGTCCAAATCGAAAGAACCATTGCGAAGAGCGCTGCGAACGAAAACCAGGCGAGGCTTTTCTGTCCGTGGGGAACGATCACCAATGCCGCAAGCAGCGGCCCAAATGCACCGCCCGCTTGTCCTCCGATCTGGAATATACCCTGTGCAAGACCCTGGCTGCCGCCAGAAGCTTGGCGGGCCATTCGTGTTGCCTCCGGGTGAAAGATTGAGGATCCGATTCCGATGCTCGCCGCAGAAAGCAGAATAAATCCATAGCTTGATGAGTAAGCCAAACCGGCGACTCCGCCCAACGTAAACAGCATTCCAAGTATCGTAGAATACGGCATCGGGTGCCGATCGGTATAACTTCCAATCGCGGGCTGCAAGACTGAACCCGCGATCTGGAAAGTCATCGTAATGGTTCCGATCTGTACGAAATCGAGGTCGTGAGCTTCCTTGATGATCGGGTAAATTGCGGCGATCAACGACTGCAGCAGGTCATTGAGAAAGTGGGTGATGCCAAGCATGATAAGGACGCCCAAAAATATTTTAGGTCGGGCGACGGGTGCTGCTGATATATTCATTCTGAGCCTTGAGCCTAAGATCATCCGGCTTAGAGACGCGCTCGCGGATAATGAGATTGCAAATGGGGCTTGGAAAAAGGACTAAATAGCCCCAGACTGGCGTGCTGTTAATATCCAGTTCCAGGCAGATAAGATGGGCCAGTTAGAAATCACGTCGACCGCCCGCCGTCCCGGGGCATACCAGATATACTTGGCGCTAAAAGAGCAGATATCGGCAGGTGCCTTCGGTGACGGTGGCCAACTCCCCTCGTCACGAGGTCTGGCACAGGAACTGGGCGTATCCCGCACGACCGTCACCGTCGCCTTGGAGCAACTCGAAGCTGAAGGTTTTATCGAGATACAACATGGCGTGCGGCCCCGTGTCGTCAAGGCCGTCGTAGATAGACCGAAAGCGCAGAGGGACAACCACCGAAATGGTCCTGTACGTCTTTCTTCATATGGGGAGCGAATACGCGGTTTCTCACCGTGGTCCGCCGATCATGCTTCAAAGTCCATAGCCGACTTCCGCCACGGTGATTTGGCGGGAACGGATTTCCCGGGAGCGGCATGGAAGCGAGCGATGTCCGAAGCGATGAAGCGCAGACCAGACAGATTGACATATAGCGACTCTAGGGGATCGGTAAGACTTCGAACAACGCTGCAGGGCTATTTGTGGCGTGTGAGGGCCATTCGATGTGACCTTGCCCAGATTATCATAGTCAACGGATCACAGCAGGGTTTAGATCTGTGTGCGCGCTTGCTTCTCAACGCCGGCGACAAATTCGTGATCGAGAATCCTTGCTATGACATGGCCCGCCAGATTTTTGCGGGCAGCGGCGCGTCTGCCATACCGATCCCGGTCGATGATTCGGGACTGAATACCACGCAGTTGGAGAATGTCGACGCCCGGTTGGCTTACGTCACCCCCTCTCATCAATTTCCGTTGGGCGGTGTCCTGCCTGTGTCACGTCGCCACCAACTGCTCCAGTGGGCCGAGGCCTTCGGCGCCTATGTCGTAGAGGACGATTACGACAGTGAATTTCGATATGATATCAGTCCCGTTCCCTCACTTTTCGGACTGGAAAATACGCAAAACGTCATTTATCTGGGAACGGTTTCGAAGACGCTCGCCCCGGGACTGCGCATAGGCTATCTTGTTGTTCCGCCGCAATTGAGCGAAGTCTTCGCTACGGCAAAACTTCTGACTGATCGACACACGCCAGCGCTCCATCAAGAGGCATTGGCAAATCTTTTTGAGAACGGCGCTTATGAAAGTCATGTGCGACGAATACGACGTCTCAACCATGAGCGGCGCACCACACTTCTCAACGCTTTGCTTCATCGATTCGGCAATGCAATTGAAGTTGAAGGCGCAAATGCCGGACTTCACATCGTAGTTTGGTTCAAAGAGGTCCCGCAGAAATTGGGTGAGGTACTCTTGAGGGAAGCGGGCCGCGCCGGCGTGGGATTGTATTCGATCTTGCCGCTCTATGATCCTGGAACGATAACCCAATTATCCGACCGGTTTGGCTTGGTGCTTGGCTATGCCGCACTCGACGTTCGACAGATCGAACGAGGAGTCCACATCTTGGCGGACCTCATTATCGATGTTTGCAAAACGACGTTACGACCCATGGGCGTTCGGGTTGAGAAATGAACTCCGACGAGCCAAATGCCACGAAATGCTTGCGAAAGGAAGAAGTATACTTCGTGGACGAAAGCGTTGTCGGATCGAGCGATGAGATCAAAGGTGACCGTGCGAAACATCTCATTTTGCTTTGCTGGTGGGGTGTTATCGCTAGGTCCTGTTCAAAGGTTACTCTTGCCAGGTCCGATAGCCCGCGTTGCAAAATGGCGGCAGCTCCGACCATACTGCGATTGACGGGTGCAACGAGATAAAAGATTCTTTGGGCATGAGTGACTTGTCGATCGCAGCAAGCGGCCCCTCCCGCAGGAAGTTTCCTGTGTTCGATTCTCAGCTAAGCTGATGAATTCGCCTCAGGAAGTCTTTGGCTTGTTCAATAGATAGGGAAAATCGCTTTCCCGGCCCCCCTCGACAATTAGGTCGCGGCCCATTCGGATGCGGTCGCACTCTTTTTCGCAAAGCTGAATGGCAAGTCCGGACAAGACGAGAATCCCGTCTTGTCCATCGCGAGTTTGCGGACATCGTTGCGGCCGGAACGTTTAATGCTTCGACGCGTAGGTCTGCATCAGCTTGTCCAGGAAACCGAACAACTTTTGGTTCATCTCATCATAATCGTTAGCGCGCAGAGCATCGGGCTGCTGGACGAACCGATAATCCTTCAACGTTGCCAGTTCACTTTCTGATGCTGCGATTAGCAATTCGATCACGGCCGGAGTGAATTCCATATGGCATTGGAAGCCGTAGACTCGATCGCTGTATTCGACGATCTGGCGTGGGCATCCTTCGCTGAGGGCAAGGATCTTTGCGTTTTCAGTCAAGCCGGGCATATCGTTATGCCAGTGCCCAACGTTTAGTGTATCGCCGAAATGCGCGACTTTGTCGTTCACCCTTCCTTCGGGTGTCAAGATAATTGGGAACTTTCCGATCTCCTTTTCCGGGCTGTGCTCATAGGTGGCGCCCAAGGCCTCTCCGATCAACTGCGAGCCCAAGCAGATGCCAACAACGGCTTTGTCTGCGGAGATGCATTTTCCAATCAAGGCGCGCTCCTTGGCGGCATCGAAATGCGGGCATTCCTCTGTGCTGGTTTCCGGTGATTGCGGACCGCCCATTACCACCAGCAAATCGATACCTTCCGCGGTCTCCGGCAGCGATTTGTTCTCGTAGACGCGCGAATAAGTTGCTTCGTATCCACGGTCCTTCACCCAGATCTCATATGCTCCGGGCGCCTCGAATGCTTCGTGCACGATAAAATGTACTCGCATAGGTATTCTCCTATTAGATAAAGAAAGCTCACCCGACGGTTCCGACGCCGGATAGAATAAGCTGAAAAGTAAATCTTTCGGCCGGAACGACCAGAATGCTATGTCGGCAAGGAAGCGACAGAATATTCCAGCCTGGGCGAACCTCCCTTCATCGGCCCGGTTGTCTTGCGCTTCTTCTGGTACCAGACTGGCACAAAAGGGATCAAGCATCGCAGGTCGACACCTGATTCAGACAGCCAGCGCCGAGCGATTCCAATAAGCGCCGCCCATCTCCCTTCTGCTCCCATCGGAAATAAAGCCGCACCAGCCTGATTGGCCGAATTCTTTGCACAGGCTGGAATCGGCGCTTTACCGGAGTGCGGCGCCGACACCTTGGCCGGCAACAGGGAGATAAAAACAGGCATAGAACAGGTTCTATTGATTGCTGGGATCTTGCACACGGACGCACTCCAAACGCACCCATGCGGCAACGTTTGCGACTATCATTATCTAACATCCATCTGGTCTAACTCCAACGTCCAGTTTGGGACAGTTTTCCTGGTCCAGTTGAGTTGTGCCACGGGTCATGCCTAACGCAGACGGACAAATCAGCATCCGTGCCATGTATGCTCCGCCAGAGTTCGGCGGGGCAATGGTGCGTCCGCCGTTTCTGTTTCAGTCGATGGATCGCGACCGGATACTACGCGTGGGCGTTACGCCCATAGCCGGCAATGCCAAAAAACAGGGCTTGGTAGAAGCTTAAGATGCCTGCGTAACCCCACGCAATATCAAAGGACAAGGCGGCCAAGCCCATGATTAGGATTTTGGTCATAAGGAGCTGCCAGAAGTAATCGAGTTCAATGGGCAGGACGGCGATGACGGCCTGCCCATTGGATAGAGAGCCTGCGGAGGCCCACTTGCTGTCGAACGCCATGGATGAGAGGAGCATCGGCTCAGCGAAGTCGTGAGTAAATTCGTCCCATGGTGCTTTGGCGATGATATTCCGACTATCGGAATGAGCTCATATCTATGATTCTACGGCATGATCTTAGATATTTTTAAGAGGGCGCCGTGCTGGAAAGTATGAAGCTCTTTGGGCCTCAAGCCGCATCAGCCTTGTTCTGCCTGTTGGCGATCAGATCATCAACGACAGCCGGGTCGGCGAGCGTCGAGGTATCGCCGAGCGCGCCGAAATCGTCTTCGGCGATCTTGCGCAGGATGCGGCGCATGATCTTGCCGGAGCGTGTTTTCGGCAGGCCAGGCGTGAACTGGATCTTGTCCGGCGAGGCGATCGGGCCGATTTCGGCGCGGACATGCTTCACCAGCTCCTGCCGCAGCGTATCCGAGCCCTCGAGGCCAACCATTAACGTCACATAGCAATAGATGCCCTGACCCTTGATCGAATGCGGATAGCCGACGACGGCGGCTTCGGACACGTGTTTGTGCGACACCAGCGCCGATTCCACTTCCGCCGTGCCGAGGCGATGGCCCGAGACGTTCAGCACATCGTCGACGCGGCCGGTGATCCAGTAGTAACCGTCCTCATCGCGGCGGCAGCCGTCGCCGGTGAAATACTTGCCCTTGTAGGTGGAGAAGTAGGTCTGGATGAAGCGCTCGTGGTCGCCGTAGACCGTACGCATCTGGCCCGGCCAGCTGTCGGCGATGACGAGATTGCCGTCGGCCGCCCCTTCCAGCACGTTGCCTTCATTGTCGACCAGCTGCGGCTGCACGCCGAAAAAGGGCAGGGTGGCCGAGCCGGCCTTGAGATCGGTCGCGCCTGGAAGCGGCGTGATCATGTGGCCGCCGGTTTCAGTCTGCCACCAGGTATCGACGATCGGGCAGCGGCTGTCGCCGACCACCTTGTAATACCATTCCCAGGCTTCTGGATTAATGGGTTCGCCGACCGTGCCGAGAATGCGCAGGCTGGAGCGCGAGGCGCGCTTGACGAAATGATCGCCGGCTCCCATCAGCGAGCGGATCGCCGTCGGCGCGGTGTAGAAGATATTGACCTTGTGCTTGTCGATGACGTCCCAGAAGCGGCCCTGGTCGGGATAGTTCGGCACGCCTTCGAACATCAGCGAGGTCGCGGCATTGGCGAGCGGCCCGTAGACGATATAGGAGTGACCGGTGACCCAGCCGACATCGGCCGTGCACCAGTAGATATCGCCGGGGTGATAGTCGAACGTGTATTCATGCGTCATCGCCGCGTAGACGAGATAGCCGGCCGTCGTGTGCAGCACGCCCTTCGGCTTGCCGGTGGAGCCGGAGGTATAGAGGATGAACAACGGGTCTTCCGCCTTCATCTTCGCCGGCGGGCAATCCGCCTTCACCTTGGCGGTTTCCTCGTGATACCAGACATCGCGGCCAGGCTCCCAGCCGACTTTGCCGCCGGTGCGGCGCACGGCAATCACCGTCTTGACCGCAACCTTCTGCTTGGCGGCGATCTGAATGGCCGTATCGGTGTTTTCCTTCAACGGAATGGACTTGCCGCCGCGAACGCCTTCGTCGCAGGTAATGACGACGGTCGATGCGCAGTCGACGATGCGGCCGGCAAGCGCCTCCGGCGAGAAGCCGCCAAAGACCACCGAATGCACCGCGCCTATGCGGGCGCAGGCCAGCATCGCATAGGCGGCTTCAGGGATCATCGGCATGTAGATGGTGACGCGATCGCCCTTCTTGACGCCGTGCTTCTTGAGCACGTTCGCCAGCCGGCAGACCTGCTCGTAAAGCTCGTTATAGGTGACCTTCTTGTCGATATAGGGATTGTCGCCTTCCCAGATGAAAGCGACACGATCGCCGTGCTTCTTCAGATGCCGGTCGATGCAATTGTAGGAGACGTTGGTGACGCCGTCCTCAAACCACTTGATCGAAACCTTGCCGGTAAAGGACGTGTTCTTGACCTTGGTATAGGGCTTGAACCAGTCGATGCGCTTGCCGTGCTTGCCCCAGAACTTGTCGGGATCCTCGACGCTCTGCTCATACCATTTCTGGTACTTCGCCTTGTCGATCAGGGCGCGTGCCTTGACCGGTTTCGTCACAGGATGGATCTTCTCCGACATTGTTTCCTCCTCAAAACCTCACACTCCGATTTGTAATCGCGAGTGCTCTTTCCGCGCAATAAATAGCGCGCGCCTTGCGGCTGCATCTCTACTTGTCCGCTTGAACCGCGTCCATGAAGACGCTTCAGGCTTCTTACCATCACAAAAAGCCTGCTAACGCTGCGCGAATCATTTCAATGCTATGATTGCCTCGATCTCAACAAGGGCGCCCTTCGGAAGCGCCGACACCTGATAGCAAGCTCGCGCCGGAAATGGATCGCTAAAATAACCAGCATAAACGTCATTGACCGCAGCAAATTCAGCCAGATCGACCAATAGGACTGTTGTTTTGACAACCTTGGTCATATCAGCCCCCGCCGCTTCGGCAATCGCGCGTAAATTTTCGAGGCATTGGCGAGCCTGCTTCGCGGCGTTATCTCCCCATATCGTTCCTGTCTTCGGATCTAATGGAAGCTGGCCTGATACGAACAAAAGTCCGTCGTGACGGACAGCCTGAGAGTACGGACCAATGGCCTTGGGAGCTGCTTCTGTTTCGATTTTTTGCATGTTTGGTCTCCGTGGAAGTTAGCATGGGCGCGTGCCACTGGCAGAGGTTCAGGTTGACGAACTTACGACAAAATTTTCGTATGCTTGGGAATTCACGTTTGCGATTTTTAGCCGGCCTTATGACTCGGCCATGCGTGACTGCGGCATCGATGTATCGCACCTGTCAGTTAGCAATCTGAGCGACGGCTTCGAGGAAGCTCTCTATTTCTTCATCGGTATTATAGTAATGCGGGGACGCACGGACTACCGGTGGGAGATTGCGCATAGTAGCGTCCATCAGCGTGCTCGAAGGTGGTGACACGGATACGTTAATGCCTTTTTCCGTTAGTCGCGCCATGACATCCAGCGAATTCAGTTCACCGACGCTGAACGAGATGATGGAGGCGAGATCGGCTCCAAGATCATGAACGGATACTGATCGTACATGCTTGAGACCTTCGCGTAGATTCGACGAGAGTACCCTGCAACGTGCCTCGATGTCCTTCAGTCCGATTTCGAGCGCGTAATCCACAGCCGCTCGTAGCCCAGCACGAACGGAGTAATTTTTTTCCCATGTTTCAAAACGCCTTGCGTCAGGCCGCAACTCATATCGATCAGGTGCGACCCAGGGAGCACCATAAAGATCGATCATTGCCGGCTCCAACCTTTCCAGCAGCGACTTGCGAATATAAAGAAAGCCAGTTCCCCTGGGAGCGCGAAGGAATTTCCTGCCGGTCGCGGTCAACATATCGCAGCCCAAGTCGGCCACGTCGACGGGCATTTGACCGACGGCTTGGCATGCGTCGAGCAAATAGAGAATATTGTGTTTACGGGCTATGCGTCCGACCGCGACTGCAGGGTTGATAAGCCCGCCATTGGTAGGAATCCATGTAACAGCAATCAAGCGTACACGATCATCAATCATTTTTTCCAAGGCGTCCGGATCCAGGACACCGAGAGGATCGTTTGGAATGACTTCTACTGTCGCACCGGTTCTCTTAGCAACCTGGAGGAAAGCCACATAATTCGCCGCAAATTCGGCGCTCGCGGTCAGAATCCTGTCTCCGGGCTTGAAGGTTAGCGAATAGAAGGCGCGTTGCCACGCAACCGTCGCGTTTTCAGCTATTGCTATTTCGTCGGGCTTGGAATTTACCAAGCAAGCAAGGCTGTCATATGCTCCTTCGAGCGTCCCGTTGGCTTCAGCTGCCGCCTCATATCCTCCGATTTCAGCCTCACGTTTCAGGTAGCCCGTAACAGCTTCAACGACCGGACTCGGCATGAGAGCTGCGCCTGCGTTGTTGAGATGATTCCTATTCTTGGTACCCGGGGTCTCAGCACGCAGACGGGGAAGGTCCAGGCCCTTCGTGGTATCACGGTAAGCTTGCGACATGAAGACAACCTCCTCCTTCATTGAATCGCGCAGAGTCTATCCGCCTATTTGGTAGAGGTGGGAATTCGCTAATTTTGCAAACGGCAGTGCAATTTTTCGCCATAGGAAAGCCGCTGCAGATATCACAGGATCCACTCGGTTTGATGTCTGCCGCTTACGCCCCCTCTAGCGGGCACTCGCCCTGATCTTCCCCAAATATCGATAGACAGTCGGTTCGGAGCAACTCAGCGCGGATGCTGTCCTCGAAATCGCGCCTTTCAGTTGAAATACGCCAGATATATAAAGACGCTCGACGACGGATAGCTTCTCATCCGGGGTCATCTGCTCTGGGTCGATTCCGGCTTTGGCGACCTGTTCGTTAATGATGTCCAGCGTTAGTTCATCGAGGGTTGTGCTAAAGCGTTCAGTATGGCTTTGACGCTCAGCCAGTGGCTTCGTCCTCACGAGCTCATCCAATAAATCCCTAGCGCGAACGAGCGGATCGGTGTCGACATCAATGCATAGTAGGCCCAGGATCTCATTGGACTGGCTTTTGATGAAAAAAGTAGACGATCTTCGCGCACGCCCATCGCGCGATACTGTAGGGTAGTTCTCAATGAAGTCGACGTTGCGAGCCTGTGGGCCTTGCATGATGCGCAAGTCAAGATTAGTGGCAGGCCCCCCCACCTTTCTGCCGCTCACATGACTATTGGCGATCGCAACAATTGAACGGCCGAGATCGCTCGTATCGTGAAGCACAATTTCGGAGTTGGGGCCGAGAACCTTGCCGAGATATTCGACAATTTTGATATACGGGACAAGCTCTGCCGGGCATCTTCCCTCGTCAGTCGTTCTATCCAACGTGTCGTTCCGCATCTGAGTGGCGACCGCAAACCATCATCGCAGCACTATATCTACGCTCTAGTAAGCCTCCTGCGGAACGAAAGTCAATTCAAGCAATAAAATCTGGGGAAGAAGCCTCAATCCCTGCTATTGATGACATTGGAGGACCTGCTCAGTGCCCGATCGCGGCAAAAGACAAGATGACCGCGGTCTCCTTCGGGAAACCGCGGTCATCTGATCAGGGATATTAACTTATCGGCCTGACGCATTCGATCGTGCTTTTCTGAGAGCACGGCTTGCTTGCCCCATAGGGAGGCAAGTTTCGAAGCCTTGCTGAGCAGCTCCGAGAGCGTTACTTCACGACACGTTCAGGCAACCACTTTGAGTGCGACAGGATGAGCTGCGGATGCTCCTCTGATACGGAACCGTGAAAGCAGCGCACTCAGTGCTGCTGCTTCCATTGCAAGACCGTGGCTTGCGGCCGTCTGTTCCTCGACCATCGCGGCGTTTTGCTGCGTGCCGTGGTCCATCGTGTTGACCGCCGTATTGATTTCATGGAGGCCAGAAGCCTGTTCACGGGAGGTCTGGACGATCGCTTCGACGTTGCCGTTGATTTCCTGCACTTCGCGGACAATTTCCTCGAGGGCCTTGCCCGTCTCGTTGACGAGCGTGACACCGTTCTTCACCTGGAGGCCCGACGCGGTGATCAGCGACTTGATTTCCCGCGCCGCATTTGCGGAACGCTGCGCAAGTTCGCGTACTTCCTGGGCGACGACGGCAAACCCCTTGCCAGCTTCCCCTGCCCGTGCCGCTTCGACGCCGGCGTTCAAAGCAAGCAGGTTTGTCTGGAAGGCAATATCGTCGATAACGCTGATGATATTGGATATCTCGTTTGAGGATCTTTCAATCATCTGCATGGCGTCTACGGCCCTTTGAACGATATCGCCGGATCGTTCTGCGCCTGACCGTGCCCGCATTACAAGCAGGCCCACTTCTTCGGCGCGGCGAGCACTGTCTTTGACCGTCGTTGTGATCTCCTCCAAGGCTGCAGCCGTCTCCTCGACCGACGCCGCCTGTTGCTCCGTTCGACGGGCGAGATTATCGGCTGCGGTTCGAATCTCCCTCGCGCCCGAATCAATTGCGCGGGCGTTGGTGCCAACGGAGGAGAGTGCATCGTGTAGTTTTTCAACGGCCGTATTGAAGTCGACCCTCAGCGTATCGAGGTGGCCGGCAAAGGGGACACCGATCTGATGATCGAGCTCCCCATTGGCCAGGCGGTCGAGCCCGTTTGCGAGCGATTTTACGGCGAAGGCGACCTCTTCCGCCTCCTGAGCCTTGATTGCCTCGCGGTCGCGTCGTTCCTCTTCAGTTCGCAAGCGGGTTTCGTCGGCTTCCTTGGTAAGACGGCCTCGTTGAATCATATTGTCGCGGAATACTGCGACGGCAGCCGCCATATTTCCGAGCTCGTCCTTTCTGCGGGTGGCCGGAATCTCGGCAGACAGATCTCCACCCGCCAGAGCACTCATCGTCCCAGTCATTTGAAGTACCGGGTGAACAACAATTCTGGACAGGAAAACAGCAAGTACGATGATCATAGCAATGACGCTGATCAGAGTTGCAACAGTGGCTGCGACGCGAAACCGGCCGATCGCCGCGAAGGCAAGGTTCCGGTCCATCTGGACGCCAAGGTACCAGTCCGAACGTGGAATGCCCGGAATGGGGAGGAAATGGACAAGAACCGAGTTGCCGCCATAAGTCGTTTCCGCGAGACCGCCGTCGATTGCGGGTGTAGCCTCCGGGAAGGCATCGGCGAGCTTTTTTGTCACCAGTTTCCCATCGCGATGAACAAGAATTGTTCCGTCACTCTTCACGAGAAATGCTGAACCATTGCCACCGAGATTCACGGATTTGATCATATTGGCCATGGCGTTGATGGAGAAATCGCTCCCAACAACACCGATGAGCCTTTTGTCGTTCTTGACCGGAAGGGCGGCGGTGATCACGAGCTCGCCCGAGCTTGCGCTTATGTAGGGGTCGGTAATGACCGGCTTGTCAGCTTCGACCGCTGTCTTGTACCAGGGCCGGATGCGGGGGTCGTAGCCCGAGGGCGTAGCGCGATTGGGCACATTCGTGAACATGCCCTGCTCATCACCATAATAGTTCAAGATGAACTCTCTTTGCAGTACTGGCTTTGTGAAGGTTTCCGAAATCTCCTTCGTGGTTTCACCTTCAGTTATGCCGTTGGCGGAGAGCTCTGTCAGCATGATACGCGCGTTGAGCCAGTTCGCGATGCTTTGCGCCGCCTGCTGGCCAGCTGTTTCGATCTCTTCGGAAACTGCGTCCCTTGTAGCTTGACGCTGGAGCGAATCGATATAAACGGAAAAGCTACAAAAAGCAGCAACGACGACGAGCGACGCCACCACCAGAATCTTGGTCATTAGGTTGAAACGGATTTTCACAGCATCGGTCCTTCAAAAATTCCAGCAACTAGTGCGGGCGCAAATTGGCCGGAATGGCTCAAAATATCATCTTATTTTAGCGAATGCCGTCATAGCGCCGCGTATGTCTTCATCCGACATTAACGATGAGGATCACGATAATCTGTTAAAGGCGCGATAATTTTTTATCGATTTGGGCCAAAAGGATTACATTTCAGGCAGCTCTCACGAGCTTGAAACATTGTTGAATGACCTAGATTTTTCGTTTTCTGAGAATTAGTTAAGGTTCCAACTCGAAGAAGAGTCTGCGGCCATTCAACACTGAAGCATGTGATAGATTCTTATCATTCATGTACCGCCGCTATCGCAGATGGGGGGTCTTGATCGGCCATTTCTTGAAAATTTTCACCTCGTCCCGGACCACACGGCGCCTGTTGATGACGAGATAATGTGGTCTAGTCCCTGAGGAACACACCGCTCCTCATGCAGCTTTTTTCCTTTATTTCGTGTTTCCCGAATACGGCCTCGTGCTCCCCGTTTTCTGGACTGGCTGCATGGCTCTAGGTCTGCAATACGCCGCCTACATGAGCGAAGTCTACCGGGCAGGCCTGGAGGCGCTACCCAAAGGCCAGTGGGAGGCGGCCACGGCCCTCAACCTCTCCCGGGCACGCGTCTACTCTAAGGCGGTAATCCCCCAGATCGTACCGCGCATCACCCCGGCGATCGGCAACTATCTCATCTCGATGATGAAGGACACGCCGATCCTCTCGACGATCACCGTCGTCGAAATACTCAACCTATCCAATCGCATCGGGGACCGAACCTTCGAGTATTCGGTGCCGCTCTCCGTCGTCGGTGCCATTTTCCTCGTCCTGACAACGGTCTGCTCCGCCGCGCCGAACGCATCATTCCTAAGAAAGGAATTGCCCTCAAATAAGCGAATTCATCAAGTTCGACCAGGTGTCCAAGCGCTATGGCCATCATGGGGTTCTTGGAAAGTTCGACCTTGGCGTTCGCGCCAAAGTTACGCTTATCGGACCGAGCGGCTCGGGCAAGTCGACAGTGCTGCGCATTCTGATGACGTTGGAGCCTTTCCAGGGAGGGACCTTGACGCTCAATGGCGTCAGTTATCACGAGGCAAACGGTAAAGGCCCGTTCAAGGCATCGGAGAAGCACCTTCAGGAGGTGCGTCGAAACGTCGGCAGTGCTTCCAGAGCTTCAACCTGTTCCCTCACATGACTGTCCTTCGCAACGTTATCGAAGCACCGATATCGGTGTTGGGAATGAAGAGGGGCGAGGCCGAGGCCCGCGCCATGGATTTCCTAAAGATGGTAGGCATGGATGCGAAGGCCCAATCCTTTCCCGGCCAATTGAGCGGCGGCCAGCAGCAGTGGGTGGCGATTGCCAGGGCGCTCGCAATGCGACCCAAGGTCCTGCTCTTTGATGAGCCCACGTCAGCGCTCGACCCCGACTTGTCGGCGAGGTCCTCGGGGTCATCCGTTCGTTGGCTCACGAGCACGACCTAACGATGCTGCTCGTCACGCACGCGATGCGCTTTGCCCGCGAGATTTCCGACCGGGTCTGTTTTTTCGACAAGGGCCGGATCGTTGAACAGGGATCACCGGACCAGATGTTCACCGATCCGCAGGAGGCCTGCACGTGGGGCTTCCTGTCATCTATTCTGAATGGAGGAACGAACTGATGGCACTTCAATCGACGACGACTAGGATCGCGACGAACGAGATGGCTCCCTTCACACGGATGAGTTCGAGACACGGATCGAGCGGACCCGAACAGCCATGACTAAGGCCGGGATCGATGCGATCATTCTAATATCTGAAGCCAACATTGAATACCTATCGGGCTTCGAGACCCAGTTCGCGTGGGTGACGCCGTGGCGATCATCCCAGAGATTGGACTGACGAACTGGCAGAGTACGTCCTGGCGCGACAGAATCGAGACTTGGCCGTCGCCCCGCCCGACAGACGAAGGCATCAGTCTTCTGAGTAACCACGTCAACAAGATCAGCCGGCAGCATGGAAAGTCGGCTTCGAGATCGGGCCGGAGTCGCGCGGTGTCCCACATCCTGAGCGGTGTCCGCCCGAGCAGGCGCCAGCCGCCGGGGCTGTCGGACGGATAGACGCAAGCAAACCTGCCGGCAATGGCTACCGAACCGGCCGGGATGCGGCGGCGCGGGGTCGACAGGCGCGACACGTCGAAGGAAGCATCGACCGGGTTCAGATAGCCGAAGCCGGGGGCAAAGCCCATGAAGGCCACCGCAAATGTCGCCTCGCAATGCCGTCGGATGAGTTCCTCGACCGTCCAGCCGAGACGTTCGGCACAGTCGCCGAGATCCTCGCCGTCATAGGTAACGGGTATCTCCACCACTTCGCCTGCAATCGTCTCGACCGATGACAGGTCTCTGGCCGCAATCTCGGACTCGATCGAACGGGCTGATGCGATCGACCGGTCGAACCTGAGCGCGCCGGCCGTGATCTGGTGGACGCCTACAATCGGGGCCGATTTCAGGGCGAGAAGCAATGCCTGCGTCGATTGTAGATCGGCCAGTTCGACAAGCAGGCCGTCCATCCCGAGCGGCCGAAAAGAAATCTCATCAGCCATGACGACTCTCGACAAAGTTACCAAGCCTGATGCCGTTGGAAGACAGGGTCGTGCGCAGCCGGCCGGCGATCTCAACAGCCTCCAGCGTATCACCGTGGACGCAGATCGACCGTGCCTCGATCGGCACCCTGGTTCCGTCGACCGCCCTTATCGTCCCGTCGGTGGCCAGTTCGAGCATGCGATCGGCGATCTCGCCGGCATCGTGCAAAACCGCGCCGGGCAGGTTGCGGTTCACCAGGCTGCCATCAGCATTGTAGGCCCGGTCGGCAAAGGCCTCTGCCACGGTATCGAGGCCCGCCTCGCCCGCCCAGCCGATGATCGGGGCTCCGGCCAGAGCCAGCATGGCCAAGCCGGGATCGATCGCCTTAATAGCGTCGATGACGGCACGGGCCTGGGCCTTGTCCCGGGCAATGGCGTTGTAGAGCGCGCCATGCGGCTTGACATAGGCCACGCGGGCGGCGGCCGCATCGGCCAGGCCGCGGATCGCCCCGATCTGGTAGATCACGTCGGCGAACAGGTCTTCGTAGGACGGCGTCATCGCGCGCCGCCCGAAGCCGTGGAGGTCGCGATAGCCGACATGCGCGCCGATCGCTACGCCAGGCTCCTTCGCGACCCGAAGCACCGAAAGGATGCCCGCCGGATCGCCGGCATGAAAGCCGCAGGCGATGTTGGCGCTGGTCACGATGGCGAGAATCTCGTCGTCATGGCCCATCTTCCAAGGGCCGAAGCTTTCCCCGATATCCGCATTGATGTCGACGATCATCGAATTCTATCCCTGCCGCGACACGAACAGCTTGCGTTCGGTCGTGGTCATAAATTGCGGACCGTCCGGACCGACGACGACGGTATCGCTGATCGCAAATCCATTGGCGGACGTGTACATGTGGAACGCCATGCCCTGCTCGACCGTCCAGGTGGATGCCGGCGTAAAGGTCCAGGCGAAGTCGCTCGCCTCGATGTACCATTCCGAATAGAAGCCCACGGTATAGCCGGTGATGTTGTCGTAGCTTTCGCGCAATCCGGCATCGAGCACGCCCTGGCGAAGGATCGCGTCGACTTCGTTGGCCGGCACGCCGGGCCGGAGCATGGCGATCTGGCGATCCTGGAGAGCGATCAGGGTGTCTGCCGTCTCCACCAGTTCCGGCCGGGGGCGGCCGATGCAGACGTCGCGCATGGCGCGGGCCTGATAACCGTGATAGCGGCCGCATAGTTCGAGATGCAGGACATCGCCGACCTGCAAAGGGTCGTCGTGCAGATGGCCGTGCAGAAAATCCCAGCTCGACTTGGCTGCCGTGATCACGCCCACCGTGCCGGTGTCGGCGCCTTCCTCGATATAGGTCGAAACCGCGATCTTGGCCGCTTCACGCTCCGTGATCCCCGGACGGGTGGCCGCTATCACCTCGGCGAAAGCGCGGTCAGCGATGTGGCCTGCGCGGGCGAGCTTCTGCTGTTCCGCTGCGGACTTGATGCGCCTCATGTCCCTCCAGGCCAACCGGTCGGTATCGACAAACTCGATGTCGGGCAGCGCCGCCTTGAGATCGGCAAAGGCCTTGATGGTCAGAGTATGGCTGCCAAAATCGACGCCGATCCGGGCGCGATCCAAGCCGTGCGACCGGATCTTCTCGGCCAGCAGCGCGACCGGATCGTCCCAGTCCCGAAATCCGGTAATGTCCTTGATCCAGGTGCGATCGCGCATGGGCGGTACGTCGAGATGCCGTAGGACGAAGAAGGGCTCGCCACGGAGCGGGATGATGCCCCCACGGAAAAGCGTCAGGGCAGTTTCCGAACCGGTGAAATAGGCGGTAACTTCAGAGTCGTCGATCAACAGCGCTTCGAGATTGCGCCGTTCGAGTTCGGCCCTGAGACGCGAAATGCGTTCGTCAAACTCGGCCCGTGAAAACTGCATCGTGGCATACCCGTTATGTTGGCGGCCGCCGCGACCCGCTTGGGCGGCGGCCGATTGCGTTAATCGCGCGTCAGGAGCTGGTCCGGGGAGAGCCAGAACGGCGCGAGGCAGAGCGGCGTGTTGGAGAGGAGGAGGATGCTCGGATCGAGCGAAATGCCGAGCTGGCTCTGGACGAAGTCGCGGCGCGCGGCGATGCGGGAGGCAATCTCGGGATAGAGCCTCGCGAGCTCCGCGCGCAGGTTCGCGTCGGCAATGGCGACCGCATCTTCCATGTTGAGCGCCTGCCCTACAGGCATCGGGGTGGGGATGATGTCGATCTGGAACGGCATGCCTGAGACGATCTTGTCGGCGGAGCCGGGATAAATGGGCGTGTTGACCCACTCATCATGCCCCACCAGATGGCCGGGGTTGAGGGCAGGTTTGAGACCACCGTCCTTGAGCACCTGGACGACGGCATCGAAGATTTCCCCACCGCTCGTGCCGATGCGAACGGTTTCGTACCACGCGACGACGCCGCTGAAATAGGCTTTCGCGGCCTTGAGAAACTCCTCGTTGTTCGTGTCGAGCAACGCAGCGCGCGAGGACAGACCACCCCAGAAGCTCACAGCAGTGGTGACACCGTCGCCGCGGCGTAACGTCCGTCCTCTCGGGCTGCGCAGACCGACGACGGGCGTCCCGGCCGGTGCGGAGGCGAACATGACATGGGCCGACAGTTCCTCGCCGGCATAGCCCATCCGGGAGGCCGCCAGGAATTCATTGTCGCCTGGCTTGATACCACGAACGATGCGCCAGACCGCATCCGATGCCCGGGCAGCGCCCCATTCATGGGCGGCGATCTGATGTACGTCGACGACAGCGCGCAGACCGGTTTCCGGATGCATGAGCGCGGCCGTGACGTCTGTCAGTTGCCCCCCTGCCCCGACTGCGAGCTTGAGGCTGTCGATGACATAGGCCGAGACTTGGAAGCTCGGCGCACTTTCGTTCCATTCCGCCGCGCAGAGATATTTCCAGCCTACAACGCCGATGGTGTCGCCACCCCGCACGCCGATTTCGTCCAGGACAACCTTCAGCGACGGCGCCACCGACCGGTCCTGGCCCATGAGGCTGAAGCTCTGGCAAAGCACTGTCTCAAGGTCGGGAAGTTCCGCAAGCCGTGCGTAGTCAATGCTTTCATTGCCGCAGAGTGCAACACGCCGGCCGTTGGAGCCGAGCAGCAGCAACGCCTCTTCGAAGCGCGGCTCGAAACCGGTCAGAAAGGCAAAGTTGGCAAGATGTTCGCGGTCGCTATAAACTGCTACCCAATCGGTCCCCGCGCTCTTGAGCAGGGCGCTGGCCCTGGCGTCGTAGACCTTTCGAGGGATAGCAGGCGTAACGACGGGTGTTCCGAATGTTGGCAGGTCGATCGTTCTAAGGGAGATTGGCATATTCGATACTTTCGTTAGGGTCGTTGTAGTCTTGTTGTTCCCAGCGAGTCCTATGACCCGCCGTCTCTTGGCAATCCGGAAATTTGGGCACGGCGATCCGCGGCCGATCCCGGCCACTTCCTGTTCTCACCGTAATGTCGCCCGCCGCCTGGCCTGAAGAAGCGACCACAGCCCGAACAACAGGCCTGCAATCGCCGCTACCGCGAAGAAGACCACTGCCACGGCTGCGATCTGGGGACTGATTTCCACGCGGATATCTGCCCACATCCGCATCGGAAGCGTGTATCGCCCACTACGGCTAAAGAACAGGCCGACGATGAGGTCGTCGAATGCCAGGAGGAAGGCGAGGATGGCGGCACTCAACATCGCGCTGGCCATCAGCGGCGCGATGATTGATCGCCAGATCACATGCGTACGCGCGCCCGAAATCGCCGCCGCCTGGACCACCGACATGTCGAACCGTTGGAAGGACGCGTACATGACCAAGAAAACAGTCGGAAACGCAAAGAGGCCATATGCAAGGATATAGGTGATAGGCAAGCCGATGATGTTAAGCTTGATGAACAGGAAGTAGAGTGCGAGTACGATGGCGAATTGCGGCACGATCATCGGCGAGATCAAGAACACTTCCAGCGCCGTGTTGCGCCTGTTCAGTCGGACCATGCCATATGCTGCCATCGAGCCTAGCACCAACGCGACGCCGGCGCCGCAGACGCTGAGCCAGATGCTGAACCAGGTCGACTGCAGCCAGTCGGCGTTGCGGAAATATTCCGCGATCCAGCGTCCGTCATAGCCGCGAGGCGGGAAGCGAAGGAATTCGTCGCTGCTGAGGCCGAGCGGAATGACCGTCAGGATCGTCGCCGAAAGGAAGACGACCGTCAGGACCAGGTTGAGCCAGATCCCGACATTGCCCAGCCGGTAGAGGCCGTCTAGCAGCCATTCGGCGGAGCAGGCTATGTTCTCCCACGTCGTGCCGCCGAAGTGACGCTTCGACGCCGAACGCAGGTTCGAGACATCGCCGGCATCGACGGTGCTGCCGATGAAGCGACGCAACAGGATCAGAACGGCCGAGACGATCAGCAGCAGGATCACGGCCTGCGCGCCGGCACCGGCGAAGTCGTCGAGCGTGTTGAGCTGGATATCGATCGCCTGCGTGACGACCTGATCGCCCGGACCGCCCAGCATCACCGGCGTGGCATAGAAGCCCAACGCACTCGTAAAGGTCAGGCCGAGGCCGGAAATGATGCCGGGCACGCTGAGAGGGAAGAAAATCTTGGCGAAGCTGACTACCCGATGCGCACCGAGACTGTCTGCCGCTTCGCGCAGGTCCATCGGTATGCGGCTCATCGAGGAATAGAGCGTCAAAACCATCAGCGGCAGCAGGATTTGCGTCATGCCGATAAGAACGCCGACCTGATTGTAGACCAGCGGAATCGGCGAGTCGATCAGTCCGAGAAACTTGAGCGCCGCATTGACCGGACCCCTGTTGCCCAGGATGGCGATCCAGGCATAGGTGCGGATGAGGATGCTTGTGAAGAAGGGGATCAGGGTCAGTAGCAGGAAGACCCGCTGAACCACGCCCCTCATCTTGGTCAGCATATAGGCATAGGGATAGCCGATCAGCAGACAGGCGAGCGAGGCTATTGCCGACAGGTAGATGGTGCGCCAGACGGCCCTGAGATAGACGCCATCGGTCAGCATCAGGACGTAGCGATCGAAGGACAGGTGTCCGTCAGGCAGGATGCTGACGCCGACGATCATCGCCACGGGCAACACGTAAAAAAGTCCGAGATAGGCAAGAGGAAGAGAGAGGGGGCTACGCACCCCCCCACCGATCCTGCTGATGGCATGAATGGGCCTGGCCATTTACTTGGTTGCCCACTTCTGCCACATCTCGACGGCACGATCGATATTCGATTTGCCAGCCGAGTCGGTCTCGTTCCACCAGCTGTAGTTCTGCACCACCTGGGTTTTCACCGTCGCGGGATTGCCCGGCAGCATGGCTGCCTTCTCGGGCGCGATGAAATCGAAGGCGCGCGGATTGGTCGGGCCGTAGCTGATGAGTTCGGAGAACTTGGCCTGCTGTTCCGGACGCGCGATGAAGGCCATGAACTTCATGGCGTTTTCCTTGTTCTTAGCGCCCTTGAGGACGACCCAGGCATCCCATTCGAGAATGGCCTGTTCCATGCTGAGGTCGACGTCGGCACCCTTTTGCTTCAGCGCGGCAATGCGGCCGTTGAAGGCGCCCGTCATCGCTACGCTGCCATCGGCCAGCATCTGGGCGGGTTCGGCGCCCGCGACCCAGAACTTCAGCACTTCCGGCTTGAGTTTGGTCAAGCTGGCAAACGCCCTGTCGAGATCCAGTGGATAGAGCTTTTCGGGCGCCACGCCATCGGCCAGCAGCGCCGTTTCGAAAACAGCGCCACCCACAGCATCCTTGCTGCCATCAAAGAGTGCACGCTTGCCGGGGAAACGCTTGAAATCCCACATGTCGGCCCAGTTTTTGGGCTTCTCGCCAGGGAACGCCTCATTGTCGAATGCGAGAACCATCGAGTAGAAAAGCGATGGAATTACGTAATCGGTGGCCGGAATCGGCGAGAAGAGCTCCTTTGTTCCCGGCGCCATGAGCGACCAGTCGATCGGCTCGAGGAGGCTGTCTTTGACGAACCGGTCGATGTTACCACCGGCCATGTCGGTGACGTCATAAGCGGGCGCCCCCGCGAGAACGCTGGTCCGTGTCGCTCCGATTGGCTGATCCGCTGCCGGAACGACCTTGATGCCGGTTTCTGCTTCGAAAGGCTCGAAATATGCGGCACGCTGGGCCTCGCCCCAGGCCCCTCCGCCGTCGTAGACGACGACTTCGCCCGTGCCCTTAAGATTTTGCGCAAAAGCCTTGCCAGTCAGTTGGTCAATGGCGCCGATGATGGCAAGACTGGTCGTTCCCACCAATGCACTGCGACGAGTTAATGTAAAGTTCCCCATTTTCTGCTCCCTTAATACGTTTGATCAGGGCCGAACGAATGTTCGCGCCGCTGTGGTCTCCCATGTTAGGCTAACGGCATCTCCGGCCGAGCGTCTGGTTGAAGGCGCTTCCTTGACGGTTAGCGCCTGTCCATTCGCGAGTTGCATACGCACACTCACGAATTCCCCGAAGTACGAGGACGAGACAACTGTCGCCGGGAGACACCAGGTCGCCGTGTCTTGGCTGACACGGATCTTGTTGGGCCGAACGATGACGTCGACGGCCCTTCCCATCGCGTTGACGTCGACGGGCGCCAAGGCGAGAACCTTCTCCCCTCCCTTTATGCGAACAGCAACTTCGTTACCGCTCACGCCATCTATTTCTCCCGAAATGATATTTGTTTCGCCGATGAAGTCGGCCACGAAGGCCGTTTCCGGCGCCTCGTAAAGATCTTCGGGGCGGCCAACCTGCTCGATCCGGCCGCGGTTGAGCACGACCAATCGATCGGCCATGCCAAGCGCCTCGCCCTGATCATGCGTCACGAAGATAACGGTCGTGCCAGTCTTGCGCTGAATGTCCTTGATCTCGACCTGCAGGTGCTCGCGAAGCTTCTTGTCGAGCGCGCCCAGCGGTTCGTCCATCAGGAGAACGGGCGGCCGAAACACCAGTGCTCGGGCAAGCGCGACACGCTGTTGCTGGCCGCCTGACAACTGTGGGATCAAACGTTCGTCCAACCCCTTCAGGCCTACCATGTTCGTTGCGTCCGCGACGCGGCCGGCAATTTCGTCCCTGGACACTCCGCGCTGAAGCAGTGGAAAGGCCACATTCTGAGCCACGGTCATGTGGGGAAACAAGGCATATTTCTGAAAAACCATGCCGATGTTTCGCTTGCGAGGTGGCAGGCGAGTGACGTCCGTATCACCAATCTTGATCACACCCTCGTCGATGTCCGTAAAGCCAGCAATCGACATCAAGATCGTGGTCTTACCGGAGCCGCTGGGACCCAAAAGGGCAAGGAACTCGCCAGCACTCACTGTCAAAGAGATATCGTTCATCACCTTGACGGAACCATAAGACTTACTGACCTGGTCGATCGTAATCGGAACACTCAACACTTGCGCACGCTTCCTAAAGCGATTGAACGTCGGTTGTTTGCCATTGGGTTCCTACTCGACGGTTGGAGCGATGGTTTCCCATCGGGAGTTGATTGATCTCGAAGGAGCGCGTCACCGCGACAACTCGACCTTCTATTTTTAAATCAGAGGGTCGGAAAAAGTCAATAAGAACATGAGCGGAATTCGTCGATGTTCCCTTGAGAGAGAGTTAACGAAGAATCGGGTAAAAATATTATTTTTCATATACTAAGTAAGCTTGCAGCTTGGAAGGATACCCAAGTCCATGAAAGCGAACAAACTTTAGTAGTCGAACGGATCGCTAATTTTTCCGATGCCCTGAAAAATCTTGCTTTTCATTGCTTCTCTGAACGATGGGTGGCATTGTTCCAACGCTAAAAAATTTCTTCGCCGTCTTCTTGATAACCCCAAGTGAGCCAATTGAAATCCACCGACATCAGACACGTGCATGCGTTAGCGGTTTTCCATGCTATCCGACAAAATCCTAAGGTGACACAGCGTGACCTCGTTCACATCGTTGGCACCGACCGATCTACCACATCCGAAATTATCAAGAACTTCCACGCTGCAGGCCTGATCGAAGTCACTCGAGATAACTCCACCAGGCGCGGGCGTCCAAGCAACGTCCTGCAGCTTTCGCGGGATGGCGGCCTGCTCATTGGTGTGCATATACGACGCCGCGAGCTGCGTATCGTCGTGGCGGGGCTGGATGGAGTTCCTGTTTCCACGCTAGTCCGCGAGAGAGCGAAAGAGGCAAGTCAAATGGTAACCGACCTGCGCAACGGTATTGTCGCGGGTGCGCAAAGTATTGGCAGGTCGATCGAGCATGTGCGGGCGGTTGGCCTGTCCGCACCGGGCATGGTGTCGCGATTTTCGCCAGACGAGGTGATGCCGCCGCTCTACGGTACGGACGTGACGCTCGAATACCTCCGACAAGCCCACCTCGGCGTGCCGCTTTTTGTTGACAATGATGCAAATGGTGCCGGGCTGGCGGAACTATTCTTCTCACCAAAGAAACCCCTTCCCAATTTCCTCTATGTTGAAGGCGAGGCGGCTGGAGATAAAAGCGGCATCGGCGCCGCAATCTTCGTTGATGGAGCAATACATCGTGGGGCACGAGGCCTATCCGGCGAGGTGGGACATATGAAAGTGGTGCCCGATGGACGTCCGTGCACATGCGGTCAGCGCGGATGTTTGGCACAGTATGCCGACGAGATGAGCATGCTTGCGGACTTTTCCCAATCACGAAACGCCCAGCTGGCAATCTCCGACTTTTATCGGAGCCTGCGCGCTGGTGACGAAGATGCGGTTTCCATTGTCACGAATTCAGGGAAGTACTTAGGCCTGGTGTTTGGAAATCTGTTGAATGCGATCGACACTCAGGAGATTGTTCTCGGCGGTAGTTTCGCTCGGTTGTTCGAGTATCTCGAACAACCGATCATGGCAGCTCTTGTTGAGACAGCGTTGCCGCCGATCGCCGAAGGCTTCAGAATTAGAGCTGCCGCCTCTGACTCGGAGGAGTATCCTTTGGGTGGGATCGCAATTGCGCTGGATGGCTGCACTAGCGAAATTGGCTCGGGGATCGCCCCGTGGGACGTAGCCGCCGAATAATTCGGGGCGCCTATCGCTAGTTCTTATAGTCGGGCTGAATCTGGTCAAGTGCGCGCTTGATCGAGGCCAGATGCAGCCGGGCGGACTCCGAATCGCCCTCGCGCATCTGGCGAAAGGCAGCCTCTGCGATCTCAGAAGCCACCGGCACTACCTTTCTGCCCGTGGACAGTGCGAGAGTTTGAACCTCACATGCGCGCTCGAGATAATAGAGGTCGTCCCATGCCTCAGCGATTGTTGGGCCGCAGACCATGACGCCATGATGTTTCATGAACACGATGTCGGCATCGCCAATGGCAGATGCGATGCGGTCACCTTCCCGCTCATCCAGCGCCAAACCATTGTAGTTTTTGTCGACCGCCGTTCTACCATAGAATTTCAACGCGGTTTGACCCGCGAAGATGAGAGGGTCGCCCTCGGTCATGGATAGCGCTGTCGCATACGGCATATGCGTGTGAAAGGCCGCCTTGGCACGCGGAATATTTTTGTGGATGCGGGCATGGATGTAGAAGGCGGTCGCCTCGAGCTTGCCCTCTCCCAACACTACATTGCCGTGAAAATCGCAGATCAGAAGCATCGATGCTGTCAGTTCGGCGAAGGCATAACCGTAAGGGTTGACGATGAACAGATCCTCATAGCCGGGAACAACAGCCGAGAAGTGGTTGCAGATGCCTTCTTCCATGCCGTATCGTACAGCCATCCTGAAACACGCCGCCAGATCGATGCGGGCCTGCCAGACATCATCCCGCTCAAGGTCGGGCTGGTTGGGGCCATTCAGCCGTGCGATGGACGGCGTGTTCAGCGAGTGGGCCATTCGGTCTTCCTCCAATCAAATTCTAAAGTCTATCTCTGCTTCTCTACGAAATCTCCACGCTCAATCGGCGTCGGACGATAGCTGTATGAAAATCCGTACCGTGCAGCAGCCCATCATCGTTAAAGTCGTAACTGGGATTGTGAAGCGGCGCGGAATCTTCGCCATTTCCCAGGAAGACGAAGCAGCCCGGCGCATGCTCGAGGAAGCGCGCGAAATCTTCCGACCCCGTCATTGGCTCACGTCGGACGTTCACATTGGCTGCCTTGAAGACTTCTCGAGCGGCCGCGAAAGCTTCCTCGGCAAGTACGATGTCGTTGACCAGAGGCACGAACTCTCTCGTATAGGTCACCTCGGCCTTGACGTTGTGGGTCAATGCGGTGCCCTCCGAAATGACGCGCATCTGCTTCTCGATCTCGGCGCTAACCTCCGGTCGGAAGCTGCGGGCATCTCCCAATATCCGCGCGAGACCCGGCAGCACATTTCTCGTGCCGTCGGTGATAAGTTCGGTAACAGACACTACCGCAATATCCGTGGGGCTCAGGCGGCGGGAGACGATGGTCTGAAGATTGGCGACTAGCGCGCAAGCGGCGACGAGAACCTCGTTGCCGGAATGCGGCCGTGCGGCATGACCACCGATGCCCTTGAGCTCGATCTCAAAATTGTCCTCCGCCGACATGAAGGCGCCTGCCCGCGTCTGGAAATGACCGAGGGGAAGACCGGGCATATTGTGGATGCCGTAATTTCGTCAAAAGGGAATCGTCGTATCAGCCCGTCATCGAGCATGGAGATCGCCCCTTCCCCCATTCTTCGGCCGGCTGAAAAATAAAGCGGACAGTTCCGTCAAGGCCGCCGTCCGCGGCCAGCGTCCTGGCAGCTCCGAGCAGCATCGTCGTATGGCCGTCGTGGCCGCAGGCATGCATGACGTCCCGGTTGGTCGAGCGGTATGGCTTGTCGCCCTGCTCGGTGATACGCAGTGCATCCATATCTGCGCGCAACGCGACGGACCTGTTGCCAGTGCCTCGTTTCAACGTGCCAACGACACCAGTCCCTCCAACGCCCTCGACGACCTCGTCGAGACCAAATTCCCGGAGTTTCGCCGCCACAAAGGCTGAAGTCCGACATTCTTCAAAACCGAATTCCGGATGCGCATGCAGATGGTGCCGTCAGGCGGTCAACTCCGACTTTAGCGCGTGTCTGTCGATCGTCATGCCGTTCCCTTCTGTGACACAACAGTTGCCGCCGGTCTTCCAACTAGTTCTTCGTACTTCGCAGGATCGGTGGCACCTTCGGTGTTTACCACGAAAATGCGAGAGCCGGCGTCAATGCGCAATGCAGACTTGATCTGGGGATCGGCCGCGGCTTTGAGGAATGCCACCAGCCCGACGCCACCACTTTCCCCGCACACGATCGCCGGATCACCATTTGCGGGATTGGCAAGTATCCTCATAATAGAAAGCGCATTCTTTCCAGACAAGAATGTGAAGTCGTTTACGACGCACGTCGCGATGCAAACAGTGAAATTTACGACGCGCGTGAATTTGGAAATAGCATAGTCAGGTAACGCATAATTGGCCCCTTGCGAGTAATTCCCCAAATAGCCTGACTGCAAATTCACCGTCGGCCGATGCTAGCTCGAGCATGACAGACTGGAACAGCCTTTCGGAAGTTCAGGGCAAATTCAAGAGCACGCTCCACCCCGCGGTCAACGGCATTTGTGCAATCGGAATTCGCTGATCTCTCCGCTATAGCTGGAAAAGATTCAGCAAACGTGGGCCTCCTGCCTTGTTTGCCTGATCTTTCCATTACGAAGAAGCAGGGAGCCGAAACGATGCCGGCGACCCAAGGCAGCATCTTCCGCGTCTATTTTTGCACATGGCAGTGCAAAGATTCCGATTGGTCGAGCGAAAGTCTATTGGTTAAAGGGTTCCGACAGGGAGGACTATATGAACAATTCAATCTTTAAAGCAGTTGTTGGAGACATTGTCCCACCCGCCATGAGACTCGCGTCGGAAAACCTGCTTCGACTGTTGGCGAAGTGGTTTGCAGGGCCTTATCGCTCCTGGTCTTCCCTTAAGGCTTTACCTCAATCCTTTCGGTCCGGTCTGCTTTGCATCTGTGCATTCAGTCTCACGGAGCAGGCTCAATAATTTCGAGATCAATCAGGACTGACAGGCGGCCATCAAGCGCCTATCGTCTTTTCTGAATGATCAAGAATGTAAAATAGAAGCGGTGTCTCAAGCCGACTGATGTGTCCCACTAATGGGCTCCAATCCAATTTCGATCCGAACATCCGTCAATCGGACGGCGATTTCGCGCGTCCGCACGGCAAAACTGGGAGCACGATACATGAAAAGATCTCTATTCGTAGCCACTCTGATTGCAAGCACCGTATTTGCTGGTGCTGGTGCAGCCTTGGCTGGCACGCTTGACGACGTCAAAGCACGCGGCGAACTGAACTGCGGATCCAACACCGGCCTCACCGGCTTCGGTACACCCGACTCCAAAGGCAACTGGACCGGCTTTGACGTTGATTTCTGCCGCGCGGTCGCTGCCGCTGTTCTCGGTGATGCAACGAAGGTAAAGTTTGTTCCAGCCACTTCCGAGACACGTTTTACTGCCTTGGCCTCCGGTGAAACGGACATACTGGTGCGCAACACCACCTACACATTTTCTCGCGACACTGATCTGAAGCTCGATTTCGTAGCTATCAATTTTTATGATGGCCAGGGCTTCATGGTGAAGAAGGATTCAGGCATCACGTCCGCCAAACAGCTGGATGGCGCAACCGTCTGTATTCAGACGGGAACGACGACTGAGCTGAACCTTGCAGACTGGTTCAAGACGAATGGTATCAAGTATACGCCAGTCAACGTTGCCGATGATGCCGAGGCTCTACGCCAATTCACTGCCGGCGCCTGCGATACCTACACGACCGATGCTTCGGGTCTCGCTTCCGCGCGCGCCGCGCTATCAGATCCGCAAAGCTACGTTATCCTTCCGGAACTCATTTCGAAAGAACCGCTCGGTCCGGTGGTCCGCCATGGTGATAACAACTGGGGCGACATTGTGCGCTGGACCTTCAATGCGCTCCTAATCGCCGAAGAGAAAGGCATTACCAAAGCCAACGTCGACCAGATCAAAGCATCCGCGACCGACCCGGAAGTCAAACGTCTCCTCGGCACCGAGGGCGAAATGGGCAAAATGATGGGTCTGGACAATGCCTGGGCCTATAACGCCATCAAGGCGGTCGGCAACTATGGCGAAATCTTCGAGGCCAACCTCGGAACCAAGACGGCCGTTGGTTTGCCAAGGGGCCTGAATGCTCTGTGGTCCAAAGGCGGTCTACAATACGCACCGCCGCTGCGCTAATCCGGCCATCCTGCGGTCACGGGACGACAATCCGTGGCCGCAGCCGCCGCTAGTTAAACCTTGGCCTGAAAAATGGCCGACCCGATCGAGAAGCGTAAGGCGCGTAACAATAAAATCTGGGGAAACTTATGGCAACGATTACCGATGCGCCGAGACACGGCTTTCGGCTTGAGCAGTTGTTTAACGACACCCGCTATCGCTCGACCACCATCCAGGTGATCGTGCTCATCGGGTTCCTGCTGTTTCTCGGCTGGTTGGCGAACAACACTATTGAAAACCTTGCGCAACGTGACAAAGATATCAGCTTTGGCTTCCTCTGGCAGCGTGCAGGTTACGACATCGAGCAACAGCTGATACCCTATAGCAATGACAGCACGCATGGACGGGCGTTGATTGTCGGTCTTCTGAACACCTTGGTCGTTGCATTTTTCGGCTCTCTGATGGCGACGATCCTCGGGACGCTTGTCGGCATACTAAGGCTTTCGAGCAACTGGCTCCTTTCACGTCTCAGCGCCCTATATATTGAGATCTTCCGCAACATTCCGCTGCTTCTGTGGATTCTTCTGGCCTTTGTCGTCCTTGGAGAAACCAGCCCTTCGCCCAAGGATTTTAAGGTTACCGACGCGATGCTGGCGGCAGGCCAAAAGCCGGCTGCATCCATGTGGTTTTGGGATTCCGTTGCTCTCACGAACCGCGGAACAAACATTCCAGCACCGGTGTTCGAACGATCACTAGGCGGCTTTGAAATATTTGGCGTACCCATCCATCTGTCGGTAATTGCGGCGTTCGCCGTTTTCGCTTTGTCGTTCTGGGCAAACAAGCGGATCCTCCGTCACGCGCGCACCCTACAGGAGACAGATGGGAATAGGCCGACTACCTGGTGGAAATCCCTGATTGTCCTTTTCATGCCAACAATCTTTTTTTTCGTTCTAATGGGCTTTCACCTGGATTATCCCGTTATGAAAGGCTTCAATTTCCAGGGCGGCCTAAAGTTGGGAAACAGTTTCACCGCTCTGGTCATTGCGCTAACGCTCTATTCGGCAACCTATATCGCGGAAATCGTCCGTGCCGGCATCGCCTCGATACCACGGGGCCAGTCCGAAGCATCCTATGCATTGGGATTTCATCCAGGCCGCACTTTGAGGCTCATCGTCTTGCCACAGGCGCTTCGAGTGATTGTGCCTCCGCTGATTAGCCAATATCTCAATATCACCAAGAATACCACGCTTGGGATGGCCATCTCCTATCTTGATCTCAAAGGCACGCTCGGAGGCATTACGCTCAATCAGACCGGCCGTGAGCTCGAATGCATGCTTCTGATGATGCTAATCTATCTGGTGATGAGCCTGATCATCTCCTCGTTTATGAATTTCTACAACAACACCGTGCAGCTGAAGGGACGCTGACATGACTGCCTTCGTCCGCACCGAAATGCTCAAGCCGATGCCTCCGCAAGCACGCGACCGAAGCGCGCTCTACTGGATGCGACAGAATCTCTTTTCTTCACCTTTGAATTCCGTTGCGAGCGTCATAACGCTAGTTTTGACGAGTTACATCCTGATCAACCTTGTGATCTGGCTTTCTCACGGCGTCTGGAATGCATCATCCCTTGCTGGGTGCCGTGAACAGATCAGAAGCACGTTTGGGTCAGACGCCTTTGGCCCATGCTGGGCTATGATTCGCGTTCGCTGGAACCAGTTCCTGTTCGGTCTCTATCCCGCCGACGCCTATTGGCGGCCAGCGGTTGCGCTAGCGCTGCTTATGATCTCATTGGCACCTATACTTTATTATGGCATGAGCCGGCAAGGGACCACGATCACCGGCGTGGCAGCAGTCTTTCTATTCCTCGCTCTTTGGGGTCTAGGAGCAGGGCCACAGCCAGTCTTGGTCACGGGAGTTGTTTTCCTTGTCCTTCTCGGAACGGCCGCTTTTAAGCCAACAAAGCTTCTCTGGCTTACACTGATTTATCCTCTTATTGGCTATTGGCTTCTTTGGGGTGGGTCGATCTGGAACCCCATCGATGTACTAATCGTCTTCGGCCTCTCTCTAGCTCTTTGGGTTGCCTTGCAATCGCGCCTGGGGAACACAATCGCTGCCGGTATCTCGTGCATAACTGCTATCATCTGGTGGGCCTGGCTACAACCGGCTGTTACCAACAAGCTTGCCGACCTGCTTCCACTGCAACTAACCTATATCCGCTCGGATGATTTCGGCGGCTTTCTACTCGCCTTTGTTATCGGCATAACTGCAATTGCAGCTTCCCTTCCCCTTGGGATTGTCCTTGCGCTCGCGAGACGGTCTGAGATGTTGCTTGTTCGTGCATTGTCTGTCGCATTCATCGAATTCATCCGCGGCGTACCACTGATTACGGTCTTGTTTTCGGCGAACTTCCTACTTCTTTACTTTCTGCCCCCGCGGACAAATTTCGATCTGATCCTCCGCGTCATCATCGTGGTCATTATCTTCTCGTCTGCCTATATTGCCGAGGTAATACGCGGTGGTCTTGCTGCCCTCCCGCGCGGACAATACGAGGCGGCCGATGCGCTCGGACTCAATTACTGGCAGGCACAGCGGCTGATCATCATGCCGCAGGCGCTCAAAATTTCTATTCCTGGCATAGTGTCATCCTTTATCGGCCTTTTCAAAGATACGACATTGGTCGCACTTGTCGGCCTGATGGATCCGCTTCAAGGCGTCACCAAGATCGTGCGCGCCGATCCCAGTTGGAAAGGCATCTATTGGGAGCCCTACATCTATGTGGGCGCTATCTTCTTCGTCGTTTGCTTCGGTATGTCGCGCTACTCGATGTATCTTGAGCGTAGGCTGAAGACCGATCATCGTTAAGAGGTATTACAATCATGGCTTCGGCACAGCAAATCGACATCCTGAGCGATATCGCCATAAAGATCGGCGACATGAACAAATGGTATGGTGCCTTTCATGTGTTGCGCGATATCAACCTTTCCGTGAAGCGCGGCGAACGCATTGTCATCTGCGGCCCCTCAGGATCTGGCAAATCAACGATGATCCGCTGCATCAATCGTCTGGAAGAACACCAATCGGGCCAGATCGTCGTCGACGGGATCGAGCTGACATCTGATCTCAAAAACATCGACAAGATCCGCTCCGAAGTGGGCATGGTCTTCCAGCATTTCAATCTCTTCCCCCATTTGACGATCCTTCAGAACTGCACGCTCGCTCCGATCTGGGTCAGGAAAGTCCCAAGGCAGCAGGCCGAGGAACTGGCAATGCATTTCCTTGAAAAGGTGAAAATTCCGGATCAGGCGCATAAATATCCCGGTCAGCTTTCAGGTGGCCAGCAGCAGCGTGTGGCAATCGCCAGATCGCTTTGCATGAAGCCTCGCATCATGCTATTCGACGAACCGACCTCAGCCCTCGATCCCGAGATGATCAAAGAAGTCCTGGATACGATGATCGCGCTTGCCGAAGAAGGCATGACCATGCTCTGCGTAACCCACGAAATGGGTTTTGCCCAAGCCGTGGCCAACCGGGTCATATTCATGGACCAGGGCCAGATTGTTGAGCAGAACGCTCCAAAAGAGTTCTTCTCAAATCCCCAGAACAGCCGGACAAGGCTTTTTCTATCGCAGATTCTCGGTCATTGAGCCCATATTGTTGGCAGCTAAACAACCAGTCGGCGAACTTCTGGCCGACACCGGACGCGGGCTCCAGCATAACCCAGCTAGTTTCAAGGGAGAACAAAAATGATTATCGAAGGAATGGCATTGCCTTCCGTTCTCCTGCCAACTACGAATGGTGAGCTCATCGATCTGTCG
The DNA here is from genome assembly GCF_057784375.1 of Martinezella sp. CNPSo 3964. Lineage (NCBI taxonomy): Bacteria > Pseudomonadati > Pseudomonadota > Alphaproteobacteria > Hyphomicrobiales > Rhizobiaceae > Martinezella > Martinezella sp. CNPSo 3964. The sequence continues at coordinate 354,126 of NZ_JBXSOW010000004.1, forward strand.
AAGTTGGAAGGAATTGGGGTTGTCTATGCATATCCCCGGACAAGTCCGCCCAACGTGCCACCTATTGAAGGGTGGGACCTAATCCCGGGTGCTAGAGGCTGTACCCCACAGGCCTGCGCGTTCAGAGACCATTATTTCGAACTCCGCCGAGCCGGCGCCGGCTTCGTATTCGGCCTCTCGACACAGACGACCATCTATCAGTCGGAGGTTGTTGAACGCCTGCAGCTACCATTCGCTCTCGTGTCGGATGCTGAACTTAAGCTTTCGTCCAAACTCGATCTCCCAACATTCACCGTGGGCGGTATGACGCTGCTGGAAAGGCTAACTTTAATTGTGCGCGATGGCCACATTGATCATGTGATCTATCCTATCCCGGCGCCAGACCGCAATGCGCAGGAGGTTCTCGCCCTTCTGAAGAGAGCTTAAGTGCACTATGGACCAACATTAATGGCGATCAGAGTTTCACCAAGTAGAGGTCTTGCCGCAGGTCGGTTTCACCCCAACCAATGTTCCACACGGGGAACGCGACGGCGAATAAGGGTCCATGTTACCTAAGTAATTACAGGTTGTGCCATCCGTTCTGACCGATCAGATCGTCGGCGATGAAACCTCAGCCCGCATTGGCCATGCTAGTAATAGTAGTTCCGCGCGCCACAACCCGGGTGCGTGGCCTCCGTAGAAGGCTTTATGGTCGACATTCTCGTCTCCAAGGGCTATCCCGACGGATCGCCCGAGCGATGGCAGGAGCCGAGTTGGCCGTCGTTAAAGCAACCCGTAGCTGCAAGACGCGCATCGTGCCCACCTTGATGTCTCTGCAGCTGAGTCGCATCTGTGTCTGCGTCATCTATCGAGATGACCGCACCGATGATTGACATCGAATGAACCGAAGCGACATCGAGGTGGTCTCGCACACATCGATTGATGAGCTCATGCTGCGGATTGCTGCGACAAAGAACGTATGGCCGCCAACATCGCACAGTGCTTCCCAAAGTCACTCGATATCAGTCGAGCCAAATGCGCTCCGCAACGCGATGGTCGCTCAGCATGAAGTTCGGGTTGGGAACAAAGCCCTTTACTTTCTTGCTCGCGGCATCTACCCAACTCGCGAAGACCGGAATGATCGTCGGACATTCGTCGTGGATGATCTGTTGAAGCGAGAAGTAGATCTCGCGCCGTTGAGAGGGATCGTCGAGGGACCGCACCTGCAACAGCAGGCTATCAAACTGCTCGTTTTTCCAATGGGTTTCATTCCAGGGTGCGTCCGATTGGTAGACTGAGGCCAGCATCATTCCTGCGGACGGACGTCCCGCCCAGAAGGAAGCAGCCCATGGCCGCTTCATCCAAACATTGTTCCAATACCCGTGATCGGGTTCCCTCTTGACGGTGATCGCAATCCCGCTGCCCTTTGCTTGTTCCGACATAAGCTCGGCAGCGTTGACTGCTTGTTCGAAAGGTGTCGAGGAGGCGCTTAGCTCGCTTAACCCTGCCTTCTTCAAATGGAACTTCGCCCTATCGGGATCGTATGCCCGCTGTGGGATGTTCGGGTTGAAGTCGGGGATCGGACTGCGGGATCGGTTGATCATTGCCGATCTTGCCATACCGAACATCAGGAGCTTGACCATCTATTCGCGATCAACCGCACTTTTGAGTGCTAGCACAGCATCGATATTTTCGAAGGGCGGCGTCCGTGCATCCATCGGGAATGTGAAGTGCTGCTTACCTTCTGTCACAACAAGCCAGACGTTTGGCAGCCGCTTCATCAGATTTGCAACCTTATAGTCGATCGCGCTAGCGATACTGAAGTCGTTGCCGAAAGCGACTATAGGGAACCGCGCATCGCGCTCTATTCGGCGGCAAAACGAACTAATCGGACAAGAATGAAGTCTCATCTTGGAAATCGGCTGAGATGCTCATGGAGGATTTTCCAGTCGCCGCTTTCGCGGCGCAGGATTGCGGTGCCACGGCCTTGTCCTTTAAAATACGTGCCGTCGATGTCTGCCTTCCAACAAAACCTATAGATACAGCTTGCGGTGATCTCATCGACAGTGACCCACCGCACATCTTCGAACCAGTAGCGTTCGTTTCGAAGTCTTTGCCATGTCTCTTCCAAGGCGGCCTTAATCTCGTCGATACCTCGATAAGTTCCATCGGTGAACCAGAAAATCGCATCCCTTGATATGAGGAGCGCAAGCCCTTCGAGATCGCGCGACTTCAGTTTTTCTTCATAGAGCCGGAGAAGATCAGCGGGGTTCATTGCTGCACCTCGATTGCCGGAATGCCCGCAGTATCAAAAACGCCTCGCATCGCAATCCGGCTTTCTCATACGCCGCAGATACGCTTTCTATGCCGGATCTTCCTCGGCAGACTTCGATGACAACGTCTATCTGCGGCGCTCCGTAGGTGGGCCTGCCGGGAAGTACCCGAAATTCTTCCGTATCGGCGCGACCTACACGTCCGGCAAAAAGACGAGCCCATCCTTCATGACGAAGGTGGGGTGCTTCACCATTGCAATATCATCAAGCGGGTTGCCCGGAAAAGCCACCAGATCCGCATGCATTCCTTTCTCGATCGAACCGGTTTCATCGGAGATGCCCAAAGCTTCCGCCGCAGTCATTGTGCCGGCGATCAAGGCATCGCGGATGGGCATTCCCAATTCTGTGGCAAGTATGAATTCCGTGCCGGCCTCTTTTAGCGGATGCGTTGGCGCGCCGATCAAATCTGTACCGAGCGCAAAGCGAATGCCTGCCGCCAATCCGAGTTGGAAATCCCGTGCCATGGCTTCCCAGTGCCGCTCGTAGACGTCTCTTTCCCATTGCGGATAGTGAAAGCGATCATAGGCGTTACGGTGATACTGCACCTGCGAGAGCGTGGTCACGACGATCTTACGCTCGGAGGCCAGCCGCGCCCGGGTTTCCTCCGATATGCCGTAACCATGTTCGATGATATCGACGCCTCCATCAAGCGCCAGTCGAACAGCGGCTTCGCCGATGGCATGCGCGCTGACCTTGAGGCCGTTGCGATGCGCCTCATCGACTGCGGCAAGAACCTCCTCAAGACTATAGGCTGCGATCTGCGCAAACGGATCGTCACCCCAAGCGTGGTAGCGGTCGTGGATACGGCCTTTCGAGAGGCCCAATTTGATAAAATCAGCACCTGTCCGAACACGCGCACGCACAGCCCGACGCAGCTCATCGGGGCCGTCAGCGAGCTCACCGCTTGCCTGTACAGTCGCAAGCGGCGTAGCGCTTGCGTCCCATGTCCCCGATGTCGAAGAAATAAAGCCGCCAGCGGCCTTAAGACGTGGCCCTACTGAAAGGCCTTCATCGATGGCGCGGCGAAGCTGTGGCCCGATGGAGGAGCCCAGGCAGCGTGCCGACGTAAATCCTGCGAGAAGCAAGTCCCGCAATTCCGAAAGCGCGCGCACGGCCCGGTAGCTTTCGTGCTCCGTCCCAAGCGTATGCAGGCGCAAGCTGTCGACACCGAAAGTGTGCATGTGGGCGTCAATCATGCCCGGCATGAGCGTTGCATCGCCAAGATCAATAATGCGCGCCCCTTCCGGGGCCTGCATTGCCGCAGCCTCGCCAAGTTGCACGATGCACCCCCGATCGATGAAGATTGCCGCGTCACGCACAGGATCCAGGCGAGGACCGGCGAGAATTGTCTTGGCGCGCAGATAGAGCATATCCGACATTTCCTCCTCCAATTTGTTCAAAATCAAACAAATTAAAATTGTTATATGTCCGGATTTGACATATCAATTTGTTCATGTCAAACGGTCAACAAGGAGAGAGGATGAAATGATCCCCGCACAAACGCGACTTCGTCGGAATATTATCGACTTGCTCGAGACCAACGGCCCGCAATCCCGAGCCGAACTGGCGCGCAAGCTCGGCGTTTCCCGATCGACCATGTCCACCGCCATTGGGGCGATGATGAACGATGGCCTTGTTCGGGAGTTTGATGATGAGGCTGAAGCCGCCAAGGTTGCTGGCCGGCCGGGCACACGGGTCGCCTTGGCAAAGCCTGAGGGCTACTATGTCGGGATCGACTTCGGCCGCATCTTCATCAAGGCGGCGGTGTCGGATGCGAACTATCGGATCATCGATCAGATGGCCGGCGATTTCGACATCGACATGCCGGCGGAAGCAGCGCTTGATTTTGCGTCTTCCCAGGTGGAGCAGATCATCTCCCGGTCAAACATCGACCGCACTAAAATCAAGGCTGTCGGCATCGGCGTGCCCGGTCCAGTCGATTCCTCCACCGGCAGGCTGCATGCGGGCTCCATCCTCGCACGCTGGGTCGGCACCGACGTTCCCGGCGGCCTCTCCAGACGGCTTGGCCTGCCCGTTTATATGGACAACGACGCCAATCTCGGCATGCTTGCCGAGAGCACTTACGGAATGGCCAAACAATCGAACGTCGCGCTCTATGTTCTCCTGTCCATCGGCGTCGGGCTTGGCATCGCGATCAACGGAAAGGTCTTCCGGGGCGCCAGCGGCATTGCTGGCGAGTTGGGCCATGTCGTCGTCGACGAGCACGGCGACGTGTGCCGTTGTGGCAGCCGTGGCTGCCTGGAAGCCAAGATCTCGGTTCATGCCCTGGCCAGGGCGCTCAGCGCCTCCCATGGCGACATTTCATCTGATGAGATGTTGCGGCGCGCGGTCGAAGGTGACGTCGGTGCAAGCCGGATCGTTGCCGATGCCGGCGCGCTGGTCGGACGATCCGTCGGCGCGCTCTGCAGCTATTTCAATCCTGAAATCGTCATCGTCGGCGGCGAATTGATGCGCGCCGGCGACACTTTGCTCAACCCGCTGAAAGACGCAATGCGGCGTTTTTCGATCGCCCGCGCGATCGAAAACGTCCGCGTCGTGCCGGCCGCACTCGGCGAGCAGGCGGAACTCATAGGCACATTGCTGTTTGCGGGCGAAAGAGCGCGCACAGCCGCGACCGCCGCAGAAATATTCGGAGAACAATCATAATGTCATCGGCGCAGGGCAACGCAATCCAGGAACAGAAGTTGAGCGCCAGCGCGCGCTGGGCTGCCCTTTCGAGCTACGCACTGCTGATCATTTTCGTATTGCTGCTGATCGGCTTCAGCCTCACCGTGCCGCACTTCGCAACCTGGGCCAATTTTTCCAATGTGCTCTCGCGTAATTCGATCATCGGGATCGTCGCCTGCGGTATGCTGTTGATGATCACTACCGGCGGGTTCGATCTCTCCGTCGGAGCGGTCGGAGCGATGTCTTCCGTCGTGGCGGCCGCGGTCATCGTCCAGTATTCGATGCCGCTCGGAATCGTCGTTGCACTCGTGCTCGGCCTGATTGTCGGCCTTGCCAACGGCTTCTTCATCGCCAAGATCGGCATCAACCCCTTCGTCACGACGCTTGCGACCCAAGTTCTCGTGACCGGATTTCTTTTCGTCGGCACATCCGCCCAGCCGGTCTACGGCGTGCCGGAATCCTTCACCGTCCTCGGGCTCGGCCGTATCGGGCCAATCCCGATCCCGACGATCATCTTTGCGGCCGTCGCTCTGGTCACCTGGGCAATCCTGCGATTTTCGACACTCGGCCACTACATCTATATCGTCGGCGGCAACAAAACCGCCGCGCGCCTGGCCGGCATCAATGTCGATCGCGTACTGCTCACCACCTATGCGCTGGGCGGCTTTTTCGCCGCCGTCGCCGGCATCGTTCTCCTCGGACAGACCAACATCGGCCAGCCTGCGAGCGCCGCCGATTGGCCGCTGACGGCCATTGCAGCCGTCGTCGTCGGCGGCGTGCCGCTGTCGGGTGGTGTCGGCCAGGTATGGAGTGCGGTGCTCGGAACGCTGCTGCTCGGGATCATCGCCAATGCGCTCAATCTGCTCGGCGTGTCGCCATTCTGGCAGCCGGCCGTTACCGGCGCCGTAATCCTCGTGGCCGTCGGCCTCGATGCCTATCAACGCAAGCGGCGCGAAACGCGCTGAAAACCAAGGAGGAGGAAACCCATGACTGAAGTCACTCGCAGAACCGTGTTGATCGGTGCATCCGGTCTCGCATTGCTCGCAAGCACCGGCCTCACCCGTGCCCAGGAAGGCAAGCGGATCGGGTTCATGATCTGGAACACGTCCGTTCCGTTCTATTCCAACCTGATCAAGATGGTGAACGAGACCGCCAAGAAGCACGGCATCGCGCTCGACATCCAGAGCGGCAATGGCGATCTGTCTGCGCAAATATCCATCGTTCAGCAGTTCGTCGCCCAGCAGGTGGACATGATCATGATCGCGCCCAGCGATCCCAAGGGTATCGTGCCCGTCATCCGCCAGGCCAATGCTGCCAATATTCCGGTCATGGCGGTCAATACGAAAGCTGACGTCTCTTCCGGCGCCAAGGTCCTTACTTATGTCGGCGTTGATGATTTTGTCTTTGGCCAGCGCCAGGGTGACCTGATCGTCAAGGCAGTCGGGGAAAAGGCCAAGATCGCCTATATCCTCGGCAAGCTCGGCACCTCCGCCCAGCTCGACCGCGAAGCAGGGCTCATGGATACGCTGAAGAAATATCCAGGCATCGAGATCGTCGAAAAGCAGGCGGCCGATTGGGACAACTCCAAGGCGCTCGCCATCACGCAGGACTATTTGAGCAAATATCCCCAGGGTGCGATCGCCGCCATCGTCGACCAGGGTCCGGAAGGGGTCAACGGCGCGAATTTCGCGACGGAAAGCAGTCGAACCGACGTCAAGTTCATTATGGGTGATTACCCGGCCGATGTCCGCAATGCGATCATCAAGGGAACGGTCTACGGCACGGTCAATCAGGATCCCGCACCGCAGGGCACGACGGCAATCGAGGACGCCGTCCTGTTTTTTTCGGGCAAGGCCGGCGAGATTCCAGCGCCGAACCACTATCTCGATCTTCCTATGATCACCAAGGACAACGTCGAGCAATTCAAGGCGGCTTGGGGCGGCTGATATGGCAAGCGAGGTGTCGATGCTTCTGGAAATGCGGAACATCCGCAAGAGTTTTTCGGGCGTTCAGGTTCTGCGCGGCGTCGACTTCTTGCTCAAACCGGGCGAGATCCATGCTCTTGTCGGCCACAACGGCGCCGGCAAGAGCACACTCATGAAGGTACTCGGCGGCAACTATTCCGACTATGACGGTGAGGTGCTGATCGCCGGCGAAGCGGCAAGCCTGCATACGCCCCGCGACGCCCTCGCAAAGGGCGTTGCCATCATCTATCAGGATTTCTCGCTCGTGCCGGAACTGTCCGTAGCGGACAATATCGCGCTGGGGCGAGAACCGCGCGGCGGCATTGGCGGCACGATTGCCCATCGCCGACTTCGCGAGCGATCGGCAAAGGAAGCCGAGAGGCTTGGCATCAGCCTGCCGATGAAAGCTGCCGTCCGCACGCTGGGCGTCGGGGCGCAACAACTGACCGAAATCGTACGCGCTTGCTCACAGGAGCTTCGCATCCTGGTCATGGACGAACCAACCGCTCGGCTTGCGCCAACGGAACGCGAACTCCTCTTTTCCACCATGCGCCGCATGGCCGAAGAACGGCAGGTCGGCATCGTTTACATCAGCCACTTCCTTGAGGAAGTCTGCCGTCTTTCCGACCGGATCACCTTGATGCGCGACGGCCAGGTCGTCGAGACCGGCGCGAGCAAGGACTATACGGTGGATTCGCTGGCACAACTTTTGGTCGGTCACGATGTCCCGCAACATGTGCCTGTCGCTGCCTCCGCCACAACAGCAATCACCGTCAAAGACCAGGCGCTTGCGGCCTCCACCCTCGTCGTGCATGGTCGACCATCTATCGATCTTTCAGTCCATAAAGGTGAAATCGTCGGATTGGCGGGCCTCGTGGGTTCGGGACGCACACGCTTGGCACGCGCATTGATCGGCGACGTGCGCAGCAGCGGCACCATTCATATCGGCGGCAGGAGGATGACGCGCTTGACGCCCGAACGCGCCACGCGCGCCGGACTGGCATTGGTTCCGGAAGATCGAAAGGTCTCCGGACTCGCTTTGGGAGCATCGGTGGAAGCCAATATCGTCGTCAGCGCACTTGGCAAGCTCATGTCAGCCGCAGGCTTTGTTCGTGTTGGCAGCCGTCCGCGCCTTGCCATCGAAATGATCAGGCGCTTTGTCATACGCCCCCCAGATCGGAAGAAAATCGTCGGCAACCTCAGCGGCGGAAACGCACAGAAAGTCCTGCTCGCCCGAGCGGTCGCTTCAAAGCCGGTTGCCATGATTCTCGACCAGCCGACTGCCGGGGTCGACATCGGAGCCAAGTCCGAACTGCACAATCAGATACGCGCCGTAGCCCGCGAGGGCGCCGGCATCCTCGTCATTTCGGACGATCTGGACGAGTTGCTCGACCTCAGCGACCGGATTGTCGTTATGAACTCCGGTGCCCTGACGGGCAGTTACCGCAAGGCCGATCTGACACGCGCGCAATTGCTCGCTGCGATCAGCCGTTCCGGAAATTCCTGAGCGAAGCGATCATCGTCCTGCCGGTATCGGTCTTACGCCGATGGAGCAGGTCGGTGAATGTGAAGACGCAAACGCCCTCGACCGGCGTCGTTTCCAGGGCCGTCAATGCCGCGGAAAATTCGCCCGCGTCGATGTTCGTTCTCCTGCCGCGGCCGGCATGCATGCCGTCGAGATAAAGGGCATCCGCCTGGAGTGTGCAGATGGCCTTTTGACCGCTGCGCCTGATAATGTCGGATGAAACCGCCGCAGGCCATGTTGCCGGCTTTGCCAGAATCTGGTGGTAGGCCATGACTTCGAAAATATCGACGACTTCGGCGAGCATAGCGACGTTCTGACCGAAGACTTCCTCGACCGCATTGCCGAAATCCTCCCGGAAGAAAGGAAGCGTGTTGATCGAATATTGGAGCCCCGACTTCAGCGGCGCCAGTTTGTCCCGGATCGTACCAATGGCTTCGACCGTCCGGCGGCATTTCCAGTTCGTCCATTGATCGCGATGGTGCGACAGGATTATTTCGGCGCTCGTCACGGGGTCCGCAGACGTGAGATCCACGCCGGTCTCGGCCTTGAAGCGATCGACCGTCTCCGCCGAGAAGCAGTATTCCGGCTTGCTGGCGCGTTCGTCGCCATCGAGCCAGGTTTCCCAAAAACCCGGCCAGCGGATGAAACCTAGATGGATCGCGTCCGGCTGCAGGATCTCTACGGCCTTGCTCAGGAGGCCAATCTTGTGATCGAGATTGTCTTGTCTGTCAGGTGGGATGCCGATGTACCAATCCTGCTGCCGGCCCGGCCTGCCCCACTGGTCGGTTGCGACGACATGGGGATGAGTGGTGGAATAGCCGGGATCGAAGCAGATGTTGAGCACCGCGAAATAGGCAATGCCCCTGTCTGCCAGCAGCCGGCGAAATTTAAGATCGTCCAGTGCTTTGTAGGCTTTGCGATCGTCTTCGGTGACCATGCTGGTCACTGCCGAATTTGGCATCGGCAGAAGCTTGCTCTGGGCGATCACATAGGTAATGCCCCACGCGGCAAGCAGGTCGGCAGTCTCTTCGGCGCTGAGGCCATGGCGCAAGAACCAGTCATTGTCATAAATCTTCACGCCGCGACTCAGGTTCAAAACATATCTCCACTTCTACCGTTGATTGACTTATCAGCCTTTTGGCCAAGCCGTTTCAAGCGCCAAGTGCTGGAGTGTATCCCAATTGATGACCTTTAGGGTCAGGTGTGCTGCAACCAGCCAGCTACGCTCCTCAAGGGACTCGAATTGGCGACGTGGTCTTTGATCACGTGTGGCCGTTTACTCGAAGAGACCGTACCCCAGTTCGAGCAGTAGCGCGGGAGGTTGGACAGGTCAAAAATGGACTATGAGGGTCGGGACAGATTCGCGGCCCTGGTGATCTGCTTGTCATCACTTTCCGCCCACACGGCTGCGGAGGTTGCTGGCAAGGCCTCCCATCGTCTCTTGCCTGACGAGACCAAGTGCGGCGGCTACGTGCCACCAGCCATGATCTGCTTGCCGGACGATCGTGCATTCGGCGCTCACCCCCATATGATTACCCTCAAATGAATGGCCGACGGCGATATGGGCGACCTCTTCGGGAAGACCCGTCACAAGACAGACGTACATTCCGAAGACGGAGTGTCGAAACGTCGGCTGCCCCGCATCCGCCGGAAGGGTGGCCCAACGCTTTCTATTGGACGAATCGAATTCGTAAGGCTTGCCGACATCGTGGCACGCCGCGCCGGCAAGCAATATGGTCCAGTCAATGACGACCTCGGGATAGGCCTCCTCGAACTCGCGCGCGATGACGCTCGCGTAGCGGAATACGCCGCGGACGTGATCGGCCTGCGTGCCCTGTGTCAGGACCGGCGCCCCCGGATTGCCGTCGGGCGGGATATCCTTGATGCGCCTGAAATCCGAACAGCAGAGCGAGTAGCTCCATGCCTCGACCACCTTCGCACGGATTTCGGCATCGCCGATCTCGGCGATTTCGGGGAAGTCTTCGATTACGCTTGCTCTCGTCGCCTCGGTAATGGGTCGCCGTAATGTCGGATAATGGTAGGTCATGCTGTGGCCGTTTCGCTTGCTTGCGGCGCAACCGGCGCCGGTAGGGGAAATTCCGGCAGAATAGGCTTCCTGGTCATGGTGAGCGTCGCCGCGGCACCAACGAGAAGCAACACCGCCGCGATACCGAACGCCCAGTCATAGCCGCCCGTTGCGGCAACCACATAGCCGGTGATGATGGGCGCGATCAGTCCGAAAAGATTGCCGCCGAGTGCCGTGATGGCAATGACCCGTGAGACATCGCGGGGATCGCTCAAGAGATCGCTGGCAAGCGTGAAATTCAGCCCTGCACCCGTGGTCGAACCGGTCAGCACAAGCGTCAGGACGACAAGCAGTTCGGTAAGATTTCCAACCGAAGGCGCCAGGACGATCAGAAGGGATAGGACCGCCATGACGGCGATGAAATTTCGCCGCTTGCCGTTGCGGACAGCTTCGGATGACAGAAGCCGATCGCTCGCGCGAGCAATGATGAGGCTGAGGACGAGCGTAATCAAATAGGGGATGGCGGTAAGGTATCCTGTGCTCATGGTCGACAGCTCGCGGGTCGACTGCAGGAAGGTAGGCAGCCATGTCAGAAACAAATAGGCGGTATAGACCAGGCAGGCCTGCGTGATGACGAGCCCCCAGATGCTGCGCTGGGCGAAGAGGTGCCGGATCGTTGACGGCGACGCGGATGCGCTGGATCTCACGTCTCCGTTGCGTTCGCCCAAGATGGTGTCGCGCTCGACATCTGACAGCCACCGCGCGTCCTCGGGCGCCTTGTACCAATACAGCCAGACGCCGAGCCAGACGAACCCAAGGATGCCGAGCAGCACGAAACAGGCCCGCCAGCCGACGAATTCGACCAGACCTGCGGTGATGATCGCTCCGAGCGCAGGCCCGGCCGTGGAGCCGCCGTTGAACAGCGTGGTTACCACGCCGCGTTCGCGTTCGGGAAACCAGTCGCGGATCACACGTCCCGATGCCGGATAGGAGGTGGCCTCGCTCGCCCCCATGACCAGGCGCGCCACCAGGATCGAGGTGAATCCGCTGGCGACGGAGGTCAAGGCGGTCGCGGCCGACCATATTGCGATGCCGCCGCCTATCATCTTCTTGACACCAATCTTCTCCAGAGCCAGGCCCAGCGGGATAAGGCAGATCACATAGGTCCAGAGGAAGCCGGAAAAGAGATAGCCCATCTGCACGGGCGAGAAGCCATATTCGGCCGCTATCGGCTTCGAGGCAATCGAAAGCGCGATACGGTCGATGTAGTTGATGATGACGGCCGAAAAAATCAAAGCAGCGATCCAGATCCGTTTATGATGCATGTCTTCCCCTTCCCTGCTCCCACACACGAAACTCGTCTTTGTTCACGACGCCAGCCCGCCATCAACCGCATGGATATGGCCCGTAACGAAGCTGCTCATCCCTGAGGCCAGATAGAGCGCCACATTGGCGACCTCGACCGGATCGGCGTGACGCCCCAGGGGAATCTCCCGGTCGATCTGCTGGGTGACATTCACGCCATTGAGTGCCCCGATACGATCTTCGATGTTCTGCTGGAAACCATTGGCGATCGGTCCGGGATTGAGCGAGTTGACCCGGATGCCCCGCGGGGCAAGAGCACGCGCAGCGGCCCGCACGACCCCAGTTTGCGCATGCTTGGCCGTGACATAGGCGATGTTCTGGCCTGCCCCCTCCCCGCCTCTCGTGCCGGCCATGCTTGAGGTTATGACAATGCTGCCACCATCGCGCATCCTGCGGGGACCATACTTGCATGCGAGGAAAGCGCCTTTCACGTGGATGTGGTAAGTGCGATCGAACGCTTCTTCGTCGTAATCTTCGAGCTCACCGATTGCTCCCTGGTTGCCGGCATTGCTGAAGAGGACGTCGATTGCTCCCCATTTGGCGGCTGCAGCATCGACATAGGCCCGCACCGTTTCCGCGTCCGAGACGTCGCCGGCGAAGATCTCGACGTCGGGTGATCCCAGCTGCGAGCGCGCGGCCCGCAGCGCATCGGTGTCGAGATCAACGAGAAGGATTTTGGCGCCGTGCTGCAGAAACAGGCGCGCCGATGCCAGGCCGACGCTACCGCTGCCGCCTGTGATGATGCAGGCCTTATTATCAAGTAGCTTCATGGACTCGTCTCCCATCTGGTCAATCCTCATCTACTTCACGCTGCCGGCGACAAAGCCACGGCCGAGTTGCTTGCGGATCAGCGCCAGTGCCACGATCGGCACGATGAAATAGATCGTCGACCCGGCAAAGATCTGACCGTAGAGCGGGCCTTGAGGCGGCACGTAGCGCATCAGGAGCGGCAGAAAGGTCAGCGCATTGCGATCTGTCAGCACCAAAGCGAACAGGAACTCGTTCCAGCAAAAGCAGAAGATCAGGACGGCGGTGGTCAGGATCGGCCCCGCGGCAATCGGCAGGATGATCCGCCAGAGGATCGTCCAGGAATTTGCGCCGTCCAGCCGCGCCGCTTCGTCGATCGTCTCGGGGATCGCCGCAAAGAAACCCTGGATCATCCAAATGGCAAAAGGCAGCGAAAAGGTCAGATAGGTTGTGGTCAGACCGACGAGCGAGTCCAGAAACCCCGTACTGCGGAAGAACAGGTAGAACGGAATGACCAGCACGATGCTCGGGATCATGCGCATTGCAAGAATGGCAAGCGCCAGGCGGTCGAACCGGCTTCCCAGACGGGTCATGCCGAAGGCTGCCATCGACCCGAGCACGATCGAAACCAGCGTGCTTGCGGTCGCCGTCAGAAAAGAATGCCAAAGTGCGGCCCAGAACTGCTCCTGGGACAGGACGTCGCGATAGTTTTCCAGGCCGAGCCCCGGGCCGGCATCCGTCTGCACGGAGAAGGAGACAAACAGCGCCCAGAGCGGGGGAAGGATTGTAAGGGCGCAGGCGACCAAGGCGAGAGCATAGAGAAACTTGGTCTTCATGCCCGAGCTTCCTTGGTGCCAGTGCGATTGAGCGCTGCCATCAAGACAAGCACGAGCGCCATGATGACGACGAAGACGATGAGAGCAAGTGCCGCGCCCGAACCCATTTGAAAGCCCTGGAAGCTGGTGCTGTAGGCGTAGTAGTTCAGGATCTCGGTACTCGTGCCGGGGCCGCCCTGCGTGATGACGATGATCAGATCTATGTTCTTCAGCGAGTCGATCAGGCGAAGCAGCAGCGCGACCATCAGGATCGGCTTCAGCAGCGGCAGTTCGACAAGACGAAGGATCTGCCAGCGGCTCGCCCCGTCGATGACCGCTGCCTCTATCACCTCTTCCGGCAGCGTCAGCAGGCCGGCAAGCAGGACTGCGAACATGAAAGGCGTCCACTGCCAGGCATCGGCGACGATCAGGCTGTAAATGGCAATGCTCGGGTTGTTGACCCAGGCAACCGGAGAGATGCCGAGCCACGAAAGAACGATGTTGAACATTCCGAACTGCGGACTGTACATGCTCTTGAAATAGAAGGCCCAGATCAGCGGCGCTATCATGATCGGGATGCAGAGCACGACGCGGAAAACCGCAAAACCCGACCAGTTCTTCTGCAGGCCATGCCTGACGAGCAATGCAAGCGCCAGTCCCAGCACAAGTTCCAGAAGGACGGAGAGACCGGTATAGACGACAGTGACACCGACAACGCGCAAGGTGTCGGCGGAGGTCAGAATATCGATGAAGTTCTGAAGTCCATTCCAGCGCTTGACGCCGGAAATCAGGTTCCAGCGATAGAGGCTGATCGACACGGCCTGCACCAGCGGCCAGCCGATGATGCCAAGCAGGCACAAAAGGCTGGGCGCGATGAAAGCGTAGGCGACGCGTCGTGACGTCATCTGCATCAATAATAACCCGCATCGCGCATGATCTGGTCGACGGATTTCTGCGCGGTCTCCAATGCCTCTTTCGGCGATATTTCTCCTGCAAAAGCGCGGCTAAGCTGGATGCCGACCTCGCCGTCGACCTGGCTCCATTCCGGAATCTGCGGTCGCACCTTCGCCAGCTTGAGGCTCTCCGCAACCGCCGAAAACCAAGGCTTGGCGGTCGCATTCGCGGCCCAGGCGGAATTGCGGCACGGCTGACCGCCATGCTGGACGATCATGTTCGACTGGACGTCGCGGCTGTTGAACCAGGCGACATATTGGGCAGCCGGCTTCGGATCCTGGCAGTATTTCGATACGGTAAGGCCAAGACCACCCATGACCGGCGCACTGCAGACCTTGCCCTTCGGCGGCACCGCACTCTGCAGCTGCGGCTTCGTCTTAGCATCCGCGGTGACTTGCGCATCTGGAATCCACGCGACCGGATCGAGCGTGCCAAGACCGCTTGCCATTGCCTTGACTTCGTCACCTTCCGTGTAGGCAGCACCTCCCGGCGGCATGGTCTTGACGAGTTCCAACAGGAAAGCCAGGGAGTCGACGCCGTTCTGATCGGCGAAGATCGGCTTCATCTTGTCGTCGAACAGGACGCCGCCATTCGCCCAGTAGATCGGCAACCAGACACCGAAGGCCTTGGCGAGACGCTCGGTCCCGGCAATGAAGCCGAAGCGGGAAGTCTTCGGATCCACGACCTTCTGCGATGCCTTGAGAAGGTCGTCCCAGGTCTGCGGCAGGTCGAGGCCGACGGCGTCGAGATTCGCCTTGTTGTAGATCAGGCGCTGGCAGTTGCCGATCGTCGCCATGCCATAGGTCTTGCCATCGGCGCCGTACATGTCCCTGAACGTCTGCGGGATATCAGAGAAGAAGTCCTTCAGCTCGTCGGCTGGGATCAGATCATCCAGCGCCAGAAGATGGCCGGCCTTCGCATAGCCCTTGAGGTAAATCGAATCCACCTGGACGACGTCGTAGGACGAGCTGCCTGCGGCAAAGGCGGCGACCTGTTTCTGGATCGCCTCGTTGTAGCCCATGGTGATGTTGTTGATCTTGATCCCGGTCGCCTTGGTGAATTCCGGCGATAGATCGACGAATGGCTGACCGAACATGCCTTCGCCGAGCGAAAGCACATTGATCGTCGTGGTCGCGGAAATGGCCGGAGTGGGAAAAAGCTCGCCGGCGACGGCGGCACCAGAGAGCACAGCAGCGCTCTTCAGAAGCGTTCGCCGCGATAGCGAAGGCCCATTACCTTGCGTGATTGTCTTCATGTGATCCTCCCTATTGCTCCCGGAGAGGAAATAGCCACATATATGTTTGACATGTCCAATTGGAAAAACTGGCCTTAATGCATAGGTGAATGCTATGAATAACTTCTCCATTGGCCAACTCGAAGCATTCCGTTGGACGGCCGAGCTCGGCAGCGTTCAAAAGGCTGCGGACCGGTTGAACGTGACGCAACCCTCCTTGTCCCTTCGTCTGAAACAACTGGAAGCGGAAGTTCCGGCTCCGCTGTTCGAGAAATACGGCCGCAGGCTACGCCTCACGCGCCAAGGACACGCATTCCTGTCGCGCACCAGGATCGTGCTCGACGCCTATGAGGATCTGAAGAGGGCATCCCGGGTGCCGGAAATCTCGGGCACGCTTCGGATTGGCATGGCCGAGGGATTTGCTGTTGCCTGCATGGCAACGCTCATTGCTACCCTCCAGAGGGACTTCCCACTGCTAAGACCCGAATGGACGATTGCGACAAGCGCCGGCCTCGAACAGCAGCTGGCTGACGGCGAGATTGATCTTGCTATCCTCGTCGACCCGATCGGGCTGCGCGAAGTGCGCCTGTTCGCACTCGGCCGCCAGGCTAACAGTTGGGTTGCGTCGGCTGCAGCCTTTCCGGAGATCGGCGCCTACCCTCGCGAGCTTGCAAAACTGCCCGTCATTACGACACCACCGCCAACGGCAATGTATCGAGGAACGCTAGGCTGGTTCTCCGAAGAAAAGGTCATGCCCGAGAATGTCTGCCTTTGCTCGAGCTTAAATGCTGCCCTTCAACTCGTCGCGGCCGGCCTTGGTATCGGCATCTTTCCAACCAAGGTGATCGATGCCTATCCTCTGCCGGGTGCCCTCCGCAAACTGGAAGCCGATCCCGACCTAAGGGACGGACGCGTGTTCGTCGCCGACAGGGTTACCTCGGATCAAATGCAGACAAACGCCTTGATCACGGTGATCGAGGATACTGCAAGGTCATTGAAATACTTCGAAGAATGACGATCTTGCGGTTTTCTATCCGAGCGCAGACGATCAGGTTGCGAAGACAATTCTCCCAAAGTCAGCTTCCAGTCGATGATGCACCTCGACCACATTCCATTCGGTAAAACTAACGGTGCGTTTCCCCTCGCTCACATGTTTAAATTCGGCGAGTTCGAAGTCTGGAATTTTGTTCTACGCGAGAATTTCCGAAATTCTCACAAATCGGACAGAAGTGGCACCCCCGGGAGGCACCTCGGTCAACCCCCTGGGGTGCACCCAATGCCCGGCCCCGCCAATGAACGGCATTCATTGAAAAATCCTATGCGTTTTTGTGTGATAATTCCAATTAGACATATGGGCTGATGCCCTAAATATGCGTCTTCAGGCACCATGGCGGGAGGAACCCATGATGACGCATAACCGTATCGGATTTCTGACTTTTCCGAGATCATCGGCTGCTGTGCCGGCCGAAGACTGCTTTCCAATGGCCCGTGCTCCATTGCGCATAAGTTCGGCATCCTCTCCATTGAGACGGGCTACTGACTTTCCAGCTTTTCCTGGATCTACATCGTTTCTGTCATTCATATGGGCTCTCGGCCGGACATACGGATCTAGGGCACCTTTACGAGCTCATTGTCGGCGCGCTCCGCGGGGAGCCGACGCCATCGCAGTCCAGGCTTCCCCTCGTCTCGCCTGAAGCCGGCTTTCATGTGAGGCGCGGAAACTCGACCGACAAGCGAAGGTAAGCGGGCCGGTGCCGGGGCTGACAAGCCAACAATTGCGTTTCCGGTCACAACTCCTTTGCCAGTGGCTCGAAAAACAACTGCCGATCTGGGCATAAAAATGGGAGGATTACGTTCGATGCAGCGGAAATTTGGAATAAATCTCAAGGCGATAGCGCTTTGCGCAGCCTTTCTTGGCCTGACATTGGCATCTTCTTCCGCAGACGAGTTTGTCGCCTCGCAAGACAAGACCGTGGTGCGAACCAAGCAGGGCGCCCTTCTCGGGGCTCTCAGCGACGGGATCTATAGCTATCTCGGAGTTCCCTATGCCCAAGCCGAGCGTTTCATGCCCGCCGCCGACGTCAAGCCTTGGAGCGGGGTAAGGCCTGCGGTCACCTACGGCGAAAATTGCTTCATTCCGCCGATGAAAGCCGTCGCCGGGGATGAACTGTTCAATCCCCATCGCTATTTGCCGATGAGCGAGAACTGCCAATTCCTGAATATCTGGACGCCAGGCGTCAATGACGGAAACAAGCGGCCGGTCATGGTGTGGATCCATGGTGGCGGCTTCACCAATGGCTCCGGAATCGAGCTTGCCGCCTATGACGGCCAGAATCTCAGTAAAAAGGGGGGCGTAGTCGTCGTAACCCTTAACCACCGGCTGAATGTTCTCGGCTTTCTCGATCTTTCGGCTTATGGAGACAAATACAAGCTTTCCGGCAATGCCAGCATGACGGATCTGGTGGCCGCGTTGAAATGGGTGCACGAAAACATCCAGACCTTTGGTGGTGACCCGTCAAACGTGACGATCTTCGGCCAGTCGGGCGGCGGTTACAAGGTCCGCGCGCTGATGGGCACCCCTTCGGCAAAAGGCCTATTTCAGAAGGCAATCGTGGAAAGCGGGTCGCGAGTTGACTCGGTCACCGATCAGGCATCCTCGCGCAAAATTGCCGAACTTACCCTGGCGAATCTGGGCCTGAAGCCCCAAGACGTCGATAAGCTTGCCGATGTCGACTACTACCAGCTCCAGGCGGCATCGGACAAGGCGATCAGGGATGCCGCGGCCCAAGGCGCGAAAGACGCCCGTTGGGCACCGGTCCTCGACGGCAATTTCATTCCGGAAAATCCGGTCGGAACAAAATGGGTCGATCAGGCCAGGGACATCCCCTTGATGGTCGGTAACACGCTCAATGAGTTCGAAACCGTGATCAGCAACAAACCTGCCGATCTTCTCGCCGACAGCAAGAACGATTGGAGCGAGGAGCAGGCCCGGTCAAAGCTCGCACAGCGCTTCGGCGACAAGGCCGACACCGTCGGAAAGGCATTCCTCGAAGCCTATCCGGAAAAGAAGCTCGGCGATGCCTTCTTCGTCGATCTTCGGTTTCGGCCCGGCACCATCCGTGATCTCGATCTCAAGGCCAAGCAGGGCGGAGCGCCGGTCTATTCCTATATGTTCGCCTATGAGTCGCCCGTCATGGATGGCATAGCCATGGCCTGGCATTGCTCCGAGCTTCCTTACGTCTTTGCCAACGCCGCGCTGGTCAAGACCTCGACCGGCGGCGGACCGGATGCGATTGCCCTATCGGACAAGATGAGCCAGGCGTGGGTCAATTTTGCCCGTAACGGCAAGCCGAGCGCACAAGGCCTGCCGGATTGGCCTGCCTATACGATCGGACACGGCGCGACCATGATCTTTGACAAGCAAACGCGGGTCGCCGAGGACCCGGATCGAAAGCTGCTGCAGGCGGCAGGCGCTCTTTTGAGCGAATGACGACCGGCGACAACAGTCACAGGATGGCTGCTCCGCTCCCTAAGGAAACGCCTAGCTGGCGGGACGCCATTTTCAAGACCGCAATGCAAACCATCCAACCAATAGGCAACACGGCCAGGCGCTGTCTGAAGTTGGTTCGGCCACGACCCAAGAGGAGGATCCAGCCAATGCAGCCAGTGTTGACGTCGACGATAGGGAACTATGTTCGGCTTTTGGCCACAACTATCGCTCTATCGATCACGCCGCTTGTCGGCGCGGCCAATGCAGGATCGCCCGTCGACGTCGTCAAGGTTGAAGGTGGTCTCCTGCGAGGCGTGGCGACGGATGTGCCGGGAGTTCAGGTTTTCAAAGGCGTCCCCTTTGCCGGCCCGACCGGAGGCGAAAACCGCTTCAAGCCGCCGCAGCCGGTGCAAAAGTGGGATGGAGTGAAAGTAGCGGACCACTGGGGCGATCAAGCGCTTCAGGATATCCATGGAAATCCCGTCGGCCAGTTCTGGGGGGATGAATTCTATTTCGATCCGGCCTTCATGCCCAAGGCCGGTGAAGAGGGTCTCAACCTCAACGTCTGGACACCGGCCGCCAGCACCACCGACAAGCTGCCGGTCTATGTCTGGATTCATGGCGGTGCAAACCACCATGGCTACGCTTCCGAGATGGAGTTTTACGCATCCAAACTCGCGGCGAAGGGAATCATCGTCGTTGCGATCCAATACCGTGTCGGCGCACTCGGCTTTCTGGCACTTCCCGAACTATCGCAGGAAAGCCCGCAGAAGGTCTCCGGCAACTATGCCATGCTGGATCAGATCAAGGCGCTGCAATGGGTGCACGACAATATTGCCGGCTTCGGCGGCGATCCAGACAACGTCACCATCGGCGGTCAATCCGCGGGAGCGCGCAATTCCACCATGCTGCTGCGGTCGCCGCTGGCCAAGGGCCTCTTTCACCGCGCAGTCATCGAAAGTGGCTTCACGGGGTTCTTCGCCTCGCCGATGATGCCGCTCGCCGAGCGGGAAACAGCAAATGCGAAAGCCATCGAGCAGGTGTTCGGCAAGCCGATGACGCTTGCCGATCTGCGTCGAATTCCAACGGACGACTTCATCTCCAAAATGGCGGCCGACGGCAAGACGCAGCTTTATGAAGCGCTGCACAAGGCAACCAACATTCCTGCCCAGCATGCCATCGACGGCTACGTCTTCACCAATGAGTCCATCGATCTCCTGCGTCCCGGCGCGCTTGACGGCCTCGATATCATGATCGGCGGCACCTCGAACGAATATAGCTCGCTGAACGGCGGCCCCGACAAGACCATGTCCCAGTCCGAATTCGACGATGCCATGAAGAAGATCGGCTATGACGACGGCTGGCAAAAAGTCTATCGACCCTCCGATCCGCGTGAAGCCTATCGCATGTGGCTGCGCGCCCGGGCCGACTACAATCTGCAGAACTATCTGGTCTCCTCGGAACTGGTGAAATCGAGAAACCGGAACCTGCACGTCTATGATTTCTATTTCAACCACGCGCCGCCCGGCCGCGATTCCGAATTCTATGGCTCGTTCCATTCGTCGGACCTCTGGTATTTCATGAATTCGATGCGGGACGTGCCGGGTCAGCGGGCATGGACCGGAGCCGACTATCGAATGGCAGAGATCATGTCGTCCTACCTGGCGAATTTCGTCAAAACCGGCAATCCGAACGGAAGCGGTCTCCCCGAATGGCAACAGACCTCCGCCGATACCGGTGGAACCTTCATGTGGTTCCGCGACGGCTACGCCCATGCCGCAAACCAGACCCCCTATCCGGAGCGGGACGGTCTCAACCGTCGCGCCGTCATGGAAACCCAGCATCTCTCCGGTTCCGACCTGCCTCGGTAAACGCGGCACCTTCGGCAAACTATCCAGATCCTGAACGTTGAGGAGTGAAACATGACCAACGGAAAGCCTTGCGGCCGCCGTCATTTGCGTGTTGCCGCCTGCATGAGCGCCGCCAGCCTGATTTTTCTGTCAAGCCCGGCGATGGCACAGACGGTCTATGCTCCGGTCGGGCAGATCATCGGCACGCAATCCGATGGCCTCGCCCTCTTCCAGGGCATACCCTATGCTGCGCCGCCTGTTGGCGATTTGCGCTGGGCTGCACCTCGTCCCGCCGAACCATTCAAACAGCCCTTCACTGCAGACCGGCCTGGCAATGAGTGCGTTCAGAAGGCCATTTACTGGAGGCCGGGCAAGGCAGCGAGCTGGAACGAGGATTGCCTCAGCCTCAATATCTATGTGCCGTCCGCCGGCGGGAAGAGCCTGCCCGTCATGGTCGGCTTTCACGGTGGCGGGTCGGTGAACGGCGCCAAGACGGACTGGGACCCCAAGGAACTTGCCAAAGAGGGCAATATCGTCGTCACGATCAACTATCGCCTGGGCGCGGCGGGATTCCTTGCATTGCCGGAACTCAACAAGGAGTCGAAGGACGGCAAGAGCAGTGGAAACTACGGCGATCTCGACAAGATCCAGGCGCTGCGCTGGGTACATGAAAATATCGCAGCCTTCGGCGGGGATCCGGGGCGTGTGACGATCGCAGGACAATCCGCCGGCGCCAGAGGCGTCTGCTTCACCGTCGCCTCTCCGGAAGCCAAAGGGCTGTTTCAGGGCGCCATCATCGAAAGCGGTCGGGACTGCCCGAGCATTTCCAACGAGGAGGCCGTCAAGTCGGGCGAGAAATTCGTCGAAGCTATCGGCTGCTCGGCCTCCGCGGACAGGCTGGCTTGCCTGCGCGCCAAATCCCCTGCCGAGATTCTGGATGCGCAGACGAAGTCCAAAATGACCATCAGCACGGTTTATGGCGGTTACGCACAACCGCTGGAAACGTTGAAGGCGTTTGAAACAGGCGAATTCAATCGTGTGCCGATGATCGTCGGCAATACGCGCGACGAGACCCGCGTGTTTATCTACGAAGCGAATGATCTGCTCGATCAGCCCGTCGATAAGGCGCAGTATGAGTCCGAGGTGCGAGCGCGAATGGGCGACAAGGCCGATGCCGCGTTCAAGATCTATGGCGATGGCGCCGATACCAATCCGGGACTGGCCCTGGGACAACTGGATGCAGAACAGAAATATATCTGCCCGACGGGCATCGCCGTCGCCGCTCTGGCGAAATGGACACCCCTGCATGTTTATGAATTTGCCGATGTGAGCGCACCGATCAGACCCTATGCAAACGTTCCCTCTTCCTTCGATCTAGGCGTGCCGCATAGCGCAGAGCTGCCCTATGTCTGGGGCGAAGATACCGTCGCGGGCGGACTGACTGCGTCACAGGAGAAACTCGCTTCGCTGATGCGGGGCTATTGGAGCAGCTTGACCGCACCAACCGGTTTCGCCAATGCCGGTGATTGGCCAGCCTTTGAGGGACAGGAACCCAGACGGATCATCTTCAAGGCTGGCGGAGTTACCGAAGTCGTTGCCGAGCGCGACTATAGAGCATCGCGACATTGCGATCTATTCGGCGGCAAAACGAACTAGATGGAAGAAGTTTGGTCAGGCCGTCCAAGTGCCAGGCGCAAGAGCAAACCGGACATGCAGTGTCCGATCAGGCGATCCTCCTGAATTCGGCGGTATAGGGTTGCAAGTCTTCAGCCTTCAGGTTCACGCCGAGGCCTGGCAGGTCCGGCACGCTGATCGTTCCATCGGCATTCAGGACAGGTCTTTGCACCAGCTCGAGTAAGGGATTGGGACCGACGTCGAATTCCAGATAGGGAAAATGCGCTTGCCCACCGCCTCTATGTTCCGGCAGTGTCGAGGCGAAGTGCAGGGCGGCATGAAAATTGACGATGCTTCCCCAGACATGCGGTATGAGCGGTCGATCGTAAAGGTCGGCGAGTACGCCTACCTGTGAGACCCCGGTCAGCCCACCGCAGATCGCGATATCGGGTTGCAGGATATCCAGGCATCCGCCCGTCAGGAACGGGAGGAACGCCGACGCATTGGTGAATGTCTCTCCGCCGGCAAGTGCGGTTGCGGCATGAGTAGCGAAAGCGCGATAACCGGCGGCATCCGTCGGCTTAGTCGGCTCTTCGATCCACAGCAGATCGGCATCTTTCATGAGATCGGCGGTTCGCATGGCGCGCCGGACCGAGCAGGATTGATTGAAGTCGACCATCAGATCGCGATCAGCGCCGATTTGCCGTCGAACGGCAAGGACCGTCTTGGCATCGTCTTCAATCCTGTATCCGCTTCTCAGCTTGACGGCTCGAAAGCCCGCCTCCAGATATCCATCGATCTCCCGCTCAAAGTCGCGGTAAGGATGTCCGCCAGGCTTGAAAAAAGGCCCGCTTGCATAGGCTGTCACCTGTTGACGCCTGGCACCGCCGATAAGCGTGGACACCGGTATCTTGTAGGCGCGTGCGGTCAAATCGTGCAACGCCATATCCAGAGCGGCGATGGCAGGTGCGGCGGTTTCTCCTTCGACAGCCTGGCGTAAATTCCGCCACACGGACAATATGTGGGAGGGATCCTGCCCGAGTATCCGTGCCGCCAGCTGGAATTCGATGGCGGCAGCCGCGGTTCTGGGTGAGAGCCACGCCTCCCCCCAGCCCGCCAGGTCTCCGGCCACGACCTCCACCAGCAAGGTTTCCCGCTTCGGAAAGGAGACCAGCGCGTTGCCGATCGGCTCCGGCAACATGGCAGCCAAATGATAGAGGCGTATTTCGTCGATCTTCATGATTATGCCTTTGTCGGAGCCTCGTCCCGACCGAGCGGGGAAAGGAGCTCTCGCATGCTTCTACCGAGAATGAGGATGAGACTGGCGGTCACTGCCATGACGATTGCCAGAAATATGAGTGCTCCCTGGAAGCCACCCGTCGCGTCACGAACCCAGCCGATAATCGAAGGCCCGAAGAAGCCGCCGGTACTGCCGACCGAATTGATGAGGGCGATCCCGGCGGCTGCCGCCGTGCCCGTCAGCAGCGTCGACGGGAATGTCCAGATGGTCGGCGACGCGCCGCCAATTCCAGCCGCGCCCAGAGTCAAGCCCGCCACCGAAACAATCGGATTGCTGGAGAAGGCAGCGATCAGAAATCCGAGAGCGCTTGCGATAAACGGGCCTGCAGTATGCCAGACGCGCTCACGCCTGCGATCCGAACTCCGGCCCACCACGATCATTGCAACTGCCATGAAGGCAGATGGAATAGCAGCGACAAAGCTGGTCTGCAGATTGGAAAGGCCAAATTGCTTGATGAACTGCGGCATCCAGATGGCAATGCCTGTTGTGCCCATGACCAGCCCGACGGCAATCAGACACATCAACAATACCTTGGGATCGACGAGTGCCTGCAAGGCGGAAAAACGTCCGGACGCTTCCTGCATCTGCCGATCGCTTCGCAAGGTGTCGACAAGCCAGCCCCGTTCATCGCGGGTGAGGAACTGCGCCGTTTCAGGTGATTCCGGCAGGGCGAAGAGGACCACGAAGCCCATGATGAATGCGGGCAATCCCTCGATGAGGAACATCCACTGCCAGCCGTGCAGGCCTGCCACGCCGTCGAACCCTTGCAAAATCAATCCTGACAGGGGCGCGCCGATCACCGAGGCCAAGGGAACGGCGACATTGAAGAGGGCGAAGGTCGAGCCGCGATATGCTCTTGGAAACCAAAGCGTAATGTAGAAGATGATGCCCGGAAAGAAACCTGCTTCCGCGGCACCGAGAAGCACCCGGACCACATAGAAGCTGGCGGGTGACCAGACGAATGCGGTGAGCGCCGAAAAAACGCCCCATGTGATCAATATGCGCGCAATCCAAAGCCGCGCTCCGACCTTTGCAAGCATGAGGTTGCTCGGCAGCTCGCATAAGACATAACCGAGGAAGAATATTCCCGCGCCAAAACCGAAAGCGGATGCGCTGAAGCCGAGATCGGCGTTCATGGTCAGCGCCGCAAAGCCGATATTCACGCGGTCGAGAAAGGCTGCAAAATAGCATAGCAACAGGATCGGAATGATCCTCTTCCTTACTTTGAGTATGATGTCCGAACGCTCAGTCATGATCTTGTTCCTCCCCATCGGCCATTCACATGCCGTTGAGATATTTCTATAGGATCATTGATTTTGCTGATCAAATTTGTTCTTCTGAGCTTCCAATATAGGTTTTTTAAATAATGCGGATCACCTTTGCCCAGATCGAGGCCTTCTATTGGACAGCCCAGCTGGGTTCAGTCCAGAAGGCGGCGGACCAGCTTCACGTTGCCCAACCGACGGTTTCCCTGAGACTCAAGGAGTTGAGCACGACGCTCGCGAGCGACTTGTTTCACAGGGGAAGCCGCGGACTGGAAATCACGGCGCAGGGGCGCGATCTGTTGCCACGCGCGGCAACCATCATGGCCGAGATGCGTGGCATCAAGGAGCGGGAGTTCGATCCGAAGGTTGTCGGCCAGCTGCGCGTGGGGCTTGCAGAAGGTTTCGCCGTCACCTGCCTTGCGCCGTTGCTTGCCGGATTGTCCGAAGATCATCCCGCATTGGAGCCCGAGTGGACGGTCACGACCAGCACCCTCCTGGAGGGGATGCTGATCGACAACCGGCTGGATGTGGCGGTGCTGTTGAATCCGCTGGGTGACGAGAAGCTCGATCTGCGGCCGCTCGGACCGCAGCCGACACAATGGGTCGCTCCGAGAGCATGGTCCCTGCCGGGCGAGATCACACCGAAGGTCCTGGCCGACAGGCCGATCATTTCGAACCCGCCCCCATCCGCAATGTACCGGCAGGTGACGCATTGGTTTGCACTCGAGGGCTTGAAACCGGAGCGCATCATCATTTGCAACAGCGTCGCGGTCATTGGCGAGCTCGTTGCCGCAGCCCTCGGTGCCGGCATTCTGCCGGCGTCCATGGCCCGGCGCTATGTGGCGGCCGGAACGGTCCAATCCCTCTCCTGCACACCGGATATCGAGAACGGAAGGCTCTTCATCGGGTTTCGAGCAGACATCGTCGATGCCAAGATATTCGCTTTCGAACGGACGACCGAACGCGTCCTGCGAGAGATCGGATATCTTTCTACAGATTGATTATTGACGTTGCAGATCTTTATTCCAATCTTCACGACGGGCATGTCTAGTGCCATTGGCGTTTGGAAGCACACGAAGAGCTCATCCATGCTTGGCCGGTGAAAAGCGCAGCCGGTGAGGATGATTGGGTGCGCGGCAGATAGCAGCCAACCATAGAGGAATTGCGTTAAGCCCGGCGGTCCGCCGATCGCGGGAACGACGGCAAGGCGTGGCACCAATACTGGAACAATAACCCCCGCGACTGTTCCTCAATCTCCAGAGCAAGCATAGCCATCCGACGCAGGCATAGACAAGGAATATTCGATCAAGTGGCTTCACAAGCAAACAGGATCTGCAACACTACCTGCTGAACTGGAAGCCGAGTGGTCGAGCAGAAAATGGCTGAGCTCGATTTGCCGCAGGGTGCCGATTCAAGAGACAGATCGGCAGTGCGGAATTCTCCACCTCCTCCTTCGCAAAAGCCTTGTATGCGGCCATCAACCCGTTCGGCCGGAGGAAACCCCTCAATTTGTTGTGGGTGAAGAACGCAAAATCCGTTGCGCAACCTTGAGATGAGAGTGGATAGCAAAGGAGCTACCTCGTGCTACGAGATACCTCCTTATGATGCGCGTGCATCGACTAAGGAATCGCTGACTGCCGACAATGCCCTTGGAACATGTGTTCTTTCGCCCTCGATCCGGGCGAAGCATTTCAGACCTGCGGAACATCCTGCCTGCTCGCGCAGGTGGCCTCGCAGGGACAACCGTAGCTTGGCGCCGATTGATGACGGGTCAGTCTTGAACCGTACTTACCAGGATAGCTGCAGCCTCATTCGCCTTTCTGACCGCAGTCTCAATCGACGCGCCCCCGACGACCTGAGCTGCGAGAACTCCGATGAACTCGTCTCCGGCGCCGTGAGTGCTCACCAGCTTGACCTTAATCGCTGGGATCGCCTTTTCCTCTCCACGCGTTACGAAAGCGACGCCGTCGCCGCCTGCGGTTACAACAGCCACCGGATATTGCTCAGCAAGGATTCGAGCTGCCGTGAGAGCGGTATCGAGGGACTCGACACTCGGAACTGATGCGAGAGCCTCTGCCTCAACGGCATTGACCACGACAATGTCAATCAGCGACGTCAGTTCATCCGACGGCCTTCGCGCCGGTGCGGCGTTCAACACGACGGTTCCACCAGCCTTCTTCATCGCGGACGCCGCTGCGACGTTCGCTTCGTCAGGAACTTCGTTCTGCAGCACGAGAACCGATCCGCCTTTGAACGCCGTCGATGCTGCTTCGACATCACCCGCTCCCAGTTCAAGGTTCGTGCCGGAGACGAAGACGGCGCCATAGTCACCTTCCGCATCGAAGATCGCCACGCTCATGCCAGAGGCGGCGCCTGCAAGAGTTCTGACAAAGCGGCGATCGACCATGTAATCGTCGAGGTTCCTGATCAACGTCCGACCGAACTCGTCGTCTGCCACCGCCCCAATCATGACCGTCGAAACGCCGTGTTTTGCTGCGGACACCGCCTGATTGCCGCCCTTGCCGCCGCACTTGGGATACCATGCGGAACCTGCAACGGTCTCGCCTTTGCGGGGACGGTGCGGTCCCTTGACGATGATGTCGTAATGGAGACTGCCGAAGACGACGACGGCGGAATTCGATGTCATAGAAATTTGTCTTTCCGTTTGGATGCGACTGCTGCCATGGTCCTGGAGAGGTTCTTCTCCGCGGCCTTGTAGTCGCGCTGGGCAACCGCGACGAAGACGGCGTCCAGGATGTTGAGCTGAGCAATGCGCGCCGCAGCGTTCTCGCCCATCAGCGGCGACCCCTGAGCGGTCGAGCACAGGACAATGTCGCATTGTTGGGCAAGCGGCGATCCATTGTAGTTGGTGATCGCAATCGTGCGCGCACCATTCTTGCGGGCAAGCTGGATGGCTTCGATGACCGCGACCGTGTTACCGGAATGGGAGAAGCCGATAGCGATGTCGCCGTCGCCCAGAAGCGAGGCGGACATCAGCATCATATGCGAATCGTCGTAAACCTGGGTCCGCACACCAATTCTCAGGAACTTATGCGAGGTGTCCCGGGCGATTTGCGCCGACCCTCCCACACCATAGAAATCACGGTTGCGCGCCCCGTGGATCAGATCGGCAGCCCGGTCGAAGTCCTCGACATTCATAATCGAGAGGGTTTCTTCGAGGGCGTGGATGGATGTCCGGAAGACCTTCTGGATAATCTCCTGTGAAGTATCTTCGAGTGACAGCTCCTGGTGCATTTCCGCAGTCGGCAGCCGATTGTACTGGGCAACCGCATGTCGGAACTCGCGATAGCCCGCGAACCCCAACTTCTTGGTGATCTTGACGACCATGGCTTCCGATACGCCGGCCTCGGTCGCGATCTCCTTGAGCGACGTCTCGTCGTCAAAGGTCCGCAAAGCGAAGACAGTCTCCACAACACGCGCTTCCAGCGGTGTCAGAAGCGGCATCATCATGCGTATCCGTGGGCCGACGGCCTTCAGATCGGTTTCCAGGTTCATCCACGTCCCCTTGTCAGGCGATCGATCATCATCGCGACAAGAATGATAAGGCCGGTCGCGAGCAATTGATAGAAAGCCTGGACGTTCATCAACGTCAAACCGTTGCGCATCGCACCAAGGATAATCGCGCCGAGGATCGTGCCGATCACGCTGCCCTTGCCACCCATCAGCGAAGCTCCCCCAATTGCAGCCGCAGCGATGGCGTCAAGCTCCCAGAGGTTGCCGAGGATTGGCTCGGCAGCGCCGAGACGACCGATGAGGATCAGGGATGCGAGAGCGGCTAGCACACCGGAGATGACGTAAGCGGTGATCTTGGTCAGAGCAATCGGGACACCTGCGACGTAGGACGCCTCTTCGTTTCCGCCAACAGCGAGGAGATATTCGCCGATGGGTGTCTTCTTCAGAAGAATCCAGGCAAGAATCGCGACGACCGCGACAATGATTACCGAGTTTGGGATGCCGCCAATCGATCCATTGAAGATCGTGCGGAAACCCTGCGGCAAGCCAAGGACGGGATTGCCCCCCGTGTAAATCAATGCGATCGCCCGGTATGTGCTAAGCGTACCGAGTGTAACGATAAATGGCTGAAGGCCGACGAAGGCGACCAAGAAGCCGTTGACCAAGCCGCATACGACACCGATGCTGAGGCTCGCAGCGATGGCGAGCGGGATTGGATATCCGGCAATCATCAGCGAGGCGCTGATGACCGCTGCGATTGCGGCGGTGGGCCCGATCGAGAGATCAATGCCACCCGAGATGATGACAAGCGTCATCCCAAGCGCGAGGCAGGCATTGATGCTCGACTGCTGCAGAATGTTGATCAGGTTGCGTTCCGAGATGAATCCCGGGACGAGCGTTGCGAAGACCGCCACGATCAGGATCAGTCCGATGAGCGTGCCCGCGTCACGAACCGAGAACGATGAGAAAAGCTTGGAAGGACGCGCGGTCGCGCCCGTGATGATATCAGACATGAGAATGCTCCGGTTCGGAGGAAAGCGCGTTGAGGCCGGCTTCGCCAACGGCATGGGCCACGATGGTCTGTTCGGATAGTTCGTGGCGTTCGAGCTGGGCAGCGATCTGTCCGTTGCGCATCACGAGGACACGATCCGACACGCGCATGATTTCGGGAAGTTCCGAGGAGACGACGATGATTGACCGACCCTCGGCCGCGAGCTCCTCGATCAGGTGATAGATTTCCGACTTGGCGCCGACATCGATTCCACGAGTTGGCTCATCAAATAGCAGCATTTCGGAGCCTGCGGCCAGCCACCGAGCGATGATAGCCTTCTGCTGGTTGCCGCCCGAAAAGAGCTTGATGGGGCGATCGATCTGGAATGGCCGTAGGTTGACCCGCTTGAGAAGATCGCTTGCGGTGCCGTTCAGGTGGCCATGCCTGATGAGACCAGCTCGGGAAAATTCGCCCAGCGACGGCAGAGCCATGTTGGTCGAGACAGGTCGGATGGGGATGATGCCTTCGCGCTTGCGCTCTTCCGGGAGAAGACCAATCCCGGCGGAGATCGCCGAGCGCGGGTTCGCCAGCTTGAGAATCTTGCCATCGACTGAAACTGTTCCGGACCCGATCGGATCCACGCCAGCAAGCAGCCGCAATAGTTCCGTGCGGCCGGAACCCACCAGTCCGGCGATGCCAAGTACCTCGCCACGTCTCACTGTGAAGGAGACGTCGCGGACGTGCGTGACGCGGGAGGAGAGGCCACGCACCTCGACGCGAACGTCCTCCTTCACAAACGAATTGTGTTCCTCATGCATGAGTTCGCGGCCGACCATCATCGCAATGACGTCCTTCTCGGGCGTCTTCTTGAGGTCGACGACACCGACGACCGCACCGTCACGCATGACGGTGCCGCGGTGGCAGATGCGGAACACTTCGTCCATTTTGTGCGAGACGTAGATGATCGAGACGCCGGATGCTGCGAGCTTCTCGATGACGGCGGAAAGGCTGTCAAACTCGGCTGGAGTCAAGCTCGATGTCGGTTCGTCCATCGCAATGACTTTGGCGTTATCGAGCAGTGCGCGGGCAATCTCGACGATCTGACGCTGGGCGACTTTGAGGTTCTTGATAGGCTGCGACGGATCGATCGTGGGATCGATCATGGCAAGAGCCGAGGCAGCCCTTCTCTCCTGCTCCCACCGGTTAACCAGAAGCCCGCCTGCCGTCTTTATCGGATGCCCGAGAAACATGTTCTGCGCGACCGTGAGGTGCGGCACCTGTTGCAGTTCCTGGTGAATCATCGCGATCCCTGCAACACGCGCACTCTCCGGGCGCTTGAACTGAGCCTGCGTGCCGTCGATGTAGACTTCGCCACTCGTCGGCCGGAATACGCCGGAAAGGATGCGGAGCAACGTCGACTTGCCAGCGCCGTTTTCTCCGAGCAATGCGTGGATTTCGCCCGGCATGACCTCGAAGGAGACATTCGACAGCGCCTTTACGCTTGGGAACTCCTTGGTGATGCCTTCGAATTTCAGTCGTGGTGTCGATGCCATATCAGTCACTCGATGAGAGCGTGCCGGCCGAAACGACCGGCACGTGTTTCGGTTATTGTGCGCTTGCTGCGTCCTTCAGGAGGACTTCGCGCACCTTGGCTTCATCGCCCTGGTACCTTGCGAAGTTATCCTTGGTGATCAAAGCCTGCGGGGTGGCAACGACGCGCGGCAGCTTCTGGCCTGCGACGAGACGAAGCGCGGTTTCCATTGCGACTTCCCCCGTTAGAACCGGGAAGCTGTCAACGGTGCCCGTCAGCTCGCCAGCCTTGATCGACGTGTAGGCGTCCGAGATGCCGTCCGTGCCGAAGACCGCGACCTTGCCGAGCAGGTTCGCCGACTTCACGGCTTCGACGACACCGAGCGCCATGCCGTCGTTGTTGCAGTAGAAGCCGATCAGATCCGGATGCTGCTGGAGGATGTTGGTAGCAGCGTCATAGGACTGCTGGCGGTCCCAGTTGCCGGGCACGCTGGCGACGACCTGGAACTTGCTGTCGCTGCTGATCGTGGACTTGAAGCCGTCGGTGCGCTGAACGGCAGCGTAGACGCCTGCCTGCCCTTCGATGATCGCAACCTTGCCGCCTTCCGGACGGTTCTGGATGAACCACTTTGCAACGCGCACGCCGTTGTCCCGCTGGACGTTGCCGACATAGTGTTCGGCTTGAGGAATGACGGCGTCGTTGACGTTGACGACAGGAATCTTGGCATCCTTCGCCTGCTCCATCACGGGCTGCAGGTTGGCGTCTGTCTGTGGCGAAACGAGCAGAACGTTGAAGCCCTGGGTGACCATGCCTTCAGCGATGGTCAACTGACCGAGCTGGTCGCCTTCGCTCTGGGCCGCCTGATAGGCGACCTTGACACCGACCTTGTCCGCGTATTTCTGATAGCCTTCGCCCAGCGACCGCCAGTACTCGTTGGTCAGCGTCTTCGATACGCCGCCTGCCTTCGTGCCTTCTGCGGGTTTTGGCAGTGCGCCGAACTTGGTCTCGAGCTGCGACCAGTCGATACGGTCTTTCTCGGTATCCGAATTCAGCGGTGCAAGTTCCTGGGCAAAGCTGGCCGTAGCCCAAAGTGTTGCCGCAAGGCCTGCCGCGATTGCGGATGTCAAAAGTCTCTTCATCGGTTCCTCCCGAATGGGTCTATGAAAGTGGCCAGAGGCCAGGTTATTGCGCCGAGGCGCCCAGCATCACTTCCTGAAGAATTGCCTGGGCCGAAACGGCATCCTGTCGGTCAATCGCGCCAGCGAGGCGGTTGTCCTGCTCGAGGCGATCAACGACGTTGAGCATCCGCTTCACCGTCTTGATGTTGACCTCGCATTCGTGAACCGGATCGAGCCCGGTCATGTCAGGGAAAGTGTCGAAATAGATCGCACCGTCGTATCCGTCGCGACGGATCTGGCGCAGGAGTTCGATAGTCTGGATCGAGTGGACTGCGCCGACCATCAGGCCGTCGTCGCGCTTGGCGTAACCGTCGTTGAGATGGACCCCGAGGACACGGCTGTGGCGGGCGATCATGGCCGCCGCGAAGGCGGGCTGCTCGTCGGCATAGAGAACATGAGCGAAATCGAGCGTCACGCCGAGGTTGGGACAACCCACCTCCTTGATGGCCAGCAGTGTCGTCGCGCAGTCCGGCATCAGGCTGTAGGAGCGCGGCTCGTTCGGCTTGTACTCGATGCTTATAAGGCAATCGGGATCATGTTCGCAGACTTCACGGATACCATCGATTTCGTGTTGCCACATCCGGTCGTAGTCGGCTTGGAACGCATAATCGAAGCCATCCTGGCCGAGCCAGATAGTCATGAGGTTGGTGCCCGCCTCGCGAGCAGCGTCGATCCCTGCCTTGGTAAGATCGATAGCTTCGCGGCGGACGTTCTCGTCGGGGTTGGTAAACGCACCGATCTTGAAGGCGGGGTTGGTGTAGTAGCGCATCGCAAAGCCATTGATCGCAAGGCCCATATCCTGGAGCCTGGCGGCCAGTTCCGAGGGCCTTTCACCAACGTGGTCAGGATAGTTCAGGTCCAGGTCAGTCAAGCCGGTAACCTTTGCGGCACGCGCGGCCATCTGTAGGACGGATGGCTTCCCTCTCAGCTCCGGCCATTCCGCCCGGGGATTGGACGCGAACGAGTTGAGACGTGTAGCGAAGCGTAAGCTGGACAATGTCTTGGCCCTATCTGAATTTCGACTAGCCAGAACATCACAAATTCATTCTATTCTGTAAAGTAAAATAGTTATTGCAGCGCAACATAACGGTGTGCAGCTATCTTTCATTGGAACCAATGTGAAGAAATAATTATTTTAATTCAATACACTAGCCTGCACAGATTACGATTGCCCAGCCGGCAATCAAACTTCACGTAGTTTCCTAATTTTGTGATTTCGTGATCAGATCGCTCGCGACAGCACTCGTGGCAAAACTGACCCAGCGCAGGCCATGAAGTCAGCCGTTGCCGAGCGGGAGATTATCGGGCGACGGTTACGACCCCTTATAGACCTCACGTTGCCCCGACCGCGATGATTATCGTACCGTTGCAAAGATGATCTCGGCCACAGTCAGTCGTCCAAACGTTTGCCCTGTCATCGAAGGTTAGTCCGATGACAGGGCGGACCGCCGACGGGTGGCAGTAGTGTCGGCGACCGGGGGCGTCCATCCACTATCCGAATAGACCAGCCTTGAACACGGACCTAAGTCTGATCGGAGTGACTTCCTTAATGAGCTAGCCCTGATACGGCTGCCCATCGACAGATTGCCCACCGAGCCCTTGCCGCTTCTATGGCTTCATGCCTCATCAATAGGATGACAGCTTGCTTGATCAGCTGTCCGAAGCGCCGGGAACGCAAAGCCCGCGCGAAGCGGGCTCAACATTGCATTTGGCGGGATTTCAGCGTCTGGCTTATTCGTCCGCCTTGGCCCTAGTCTTTCTCGGGCCCGTCTTCGCCCGCGGAGCCTTGGCGGGAGATTTCACCGCATCGGACTTCGCTGCCTTGGACCGCGCCTTTGCCGCATTCAGTACCGCAGCCCGGCGGGCGCGGTTTTCCTCGAGCGCCTTCTGGAAATCGAGATCTTGTTCAGCATACTGGGCGAGATCATCGAGAAACTCCGCGACTTGCGCTACAGTCTCAACGACGACGTAAGTTAGCCCCTGCCCTGCGCTGACTGCGTCGCGGCCAACGCTCACCCCGAAACCGCCCGGAACGCGCTGGAACCAGGTTGTCGAGTTTCACGACGCTTTAATCCGGATTTTCATTTGACGTTGATCCATTAGGTCAAGAGAAACCCGTTGATCAACCTGCTATATCTATATCGAAACAGGGGCGCGATGAAATGTAAAACGGGGTGAAATCGCGACGCAAATGAACAGTATATGCATTTCGAGAACTAGGTGGCGTGGCACGCATAAAAGATGCAGCGTCACCAGAAACATCCTGAAAACGCCGGAGGTTTGAAAAATAATTCGAAGTGATCACAATTCTTCGAAATTAAAAACCTATTAAATGTATGGATAATATAGAAATTTGTATCGCGTTGTGATGCGGCAGGCGATCAATCGCAATCGCGCAACTGGTCAATTGGGGACAAAAAGCATCGCAAAGGCAACTCACGCTCGAGGCGCTCCTGCCTGGAGGCGGCCGAGCACAATCTCGGTCGTCAACAATCTCTCGGAAAGGTTCATTGCACGAACCACCGTAACGAACACTTCAAGTCGAGCATCCGCTGAACCTCAACCGTGTTCTGCGTTCTCAAAGACACTTTAGTTTGATGTAGCCTTGTTTGGGAGGTCATGATGAAAATCACAAGACGAGCTTTCACTGCGGTTGTGGCGGGTGCCATCGCGACGCCACTGGCGAATATTCAAACGGCAAGGGCGGCCGACAAGGTCGTCCGCATTGGCTTCCAGAAATATGGAACTCTCGTGCTTCTCAAGGGCAAGGGAACGCTCGAAAAGAAACTCGAAGCAATCAACTACAGGGTTGAGTGGGCAGAGTTTCCTGGCGGCCCCCAGCTTCTCGAGGCGCTGAATGCAGGTGCTGTTGACTTCGGCTCGACCGGCGAAACGCCGCCGATTTTCGCCCAGGCCGCCAACGCTCCGCTTGTCTACATCGCACATGAACCACCTGCCCCGCGCGGCGAAGCCATTCTTGTTCCGAAAGATAGCCCCATAAAGTCTGTTGCAGACTTGAAGGGAAAGAAGGTCGCCTTCAATAAGGGATCGAATGTGCATTACTTGCTCGTCAAAGCCCTCGAAGAAGCGGGGCTGACCTATGAGGACGTAGAGGCATCCTTCCTAGCACCGGCCGACGGCCGTGCAGCCTTCAAAAGGGGCGCAGTCGATGCATGGGTCATCTGGGATCCCTTCCAGGCCGCCGCGGAAGTAGCAGTCGAA
This sequence comes from Martinezella sp. CNPSo 3964, assembly GCF_057784375.1. Classification (NCBI taxonomy): domain Bacteria; kingdom Pseudomonadati; phylum Pseudomonadota; class Alphaproteobacteria; order Hyphomicrobiales; family Rhizobiaceae; genus Martinezella; species Martinezella sp. CNPSo 3964. Next base: position 389,671 of record NZ_JBXSOW010000004.1, read on the forward strand.
GCGCGAGAGCTTAGAAACGGCGAAGGCATCGTTCCCAATTACCAGTTCTATCTAGGTACCAGCGCGCTGGTCGACAATCACGCCAAAGCGGTTGATGTCTTGATAGACGCAATCTCCGAGATCGATGCATGGACTAAGTCCGACACTGCGGCTGCGGCTGCGAAACTATCACCGTCGGTTGGCATCCCGGAACCGATCCTCGTCAAGGCGCTCGAGCGTCAATCCTATGGCGTCAGCAGCCTAGATGCTTCCGTCGTGGCGCAGCAGCAAGCCATTGCCGACGCCTTTTTCGAGCTCAAGCTCATTCCCAAGAAGGTGACAGTCGCAGACGTTGTCCGCAAGAGCAAGGCGTAGGCCTTCCTTGAATCTGCGACGATAGTTCAAGCGAGGAGATCAGGTCGTCTTCTCGCTTAATATTCGCCCGCAACACCACCTTCGCTGAGATTGCGATGCCTGTCTCTGCAAATTCCTACAAGGCAATTTATTGCGTGTCTCTGTCTCGCACTCTCTTAGAGTGGGTTTCAATTGACAGGGACGATCATGACACCGTTGGAATTGAAGCTCAAACCAGAACGTCGCACCCTCGCCATTACCTGGGAAGGTGGCGACACCTCTTTCATTCCCGCTTCCGTGCTGCGTCGTCGTAGCCGCGCCGCCCAGGCGGTTCGGGCTTCGCTCGATGGGCGCGAAGCGAGCTTTGAGAACGTGACGGTGGCCGGCATCGAGCCGATTGGTTCCTATGCCGTCCGACTGGTTTTCTCGGATGGGCACGATCGAGGAATCTATCCCTGGCAGTACCTGCGCGAAATCGCGGATTCATTGGCTTGAGGAATGAGGCATGGACAATTTTGTAGAAGGCCTGTCCGAGGTCGCGTGCGACGTGCTCGTGATCGGCGGTGGCACGGCAGGCCCTATGGCTGCGCTCAAGGCAAAGCAGCGTAATCCTGAGCTGAATGTCATCCTGCTTGAGAAGGCCAACGTCAAGCGCTCGGGCGCGATCTCCATGGGCATGGACGGCCTGAACAATGCCGTCGTTCCGGGTTATGCGACGCCGGAGCAGTATACCAAGGAAATTACCATCGCAAATGATGGCATCGTCGATCAGGCGCCGGTCTATAAATACGCCTCACGCTGCTACGAGATCATTGAGGAGTTGGATCGCTTCGGCATCCGCTTCCAGAAGAATGCCAATGGCGATTTCGACCTCAAGAAAGTGCATCACCTCGGCACTTATGTTCTGCCGATGCCGAACGGAGATACCGTCAAGAAGGCGCTTTATCGACAGCTTCGCCGTGAGCGCATCCTGATCTCCAACCGCTACATGGCGACGCGGCTGTTGACTGCGAAAGACGGCAGGATTGCCGGCGCGATCGCCGTTAACACGCGCTCGGCGGAATTTCTTGTTCTCCGCGCCAAGACGGTGATCCTCTGCATGGGAGCTGCGGGCAGGCTCGGCTTGCCGCATTCCGGCTATCTCTTCGGCACTTATGAGAACCCGACCAATTCGGGCGATGGCTATGCAATGGCCTATCATGCGGGTGCTGCGCTTGCTAACCTCGAATGCTACCAGATCAACCCGCTGATCAAGGACTATAACGGCCCGGCCTGCGCCTATGTTGCGGGCCCCTTCGGCGCCTATACCGCCAACAGCGAAGGCAACCGTTTCATCGAAAGCGACTACTGGTCGGGTCAGATGATGCAGGAATTCTATAACGAACTGCAATCCGGCAAAGGACCGGTGTTCCTGAAGCTAAGCCATCTGCACCATGATACGGTCGGCGAGATCGAGCAGATCCTGCACAAGGTCGAACGTCCCTCGCGCGGGCGCTTCCACGAAGCGCGCGGCACTGACTACCGCGAGAAGATGATCGAGATGCACATTTCCGAAATCGGCTTCTGTTCGGGTCATAGCGCCTCGGGCGTGTTCGTCGACGAATTCGCGCGCACGACCGTCGAGGGCCTCTATGCGGCGGGCGACATGGCCAATGTCCCGCATAATTACATGCTCGGCGCCTTCACCAACGGCGCCGTCGCCGGAGAGCACGCGGCCGACGTCGCCACCGAAACCGAGCTTCCCGACTATGATCGCGAGTTCGTCGCACGCGAACGTGAACGCGTGCTGGCGCCGACGCGGCGTGACGACGGCATTCCGCCCAATCAGCTCGAATACAAGGCCCGCCGCCTGGTCAACGACTATCTGCAGCCCCCGAAGGTGACAGCCAAGATGGAGATCGGCCAGGCTCGACTGCGTGAAGTTCGAAACGACCTCGAGACGGCGCTGGTTGCTCGGGATGCCCACGAACTGATGCGAGCGCTCGAAGTCTCGTCCATTCTTGACTGCGCGGAGATGGCAGCTCACGCCTCGCTGTTCCGAACCGAAAGCCGCTGGGGTCTCTATCACAACCGTGTCGACTATCCGCAGAAGGATGACGACAACTGGTTCTGCCACACACTTCTCAAGAAGGTCGACGGCCGCATGGTTTCGGAGAAGCGGAAGGTAGAACCCTATCTCGTTCCGATCGAAACCGAGGAACGGACCGCCTACGACCGTTTGCGTGTCCAAAAACAAGCCTGACAGGAAGATCTATGCCACTCGCCCTCTCTCCAAGCACAGTCCCGGTGACTGTCGACGACGCCAAATGCATCGCCGACAAGGGCTGCACGGTCTGTGTCGACGTCTGCCCACTCGATGTCCTGCGCATCAGCGATTTGACCGGCAAGGCCTACATGAAGTTCGACGAATGCTGGTATTGCATGCCCTGCGAAACGGACTGCCCGACGGGCGCCGTCACCGTCAACATTCCCTATCTGTTGCGCTGATATGAGCGTCTTTGAACCTTTCGAAGCCTTCGGCGACATAGAGATCATCTCCGAACGCCTGCTCGATCCGGATGCCGCCATTCGCCGCCTCGCGGTAATCGAGCTCGCCGAAACCGCGAGTCCCGAGGCCTTGCCGCACCTGATCGACGCCGCCGGCGATGCGAGCGGCGAGGTCCGCCTTCAGGTGGCGATCGCCCTTGGCGAATTCGATGGCGCCGGCGCTGCCGGCGGCTTGGCGCGGCTGGTCGTCGACGACGAACCTTCCGTCGCGCAAGCCGCAGCAGATGGTCTGGCAGAGTTGAAGCATCAGGAGGCGGGCGCCAGGCTGCTGCCGTTGCTGGATCATGCCAGCGCCTTCGTGCGCGCGGCGGCATTTCGCGGATTGAAGGGGCTGCGGCTGCCGAACTCGCTCGGTCCCGCCCTCATCGCGCTGCGCGACGCCGACACGGCGGTCCGCGTGCAGGCGCTCGGCACGATCGCCTATCTCAAACTCGACTCGACGATACCGTCCCTCATTGCGGCAACGCGCGACGAGAACATCGAAGTGCGAGCCGCCGCGGTCAATGCCCTGACGTTCACGACGCAATCGGTCGCAGCGGAAGCCGTGGCAACCGCTCTTAGCGATGCGAACTGGCAAGTCCGGGCGGCGGCAGCGGAATCGCTTGGCCGTATCGGCCATGAATCAGCGGTCGAGGCGCTCGGCCAGGCCCTTTCCGATGACTATTGGCAGGTGCAGCAGAAATCGCTCGGCGCGCTTGGCAAGCTGAAAGCAGATACCGCCCTGCATCGGATCACCCTTCTGCTCGAAAGAGAGATGCCAACCTTACGCAAGGAGGCGGCGGCCGCGCTCGGCGAGATCGGCGACCATCGTGCCGAGGAAGCACTGGCCATGCATGTCGACGATCCGGATCCAGATGTGCGCAAGACCGTGCGCTGGGCGCTTACTCGTCTGGGTTAAGCAACTCTCAAGGAAGGGCGGTGTTTTAGACGCCGCCTTTCGAAACCATTGCCATCAGCAGATGCGGCCGTTCGATGCGGATATTCCGCGGCGTGACGGTCAGCAATCCTTCCTTCTGGAAACGCTTCATCATCATCGTCACCCATTGCCTGGTAGAGCCGACCATCGCGGCAATCTGGTCGTGGGTCACCTTGGCATTGATGATGACGGCATGACCATCCCGCACGCCATGTAGCTTCCCGAGGTTCATCAGAAACTGGGCCAATCGCTCGATGACCGAGCGGGTGCCGAGCATCTGAGCCATGGCAGAATAGCTTTTACCTTTCGACGCCAGGCCCTGGATAAGACAGAGCGCAAAATTGGGCAGTTCGACGATCAGCTTTCCCAGGACATGAGCGGGTAGGAACAAGATTTCGCAATCATCCATGGCCTCGCCCGACCAGATATGCGTGCCGCCGCCAGTCATCTCGGGTCCGCCTATGAAATTGCCTGGGGTCCAGTAGGCAAGCGTGATCTCCCGGCCAGAAGGCGCTGAATAAAAGACACGCACGGAACCGCGTTCGATGATGAAGATACCTCCATGCTTGTCGCCCTGCGTAAAGATTGTTTCGCCGGCTGAAAAGCTGAGTTGCCGTCCGTGGCTCCTCAATATTGCCCACTCATCGGGTTTGAGCGGATCGAGAAAATGCGCGCCCTCGTCGAGCCCGTCGACCGTCTCACTGAGAAATAACGACTGTGCGCCGGGCAAGATCGCCTGCCGACGCAGCTCGGGACCAATGCCGCGCAATTCCCGCTTACGCTCCGGCTTTAGCGACTCCGGCTGTGCGATTTCAACATCCAAGCTCATCGTCGTCAGCCCTCTGCTGTCCAAGACGAGGCCAATAAATATAAAATCTATGGATTATAAAGAAATATAATTGCGAATTCGGCTGTGAATGTGGTCGTTTATCGCGATGCTCCGGCATGTTTCTTCCAACATTACTATAGCAAGCCATTGACATTGCTACATAACTTTCTCACGCGGCCGAGAACTCTCGCCCGCTAGGTCCGCTGCGGCGCTGCCGTCCTAGCAATGCAAATTAATTGCTTCCGCCGTCACTGCCCACGCCACATAAGTTTGCACGACACCTGCCAATGAACGACGGCTGGCTGTCTCGGCAAGAATTCGGAGATTTCCCATCGCGGGATCACATGGGGTGGCACAATGCATATTCGCTTAACATTGGCAGTTGCAGCTTTGATTGCGATCAGTTTTACCGGCGCAGTTCGTGCCGAAACTATTCGCGTTGCCATCGGTACGCAGGACACCACGATCAATACGGCAACCGGCGGCCTTTTGATCCGGGAACTGCACCTTCTCGAAAAATACTTGCCGCATGACGGCAAATACAAGGATGCGACCTACGACATTCAATGGAAGAACTTCACCAGTGGTGCGCCGATCACCAACGAGCAGATTGCCGGCAGGCTCGATTTCGGCGTAATGGCGGATTTCCCCGGTTCCTTCAACGGCCTCGCTCATCTAAAGGCGGGACGCAAAAGCCTGTTCATCTCGGTCCTTTCGGGTAGCGTCAAAGGGAGCGGAAACGGCATCGTCGTGCCGACAGACTCCCCAATCCAGTCCATTTCGGAGCTTAAGGGCAAGACGATTTCGGTTCCCTTCGCCTCCACCTCGCATGGTCTGCTGCTACGTGCCATCAAGGCTCAAGGCTGGGATCCGGAAACCGATGTCAATATCATCGCTCAAGCCCCTGAAGTCGCCGGCGCCGCTCTGAAGTCCAACCAGATCGAAGCACATGCCGATTTTGTGCCCTTTGCCGAGCTTTATCCCTGGCGCGGCTTCGCGCGGAAGATCTATGACGGCGCGCAGGCGAACGGTCCGACCTTCCATGGCGCGCTGGTCGATGCGGATTATGCCGAAAAATATCCCGAGGTCGTCACGGCCTACCTGCGCGCGGCCTTGGAAGCCGATCAACTGATCGCCAAGGAGCCGGAGAAGTATAGTGAGCTCATCGCCAAGGTGACGGGGGTCGAAGCAGAGGTTGATTATCTGTTTCACGGTCCGCTGGGTCTCCAGACCCGTGATCTGACCTGGAAGCCAGAATATCGGCAGGCTGTCGGCACGGCGATCGAAACGTTGAAATACCTGAAGAAGGCCGACACCGGGCTCGACGTCGACAGTTTCATCGACGACCGCTTCATCAAGGCTGCCTTCAAGGCGTCCGGGCTCGACTACGAGGCGAGCCTGAACAACTATGACCAGCTTCCGCTCGATGCGAAGGATGCGGCGACTGGCGAACCGATCAAGGATCCAAAGCGCGTCGCCGAGATCTGGGTCAAGGGCGAGCCCCTTGTTCGCCATTACGCCACGGCGGAAAATGCATTCAGGACCTTGAAAGCGCTCGAAGGCGAAGGCAAGACCATCCGCGTTTTCTATGCGCAGGATCGGGAGAGTGGCATCAAACTGCTCGGCAACCAGGCTTGGTTCGTACGCGGCGACAACGGGGAGATCAGCGCCTTTCTGCTCAAGCAGAATGCCGAAGGCTGGGCCAAGGCCCACGGCGGCGCAGTACTTGATTTCCTCACCGCAAAATCCTCTGTCGTGGCAAGCAATTGAGGCTATGATGACGACGTGGACGCGTCCTGACTACGGATCTTGGCTGCGCCGCATAGGTTCGATCGCTATCTGTCTTCTCTTATGGCAGATCGCGTCCACCCTGCGGCTCGACCTCGGCCTGGTCACTTTCCGGAACGTGCCTTCGCCGATGGAGGTCCTTGTGGCCGCCCTGGGCTTTGCCCAATCGCCGAAGCTCTTCGCGCATGTTTCCAGCAGTCTCGAAAGAGTATTTGCCGGATATGTGATCGCCAGCGTCGTCGGCATAGCCTTCGGCTTGATCATCGGCCGGTCGCGCTATGCTTCAGATCTCCTGCTCGCGCCCCTCGAATTGCTGCGGCCGATCCCGGCAGTTGCGTGGATACCGCTTGCAGTGCTGATGTTTCCGTCGTCCGAGCTGTCGATGATCTTTATCACCTTCACCGGCGCCCTGTTTCCCATCCTGCTCAATACGATCCATGGCGTCGAGGGCGTCGATCCGCGCCTGATCGCAGCAGCGCGCAGCCTCGGCAGTACCCGACGTGCGATGCTTTTCGAAGTCATCCTTCCCGGCGCCGCACCGAGCATCGTCACGGGCCTCGCAATCGGCATGGGCACGTCGTGGTTCTGTCTGGTAACGGCCGAAATGATCTCCGGCCAATTCGGCATCGGCTATTACACCTGGGAAGCATACTCCTTGCAAAATTATCCCGAAATTATCGTCGGAATGGTGGTGATCGGCGTACTTGGCATGGGCAGCAGCACCTTGCTGCGAGCCGCCGGCAATGCATTGATCCCGTGGCAGAAGAAGGAAAAGACCCGATGAACACCCATCAGCGTCTGCCCCGATCCGAGACCGGGAGAATTCTGGCGGAACGGGTTTCCATCCGTCTGGGGAAAGGAAAAACTTCCTTCGAAGCAGTCTCAGATGTCAGTTTTTCCGTCACTCCCGGAGAGTTCATCTGTCTTCTCGGTCCGTCCGGTTGTGGAAAATCGACGCTCCTTGGCGCCTTTGCCGGCCATATCGAGATCGCCGGCGGCCGATTACATGTCGATGGTCGCTCGGTTAGCGGCCCCCATCTCGAACGGGGGATCGTTTTCCAGCACCATACCCTGTTTCCCTGGAAGAGCGCGCGCGACAACGTTGCGTTTGGGCTCAAGATGCGCGGCGTCGGAAGGCAAGAGCGACAGCGCGAGGCGCAAAGGATGCTCGACCTCGTCGGCCTGAACGGCTTTGCCGATCGGTACCCGGCCCAACTTTCCGGCGGTATGCAGCAACGGGTGGAAATCGCCCGCGTCTTGGTCAACCAGCCGCGCCTACTCCTGATGGATGAGCCCTTCGGAGCGCTCGACGCCCTCACGAGGCTGAAGATGCAGGAATTGCTGCTGGCCATATGGGAAGAGCTTCGCAAGACGATCCTGTTTGTGACGCATGATATCGACGAAGCTCTGCTGCTCGCCGACCGCATCATCGTGATGAAGGCGCAACCCGGCCGCATCCACGAAGAGATCATAGTCCCCTTCCCGCGTCCGCGTTCCACCGACATCGTCGCGTCGCCCGAGTTTTCGCGGCTGAAACGTCATTGCCTCGAACTACTCCATGAAGATAAAGGCACCGACACGCTGCCCCGCTTAACGCCACTCGGCTTGGGGAAAGCGGTCTGAGGCGGCGTCACATCATCACAGTGAGGCGCTTTGGCAATCTTAGGCAGGATTTCGAACGCCGGAAACTGTATCTGCTCTTGAACCAACTCGAACCGACAACCCTGTTATTGCAAACGCTGTTCGTTTGAGATTCCTCCGTAGCGGACACCCGCTTTATCTACGGAATGACCGATTTGGGGCCGAAATCGGTCATTGGCAGTCGCGGAAATCGGTCGTGAAACCCTGATTTCCGCGACTGAGTTATGCGACACAAACTCCTCTTAGGCTTCAGCCTCGGCGCTTTTGTCGCGAAAGTTAGGAGTTATGCGGCGGTTTTGGGGCGGCCAGCGCTCATCAGCTCAATAAGTCTTTCCAGACGAGTCACCACGTCACTGGTTTCCAAGAGTTGTTGCTGCTGTTCGATGGTGATCGACAACAACGGGGCGACCGTGTCGGCTAACAGGCTGGGGTTCCCGATCGAAGGTAGGCCAAACCTGACTTTGGATCCCGGCGGAAGTGCAGAAAAGTCGACTTTGGCGTAAGTCTGGTACGCATCAAGAACCGCACGCGAAAGGGCGGCCGCCTCCGTCGACTGGCCGCGTTCATCGTCCATCGGCCTAACCTGCGCCGCTAGGAAACCATCATCAGTCAAACGGACGATGCCCGTTCGCTGAAGTCCGCGTACGGTAACTTTGAGCGTCCCGTCCACCTGTGTCTGGCGATCTATCACGTTTGCAATGACCCCCACCGGATTGAGGGCTCTCAGAGTGCTTGGATGATCGTCGCTGCCATTTCTCTGGGCAACAACGAGAACGCGTTGATCGCTGACAATAGCTCGTTCCACGGCTTGGCGGGTTTTCTCGCGTGCCACGAAAATCCGCGAGATCATATGCGGAAACAGGACTAGATCCCGCATGGGAACGATGGGAATGCCAGCTCCGGCTGGAATTGACGTACTTGCGTTAACGAAGGTCGCAGACGACGGGCTTGCCTTAATCCTTGCGGCCAAGACGTTCCAGTCTCGAAAGCCAAGAATTCGAGCAACGAGTTCTTGGCTCTCACTGGTTGTGAACACGACAGATTTGGCGTGAAGCGCTTCACGTAGCGTTTGCGCCATAGCTTTGGCATCGCGGAAATCGCGCATGAGATGATCCTTTGCTAAAACGAACGGTAAGTGTCAGGGGCTTGCGTTGCTGACCTGTTCGTTCGGGCAAAGGGAGCCATAAGCGGCTCGATACATTCACCGAACCCCGATGGGGCGCAAGCAGCAGGCTGTATCGACCTGGTACCAATTATTTGCAGAAGCTTTGTTAACTGTCAATCTTTGGCTTGCCGCGAGTCCTTTTAGAATCGGAGCGACCGCTTCCCTGTCGCAGAATATGGAGTTCTGCGATAGCGCATGCCCCTTTCGCGCAAATCGGCCCTTGGTTCTGAGCCACGTTTGCCAACGATCCCTTCTGATCGGCTAGGCAGCTTTCGGTCTGCCGTTCTGGCGCCGGCGGTAGTGAGCATGCATCAAGAGTTGGTCGCGCTGGCTGGCGCGTAGCAGCATCTTGACCGCATGGCTGGCCCCGCGCTTGGCTGCAACGCCACTTTCAAAGACCACGACCCGCAGTCAACCAAATCGGATCTGTAATGATGTGAAAGGAATCGAACCCAAGGCCCGATTGTTACAAGAGTTATCCGTATGAAATTCTTCAGTAGCGAAAATTCTACTGCGATCACCGGCTGTGTCCTCAGATGATTATATAAATCCAGCCCTGAGGAGAGGGCGTGGAGGTGAAATAATGCTGCGATACCACACAAGCGGCCCCAAGTGAGAATTTATGAATCCTCGGGCCGGACAAATTCTTGATGGAAATCGATAAATCAGCGTTACGGAGAGCGTTTGAGCGATCCCGAGAAAGTCGCTGGAGCCGCCGCAAATGTTATGGTCGCGGCATCTTGTCCGGTGATGATCATGGTCGCGGTTCCGTGGGACCCGTCACCTTGTGCAACATAGCTGAACGTCAAAGTATTGCCATTAACGGAGCCGGAGAACGGCGTATTGAACCCACTTTTGCCATCATGCCATATGCCGGTTACTGCGGAGCCTCGGGCGTTGATGACGATGTCAGTGGGGTCGGAAACAAATAGCCAGCGCACCTGCCCCGACCAACGACCGGAAAAGCCGCCTACCGCCACGCCAGTCGCTGGTGCAGTTCCAAGAGAGGTTGACTCGCCCTTCGCAGCAAATGCGGTGCATCCGCTGATCCGAATATCTCGCCTTGAGATAGGCTTGGTTCCAAAGAGATTTTCGCTGTCCTCATTCTTATCTTTCAGCACCGTTTCGTAGGGTGTCGAATTGACGAAATATTCGACCCTGGAGCATTTCCGCGCCGAGCTTCGCACCAGCAACTCCGCGCCATAACTCGGTGCGGAGCCATATGCCCGCTCAAGCGTGATCGTCGGTGTACATTTACCGATCGGTCTGCCGAAATCGCAATCGGCAGCATTTGCCACCGTGGCGATGCTGCACGCAATCATCGCCAGGTAAAATTTCGACTCCATGGTTCCCTCTGTCGGTAATTTCCGAGCCACCCAGCCACAACATCGTGCGGCTTTAGCCATTGATCCAAGACGACGCAGATCCATCAGTCGCTAACGATGCAAGATCAAGGTAGCGGCGCGCATCCCCTAAATGAGGTATGTGCGTGCAGAGCCACTGCGTTAAGAGACTTCAGCGCCTAACCTTAGTACACAGCCTTCTGATAAATTGGCTCTGCTATCAGCATAGCCATTGTTCGAGTGTTCCTGCAATCGCAGCAGACGCGTCCTCTTTATGCTGACCTCACCTCCAGAAACAGTGCTGCACTTGAACAAGCATCACAGACGTATCATCGACGATCTCTCAGCTATTATCGAGGATGCAGCATTCAATCCCGATCAGTGGCAGCTCTTTGCCGACACGTTTTGCGAACTAATCCCAGGCGCAAAAACACTCTTCCTCGCCAACGACCGAGAGGCTTACCGCGATATCCCCTTGGTTCATTCCGGTTTTGAAAACGGTGCGATAAAGAAGTTTGCCGAACACTATGGTGCCATTAGCGGCTGGACGCCGTTCAATCTCGCGCTTCCGGTGATGACGCTGCGCAGAACCGAGGACTACCTTCCATCCTCCTCGTTCCGCAACACCGAATTCTACACCGATTTTCTACGACACCTGCCCGATAGTGACGCAGCAACGGCTATCAAACTCAGTGCCGATCGCGAACGAAGTGCGGAATTTGTTGTACACTATGCTGCACAGGATAACGAACGGATCAACTTCGCCGTTGAGCCAGTGATGCGAACGCTGGCGCCAGCGATGAAGCAAGCGCTGTCAATGCTGCGCACCCGAATAGCTGATGGAAGGGCGGCCAGCCGCGCAAACATTGTTGAAGCGATTCTCGATCCGGCTTTTGTGCTTTCTTCCAAAGGTCGCGTGTTGGCGGCAAACAGAGCCGCACTGGAGCTTGCGGACGATGCTACACTCGTACGCATAGCACCTGGCGACCAGCTGCAGTTCCTATCCCCACAAACGGCTGCAACCGTCGCGGAGCAGCTGGCGAGGGTCGTGCGCGGACAGTTACTCCCTGTTGGTCATGAAACCATACAAGCTCGCCATGCAGACGCTCTATACTCGATCGCTGCCCATCCAATGGCGCGGAGTGCACGGGCTGGTTTTGATCTGCTCGCATCCGCGGAGCCATGTTTTTTGCTGATCATTCGCCCGTTGCTCGCATTAGCGGCAAGTGCTTCAGAGGTATTGCGCGCAACGTTTGAACTGACCGCAGCGGAAGCACGGTTGGCAATCGGATTGGCGAAGGGCGCTTCTTTGTCCGCAACGGCTATCTTTTTGGGGATTACCTATCAGACGAGCCGGTCGCAGTTGAAAGCCGTCTTCGCAAAGCTTGGCGTTCACCGTCAAAGCGAACTGGTCGCCCTCCTTCATCCTCTTATCGGTACATTGTAAATGCGGACCGGCACTGTCCTGTTGCGGAATTGCAACGGGTCTCCGTGACGATGCGTAATCGAATGGTGAGACCCCTCAAATGCGGGATGCGAATACATCCCGTCATCCGGAAAAATAGTCATGCGAAACCTCGCGCACGTCTTGTGCAGCCGTTGAAAATCTCTTGCCGAATGAAGGATCGTCATGACAAAAAATGCCATTCTTGTTGCCGCCTTGCTTGTCTTTTCTCCCGTAGCGGGGCTCGCCGCTGACCTTAGCTCCCAGTCTCCCCAGCCACCAGCACCGACGACTTCACCATTCACTTGGACGGGCTTTTATGTTGGGGGCTACGCTGGTGGCGCCTTTGGAACAAACAAGTTGAAAAGCCTTGGCGGATCGACGAGCGTTTCGCTTTCGCCTGACGGTTTCACCGGCGGCGGTCTGGTCGGCTTCAACTACCAGGTGGGCTCCGTTGTTTTCGGCGGCGAAGGTGAATTTGGCTACGACGGCTGGAAGGAGGGCAAAGACTATCTCAACGCCCGCGGTGGAACCCGCCACGCCGAATCCGAAGGCTCTTACATCGGCCGCGTTCGCGGCCGCGTCGGCTATGCCATCGACAACCTGCTGTTATACACGGCAGGCGGTGTTTCCTTTGCCGACGACAAGGTGACTCAAACCAATAACTTCGTCGGCGTCTCCAATTCGATCACGAAGGATCTGGTAGGCTGGAACGTCGGCGCCGGAGCGGAATACGCGTTCACGCCCAATTGGATCGGACGGCTGGAATACATCTACGACGGCTTCGGTAGGAAAACCTATGATTTCCAGTCATTGCCTGGCTCGTTTGCCAACCGCAGGGTCAGCTTCGATCAGAGCACTGTCCGCGTAGCGCTTTCCTACAAATTCTAACCGCGAAAGGCCGCGGTATTTGCTTCGGTCTATCAGACCGAGTGGCATCCTCGCATCTTTCGATTGAGCTGCGGGGATGCAAATAGGCCGATTTCACTTTCAACCTAAAGCAGCTTCAACAACAGGCGAGGACCTCCATGAAATCCATCGCATTGCCCATCATCGTCGCCCTTCTCGTCACCGTTGTGACGCCAATGGCGCAGGCAGCAACATCTGTACTCCAACTCAAGGAAACCAAGGTCGACGGATGCAAAAAATTTACGACGCGAGCGGGCAAGACCTGGAAAGCGACAGGAAAGATCGTCGTGCAGGGAGCATCCTGCCCTTCGGAATTCAAAGGCAAGCCGACGATCCGTGGCGAGATGCTCGATGCCCACTCGGTTAAGCTGGCAAATGGCTCGATTTGCAAATTCGACGATACCGGCAAAGGGCATTGCAACTGACCTCCCGTCGATCGGTGTCCTAGAGCTTTTGAATACATTGGTGATCGCAACGAATGGAGAGTAGCATGCGCCGAACAATCGCAGCGGTGGGTTTTCTCCTTTTGCTCTTCGCCGCACATAATGCTGCAGCAGAACAGGTGCAACTACCGAATGGAAGGGTAATCGACGGTTTCGTGGATGTGTCCGCTACCATCATGCGTAGTTGCGCCGATGTTCGCTACGATGAAACCGGCATTGGATCTCTCTATGCCGTTGCACGATCTTACAAGAGCTTTCTCGACATACGGTTCGAATTGCGAGCCAGTGCATATCCATGGGCAGCACAGGCGTTGCAGGACGTGGAACGCTGCCTGTCGGGAACTGGATTGGCACAGCCTGCTGAGGCAGACAAACGAACGTCAAGGAGTGGCGGGCCTACTGCCCAGCAACCTGAACCACGGGAGCTTACCGAACGCAAAAAGACTGCCCAGCGCGATACAATTGCGGATAAGGCGAGCGACTCATTGCTCGCGGGATTCGATAGCGATCCATCCGCCGATCAAACTTCAAAACCAGTTTCTGAACGTTCCGGCAATACCGATGCCCAGTCCAAGCATAGTTCGGCCGTTTCGTGCGTCCGGATGGTCAAAGCGGGGCACGGCTTCTTCGAAAACATCCTCGGAAACTCCTGCAAATACAAGGTTAGTGTTTCGTTCTGCTCCCTCAGCGGTCGCGGAACCGGCTTGTTCGATTGCAGGAAACAGAATTACGGTGACGATACGATTGGTCCCGGCAGGACACAAGCTGTGATGGGAGCTGGCGTTCCCGATGCATCCGATAGGTTCGAGCTTCTGTTTGCCGCCTGCAGATTTCCAGATTTCCCGAAGGTATCGGGGCTTGCCGGTAACAGGCTGGTCTTTTCATGCCAATAACCCAACCAACGCAGAGGACCTGTCAATGAAGGCCATCCTCATGGCAGTCGCCATGGTGTTCGCAACCTCATTCCCCGCGCACGCGAATGAAGCGGTGTCGTTTCAACTGGACAAGATGGCCGATGCCTGTGGTGCGGCTGCTTCGGACAACGCGCAGTATCGCAAATGCTTAAGTGCCGAGGTCGCTCAGGCAACCGCAAAAATGAAGGGAGACGTTCTCTGTTCGGTCCGAACCTGCCTGATCCGCCTGGCATGTTCCCCAAGCGGCGATAGTTGCTCCAACAATGGCTTTCGTGTGCAGTACGGATCCGACCCCTACGGTCATACGATCGAGATCACACTCTCGTCCGGCAAGATCGCGAACTATTTTCGCTGCGGGACATGCTCAGCCGTCGAGCCGGCGAGCGACGACGAAATACCATTGCGGTTGATGGAGTCGGCCAAAAGCGTTCTTCTTGAAATTCCAGCCCCCGAACGCGGCAAATAGTTGGGCCGCGGGTGGCGCTATAAGCGAGTCCAGGGCGTTATGAAGGCAGCGTCTCCCGATCTTGCCGTTCCGCATCTCATTGCAGACCTGCACCGGACAGATGCTCTATAGGCCCAGGCGTGCCACCGTCCCTGCCGCATCGGATTGCAGCGTGAACGTCCCGCCAAGGGCGTCGGCCCTTGCTTTAATGTTCACCAGGCCGCGCCCTCCGCCCTTTGTGGCGGCTGTAGCATTTTCAATACCGATCCCGTCATCGATCACCATGACGACGCAAGACTCCACTCTTGCATCACCTTTACTTGGCTCCTGAGCTTTGTCGGGGCATGCGAGCCTGAGGGTTACAACCTTCGCCTGCCCATGCCGGACTGAGTTTGTGATGCATTCCTGTATGATACGAAGCACATGCAGGGTCGCTTCGGCAGAAAACGTGAGGTTTTCTGCGCCCGGATCGATTTCCCAGCGCGTTTCCACCCCAACCGCCGTCAAGCGCGGGCCTAGTCGATAGCGGAGATTTGCCAATGCGTCGATCAGCGTTGTAGTGCTGGGGCCGCGCGCATCAAGGAGCAGATGAAGCTCCTCAAGCGACGCGCGCACGGCATGCTCGACCTCAATCGCCGAAATTTCGCCTCGTGTCAGGCCGCTCAGCAGTAGGGATAGCCGCGTGCCAACGCCGTCATGCATGTCGCGCATCAGCCGCAATCTTTCTTCCGTACCGATAGCCTCCCGTTCCGCGATCCGCCTGCTCTCATAGACCATTTCGAGGTCCTGGCGGGCAGCAGCAACGCGTGTTTCGAGAACCTTGTTCACACTGCTGAGTGTTGCCCTGGTCCGCGCCATATCGTCCGCAAGAAGAACGCTCGTCAGGATCAGGGTGACAGGAAAGCTGAGCGCCATCCAAAGCACGCTCGAGAAAGACCCAAAACCTCCGATCCAAAGGACATCATGAATGGCAGGTCCGATCTGTGCCAAGACACCAATCAGAAGAATGACCCGATGGAGCGTCGGCCTCGAAATCGTACAGTGAGTAAATATGCCAACGCAAAACAGACCGATCAGGACCTGCGGAAGATACCAGACCCAGGGCGAGAACGCCATGAAGCGACTGGTCGGCAAGAGAAAGAGAACGCTCGACCCAGCAACGGTAAATACCGTCAGTGTAGTTTCGAACCTGCGCCAGCAGCAATCGGAACAGCGCAGCAAAAAGACGCAAATGAAGCCAAGAGACCAGCCCAGCGAGGCGCTGACGAGTGGCCACCAATACTCGACCGGCATCGGAAGAAAGTCGAGAAAACCGTGAAAATTGCGTAGCCCGAACAGCATCGAGCCGGCGCCGAATAATCCGTAATTTGCCGAACCGGCCGGATCGCGGAGCCAACTGAACAATAATGGAATGGCAAGCACGATGACCGTCAGATTGGCGATCCACAATAAATCGACCTGAAAGAACCACCGCAAGCGATACGCCCGGTGGAGCACATCCCGAGGCCCGAAAAAACTCTCCGAAAGTCCCGCTCTGCTATTTGCCACGCCCGCGACCGATATGATGATCTCGTTGTCGCCAGGATGCAGTTTGTCCGCAGGAATGGTAAGATAGAGGGGGCGATTCCAACGCCACGAAGCGCTATCGCCAGTTGCCAGTCCGGCGAGCGGGACGCCATTGATTATGATGACACAGCGATTGCTGACACGTGGAATATACAGTGCCCGGTCGGCGAGCGCGTCCTGGCCCAAGGAGACGTTAAATCGATAACGCCCGACACCGCCAAAGTTGGGATGGGTCTTGTTCCAGGCGTCCGGCAAGGTGACCGATGTAGCCTGCAATGACCCGTCGGAAACCCGGTCACCGATCGGATTGCCATCCGGGGGAAGCAGACTGAGCGTCGCCTCGTCGAGACGCCATTTGGCCAGGGCGAAAGACGGCATCATCTGCACGACCGCTAGCGGAATGATGGCCACGACAGCGATAATGATTGCCACAAGGGCCAAATGTCGGCTTGTGGGCTGCAGGACGGGCGCGTTCGTCGATATTTCCATTTTCGCCTGTTCAGATGAGCCCGAGAAGGGAGGCTTCGAAGACGGCCTCTCCGCGCGTGTTGACTTCAAGTTTGCGGTAGATTGCCTTCGCGTGCGAACGCGTCGTATGCGGAGATAGCTTGAGAAAGCGGGCAACCTCAACAAGTGTAAATCCCTTGGCGACGAGTTGGAGCACTTCAATTTCGCGCGGCGACAGTTTTGGATCTTCGAAATCACCCGCGACGGCGTTTACCGGAGATGAACGGATATCGCTTCTGGGAGAGAGCTGAGCCGTGGACGTTCGCTGTTGCACGGCAGCGAGAATGTGACGAGCGATTTTCGGATCGATGGGCGAGTGTCCTGCTCGAAGATCGTCAATCGCAGCGCTCCATTGCGTTGGCGTGCTCTCCTTCAGTAGGTATCCCGTCGCTCCGGCAAAGATTGCGGCAACAACGTTTGCCTCGTCAGCAAAGACCGTCGCGACGAGGACATCGGCGTCTGGCTGATATTTCCGCGCTGCTCGGATAGCCTCGATGCCTGATCCGTCGGGTAGACCGAGATCGACGATCATCAGATCGAAGTGCTCCGTCCGCATGCTGCGCAACGCCTGGCGAAGATTGCTACAAAGGGCGACAATTCGGTACTCGGGCCGATGGCTGACAATGCCCTCTATCGCCTGCTGCCAATACGGATCATCTTCAACCACCAAGAGTCGCATCGCTCCCTCCCTGAGGATCGCCCAAAGTTGCTTGAATAAGACTTTCGCGCCGGCGCGAAAGTATTTCAATGCGAAATTTCATCGGAAGGTCACGCCCGATGGGCTATGGTAAAGATTCGGCGGGGAGCTTCGCTCTTGCAGTTCACCGCGGTTTATTCTGCGGTACCATAACAACGCCCCAATTAATCCACCCACAGGCATCGACGAATCGATGGCGACACTTGGGTTTTTATTTGCTCTTGATGAGATTCGAACATAAGATTCTCTCCTCAGAAGCGTTTGTCAGAATCTCGGCGGCTTTCTGCCAGCTGAGCGATGGGCAGCGCTGACGGTATTGGCCATCAGCATGGCGATGGTCATCGGGCCGACACCGCCCGGAACCGGCGTGATGGCTGCGGCGATGTCTGAGACCTCAGCATAGGCGACATCGCCCACCAGACGGCTCTTGCCCTCGCCCCGCTCCGGCGCATCGATGCGGTTGATGCCGACATCGATGACGGTCGCACCCGGCTTCACCCAATCCGCCTTCACCATCTCCGGACGGCCGACGGCTGCCACCAGGATATCGGCGCCCCTTGCCACGGAGGCGAGATCCTTCGTGCGCGAATGCGCCGTCGTGACAGTCGCATTGGCATTGAGCAGCAATTGCGCCATCGGCTTGCCGAACAGGTTCGAGCGGCCGATGACCACGGCATTGAGCCCCGACAGGTCCTCGCCATGGATGGAGCGGACCAAGAGCATGGCGCCGGCCGGCGTACACGAGATCAGTCCGGTTTCGAGATCGCCGGTTGCCAGCTTGCCGGCATTGACGACATGCAGGCCGTCGACATCCTTCTCCGGCTTGATCGACTGGATGATCGCATCGGAATCGAGATGCTTCGGCAGCGGCAGCTGCACGAGAATGCCGTGGATGGAGGGATCGTCATTCAGCGACTGCACCAGGGCAGCGAGCGCTTCCTGCGTCGTTTCCGCCGGCAGCGTGTGCTGGATGGATTTGAAGCCGCATTCCCTCGCCATCTTGCTCTTGGAGTTCACATAGGCATGGCTGGCCGGATCGTCGCCGACGATGACGACCGCAAGTCCGGTCTTCACGCCGGCCTCACTCTCAAGCCCTGCCGCTGCAACTTTCACAGCCTCGATCACCGATGCTGCTGCCTGTTTCCCGTCGATCACTGTCGCGCGCGCCATCACTTACCCCATGCGCTCGGAGGCATAGGAACCGGGGCTCGCCGGGAAGACGACGGTGCGGTTGCCGTTGAGGAAGGTGCGGAAGTGGATATGGGCATGGATGGCGCGGGCGAGCACCTGGCTCTCCACATCGCGGCCGATCGAGACATAGTCGTCGGCCGACTGCGCATGCGTGATGCGCGCCGTGTCCTGTTCGATGATCGGACCCTCGTCGAGATCGGCCGTGACGTAATGCGCCGTCGCGCCGATCAGCTTCACCCCGCGCTCATAGGCCTGCTTGTAGGGGTTCGCCCCCTTGAAGGATGGCAGGAAGGAATGGTGGATGTTGATGATACGCCCCGACATTTTTCGGCACAGCGCATCCGACAGCACCTGCATGTAGCGGGCGAGCACGATCAGCTCGGTGCCGGTCTGTTCGACCAGATCCAAAAGCTGCGCTTCGGCCTGCGGCTTGTTGTCCTTCGTCACCTTGATGTGGTGGAAGGGGATGTCGTGGTTGACGACCACTTTCTGGTAATCGAAATGGTTGGAGACGACGCCGACGATGTCGATCGGCAAGGCGCCGATCTTCCAGCGATAGAGCAGGTCGTTGAGGCAATGGCCGAAGCGCGACACCATGAGCAGCACCTTCATGCGCTTCCTGGCATCGTGGAACTCCGACACCATGGCAAACTTGTCGGCGATCGGCTTGAAGCCTTCCACCAGGGCGGCCTCGCCAACGCCTTCTTCGGAGATGAAGGAGACGCGCATGAAGAACATGCCGGTATCGAGATCGTCGAACTGGCTGGAATCGACGATGTTGCAGCCCTCACCGGCCAGATAGTTCGAGATCGCCGCAACAATCCCACGCGTCGATTGGCAGGATACGGTCAGGACATATGAGCTCATCATTGTTGTCATTCTCTACGTCAGGTTTCGGGTAGGCCGCTAGGCGGCGAGCAACTGCTTCAGTTTCATTTCCGGGTTCGCAAGTGCTGCCGGATCGGGCCGCTTTCCTGCTGCAATCATCATTTCCGCCAGGCGAATGTCGCGGGCGACCGAATTTCCCGGTCCGATACCGCTTGCGGCGAGGATTTTTCCATCTCCATCCAGGTGGAATAGGATGAACGCATCCTCAGAGAGATTGCGCCAGATCATCGTCGTGGCTCTATCGGCAAGGCCTGCGACCTGGAGTGTCAGATCATACTGGTCCGACCAGAACCAGGGAACGGATAGCGATGCCTCGGTCGCCCCCATCATGAAAGCCGCGGCACGAACCCCCTGCTCCTGTGCGTTGCGCCAGGATTCAAGGCGAAGCCGACGGTCACCGAAATGAACCGAAGGAAAGGAGCAACAGTCACCCGCCGCGAAAATGTCGGGATCGCTCGTGCGCAAGTTGCTGTCCACCGAGATGCCGTTCTCGATCGAAAGACCAGCAACCGCAGCCAGTTCCGTATTTGGAATGGCGCCGATCCCGACGACTAGAATGTCGGCGGCGATCGTATCAGCTCCTTCGAGAGCTATCGAAACACCTGCAGCCGTATCTGTGACGGAAAGAATTTTCACGCCACAGCGGATGTCTACCCCTTCGGCCGCGTGACGATCTGCGATCCGCGCAGCGATCTCCGCCGGGACACCTCGCGACAGAATACGAGGCAGTCCTTCGAGCAGGATGACCGATGCGCCAAGCGTTCTGGCGCTGGCCGCCAGTTCAAGACCAATGAAGCCGCCGCCAAGGATCGCGATGGATCGGCCAGATTTCAGGAATGGCCGCAGCACCATGGCGTCTGAATGGGTTCTCAGTGAACAAATGTGACCATGCGAATTGACGACATTGGCGAGTTCCCGCGGTCTCGCGCCAGTCGTCAGAAGCAATTTGTCATAGCCGAGTGTTGTGCCATCGGAGAGCCCGACTGTCTTTTGCAGGCGATCGATGGCAACTGCGGTTGTACCGATCCGAATTGCGATGTCGAGCTCCTCGTAGCGGCCGACATCCGCGATCCATTTCGGCTCGGCGCGCTGCAGAAGTCCCGCCTTGGACAAGGGCGGTCGTTCATAGGGCAGGAGTGCCTCACTGCCGATGAGCGTCACATCTCCCGCAAAACCGCGCTCACGCAAGGTTAGAGCAGCACGGGCACCGCACTCCCCTGCACCAATGATAACGAAAGAAGTCATCGCAAGAGCCTTTGCTGTTATCCAAGCCGATTATTGCTTCGTCCGGGCGACGGAGAGCAGGTGTTGGCGAAAGGCGCCCTTCATCTCCTTGAAGCTCGAATATCCGCTTCGAGACGCAAGTCGGATGATGGTGGTTCGCGAAACGCCACAAGTTCGCGCGACCGACTGCAGCGTCCCGAATGCAATGATTTCCGGCCGACTGAGAAGCAGGCGCATCGCTTGTTCCGGAAGGGCCGGAAAATCGATGCGCCGTTCGACTATCAACTGCTTAAGATCTCGTATGCTGGGCGGCGCCTTCACATCTGAGGATGGCAGCATTTCCGATCTCCTGATACTGCGGAAGGAGGGACTTCCGTCGCTTTGGCGCGACCGTTTGGATTTGTCTTTCCGCCATAGAGGACGCTGCGAGACTCAGCCGAGCACGGTCGCAAGCGAGACGGGAGCACCGGTTTTGACCGAGAGGGTTGCCGCTTCCGCCATGGCAAGCGCGGCGACGCCATCAGCAAGCGTCACCGGCAAAACCTTGTTGCCATTGACCGCATCCACGAAAGCCGCCCATTCGGCCGCATAGGCCGGCATGTAGCGCTCCAGGAAGAAATAGGTCGGCTTGGCGCCGGTCACGCCTTGCGTTGTCGATTTCACGACGGTGTTTTCCAGCATGTTCTGCGCCTGCAGCAGCCCTTCAGAGCCCAGCAGTTCGACCCGCTGGTCATAGCCATAGACGGCGCGACGGCTGTTCTTGATGACGGCAATGCGGCCATCGGCATAGGTAAGTGTCACCACAGCCGTATCGACATCCCCTGCCTCTCCGATTGCCGGATCGACGATGGATGAGCCGACGGCCGTCACCGTGACCGGCGCCACGCCCATAATGAAATTCGTCATGTCGAAGTCGTGGATCATCATGTCTCGGAAGAGACCGCCCGAGACCTTGATATAAGCAACCGGCGGCGGAGCAGGATCGAAGGAAGTGATCGACAGCAACTCCGGCTTGCCGATCTCACCCGCATCGACAGCCTTCTTCAGCGTCGAAAAGTTCGGATCGAAACGGCGGTTGAAACCGATCATCACGGGACGGCCAGTGGCCGCAACGGTCTTCTGGCAGCTAAGCGCCCGCGCAAGGCTGAGATCGACGGGCTTTTCGCAAAGCACCGCCTTGCCAGCCGCCGTCGCCCTTTCGATGAGGTCGGAATGCGTGTCGGTGGAGGTGGCGATCAGCACAGCGTCGATTGCGCTGTCACCGAGGATGGCGTCGGTGTCTCGCGCCTCGGCGCCGTACTGGCCGGCGATCTTTTCTGCGGCCACCGTGTTGATGTCGGATACGGCAACCAGTGTGCTGCTCGGATGGCTGGAGATCGCGCTGGCGTGCACACCGGCAATGCGGCCGGCACCAAGAAGGCCAACTTTAAGCATGGGATTTTCCTTTGTTGATCAGAGGCCGAGTTCGGCTTTGAAAGCGTTGAATTCCGTGTCGCCGATCGCGACATTGTGCTGCTGCTGCGGATAGGCGCCGGTGTTCACATCGGCGATGAATTCACGGAAGGCGGCAATACGCTCCTTCTGTAGCCTGTCGAACTCAGCGGCGAAGTTGCGATAGGTCTTGGCGTGGCGCGGCCGATGGCCGTCAGTGTGGCCGAGCACGTCTTCAGCGAAGAGATACTGCGCATCCGCACCTGGCCCGGCGCCCATGCCCAGCATGATCATCGAGGTATTCCGGGAGATCAGCTCGCCGACGCGATCCGGCACGACCTCCAGCTCCGCGCCGAAGCAGCCGATTGCCTCGAGCCGCTTGACGTGCCGGAAGACGTCAAGCGCCTCCTGTGTCGTCTTGCCCACCGCTCGAAACCCTGTCCAGGTAATGTAGGAGGGAATCAACCCGACATGGGCGACGATCGGGACGTGATTGTCGCAAAGCATTTTCTGGATATCCAGCGATGCCGCGCAGTAGAAGCAATCTCCCCCCATGGCGGAAAAATGAAAGGCGGCACGCAGATAGTCTTCGGCGGTCGCAAGCGGCCGGCCCTCGAATTTGCCCCATCCGCCATAGGGAAGGCCGACCTGCACGAAGCAGCGCCCCGCCGCTGCGCGCATCTCCGGCGAGAAGAAACGACCTTCGATCGAAAGCATGTGGATACCCGCGGCGTCAGCGGCCGCAGCCTCCTCCGGCGTCGTGACATAGAGCATGGAAATCTTTTCGCCCCGCGCCTTCATGGCACGAATGTCGGCGACGGTCGGACGGGTATTCTTATGAACCATGGAACTATACCGTGAATGCGTTGCGGAAAGCTTCGAGAGCCGCTTCCGGATCGCCGGAGGCGAAGGCCTCCATGCCGACCGGTCCGGCATAGCCCATCGCCTTGAGAGCCTTGGCGATGCCATGCCAGTTCACCTCGCCGGTGCCGGGTTCGCAGCGGCCGGGAACATCGGCCACCTGAATTTCACCGATGAAGGGCAGGCACTTGCGGCAAAGTTCGATCAGGTTCCCCTCGCCGATCTGCGCATGATAAAGGTCGAGATTGAGCCGGAGCCGCGGTTGGTCGATGTTCGACACCAGAGCAAGCGTATCTTCAGCGCGGCCGAATGGCACGCCGGGGTGGTCGACCGGCAGGTTCAGGTTTTCCAGCGTGAAGGTGACGCCTTTCTCCTCCGCCATGTCGACGATGCGGCTAAGCGTGTCACGTGCCTTCAGCCACATGGCGCCGGTCACGACCTCGATCGGCTGGACGGGAAGCCCGCCCTCACCAAGGCCCGTGCCATGCAGGTTGAGGCGCTGGACGCCCAGGCGCTTACCGACCTCAGCCGTTTCGCGCGCGGTCCGCAGAAGCTCATCGGCCCCCTCGTCGTCCGTCAGGCGGCCGGTGAGATAGCCGTTCATGATGGTGAAGGTCGCCCCGGTTGCTTCGAGCTTGGCCAGATCATGCTGCGGCCAGTTCCAAAGGCCGACGCCAAACCCCATTTCCTTGAGGCGAGAGGCGCGCCATTCGATGGGGCGGTCCCGCCAGATCATCTCGGCGCAAGCCGCCAATGCAAACTGTGTCATGTCGTCAGATCTCTACAAAAATATCGCCGTTCTCGATGCGGACCGGCCAGGTCTTGAGGTTGACACAGGCGGGCGCCCGGGTCGCTTCGCCGGTCCGGTAGTCGAAGTGCGCGTTGTGCTTCGGACATTCGATGATGCCGTCCATGACGAGGCCATCGGCAAGATGCACCCGTTCATGGGTGCAGATGCCATCGATGCAGAAGAACTCATCCTCGGGACTGCGGATCACCAGAAAGGTGCGCCCACCACTATCGAAACGGTAAAGGTCTTCAAGTTCGACATCCTCGGCTGCGCAAGCGCGGGTCCAGGTCCCCATCATTTCATCCTTTTTGCATTTCGGTTCTTACGGGTCAGCGGGCTAACCCGCCGCACCGGAAAGCTGTGGCGCATGACCGTCATGGGTCGTCATGTAGCTATCGATCTGGGCTTCGAGTTCAGCCATGGTCTCGCCACCTGCCATGAGATCGGTGATTTCCTCGCGCGTCTTTTCTCCCTTGCGGAAATCGGCAGCGATCGCGCCGCGGATCAGCACGGCGAAATGATCGCCCACCGCCATGGCGTGCATGACCTGGTGGGTGATGAAGACGACCGCCAGGCCCCGGCGCTTGGCCTCGTTGACGATCCGAAGCACATGGGTCGCCTGCTTCACGCCAAGCGCCGCAGTCGGTTCGTCGAGGATCAGGACCTTCGCGCCGAAATGAACGGCACGCGCAATTGCAAGCGACTGGCGCTCCCCGCCCGATAGCCCGCCGACCAGCCGGTCGCCATCGTCGATGCGCGTAATGCCAAAATCTCGGATGGCCTTGACCGCAATCTCGTTCGCACGTCTGCGATCAAAGATCTTAAATGGTCCCCAGCCCTTGGTTGGTTCGACGCCGACGAAGAAACTGCGGCCGATGCTCATCAACGGGAACGTGCCGCCGAACTGATGGACTGTCGCGATGCCACGACTGCTGGCGTCCCGCGGACCGGTGAACTCGATGGGCTTTCCGTCCATCTCGATGGTACCGGAGTTCGGACGATAGACGCCCGACAATGTCTTGATCAGTGTCGACTTGCCCGCACCATTGTCGCCGAGCAGGCAGAGCACCTCGCCAGGACGGATATCCAGGGAAATATCGGTGAGGACATCGATGGGGCCAAAGGACTTGCAAATATTTCTGAGTTTCAGAATGGGAACAGACATGGCCGACCTCACTTCTTCTTCGGCGAATAGGAGAGCGCCATGCTGCGGAAGGTGTTGTTCATCAGCACGGCGAGAAGAAGCATCACGCCGATGATAAGGCTCGACCAGTTGCGGTCGAACGATGTGAAATAGATGCCTTGATTGACGACGGCAAAGGTGATGGTACCAAAGAAGATGCCGACGATGGAGCCAAAGCCGCCGGTCAGCAGTACGCCACCGACGACCACCGATATGATCGAGTTGAAGATGAAGGACATACCAGCTGAAACCTGGGCGGAGTTGAACAAGATCGCCTGGCACATCCCGACAAACGAAGCACTGGTTGACGAGAGCACGAAGAGGGCGATGGTCAGCTTTGCCGTTGGAATACCAACGTTGCGAGCGCTGATCCTGTCGCCGCCCATGGCGAAGATCCAGTTGCCATAGATCGAATAATGGACGACGTATATGTAGAGCGCCGTCAGCGCCAGCCACCAGAAGATGATGACCTGGAAGGTATTGGCGACGAAGTGCCCGAAGAGGAACTTCGCCAGCTCCGGCGCCTTGATGGCAACGCTCGTCGTGCCGGTGAGCAACACCGAGAGGCCAAGTACCAAACCTGCTACCGCAAAGAGAGTTCCGAGCGTTACGATGAGCGAAGGTACGTTGGTTCGCACGACAAGAATGCCGTTGATAAGGCCAACAACCACACCAAATGCAAGCGAAGCACCGATGCCGAGCCAGATCGGTAGCTCGTAATAGCCCGATATGATCGCAACCGTCATGGAACCGGCGGGGATCATCGAACCGATGGATATATCGAGATCGCCGGCAATCATTAGAAGTCCAATCGGGAAGGCGACGATGCCTAGATTGGCCGCCACATTCAGCCAGCTCGCCGCACCCGTCGGCTTCAGGAAATCAAGGCTTCCGAAAACGAGAAAGAAGACGAAGACGCCGAAGAGGCCGAGAAAGGCGCCTGCTTCGGGGCGGCGGAACAACCCGCCGATGGACACGCCCGCGGCTTGAGAGGCAGGCGGCGTCTGCGCCATGGCAATCGGTTGACTTGTGGTTTTCGAGTTCATGGTGGTTTCCCTTTTCGGGCTGTGTCGTGCTTTGGCTGCGGTCGCTCCCTGGGGAGGTCACAGGGAGCGACCTGATAGCGCGCAGCTCAGCGCGCGCCCTTGGACACGCCAGCAAGCGTCGAGGCGATATTGGAGGCGTCCACGATGCTCGGCCCGGTCAAGACCGGCTTCACCGGCAGGTCTGTGCCGAAGTCAATGTGGGATGCCAGCAACGAAACAGAGAGCAGCGACTGGAGATAGGGCTGCTGATCGATGGCGAAGAGTTGAGCGCCGTTCTTGATGCGGTCAAGACCCGCCTGGTTGAAGTCGAAAGATCCGAGTTTCACCGTTTCGACCTTGCCAGCCTGCTGGATACCACTTGCCGCCGCATCCGCATCGCCGGCGCCGATCGTAATGACGCCGTCGATCGTGCCATCCTGTATCAGCGTCGCCTTGACGGCTTCGGCGATGGCTGTCGGATCGCCGAAGCTGGTCGCCGGCAGCGGCAGCTGCTTGCCCGCCCCACCGCCTTTGGCAATGCCGTCAATAACACCCTTGCAACGTGCTTCCTGGTTAGCGCTGCCGGGAAGCGTATTGACACAGAGCACGTTCTTCTGGCCGTTTTTGCCGAAATATTGTCCACCGCCGAACCCTGCGAGATATTCGTCCGAGCCAACGTAGTTGATGGCTCCGAGTTCCTTAGCCTTATCGAGCGAGCCGGAATTCATGAGGATGACTTTAATGCCGCCGCTAACGGCAGCCTTGATTGCCTCATCTTCAGCTTCCGGCACCCAATCAGGAACGACGAGACCCTTGACGCCCTGACTGATGGCCGTGCGCACAAGGCCGGCGGCGTCTGGGCCGAGATTGTCGTAGGTCTGGAGCTGGAGATAGGTCACCTTGCCACCGTTCGCCGTGACGATGAGGCGACTGTCGTCTACCCCTTTCTTGATCTTGTTCCAGAAAGCATCGTCGGTCTTGCCGCCGACGACGGCAATATCGGCGGCAAGCGCCACGCTTGCGGCAAGACAGAGGGCAACCGAGGTCGCGAGCGCCTTAGTCATGGTGGTCAGCATTGTCATCGAATTTCCTCCCGGTTTCCGTCATGCGACGGGTTTAAAAAGCATTGCGCAGCGGGGCGTAGCAGCCCTTGTTCCAAGAGTGTCCGCCTCCTCGCGGACATCAGGGAATTTTGTGAATTCAGGAGTTTGCGCGAACCGTCTTTGCGTTCATGCGCTCCTTCTTTTTGGCAAAGCGAGCCTGCATCTGCACGTCGCCTTCTTTCGTGCCGTCGTGCCAGGTGCCAAACCACTTATCGAGTGGGATCAGCCCATCGCCGCCATAGTTCACTTCGAAGTATTTATGGTGCAGGTAATGGGCATAGGCATGAGTATCGAGCGGCGTTTCTTCGGTGATCTCCAGCTTGTCAAAGCCGATATGGCCATTGACCGCGCCGAAGCCGGCGATGTGGAGCTGGAACAGCGCAACGATCGGATTGGACGGAATGACGAGGTGCCAGAGGGCAACGGCGTGATAGAGAAAGCCTTCGACCGGATGCATTGACAGCGAGGACCAGGGCGACGGGTTCACCGAATTATGGTGGACCGAGTGGATCCAGCGATAGAGTGGCCCCCAATGAATGAGGCGGTGAATAATGAAGAAATGGACCTCATGGATCATCGGCGCGACGGCGACGAGAAACGCCAGATAATAGGGATGGCCCGACCAGCTCAGCCAGGGCACCCAGCCATTGGCGAACACCCACAGGAAAAGGACCTCAACGAGAGTCCACAGCGGGATCGACAAGAAGAACGAACGCAGGAAATTGTCGATGTTCTGGCTCTTGAACCAGAAGACATCGGACGGCTGCTCGCTCGGGAACTTGACGTTGTATTTAAAGCGATTGCCCTGCTTGCGCTTCACGTAGAAAAAGAGCTCGATCGAGCCATAGAAGACGAAGATCGCAGCCGCATTAACCGCGTAGAGCCAGAGCGCCCAGCCCCAACTTAAAGTCTTCATGACGTCGACGTTAGGCACGACGTAGAACCAGTAGAGAAGTGCTGTTGCCATGTGAAAGGCATTCCACGGCCAGATATATTCCGGTACCCACTTCAGCACGGACGGGATCTTCGGCGGCCAGGACCAGAAGGGCGCGATTTCGATCCGTCCATTAGGTGCCCAGTCGCCGCGCTTGTTCCGAGTTCCGTGCTTAAGGTCGTCCATCGTCATGCCTCCCGGACATCGAGCGTCCCAGTTCGTGATAGGGAGGGCGCTACAGATCGCATGGCAAGACATCGCGCTCTTCGGGCAAGGCCCAAAGCGCATAAGCCAGCAATGTCGATAGCGTTTCTCTCCCGAAGGCCAGTGAACCGCGTGTGCGTTCATCCGCCGTCCTTTGACGAGGACAATGCCAACTTGACGGCCCTGAAATCAAGGCGCATTTCTCTTCTGATAGACGATCGTATCATTTGTCTCACAAAATCGACAAATTGATACATTTCATATCATTGGAGCTTCAATGAGAAGACCGACGATCCGAAATCTCGCAGAGGCTGCAGGAGTCTCGATCGCCACGGCCAATCGGGTCCTCTCCGGTGCGGAGAATGTGCGGGCTCAGACGCGAGAGACAGTCCGCGCGGCTGCTGAAAGCATTGGCTTTTACGGGCTTGGAGCCATCGAGGCACGCAATGCGGCAGCCCGGCCGAAATATCGGTTCGGCTTCTTACTCCTGCAACCGCACCGGCCATTTTATCAGCTCGTCGCGCGTGCCCTGCGGGAAGCAGCCACAGCGATAGAAACTGCCGAACTCGATCTTCGGATCGAGCATCTGGAAGACCTCTCGCCCCAGAACACCGCAGACCGGGCGCTGGCGCTGGCCGAGGAATGTAATGCGCTCTGCATAACAACCGCAGTCCATCCCATCGTCCTTCAGGCGCTGGAAAAGATCCAGGCTGGAGGCACCCCCGTCTTTGCGCTGATCTCGCAAGTCGCTGCGACTGGCCAGGTCCATTATATCGGACTGGATAACTGGAAAGTTGGGCGCACCGCGGCCTGGGCCTTCGACCATATCTGCAAAAGCCCGGGCAAAATCGGCTTGTTGATGGGCAATCCGCGCTACCGGAATCAGGAAATGAACGAGACCGGCTTTCGTTCTTATTTTCGCGAGCACGCCCGAGATTTCGTGTTGCTCGAGCCTCTATCGACCTTCGAATCCTCCGCCGTTGCACAGGAAATGACCGAACGCCTGCTGGCGGATCATCCCGATCTAGCCGGCCTTTACGTTGCTGGCGGCGGCATTTCCGGCGTGCTGGCGGCGCTGCGCACGACCGGACGGGCCGGCACACTGACCGTCGTCGGCTACGAACTCATGGACAATGTAAAAGCAGCTCTGCTCGATGGCACTGTCACGATGTCCATCGCCCATCCCCTTGCCCGGCTTGCCAGCGAAGCCATGAACGGCATGATCGCGGCTGTCGCGACAAAAGGGGAGAATGCGAGCTATACAAAGATCGTTCCCTTTGAGATCTACACTCGCGAGAATGTCTAGATGATGAAGCTTTTGAAGGAAATCGAACTTGCAACCCAGCGGATTATGTAAGGCTGCACGATGCTCCGATTTCAACGGCCGATGTGAGGGCGCAAAGCAATCGTCCCTCGCTCGGCAGCGACTCCACTCTTTTAACGACGACAACCTATAGCCAAAAAATGAGATCCGCTGATGTGAAAGGATTCGAACCGGCGACCCAGTGGGGCAATTCGGTTTGCACAACGCCGTATTGTGGAACCGACGCAAACACTATGTCATCGAGGGTGGCAAAGAATTGTTTGAACCGGCGTGTGGCTGCTACCCGTAGATCGCAGACGATATTAATGCGCTTCCCTACTTCACAACTTTGATGCTCATCTTTGTAGTTGTGGAACCAGTCCGAAACGTGGCGTGATCCTCTCCCGTGAAGCTCGGATCAGGACGATAGTAGACGAAAGCTATCCCTGCCTCCTTCCCGGCGCATCCTTTGAGGGGGCCTTCCTTGACCACCTTCACACGCACTTCCTTCCATTCAAAGCTCACCTGCCCATGCCGGGGGTACTCAAGCGTATCGGGATAGATGCTGATGATGTCCCGACATCCCGGCGTGACACCTCGTACTGCCGCTATCGCCGTTCGCTTGCCGGACTTCACCGTTCTTGTTTGAGATTCTTCGGTTGTTACAGCAACGCAACCGGCGAGCAGGAAAACGAAACCTGACAGCACGCCGATGTTGAGAGCGGTTCTATATGTCATGATGACTGGCATGATCTCTCCAGATTGGCCTCTAAATTCTCTGGCAAGTGGCGCAGCCTCATCTATGTCACCGCTCCTGCATGGCCTGCGAGGTAACCTCGACGATTGGCGAGAAGAGATATTCGAGGATCCGCCGCCTGCCCGTCTTGATCTCCGCGGTAGCTGCCATGCCTGGCGACAGAGGCTGACGGACCCCATCGACCACGATCGTGTCGCTATCCAGCCTGACCGTTACCGGAAACACCAGATTCTGCATGCGCTGGACATTGCCGAGCGGAATGAGACTCTGCAGCTGCTTGGCCGGTTCGCCCTCCATCTGCTGCGCGTCCGGCTCGGGTACGGCGTCCGTTGCAACCGATGTGACCTGCCCGTGCAACACACCGTATCGTGTAAACGGGAAGGCCTCGATCTTGATTACGGCCTCCTGGCCCGTTGCGACGAAGCCGATGTCCTTGTTTGGCAGGAAGGCTTCGATTTCGAGCTCGGTATCGGCGGGGACGATGCGCATCAGTTCGGCGCCCGGATTGACGACCTGGCCGACGGTGGTGAGCGCCGACGCCGTCACGATGCCATCGATCGGGCTTGCGATCGTCATCGACTGCCGGCGCTTGCTTGCCTTGATGAGTTGCTTTTCAAGCTCATCCACCTGCCTGGAGGCGTCGCCCTGCTTGACCGCATTGTCGGCGATGAACGTCTGAATGGCCTTCCGGCCTTCGCTGGTCGCAACAGTGAGCGCTGCCCTTGCTTCGGAAAGCTGTCCGACCTGTTCGGCAAGATCCGTCTCTTCCGATTGCTGTGACTGCAGGGCGTCGATGACATTGGATTTGGAGCCGGCCGCCTGATCCACAAGAGAGGAACGCATGGTGACGCGCTGCGCCAAGGTCGCGATCAATGCCTTGCGCGCATCGATCGTCGCGCTCAATCGTTCGATCGTTGCCTGGCTCTGTGAACGCTGCGCCGTGAGATTGTCGAGATTGGCGCTGAGGGACGACAAATCGGCCGCAAGTATCGTCCGCTCACGAGCCTGGATGTTATTGGGTGTCTGTGCATCGAACGACAGATCGACCGGTATGACCCGCACCTCGCTCCAAAAATCGCTGACGAGCCATCTCCGCGCAGTGGCAAGTTCAAGATCCCGGCGTGCGATTTCCGCGCGGAGCGCCTGCAGATTGACGGTAATCGCCTCTTCATCGGACCTGAGCTCTGTATCGTCGAGCTGGACGACGATGTCGCCCGCCTTCACATGCGAACCGTTGGTGACGGGAATGGACCTCACCTTGCCGACCTCGATCGACTGGATGACCTTGACCCGGCCGGTCGGCTGGATCTTGCCTTGCGCGGTCGAGACGATGTCGAAGGTGCCGAGATAGCTCCACAGGAGTGTGGCCGCCACGACAATGGCAATGAACCAGATGAAGGCGGTACGAACAGGCGAGGCCGGCGTCTCGAGGATCTCAAGTGCTGCCGGCAGGAACTCGTTCTCGATCCTGCCGCGGCGCAGTGGCCTGTTCGGTCGTTTGGGAGGTTTGACCACCTGGTTCATGGCTGGTTGAGCCCCGTCTGCAACTGCCAGAGATGGGCATAGAGACCGTTCGGCCGGGCAAGCAGGCTGTCATGTGTGCCTTCTTCGACAATGCGCCCATCCTTCATGCCGATGATGCGGTCGCAATGGCGAACGGTCGCCAGGCGATGGGCGATGATGATGACCGTCCTGCCTTTGACGATCTCGCGCATATTACCGAGGATGATACGCTCGCTCTCGTAGTCGAGGGCGCTTGTGGCTTCATCGAGGATCAGCATCGGCGGATTGGTGGCCAGCGCCCGGGCGATCGCCAGACGCTGCCGCTGGCCGCCGGAAAGGTTGGCGCCGCGCTCCTCGATCAGCGTGTCATAGCCCTTCGGCAGCTTGGCGATGAACTCGTCGGCCCCCGACAGCCGCGCCATCTGCATGGCGGCCGCCCGCGACATCGACGGATTGACCAGGCAGATATTGTCGTGGATCGTCCGGTTGAACAGCATGTTCTCCTGCAGGACGACACCGATGTTGGATCGGAGCCAGGCCGGATCGACCTGGGCAATATCCTGGCCGTCGACGAAGACCTGACCGCGGGTCGGGATATAGAAGCGCTGCACCAGCTTCGTCAGCGTCGACTTGCCCGATCCGGATGGTCCGACGATGCCGATGACTTCGCCCGGCCGGACAGAGAAGGAGATGTCACGCAACACCTCCGGGCCATCGGCCGTGTAGCGGAAGTTGACACCTTTGAAGGAGATGGCGCCTCTTGGCTTCGGCAGGCTGACGGAGACTTCCGGCCGCGGCTCGGGCGGGGCGTTGAGGATGTCGGCAAGACGGGCGACCGAGACCTGCACCTGCTGGAAATCCTGCCAGAGCTGCGACAGGCGCAGGATTGGCTGCGAGACCTGGCCGGCGATCATGTTGAAGGCGACGAGCGCGCCGACCGTCAGTTCGCCATTGATGACCGCCTGGGCACCGAAGAGAAGCAGGGCTGCCGAGGTGATCTTGTTGACATACTGTATGGCGTTCTGGCCCTTGGCGGCCAGCATGGTCGTGGCAAAGGAGGATTGCACGTAGCCTGCCAGGCGCTCTTCCCATTGCGACGCGACGACCGGTTCGACGGCCGACGCCTTCAGGGTCTGCACACCGACCACGGTCTCGACGAGCAGCTGCTGACTATAGGCGCCGCGCTCGAACTTCTCGTCGATCTTCTCCTTCAAGAATGGCCGCACCAGAAAGCCGATCGCCAGATAAAACGGGATGGAGGCGACGACGATCCAGGCGAGCTTTGCTGAATAGGAAAACAGCACGAAGATGAAGACGATGGTGAAGATGAGATCGAGACCGGAGAACAGCCCCTGCCCCGTCAGGAAATTACGGATGGTCTCCAACTCGCGCACGCGGGCAATCGTCTGGCCTGTCGCCCGCGTCTCGAAATAGGAAAGCGGCAGGTTCAGCATATGCCGGAACAGCCGTCGCCCGAGCTCGACATCGATGCGGTTGGTGGTATGCGACAGCGCATAGGTTCGAAGATATTGCAGCACCACATCGAACAGGCCGACGGCCGCCAGACCGACAACAAGTACGATTAGGGTCGAATAGCTGCGATGGGCAAGCACCTTGTCGACCACGACCTGGAAGAACAGCGGCGTCACCAATGCAAAAATCTGGACGATGAGCGAGGCAAGCAGGACATGACCGAAGGCATGGCGATAGCGCCAGATCGACGGCAGGAACCAGCGGAAGCCGAAATTGCCGCGCGAAGCTCCGGGACCTGCCAGTCGCCGCTGTAAGAGGATGAAGTGACCGGCCGTCTCGGCGAGCAGCTCATGCGCCCCGAGATTGCGGCTGGAAAAGTCCGTCGGATCGATGATGCGCCAGGCATTGTCCGCTGCTGCTCCGCCGAAGACGGCAAAGCGGCCATCGGTCAAACAGGCGATCGCCGGCGTCGGCAAGGTCGCAAATCGGGCATCGCTTCCAATCTCCAAATGCTTTGCCTTCAGCCCGGCAAGCTTGGCGGCGCGCAGCAGGTCACTGCGTCCCGCGGGCTTCGACAGAGCCAGGTCACGTGCCAGAACATCCGGGTTGGAAGCGATGCGGAAGTAGCCGGCAATCGCTGCAATCGCCGCAAGACCGCTGTCGGGGCGTATCACATCATCTGCTGATGGTGATGATGTGGTCGTCGACTGTTCCGAATCGGCGGTGATTGTTTCGTCCATGGAGATTTATGCCAGAGGCTGAAAGTGAGGATGTCGGGCAAAGGAGCCGAC
The DNA here is from genome assembly GCF_057784375.1 of Martinezella sp. CNPSo 3964. Lineage (NCBI taxonomy): Bacteria > Pseudomonadati > Pseudomonadota > Alphaproteobacteria > Hyphomicrobiales > Rhizobiaceae > Martinezella > Martinezella sp. CNPSo 3964. The sequence goes on from NZ_JBXSOW010000004.1 coordinate 423,819, forward strand.
ATCCTGGTTGTTATTGAAGGCTCGTCACGCTGCATTCTGCTTCGAGATTGTCGGCTGATAGGCGAGCGTGGCATCGCCGACGAGGTAATGCGACGTGCCATCGCTCGTCTGATAGGAGCTCGTGCCTGATATCGCCGATCCATCGGAGAAGGACTGGCTGCCCTCCGGCGTATGGAGCAGATTGATCAGCTTAATGCCGGCCTCCGACATGGTCTGCAGCTCGCCATCGTCGACAGAGCCATTCTGGTTGGCATCGCGCCAGACACGGAACTCGCTCCATCGATCATCGCTGGCATCGAGCACGTTGTCATGGTTGTTGTCGAAGGCAAGACGGAGACCTTCAAGGTCGGAGACCGAGCCGCCATTGGCCGCCACCTGATCCGGCGTTGCCCATTCGGAGAAGGCAAGCTCCTTCGACTGATCAATCTTGCCATCCGGGCCGGACTGGCCGTCCTCGCCGAGATCGATCGCCAGGAAGCCATCCTGCGGCCCCACCCAAGCGGTGCCATCCCTTGCTCCATCACTATTCCAGTCGAAGGTGACCGATGAGCCGGTAGCGAGCGCATTGGTATCGAGAGGCCGCAGGTCGATATGGCCGTCACCGTTCAGATCGAGAAGGACCGGTCTATTGCCTCCACCGGAACCTGACTGGGGCCATTGATCGACCATATGAAGGCCAGAGCTTCCTCCGCCACCGCCGGTTCCATACGCGTAGCGTTGCCAAGCCGTGTTTTTCCCCGAGCTGTCGTATTGATAATTCGTATAGCCACCATCATCATTGTTGGATCTTGCCGTGTTGATGACGTTGTTAACGAAATTCTGAACCAAGCTTGTCCAGGGTTGGTTGTTGTTCACGTCATAGGTCGTGACGGTGTATTTTCCGTTCGTATCCGAATAGTTCGTATCGGAAATCAGTTTTCCGGACGATGTATAGGCATCGACGATCTGCGACCAACTTTGAGTATTGCCTGGGTCATATGCATAAAGCACCTTGCTGCCATCGTCATAGATGACATTCTGATTGGTCATCTGACCGGCGGTGTTGAATGACTGGTCGATCTCGGACCAGGATTGGGCATTGGTGGGATCCCACATCCAGATGCCCTTCGTGCCATCGTCGTAGTAGGCGATTTGCGAGACCCTTTGACCGCCGGCATTGTAATATTGCTCAAGCCGGCTCCAATTGCTGGCATTGGTGACATCGTAATCGGTTCTGCTATTCGTACCGTCGTCGTTTTGAACGGTCTGCCAGATCATCCGGCCGGCAGCATCGTAGTTCTGCACGATCTGAGACCATGACTGGGCATTGGTGGGGTCCCAGAACCAGTTGGCCTTGTGACCATCATGGAACTGAGCGGCTTGCGAGACCAGTTGTCCGTTGGCATTGAAGCTTTTGTCGAGTTGGCTCCAATCCGTGGCGTTGGTAACATCGAAGTCGCGCGTCGCAATTTTCTGTCCCGCACTATTGAAGAAATCGATATGCTGCTGATCACCGGTCGGGGTGTAGAAGGTAATCTCCGTCCGCGAGCCATCGTCGTTGTATTGCTTTTCCAACGTCTTCTTGCCGGATGCATCGAAAGACTGCTCCGCACGGGTCCATGGGTTGGTATTCAGTGGATCGTAAAGGACGGCTGAGGTGGGAATACCAGCCTTGTTGGCATTGATGACGCTCGTGACCTGTCCACCGGCAGCATTATAATTTGTCGTCACCGAACTTCCGTCACCGGCGATCGCCACCTGCGAGGTTTTTTGGCCCTGTCCATTGCTGGTCACACGCAGCGTCAGATTGCCCATCGCCGAAACGGTGTCGACGACGGTCTGCGTCACCGCGCTGCTTGCGTTGAGATCGACCTTCGTCAATGTGATCGAGCCATCATTGTGGATGATGGAGGTTTCCTTATGATCGATGACGCCGTCATTGGTGGTATCCTTGCTGAGAACCGTGATCAGGCCATCCGTGCTGGTCGTGATCGTGCCCTTAGCGACGACCGCGCCGCTGGCATTGGTCTCCGTGACGGTCACCACCGTCGAGCCATCGGCCTGAAGTTGCGACTGCATGACGACTTCAAAGGTGCCATTCCCGTCATAATCATACTTCACCGTCTTCGTGCGGCCATCGGCGGAGCTATCAGTTCCCACCTTGGCGGCAATCGCCTGTTTCCAGTAGACTTGGCCGGCCAGGAGATAATCGATCTTCTGGGCGGTGGCATTGTTCGTGATGATCGAGACCGTAGCTCCAGTCGTATCGGCGGTCAGCGTTTCGACCTGATCCACCGTACCGTCGCCATCGACATCCTTGGAAGTCGTGCGCACCATGCCGTCGGACGATTGCTGGATCGTCGTCTTCGAAGCGAGCTTACCCGTGGTCAAATCCGTATCGGAAATGACCGTGGTCTTGCTGCCATCGGCATTGTTGGTATTGACCGTGACACGGCGGCGGTCGACGGTACCGTTCCCATCAAGGTCCCAATTGGTCGTTGTCTGCAGGCCGTCAGCTGTGGTCGTGCTGGTCGAGCTGTCGCCCTTGACGCCGGCGGACTTATAATCGGTAACAGTTTGCGTCACGACACCGGAGTCTGCCGTGACCGTCTGCTGATGTTGATCGATGACACCATCGCCATTGGCATCGCGGTCAATCGTCACCGTCTTCTTGTCGGCGCTGGTGAGCGTGATGGTCTTGTCCAGCAGCTTGCCGGACGCATCCGTTGTCGCGAGAGTCTCGCGCTTGGCGCCGTCGGCGAGAACCTCCACTGTATCGCTGATCGTCTGGGTTGCGAGCCCGGTGCGCTGCTCATTGGTCGAAACGACCAGGCCGTCGGCATTTGTCGTGGTGACGAATTTCGAGATCAGCGACCCATCTGCCTTGGTGCTCGAAACCGTCCGCGTCCGGGTTCCGTCGGCGTTAACCACGGTGACATCGGTCGAGGTCTGGGCATAGGTGCCAGCTCCGGTCAAATCCGATTGAGAAGTGATCGACAGGCCATTGGCGCTGGTCGTGGTCAGATAACGGCTCGTCAGCGTCGCGCCGGTGAAATAGCTGACGGTCTCGGTACGCGAACCGTCAGCATTGAGAACCGTCACGTCAGTGCGGCTCTTGGTGAAGGTGCCGGAGCCCGTCTGGTCCCACTTCGTGGTCACGGTCAGACCATCGGCGGAGGTGTCGGTCTGGGTGACCGCACTCAGAACCAGCGAACCGCTACCGTTGACGGTATAGGTCTTTTCGATTGTTGTCTTGCTGCCATCGGCATTTAGCGTCGTCAGATCCGTGACGGTCTTGTTGGCGGCGCCGTTTCCGTCGGTGTCGTAGCTCACCAACGTGTTGAAGCCGCCCGCGCCCGTCGTCACCGTCTTGGAGTGCGACACGGCACCCGCCGACGTCAGATCGGACAGGGTCTGCGTCACGCTTCCGTCGGCATTCTTCGTCGTGACGGACTTTTGATCCAGGACGCCGTTACCGTCGATATCGTAGGCGACTGTGACAGTTTTGCCGTCACCGCTCGTCGTGGTCGTCGTCTTGTTGGCGATCACGCCGCTATTGGTGACGATCTCGGTTGTCGAACCATCCGCGCCGAGCGTCGTGACATCGGTGGTGGTTCTGACGGGTGAAAGCACAATGCTCGGATTGTTAATTGCCCAGGCCTGCACCCCAGCCGCGGTGTGTGCTTGCCCTTCCGGAGAATCGGCAATCTGCTGAGCAACTGCTGCTCGCGAGGTTCCCGCATTGATTTGAGCGTCTCTGCCTTCGGCGGCGCCAGGCTCTGGAGCCCTTCCCAAGGCATTTTGGTAAAGCAGCGTAGCGAACTGGACGTTGGTAAGGGTTCCGTATTTCTGTGCAAATTCAGGAGAGTTGAGCAGATTGGCGGCGATAGTGACCGCTGATATGCCATTATTGAAATCATTAGAAAAATTCTGAAACCCAGAGACATCGGGATCTCGACCCAAAATCGCATGATACAAGCGATAGATCTCGCTCCGTGTCGCGGAGCCAATCAGATCGTCGGACACGACGGTCGTCTTGCTTAACCCGTTGGCGGATGTCGTGACCTTCGTCAACTCGACCGGGGCCGTGTTGGCCGAGCGGGCAAAGGCCTCCGTACGCGAACCATCTGCATTCAGCGTAGTAACGTCGCTGAGTACCTGCTCGTAAGTACCATCGCCATCCAGGTCGGATTTTGTTGTGACCGAGAGGCCGTTGGCCGATGTCATCGTGACTGAGCGGCTGGCGAGCGTCGTCGTGCCGGTCTTGTAGGTCTCGACGGTCTTGGTCGTCTGGCCGGTCGCATCGATGATAGTCGTCGTCTTCGTATCGATCTTGCCGTCGCCATCGAGATCGACCTGGCTCGTCACCGTCTTGCCGTCCGAGGTCGCGGTATTGGTCGTCTTCGACAAAAGCGTGCCACTGGCAGTGCTGACGGCATCCACCAGCGAGGTCGAACCATCAGCATTCAACGTCTTCGTCGACGTCTCGGACCGATCGACCGTGCCATTGCCGTCGTAGTCGTAATCGGTCTTGGTCATCAGCCCATTGGCGTTGACGGTCACCTTCGTCTGATCGGTGAGCGCCGCGCCGGCATAATCCGATGTCGTAGTCGTCTTGGAGCCGTCATTGTTGAGGACGGTCGCCTTCACCGTCTTGGTGTCAACGATGCCATCGCCATTTACATCCTTCTGAACAGTGACCGTCAGGCCATTGCCTGAGGTTATGGTGGTCGCCTTGTCGAGCAGAACGCCCGTATTGCTCTTGTCCGTCACCGTCTCTGTGCGGCTGCCATCGGCATTGATGACGGTCTGGTCGACGGTGGTCGCATCGACCGTACCGTCGCCATTCAGATCATCCACGGTCGTCGTCGTCAGTTTGTCAGCGCTGACCGTCACGATCGTCTTGCGATGGAGCGAACCGTCGGCACTGCCCTGTACCGTGGTCGTCGTCTGGCTGCCGTCCGCGGCAATGATTTGGGCCGATGCGGTGTCGATATGACCGTCGCCATCGAGGTCCTTCGTCACCGATGTCGTCTTGCGGTCGGCACTGACCGTCGTCACAGTCTGGCTCAGCAGCGCGCCGTTGCCGCTCTTGGTCGTGACCGTTTCCGTGCGAGCGCCGGCGTTGAGGGTGATCACATCGGTGACCGTCTTATCGAACGCGCCGTCGCCGTTGAGATCGGACTGCACCGTCTGTGTCAGGCTGTCGGCAGACGTCGTCGTCACCGTCTTGGCAACGACAGTGCCGTTGGCGCTCTTGTTGGTTACCGTCTCGACGCGAGCGCCATTGGCCCCTGCGGTTATGACATCAGTCAGAACCGTATCGAAAGATCCGTCGCCATTGAGGTCAGTACTTAAGGTCTTAGACAGCCCATCAGCACTGGTCGCGGTGACGGCCTTGGAGACGAGCGTGCCGTTGGGGTTCAACTTGCTATCGGCTTGGGACGTTGAGCCATCCGTCGCCATCGTGATGGAGGTGATGGTATCAGCCGCTCCATCCCCATTCGCGTCGACGGAAATCGTCTTCACCTTGCTGTCGCCGCTCGTGGTCGTGACGCTCTTCGACAGAACCACGCCGCTGGCGCTGGCATCCTGGACCGTTTGCGTTCGCGTCCCATCGCTGGCAACCAATGTGACGTCGGAATGAACACGATCGGCAACGCCATCACTGGTGAGGTCCGAGGACACCGTTGTCGACAGCCCATCCGCAGCCGCAACGGTCGTAACCTTCCCGCGAAGCGAACCGTTTCCGTTGGTCGTGGTCACCACGGTCGTGACATCGCCATTGGCCGAGATCGTTCGCTGCGTTTGCTCCTGATCATCCAGCGTACCGTTGCCATCGAGATCACTGCTGGTCGTTCGGGTGCGGCCATCGGCGCTCATGACCGTCGTGTCGCCCGACAGGAGCGTACCATTGGCACTTGCATTATTGACCGTCCGCGTCCGCGAGCCGTCGGACCCGATCAGCGTGGTCTCCGTCGTGACCGCCTCATAGACGCCGTCACCGTTCGCGTCCGTCTTGGTTGTCTTCGTCAGACCATCAGCGCTCGATTGGACGAGCTTCTGTTGCAGGAGCGCGCCCGAAGTGCTGAACTCCTTGGTCGTCGTCACACTCGACCCATCGACATTGGTCGTAAAGATCTGGGTCTGATCGTCTCTGCCGTCGCCATCCTTATCGACCGAGGTCGTGATCGTCTTCAGGTCCGCGCTCGTTACCGTGGTCGTCCGCTCGACCAGCGAACCATCGGCATTGAAGTTGGAGATGACGCGCGTGCGCTCGCCGGAAGCCGCGATTGTCGTCACATCCGTTTGCGAGCGGTCGTAGGTGCCGTTGCCATCGTCGTCGAACTTTGTCTGGACGGTTCTACCGTCCGCACTCGTGGTGACCAGATTTTGGAAAGCCAGAGTACCGTCGGCGTTATAGCCAAGGATGGTCCGGGTGCTCGACTGGTCAGCGTTAACGACGACCGTGTTCTTGATGATATGGCTGTCCGTCTCGTTGGACAGGACCGCGTCCCCAACAATGCCTGTTGTGCCGTCCGACTTCGTGAAGGTGGTCGTACCGGTGATCGCCGAACCATCGCTGAAGGTCTGGCCGCTGCCCTTGGCGGTCAGATCGATCGAGGTAATCCCGAGCGAAGAGAGCGACACCATCTGGCCATCGGCCATGACCTTGAACTTCGCCCATTGCGCATCGCCGGCGTCGAGCTTGCCGTTGCCGTTGGTATCGAACACGTTGCGCAGCGCCTCGAGGTCGCCGTTCGCCGCGTCGTCCCATTCGGTAAAGGCAAATTCCTTCGAGCTGCTGATCTTGCCGTTGCCATCGGCGTCGAACACCAGCACGCCATCGCCCTTGCCGGCCCATGCCGTACGGCGCATGTAGCCGCTGTTGTCGAGATCAAGAAACGTGTTCGACGAGGCAAGAGTGTCGACCGACACGCCATTGCCATCGAGATCGAGAAGCACCGGCTTGGTCTTGCCGCTCGAGCTGCCACCAAAGGCATCGTGCACAAACGCGCCAACCACGCCGGCGATACCCGAAACAAAGCCAACTGCCGCAGCCCCCAGGGTCGGAGCAAAGCCGGCAGCAAATGTTCCAAGAGCGGGCGCGAACTGGCCGATCGCGTGTGAAAAATCACTGGGACGATCCGCTGGCACCGGCCCATAATAAGGCAACGGTGCATACTGCGGCTGAACTGGCGCGACCGGAACCGGAGCCGGCGGCGGTTGGACTCGAGGCGCGGATACGGCGCCAGAGTAAAGTCCGGTGAGGGATGCGGTGTCATAAACATCCGCTGTTGCCCATTTCGCTGTCTGACCGACCGCGGGTGCGAAATCGGTTGGGGTCCCAAGGCCGAGGCCAAGCGTCGGCGAATAAACGCCGGCGGTATATGAGTTCGAATATGGATCCGAATAGCTATAGGCCGGGCTGCCGTCATAGTTATACTTGGATGCACTAGGTTGCGCGCTAGCGGGACTGCTAAAAGCCCCTGCCCCTAGCGATTGCGCAGCCCGAGCACGGCTGCCCTCGTCCTGTCCTCCGTATGACCCACCGTAAGCACCATCAAAACCCGGACCACCATAGCTCGGCGTGCTGGCGGACCTGAGCCCCCCAGCAGCGGGAGGAGCACCGATGCCGAGATCATCGGCGAATTTGCCGGGGAAAGGAGCCGACGGACCATCCACAGCCATATAATAACGCGACAAATCAACGTTCGGCATCGGAGTCATCATGACCGATGGCACTGGTTTATCTAGAAAAGCAGTCACGCCGTCTCGTACTTTATTGCTTGCGACGATCGAATAACCAAGGCCTGCAACGGCGCCAATCCCAAGCGCGATCCAACCAGGTGGGGTTGCAACCGCAGTAGCCCCCAGCGCCCATCCAGCAACCCCTGCGACCATCGCACCTACGCCAATGCCAACCCCATCATCGACGGCGACGCCTACGGCTCTGGTGGTTTTACTTGGTCCCTGATAAGTTGCGACGTCAGCCACACCCTCAGCGATCGTCAGCGGCACGACCATTTTGGTGAAGCTTCCCATTCGAGCCGCGGTCGTCGCGAGGCGCTCGATGCCGTAGCTTGTCGTCCTCGCAGCAATTGCGTCAAACGATGCGGATCTCACCAATGCGTCAATTTGTGGAAGCGCCCTTTGGACACTCGGCAAGTAGCGCGCTGGTGCAGCAGTGTACTGGTTCAAGATATTAAAGCCTATAACAGTTTGACCCACGCCAAGCGCGAACTGTGTATAGGTGAAGAAATTACTGATTTTCTCCCTTTGGGTCTGCGCGAAATCGCCAAAGAGATCACTGCCGTCATAGCTCTTCAGATCAGCCATAGTATCCCCCAAGTGGTCGCACGACTAACGCGTGCGAAAATGCAAACGAAGCTTTTTCAGCATTTCCAAGATGATAAATAGAGAGAGAGTCAAGAATATAGCCGGAGCAGCATATCCAATATATAGTGTAGAGAATATCCTGTCGTTTCTTCCAAACAAATATGAAAATACATAACATCTCGGCCCAACGCATGAGTTTTCGCCGCCCAATAGGAAATAACAAGCGTTGAATGCAATAAATATAACTATGCTAACAATGGAAACCTTCAACCCGGTAATCATGGGCAAATCCTTCCGGGGGAAGTCAGTTTCTTCCGCGCTAATGGAGTTAACAATACTTGTAGAAAGACAGCAGGCAATTGCCGCCAAAAATTGGCTGAATATTGATATTTCAAATCCGCCGTAGGGATATAGAACCTGAAATAGGACAGAAGAGAATGCCATCGACAAGAGAAATGCTGAAGCGATATTTCCGCTCCCGATCTTGAGCGCACGCCTGGAACTGACAGTTCTTCCAAAGATAATGGCCGACCAAATCGTTAAAATGATCGGCACAGGGCCGATGGTCCAGGGCAGATCAAACGAGGTCATCTGGTTTCCCTATATTGATAGACACATACTACCCTCGATATTCAGTCCGACTGCGCACACCGCCCCAGTCATCCCGCGATCTAGACATCGATCATGTAACTTCCGCCGATGCAAACGCCGCCGCCTGCTCGAATGAGCCGATCCGTCTGCTTGAGCGCGTAACCAGTGGTAACATGAACCAAGATTTGGTGGGCACCACGCGTCTTCGACCAGGCCGCCACCCCGCGCAATAGCTTGACAAAGACCTTCGCCGCTCGAAACGGACCGCAGAACTCTGAATCAACCCCGAGCAGGTGCGTTGTCGTCAAGACCGTGCCTTCACCAAGCAGATATTCCCCGGCCGAAAACCACGCGAGACCGACAACACGACCGTCAACCTCCGCAACCAGCAAGCACTGATGCGGCTGAGGATTGCGTGCCTGAGCTTCGATTGCGGCATACTTCCGATCGGAAAATGGGATGTGCGAAAACACCGTTCGTTCGTGAACCTTGCGCACAAGATCACGAAGTGCGCTCCAGTCACCGTCTCGCGGTAACCTAATCATGATATTCGACCGGGCGCCTTGTGGCTGATCACTCAGATCATCAACAGAAGGCACACCAATATCGTCGAGAGCAGACGCGTCAGCGACATGCTCCGTTTCAGAGACAAAACTGTTATCCAAGTACGCCCCACATTGCTCGCAAACTGCAACGCCCATCAGCCGGCAAGCCTTGCATTCCAAGAGGTTACGCCACCCCTACGCAGAATGGGTCATGCCTCCACAGCATGACCGATCTAATCGGTACAATACTATTTTAACGCAAGTCAAGCGAGCATTTTACTCGGTTGCGCAACATAGATTTTTTCAGCGCGAAGTGGATAATTGGCAACAGCTAAACGGTGGAACTTCGATCCGAGCGACGTTGCGAGAGTGCAAAATGGGCTGGCATGATGTGAAGGGAATCGAACCGCTGCTTTCATGTCGCATCCCACATTATCAATGACTTAGGCATCCGATCCGGCGTGGTACGATTTGTGGAACCATATCAGATCCCTACCTGCACACTCGGCGCCATCCGAGGATGGTGCCGGTGATTGCGGAAGTGCGTATCAACGAACCCGACTAAGGGTTGTCGTTATCGCAGCCAAAAAGGCTGTGGCTCCCAGGATCTGCAGAACCGCGAGGTCAATACTTGCGACTCGCTGCCTTTACCTTTGCCTCAAAGTTCTGACTTCTGTATCGAATCATACCCTCTCGGCTTGTCATGAAATCTCGACGCAAATGAACACTGTCGGTTTATACACCCGCCTGAACGCCGAGCAGCTTCATCACCGATGACTTGACCTGCTGCGCCGCCTTTGAAAGCCCGTCTTCTCTTTCGACTAATTGAATGCAGCTTTTTGGAAGATCCGGAAGACCTATCTCTCTTGGAAGCACCGAGAAGCCATGCGGCACCGTCCCCTCCGCCATCACCGTGATCGCCGTTCCGGAACTAACAGCGCTCTTGATGACCTCGCCGCTGCCAGTCGTCACGACTTCGCGGTAGGAGAGGCCCTCGCTCTTCAAAACCTCTAGCGTAGCGGCGCGAAACGCGCACCCTTCGGCATAGAAGGCCATTGGCAGTGGCCTTTTCTTATCGAAGACATAATCGTTGGACGCTACCCACACGAGTTTCGGCAGGCTAAGAATTGTCGAGTGGATCTTACGGTTTGGCAAGGTGACGATCGCCAAGTCAAGCTTCCGCGCCTCCAGAAGCTTTTCGAGCTTTATGCTCATCAAGCAGGTCACACTTAGCTCGATGCTTGGGAAAGATTCGTCCATCACGCGCATCAATCGGGATAGAAATGCCTCGCCGTAGTCTTCTGCGATGCCGAGGTTCACGGTGCCCGCAAGCTTGCCGTTCTGGAGATGATCAACCAACGCATCGTGACGGTCGAGGAGGCCGCGAACATGCGGCAGCAGTTCCCTGCCCGCGGCGCTCAACTCCACCAGATGATAGCTTCGATCGAACAATTTCCGTCCGAGATTGTCCTCGAGGCTTTTGATCCGAAGCGACACCGTAGCCTGAGAACAGGCGAGTTTCTCCCCTGCTCTTGAGAAGCTTCTTTCCGACGCGACGGCAACGAAGGATCTCAGCAATCTGAGGTCGAGGTCGATCACTATTAAGATCCCCAATTCTGCTCATAGAGACTTCTCATTTTACCAATCGCGGGACATCAGTCTAGTCTCCTATCGCCGCGTTAGGACAAGCTCGTGGACGTGCGAAACAGCTATCCTTCAATATTGGAGAACCTCATTGAAAACCTTCCGCGCCGAAGGATACGATTTCATCATAGTTGGCGCGGGCACCGCGGGGTGTGTCCTCGCCAGCCGGCTCAGCGAAGACGAGCGCGCTTCTGTACTGCTGCTCGAAGCAGGCCCGTCGGACAAGAGTTGGATCCTGCGCATGCCTGCCGGCCTTCGCTCCGCTTTCAAGCCGACCAGCACCTATAACTACTGGTTCAAGACCACGCCCCAGGCGAACCTCGGCAACCGCGAGATCGATCAGCCACGCGGTCGAGTGCTTGGCGGCTCCTCCTCGATCAACGGAATGACATTCCTGCGGGGAAATCCGCGGGACTTCGATGACTGGCGTGACCGGGATGGTTGCGATGGCTGGGGCTACCGGGACTGCCTTCCGTACTTCAAGCGTTTCGAGCGGCTCGAAGGCGCCGAGGGTCCGTTTCGTTCGTCCGAAGGAATGGTGCGGGTGAAGGGCCAGCAGCATCTTGGTACCCTGAACCAGGCTTTTCTCGATGCCGGCCGTCAAGCAGGACACGAAGAAGTTGCGGACTTCAATGGCTTCCGTCAGGAAGGCGTCGGCAAGTTCGAGATGAGCGTGGGCGCCGGCGTCAGATCAAGCTCGTCGAACTCATACCTCCATTCGCAACCGGCGCGGAAGAACCTCCACGTGCAGACTGGATGCCAGGTTCTAAAGGTTCTCTTCCACGGGAACCGCGCAATCGGCGTTCGCGCAAAGCGCGGCTCGGAAATCACTGACGTATTCGCTTCCCAGGAAGTCATCTTGAGTTCCGGTTCGTTCGGCAGCCCCCAGGCGCTGATGCTCTCGGGTGTCGGACCTGCAGACGATCTTCGCCGCTTGGGGATCGAACCGGTCATTGATGTGCCCATGCTTGGACAGAACCTGCAGGATCATTTCGAGACCCATATCCAGGTCGAGTCCGACCTCAAGTACAGCCTCAACCAACATTTGCGGCTCGACAAGATGGTGTCGGCCGGATTCCAGTGGTTCGCCTTCAAGAAGGGACCGGCAGCCGTCAACCAGTGCCATGTCGGCGCCTTTCTTCGAAGCGACAGCTCGGTTACCCATCCCAATCTTCAGATCCACTTCTTCCCGGTATTTTTCGGCCCGAACTGGATCCCTGATCCGCGCGTTGGTGGCTATCGGCTCGGCGTCGGCCCGATGCGTCCGGAGAGCCGCGGATCGGTCCGGCTTCGATCTGCCGATCCTTCGCAGCCTCCGCTCATCGATCCGAACTACCTCGCAACCGAGCGCGACAGGCGCGAAACGCTGCAAGGATTGAAAATGGGCCGAGAAATACTTGCGCAGCCCGCCTTCGCTCCATACCGCAAGCGGGAAGATGCACCGGGCGCGCGGTGCGTAGCCGATGCCGATCTGGAAGCGTTTATCCGGCAGGACGTGTCCAGTTCCTTCCATCCGTGTGGGACCGCGCGCATGGGCCGAACGACCGATCCACGTTCGGTTGTCGATCTCAGCCTCCGTCTTATCGGAGCGGAAGGGCTGCGTATCGTCGATGCGTCGGTCATCCCGTCCATCCCGAGCGCGAACATCAACGCGGCCACCTTCATGATCGCCGAAAAGGCGTCCGACATCATTCGCGGCCGCAGGCCGCTGGCGCCTGTCGATGTCCCCTATTTCAAAGCCCACGCGGAGGTGCACCATGACCGTGCAGTCGGATCGTAATTTTTCCACGGATCGCATTCGCCGGGAGACCGCGTCGCAAGACACGAAGCGGGAAACGGCCGCGTGGACGAAATGGGAAGCTACCGGGCCAGAACCCTTCGAGATTCACTACAACCGCGCGGTCTCCTTCTTCGTCGCTGGCGGACGTGCGCGAATCGAGTTCAGCGATGGAACCAGGCTCGACATCCAGGCTGACGACTTCGTCACGATCACTCCCGACATAAAGGGTGTCTGGAACATCATCGAGCCGATCGCAAACCTCTACATGTATCATGACACCAAGAGCGGGGTTTAAGCAGGCGCAGACGAAAGCCCAGCCGGACGATCGAATGGAAGAAGCAGTACAATGAAACTTGAAGCACAACCGAAAGCCTCGCATTTCATCGACGGGGAATATGTCGAGGACACCGACGGCACCGTTATCGAAAGCATCTATCCGGCGACCGGCGAGGTGATCGCCCGCCTGCACGCGGCGACACCTGCCATCGTCGAAAGGGCAATCGCCGCTGCCCGCCGCGCGCAGCCGGAATGGGCCGCCATGAGCCCGACGGCGCGCGGCCGTATCCTGAAGCGGGCGGCCGACATTATGCGCGAGCGTAACCGCGAGCTTTCCGAGCTGGAGACCTTGGATACGGGCAAGCCGATCCAGGAAACCGTCGTTGCCGACCCGACGTCTGGCGCCGACAGCTTCGAATTCTTCGGCGGCATCGCGGCCGCCGGCCTCAACGGCTCCTATATCCCGCTCGGCGGCGACTTCGCCTATACCAAGCGCGTGCCGCTCGGCGTCTGCGTCGGCATCGGCGCGTGGAACTACCCGCAGCAGATCGCCTGCTGGAAGGGCGCGCCGGCGCTGGTCGCCGGCAACGCCATGGTGTTCAAGCCTTCGGAAAACACGCCGCTCGGCGCGCTGAAGATCGCCGAAATCCTTATCGAGGCCGGCCTGCCCAAGGGTCTCTACAACGTGATCCAAGGCGATCGCGAAACCGGGCCGCTCCTCATCAACCATCCCGACGTTGCCAAGGTATCGCTGACCGGTTCGGTGCCGACCGGCCGCAAGGTCGCGGCCTCTGCTGCCGGCAACCTCAAGCATGTCACCATGGAGCTCGGCGGCAAGTCGCCCCTGATCGTCTTCGACGATGCCGACATCGACAGCGCCATCGGCGGCGCGATGCTCGGCAACTTCTATTCGACGGGCCAGGTCTGCTCGAACGGCACGCGTGTCTTCGTCAACCGCAAGATCAAGCCCGAATTCCTGAAGCGCCTGAAAGTCCGCACCGACGCCATGCTCATTGGCGACCCGATGGACGAGGCAACGCAGATCGGCCCGATGGTCTCCTGGGCGCAGCGCGAAAAGGTGCTCGCCTATATCGAAAAGGGCAAGGCCGAGGGCGCGACGCTTTTGACCGGCGGCGGCATTCCGAACAATGTCTCCGGCGAAGGCTACTACATCCAGCCGACCGTCTTTGCCGACGTCACCGACGATATGACGATCGCCCGCGAAGAGATCTTCGGGCCGGTCATGTGCGTTCTCGATTTCGATGACGAGGCCGAGGTGATCGCTCGTGCCAATGCCACCGAGTTCGGCCTTTCCGGCGGCGTCTTCACCGCCGACCTCACCCGCGCCCACCGCGTCGTCGACCAGCTCGAGGCCGGCACGCTCTGGATCAACACCTACAATCTCTGCCCGGTCGAAATCCCCTTCGGCGGCTCCAAGCAATCCGGCTTCGGCCGCGAGAACTCGCTGGCGGCGCTGGAGCATTATTCGGAGCTGAAGACCGTCTATGTCGGCATGGGGCCGGTACAGGCGCCTTATTGAACTTTTGATGCGTGGGCAGCTGCGGCTCACGCGGGAGAAGCGCCCGGGTTCACCCATCGCGCCAGGGAGACAAGGGTGAGCAATCAGCCGCGTGGGCTGCGACAAAAGAAAAAGGGGAACCAACATGGATTGGCTCTGGAAATTCCCAACCATGAACGACGACATGCTGCGCGAGTTGAAAAAGAGCGTGGACGAAGGCTTTCGTGCCTTCACTCGCGCCTATGGCGACGGCATCGAATCCCTATTCAGTCCGCTGCAAAGCTTTCTGATCTGGTCCGAAAAGCTACTGACCGGAGCTCCCTGGCCGCTCATCATCCTCATGGTGACTGGCGTCGCGTGGTTCGCCAGCCGGAGCTGGAAGGTGATGGTCGGCTGTTCGATCACCCTGCTCCTGATCGGCTATTTTGGCATGTGGGACGACACGATGCGGACGGTGTCGATGATCTTCGTCTGTACCGTCCTGTCGATCGCCATCGGCATTCCGATCGGCATCGCAATGTCACGCTCGGATCGGTTGCAGAAAGTGGTCACTCCAATCCTCGACGTGATGCAGACCATGCCGAGCTTTGTTTATCTCATACCAGTCGTCATGCTACTCGGCATTGGTCGTGTGCCCGGCGTGATCGCCGTCGTTATCTACGCATTGCCACCAATGATCAGGTTGACCAACCTCGGAATTCGTATGGTCGACAGCGACGTACTCGAAGCGGCGGATGCCTTCGGCTCATCGCGATGGCAAATGCTGCGCAAGGTCCAGCTTCCCCTGGCTTTGCCGACCATCATGGCCGGCATCAACCAAACGATCATGATGGCGCTCGCCATGGTGGTCATTGCTTCGATGATCGGCGTTCAGGGTCTCGGCCAACCTGTTCTGAAGGCGATTGCCAACCAGTATTTCACACTCGGCGTTTTCAACGGCCTAGCCATCGTCGGCATCGCCATCATCTTCGACCGCATTAGCCAGGCTTATGGCCTGCGCCTGCAAAAGCATCGGGAGGTTGTTCATGGCTAGTCAGTCGATTGAGATCAAAAATCTATACAAGATCTTTGGCGCGCGTGGCCGTGAACTTGTTGAGGTCGTGAAAAATGGCACGTCAAAGGCGGACCTCATCAAAGAGCACCACCATGTCCTGGGCCTGAAGGATATTAACATCAGCATGCCGGGGGGCAGCATCACCGTCATCATGGGGCTGTCCGGCTCCGGCAAGTCGACGCTGATCCGCCATATCAACCGGCTGATCGATCCAACTTCGGGCGAAGTGCTCTACGGGGGCACCGACGTCTGCAAGATGAACGAGGAAGCACTGCGCGAATTCCGCCGCCACAAGACGGCGATGGTCTTCCAGAAATTCGGCCTGCTGCCGCACCGTACGGTGCTGCAGAACACGGTCTATGGCCTGGAAGTCCAGGGTATGCCGAAGGCGGAGCGCGAAGCGCGCGCCGATATCTGGATCAGACGGGTCGGGCTGGAAGGCTTCGCGAACCACTACCCGAACCAGCTTTCGGGCGGCATGCAGCAACGTGTTGGGCTTGCCCGCGCGTTGACCAACGATGCGGATATCCTTCTGATGGACGAGGCCTACTCGGCTCTCGATCCATTGATCCGAGTCGATATGCAGACCGTGCTTCTCGACCTGCAGAAGGAACTGAAGAAGACTGTGGTCTTCATCACCCACGATCTCGACGAAGCACTTCGCCTCGGCGACAAGATCGCCATTCTGCGCGACGGCGAGGTTATTCAGCAGGGCACTCCGGCTGATATCGTACTCAACCCGGCAAACGACTATATCGCAGCGTTCGTCAAGGAGGTGAATCGTGGCCGCATCATCCAGGTGGATGCAGTCATGCGGCCATGGCATACGGATATCGTGCCGACGGCGATGACAGTTCCCTCCAATTCGACGATCGAAGAAGCCCTCAGGCGGTTAGCCACTCGTTCTGAAAATGATGCCACGGTTCTTGATTCGGCTGGACGGCCCGTTGGCACTGTCTCCTTCAAACAGCTCGCCGCAGCCGTCGTCGGATGTCACGACGAGGTGCAAGCGGAAATGACGCCGGCATCGGCATCAATCTGACCTTCAGACACCACCGCTCCGATCGACGACGTCCCAAGGTCGTCGAAGAGGCCGTTCCATCCATGACTCCCGGTCTTCAAATGGAACGGCCTCGCAATCTTTCGCATCCGCACCGGATCTTCCTCCTGGCCCGCTACGATGAGCTCACACGATGTCGGCATCAAAAGACCCGCTTCTCCAGCCGTTCAAAGCACCTCGCCCTGAAAAACCGGATCATGTCGACATCGCATGAGCCCGCCTATTCGGAGGATGGAATGCCGAAGGAGCGTTACCGCCTCTACCATCTGGAAAAGGCGAATGGTGGAATTGCTCTGACGATCGCAAGCGATTGCCTGCGCTTTCGTTTGAACAATGTGCGACCGACGTTCCTCACTCATTTCACGTCGCACGCATTGTGCTACCCTATTAAGAAAACCAATTCTTGTTATAGACTCTTCTCATTTTACTAATAGGGAAGCGTGGCCCTACACTCCCGGCATCCAATGGTTCCGGGGAGGCATTAATGAGGGTCGGTTTTATTGGGCTCGGCATGATGGGCGGCAATGCCGCCAAGAACGTGATCCGCGCCGGCTTCGAAACATATGTATTCGATCTGCGGCGGGAGGCGGCCGCCGAACACGTCACGATGGGTGCAACATGGGTGGACAGTCCCCGCGATATGATCAATCAAGTCAATTGTGTCGTGTCGATGGTCTTTGGACCTCCACATCTGGACGCGGTCTTGAACGGACCTGACGGTCTGATCCGAGGCGACTGTCGCGGCAAGCTTTGGATCGACCTCACAACGTCTTCGCCACGCTTTATGCGCGAACTGATCCAGCCGTTCGTGGCAGCAGGCGGCAGGCCGGTCGATGCCCCCGTCACCGGCTCTGTCGATGCCGCGATCCGCGGCGATATGCCGATGTTTGTCGGTGGAAGTGATGAGGATGTAGAGGCTGCTCGTCCTGTGATCGAGGCGATGGGCGAATTGCGCAAGGTCGGATGCTACGGGAACGGCTACGTCGCGAAGCTCGTGAACAATCAGCTTTGGAAGGTCCACGCGGCCGCCATCGGCGAGGCCATGGTGTGCGCCAAGAAAGCAGGACTAGAACCAGACGTTTGGTGGCAGGTGATGAAGGGTGGCGCAGCCGACAGCTTTGTCATGCAGCACGACGTCCCATCGATCTTTGCGGGACACTACGACCCCTCTTTCCCATTGAAGCTCTGCCTGAAAGACCTTTCGCTCATCAAGGAGCTGATGGACGAGACCGGCACGCGTTCGGACATGACCGACGCCTGCTACGCGCGCTTCCGGGAGGCAAGCAAGAGGTATGGCGATGACGCTGGCGAAATGACCGTTTGCAAAATCGTCGAGGACGACGCGCGCATCGAGCTGCGAGTGAGCGGCGACTGGATTGCGCCCTGGCTCGTCACCCACGAGGCGGCGGAATAGTTCACATCAAAAATACCTTCGGGGCCGGCAATTGACGGCTGTCGCCCCTTAGGACGTTTGCATTTCCCGTCGAGGCAAAAATCCTGACGGCCGTCACCAGAAGAAAACGAAAACAAACAACCAACGGAGTAAGGAACATGAAGAAGACTATTTATGGGGCCATGCTTGCATTGTCGATGTCGTTCGTTTCGCACGCTGCCCTCGCGGCGAGCTGCGGGGAGGTCACGATCGCAAGCATGAACTGGCAGAGTGCCGAGGTGCTCTCCAATCTCGACAAAATCATCCTTAACGCAGGATTCGGATGCAGCGCCGAGATTGTCGTCGTCGACGCGGCCTCGGGGATCACCTCCCAATCCGAAAAAGGAAAACCTGACGTCATCCCTGAAGCATGGGTCGATCTCTTTCCAGAAATCATAAAGCCACCGCTCGCCGACGGCCGGATCGTGGAGCTGTCTGCCTCATTATCGGACGGCGGTCAGTCGGGCTGGTTCATTCCGCGCTACATGCTGGAGAAGGATCCTAACATCAATAAGATTAGTGAGATTCTGGCTCATCCCGAAGCATTCCCGTCCAAGGAAGACCCGTCGAAAGGTGCGATCATAAACGGTCCGACTGGCTGGGGCGGCACGATTGCCACGAAGCAGTTGGCAAAGGCATTCAAAGCCGAGGATAAGGGGTTCACCCTTGTCGACACCGGATCGGCCGCGGCGCTTGATAGTTCGATGGCCAAGGCCTATGAGCATAAGGAACCCTGGCTCGGATTTTATTGGGAACCTACCTCGCTTCTCGGCATGTATGACATGGTCAGGGTCGACTTCGGTGTCGATCATGACGCAGCAGAGTGGAAGCGTTGCATCTCTGTTGAAAGCTGCCCGGATCCTAAACCCAACACTTTCCCGAAGGATCATGTCTACACGACCGCTTCCAAGGCGTTCATTGAACGCACGGACCCGGAGATAATCGACTATTTCAAGGCTCGTAGCTGGGACAACAAGGCGGTCAACGCCCTCATGGCCTGGATGACCCAAAACCAAGCAACTGGAGAAGAAGGCGCCAAGCACTTCCTGAAGGAACACCCAGAAATCTGGGGGAAGTGGGTGTCCCCGGAAATTGCGGCGAAGATTAAAGCTTCGATCTGATGCATGTTTGCGATCGCACTATCCAACAGGCTTCGTGCGATCGCGACTTGTCTGCTTCCCGGCTTCCGCGAACATGTCTTTCGCTGATGATCAAAAGGAAATTTCACACCGAGGAACCGTTCGACCACTGCCCTTCATACCTTCGCCTTGAGCGGGGTCGAACCTGCGACCCCGCTGTTATTTCGCGTATATCTCATCCGGGCTCCTAGAGACGTCAGAGGCTTGGGAATCCCAGTACTCGTTTTCGGCCGCGAGTGCCTTGCCAATGACATATGAGGACCGGCTCGCATTTTTGATAGCTGTCGTCCTCGTACATCTTCTCTTCTCGCTGCAAAGTCTGAATCCGCTTGTGTGATACTGGCCAGTCATCTAGCTCGCGATCAACTAACAGATCTGACAAACTCCCCCGTGGAAATTGGATGGAAATGGATGGATAAATAGTGCATGAAGCGTCTCAGGAATTGGATGGGAATGGATGGGTAAATGGAAATTCTAAATACGGCGACCGTCCGGATCACGCCCGAAATCCTGTCGCTGATCGCTGAAATCGACGAATTCAAAGGTGCTTGGCGCGCGATCGGCCGGATCGCACCTGAGCGGCTGTCCAGCCTCCGGCGTGTCGCCACGATCGAAAGCGTCGGTTCCTCCACACGTATCGAAGGCGCACGCCTCACCGACCGAGAGGTCGAAAAGCTGCTGGCAAACATCCGCCTGGGATCGTTTACGACACGCGACGAGCAAGAGGTTGCCGGCTATGCGGAGGTGATGGAGACCATCTTCGGTGCTTACGAGGCTATTTCTTTCACCGAGAACCATATCCGTCAGCTCCACCGCGACCTTCTTGCGCATTCGACAAAGGATGAGCGGCATCGAGGAGCATACAAAACCGTCCCCAACAATGTCGAAGCGTTTAACGAACACGGCGAGAGCCTCGGCATCGTTTTCGAAACGGCATCGCCGTTCGATACGCCGCGTCGAATGGAAGAACTGATCGTCTGGCTGGATGAGCAAGGGCGAGAAAAGCGGCTCCATCCCCTTTTAGTCGTCGCGATCTTTGTCGTCGTTTTCCTCGAAATCCATCCTTTCCAGGATGGTAATGGCCGCCTATCGCGTATTCTGACCACCCTGTTGCTCCTGCGGGCTGGCTACGCTTACGTCCCCTACAGCTCGCTCGAAAGCATCATCGAGCAAAGCAAGGAGAGCTATTACATCTCGCTTCGGCGCACGCAGGGAACGATCCGCAGCGCGGAGCCCGACTGGAATCCCTGGATCGAGTTCTTTTTGAGAGCCCTGCATCGGCAGAAGACCCGGCTTGAGAAGAAAATGGAGCGCGAGCGTATTATCCTCGCCGACATGCCGGAATTATCCGTCACATTGCTCGAGTTGGCGCGCGAGCACGGGCGCATTACGGTCGCGGAGGCTGCCCGGATCACCGATGCAAGCCGTCACACCATCAAGGACCATCTCAAGGCACTTGTGGATCAAGGACACCTCATCCTGCACGGTGCCGGCCGCGGCGCCTGGTACGGTCTTTCCTGATGAATCGGATGTCGGTCCGCCTATAGGCGGTTTTGCTCTTGAACCAAGATGAACACGCGACCTGCAAGTCGTCAGCCGTGATTCAATGAAAATTCCTGCGCTTCACCTTCAGCGTGTCGATATGAAGATCAGGCACGAACATATCCCGTGGCTGAACGACGGGCTTCGGCGTGGATTAAGAAGGACGGCCTGCGGTATGCTCTGCCGGTCGCGGGAATAGCCGTAGAAAGGCTTCGGGTGGTTGGCTAGAAAGAGGCCATTCTTGAACGGACGCCGATGGCGGAATGTCCGTTCACTCGACGTCCCTCGTCATTTCGACCATTGTCGCTCGGAAACCCATCCGGTCGAACAAAGCTTGAGCGCCCTTGTTCTTGTAGGCGGTTGAAAGGACGATCCGCGGAGCGCCTTTTCCTGCAAGCATCGTGATGGCCTGTTCGAGCAAGCGTCTGCCGACACCTTCCCTGCGTCTCTGCGGATCAACGAAAATGTCGTGAAGAACTCCCGCAGGACCTCGGAGAGCCATGTAGTCGGCGCCCTCCAGCGCACCGTAGACATAACCGATGATAGAATTCCGATCCTCCGCTACGAGGACGACGACATCCTCGCGGACAATCTGGCTCGCGAGCCACGAAGCGTATTTGTCTGGGGTGGTTGGCCCGGCGGGAATAAAGCGAGCTGGATCCCACGTGTTGTGAAGCGACATCAGCGCGGCGCCATAGAATCCGAGGACTGTGGCATCGGCTCGTACTGCGGGTCTTATGGTGATCGATTCGAGGTGCTGACCGGACATGTTGATACCGCGAGATAGGCACCGGAGGCCCGGCGATGGTCTTCGAGCCCTCATAACGTATTCGCCGGGGGATCGTTCGAAATCTTGTGCGCCTGCAAGTGTGATGCGACAAGCGTCTTTCGTCGCGACAACCACGGGGGTCTCAATCGATCAGTCCAGCTTCTTTTCCGCCAGGAACTTGGAGATCTGGTCGGCGATCTCGACATTGTTAAGGTCCGACATCAGGAAGTGCGTGCCGCCTTTAATGCCAATGTCAGGCAAGTGAATGAGCGTGGCGTCGCCGCCGTGCCTGTTGACCGCATCGACCCAAAGCTTCGCCATCGCGAGCCGCACACGCCAGTTGTCCTGGCCGCGTTCGGCCGTCGGCTTGCTCGGGAAATTGTCACCGTAGTAGATGACGATCGGCAGCTTGGTCAGCTTCTCGAAATCGGTAACAGGCACCGCTTCGCCCTTGAGTGTTCCAGCGGCGCTCGGCATGTCGGCCGGAACCTCGCCCTCCGGAAAGATGAAGCCGCTTCCCGGCTCAAGCGCGACGATAGCCTTGACGTTCGGATTCTTGATCGCCGTCAACCAGCCGGGGCCGCCCGCCTGTGAATGAGTGAACAGGATGGCCGGGCCTGTCTTCTCTAAGAGCGCGGCCATGGCATCGGAGATCACGTTTGCGTCGAACGGTCCGGTGTTGGGCGTGACGGAGCGGAAGAACTGGTCGAGCGCCACGGGGTCGCGGGAGAACTGGACGTTCGGGAAATACTCCGGCCATTTGCCGATACGGAACTGGTCGAAGAAAAGCTGGTCGTAGGGTGTCGGCTCGATCGTCGTTGCGACGGTGCTGTTGCCTGCGCGTCCGCGGCGCGGCTGGTCGACGAGATAGACCGGGTAACCGCGGCGAAGAAAGATGTTCTGGAAACCTTCGCGCCCGTCGGGCGTCGTCTCCCAGCTCCGGGCGGACTGGAAGGCTCCGTGGAGCATCACGATCGGCAGGGGCTTGGGGTTCGGCGGGATCTGATAGAACACATAGGCGTGGTCGCCATGCAGGCTTTGCCCTGCTGCCGTGGGAGCGTTGTTGTCGAACGTTCCCGGCGTGCTCGACACGGTGCCGCCGACGGCGAAACTTCCTTGCTCCTGAATTGTCAGCGGCTCCTGCTTCGAAGCGACCTGGGCGCCGGCCGCGCCCGATGAGAATAGCAGCACGGAAAGCGAGACGGCGGATAGTGTTCTGGCAAACATGTTCGGTACCTGCCTTGAAACGTTGAAACTGGCAGGAGATTACCGGACCAGCATTCAGATAATTAGGGAGGCATTTCCGATTGGGGGTATTAGCCCTCCTTATCAATTCATTTTATCAACGTCTGTACCGGAGCGCGTCGACGACGAGCTGGAACGCAGGGGAAGCGTGGCGACGGTTCGGATAGTAGAGGTGATATCCGGGAAACGGCGCGCACCAATCTTCGAGAACCCGGATCAAGCTACCCCTGGCGAGATCCTCGGCCACCAGATCGTCTGGCATGTAGGCAAGGCCGAGACCGCGCCGAACAGCGTCGAGACGCATCGCGATGTTGTTGAACACCATCTGCCCATCGACCCGGACGTTCAGTTCATGGCCGTCCTTTTCGAACTCCCACTGCAGAATGTTCCCATGTGTCGGCATGCGCATCTGGATGCAGTTGTGGGCGGTGAGATCCTGTGGGACTTCCGGCCACGGGTGCTGGCGGAAGTAGGAGGGCGCGCCGACAACGGCCATGCGCATCTCTGGTCCGATCTTGATCGCGATCATATCCTTGGCAACTTGCTCGCCGAGCCGGACGCCCGCATCGTAGCGCTCCGCAACGATATCGGTCAGGCCGTAGTCGACGGTGATCTCGACATTGACATCGGGATTGTCAGGCAGGAACTTGTCGAGCGAGGGCGCGAGGACTGAGATCGCGGCGTGCTCTCCAGCCGTGATCCTGACCGTCCCCGCTGGCTTGTCACGCATCTCGGTGAGGGCCGCAAGCTCCGCCTGTATTTCCTCGAAGCGCGGCCCGGCCGTCTGGAGAAGACGTTCGCCCGCCGCCGTCGGTGACACGCGGCGGGTCGTCCGCGTCAGCAAGCGGAGGCCCAACCGCTCTTCAAGTCCTCGGACGGTCTGGCTAAGCGCCGACTGCGACACTCCGAGCTTCACCGCTGCCCGCGTGAAACTCTCCTCGCGCGCGACGGTTACGAAGGCAACCAGATCGTTGAAGTTTTCCTGCGGCATTCATTAGGCTTCCTTATAGCTTCATCCCGATTACTGCCCCTAATCGATATGGTGAGCAAGAGCTATCTTCCCGTCATCGTAACGCAGCTTGCCGCGGAGGACGGTCAAGCAAGCAAGTCAATGGGACTGCAATGTCTGACGCAAACACAGCTACCT
Source organism: Martinezella sp. CNPSo 3964 (assembly GCF_057784375.1). Lineage (NCBI taxonomy): Bacteria > Pseudomonadati > Pseudomonadota > Alphaproteobacteria > Hyphomicrobiales > Rhizobiaceae > Martinezella > Martinezella sp. CNPSo 3964. The sequence goes on from NZ_JBXSOW010000004.1 coordinate 447,881, forward strand.
CGCCATCGAACAAGACCGCGATCCTTGCGATCATCCTCATCAGCTACGTGATGATCGTGCTCGACATCTCGGTGGTCCTCACGGGCCTGCCGAAGATCCACAACGAACTCGGCTTCACGGACGCCGGGCTTGCCTGGGTGCAGAGCGCCTATACGCTGACCTTCGGTGGCTTCCTCCTCCTCGGCGCACGTGCCGGGGACATACTCGGCCGCCGTCGGATGTTTGTAGTTGGCATGACGATATTCACCGTCGCGTCCGTTGCCATCGCAGCCTCGCAGTCGGCAGCGTGGATGCTGTCATGGCGTGCGATTCAGGGACTGGGATCCGCGATCCTCGCGCCAACGACGCTTGCTCTCCTGCAGACCACGTTCGACGAAGGCGACGAACGCGTGCGGGCCGTCTCGCTCTATAGCGCCGCCGCCGGCGTATCCGCGACAGTCGGTCTCGTCGTTGGCGGATTGCTTGCCGACTGGCTCTCCTGGCGCGTCGGGTTCCTTATCAATCTGCCGATCGGCATCGCCACGGTTACCGCGGCCCGCATTTACATCCACGAGACAAACAAGCGTCCGGGAGCGTTCGATCTGCCCGGTGCAGTGACTTCGACGCTGGGCATGGCCGCTTTCGTCTACGGATTCATCCGTTCCGCACAGGCTGGATGGGACGTCGTAACTCTCGCAACGCTGGTCGCCGCCTTCATCATGCTCGGAGCATTCGTGTTGATCGAGCGCGGTGCGAAGCAGCCGATCCTTCCACTTCGCCTGTTCGCTGACATCGAGCGCTCAGGCGCCTATGGTGCCCGTGTCCTCTACATCAGCGCCATGGTCGGCTTTTTCTTCTTCAGCACGCTGTATCTGCAGCAGGTCGCGGGTCTGCGCCCAGCCCTGGCGGGTCTTGCCTTCGTCCCCGCCACGATACTGCATGTTCCCGTCGCGGTGGTCGTGCCCCGCCTCGTCAGACGCTTCGGCCGGAATGCCGTTCTTGTCGTGGGGATGCTGATCGGCATCGTTGCCATGGCCTGGCTAAGCAGAGCGGGAGTAGGTTCCAACTACTGGACGGCGGTGGCGCTGCCGATGGTTTTGATCGGGATCAGCCAAGGCCTGACACTGAGTCCACTGACATCGTCCGGCGTCGCACGGGTTGATCATGCGGACGCGGGAGCAGCGTCCGGCGCGGTGAACGTTGCCCACCAGATCGGCAGCTCGGTTGGCCTCGGCGTTCTCATAGCCATTGCCGCCATCGGATCGAATGGTCTCAATGGAGCCGACCTGACAGCGTATCGAGTTTCCCATGCGTTCGACGCAGGCACCGTCATGCTGATCGCGACGCTGGTGATCTCGCTTCTGACCATCGTTCCCGCCGCACGACGGCAGTCTCAGTCGCAGGAAGACGTCACGCCGACCGAATGCGCGGCCTGATCAAGGAGAATGACCATGAAGAAACGAACTATCGGAACGCTCGAGGTATCGACGCTCGGCCTCGGATGCATGGGCCTCAGCCACGGCTACGGAGCGGCGACCGACACGAAGGATGCCGTTGCGCTCATTCGGGCGGCACATGACCGCGGCGTGACCTTCTTCGACACCGCACAGGTCTACGGCCCGTTCACCAACGAGGACGTCGTCGGGAAAGCTCTCCAGCCGATCCGGGACAAGGTCGTGATCGCCACCAAGTTCGGCTTTGAGCTTCCGAGCCCGGATGGCGGCCAGCACATGAACAGCCAGCCCGCCTACATCCGTCAGTCCGTCGAGGGATCTTTGAAGCGGCTGCGAACAGATATGATCGATCTTCTCTACCAGCACCGCGTCGATCCGAACGTGCCGATCGAGGACGTCGCCGGAACGGTCAAGGATCTCATTGCCGAGGGCAAGGTCCGGCACTTCGGCTTATCTGAAGCTGGTGCGCAGACCATCCGCAAGGCCCATGCTGTCCAGTCGGTGACCGCCCTCCAGAGCGAGTACTCGCTGTTCTGGCGCGAGCCCGAGAAGGAGATCATCCCGACGCTCGAGGAACTCGGTATCGGGTTCGTGCCGTTCAGCCCGCTCGGCAAGGGGTTCCTCACAGGCAAGATCGACGAGACGGCGACCTTCGGCCCCGGCGACTTCCGCAGTGTGGTTCCGCGCTTCCAGGCGGAGAACCTCAAGGCGAACAAGGCGCTTGTGGCAGCGCTGACGCAGATCGCCGAAGCCAAAGGCGTCACGCCCGCCCAGATCGCGCTTGCATGGCTGCTGGCACAGAGGGATTGGATCGTGCCGATCCCTGGCACCACCAAGCTGCATCGCCTGGAGGAAAACCTCGGCGCCGCCTCGGTCGAGCTCACCGCCACCGACGCTTCCGACATCGCCGACGCCCTCGCGAAGATCGACATCGTCGGAGACAGATACCCCGCGCACCTTCAGGCACGCGTTGGAAAATAATGCCAGAGCACAAGCTCTCATCCAAACAAAGGATATAAAGATGACTACCACTGTACCTACTGTCACCCTGAACAACGGGGTTCAGATGCCGATCCTAGGATTCGGCGTGTTCCAGGTGCCCGATCCCGCCGAATGCGAGCGCAGCGTCCGCGACGCGATCGACGTCGGTTACCGGCTGCTCGATACCGCGACCTCCTACGGCAACGAAGAAGCGGTCGGCACCGCGATCCGCAACCACGGCATCGATCGAAAGGAACTGTTCGTCACAACCAAGCTCTGGATCGAGGACGCGACGTACGAGGGAGCCAAGGCCGCTTTCGAGCGTTCGTTGAACAAGCTGCAGCTCGACTATCTCGACCTCTGGCTCATCCACCAGCCCTACGGCGACGTCTACGGCGCCTGGCGCGCGATGGAGGAGCTATACGAGGCGGGCCGCATCCGCGCGATCGGCGTCAGCAACTTCTATCCCGACCGCCTGGTGGACTTCGTGCTCCACAACAAGGTCGTCCCCGCGGTCAACCAGATCGAGATCCACCCATTTCATCACCAGGACGAAGCACAGCAAATTCTACAAGAATACGGCGTGCAGCCTGAAGCCTGGGGTCCATTCGCGGAAGGGAAGAACGGGCTGTTCACGAACGAGCTTCTGCAGTCGATCGGCGAGAAGCACGGCAAGAGCGTCGCGCAGGTCGTGCTTCGGTGGCTGATCCAGCGCAATATCGTCGCGATCCCGAAGTCCGTGCGGAAAGACCGCATGGCCGAAAACTTCTCGGTCTTCGACTTCGAACTCGACCGGGACGATGTCGCCTCGATTAGCGCGCTTGACCAGAAGACCAGCAGTTTCTTCGATCATCGCGATCCGGAAAAAGTGAAGTGGCTCGGCACGCGCAAGCTCTGATCAAGAGACCCGAATGCTGCTCGCGCGATGTTTTCTCGACCAACGCAGCTCCGGAGGCGACGAGCAGTCGCCTCTCATCCTCTGGCAGCCAGACTCAGAGCTCGTTTCGCTCGGCGATTTAGCTGACATGATTATCCCCGAGGCTCTGTGACGCCGTAGAGCGAATGATATCGGGGTATTCTCAATGGCGAGGGCATCAAATGCAGGCAAAATAGGCTGCCTTACTCCTCATCGTCTTCCGGTTCGGCCGCCAACAATTCTGCGAGAACCGCGTGACGATCGAGCAGACTCGCATCCTCCAGCGCTTCGATGTTGGGAAGATCCCCCAGTGTCTGCATGCCGAAGGAGGAGAGGAAATACTTGGTCGTCACATAGGTGTAGGGCGCCCCTGGCGTCGGGCTGCGCGGGCCGGAGCCAATGAAGCCGGCATCGCGCAGGCTGGCGATGGTGTCGCGGCTCACTTCCTTGCCGAAAATCTTGCTGAGGTCACCCCGCGTGATCGGCTGGAAATAGCCGACCGCTATCAGCACCATCGCCTCGAACTCCGACAACATCGTTGCCGCGCCGCGCGTCGGCGCCTGCGACGCCCGGATCGCGTCCGCGTAAGCCGGACGGCTTCGGTGCTGCCAGCCGCCGGCAACCGACACCAGTTCATAGGGCCGGGAACTGAGTTCCTCCCGCAAATCATCGATGAGTAGCTCGACGCTGCAGTCTTTTCCCACCACCCGCGCCAGCGTCTCGCGGGTGACCGGCTCGGCCGAGGCAAAAATCACCGCCTCGACCCTGAGCATCCATTCCCGCCAGCGTAATTCCGCCGGCAGCTCCTCCAGCTCCCGATCAAAGGACACATCGTGTCCCGACGTTTCGCCTGGTTTGCGTCGTCTGGCTTTTGTTGCGTTCGCCCCCGCCATCGTCACAGCCCATAAATCCGGAAGGACGACCGGCCGGATAGCTCGCGTACGGCCCCGAGCGCCTCCAGTCGTTCGAACAGCCTGGCACTCGCCCAGCGCGACAGGTTGGCACCGCGCGCGGACGCCGACAGCGCATCCTCGTCCAGCAGTTTTTGAATGACGGTCGCGCCGCCCTTGGTCCGGACCTTTGCGGCGACGGCAAGGAGGCTTTCCGCTCGTCGGCTGATCTCGCCAGCCGAGCGCAGTGCAGCGTCGGCGCCGCCGGCCAACGCCAGGCAGACGGCGCGTGGAAAACCGGGTTCCGCCGGCCGCACCCGCCCTCGCCCACCAATCGTCTTGAAGGCCGGGCCATAGCGCTCCGCCATCAATATCGGCACGGGGCGCTCCCATTGCAGCATCGCGGCGATCAGCAGATCGGCGAGCGCCCAGGCGAGCGGCTCGACATCTGAACGTGTCGCACAAATCGCCGTCACCAGCGCCGCTGCGGCGAACGGCGCCGGCCGGCCGGACTGCGACGCCGCATCGGCAAAATCGACGGCGCCCGCCAAACCGTCGTCCCAGGCGAGCCCGAGCAGGTCGGCCAGTTCAGCCACGATTTTCGTCGAAACGTTGGGTTTTCGGCTGCACAGTCTTTTGTAGGCCAAAAACACGCGTCCGGCCGGGCCGGGATCGTCACCCGGCGCGGTTAGCAAAACCGCATCACGAAGCGCCCGTTCGTCCTCGTTTCGCCCCATCAATCGCACCGCCTCCACCGCGCATGTCAAGGCCTGGCGGGATCGCCAGCAGCCGGCCCAGGCCGAATCGGTGCGGAGGAGATCGTCCAATGATTTCAGCGCGGTGCCGGCGGCAAAGGCGGCATCCGTTTCGCTGGGATCGCCGCCGCGCGGCAAGGCCCAGTCCGGCACGCGGGAGGACCAGGAGGTGATTTGCGAGGGAACGGTCACGGGCGAATCCATGGCGCCGAGGCTACACGATGCGTGCAGTTTATGCCAGAAATATCGCCACAAACCGCACGCCCCGTCGACAACTAAATACGTCCGATAATCTTGCATTATCGGGCGTTTTTGTCATTATAGGGAAATGCGCCAAATCATCGAGCAAAACAGCAAAAATCACCTCGAGGAGAGTTCTGCGCCGTCAGAGAGCGCGGCCGCCGGCGACGACGATTCCGCGCCGCAGCCGTCGGCCGAGCAATTAGCCGGCTGCGCCGGACTCCCCTCCCCTGTTCCGCAAGCAACGGTAAGACTACCAGCCCACCTGGAACGGCTGGCGGACCGGGCGCGCGGCTATGTCGAGGCGGCGAGTTCCACCAACACCCGCAAGGCCTATGCCTCGGACTGGAAACATTTCAGCGGCTGGTGCCGGCGCCAGGGCCTGGCACACCTGCCGCCCGCCCCACACACCGTCGGCCTCTATATCACGGCGTTGGCCTCCGGCACTGCCACGGCCGATCGCAAGCCGAATTCGGTGACAACGATCGAGCGTCGCCTTTCCGCCCTCACCTGGAACTATGCCCAGCGCGGCACGCCGCTCGATCGCAAGGACCGCCATATCGCCACAGTGCTCGCCGGCATTCGCAACACCCATGCCGCCCCGCCCCGGCAGAAGGAAGCCGTGCTGCCAGAACATCTGATCGCCATGTTGGAAACACTCGACAGGGGAAGCTTGCGCGGCTTGCGCGATCGGGCGATGCTGCTCATCGGGTTTGCCGGCGGCCTACGGCGCTCGGAAATTGTCGGCCTGGATGTCGCGCGCGACCAGACCGAGGATTCGTCGGGCTGGATCGAGATCATGGACAAGGGCTTGCTGCTGACGTTGCGCGGAAAAACCGGCTGGCGCGAAGTGGAGATCGGCCGGGGATCCTCGGACGCCACCTGCCCTGTCATCGCGCTACAGACCTGGCTGAAGCTGGCGAAGATCGCCCACGGTCCCCTCTTCCGCCGCGTAACGGGCGAAGGCAAGAACGTTGGCCCCGATCGCCTGACGGATAAGCAGGTGGCCCGCCTCGTCAAGACGGCAGCACTCGCCGCCGGCGTCAGAGGCGATCTCAGCGAGGCCGAACGCGCCGAAAAATTCTCGGGGCACTCGCTGCGCGCCGGCCTTGCCTCCTCGGCCGAGGTCGACGAGCGCTACGTTCAAAAGCAGCTCGGGCATGCCAGCGCGGAAATGACCCGCAAGTACCAGCGCCGGCGCGATCGCTTCCGCGTCAATCTGACCAAAGCGTCAGGCCTTTGAGCGGCCCCTCCCCTGCCCGGTGTGAAGTGGTTAGATGAAATTTGAGCGCTGGATTTTTAGCTTAGCGCTTCAATTGAAATCGGTAAGTAAAATCCACATTACTTCTGTTGCTCGGACGGTGATTTTCTGCAGCGTTAATTATCGATAGGTATCAAGTATCGATAGTGATCAGTACAAACGCCTTGTACGCGAGCGTTCACGCTGCTACAGTAACGTCAAAAGCCACTATCGGAGCGCACAATGCCCCAGACCAGCTACAAGATCAGCGAAGCGCGCAAGAATTTCGCCAGGGTGCTCGAACGAGCCAACCAGGGTGAAGAAATTGTTATCATGCGCGGCAATGAAGTCTACGCCCGCATCGGCCCGGCCGACGGTGGCAAACGACCGTTCGGCCTGCTGCGCCAGCGCGGCCTGCCCGACAACCTGTTCGACGATGTCGACACTGAGCAGGCGGCGATCGACGCAGGCGACTTCAACGACGATGTCGGTATCTGGCAGGGCCGACCAGCCGAGCGCGAGCCATGAAGGTGCTGCTCGACAGCCACGCCGTCTACTGGTGGACGACCGGCAGCAACCGGCTGTCCGACACGGCCCGAGGCCTGATCGAGGACAAGGCCAACACCGTTCTGGTCAGCGCCGTCTCCTTCTACGAGCTCGACAACAAGATGCGGCTGAAGAAGCTCGACCTGAAGCCGCAGGAATTGCGCGCCGCCATCACCGCCAGCGGCCTACAGACGCTCGCCATCAGCGATCTGCATGCCGAGCTGGCGGCAAGCTTCGACTGGGATCACCGCGATCCCTGGGATCGCATTCTCGCCGCCCAAACGCGGCTGGAACATTGCGCTTTCGTATCGCTGGACGTGGCTTTCGACACGGTGCTGCACGAACGGGTCTGGTGAGGGGCAATAGCGATGAAGATTTTTACGGATATTCACGAAGCAGCCGAACGATTCGAAGAGCTGGTGGATCTCGCCCGGCGCAACGATGAGATCGTCATCTGCCGTGCCGGGCAGCCTATCGCTATTCTCACAGCGATCCCGAAGCTCAGCCAAAGCACGATGGATGATTTCCTGGCGCTGGCAGCCGAGGGTCGCCCGGCGAATGGTGATCAGACGTCAAACCACGACGATCTCTATGACGAGAACGGACTGCCGAAATGAGCGGCGCGTCATCAATTTTGGTTGAAAGGCGCGCCGAGGAGCTCGATGCGCTTGGCGCCATCCTGCCATTCGCCCGCCGCGACCAACTGGCGACGCTGCTGACGGACGAGGACGTCGCCACCCTCAAACATCTGGCCAAGGAGGGCATGGGCGAAAACACGCTGCGCGCGCTCGCCTCCGATCTCGGCTACCTCGAAGCCTGGTGCGCGCTTTCGATCGGTACACCCCTCCCCTGGCCGGCGCCGGAAAGTCTGTTGCTAAAATTCATCGCCCATCATCTCTGGGATCCGGTCAAACGAGCCGACAATCCCGACCACGGCATGCCGGCCGAGGTCGAGACGGGATTGCGAGTCCAAGGGGTGCTACGCGCCGACGGTCCGCATGCGCCGGACACTGTACGCCGGCGGTTGACATCCTGGTCAATCCTCACCCGTTGGCGTGGCCTGACCGGGTCTTTTGCCGCTCCCTCTCTGAAATCTGCTCTCAAGCTGGCGGTCCGGGCCACGCCGCGGCGGCGCCGCCGCAAGAGCAGACGAGCCGTCACCGGTGATGTGCTGGAAAAGCTTCTTACCACCTGTGCCGGAGAACGCCTAGTCGATCTTCGCGATCGTGCCTTGTTGCTAACCGCCTTTGCCTCCGGCGGCCGCCGGCGCTCCGAAGTTGCTGATCTGCGCATCGAGGATCTGGTCGACGAGGAACCGGTGCGGGCCGATCCGAACAATCCCGCCTCCCCTCTCTTGCCCTGCCTCACCATTCATCTCGGCCGCACGAAGACAACAACGGCGGAAAATCGAGTCCACGTCGTTTTGATCGGGCGGCCGGTCGTCTCCCTGAAGCAATGGCTTGCGGAGGCCAAGATCGACGCGGGATCCGTGTTCCGGCGTATCGATCAATGGGGCAACATCGACCGGCGGGCACTGACGCCGCAATCGGTCAATCTGGTCCTCAAGAGTCGTTGCAAGCAAGCTGGACTGGATCCGAAAGCATTCTCGGCGCATGGGCTGCGATCTGGCTATCTGACCGAGGCGGCGCGCCGCGGCGTTTCCTTGCAGGAGGCCATGCAACAGTCGTTGCATAAGTCGGTGGCCCAGGCCGCAAGCTACTATAACAACGCCGAACGGAAGAATGGTCGAGCCGCTCGTCTGGTAATTTAGGCCTTGGCAAAAGGAATGCTCAGGCTGCCGTATCTTGAGCCCGAGGGAGACGTCCCTGCTGGGACGCCCATCCCACAAGCGGCTTGTGGCCTTTGCTGGGCTGGCCCATATAGTCGTTATTGGCCAATATAGTTAAGAGAACTCCAATGCAGCCATCACCACACGACGATGAAACTTGGACCGTCGCCAATGCAAAGGCCAAACTTTCCGAAGTCATCGAGCGGGCTCAATCCGTACCTCAGACGATTACACGAAATGGAAAGCCAAGCGTCGTTGTCGTCTCTGCCGAAGAGTGGCAGAAGAAGACGTCACGCAAAGGCTCGCTCGCACAGTTTTTGATGGAATCGCCACTGCGCGATGCCGACCCGACCTCGATGTTGAGCGTCAACGCGACGAACCGCGTGACCTGCCGCTGTGAGACTCCTGCTTGACACCAACGTTCTGTCAGAAGTGACAAGGCCTGTCCCGGAAGCCCGTGTTCTTGAATGGCTGGATCGGCTCGATGAAGATCGTGCGTTCATCAGCGTCATATCGATCGCAGAGATTCGCCGGGGCGTCGCCTTGATGGACGTCGGGCGAAAGCGCGATGCATTGACTGAATGACTAGCGACAGACCTTCCGGGACGCTTCGAAAATCGGGTGATCAAAGTGAATTAACCGATCGCGCTGGCGTGGGGCGATCTTATGGGCCTTGCAAAGCGCAGTGGCCGGGGCTTTTCGTCTATGACGGTTTGATTGTCGCCACCGCGATTGTCCATGACCTTACAATCGCGACCCGCAATACCAAGGATTTTGAGGGATTTGGAATCGAAACCGTCGATCCATGGATCGCGTGACGCGTATTTCTCCGACAAACACTTTGCCCGCAATGGCCAAAAATAAGGTCCACGCGTGCTATGACTATTTTTGGTTCACTGGATAGTAATGCCCAAAATGTCCTTTGCGGCTGATTACTCCTAATTTTGGATTCATGGAGTCAGCCTAAGAAGATCCCGCTAATCGGGAGAATTCAAAATGCAGAATATCAGGAATATCTTACGGGCGGTTGTTTTTACGGCAGCTATTACCTCGACTTCGGCGGCTTGGGCCTCAGGCTTCGAGAACATCATCATCTCGAACAGCAAGGACGCCGATGAGACACAGACGACGCTTCCGGCGAATAGTGCCGCTATTTATCTGTCCGCAGACGTTGCGGATGACATCGACTCAGGTTCAAAAATCACCGTTTCGTGGATCGCTGTTGATACGAACGGCGTGGCACCAGCAAACCATAAGATAGACGAAGCCAGCTTTGATATCGGCTCGCTGGAAAACCACGTCAACGCGTCACTTGGAAAACCAAATGCGGGCTTCCCCGTTGGCAAATATAAAGCTGTTCTGGCCGTCGACGGCAAGGTGTTGGAGACTGTCGACTTCTCCCTGAAGTAGCTTCAATTGGGCTGATAAGCGCGATCTAAGACGACTATTGTTGAGGGCTCAGCAAGTGAGCCCTTCATTCATCAGGCTTCAAAGATGATGGCAGCGGACACTGAATAGCGTGATTAGAAGGATCGAAAAGCCTGGTGTTCGATCCTCTTCAACGGTCAAGCAAAAGCCGCTCGAGTTTGCCATTGGGGCTCCCGAATAACAAATCCTTGAACAAGGCAGAGACGATCCGCGGCCGCACACCTGCCCTCTCATCGATCATCACCACCACCGAGAGCTCTTTTATCTCAATGGTAATTGCGCGCGCGTCGTCACTGCGACGATGACCTGCTTCAAAATGAACACCTTTTGTGCGTCCGAAAACTACGATGCCTTCATCGTCTTCCGTTCCTTTCCCAGCCAGGAAAGTGCACCGGAAAACTCTAACCAAAACTGGTCCAGTTTGAAGGGTTCAGATCAGCCTCGGCTGACGGTCTCGCGAATGCCACAGCAATGGCGGTTATCAAACGTCTTCTGCTGCCATTGATTGCGACTGACTAGCTTACATCTAGAGCTCGACGATCTATTGCTCTTGATGAGGTTCGAACCATTGCGACAGAAAAATCCGCTTGCTTTTCAATGCCATCGATTCTGTGAAACTGACAGCAGGTGGTTTTTCCGCAAACACCCAATCATTGTCTAATTGCAGTGTTCAAGTGTCGATCGAAAGCCTATGAGCCCACGCCTACAGGGCTACAATCTTGGCAATTAAACGGGAGAGGCTTCAATCAGTCGTTCGAACATTCGCCCTGTCACTGGAGGTTAGTCCGATGACAGGGCAGACCGCCGACGGGTGGCGGTAGTGTTGGCGACCGGGGGCCAGCATCCACTATCCGAATAGACTTGCGTTGAACACGGACCTTAGTCTGATGCGAGTGATTTCCTTAATACGTCCGCCTTGGCACGGCTGCCCCCATCGACAGATTGCCCACTGAGCCTCTGCCGCCTCGATTGCTGCACGCCTTATCAATAGGATGATAGCTTGCTTGATTAGTCCAAAACATCGGAACGACAAAGCCCGCGTGAAGCAGGCTAAGATTGAGTTTGGCGATGTTTTCAGCGCCTGGCTTATTCGTCCGCTTTGGCCTTGCCTGTTCTCGGGCCAGGCTTTGCCCGCGGCGCCTTGGCTGCATTCAACACCGCCGCACGACGGGCGCGGTTTTCCTCGAGCGTTTTCTGGAAACCGAGATCCCCTTCGGCATGCCGGGCGAGATCATCGAGAAACTCGGCGACTTGCCCTACAGTCTCGACGACGACGTAGCTCAGCCCTGCGCCTGCACTTACCGCATCGCGGCCGATGCTCACACCAAAGCCGCCCGGAACAGGCTGGAACCAGGTTGAGCGCCATTTATTGAAGCCCGCAGGATCGCGCTCATATGTTTCCAGATAGTTCTTCTGTTCTGCGACCCGTAAGCGAAAAGTTTCAACGACGTTCCGCGCGCCAGCTTTGGGCTTATCCGCCTTCTTGGCAGACCATTTCTCAATAAAATTCGTCACAAAGATATGCTCCATAGCTTTGAGATGCGTGGTCGAAAGGCCCCACACTTCCCGATGGGCACGCCCTAGTCCATCATATATGGCAATGACAGTTCAATGATTTGCGACCGCATCGTTGATTTTTGCAGGTTGACTCATATTGGCCGAATGATCGTGCGGCGCGCTTCTCGAAAAATTATTCTGCGCCAGTTGTTCGTGTGGGCCTCCGCCATATGTATTCAACGATAGTCGACGTCATGAGGGAGGAGCTGCAGTGTCGTGAGCAGCTCCGGCAAGATATCGCCACGGCGGTGGATGTGCTTCTCGACGACGGATGGGAGCCCGAGTGCATAGCAGAAGCCCTACTTGAACTCGCAGATGATTATATGGACACCGTGATCGGTGACATCGCAATCCACGAGCCATCGCGGCGAACCCACTGACGGCCGTCATGACCTCGAATAGTGGTGGGTATGGCCTCACCGGCAACGCCACACGCTTCTCATGCGGCAACGAACGCTTTAGATTTGGGCGATCGTTTTCGACGCATGAGCCATGACGTCTCAACTGGACATGTTTTCGCAGAATGCGCAGCCCGTTCGCAGAGCGTCGCCAACCCCGCGCATTCGGCAGGCCGGATCAGCGCCCGGCGAGGCCGAGATGGTACGGATTCTGGAAGCAACGGGGCGCTACCAGATCCTGAGAAAACTCGAACAGCGCAGGATCCCCCCGGCTGCAAGAGGTGGCTATCCTCTCCGCGGTGTCATCCTCGACACCGAAACGACCGGTCTCGATGCAAAAAAGGACGAAATTATCGAAATCGGGCTGATCGGCTTTGCCTTCAATGAAGAGGGCGAGATCGGTGATGTCACGGGTGTCTGTGGCGGGCTGCAGCAACCGAGCATTCCGATACCGGCTGAGGTCACACGCCTGACCGGCGTCACCGACGCTATGGTCCTCGACCAGATGATTGACATGCCGGCAGTGGGTGCGCTCATCGAGCCCGTTGATCTCATCATTGCCCACAATGCCCGTTTCGATCGGCCCTTCTGCGAAGCCTTCTCCTCGATCTTTGCCCGCAAGGCCTGGGCTTGCGCCAATTCCGAGATCGATTGGAGCGCCAGGGGATATGAAGGCACCAAGCTTGGCTACCTCGTCAACCAGAGCGGTTATTTTCATGTCGGTCACCGCGCCGTCGATGATTGTTTCGCTCTGCTGGAGGTATTGGCGCTCTCTCAGCCCGACATCGCATAGCCCCCCTTGCCGAGCTTTATCGGGCAAGCCAGCGCTCACGCGTGCGTATCTTCGCAGAAAACTCACCTTTCGACCTGAAGGACCGGCTGAAAGAGCGAGGCTATCGCTGGTCTGATGGCAGCGACGGTCGGCCGAAATCATGGTGGGTCGAGGTCACCGAAGAGGCCATGGAAGAAGAGCTCCGGTTCCTGCGGACCGAGATCTACCGCTGGAACGATGCCGATCCAGCGTCTGACGGCATTCGACCGGTTCAAGGGGCGGAGATAGCTTCAGCCGCGGGACCATAAACGGCACTCCTGCTTGCTACAGCGGCTTCTGTCGCAGCAATCCCAGCGGTTACCGCCGATTGTCATGCGTAGCTTTCATGCTCATTCCAGGAACGCCGCCTAGACGGTGACCGTGCGAACGGATCTGCCCTCAACCGGATGTTCGCATTCGAGGTTAATTGCTTAGCCTCACAGCCCTGCCTCAGACCCCCGAGGCAGGGCTATTTGCCGATAAGCACAGCCCATTCGCCTGAGCACGTCGGCTGTCTCTCAGACAAGGCGCTATCGCCTTGAGAGTCTTGGCCAAGCGCCAATTCGATTTCATTGAACACGTTCCGCCGCAATAGCATGAAAATTGCTTCGTTTATGTCGCGTCCGTCGAGGAGGCTTGGATTGTCGCACAACGCATCAATCGTCCGCTGAGCCACACGTTTTGCGGCCGCCTCGGATCCGACAAACTCGCGAGCCCAAAGCAATAACGCTTCGCGGAAATCGGGATCATCTGGATTTGGTGCACATTTTCGAAACGGCATAACAGCGCTCCCTCGATCTTGCAGGCGGGAGCAGGTATGAACCCTCAGTCGCCACCGCCTACTTATTCGGTTGGCGGTGATATCTCACGCGTTGGAAGCGAAGAGTCGACCATTTCTATGTGCGCCAGCAGACAGAGCTTTCGCGAGACGTCGGGCCTAAGTCCGTACTTGGTCGGGACTTTGGTCCGTGTTCACGAGCAACACTAATGGCATACTACATCTAAGGCGCGGATCAATGCCTCGCAACTGTATGTAAATCGGAATGGAAAGACATGAAAAGAATCGTAATCGCAGCGCTGGCGCTCGCAACGACCTTAGCCGCGTCGCCGGCATTCTCCCAAGTCTACTTTGAATACGGCGTTGGGCCTCGCTACGACTATGATGCGCCACCGCCACGCTATTATCGCGATCGGCCGGACTACGCATATGATGGATACTACGACGGCCCGCGCTATAGGTATCATCGTCGGTGCTGGACAGAGAGGCGCTACGGCTACCGCCATCATCATCGGATCGTAGTGCGCGAAACCGTCTGCGAGTAGTGGGGGCAAAAGCACGCAGTTCTTAGTTCGCCCATGCCCGTGGCCAGCAGAGACCGGTAGCATTCGCAAAGCCTTCACACAATGATAGATTGAAGCTGCGCAAGTTACTGAACTCCAGTTAACTCCGACTCGCGCATTCAACAGAGGTCTGTTGCTGCCCTGCTTGGCCCACCCGGCAGGGCAATTTTTTGAAGCAATCGGAACCTTAATTGGGCGAAACATTGTGGAGAGTGGGTGATTTTTACTGAAATCACCATGCCTGCGACATACTTCAACGATTAACCGGGCTAAACCCAAGTCGGATACCATTCCCGGGCATCAGTAGATGGTCATACAAGAGAGACCGACAGCTGCGGCTTTCGTCATCGTTGCCTTGGTTGGAACTGCTGTAGCAGTCTGGCTACCATTCGTTTCGAGCGATGAGTATCCTTGGCCACAGCTGTGTGTGAATCGGCACAGTGATTAGGGGCAAATCGGCGTCACAAGATGTTGATATTTCAAAGATTGGCGGGGTCATTGCGCGACGCCGATTCACAACTTCATCCGCCGATCAGACGACATCCTTCGATAATCGCTCAAAAATCGACCTTAGCCGCTGATGGCGTCCTACCGGCAAAAGCATGATGCCGAACTTCAACAAAACCTGCCGGTGTTCTCCTCCTTGATCTTCGTGACCCACCGGCCTGTGCGGATTTCCAAGACCATCAAGGAGCTGAATACCAACCGTCTGGTCGACGTGGAACCCCACAAGTTCAACAGCCAGAGTACCGGCGAGACGCTGAAGCTTAACAGGAAGGACAACTACTGGAGACTTTACCGTTGCTTTAGAGAAACAGTGTAAGGATACAGCTCTGTCTCCTACACCGGCAATTTGATGAAGTTTCGAAGAAAACCAAAGATATTGCGCGGCTTCGCGAGTTCTGCAGTAAACTATACGGGTGCGTTTGCTCCGGCAATATTTGCAGCGACCATCGCAATAATCGTCGTCTATGTCGCGACCAACTGGCGGCTGGAACGATCACTAGCCGACGAACGCTCAGTCGTTGCCGGTGAGCTTGCCGCCATATCATCTCGACTTCAGACAAACCTCAATAGCAATGTGAAGCTGCTGCAGGGCTTGGCGGCCGGTATCGCCGTCAATCCGACGATGGACCAAAACGCTTTTTCCAAACTCGCCGCCGAGATTTTGCAGCCAGATTCACAGTTGCGAAGCTTTGCCGCAGCCCCCGGCATGGTGGTCAAGTGGGTTTATCCAGAAAAAGGAAACGAAAAGGCAATCGGGCTCGACTACCGAACGAACGAAAAGCAACGGGATAGCGCAATGCTGGCGCGCAATACCCACAATATCGTCCTGACAGGGCCTGTCGACCTCGTCCAGGGCGGAACGGCTTTCGTAGTCAGATGCCCGGTTTATATCACTGATAGAACAAGCCAGATCTTCTGGGGTCTTGTTTCCGGAATTATAGACATACCGAGGCTCTACCAGGATAGCGGCCTTGGATCAACCGATCTTGAGATTGCCATCAGCGACGTACCGGAACCGAGGCTGGCCAAACAAGTTTTTCTTGGCGACCTGGAAACTTTCTCGAAGAAGCCGGTCGTGACATCCGTTGATATGACTTATGGCCGATGGACACTTGCCGCATTGCCCAAGGACGGATGGGGCCAAAACAGGGGTATAGCCACTTTTGAGCTCTATGCTTGCCTATTGTCCTTGTGTGTCGTTGCGCCGATTGTCTGGGTAGGCTTTCTGACCAAATCGCGTCAAAGGACCATCGAAAAACTTCGCCTTCACAAGAAAAAGCTCGTTCGAGCACGGCAAAGGCTCGAGCAGCTGTCGTTGCATGACGCACTAACGGGGCTTCCCAATCGCCGATTTATTGACCGGATGATCTCGCAGCCGCCGAGGCCCGATCCGAAAAATTGTCTGATACTGATTCATATCGACCTGGATCGATTTAAGGAGATCAACGACACGAAAGGACATGCCGGAGGTGATACGGTCTTACAGGCGGCGGCTTCGCGCCTTGTCAGTTTGGCCGGCCCAAACGACGTAGCGGCTCGGATCGGCGGAGATGAGTTCATCTTCGCTAGCTGGAGCGCCGATCCCGCGCCCAGGGCAACCGAATTGGCCCAACAGATTGTCGATACACTCAAGCAGCCGGTATTCGTCGATGGGTCAGAGTGTGTGGTCGGAGCAAGCGTCGGTGTCGCCTGGGAGACTGAACATACACAGCGGGACCTCAGTCAGCTGCGTCTCAATGCCGATTTGGCTCTATACGAAGCGAAGAAGGCGGGTCGCGGCCGGGCTGCCATTTTCACCGAGGAGCTTCGCAGTGTCGCAATCCATACGAAAGAGTTGGCGGACGAATTCAATAACGCGCTCGATCGCGATGAACTGGTGGCATTCTTCCAGCCGCAGTTTCATGCGGACACATTGGATATTGCGGGCGTCGAGACACTTGCCCGTTGGGATCACACGCAAAAAGGTCTGCTCGCCCCGGATAAATTTCTCGCTGTCGCGGAAAATCTGGGACGCTCCGGCGACTTGGACAGGCTGATCCTGCAAAAGGCTCTGTTCGAGCTTACGAGATGGGACAGCCTGGGAATGCGTATCCCGCGTGTCTCGGTCAATATTTCAGCGCGTCGACTGGCGCAGGCAAATCTGCTTACCGAACTGGCTGAGCTTCCTGTAGCCAAGGGTCGCCTGTGTTTTGAGCTGCTCGAAACAATCTCCTTCGACGATCTTCAACCAGTTCTCAATGAGATAATTCCGGCCGTCAAAGAGCTCGGCATTGAAATCGAGATCGATGATTTCGGCACCGGACATGCCAGTATCGTCAGTTTGCTTAGATTTGAGCCACGAAGGCTTAAAATCGATCGGGAAATTATCAAACCGATCGTCACGTCTTCATCTCAGCGCCGCCTGGTCTCCTCGATTATCGAAATCGGCCGATCGCAAAATATCGACATCGTCGCCGAAGGCGTGGAGACGATGGAACATGCGAAAATCCTGAAAGAACTCGGTTGCCATTTGCTGCAAGGTTACGCTCTGGCACGACCAATGTCCTCAAAGCAGTTGATCGAATTTTGCTGCACGAAGGACAAGGAACTTAAACAGGCGGGATAAAAGCCAAGCGCACCTCCCAGCCACCAAGAATCTACCGTGACCACAACGGCCTGGCGGAACAAATTATGAATTTTCGCGGCCTCACGACCCTGTTCAAGCTTCTGCCGTAAAGGAGGCTGCAAACGCTTCGCGCAACATCTTTTCAAGCGGATGTTGAGCTCGGCGAGATTTTGACCCTGATTATCACTTTGCGCTGACCCGCCTGGACAGATGCAATGCCTTGAAAAGATTGATGGTTCAAATTTCCGGCAGGGTCACAACCAAACGCGAAACTGGGTTAAATCGCCACAGAAATCAACACTCTGGCGTCTTGCGGCGGTTCAGGGCATCCTATGTTGGCTGAAAATTGTGATTATGGCAGTTGGAGGAAGGCCGATGCGCTGCTTTACCGTGCTTGGACCCTCGCAGACCGGCAAGTCGACGGTCGTGGAAAAGCTCGGCTCCCTGGAGGGGGCGCCGAGAAAATCCAGCTCCCCTTATGGATTGAACCTCACAGAATTCACCTTCGGAAACGAGACGTGGTGCGCGCTGGACGCACCAGGACCCAATGAAGCGTTGGCGCATGCACAACACGCGCTTCTTGCCAGCGACGCCTGCATCCTGTGCGTTTCATCGGCACCTGAGGAGGCTGTGCTCGCCGCGCCCTATCTGCGGGTAGTCGAAGCCTCGGGGACGCCTTGCATCCTCTTCGTCAACCGGATGGACGAACCGAGAGGGCGCCTGAGGGACGTGATCGCCGCGCTTCAAGACTATGCCAACCACACCCTCTTGCTTCGCCAGATCCCGATCCGCGATGGGGACAGCATCGTAGGCAGTTGCGATCTGATATCGGAACGGGCGTGGCGTTACCGGGAAGGCCAGACTTCTGCGCTGATCGCAATCCCCGAAAGCACCGCTGAACGCGAGCGCGAAGCGCGCACCGAGCTTCTTGAACACCTGTCCGAATTCGATGACTGGCTCCTCGAGGAATTGATCGAGGACCGCGAGCCACCCAGCGACGCGCTCTATGCCATTTCATCACGGGTTCTCAGGGAAAACAAGATTATCCCGGTCCTGATCGGTGCTGCAAGTCACGGCAACGGCATGATGAGGCTGATGAAGGCTCTGCGCCACGAGGCACCGCCGGTCGCGGTTCTTCGGCAGCGTCTGGCTCATGCGGAAACTGCCGATGAAGGCAAGCTGGTGGCCGTGAGTTTCCATGCCTATCATCGCCAGAATGTCGGCAAGACGGTACTCGTGCGCGCACTTGGTGAGGGACTGCGGCAGGGCGCATTGCTTGGCGGCTCCAGCCTCGGCGCCGTCCAAAGTCTCGCAAACGGGCGGTCCAATTCGGCGGTTCTGCCGGCGTCGGGGGATGTCTTCGCGACGGTCAAGTCCGACCATCTGCGCGTCCCTTCGCTGTTGACCGCCGGCGCGGTGGTCGCCCCGCCTGAGTGGACGGAACCACCCACGCCGATGCTTGAAAGGATCTTAATTCCGGGCAGCGAGCGCGATGAAAACAAGCTTTCCGAAACGCTGGCAAAACTTTCCGAAACGGATCGTGGCCTCAAGGTCTTGCAGGAGGAAGGCACGGGCGCTCAACTCGTCCGCGCCCAAGGGCCGGTACATCTGCGTGATCTCTGCCGAACGCTGTCCGATGTCTTTCACATCGCCGTGACCGACCGAACGCCCAGTCCGATCTACCGAGAGACGATCACGAAGCCATCGGAAGTTCATTACCGCCATCGCAAACAGACCGGCGGTGCCGGGCAATTCGCGGATGTGAAGCTGAGCATTCACCCCAACGAGCGCGGGCGGGGCTTCACCTTTGACGAAACCGTCAAGGGGGGCACCGTTCCCCGCAATTACATCCCCGCCGTCGAAGCGGGCGCGCGCGAAGCGATGGAGAAAGGCCCGCTAGGTTTCGAGGTCATCGATATCGGCGTAACGTTGTCAGATGGTCAACACCATACCGTCGACAGTTCGGAACACGCATTCCGGACTGCGTCCAAAATGGGGGTGCGTCAGGCGCTTTCCGAAGGATCGACCGTCTTGATGCAGCCGGTCTTCCGCAGCGAGATTCACACTCCGTCGGTCTATTCAGGCAGCCTCGTCCAGATCGTCTCCGCTCTCAACGGCCAGGTTCTCGGCTTCGAGCGGGATGAAACCGCCAAGGGATGGGACATCTTCCGGGCACTCGTTCCGGGCGGCGCACTTGACGATCTGGCGCGGGCGCTGCGCTCGGCGACGCAGGGCATTGGCTATTTTTCCAAGACCTTCGATCATTTCGAGGAGCTATACGGAAAGGAGGCGGACGCTGTCGTGAGGGCACACGCGACGCCAGGCGTCGCACACTGAAACGTTGCCCCACTTCATGCTCGTCCGCAGAGGTCCGCAAGCTCTGCGGGACGGGAACATGCCGTGCGGCGATGTCACGTTGTTCGCGTAATCCCCGACGAGACGCTTGTGGGCGAGTTTACGCAGTTGCGCGGGTGATGACTTTCCACTGCGCCATGGCGCGGATGCGATGAATGTGGGTGGCGAGGGCTGAGTGTTTCTGGTGCGGCGACACGAAAAGATTTCTGACTGCTGAAAAGACCGAGATGAAACGCTGCAAGCCTGCGACGGATCGGAAGCCCTGCATCATCCGCTCGCGTTTTCGAAGCGGCACGTGTGAATTCTCCGCGCGATTGCTCAGGCCCTTGTGCGATCGATGTTCGACGCCGGGCATGACCTGCCGTTTTGCCGCTCCGTATGAGCGCAGGCGGCATTCCGAATGAACTGTTACTTCTATAGGTCGGACCTTTGTATGAGGGGTGATAACTATCTTTACACTTGATTGCAGCTCGAAAGGTGAGAATTTCTGTTCTGGGGGCTTCTCGCTGAGGCGTGCGATGTCGGCACCAGATAAGATTATTCGTGACCTTGCCCCGTTGAAATAATCCATTTTGAAGTAAGCTCTGGCCTATCGAGAGGACCAGGGAATGAAGCGCAACCGTTTTACGGACGAACAGATTATCGGCATTCTGAAGGAGCACGAGGCGGGCACGCCGGTCTCGGAGCTTTGCCGCAAACACGGCGTCAGCGATGCCAGCATCTATAAGTGGAAGGCCAAGTTCGGCGGCATGGACGTGTCCGAAGCCAAGCGGTTGAAGACGCTGGAGGACGAGAACACGAAGCTGAAGCGGCTTCTGGCGGATGCGATGCTCGACAATGCCGCTTTGAAAGACCTTTTGGGAAAGAAGTGGTGAGGCCCGCAGCAAAGCGGAGAGCTGTCGCGCATCTGATGAGCCAACATGCGATGAGCGAACGGCGGGCGTGTAAAGCCATCGGCTTTTACCGGATGACGATCCGTTACGAAACGAGGCGCGACGACGATCATGGCCTTCGCGAGCGAATGAGGGCGTTGGCGCATGAACGCCGTCGCTTCGGCTACCGACGCATTCATGTCCTGCTCAGACGCGAGGGACACCTTGTGAACCACAAGAGGCTCTTCCGGCTCTATCGGGAGGAAAAGCTGACGGTGCGCAAGCGCGGCGGTCGGAAACGAGCGATAGGCATACGAGCACCGATGCTGATCCCGCTTGCCGCCAATGATCGCTGGTCACTGGACTTCGTGTCGGATCAGCTCACCGATGGTCGCAGGTTCCGGGTGCTTACGGTCGTCGACGATTGCACCAGGGAATGCCTGGGCCTCGTCGCCGATACGTCCCTTTCCGGCCTGCGGGTTGCCCGTGAGCTGGACCTGATCATCGAGGGACGAGGCAAGCCGAAGATGATCGTCAGCGACAATGGCAGCGAGTTCACCAGCAACGCGATCCTGCAATGGACGGATCGGACCAAGGTGGAATGGCACTACATCGCACCGGGCAAACCGATTCAGAATGCCTTCATCGAAAGCTTCAATGGACGGCTGCGAGACGAGTTCTTGAACGAAACTCTCTTCTCGTCACTGACCCATGCTCGATCATCGCTTTCAAACTGGCGCGGCGATTACAACGATCATCGACCACACTCTGGACTCGGCTGGATGACACCTGCCGAGTTCGCTCAGACAATCAACCCGCGACGTGATGCGGTGCTGCGCAGCCGAAATGGCTCCGCACCGCAACCCGCCGCTACCGCCACGAATACAGCAACCCAAAACCGCTGGAGCAAACTCAAAATTGGATAAAACTTGGGGGCAACGTCATTCGGAGCTACTTGACCGAAACCGTTGCCAGGTTGTGGTTGAGTCCAGAGTAGTCTGGGGAAACGGCTGATATTGTTTAAACTTTATCGCTTATAAAAGTTGTCTTGCTATTTACCCGACCGACTTCAAACTGAGCTCATTGTCCTCCTGCAGCGTACGATCGGCGACGGCATGAAGGCTCGCGACAGCGCGAACCAGCTCGTTTTGTCTGTCCAACTGTTCCAGGTTTTCGAACGATATGACAGCAATTGCGACATCTTCGGTAACGGGATGCATGATATGTGATTCGGGGCTCAGCCAGCGTGTCCCATGCCGCTATAGCGGATCGCGTGGCGGGCATTCACGGATCAGTTCGTGCAACGGCCACATAGCGGCGAGCGCGGCTGCTTTTGCCTGTCCACCGCCGAGCCCTTGGCGGCTCAGGTTTTTGATCATGACGGTATGGCAGCTCTTGCACTCCACCAGCGAAGTGACGTTAGCGAACCGTTATTCCACCTGGAGTCGATAGTATTCTCACAACATTCAGAGTGGATGTCTAAAGCTTATCTTAGTTTTCAGTTGCTAAGAATATAAGTGTGGCTTGGGAATTCTCGTGAGGATGTCCTAAAGAACAACTGCGCGGCAATAGCTGGCAGTGGGATATTTTTTGCAGGGCATTTGCTCGTTTATGTGGCAGCTCGAGAATGATGCATACTCCAACCGCACCCAGATCGGCTGGTCCGCTCAAGCTTTTCTCCCGGTCGAGATCCGAGCTTCGCCGGCCTGTCGAATTTGTCGTTCTCGTGATCTGGCTTGTCGCGATCAGCGTCCAGGTTCACCACCACGTGATGTTTCGGGATGAAGTCCGAGCTCTGTCACTGGCTCTTTCCGGCGAGAACGCACGGGCGATGCTGGGTACGATCCATGGCGAAGGTCATCCGGCGATCTGGTATCTGCTACTACGCCTCGCTTATGCGGTGTTCGGAAGCGTGCAGGTGTTGCCCGGTCTTGCTTTCCTAATCGCCACCGTTGCGGTAGGCCTACTCCTCTTCCGGTCGCCGTTTCCCCTTATCCTGGTCGTCCTGTTTATGGGAAGCAACGGCTTCCTTTATGAATATTCAGTCATGGCCAGGAACTACGGCATATCAGCGCTCCTGATGTTCATTGTCGCCGCAAGCTATCCAGCCTGGCGGCAGCGCGGGTATCTGATTGGCTGCCTCCTCTTCCTTCTCGCCAACACCAACGTCATCGCAGCGATCATGACGGGGGGATTCCTGCTCTTTTGGTTCTTCGATCTGCTTGAGGAAAGCGGAATGCGCTGGACCCCGGCACTCACGAACTTCTTTGGCAATGCGCTCATCGCGGCGGCAGGATTGGCTGCCTGCGGCGTCACGATTCTTCCAACTTTCAACGATGCCGCGGTCATCGACCTCTCCATGCAATCGCCGGCAATGCTTGCTCTAAGTGCGATATTTAATCCAGCAAGCACGACGCCAGGCACCCTGCTCCCAACGGTCCCGAGCCTGCTCGGATCATTCGTGCTGTTTGGCGCAACTCTTGGCCTTTTAGCCAGACCGGCGGCCTTCGCTGCGGCCGTTGTCTCGCTTCTCGTTTTCTCGCTTTTCTCCAGTCTGGCATCGGCGGGTAGCGAACGGCATGCTCTGGTCTGGTTTTGCTTCTGCCTCACCCTCTACTGGATAAGCTGGGATCGAATAACCGACTGTTTTTCAGGCAGACGAAAGCTGCGTTGGAACGTTGTTTTCCGGTTCGGCTGTGGAATGTTCGTGATTATGGCGTGCCTGCAGCTAGCCTTCGGACTCAAGATGGCAGGATTGGCAATCACTGAGGGGAGAGTCGAGAGCCGGAGTGCCGATCTTAGCCGTTTGATTCGATCTCGGCCGGAGCTGGCGAAGGCAATCATTGTTGCTGAACCGGAATATTTGGCTGAGGCGCTGCCATTCTACATCTCCAATCCGATCTACATGATCCGGGAACACAAATTCGGGAACTATGTCCACTTTACGAAACAGGGTCAGCTCGACACGGATCTCGGAGAAACCTTGAAAGTCAGCGAGGATCTGCGAGACAAAACCGGGTCTCCGGTGGTGATTTTAATGCAGCACAAATTGAAGAACATGATTCCCGGCCAGAACTATGGCGAGGGCTACAACTGGACCTTTCATGCCTCGCAACAGCAGATCAATGACTTTCTGTCGAAGACCACGCTACTCGCGGAATTCGGACCTGCGAATTATTTTGAAACCTATGATGTGTATTTATTGGGCGATGGTCGGAAATAGATCGTCCTAAGGATAAGGGAGGCATTCGACGTGAACACAAGCTTGGGTAAAAGCATGTTGCCTGCGTCGGGGCGGGCAGGCTTTCGCGATTACATCGCCATTGCCCGGCTGGACCATAGTACGAAGCACATCTTCATCGTTCCTGGCATTGTCCTCGCGTTTCTTCTCCGCGGAGTCAGAAATGATGACATGCTTTCCTCGATCTTACTCGGGTTCTTGACCGCCATTTGTATCGCATCCGCGAACTATTGCATTAACGAGTGGTTCGATCGTGAGTTCGACCGACATCATCCAACGAAATCAAAACGCTCTGCTGTACAAAACGTCATGAACGGCAGGCTGGTGCAGCTCGAATGGACCCTGCTGCTCTTTGTCGGACTCGGCTGCGCCATCCTGTCGAGCAAGCTTCTGTTCTTCGTCGCCTGTCTGTTTGCGATGCAGGGGATCGTCTACAATCTCGACCCGATCAGGAGCAAGGACAAGGCCTACCTCGACGTTATCTCGGAATCGATCAACAATCCGATCCGCTTGGTGATCGGCTGGTCGATGATCGACCCTACCACCTTACCACCAGGATCTATTATCCTGGCCTACTGGTTCGGCGGCGCCTTCCTGATGGCGGCAAAACGTCTTTCGGAATATGATGAGATCGTCGCTTTGCACGGCAAGGAGTTGCTGTCGCGATATCGCGTGAGTTTCGCTCAGTATACGCAGGTATCGTTGACTGCGTCCTGCATCGCCTATTCCCTGTTCTCGATTGCCTTCCTGTCAGTATTTCTGGTCAAATATCGGATCGAGTACATTCTCGTGCTCCCCTTTGTTGTTGCGCTGTTCACGACTTATTTCGTGATGGCGACGAAGCCGGGGTCTACGGCGCAGAAGCCGGAAAAACTGTTCCGCGAACCAGGTCTCCTCGCCATCGTCGTGGCATTGGTGGCAGCATTCATCTTCACGACGAGTGTGGATATTCCGTTGCTAGTGACCCTGACCGAGCAGCACTACATTACCATCAGATGATCGCAGAGCATTTTGACTGGGACAGGATCCACTTCGTCGTCTTCGATGTTGACGGCACGCTCTATAATCAACGCAAGCTGCGTCTTCGCATGGCAGGTGAGATGATTGCCGATGCAGTAGCAACGTGCGGGTTGACCAATCTGCGGGTCCTGCGGGCATACCGATCGGTGCGTGAAACAATGGGCGAGCAGGAAATTGACGGTTTTCAGGAGGGCCTGATGGCGCAAACCGTCGCGCGAACCGGTGTTTCAGCGGAGCGAGTAGAGGCAATCGTTGCCGAATGGATCCAACGTCGTCCACTCTCCTATATCGAGTCCTGCCGGTACAACGGACTGGTCGAGTTGTTTGCAGGACTGCGGCGAAGTAACAAGGCGATCGGAATCTATTCCGACTATCCTGCCGAGGAGAAACTGCAAAGGATGAAATTGTCCGGCGATTATATATTATCCGCAGACGATGTCGGTGTTGGTGTCTTGAAGCCGAACCCGCGTGGGCTGCAGATCCTGATGCAGCGCGCCGGTGTAAGTCCAGAACAAACGGTTCTGATCGGCGACAGGCCCGATCGGGACGGTCTTGCCGCCCGGCGCGCTGGCGTCCTTCCGTTCATTCGCTCCAACAAACCGCGCGACGGTTGGCGCACTTTTTCGAACTACTCTGATCGGCTGTTTGCACCATTGCTGAGGGAGAAAGTGTTCGAATGATATTGTCGAAGGCGATCCGCTATGTGTTTACGGGAGGCTTGGCTTCCGTTGTCGATCTCGGGGTGTTTCGCGGTCTCTTGTCTATAAGCGTACCGCTCGGCTTTTCAGCGGCCTCGAGCTGGTTAATCGCCGCCACCGTCAATTACGGCCTCACCAGCCGTTATGTCTTCAAGCAGGCTGTCAGCCACAAGCGCGCTTCATTGTTTTTGATAGGTGCGCTGTTGGGTCTGTCGATCAATGTCTGTATGACGCTGTTGCTTGTGAGAAACTTCGAGATCCCACCCTTTTGGGCAAAATTCTTAGGCATAGGCACCGCCTTCATTTTCAATTTCCTGATCAACCTCCTTTGGGTTTTTAAGTAGAACCTTGAAATTGCCGCACCGTAAAGTCCGCGTTTGCGAATTATTGGTAGATGATTTTCCGATACGGAACATGATCCTTGTCTGACTCAAAAATAATTTAATAAACATAATATCTTGCGAGGCGTCGGCACCTGCCAAGCCATGCGAAGGTGCGCTCCATGACCCAGCGGCGCAGTAGGACTTCGAAACCCTTGGCCTTATCGGTCCATCTTTGTTGCTAATTTCCACTTGGATTATCTGACTACAGAGACATCGACAGGTGGGTTCAAGGATGAAGTGCGACTTGCGAATGATCTCAATTCAAACAACGAACCCTCGCCCCTTTCGATTATTTGCAAAGCCATAGCAATCAACCGCCAACAAGATTTATGGCCAAGGCCCAGCAGGCCCTTTATCGGGTTCTCTTTTTCTCAATTTCGTTGATGAGTCTGGAGGAAACTACCAGCTAACGTTGGCCTCACCTACGCTGGAATGGCATTACGCAGCATATAACTCAGATGGACCGGGAATAGTGTCGATGTCCTGGGCGACTTCTTGACCTGCCAGACAATTCGTCACCTCCTCCCGGCCAATACAGACCTCACTCGTCTGCCAGAGGCGACGCTCAACCAGTTGGCCCAAATTCTCAACGATCAGCCGAGGAAGTGCCTCGGCTACAAAACGCCGGCGGAGGTCTTCGCCTTGCATTTGCAGGGAGATCTGTGATCCCCTACTCTGCAGAACTGGCATGATGCACTTGGAGGAGATTCTTCGTCCTTTACGATCACTATGTCGCAGAAAGAATTGCATCGCCTCGAAGTCATTCAGAAGATCCGTGATTAACGCCTGAGCGTCGTCCGGAAGGAAAACACTTACGAGGAGGTAGGCACGTCGCCGTGATCGACCCGGCGCGAGAATTCTGTCTCGATGCCCTGCGCGAGCTTGCCGGCCTGACCGATCCAGTCCTCGCGCTCGATGCGCCCGGGAAAGGCCATGTAGCTGCCGACCCATTCGGCATTTTCATGTGTCCAGGCCGCGACCTGACGGAAGGTCCAGATGCCGAGCTCGTTGAGCTTTTCCTCGTTGACATGACCGATGCCGGAAATGCGTTTCAGATTATCCGGAGCGACGCTAGGTCTTGCGACGCTCGGCGGACGCTTGCCGGGATGACCGTCATCGCCAATGGAAGAAGCTGCCATCTGCGATGTGCCGGTGGTGGCTTCTGTCGCAGCCTGCGATACGGATGCGAGTGGCGGCGACGCGGTTGGTGCCGATGAAATGGCAGCCGATGAGGAAGTCGAGTTGTCCGACGACTTGGGCACTTCGCCATGCTCGACCCGACGTGAGAATTCGGTTTCCAATCCTTTTGCCAGTTGCCCTGCCTGACCGATCCAGTCCTCCCGCTCGATGCGTCCAGGGAAAGCCATGTAGCTGCCGACCCATTCGGCGTTTTCATGCGTCCAGGCCGCAATCTGGCTGAAGGTCCAGATGCCGAGCTCGTTCAGCTTCTCCTCATTGACATGGCCGATGCCGGAAATGCGCTTCAAATCATCGGGCACGATGCTAGCCCTTGCCGCAGCCGGCGGGCGCTTGCCGGGATGCTCGTGCTCGCCGGAAACAGGGCCAGGCGCCACAGCGGCCGATACAGGCGGCGAAGCCGCAGAGGCCGGTGCAGGCGGAACCGGTTTTGGCGACACCGGCGTTGGCGTGGACGCGGGTGTCGCAGTCCCGCCGGTCGAAGTCGCGGCCACTTTGTTGTCCGCGTCGAGCGGCTGTGTCGCGCGCAAGCTTGCGAGCCAACTACCGAGAAAGCAGCCGACGATATAGCTGCCAACGAAGAGCAATGCGGTCTCCAGATAATGACCCGCCAGGCCCGGAAGCCACTGCAGCACAGCCACGACGAGGCCGATCACGAACAAGACGCACAACAGCTTGAACCAACCGGGCCAGGACTGCGGCCACCAGCCGCTGGCCGACCGCAGGAATGAGGTGAAACCGACGATGCCGCCGAGCACCAATGCGAGCAGCATCCACAACCAGTACGTTGACAACAGATAGGTCATTGCCGCTTCTCCTATTTCACAGAGAATTCGATACGACGATTGAGTGCCTTGCCTTCCTCGGTATCATTGGAAGCGAGCGGGTGGGAGGAACCGAAACCGACCGCGGTCAGCCGGCTCGACGGCACGCCTGCATCGGTCAGATAGGTACGGACGGCCTTGGCGCGCTGTTCGGAGAGGACGATGTTCGCCTTCTCATCCCCGCTCGAATCCGTATGCCCCGACACCTCGATGTTTGAACCCGGGCAACGATTGATCGTAGCGACGATCGTGTCCAGCAGGCCGGAGGATGCGGGAGAAATCCGGGCCTTGCCCGTCTCGAAGCCGATCTTCGATTTGGTCACGATCCCGTTGAGCATCGATTGGCAATTGACGGCGTCGACGGCCGGGGCCGGCGTACTGACTGTGATCGTTGCGGAAGCCGCTTTGAAGCCGTCGGGAAGTGCGGCTGCAAATCCGCTTTGGACACTGTTCACGGCGCCATCGTAAAGCGCCTCGCCCGAGAGCGTCGCATTCGTGCCGGCAAGCGAAAAAGTCCCTTTTGCGAGACGCGACAAGGCGCTCAACCCTGCAAGCGCAGCGTTTGCAAAGCCGTTCGGAGCGCCGGGAGCAGCGGTCATCTGATCATTGACGACGTCACCCGGAAAGAGGCTCTTGGCCGTATCCAGGATCTTGCCATGCGTATCATCGTCCGGATAGTTGCCCGAAAGGGTAAGCTTGTCGGTGTCCTTTGCGGCATCGAAACCATAGGCAGCAGCCGTCGTGGCCACTGTAGATGTTGCGGTAGCTGCGGCCGAGGTGTCCATCGAGGATGACGCCGTTGCGACGGCTGGCGCGGCTGGAGTTTCCGTGGTGGGTGTCACCGGCGCTGCGGGCTCTGGCTTGGGTGCCGTAATGTCTGATTTGGCAAGCGTAAGGCCCTCCGGCAGCGTTTTGAGCGCCGTGGTGATAGCGTTGTAGGCATCGCTTGTGTCGGCGCTGCCGGAAATCGTCAGACCCATATCGGACAACGAGGCGCTGCCTTTTGACAGCTTGCCCAATTGATCGATGCCGAACTGCACGGCGCCGGCATAGCCGGCCGCAGCGCCGCTGGCATAGTGCATTTCATCCTTGACATCGGCTCCGGCGAAGGTCGCTTTCGCGGTGGCGACAATCTTTTCACGCGTATCAGGATTTGGAACGCTGCCAGACAGGACAACGCTCGGACCTTCATGGGATATGGCCCAGTTGAAGGGCTTGGCGACCTCGGGCTCCTTGGCGTCGACCAGAACCCGACGCACGCCCCAGACCTGCCCTACCGAAGCGGCGACCTGGTTTGCAGCGTCCGGGGAAAACACCACTCCGGCGAGAGCGACGTCCCGGCCCGCCACGCTGAATACCGGACTGACAACAGCCGATCCGAGGGACGCGGGCGCCCTCTTGTTGAGATCGCTGTTGATGGATTTTCCGGTGATGACGGTCGCGAGGATCCAGAGAATCGCAAGCGGGATCAGGCCCCACCACCATTTCGAAGGCTGACTCATGACTACCTCCTGAAACCAGGTCGCAACGATTTAATTATTTAATCCGAATATACTTTAAAAGCTTATGGTTGCAATGAAAATGATCGCGGGCGCCTTGCATGCCATGACGGCCCTAAAGCTACACGCCAAATGTGCAGCATGTTGCATGACATGCCACGGCCGATCCCAGCCCAGATAAAAGATAGGGGATAAAAGAGGAGAGAATATCCGCAGTGGGTCCACCGCATATCAATCGGCGCGCTCTTGTAGGCGTATGCAGCCCGATGACCGGCGCGTCATCGGGCTGGCAGGCTCAAAAGAGCATTTCGCTGCCGTTATTCGGCAAAATCAAAGGCCGTGCAACGAAACCTCGGCGTGGTTTCGTCCCAGAGTTACTTCGGGGTCACGTCGAAGCCGAACCACTTCTGCGACAGCTTTGCGATCGTACCATCGGCTTTTGCCGCCGCGATCGCATCGTTGAACATCGCCTTCAGCTGGGTGTCGTCCTTGCGCAGGCCGACGGAACTGCCACGGCCGAGAAGGCCGCCCTGGAAGCGCGGTCCGGTCACGGTCATATCTTCATTGCCGGGCTTTGCCGCTGCCGTCGACAGATAGGCCATGGATGCCATGATCAAATCGACGCGGCCGGCCTTCAGGTCGAGATCGTGCTGCTCGGTTGTCTTGTACTCGCGAATATCGGCAACGCCCTTCAGATACTTGTCGAGGAAGGTCGCCGCGATCGATGCCGTCTGCACGCCGATCGTCTTGCCCTTGAGCATCGGTTCGAGCTCCTTCAGCGCCTTGGCCGCGCCGGCTTCGTCCGTTGCGAGAGAAAACACCTGGCCCTTCATGGGAAGGTCGACAAGCGGGGAATCCTTCAGCGTTGCGAAAGTCTGGCCGGTCGTGCCGTAGGAATCGCTGAAGGCAATGACTTCCTCGCGCTTGGCGGTTGCCGACATGCCCGAAATGATGGCGTCGAATTTACCCGCATTCAACGCGGGAATCATGCCGTCGAAAGGCTGGATGACAGTCGTGCATTCGACCTTCATATGATCGCAGAGATATTTGATCAGTTCGATCTCATATCCGTCCAGGCTGCCGTCCGCCTTGGTGAAATTCCATGGACGAAAGGCGCCCTCGGTCGCGATGGTGACATGCGTCCACTTCTTATCCTCCGCGCGCACGACGCTTGCCGTCGCGAGCGTGGCGACCATCATGATCGCAGTCAGAAGTCCAGTCAGGTATTTCATGATCGAGTTCCCCATTGTGATTGAGCTTGAAATTATTGGCTGATGAACTGGCGGAAGCGTTCGGAACGTGAACCGGCAAATACATCCTGCGGCTTGCCGTCTTCCTCGACGACGCCCTTATGCAGGAAGACGACGCGGCTGGAGACATCTCGCGCAAAGCCCATCTCATGGGTAACGACAAGCATGGTACGCCCTTCCTCGGCGAGCGCGCGCATGACCCTCAGGACCTCGCCCACGAGTTCGGGATCAAGCGCCGACGTCGGCTCGTCGAACAGCATCACCTTAGGATGCATGGCGAGCGCACGCGCGATGGCTGCGCGCTGTTGCTGGCCTCCCGACAGGTGAGCCGGATAAAAATTGCGCTTGTCGCCGATGCCGACCTTGGCGAGCAGTGCCTCTGCTTCGTCGATGCATTCCGCACGCGAACGGCCCTGCACGTAGACGGGCGCTTCGATTACGTTCTCCAGCACGGTCTTGTGGGACCAGAGATTGAAGCTCTGGAA
The DNA here is from genome assembly GCF_057784375.1 of Martinezella sp. CNPSo 3964. Classification (NCBI taxonomy): domain Bacteria; kingdom Pseudomonadati; phylum Pseudomonadota; class Alphaproteobacteria; order Hyphomicrobiales; family Rhizobiaceae; genus Martinezella; species Martinezella sp. CNPSo 3964. Next base: position 479,142 of record NZ_JBXSOW010000004.1, read on the forward strand.
AACCATGCCGAGCTGGGAGCGGATGCGGTCGACCTGCTTTCCGTCAGACGGGCGATGGGTGCCGCGGGCGGTGCGCTGCATGCGGATCGTTTCGCCCGCCACGGTCACTTCACCGGAATCGGGTGTCTCCAGCAAATTGATGCATCGCAGGAACGTCGATTTTCCAGAACCTGACGAGCCGAGAATCGAGACGACGTCTCCCTCCAGCGCATCGAGCGAGATACCCTTGAGCACTTCGACCGGCCCAAAGCTCTTGTGCATGCCGCGCACGCTGAGTGCGATTGGCGTGGCCGTCATTGCGGATCTCCTACGGGCGCCGCCACGGCGGCAGTATCGCGCGTCACCGGCACGGGCGGGCGCAGATGCGGGCTCAGCCGGTATTCGGCAAGCTGGATAAGACGTGTCAGCACGAAATTGATCGCGAGATAGATGGCGCCTGAGACGACGAAGACCTCAATGGCGCGGTAGGTTTCCGAAATGATTTTCGCCGCAACACCGGTGACTTCCATCAGCGTGATGATCGAGGCGAGCGATGTCGCCTTCACCATCGAGATCATCTCGTTGCCGTAGCCCGGCAGGGCCTGGCGGATGGCGAGCGGCAAAATGATGCGCCGGAACATCATGAGACGGTGCATGCCGCAAGCGCGCGCAGCCTCCACCTGCCCGTGCGGGACAGACAGCAGTCCACCGCGGATGATTTCGCTGGCATAGGCTGCGGTATTCAAGGTCAACGCCAAAACCGCGCACCAGTAGGGATCGCGCAGGAACGGCCAGAAAATACTGTGACGGATGGCGGGAAACTGGCCGAGGCCGTAGTAGATCAGGAAGATCTGAACAAGCAACGGCGTACCGCGAAACACGAAGACGTAGAGCCTGGCGAACCAGTCGAGGACGACGAAGCCGGACAGACGTGCGAGCGCCAGAAGCAGGGCGAGGATGGCGCCGAGGCAGATCGACGTTACCGCAAGCTCGATCGTCAACGGGATTGCCGTGACAAGGCTCACAAACGTCTCTTGAAGGAATTGCCAATCCATCAGCGTCTCCTCACGCCGCGCGACAGATGCCGCTCGGCCTGCTGGATGATCAGGCTGGAAAGGGTCGAAATCATCAGATAGATCACCCCTGCGATCAGGTAGAAATCGAACGGCAGTCCCGTGGAGCCCGCGCCGACCTGCGCCTGACGCAGCAGTTCGGCAACGCCGGTGATCGAGACCAGCGCCGACTCCTTCAGGACGACCTGCCAGACATTGCCGAGCCCTGGCAGCGCATGCCGCAGGGTCAGCGGCGCGATAATCCGACGCAGCCGCAGCCAGCGCGGCATTCCGCAGGCAATGGCCGCTTCGATCTCGCCGGGATGCACGGCCTTGAACCCGCCACGCAGCACTTCGGTGAACTGCGCACCGGAGGTGACGCCGACGGCAAGGGAGCCGGCAAGGAAGCCCGGAAAGCCGAGGAAGCCTTCCGCTCCGAACATCTTGCCGATCGCGGTCACGACCGCGCTGCCGCCGAAGTAGAAAAGATAGATGACCAGCAGATCGGGGATGCCGCGAAGAACCGTCGTGTAGGCATCCGCCGTCGCCCGTGCAAAGCGGTTGCCGGCGATCTTGCCCCAAGCACCGAGCGTTCCGATGCAGGCGCCGACCGTATAGCCTGCGATCGCGACGAGAATTGTCATCCAGGCGCCGGCGAGCAGAGCGTGGCCCCAGCCATCCGGACCGAAGCCGGCCAGCTCGAACAGGGTTGGCTGATTCATGCGCTTGACCTGAAAGAATGGGTGTTGGCAACGGATGTCATGGTCTTAGCCTCGGCCGGGAACGATGGTTGCAGGGCGCTCAATTCGCGTCGAAGGTCGGCGTGAGGTCGATCTTGCTCCATTTTTCGGAGAGCTGCTTGATCGTACCGTCCTTCGCAGCCTGCTTGATGGCATCGTCGAATTTCGCCTTCAGATCAGTCTCTCCCTTGCGCATGCCGAGCGCGACTTCCGTTGCCAGCATCGCGCCCTTCACCATGGGACCCGACATCATCAGATCGTCGTTGCCGGGTTTGCCAAGCACGGAGGTTTCATAGACGCCGCTGTCGAAGCCGGCATCGATGCGGCCAGCCTTCAGGTCGAGATCACGCTCTCCGGAGTTCTTATAGGCCCGCACCGTCACATCGGATCCGAAATAGGAATTGATCAATTGCTCCTGGCTGGTCGACTGGACGACGCCGACCGTCTTGCCCTTCAGAGCCTTGCCGATCTCCGCCATCACAGGATCCGCCTTCGCCTTGTCGTTCAAGTTCAGACGTTCACCCGTCATCGGCAGCGGGGAAACCGGCCCGTCCTTCACGAGCAGGAAGCTTGCGACGCCGCTCGCATAGGGCACGGTGAAATCGACCACCTGCTTGCGCTTCTCGTTGATGCCGAGCGTCATCACCAGATCGAATTTTCCGGCATTCAGGCTCGGGATCATCGCATTCCATTCGCCGGCGATCAGCTCGCAATCGACCTTGCCGCGCTTGCAGAGATCATTGATGAGATCAACGTCGAAGCCCGCGAGCTTGCCGCTCGAATCCATCAGGTTCCATGGCGGGAAGGCACCTTCAATGCCGACCTTCACGTGGGTCCAGTCCTTGGCGCCGGCGGTCAGCGGAGCAAGGAAGGCAATCGCGCCGAATACGGCGGCAAGCACTTTTCTGTTTTTCATGTTCGTTCCCCTTACGACCGCTTAAGCGGCCTTTTGTCATGTTCGGTATTCGCTGAGGGTCAATCCTCCAGAGCCGCCCGCAAGGCCGCATTGGCTTCGCGCAACGCATGCGCGATACGGTTTCTCACCTGACGCGCGTGGACAACATAAAAGGCCGTATCCGGCGCGCCCTCGCCCAGTCTCGCCAAAGCGCGCAGCCCTTCCAGGGATGGCCAGGCGGCGTGGGGGAGCGCGGAATCGGGATGGAAGCGTTCGCCGCTCGTGTAGTTCAGCGGCACGAGATGCCGCCCCGCGCGCATCAGCAAACCATTGATGCGCGCGGCTCTTTCGGGTGAAGGGCCTTTTACCCGCAGAAGCGAATTTGCGTTGATGCGCAAGTCTTCGACCGCCTTGGACAGGCCGGAGATATCGAGGCGGTCGGCAAGCGTTGCCTGCAATTGTCCGATCTGGTCGCCGAGGCAGGCGGCATATTCGGTATAGTCCAGCGGCAGGACGGGTGAGGTCAGCAGCCGCCAGAGGACCTCGAGAACAATCTCCGTGTCGCGGCAGAGATTATCCGCATCGATGTGCTCGACGGTGTCGTGCGGCGTATGCCACCACCATCCGAGCGCCGTCAGCATCTTGACGGGGCCAGGCGGCTGATGGCTGAGGCTGCCGAACATGGAGGGGATGCCGACACCCCAGAAAGACTGATCGGCAGCCCGGCCATGACGCCTGCCGGCATGCTTCTGCCCGGTCACGCGTGCGATCACATCTGCAGCCAAAGGCCTGAGCTCGTCGATCACGCCGGAATTGGTGAGGACGGTCGCGCCCTCGCCGCCGGTGGAATCGACATTGACATGGACGGCGCAGCGACGATCGAGCTCATCGAAATACTCGTCCGCATACCAGGCAGAGCCGGAATAGCGGCCATGCGAATGACCGGACCAGAAGCATATGCGCAAGCCTCGACGCCACTCGTTGCTGCGAAGAGCAAGGAGGCGTGCCGCCTCCAGCATGGTGGCGTTGGCGCCGCCATTGTCCATGACCCCGAAATGCCAGGTATCGTGATGGCCGGAGAACAGCACGAAGGGCGCATCGTCGCCCTTCGGCTGAAGGTCGGCAACGAGCAGCGGCGTCTTGCGCCAGCCCGTATCGACTTCCGCGCAAAGTGTTGCGGCCACGGTTTCTCCGCGTGCAAGCCTTTCACGCAGCCGGTCGCCATCATCCCTCACGATCGAGCAGATGACTGTCGTCGGCAGCCTGTGGCGCGTATGCTGCGAGGGACTGCCCCAGACCGGCGAGACGCACATCTCGTAAAGATGCTCGTTCGGGCTGATATGAAGTTCGCCAAGAGCGCCGAAAGCGCTCGCAAGAGCGGCCACTTCCTCCGTCGCGATACCATCGACCAGGACGATCTGGCCGGCAACATCCGTGCCTGCAAAGTCAGCTTCGGTTCCCTCGCCGACATGGATGAGGTTGCCGGTTACCCCCGCAACTGATGTCGAGACCGACATGGAATGCGTGATGCAACGAAGGTTCTCGCCATCGATCCCGACCCTGGCGGCACCTGGCAGACTGATGAAGGCGTCGTGCGACAGAAGCTGCGTGCGATAGCCAAAGCCATCCATCTCAGCCTGGAGATAGCGGAAGCTTTCCAGCTCCTCGGCCGTTCCTGACAGCTTTACGCGGCGCGCGAATTCGCCGATATGCGCCATCAAACGCGCGCGGTCGGGTCTCAGATCGGCCTCAGCCATTGACCTTCTCCGGCAGCGGCGGCTGGACATCGTCCGGGATCGGATTGACGAAGGGCGTGCCTTCAAGGCGTGCCCTGTGATCTTCCTTGGCAGCGGCGATGAGCGCGGGATTGCGGATGAGTTCGGCGGCCGTGCTCGCCATCACCTTGGCGGCATGTTCGGTGCCCTTGTGAGCGACGGGCAACTTGCCCTGCGCGACGAGTTGCCAGGAGTGGCCAGGCGTGCCGATCGCATAGGTGGCGCCGCGCATCTGCACGGTCGGGACGACCCAGCTGACCGTGCCGACATCGGTCGAACCGACCAGCGTGCCGTCGCCGGCATTCAAGGGAAAGATTTCCTCGCAAAGCGCCTGGCCCTTCTTCGGCTTCAACGCAAAACGGCCGTAGGAAGCGGCAATATCCTCCGCACTGAACGTCTGCTGGAACTTCCGCGCCATCTCGCGATCTGCGTCGTCAAACACCGGCGGTCCGAGCCGATCCAGCTGCGAGAACATGCATTCCTCGAGCGGTGTATTGCCGACGAGATTGGCGTCGCCGCTGATGATCTCGCTGCGAACCTTCGTCTCCGTCATCAGGGCCGCACCCTCGGCAACCTTCTTGACACGGGCGACCAGCGAGAGAAGCTCCGGCAGGGTGCGTGCCCGAACGAGATAGCGCACGGTGGCGCGCGCCTGCACGACATTCGGGGCCGCGCCGCCGGTATCGGTGACCGCATAGTGGATGCGCGCCGTCGACGGCATGTGTTCGCGCATATAGTTGACGCCGACATTCATGAGCTCGACCGCATCGAGTGCGCTGCGGCCGAGATGGGGCGTGGCCGAGGCATGCGAGGCACGGCCGGAAAAGTGAAAGTTGATTTCGTTGCAGGCAAGCGAGATAGGATTGTTGACGCCGGCAAAGGCCGCTGGATGCCAGGAAATCGCAATATCGACATCGTCGAAAACGCCGGCACGGACCATGAAGCCCTTGGAGGAGCCACCCTCCTCGGCCGGGCAACCGTAATAGCGCACCCTGCCCTTGAGGCCATTTTCCGCGAGGAAATCCTTGACCGCGGCCGCGGCGAGCATCGAGCCGGCGCCTAGCATGTTATGGCCACAGCCATGGCCATTACCGCCGTCTATCAGCGGCCGCTCTTCCGCAACACCTGCCTCCTGGCTCAATCCGGGCAACGCGTCGAACTCGCCGAGGATCGCGATGACAGGACCGTCTTCGCCCGCCTCGCCCATGACGGCCGTCGGCAGGCCGGCGACGCCGCGCTCGACGCGAAACCCTTGGCGCTCAAGCATCTCGGCATGCTCTTCGGCAGATCGGTATTCCAGGTAGTTCGTTTCCGGAATGTCCCAGATCCGATCGCTGAGTGCAAAGAACTCGGCGCTTTTCTTTTCGACGATGTCCCAGACCGCATCGGAATTTTGCATGGACTTGCCAACCGCCTCATATAATGGATACTAAATTGGTACCAATTTATGTGCCAATAAGAACGGATGCGCAAGAGATGAGCATGAATATTTTTTCGGCAGCGATAACGAGCGTCGTTGTTGAAAAATACGGACCTATGATAGTCATCGCCAACTTGGGAAGGTCTGGGAGAGCTGCATGAACTCGCTGGAAGCTGAAGCGGCGGCGCCATCACACGAGGGAGAGACGCCCGACGTGACCGAGCTCATTCTCCAGGACATCCTTGCGGGCAGGCTGCCGCCGGGAACATGGCTGAAACAGATCGATCTCGAGCGGCGCTACAACTGTACCCGGCCGCAGGTGCGGCGGGCGCTCGACCGCCTCGTGCAGAAGCGGCTTGTCGAGCATATTCCCAATCGCGGTTATCACGTACACGAGCAGGACGGGCGCCGCGCGCAAGAGGTGAGCGACATCCGCGTGATCCTCGAAGTGGCGATCAGCGACCGCATTGTCGCCAATGCCGGCGATGCGGATATTGCCAGCTTGCGTATGCTAGCTTCGCGTTTCGACGATCTGGTACTCAATGGCACCATGCTTGAGCTCTATGAAGCCAACCTGGCTTTTCATCGGTACCTGCTGGTACTTGCGGGAAATCAGGAGCTTGTCGAGCTTATTACCGAAATCCGCCAACGCACCTCGTCGGCGCCGGTGTCGCAATGGCGGACCCGAGCCCGCATCGAGCAGTCCGGCCGCGAGCACCAGCAGATGATCGACGCAATAGGGAAGCGCGACGTCGAGATGCTTAAGGAGCTGACCCGCAGGCATATCCTGCAGACATAGCTGATATTGAGCGCGGCCTGAAAAACGGAAGACTGGCCTGTTGGCCGAGCTTGTGATCCAGCCGCGCATCGCAGGGCCGGTCACCAATGCTTGGCGCCGGCTCCGACCTGGACATCTACCCCAATTCAGCCCATCCGTCTTGCGACGAACGGAATGACGGCAGCCGCCAGAAACAGAACACCGCTGTAGGCCAACGGACTCCACCAGCCAACGCCGTCGAACAGCATCCCGCCCGTGAAAGCGCCGGCGGTGATTGCCGCCTGGATCAGCGCCACCAGCAGTCCGCCGCCTGCCTCTAACTTATCGGGGATGGTGCGGGTCATCCAGGTGTTCCAGGCCACGGGAATGGGCGTAACAAAGAACCCGAACAGGCAGAGGAGTGCGGCGATCGCGATCCCTGAGGGTGCCAGCGGGATCAGCAGCAGAGCGATTGCGGCAAGCGCCGCAGGGAACCAAGCGAGGACGGCATCCAGATGCGTTCGCAGCAGGAAACCGATCAAGGAGGTGCCCAGCAGGCCGAACAGGCCGATGCCGAGAAGAACGACCGAGAGTTCGTTCACACCAAGCCCTGTCACGTCTCCAAGGACCGGTCGAAGATAGGTCGACAGTGCAAACTGACCCATGAAGAAGAAGGACATGGCCGCCATGCTGATTGCAAAAGTGCGGTTTCGCAGCAGCCCGAGCGGGCCGCTCCCGGCATTCTTCGAACCGCCGGGCATCCGCGGCAAGGCGAAAATCTGCCAGACGAAAGCGAGGATGCCGACCGGAACGACGATGAAGAAGGCACCGCGCCAGCCTATCAATCCGCCGAGGAAGCTTCCCAGCGGCTGAGCGATGACGGTGGCCAGAGCAGTTCCGCCCTGGAGCATGGCGAGCGCCTTCGGAACATCCTGTTCGTCAGCGATGCGAGCGACGATGGAGGTGGATAGAGACCAGAAGCCGCCGATCGCGATGCCGATCATCGCGCGACCGAGCATGAAGACGAGATAGTTGGGCGCGAATGTGATCGCCAGGCCCGAGAGCACCATCACGATCGTGTAGAACAGGACCACCGTCCGGCGATCCAGCCGCCACAGCAGCGTGTTGCTGAACAGGCTGGTGACCACGGCGAAAAATCCGGATACGGAAATCGCCTGGCCCGCCTGGCCCGCGGTAATGCCGAGCTCGTCGGCGATCGGGGTCAGCAGGCTGACGGGCAGAAACTCAGACGCGACGAGGGTGAAGGTCATCAGCGTCATGCAGACGACAGCAGCCCATGGGCTGGCCGCACGCTCGACGGCGCGGTCATAGGTGGTTTCCATATCAATTGTCCAAAATTGCTCAAAACGAGCTGTTCAGCGGATATTCTCGATGGTGACGGAGGCGCTCTCCGCAGCGATGAATTGTCTCTTCGTCACGGCCTGTTCCTCACATCCTGAGCAGCGTCTTGATGGCGCTGCGCTCGTCCATGGCCTTGTATCCATCTGCGACATCGGCAAGCGGAACTTCGAGATCGAAGACCTTTCCGGGATTGATTTGACGGGTCATGATGAGATCGATGAGATGAGGGAGGAAGCGACGCACGGGAGCCGGGCCGCCGAGCAGGTTCTTCTGCTGGAAGAACAGCATCTGCCCGTCGAGTTCGACGCCATGCGGAACGCCGACATAGCCGATCGAGCCGCCGGGTCGGGCGCTATTGATCGCCTGCAGCATGGATTCCTGGGTGCCGACACATTCAAGAACAGAATCGGCTCCGATCCCTCCCGTCAGCTCCTTGATCTTCGCCACGCCCGCATCGCCGCGCTCGGTGACGATGTCGGTTGCGCCATATTCGAGGGCAAGCTCCTGGCGTTGCTTGTGGCGGCTCATGGCGATGATGCGCCCAGCACCCATCTGCTTGGCGGACAGCACACCCATGAGACCGACAGCGCCGTCGCCGACTACGACCGCCGTGCATCCCGGAGTAACGCGTGCCGCGTCCGCCGCATACCAGCCCGTGCCCAGGACATCCGAGGCCGCAAGAAGGCTCGGGATCAAATCATCCGATGGCATGGTGTCCGTCGCAACCAGGGTTCCGTCGGCAAGCGCAATCCGTGCATAGGGTGCCTGCGCCGCAGACATGAACTCGCGATGTTCGCACGAAGACTGAAAGCCGAACTGGCAGTGCGGGCAGGTGTTGTCCGAAAGGCAGAACGAGCCGACGACGAACTGGCCTGGCCGGATCGTCTTCACCTCACTGCCGACCTCCACGACGACGCCGCAGTATTCGTGCCCCATATGCTGCGGCCCCGCCACCGCCTGAATGCCGCGGTACGGCCAGAGATCGGAGCCGCAGACACAGGATGCCGAGAGCTTGATGATGGCATCGGTCGGCTTGAGGATCTTCGGTTCCGGAACTTCTTCACAACGAATGTCACCGGGGGCGTAAAGGACTGTTCCGAGCATGGCATCGTCTCCCGTCGGGCGCATTGCGCCTGTCTGTTTCGTGGCGCCTACTGTTTCGTGATTGGGAGATCAGATAGCATTGCTCCATAAATCGGATTAGATAGGGTAATTTGCATGAACCTATCGAAAATTGATATTAATACGTCCTGCGAATTTGGGGTAGGACAAGGCTATGGCACGGGAAAATTTCAACGAACTGCTGGTATTCCTGGCCGTCGCCGAGGAGCGGAGCTTCACGAAGGCGGCCGCTAAGCTGGGCACATCCCAATCGACGCTTAGCCATGCGGTGAAGAAACTTGAAGAACGTCTGGGTATGCGCCTGCTGACACGCACGACGAGAAGCGTCGGGCTGACCGAAGCGGGCGAGCGCCTGCAACAATCCCTGTCGCCCCGCATTGCCGAAATCGAAGCGGACATCGAAGCCTTGACCGTCTATCGGGAACGACCGGCCGGAACCGTCAAGATCACTCTTTCCAACCACGCCATGGAAAGCGTTGTGTGGCCGAAATTGTCGTCCATCCTTTCCGATTATCCTGACATCAAGTTTGAACTCAGCGTCGATGGCAGCTTCCGTAACATCGTCGAGGACGGGTTCGATGCCGGCGTCAGACTTGGCGAAAGCCTCGAAAAGGACATGATCGCAGTACGCATCGGCCCCGACTGGAGGCTGGTGGCGGTCGGCTCGCCAGAATATTTTAGAATCCGATCCGTACCGCTGACTCCACAGGAGTTGATGCGTCACAACTGCATTCGCCGACGCCTCGACCGCATCGGCGGTCTTTACGCCTGGGAGTTCGAGAAGGACGGAGAGGAGATCCGGGTCAGGGTCGAAGGTCAGCTTACATTGAACACCGACCGCGAGATGATATCGGCTGCCCTCGACGGGCACGGTATTGCCTACGTTCCGGAAAGCTATGTCGAGCACCATCTGGAAGCGGGGCGGCTTCAGCTTGTCCTGGACGACTGGTGTCCGAAATTTGCCGGCTACTACCTCTATTATCCCAGCCGCCGACAGAATCTTCGCGCATTCTCCGTCGTCATCGATGCCCTTCGGGAAAAGAGCTGAAGCAGCTCGAAAGGCAATGACGGCGGCCGCCATGATGGGCACGTCACATCACGGCTTCAGTTTCAAAATCCGTCTCGACCGAGGTCACTGCGACCGCGAGCTGATAACCGCCATTGCGGATCGTCCTGAAGATCGGCTCGTCAGCTGTTTCGCCAAGCTTGCGTCGCAGCCGGCTGATGAGAACATCGATCGAACGATCGGCGGGATCGCGGTCCCGCCTCTGCGTCAGGTCAAGGAGTTGATCGCGAGACAGCAATCGGCCGGCACGCTCCAGAAATGTCTTGAGAAGATCAAATTCGGCCCCGGTCAGCGCGATCAACTCGCCATTGTTCCTCGTTACCCGGCTGCGCTGTGGATCAAGTATGATGTCCGCAAACCGAAAGCATTTCGCCTGAGATTCCGATGGCGTCCTGAAGTTCATACGACGCAAGACAGCACGGATCCGCGCCGTCAACTCGCGAGGATTGAACGGCTTTCCGAGATAATCGTCGGCGCCGATCTCGAGGCCGAGGATGCGATCGATTTCTTCCTTTAGCGTGGTCAACAAAATGACGGGAACCCGACGATGATGGTTCTGCAGATCGCGGCACAGGTCGAGACCCGATCCGTCGGGTAACATGACCTCCAAGACGATGAGATCGGGAGGGCATCGAGCAAGAATCTCCCTGCAGCCATGCAGATTGCTTGCCGTCCTGACGCCAAAACCCTGATCGCCGAGATGTTCGCTCAGAAGGTGGCGAATCTTGCAGTCGGCATCAACGACCAGGATATCGGGGACTATCGTTAAACTCATGAATCTCCCCTATCTCCGATCGGGTTATCGAGGTCGCTGCCAAAGAGAACCGTCAGCGCTGCCCATGCCCTCGCCGGGCATGGTTGGACCTGAATGCGACGGCTCCCTGGTCCGCGGGCGCGGGAGTTTCTGCGGCAGTTTCATGGGATAGGCCGAGCCGGCGCAGGAGCCGTTTCAGCATGGTTTCCAAGTCATCGACGAAGGTAAAGATGACAGGGATGACGATGAGGCTAAGCAGGGTCGACATCGTGACGCCACCGATCACGACGATGGCCATCGGCTGCCGGAAGCTTGAATCGCCCCCGGTCAGGCTGAGGGCAACGGGAAGCATGCCCGACGCCATGGCAATGGTGGTCATGACGATCGGCCGAGCACGCTTGTGACATGCGTCGATAAGTGCGTCGAACCTGGACATGCCTTGCTGTCGCGACATGATCGCATATTCGATAAGCAGGATGGAATTCTTCGTCACAACGCCCATCAGCATGAGCAGCCCGATAACAGCAGCCATCGAGAAGCTCGTTCCTGTCACGACGAGCGGCAACAGCGCACCTCCGAGTGAGAGCGGCAAGGCCATCAGAAGCGTGAGCGGCTGCAAAAAATCGTGGAACAGCAGGACGAGGACGGCATAGATGCAGAACACGCCGATCGCCATGGCAAGCCCGAAGCTCTGGAACAGTTCGGAGCTGCGCTGCAATTCCCCCTGCTCCACCAGAGTGACGCCCTGCGGCAAGTGCCGGAGCGCCGGCAATGCCTGCGCCTCGCGGTTGATGTCGCCGAGAATGCGGCCGTTGAGTTCGACGGAAACGGTGACATTGCGCATGCGGTCGATGCGGTCGATCTCCGAAGGGCTGCCACCGATGCGGATATCGGCAATCGATCCGAGATCGACGCTGCCATTCGTTCCCACCACCCGCATATTCTTGATGTCGTCGAGATTGGTGCGCGTTTCCGGCGAGAAACGCACGACAATCGGGATCTGACGCTGCGGCAAGGTGAGCTTTGGCAGATCGGAGGAATATTCCCCGTTCGTCGCCACGCGCACGGCGCTGGCGATAGCGTTCGACGTTATGCCGAGCGCAGCGGCTCGCGCAAAATCGGGCGTGATCTGGATTTCAGGTGCTTGTCTGGCCGCCGTGGATGTGACCGCTCCAATCCCCCGAAGCGTGCGAAGCTGCTCCTCCAGCGCCGTGCTTGCGCTGTCGAGTACGCCAGCGTCATCACCGGCAAGAGTGATATCGAGCGTGGTGCCATTGCCACCACTGCCGACCTCCACACGCACTCCCGGAAGGACCGAAAGTGCCTGCCGAATGTCGTTTTCGATCTCCGACTGCTTTCGATCCCGCTCGGAGATCGCTGCCAGGACAACCGTGATCGTCGAGGAAGCGACATCACTCGTGGAACTGCTGTCGATCCCGCCACCGGAAGATGAAGAACCAACCGAGGAGAAGACATGCGTGACGTCAGGCAGCTCGCCAACGATATCGGCGGCCTTGCGGGTCATCGCGGCGGTCTGCTGGATGGTGGAGCCGGGCTGCATCGTGAGCGTGATCTGCGTGCGAGCGTCGTCCGAAGCCGGCAGGAAACCGGACTTCAGGAAGGGAATGGTGGAAAGTGAAAGCGCGACGATGACAACCGTTATCGCAACTGTGGTCTTCCTGTAATTCAGGGCAGCCTTCGCGATCCTCATATAGCTACGCATGATGCGGCCATCCTTCTCCTCGGACGGATAGGCCTTCATGAAATAGGCTGCCATCATAGGTGTCAGCAGGCGAGCAACGACGAGAGAGGCAAGGACTGCGACCGCAGTGGTAATTCCGAACTGCCGGAACAGAAGCCCCGGAATACCGCCCATGAACGCCGTCGGCAGGAAGACCGCAACAAGCGTAAAGGTGGTAGCAATGACAGCAAGGCCAATTTCATTGGCCGCCTCCATCGCGGCATCGATCGGCCGCTTGCCCATCTGCAGGTGGCGGGCAATGTTCTCGATTTCGACGATCGCATCATCCACGAGGATGCCAACTACCAATGACAGGGCAAGCAGCGTGATGATGTTGAGGCTGAAACCGGCAAAATACATGGCGAGAAATGTCGGGATCACCGACAATGGCAGCGCCACCGCCGACAGAATTGTCGCGCGCCAGTCTCGAAGGAAGATCCAGACAACGACGATTGCGAGGATGGCGCCCTCGTAGAGCATATGCATCGAACCATGGTAGTTCTCCATGATCGGTCCGATCGTGCTATAGGCCTGATCGATTTGCACATTGGAATGAGCCGCAGCGAATTTCTTTATCGCCACATCGACAGCTGCGGCGACCCCGCTGTCTGAAAAGCCTTTCGAGCGCTTGATCTCAACCGCCACCACCGGTTTGCCATCGAGATAGGCCATCGACGTTCGAGACGCGAAACTGTCCCCGACCGATGCGACATCGTCGAGCCGCACGGCCTGCCCGTTTGCCAACGGGATCCTGAGCGCCCGCAGCGCTTCGACGGACGGCAGGTTTCCAAGGGTACGCAATGTCTGCCGCGTCTCCCCGATTTCTCCAAGACCGCCCGACGTGTCGGCCTGCACGGCTTTGAGCTGCGAGGACACCGTTGCGGCGGTGACCCCGAGCGATGCCATGGTCGAAGCATCGAGATCAACATGAACCTCGCGATCGACGCCGCCAATACGGTTGACCTGACCGACACCCGACACGGACAGCAACGCCTTGGTCAGATCGTTATCGATGAACCAGGACAACTCGGTCTCGTTAAGATTGGTCGAGCGGACCGCATAGGTGACCAGCGCGGAGCTTTGGACGGTACTCTTTGTGACGCTCGGCGTCTCCATTTGCGCCGGCAGGTCCGCCTTGACGCTATCGACGGCATTGCGAACCTCGTTGAGAGCCGCCTCGCTGTCCTTGTCCAGTTTGAAGGAGACCTTGATCGACACGGTGCCATCGGTGATCGTCGTCGTGATGTGATCGAGATAGCTCAGCGTGGCAAGACTGTCCTCGATGGTGCGGGCGACTTCCGTCTCGAGCTGCGTCGGGGCGGCACCGTCGAGCGTAGCGGAGATATTTATGGTCGGAAGATCCATGTCCGGGAAGTTCTGGATCGCCAACTGTTTGAACGCCCAGAGCCCACCGAATCCAAGCATCACGAACAGCAAGATCGCCGGCACGGGATTGCGAATGGACCATGCGGAAAAATTCATCAGTTCGTCTCCGCAATCTTTACAAGATCATTGTCCGACAGAAATGCGCCGCCGGACGTCACGACCTTTGCGGACCGGTCCAGGCCGGACACGATCTCGACCTCGCCGTTGTTGCGTCGACCTGTTTCCACCCGTATCCGTCGCACCCGGCTGTCGTCGCCGGCTGTGAAAACGTAGCTAAGACCATCCCGGAAAACGATCGCCGTTTCGGGAACAGTCATGGCCGGCGTCGTGCGCAGCTCTATGTTGCCTGTGACGTAGAATCCGATCCGCGGCTGCGTGTCTGCGGGTAATGCGACATAGATGATTGCGCGGCTGGTATCCGTACTTACCGACGGCCCCACCAGCCGTACCCTGCCCTCGATCCGGCGGCCGTCAGGGCCGTCGATGATGGCCTTCAAGCCTTCCGAAATGTTTGGAAGATAGCGCGCCGACACTTCCGCCTGCCATTCGATACGCTGTTGGCGAACCATGCGGAACAGCTCGGTACCGGTGGAGACGACCGCACCCAGATCGGCTGAGCGCGAGGTTATCAAGCCGTCGTCCACGGCCGTAATCGTCGTTTGCCCAAGCTTGATCTTTTCGCTGTCGAGTGCCGCCTCCTCGGATGCTAGACTTGCGGTTGCTGTCTGCTCGTCGGCGAAATATTCGGTGATTTTCTCGGCGGACAAGGCGCCGGAGGTGCGAAGTTGTCGCGCCCGATCTGCATTGGCCGTCGCTTTGGCAAGGCTAGCCTTGGCCGTCGCAACGGCAGCTTCCTGTTTGCGAAGCTCGGCCAGAACACTGTCCTGCGATAACCGCACGAGCGTCTGCCCCTTCTTCACCACAGAACCGACATCGACCAGAACCTCCGTGATGCGCAGGCCACTCGTTTCCGAGGCTATGATTGCGTCCTGCCATGATTTCAGCCAGCCGCTCGCCGGGATGGTTTCGGGCCAGCTCCGCAGCTCAGGCGCAGCCAGAGAAACGGTGAGAGCGGGCGCTGCGGTCTGTTCCGCCGCGGCATTTCGGACGGGAAAGGAAAGGAGAAGCGTAGCCGCGAAGAACGCGGCTGCGAATCTGACGGACGGCTTTTTCAACAATGCATTCCTTGCGGTTCCTGACAGGAGCGCGAGCTGTTCCAATCGAGCAATCGATCACAGCTCATCGGTATCAATCAGTAGCCGGGCGAATGTTAAGTGCGGTCAAGTGAGTGTTAAGTTATGTAAAACTTGGCCTGAGCTTCAGCTTTATATTGTATGCATTGCCGATACGAATGGTGGACAGGGTGAATGAGCAAGGTTCTTCTCATCGACGATGATGTCGAGCTAACGATGCTTTTGCAGGAATATCTCACCGAGGAAGGATATGACGTCGCAACCGACACGGACGGGCGCGCGGCCATTGCTGCGGCGGCCGCAAATACGGTCGACATCATCGTCCTTGATATCATGATGCCCCGGATGAACGGGATCGAGGTTCTGCAAAGGATCCGCAAGCTCAGTGAAATCCCTGTGCTGATGTTGACGGCAAGAGGCGATGACATCGACAGAATATCCGGTCTGAACCTTGGTGCCGACGACTATGTTCCAAAGCCCTGTTCGCCGGGCGAACTTGCGGCGAGGCTGCGCGCGATCTTGCGCCGGACGCACCAGCCGGCGGGTGCTTCGATTGATGCGGTGAAAGCGGGTCAGCTCGTGATCCATCCGGGCAAAAGAAGCGCCGAATGGTGCGGCGAGCCGCTGGAGTTGACCGGCACGGAGTTCGGCCTGCTGGAAGTCCTTGCTCGCAACGCCGGCCAGCTGGTGTCAAAGCAGGACATTTCCAAGCAGGCGTTCGGAAAGCCGCTTACGCCCTTCGATCGCCGCATCGATGTTCATATCAGCAGCGTTCGTCAGAAACTTGGTCTGCGAAAGGACGGGCAATCCTGGATCCAGTCGGTGCGAGGCCTGGGCTATCAACTGCTCGTGGATTGACCATGCCAAAACTCTTCTGGAAGTTCTTCACGATTATCTGGCTGACGCTTGCAGCAACCGTCGGCGTCGTCATTATCACGGTCAAGCTCATTCAGGCGGTCCCCTTCGCACATGAGCTGGAACAGGACCGGCGGACGCTCCTCGTCAAGCTTACCGCGAACATCCTGATCGAGGACGGCGAAGACGCCGCCAGACGCTTCGTATCCACGAGCGAAGAAACACAACCGGTTGGCCTTTCCCTGTCGACGACCTCGAACGCCAACACATGTCCGCAGGCGGACGCGGCCGATGAGCGTTCCATCTTAAAGGATGGAAATTGCTACCGAATTTTCGCGGCGACACCGATGAGTTTCACCTTTGAAAATCTGGCTCCCATATTGCCATGGCTCACGATCCTGATTTCGAGCACGATTGCGGCAGGTGCGCTCGCCCGATATCTCATCCGCCCTGTCGTGCACCTGCGAAACGGCCTGAGCGCGCTTGCAAATGGCCGCTTCGACTTCCGCATCGGCGACAAGATGGCCGGACGAACGGACGAAGTCACGGCGCTCGCCCACGACTTCGATGCCAGCGCCGCGCGATTGCAGGAGCTTCAGAATGCGCAGCAGCAGCTGTTTCATGATGTGTCGCACGAATTGCGCTCGCCATTGTCCCGCCTGCAAGCCGCCGTGGGCGTTCTGCGGCAAAGCCCGGCAAAACTCGATGTCATGCTGGACCGCATGGACCGCGAGGTCGAGCGCCTTGATGTGCTGGTGGGTGAAATTCTGACGCTTGCCAGGCTGACCGCCACCTCAAGCATGCCGTTGAAAACCCAGTCCCTCGATGTCATCGAACTCCTGAACGAAATCCTGGGCGACGCCGCATTCGAGGCGCAGGCGCGGGATGTTTCGATCACCACCAGCATCGGCGGCTCGTTCCCGGCTGACGTCGAGGGGGAATTGATCTACAGGGCGCTGGAAAACGTCGTGCGCAACGCCGTCAAATACACGGATGTCCACTCACATATAGCCGTGCTTTGCGAGATAAGGGACGATCTCCTCAATATCCGCGTCGCCGATCAGGGGCCGGGCGTCAGGCGAGACGAGCTGGAGCGCATCTTTCAACCCTTTTCGCGCGGCAACGATGCCGTGACAGGAGACGGATACGGCCTTGGCCTTGCCATTACCCGGCAGGCGATCGAGCGCCATGGCGGTCGGGTGATTGCGTCGCTGCCTGCTGCCAGCGGCCTTACCATTACGCTCGAAATACCTCGAAAGCCGACGAGCCACAGCAGATTAGGAAGTGGTTCGGATGCCATACAGACCGCTAAGATCGGCTAGGCGCCGCGGGATCAATCCCCGTACTTGCCCCAGATGCAGGACGGGCGATCAGGTTCGGACAGCTTACGCGACGATGGAACCGTTGTGCATTCATTCGGCTCCCTCGCCGATTTCCATATAGCGTGCCAATGCCAGCGCCGCATTCAGCATGTGCTCGCGCATGACCAGGGCCGCTTCCGTTGCATCGCCGCGCATCATGGCTCGCAGGATCGCCTCGTGCTCAAGGAATGAAGCTGTCAATCGCTTCGGTTGACGCAGCTGAGTCCTGCGGAATGGCAGGAGCCTTGCGCGCAGCCGCATCAATTCATCAAACAGAAACTCGTTATGCGCGCTGCGATACAATGATTCATGGAAGGACAAGTTGAGCTTGTCATACTGTTCGAAGTCGTCCGCCTTCGCCGCGAGTTCGGAACGCTCGTGAATTTCGGTTAGAACCGCGCGCTCCACGCCTGTTATCCGATGGGTTGCCAGACGGACGCACATGCATTCCATCTCTGCGGTCACTTCGAACATCTCCATCAGCCGCGGCAAGGTCAGCGGCAGGACCGTTGCACCGCGTCGCGGCCGAATCTCGACCAGGCCGATCGCCTCCAGCTGACGCAGAGCGTCCCTCACCGGCGTGCGGGAAGCACCAAAGCGGCTGCTGAGCGTTGCTTCGTCCAAACTTGAGCCAGGCCTTATGGCGCCGGAGGAGATCTCATCCATCAGCACCAGTTTAATGCGCTGGCCAATCGATCCAGCTTCGTCGAATTCTGTCATTTCAAACCTTGCTTCCGATTTGGCAGGCAATCATTCAGTTTTACACCATCCAATTCGACAGATAGCAATCGATATGAAGCATCAACTCACATCCGGCTTGCTCTGGCGGTTGGCGGCCAAATCGTCGACGAAAGCGGGGACCGGCGCACGTCGAGGTATCGCCGATCCCACCCAAATCGTCCTTGGCGATCCTGTGCAGGATGCGGCATTTGAGAGCCTTCTCCTGCACTGATCATCGGCTTTCCCATATTGTTTCACCCCCCTGCAAGTGCCCGTACGGCAAGGTAAAGGATCGAAGGTGCGACGAGGCAGCCCAGCCCCGTATGAAACGTTGCCGTCAGTGCGCCATAGGGAACGAGACGGCGATCGGTCGCTGCCAAACCGCCCGACACACCGCTGACGGTTCCCATCAGGCCGCCGAACACCATGGCGCTGCGGGGATTGTCGAGACCGATCGCCTTGGCCACGATCGGTGTTCCGACCATGACGAGAACCGCCTTGAAAACACCGGTCGCAATCGACAGTGCGATCACGGCCGAGCTTGCGCCCAGAGCGGCGCCCGTCACAGGCCCCACGATGTAGGTAACGGCACCAGCCCCGATCGTCGTTATGGATACGGCATCCGTGTAACCGAAAGCGACGGCGAGCAACGAGCCGACAATGAACGGCAGCAGCGTACCGAGACCAAGGGCCAGCGCACCGACCGCACCAGCCTTGCGAGCTTGCGCAACATCCACTTCGAAGGCCGTGGCGACGATGGCGAAGTCGCGCAGCATGGCTCCGCCCAGCAGGCCGATGCCACTGAGGATGGGAATATCCACCACCCCTTTCTCGCCTCCGGTCCAAAGACCAGCAGCAAAGGCGGCGGCGAGCCCCAGAACGATTGCGATGGCCGAGCCGTGGACGCGACCGAAAAGGACATATTTCGAAATGGCATTCGACAGCCACATGACCAATCCGACGATCGCAAACGCGGTAAGCAGGCTGTTGGCGGTCAAGTCGTGTTTCAGGATCTCCATGGCAGCCTCCCTCAGACCGGGTTGCCGGAGACGGCAAGCTCGCCCCTGGCCTTTGCTTCGATTTCATCCATCGTTTCGCCTCGCTCGCCGATACGGCTCATCAGCGCGACGGTTGCGAAGCAAACGAAGACCGTCGCGATGCCCGCGATCAGCACCAGCGGGCCGCTGCGCGCAGCCACCAGCACGTTTTGCTGCGCCGCCATGGCGACGACGATCGGAATGTACAGAGCTCCCCAGAACTCAACGCCGAGTTTGAGCGGCAGCGTCAACAAGCCTCGTCTATTCAACCAAAGCCGCGTGGAGATCAGCAGGATCATGGCAATGCCGACACCGCCGACATTCGCCTTCACGCCAAGCGCCACCCCCAGGAGGTCACCGAGGACACTCCCCAGGAGGGTACAAAGGGCAAGCATTGCAACACCGGAGATCATCATGAGCGACCCTCCCCGCATGCGCCTCGATAAAAATACAAGTACACCATTTTTCCTCCTCCAATGCATACAGATAAACCGCATGACAATTTTAAAATACACGTTGTTGCAGTTTTCGCAATTGTGTGTACATTATATTTCCAGAAACACGCTCTTGCGCATACAAAGGGCAATCAGATGCATGATTGGAATACGAAAGGTCGCGACAGGCTGGCGCGCCTTGAAGCCGGCCAGCACTTCTCTGCCGGCAAGCTTGTCGACCCGCAACGGCTCGTCGCTTTCCTGGAAGCGATCCTGAAGCCTGGGGACCGCGTTTGCCTTGAGGGCGACAACCAGAAGCAGGCCGACCTGTTGGCCAAGGCGCTGTCAAAGGTCGATGTCGCCAGGATACACGACCTGCATATGGTACAGTCGGGCGTGGTCTTGCCCGAGCATCTCGATATTTTCGAAAGCGGCGTCGCCCGACTGCTCGATTTTTCCTATTCCGGCCCGCAATCGGCCCGCATCGCACGTATGATGTTCGGTGGCCAGATCGAACTAGGTGCCGTTCATACCTATTTGGAACTCTTCGCCCGCTACTTTATCGATCTGACACCACAGGTAGCGCTCATTGCCGCGGTCAGCGCCGACAAGGAGGGAAATCTCTACACCGGGCCGAATACGGAGGACACGCCAACGGTCGTGGAAGCGACGAGCTTCGGCAAGGGACTGGTCGTCGCCCAGGTGGGCGAGATCGTCGATCGCGTGCCGCGCGTCGACATTCCCGCCGACCAGGTTCATTTCGTGGTGGATGCCAAGCGCCCCTTCTATGTGGAACCGCTGTTCACGCGCGACCCCGCGGCCATAACCGAAACGCAAATTCTGACGGCGATGCTGGCCATCAAGGGATTGTACGCGCCCTATGGCGTGCGCCGTCTGAACCATGGCATCGGCTTCAATACCGCGGCCATCGAGCTGCTGCTGCCGACCTACGGCGAACGGTTGGGATTGAAGGGCAAGGTCTGCACGCACTGGGCGCTGAACCCCCACCCCACTCTGATCCCCGCCATCGAGGCCGGATGGGTGCAACAGATCCATTGCTTCGGGTCCGAAGTGGGCATGGAAGACTATATGCGGGCTCGTCCCGACATTTTCTTCACCGGGCCTGACGGCTCGCTGCGTTCCAACCGCGCCTTTTGCCAGACCGCCGGACTCTATGCCTGCGACATGTTCATCGGCTCGACCTTGCAGATCGACCTTTCCGGCAACAGTTCGACCGTGACCGGCAGCAGGGTCGCCGGCTTCGGCGGCGCCCCCAATATGGGATCGGACGCGCGGGGTCGGCGCCATCCAAGCGAGGCATGGCTGCGTGCGGGCCAGGAAGCCGACCCCGCCGCAGCCACCCCTGCCCTGCGTCGCGGGCGCAAACTGGTCGTTCAGATCGGCGAAACCTTTGGCGATGGCATGGTGCCGATGTTCGTCGAGCGACTGGCGGCCCTGGATCTGGCCGACAAGCTGCAGCTCGAACTGGCTCCTGTGATGGTTTACGGTGACGACGTGACCCATATCGTGACGGAAGAAGGGATCGCCAATCTGCTGCTGTGCCGTGACGGGCAAGAGCGGGAGCAGGCGATCCGGGGGGTGGCCGGCTACACCGAGGTCGGCCGCGCCCGGGACCGCAAGATGGTGGAGCATTTGCGCGAACGCAAAGTCATCCAGCGTCCCGAAGATCTTGGAATCGATCCGTTGGATGCCGATCGCAGTCTGCTGGTTGCGCATTCCATCAAGGATCTGATGCTTGCCTCCGGCGGCCTGTACAGGCCGCCTTCCCGGTTCCGCAATTGGTAAGGCCGATGCCATGGAAAATCTGCTCTATGAATTGAAATCGACGCAGACAGGCGGAACCCGCGCCGTGGCTCTGGTGGGCGTCGTTGCTTCGGGCAACCTCGAAGTATTGCTTGAACGACTGGAGGCGCCCGACCGTTGCGTCATCGAGATCGCCACGCCCGCCCATGGTTTCGCCGAGCTCTGGGCAGCGGTCACCGAGGATTTCGCGGCGCGCTCCGCTGCCGGCGGTCTGCGCATCACGATCAATGATGGCGGCGCACGGCCTGACATGGTGGCGCTGCGTCTGGCCCAGGGCGTGCGGCTGATGGAGAAGCCGGAATGAACGATCCTCACAAGCTGCACCGAAGCTGGTATGAAGAATCTGCCCGCGGCCGGTTGCTGCATCTGCTCGATGCCAACAGCTTCACCGAATTCCTAGGCCCGGAACGACGGGAGACGAGCCCTCACCTTGCGCTCTTCGATCTGCCTCGGCAGTTCGATGACGGCATCATCGTCGGTGCCGGCCGCATTGACGGCCGCGCCGTGCTGGTGGCCGCCCAGGAAGGGCGCTTCATGGGCGGTGCGATTGGCGAAGTGCATGGCGCCAAGCTGACGGGCCTGCTGCATGCCGCCGCCAGGTTGCGGCGGGATGTCGTTATTCTCTTCGATACGGGTGGCGTGCGCCTGCAGGAGGCCAATGCCGGCGAGCTGGCGATCTCCGAAATCATCCGCGCCGTGCTGGAGGCGCGATCCGATGGTGTTCGCGTCATCGGCCTTCTTGGCGGGCGGGCGGGCTGCTATGGCGGCGGCAGCCTGATTGCCGGCTGCTGTTCGGCGCTCGTCATCTCCGAGCAGGGTCGTTTATCCGTTTCCGGGCCGGAGGTCATCGAGACGAACAAGGGCGTGGAAGAATTCGACTCGCGCGACCGGGCGCTCGTCTGGCGAACCATGGGCGGCAAGCATCGCTACCTGATTGGCGGGACTGATATCTTCGTCGAGGACGATATCGCCGCCTTCCGGGCCGGTGCGATTGCCGCGCTGCAACGGCAAGCCATTTTGGATGAGACGGTGCTACAAGCCGAACAGACACGGCTCGAACAGCGATTGCGCCATTTTGGCGATGCCCATGACGCCACCGAGATATGGGCGCGGCTGCATATTGAAGAGCCTGGGCAGATACCGGAGCGGGACATCGGGACTTTCCTCACCACAGCCAATATCCATCGGGAGAGCGCCGATGCAGCTCGCTGATATCCTGTCCTCACTCTTTCCCGCTGGCCACGAGATCACACAGGCGGATGGGCTTGTTACCGGCTGGGGGCGGTTGGACCAGCAAAACCGGATCGATCTGATCGGCATTGCCGACAAGACCTATCCGGGCGTCGACGAAGCGGTAGCGCTGGCCGGGCATATCCTTTCAGTCGCCCGGCGGCCAGACAGCTCGCCTCTGCTGTTCCTGGTCGACTCCGGCAGCCAAAGGATGAGCCGGCGTGACGAGCTCCTCGGTCTCAGCGAGGCATTGGCGCACCTGGCGAAGGCCTTGTGGCAGGCGGAGCAGGCCGGTCATCGCACGGTCGGCCTTCTCTATGGGGGCAGCGCAGCGGGCGCCTTCATTGCCACTGCGCTAGCCTGCGGATCGCTGGTGGCCCTGCCCACCGCCTGGCCCGAAGTCATGGACCTGCCATCCATGGCCCGAGTGACCAAGCTGCCGCTCGCTACGCTGAAAGAAAAAGCCGAGACAACGCCCGTCTTCGCACCGGGCCTCGATAATCTTCTTGTGACCGGAGCCATAGCGGAAGTTTGGGACCCAGCTGTCCCTTTGAACGCTCAACTCGCAGCACTTCTTGCCAAGCCCGTTTCGCGTGATCTGCGCGCACAATTGGGTGCCGATCGAGGCGGCCGGCCGAAGGCTGCCACGATTGCGGCCGAAGTCGAGCGGCTGGCTTTGCTCCATGGTTGATGTCGCTGCCCTCCGCCGCCACGATCTGGCCTATGTGTGCTCCGAAGCATGGCCGAGGCTGCTGCGTGGCCAAGTCGAAAGCGAAACGGAGCCCGATCTGCTGACATGGGCGGCACTGGGACGACCAGCAATTTTTCGGCGTCGGATCTGCAGCGACCCAATGGGTGTCGTACCCTTGGGGCTGCCCCTTCCTCCGGGCATGGGACGCAAACGCCTTGCGCTTGCCTGCCCGCCCGCTGCCGTAATTCGGACAGCACCTCCGCCGTTGCTGAGGGATGTCCTGCCTGCGGCACCGACACGATGGCGCCCAACCATTGGCACGCTCTTGGAGGCAGACCTCTCTTGCCGCTGCTTCGGGAGTCTTGCCTGGCAATACCTGACCGGCCTTTCCTATCTGACCGATACGTCCGATCTCGATCTTCTGGTCGAGTGCCGCTCGAGCGCGGATGCGATGCGAGCGACGGCTTTGCTGAACGATATTGCAGAACGCGCGCCAATGCGTATCGATGCCGAATTGGTCACGCCTCGCGGCACAGCCGTCCAGTGGCGCGAATGGCTATCGGGAAACCCGGAACTTCTGGTTAAATCCCACGCCGGATCGGCCCTGATTGCGCGGGAGGCGCTCTTTGCATGACGTTTCCATTGCTGGCCGAATTAAGTCCTGTCGCCGTCAAGCATAGCGATCCCTTGCTGATCGGACGGCATGCCGCACGAGCGCTGATCCTGGAGGTAGAGACCTGGCCCAAGCCCGGATTGGTCAGCCATATCGACAACGGCGCACATGCCGACATGGATGCCGATCTTCTCCGTCTCAGCGCTCGGACGCTGGAACCATTCTTCGTCGCGCTTGCCGAGGCGGGCGCCATGGACGTCGGCATGGATCGCCTGCGCCAAATCGGCATGGAAGCGGAAAGCGCAATGCGGGATGCGACGGGAGGGGTGAATACCCATCGCGGTGCCATTTTCGGCCTCGGCCTGCTGGCGGCGGCGGCCGGCTTGGCAGCGACGTGCGACTGGCATGCGCCGCTCGGCGCCCTTGTCGCATGGCGTTGGGGACGCGACATCATCGGCAGGGCGCCAGAGCAGGACAGTCACGGCGGCATCGTGGCGCGACGCTACCATGTTGGCGGCGCTCGGGCCGAGGCCGCCGCCGGCATGCCATCCGTCTACGATATTGCCCGCCCGGCGCTTGCCGAAGGACGGCGCCTCGCCATGGGGGACGAAGAAGCCGCAAGGGTCCATGCGTGCATGGCGCTGATCGCGGTGGTCGACGACAGCAATCTGCTTTATCGCGCCGGCCCAGAAGGGTTGAATTTCGCGCGTGAGAGGGCCCGCACCTTCCTGGCTGATGGCGGGGTCGCACGCGCGAACTGGCGATGGGATGCCAAGGCCATTCACGAGGCATTCGTGGCGCGCAATCTCAGCCCGGGCGGTTGCGCCGATCTCCTTGCCATGGCGCTGTTTACCGAGGTGTTGGAATCGTGACCCTCACGCTGCTGTGTTCGGGCCAAGGCCACCAGAGCCGGGAAATGTTCCGGCTGCTGGCGGCAGAACCCGAAGCACAGCTCATTTTCGAAACCGCGGCCGCTGTGCTTGGGACGCACCCAACGGAATTCTGCCAGACTGCACCCGAAGCTGCGTTGCATGCAAACCGCGAAGGTCAGATCCTGTGCGTAACACGCGCGCTTGCGATTGCTCGCGCCCTTTTCCCGGCCGGCGCGCCAAGCGAAACGATGGTGGCTGGCTACAGTGTCGGTGAAATGGCGGCGTGGGGGGTGGCTGGAATCTGGTCGCCCATGGACACTTTGAAGCTGGTCGATCAGCGGGCGCGGGAAATGGACACCGTCGGTGGGCCGGATGATGGGCTTGGCTATGTGCGTGGTTTGCCAATGGCAGCGGTGCAGGAGCTTGCCGATCGTTTCGGCTGCGCCATCGCCATCGTGAACCCCGATCTCCTGTTCATCATCGGCGGCGCCAGGCAATCGATCGATGCACTCTGCACCGCCGCACTGGAAGAAGGCGCAGTGCGCTCTGCGCCGATGGCGGTGCATGTCGCCTCCCACACACCGCGGCTCGCCGGCGCGGTGGCACCGTTTGACAAAGCCCTTGCCTCGGTAGTCATGAACCGCCCGGCGCTGCGCCTCATGACTGCCACCAGTGCGACGCTTGTTGTCGATCCGGAACGCGCTCGCCGGGGGCTTGCGCGGCAACTGGCCGAAAGGATCGATTGGGCTGATATGATCGAAGCTCTGGCTGAACGTGGCGTAACAACGATCCTCGAGCTGGGACCGGGCCGAGCTCTGGCGGAGATGACAGCTCTTGCGTTGCCTGCGGTAAGGGTACGCGCAGTCGATGACTTTCATAGCCTCACGGGGATTAAGGCCTGGCTGGCTGCCAACTGAGACCAAAGAGTCTCCTCGCTACCGATCGTGTCGCATGCCCTCGGAGGCTGCGGCACAAACCGAATTCGATGCCGAGGCCGGCGGTCCAGGCAAGCAATGGCGAATAAGCTTACCGAAGCCTCTGGCCGGTAGCTCCGTCGAAAAGATGCAGCCTTCCAAGATCAGGTATCAACGAAAGACGGCCGCCGGCCCGCGCGCTGACCCGTTCGCGCAGCGCTATGACAAGATCGTCGACCCCGATACGAGAAACGATAAGAGTTTCTGCTCCGGTCGGCTCGACCACGACGACTTCGGCATCGATGCCGCCCTCGCCTATGGCAATGTTTTCGGGCCGTATGCCGTAGACAATCTCTGCTCCGCGCGCGACGTCGAGCCCTGCCGGCAACGGAAGGCGAGCTCCGCCATCAGCAACGAATTCCAGCGGACCGCCACTGCTGATCTTGCCGCGGATGAGATTCATCCCCGGGGAACCGATAAAACCGGCAACAAAGAGGTTGGCGGGCCGGTCATACAGTTCGAGCGGCGAGCCGATCTGCTCGACATAGCCGTCACGCATGACGACGATCCGGTCCGCCATCGTCATGGCCTCGATCTGGTCGTGGGTGACGTAGATCGTGGTCGTGCGCAGGCGCTGATGCAGCAGCTTGATTTCGGAGCGCATCTGTACGCGCAGCTTTGCATCCAGGTTGGATAGTGGTTCATCGAAGAGAAACACCTGAGGCTGGCGCACGATCGCACGGCCCATGGCGACGCGTTGGCGCTGGCCGCCGGAGAGATTGCGCGGATAGCGGTCGAGCAGGTTTTCGAGGCCGAGGATCTGTGCCGCGTCGCGCACGCGCTGCCGGGTCTCCTCCTTCGGCGCCTTGGCCAGCCGCAGAGAAAAACCCATATTCGCCTCGACGGTCATATGCGGATAGAGCGCATAGGATTGGAACACCATGGCGATGTCGCGGCTCTTGGGTTCGACATCATTGACCACCCGACCGCCGATCGCGACGTCACCACCGCTGATCTCCTCAAGCCCGGCGATCATGCGAAGAAGGGTCGATTTTCCGCAGCCCGACGGGCCGACGAGAATGACGAATTCGCCGTCCTCGATATCGATATCCACCCCATGCAGAACTTCGAAGTGACCGTAGCTCTTGCGGACATTTGTCACGCTGACTGACGCCATTATGATCTCCAATTAGAAAAGCGTGTGTCTGATCGCCGCCTTGTCGGCCACCCGGGGCGGGCAACGCCGGGCGACCCATTATGCGATCGTGGCTGCAGAATATGGTTCCAGGGCCGCATCGATCGCCGCAATGCAGAGATCGCGCGCACGAGGCAGAACCTTCCTCGCGACCACTGCCGGATAGACCCGGCCGAGATACTGGCTGATGAGCGTTTCCGGAATATCGCCCTCGAAGCGCGCAAGCAGGGTCTCGACTGCCGCTGCTGCCTTCTCGTCCGGCCAATAATAACGGATGCGGTCGCTGTAGCTGAAGTGCCGCTGCAGGCGCTGTTCCTCGTCCGAGCCGCCATAATGGGAATTCCAGTGACCGGGATTTTCGAGCATGACGGCGTCCATGGTCGCATGGATCGCATCGGACAAAACCCTTCCGGCGAGAACCGACGCGATGGCATCGAGGCCGTAAAGCGCCTCTCGCAGGGCAAAGGTCAGGCCCGGACCGACTTTGAGGATCGCGAAACCGCCCTCCACAAGGGCGGCAAGTGCGTCCGCGGGCTGATAGTCCGTTGAATGAGCCTCGAAGAGCAAGCCAGGCATTCGGTCCAGAGCGCCAATCAAGCCATCCGCACGATCCGGTCTGTAAAGGACGACATTGGCATTGCCGAACTCGACGCCTGGCTGAACGACGATGGCGATCACCCGCTCCAGAGCGCCTTCGACACCGGCCTTGGCGAAGGCGGCACGATGCACTGCCAGTGTGTTTATCGCCGCCTCGGGTCGCGTCACCTCGAGCTCGTCGAGGGCATGGGTGGCGCCGCCCGGCGGCGGGACCTCGGTTCCGATAATATAAACGGGCGGCCGGCGGCCGGAGCGAAGAGCAGCCTGTTCCGCCACGCGTGCAAGCCGCGCGGCGCGTTCCGCCGTCAGCTCGTCGGCCAAGGCTACGGGCTCGCCGGCGCAGCCCATCGATGTATCGAGATGGATCTTTTCGAAACCTGCTTCGACATAGGCCGCAATCATCGCCTCGGCCTTCGCCATCGCTTCCTCTGCGGGCAGCTTCCTCCACGGGTTCGGCCCAAGATGGTCGCCGCCGAGGATGATGCGGTCGACAGGAAAGCCGACAGCTGCGGCTATGTCTTCGACGAAACGGCGGAAGTCGCGTGGCGTCATTCCGGTATAGCCACCATCCTGATTGACCTGATTGCAGGTCGCTTCGATCAGCGTGACCGCCTCATCTAAGGCCGCACGCCTCAGTGCCGCCTCGATAACGAGCGGATGCGCGGAGCAGACCGATGTGATCCCGCGCGGCATAGTCTTGACACGGTCACCGAGAAGCTTCTTCAGCGCAATGCTGCGATTGTGTTCGACGGCGGCGTTCATCCGAGCATCACGACCTTGGTCAGATGGCGGGGCGACACCGTATCGACACCCTTCGACTGCGCTGCCCGTTCGCCAAGAATCTGCAGAGCCGGTAACACGCAGAGACCGACAATTGCCGCATCGCAATCGACGGTCAGCTCCAGATCGCCGGGGCCGCCAAAGCCGATAACGGTCGCACCCTTTTGCCGCAGCTCCTCGACCAGCAGCGCTTCCGCAGCCTTCTGATCGGCGCTATAGAGCGTGACGACCGCCGTATTTCCATCGACGAGGCTGATCGGTCCGTGCCGGTATTCCAGCGGATGGAAGCCCTGGGTGATGATCTGGCTCATTTCCATCAGCTTCAACGCACCTTCCAGGGCAATGCCGTAGAGCGGTCCGCTGCCGAGGAAAACGAAATGCGACCGACCTTCGATGATCTTCGGAAGAGCCGCATCGAGCTGATCGGCGAGACGGCGTGCGGATTGGGCGATCGATGGCGGGATCTTCACGCCGACCATCTGCATGCCCAGAAGCAGCATCAGGCTCGCCGAGACCGTCATGACGATGCCCTCATCGCCATGGGTCGCCGCTTCGATTAGCCGGTCGCAATTCTTGGCAAGCGAGCTTTCGGGCTCGACCGTGATGGCGGTGACGAAAACGCCGGCTTTGCGGCTAGTCTTGGCGGCAGCAACGGTTTCCGTCGTTTCGCCGCTGCGGGAAAGGGCCACCAGATGGACATTCTGCCAGCGCGGCCAGAAGGCGGCCGGCCGGTTCAGCCATTCCGCACCCGGCGCGGCAATCGCCGGATAGCCGGCAAGATTGGCGTGAGCCGCGAGCGACAAAGCGAGATTGTAGGATGTGCCGCAGCCCAGAAAAACCGTCAGTTCGGCATCATGCGGGGCGGAGACCAGTCCAATCGCCTTTTCCCAATAGGGGAATTGCTCGAAGATCACCTTTTCCGTCGTATTCATGCTAGCTCCGATTTACTTGACCGATCCGGCCAGCAGACCGCTGACGAGGTATCGATTGAGAAAGATGACGACCAGGGCGGGAATGATGATGGCAATCGATCCGCTTGCCGTGATCAGCCCATAGTCGATGAAGTTCTTGGTGACGAATTCCGGGATCAGCACCGTCAAGGGCTTCGTCGCCTGCGGCGAGAAGATGAGCGGGACGAGATACTGCCCCCATGCGCCAAGAAAGGTCAAAATTGCCGCTGCCGTCAGGCCGGGACCGGCGAGCGGCAGGACAATGTTGAAGAAGATGTAGAGCCTGCCGGCGCCATCGAGCTGTGCCGCCTCTTCAAGCGCGATCGGCAACGCCTCGAAGACGCTCCGCAACAGCCACAGCGACAGGGGCAGGTAAGCCGAAACGTAAATCAACGCCACGCCCACATAGGTATCGACCAGATGTAGGCTGATCATGATCCGATAAAGCGGAATGAGTACCGCATAACCGGGAATTGCAAGTGTCGCGACGACGGTGGCAAACAGAAAGCCACGGCCGGGAAACTGGATCCGCGTGAAGGCATAGGCGCCGAGTGCCGATATCGCCACGCAAAGAAGCGTTGCAGCCACCGAAGTCACGATGCTGTTGATCAGCGCGGCGCGAAACTGCGACCAGACCTGGACTCCGCCGATCCTGGCAATATCGATGCCGAAGAGACGCGAGAAGTGATCCAGCGTGAAATGCTGCGGAAAGAAATGGATGGGTCGTGCCGAAAAGTCCTCGGTCGGCGTGATGGAGCTTGCGAGCGTCCAGTAGATCGGCCCGAGCGACCAGATCAGGAGAGCCGCAACACCGGCCCAGATCAACAAACGATGGGAAAGGCTCTGTTTCATCAGTCAAACCGGGTGTTGCGATAGACGCGCAGGACATAGACGAGCGAGACCAGCAGCGAGACCAACGTGATCACGAGAGACAGGGCCATGCCATAGGAGAAGCGCAGGTTCTGGAAGGTCTCGAGATAGATCTGGACGAGAACCGGCCGCGTCTCGAGGCTGGAACCCGCCAAGACCCAGGCCTCGTCGAAGAGGTTGAAAGCGTTGACGGTCGCGTTGGTCATAGCAACGGCAATGGCGCTGCGCACCAGCGGAAGCGTAACAAGGGCGAACATCTGTGCGCGCGTTGCACCATCGATGCGCGCGGCCTCATAGAGATGAGCGGGAATGCTCTGCATGGCGGCCAGCACGATGACGACGGTCAGGGGCATCATCCGCCAGACGTGAACCACCGTGACTGCGATGATGGCGCTGGTGCGATCGTTGAACCAGACGTGGTTTTCGAATGGCAACCCGATGGCCGAGAGAATGCCATTCAGCAATCCCGCGCCGGGTTGGTAGATCCAGAGCCAGATCACGGCATTGACGACACCGGGCAGCGCCCAGGGCAGGACGACGGCCGCGAGCAGCCATTGCCGGCCGACCTTGACCTGATTGATGAGGGCGGCGGCAAGCACGCCGAACACCGTCTCGGCCACGACTGCGAGCACAACGTAGAGAAACGTATTGACCCAGGTCGTGCCCAATTGCCCGTCGGAGAGCATGCGCGTGTAGTTTTCCAGCCCGACAAAGGGCGTTCCCGCCTGCATCGGATTGACCCTGTGCAGGCTGTCCCACACCGTTCTTCCGATCGGGTAGAAGACAAGGGCCGCCATCGTGATCAGGATCGGCGAGACAAGCAGGATACCCAGCATGGTGTCGGCCTTGACGCCGGCACCACGCCTGCTCCTGCCACCGGCAGAGACTGCGATTGTCATTGCGCCGATGCCTGCTTTGCCGCTTCGGCGATGTTCTGCATGGCCTGATCGACGGTGACCTGGCCCTTCGCGGCGCTGTTGATCGCCGTGTTCACCGCGCTCGAGAATTCCGGATACCAGGGAGGCGTACCCTGCGGGAACAGCGGCTCGACGGTCTTCGACTGCGCCACAAGCGTATCACCGCTGAGCAGCTGGCCGGCGGAATTGAGCTCGGACAGTGCAGAGGTGCGGGTCGGCAACGCGCCGTTAGCCGCATTCTTCTTCTGGAACTCCTTGCTGGTGAACCATTTGACGAAGGCGATGGCGGCTTCCCTGTTTTGCGAAACGCGGGGGATCGCGAGTGCTTCGGGAAGGCCGAAGCTGCGGGTTTCGCCGCTAGCCGTCGGCACCAGGATCGCCTCGACCTGGCCGGCGACCTTCGATTGCTTCGGATCGTTCATCTGACCGATCCTGCCCGGCTCGCCCGAGATCATGATGCTGGTGACGCCCTGGGCAAACATGCTCTCATTGATCTGGCTGTCCTTGAGGCCGGTGGAGGCGGGATCGACGAGACCTTCCTTCAGCAGCATCAATTCGAAGGCCAGCGCCTTGTAGCCGGCCGAATCCTTCGAGACGAAGAGCGGCTTGAAATCCTTGTCGAACAGTTCGCCGCCAAAGGCTTTCGTCAGCAGATACCAGCTGGTCGACGCGCCTTCGGTCGCCGAAAGCGGCAGGCCGATCGGATAGGTCGCGATCTTTTTTTCCTTGATCTGCTTGGCGGCAGCGACAAGCTCATCGAGTGTCTTCGGCATTGTCGTGATGCCCGCATCGGCGAAATGCTTCTTGTTGATCAGCATGACGCGGAAGTCGTTGGTATAGGGCACGCCGAGCAGATTGCCGTTGACCGTGAAGATCTTGGAGACACCGATATCCTTGATCGTATCGGCGTCGATCACGTCGTTGAGCGGCAGATACCAGTCCGCGGCGCTGAACTGGCCCGTCCATGACCAGTCGAACTCGGTGACATCGGCCGGTGCTGTGCCTGCTATCAGCGAGGTGACGAGCTTCGGGCGGATATCGTCCCACGAGAGTGTCTGCATATTGACGTGAATGCCGGTCTCGGCTTCGAAGTCGCCGGGAATGTTCGGTGCCTGCGGCGAAGGCATCAGCACCGTGATCGATTGTCCGGCAAGCGGTTTTGCATCCTGAGCGAGAGCCGGAACGGCGGCAACGAGCGCCGCAAGAGTGACGAATGGCAAAGTAAATTTACGCATGTTCCCTTCTTTCCTTGTTATTGAGGTCTGCTTCACCTGAATGCACCGCTGCGGTCTTTGCCGTTGCGGCGATTTGCGTGATCCAGCCGTCATCCACCGGCCAGTCGAGAAGGCGGGCAGCCGCCAGAAGGGCGCCGCCGATGGGAGGAAGCTTCGGGCTTACGGCCGGGCGGCCGACGCGCCGCTCGAGCGCGGCAAGCAGGGCGCGGCTTGCAAATGTTCCGCCGGCATAGGTCCAGTCGGCGGCCGGATCGCAATGCGGCGCTATGGCTTCGGCATGCTTTGCCAGTTCCGATGCGGCCTGTTCGATCAGTTGTTTCGCTGCTCCGTCACCAGAGCGCGCAATGCGATCGACGAGAATCGACAGGGCAGCGATCTCGGCGCGAGGGTTTTCGAGTTCGCTCACCCATCCTCCCAGCGCATTGACCGGGTCGATGCTGTCGAGGTTCAGAAATTCGAACATGGCCTTCGCCAACGCGGTCGGACCTGCCCGCCCGTCGAGGCTCTGGCTGACGAGGCTGAGAGCTGCCCGCCCGATCCAATAGCTGCTGCCCTCGTCGCCGATGACGTCGCCCCATCCGCCGACGCGCGCAGATGCGCCAGCGCTGTTGCGTGCCCAAGCCATCGAACCCGTGCCGGATAGGATCAGAATACCAGGCTTTCCGGCGAAGGCGCCGAGATGAGCCGCATCGACATCGTTGAGAATATGCCGCTTCGCCTTGGGGAAGCTGGCCTCGATCGCCTCGAGCTGCTGTTCCGACAGGCGTGCCACTTCGCCATAGGCCGGCAGCGCTGCAGCGACGGCCGCCGGCTGCTCCCGCTCCAGGAAGGGGCGCAGAGCAAGATCCAGTTCGCGCCGCCAGTTCGGATTGTCCATCGGGTTGACGCCGCCGCTACGCGACATAAGCAGCACGTTGCCGGCTCGCTCCGCCAGAGCGACCAGCACCTTGCTGCCGCCGCCATCGATGCCGAGGATCAGGTCGTCGCTCATTCCGGCGCTCCGAGATCCGCGATCGTCGTCTCGACGCCGAGATTAACGAGTTCGCTGCGCCAATGCGCGGAAAGACCCCCATCGGTAATCACCTTGGCAGCACTCAAGGGGGCGACCTTATAGGTCGCCATCGTGCCGAATTTTGAGGAATCGGCGAGCACGAAGCGGTGCGCCGACCGGCTGAGCATGCATCTATTGAGGCTCGCTTCGGCGCTGTCGACGCTATAGATCGCGCCGTCCGGGCTGATGGCGCTTGCGCCGAGGAAGAGCTGATCGAACCAGATGCTCTCGAGCATCGCTTCGGCCTGCGGCCCCACGAGCGAAGCATTTTCGCTGCGCAATTGTCCCCCGAGCAACACCACTTCTAGATTGGGGATATTGAGGAATTCCTGCGCAACTGTCAGCCCGTTCGTAAAGATGCGCAGCGGCATCGGGTTCAGACGGATGAGCCGTGCCAGCTGCAGAACCGTCGTACCAGCATCGAGAAAAATGGCCGTGCGCGGCGCCAGCAAATCGTAGGCAGCCGTTGCGATCGCGCGCTTGGCCGACAGATGCCGCTTGGCCCGCTCCTGAAAAGCAAGCTCCACTGACGATCCCTCGGCGATCCGGGCGCCGCCATGCACGCGGTCGATGGCGCCTTCCCGCTCGAGGACCTGCAGGTCCCTGCGCACCGTTGCCAAGGAAGCACCGATGGCATCCGCGAGCGCCTGAATGGTCGAAAATCCATTCGCATACAGATGGCTACGAATAGCGTCGAGACGATCGACTTTGACTCCTCCAGCCTGACTCAATGAAGGTTCCTCTTTCGTAATCATTTCTATTTCGCTCAGACTTCCATCCAATAAGATCAATGTCAATCATAATTCTGATCTTTTTTGATCTATTTCGCGATCGCCATCGAGCCAAAAAAGCAAACGCGCGGCCTCCTCTCTCGAAGAGACCGCGCTGGTGAATTATCGTCGCTCAAGACGTGGTGGGGCTAATGGTAGGCGGGCAAAAGACTGCCGTGTTGCTCGATCATATCGTCAACAAGCGCCCATATCTGATCGGGTGACAGCTCCGCTGCGGTATGCGGATCGAACAGGGCTGCCTGATAGATGCGATCCCGTTTCTTCGTCAGTGCCGCCTCGACCGTCAGCTCCTGCACGGAAACGCTTAAGCGCATGACGGATGCGAGCTGCGAAGGTATCCGCCCGATGCGGATCGGCTGAATGCCGTTGTGATCGACATGGCAAGGAACTTCGACGATGCATTCGTTCGGCAGATTCTGGATCAGCCCGTTGTTGGGGACATTTCCGTAGATCAGCGCTGGCTGGCCGGTGACTGCCGCATGAATGATGCCGGCCGCATATTCGTTGCTCCGGCAGACATCGATCGGCTTGCCGCCTTCAAGGTCGTGGCGCAACTCGTGCCACTCGGCAATCTGGACCTCGCAGCGGCGGATATATTCATCCAGGGGAATATTGAGTCGCTCGATCAGATCACTACGGCCCTCCTTGATGTACCAGGATGTATATTCCGAGAAATGCTCGCTCGATTCCGTGACGACGTGGCCAAGTCTTTTCAGAACGTCGAAACGGACGCGATCGTCAGAGGGAATGCGTCCTTCCTCTGCCAGGGCACGCAGGCGCGGATAGAGATCCTCGCGACTGCCATCGGTTCGCAGCTTTTCATATTTGAGGAAGAAGGCGACATGGTTGATGCCGGCCGAGAGATAGTTGATATCGGCGACGTCTTCGCCGAGGCAATCGGCGAGATGGGCGGCTGTGTGCTGCACGCTGTGGCAAAGCCCGACGGTGCGGATGTTGGGCGCAATCTCCTTGATCGCCCAGCAATTGATCGCCATCGGGTTGACGTATTGCATCAAGAGCGCGTTGGGACACACATCTTCCATGTCGCGGCAGATTTCTTCGAGAACGGGAATGGTGCGCAGTCCGCGGAAGATGCCGCCGATCCCGAGCGTATCAGCGATGGTCTGCCGGAGGCCATGCCGTTTCGGGATTTCAAAATCCGTCACGGTGGCCGGCTTGTAGCCGCCAACCTGCATCATCAGGATGACGAAATCCGAACCTTTCAACGCTTGCCGGCGGTCAAGCGTCGCCTCGACGCGCACCTTGTCGAGATGAAGCGCCTCGCAGAGCCTGCGTGCAACGATTTCAGATGTTTTCAGGCGCTCCGGATCGATGTCGAAGAGGCTGATGGCGTAATCGCCACCGCTCTGACTGGAAAGGACGTCGCCCAGAATATTCTGGGCAAAGACGGTGCTGCCGGCACCGATCAGACAGATCTTTGGCATGAAGGGATCTCCGCATGGAATGGCTTTGAACCTCAATGCTTCTTTCAATTCGGAATTTCCTCCTGCTATCAATGAAATTATTCCCGGATTCGCGCCACCAGACAGACCCATGCCGAAACCCAGCAATTCCGTCGAGCATGAAGCTCTCATCGCATCCGCCGGCGGCTTTCTGATCGAGCGGCACATAGCCAATGCCATGAGTGCCGCGCATTGGCACGACCATGTCGAGCTGAACTTCCTCATGGAAGGGCAGATGACCTATATTTTCAACGGAAGGCAGGAGCAGGTGGACGCGGGGCGACTGGTGCTATTCTGGGCTGCCATTCCGCACAGGACGATTGCGGTCACCCCCGATGTTCCGCTCATCTGCATCTATCTTCCGCTCGTCGATTTCCTGAGCTTGCCGATCGATCGCAACGTGCGGCAGTCGATCTTGCAGGGACGATTTTCGGCCGATACCCGCCCCTACCCCGCCGACACTGTGCTCCTGCCGCAATGGGTGGCCGACTGGGAGCACGGCGACATGGCTCGGCGTCGGCTGATCCTCGACGAAGTCAAGCTCAGAATTCGGCGTTTCGTTCTCGATGCTCCCGACGACAATCATGACTTTGCCCGGCGGCGCTCGGCACCGACCGCCAGCATCGCCGTGCAGCGCACCGAAACATTGACCGACCTTATCCATACCCGCTATTGCGAACCGGTAAGCCTGCCGATGCTGGCGGGGCTCGCCGGCATCCATCCAAGCACGGCCAACAAGATCTTCCGCAGCGTATTGGGCATCTCGGTCAACGAATATCTGACGCGTTATCGCCTGGCGCGGGCAATGCAGCAGCTTGCCGAAACCAGCAGCCCCATTCTGCAGATCGCTTATGATTGCGGCTTCGGCTCCGCCAGCCGGTTCTACGACATCTTCAAGCGACGGACGGGGACGACGCCGCGACTGTTCCGTTCATCGCTCGGACGGAATGGAATCACCAATGAGGGTGACGCCGCGCCGCCCTAAGCATTTAGAGCGTGATGCCGAAAAGTGTATGCGGTTTTCGGACGACATCACGCTCTACTTCTTTGATTCTAGAGCGGATTCAGATTTTAGGTCGAACAGACCTAAAATCATCCGGCTCTAGTGGCGCCGGACCGAAGCTTTCGCGCCGAATAAGCTTGCTCGCGATGACATGACGAATGGCCGCCCCTTTCTCCGGCGCATCGATCCGTTCCATCAGAAGGTTCACGGCCATCTGCCCCATTTCCTCGACAGGCTGTTCGATGGTCGACAAAGGCGGTAGCGAATATTCGCAGACCGGAGCGCCGTCGAAGGACACGATGGAAAGATCTGCCGGAATTTTCCAGCCCATCCGCTGAACGCAGCTCATGAAGGAAATTGCCATGTCATCGCTGGTGGCGATGACGGCCGTCGGCCTTAGCGGGAGATCGGCAAATTCAGTCGCCGCGGCAACGCCGATCTGGAAACCATGCTGATAATCGAGGCTGCCGCCGGACCTGACGATCGCCGTCTCCGGCAGCCCCGCGGCTGCAAGCGCTTCAACCGCACCCAGA
This sequence comes from Martinezella sp. CNPSo 3964, assembly GCF_057784375.1. Taxonomy (NCBI): domain Bacteria; kingdom Pseudomonadati; phylum Pseudomonadota; class Alphaproteobacteria; order Hyphomicrobiales; family Rhizobiaceae; genus Martinezella; species Martinezella sp. CNPSo 3964. The sequence goes on from NZ_JBXSOW010000004.1 coordinate 516,320, forward strand.
TAGCGTTCATTGTCGTGATAATTACCCTGCGGACCGGCAAGATACAGGAAACGCCGATGGCCTAGGGCAACCAATTCGGCCGTGGCATCGCGAACGGCTTGCCGATCATTGGTCACGACACTCGGCAGGGCCGCGTGGCTCATATCGAACAAAAGGGAGACGATCGGCAGGGCCGAATCCTTGAGCGACCGGCCGCCATCGACCGGTAGATCCGAGGAGAGAATGATGGCGCCACGCACCGTGCCGCCGAAAGCCAGATCGAGGATGTGGCGCTCGGAAGCCTCGTCGCGATCGAGGTTGGCAATCATCAGATGATAGCCATTCTGCCTCAACGACCGGTTTATTCCCTGCAGGACCAGGGGAATGACCTGCGAGACGCCGTAATAGAGCGAGCCAGGCAGAATGATCATGACGACATTAGACTTGCCGACACGGAGCCCCCTCGCCATGGCATTGGGCGTATAGCCGAGCTGCTTGGCGGCGGCATCGATCTTGGCGCGGGTCTTCTCGTTCACGCGACCGGGATTGGCCAGTGCCCGGCTCACCGTGGAAATCGCGACGCCTGCCAGCCGAGCGACATCCGCCATCAGAGGACCGGAATGCTCTTCTGCCGGCATATCCTTGTTAATCTTCAATTTTTGGCGTCCTTCCCAATGCCTGCTGCGCGGGATGCTACGGCAATCCCAGCCGTTTAGCAAACGTTTGCCAAAAATCGCTTGCATATAAAAACGACTTGTCTACTATTCAGGCACGGCAAACGTTTGCCACTTGCAGTGCATTGAAATCATTATGGATTATTTGCCGCGGCACATGGTTCCGCGATCGATCCTCCATGTCTTAGGAACGGATAGTCTCATGACCTCTACGGAACGGCTGCGTTTTGGTGTCGATCTTGTCACCTTTTTCCACCCCGGATTTTGGGGCGTAAAGGATTATGACGGCATCATCGCGCTATCACGCAGTGAGCCGCGCGCCTTCTGGGACAAGATGCTCGATGCCGTGCAGGCCTCCGGCGTCACCGGCGTGGAGCTGACCTTCTCGCCCTTCAACTGGCAGGATGCGACGAAAACCTATGGTTCGGTCGAGAAGTTTGCCGATGAACTTTCCAGGCGCGGACTGACCCTGGCGAGCGGCTTCTTTGCCGAGCTCGAGGCCGCCGGCGATTTCACCGAGGCATCCGCTCAGGCCGCCATCATCGACAAGGCCGAAAAATACGCCGAATTCCTCAAGGCCTGCGGTAGCGACATCATGGTCATCGGAGCGCCGCTTCGCCAGACGCTCGGCGCTCAGCCGACCCGCTTCTTCGATTTCGAGCAGGCACGCAAGATTGCCGATTTCCTCAACCGCCTCGGTGCTGCCCTCCATACCAAGAGTGTGCGGCTCGCTCTCCATACCGAAGCGCATTCGATCTTCGCGGCGGCGCGCGATGTCGATCTGCTGATGCTGCTGACCGATCCCGCCTATGTGCATATGTGCCCGGATACGGCGCACATCATCGTTGCCGGCTCCGATCCGCTGCAGCTCGTCGACCGGCACCACGAGCGCGTCATCATCGCCCATTGGAAGGATGCGCTGGGACAGATGCCGGCTGATACCTTGATCGACGAGCATATTCATGACCGCCATCGCCCCTATTTCTGCGGTTTCGGCCTTGGCCGGGTCGATTGGCCGGGCTGGGCCAGGCTGCTGCGTGACCGGGGCTATGAAGGCTGGGCCATCCTCGAGCTCGACGCCGCACCCGATCCGGTCGGCGATATCGCCAACGGACTGACCCTCGTCAGACAGGCGCTTTTGCCGATTTACCGCTGATACCAACGATCCGAAAACGAATAGCCCCGCCAAGAGGGCTTTCTTGAAGAGGTGGAACAATGAAAGACACAGTGAAAATGCTATTGATGGGAGCCACATTCGTTGCGGCCTCCATCTCTGCCCATGCGGAAGACAAGCCGCAGGCCGAGGTTATGACCTCCTGGACCTCCGGCAGCGAGGCCGCCGCCCTCGGCGTCGTCAAACAGGAATTCGAAAAACGCGGTGGCGTCTGGAAAGACTCTTCCATTGCCGGTTTCGGAGCAGCTGATGCGGCCTTTCAGAACCGTCTGGTTGCGGGCGACCCGCCGACCGCCAAGCAGGCCGTGCTCGGCCTTGCCAATACTGATTTCGTCAGTCAGGGACTTATGAACCCGATCGATGATGTGGCGAAAGCCGGCAAATGGGCCGATGTCCTGCCGAAATCGATCTACGACCTCATCTCCTATAACGGCAAGGTCTACCTCTCTCCGACCGGCGCCCATGGTGAGAGCTGGGTCTTTTACTCCAAGGATGCCTTCGCCAAGGCCGGTGTCGGCGACGAGCCGAAGAGCTGGGACGAATTCTTCGCGGCACTGGACAAGCTGAAAGCCGCCGGCATTCAGCCCGTCGCCTGGGGTGGCCAATCCTGGCAGGAGTCCAAGGTCTTCAACATGATCCTGCTGACCCAGGTCGGCATTGACGGTTTCCTCAAGATCTATGTCGACAAAGACAAGGGTGACGCATCGACGGAAGGCGTGAAGAAGACGCTGGATATTCTCGGCAAGCTGCGAGCCTATGTCGACGAAGGTGCCGCGGGCCGCAACTGGAACGACGCGACCGCCATGGTCATCACCGGAAAGGCCGGCGTGCAATTCATGGGTGATTGGGCCAAGGGCGAATTCGTTGCCGCCGGCAAGGAACTGGGCAAGGATTATGGCTGCATGCTAGCGCCGCAATCGCCCGGAATGGTCTATGTCGCCGACTCCTTCTCCTTCCCGAAGATCGCCGATGCAGCCGCGCAAAAGGGCCAGACCCTGCTTGCGGAGGTCGCCATGGACCCGACCGTGCAGGTCGAGTTCTCGCTGAAGAAGGGCTCGGTGCCGATGCGCACCGACGTCGACAAATCGAAGCTCGACATCTGCGCGCAAAAGGGCCTCGAGCTGATGAGCGCCGGCAAGATCGTGCCGGATCAGGCCTTGATCCTCTCGCCGCAACAGGCCGGCGCCCTCAACGACTTCGTCGACGAGTTCTGGACCAATCCGTCCGAGGATAGCGCCTCCGGTGCGGAGAAGTTCTTCGCGATCTTCGAATAGGCCTTCGAGCGAGCCGATCGCCGAGCTCCTTGTCGATCGGCTCCGCCCATTTTCTCGAGAAAGTTTGCTGATGCAAGCCAAGCGCAGACGTCCCCTTGCTGCGACCTTCGCCCTGTTGCCGACCTGGATTGCCGCGATCTTCGTCTATATCGGCACCATGGTCTGGTCGGTGCGCCTGTCTTTCACGGATTCGACCATCTTCCCGTCGTCCAACTATGTCGGCTTTGCCCAATATGCCAAACTGTTCCGGACGTCGCGATGGCTCGCATCCCTGGAAAACGTGCTGATCTTCGGCGTACTTTACGTTGCCGGCTGCCTGGCGCTGGGCTTCGTGCTCGCCGCAGCGCTCGATCGCAAGGTTCGCTTCGAAAGCGTGTTTCGCACCATCTTCCTCTATCCCTATGCCATGTCCTTCGTGGTCACCGGCCTCATCTGGCAGTGGATGCTGAATCCGACCTTCGGCATTCAGGCGACGGTCAGGGCGCTCGGCTGGCAGAGCTTCGTCTTCGACTGGATCGTCAATCGCGACATGGCGATCTACACGGTGGTCTTTGCCGGTGTCTGGCAGGGTGCTGGCCTCGTCATGGTCATTGCTCTCTCCGGCATGCGCGGGATCGGCGAGGAGCAATGGAAGGCGGCGCAGATCGACGGTATTCCGATCTGGCGCATCTATACCTCGATCATCCTGCCGCAACTCGGGCCGGCGCTTGCAGCATCGGGCATGCTGCTCTCCATGGGCGTGATCAAGACCTATGACCTCATCGTCGCACAGACCGGTGGCGGCCCCGGCTATGCGACCGAAGTGCCGGCAAAATTCATCATGGACAATCTCTTCGAGCGCCAGAACCTCGGCCTTGCGAGCGCCGGCGCCACCGTGCTCGTGCTCTCGGTAGTCATGGCCGTCGCGCCGTTTCGCTATGCGCTCCACATGCGCGCCAGAAGAAGGGGAGCACATTGATGGCGGCTCTTCATCCCCGCGGCCCCAAGCCATCGCGGCTGACGGCAGGCCAGATCGGGCTCTATGCCTTCCTCATCCTGTCAGCGCTGTTCTTCCTGCTGCCGCTCTATACGATGCTCGTCACATCGCTGAAGACAATGGAAGAGATCCGTCAGGGCCGCATCTTTGCCTGGCCCGATACCATCGATTTCGAAGCCTGGAAGACCGCCTGGTCGGGAGCCTGCATGGGCACGCAGTGCCTGGGCGTGCGCGTCGGCTTCTGGAATTCGGTCAAGATCACCGTGCCGGCCGTAGCGATTTCCGTCTTCATCGGCGCGATCAACGGCTATGCCCTCTCCTTCTGGCGGCAGAGAGGCTCGAACCTGCTGTTCGGGCTTCTGATGGCAGGCGGTCTCATCCCCTACCAGATTTTCCTCTATCCGCTGGTGCGGCTGCTCGCCAATCTGAGCCTTTATAATTCGGTCGCAGGCGTGGTTCTCGTTCACGTGATCTTCGGCCTGCCGCTGGTGACGCTGCTGTTCCGCAACTACTTCGTCGCCATTCCCGAGGAGCTCTGCAAGGCAGCGCGCGTCGACGGCGCCGGTTTCTGGCGAATCTTCCTCGAGATCATGCTGCCCATGTCTGTGCCCATGATCGTCGTTGCCTCCATTTTCCAGTTTACCGGCATCTGGAACGACTTCCTGATCGGTCTGGTCTTTGCCGGACGGGACAATCTGCCGATGACGGTGCAGCTCAACAACATCGTCAACACCACCATGGGCGAGCGCGCCTATAATGTGAACATGGCTGCCACCATCCTGACAGCCGTCGTTCCGCTCGCCATCTATTTCTTCTCCGGCCGCTGGTTCCTGCGTGGTGTCGCCGCCGGCGCCGTCAAGGGGTAACGCCATGCAGCCTGCCGTCTCGGTCAAGGATCTCAAGATCGCCTATGGCGATCACACCGTCATCGACAAGATGTCGATCGATATCGCCCCGCGCGAATTCCTCGTGCTGCTCGGACCTTCCGGCTGCGGGAAATCAACCCTGCTCAACTCCATTGCCGGCCTGCAGGACATCAGCGACGGCGAAATCTGGATATCGGACAAGAACGTCACCTGGGCCGAACCGAAGGATCGCGGCATCGGCATGGTCTTCCAATCCTATGCGCTCTATCCCCGCATGTCCGTGCGCAAGAACCTGTCCTTCGGGCTGCGCGTGGCGGGTCTTCCCAAGGCCGAGATCGAGGCGCGCATCGCCCGCACCGCTTCGCTTCTCCATCTCGACAAGCTGCTTGATCGCCGCCCTTCGGAACTGTCGGGTGGCCAGCGCCAGCGCGTCGCCATCGGCCGCGCCCTGGTGCGCGAGGTCAACGTCTTCCTGTTCGACGAACCGCTCTCCAATCTCGACGCCAAGCTGCGCAATGAGCTGCGCGTCGAGATCAAGAAGCTGCATCAGAGCCTCGGCAACACGATGATCTATGTCACGCATGATCAGGTAGAGGCGCTTACCCTTGCCGATCGCATCGCCATCATGAAAGACGGCGTGATCCAGCAGCTTGCCAGCCCATCCGAGATCTACCATCGCCCGGCCAATCTCTTCGTCGCCGGCTTCATCGGGGCGCCGGCGATGAATTTCATCAAGGGCGAGATTGTCTTGAAAGCGGACGCACCCGTCTTCGAAAGCAACGGGCTTTCCATCGATCTCGCCGGCTATCCTTTTCTGGCAGCCATCAAGCCAGGCTCGGTCACCCTCGGCATTCGCCCCGAACATATCGTTCCGGATCGGGAGGTGGGATCTTTGCCAACCATTGCGGGCCTCGTTTCCGTGATCGAGCCGATGGGCGCTGACACCGTCGTCTGGTTCGACTGGGCCGGACAAAGTCTTTCCTACCGCATCATGGGCGATACCACGCTTCTGCCAGGCGCAAGAATCTCGCCCGGCATCGATATCACCAAGGCCTCCCTCTTCGGCGCCGACGGCGTCCGTCTCTGAAATATACGGAAAAATCTATGTCTCAGACTACCTACGACGCGCTGGTGATCGGCTCCGGCGCCGCCGGCTCCTTTGCCGCCAGGGAATTGACCGCCCAAGGACTGTCGGTATTGCTCCTCGAAGCCGGTCCCGCGGTGACGCAGAAGGATTTCGATCCGAACCGCAAGAAGGCGCCAGCAAGCAGCATCAATATCTGGGAACGCGCGCGTGCCACGCTCAAGGGCCAGCCCATCCAGGCCCGCGCCGCCTTCTTTACCGAGCGCTTCAGCCATTTCTTCGTCAATGATCGCAAGAGCCCCTATACGACCCCCAAGGATGCACCTTTCCTGTGGATACGCGGCCGGCAGGGCGGCGGCCGCCTGCACAGCTTCGGCCGGGTGCTGCTGCGCTGGACGGACGATGATTTCAAGATCCGCTCGAAGACCGGCAAGGGCGAGGACTGGCCGGTTTCCTACGATGACCTCGCTCCCTACTATGCCGAAGTCGAATCCAGCCTCGGGCTCTATGGCAATGAGGATGGCGTGGAGACATTGCCCGACGGCGTCTATGCGCATCCGGCAAAGCTCACCCCTGCGGAAGAGGTTTTCAAGAGCGAAGTCGAAGGACGCTGGCCGAAGCGGCACGTCGTTTCCTGGCGCTATATCGCCCCCGATGCGGAGCGCACGCCGAAACCCCTGCGTGAGGCGTTGGCGACCGGGCGGCTGACGATCCGCCATGATGCCATCGTGCGCCGCATCACCACCGACGATGCCGGCGGCCGAGCGACGGGAGCGGAGTTCATCGATCGCATCACCGGCAAGGTCGAGACCGCGCATGCGGCCCTCGTCGTGCTCTCGGCATCGCCGATCGAAAGCGTGCGGCTGCTTCTCAACTCCGCCAGCAATCGCCATCCCCACGGGCTCGCCAACAGCTCGGGCGCGCTCGGGCGCTATTTCATGGACCAGCTGCCTTGCCTGGCCTTCGGCTCGTTTGCGAAGGCAAGCGGCTGGGCAGTCGACGATTCCGCGCCGACGGATCCTTTCTACAATCCATCCGGCGGCATCTTCGTCCCGCGCTTTGGAGAAGGCGACGCGGGCCGCGACGATTTCGACTATCAGGGAAGCATCGGCCGGGCGCCGACGCCGGATGACGAGCCCTCAAGGCTCGCCTTCTTCGGCTTCGGCCGCATGCTGCCCTATGCCGACAATCGCATCACGCTCGATGCAAGGCGCAAGGATGCCTGGGGGATCCCCGTACCTCATATCCGTTGTGTCATGGGCGAGGAGGAACATGTCCTCTTACGCCGGCAGGAAGAAGTGCTGATCGACATGGTGCGTGGTGTCGGCGGCGAGCTGGAATTCATCGGCTCCCCCACTGGCCTCAGAGAAATGGGCCGCGGCGCTTTCCCCGATGCCGATCCGTTCAGCCGCTTCATGTTCCGCACGTGGTTCCGCAAGACCATGTGCATGGGCGCCGCCATCCATGAAACCGGCGGCGCGCGCATGGGGACATCGAACAAGGACTCCGTCCTCAATGCCTATAATCAAAGCTGGGATATTCCCAACCTCATCGTGGCGGATGCCTCCGCCTTTCCGGGCAGCGGCATTGCCGGTACCACGCTGACGGTAATGGCCCTGACCATCCGCGCCTGCAGGAACATTGCCGACCAATATCGCGCCGGGCAGCTATGATTGCGCCCGTTCGGATTGAGCACACTCATGTCACCTGTCTGGATATTGGGGGCTTGCCGCGATCCATCATATCCGCCTCCTGCACGACCTTCGCAGTTTCGCCACCCGCCAGAAATAGATTGGCTTTGTCACCTTGCCGCTATAAAAGTCGTGCATATCTTCTTGTATGGTCGGCTGCGTCGGATGACTGTGCAATACGGCGCGACAGCTTCGGCCATGAGTTCGCGGCTCCGAGAACCGAAAAAACTCCCGCGGAAATAGCTTGAAAAACTAGAATGTCTTTCGCGAATTGCAGGGAAATCCGGCTCTAGCGCGTAAAGCCATTAAAAGCGCACAATCCCCCCTCGCCATGAAGCGTTGAAAACCGCTTCTCGCGGCCCGCATCCGGAGGAGATGCGGGCAAGCCCCATGATTTGACGAGCGTCGGGAACGCTTAGGGAGGAATAATGCTTGAACGACTTTTCAAACTGAGTGAGCACGGCACGTCCGTGCGCACCGAGCTCATCGCAGGCGTGACGACATTCCTGACGATGTCCTACATCATCTTCGTCAATCCGGACATTCTGTCGACGACGGGCATGGATCGCAATGCCGTCTTTGTCGCGACCTGTCTCGCAGCCGCATTGGGCTCGATCGTTATGGGCCTTGTCGCCAATTGGCCGATCGGCATGGCGCCGGGCATGGGGCTCAATGCCTTCTTCGCCTTCACTGTGGTCGCAGCCCTCGGCTTTACCTGGCAGCAGGCGCTCGGCGCCGTCTTCATTTCCGGCTGCATTTTCGTCCTCTTGACGGTCACCGGCGTACGCAGCTGGCTGATTGCCGGCATCCCGCATTCGCTGAGAAGCGCGATCGCGGCTGGTATCGGCCTCTTCCTGGCGATCATCGCGCTAAAAAGCGCCGGCATCGTCGTTGCCAACAAGGCAACGCTTGTCGGTCTCGGAGACCTGAAGCAGACCGGCCCTCTTCTCGCAATTCTCGGTTTCTTCATCATCGCCGTTCTGGATGCGCTGAAGGTAAGAGGTTCGATCCTCATTGGCATTCTCGCCGTCACCATTCTCTCCTGGATCTTCGGCGTCAGCCAGTTCCACGGCATCGTTTCGGCGCCGCCATCCATCATGCCGACCTTCCTGCAACTCGATATCGTCGGCGCTCTGCATGGCGGCCTGGTCCACATCATCCTGGTCTTCGTGCTGGTCGAAGTCTTCGACGCCACCGGGACGCTGATCGGCATCGCCAAGCGTGCGAACCTGATCCAGGAAGGAAAGCCGAACCGCTTGAGCAGAGCTCTGCTTGCCGACAGTGCCGCGATCGTCGCCGGCTCGCTGATGGGCACCAGCAGCACGACGGCCTTCGTCGAAAGCGCATCGGGCGTCCAGGCTGGCGGCCGGACGGGCCTGACGGCAATTACCATCGCCGTACTCTTCATCGCAGCCCTCTTCTTCTCGCCGCTTGCAGCCTCCGTTCCCGCCTATGCAACCGCTCCGGCGCTGCTCTACGTCGCCGGCCTGATGATGCGCGAGCTGACCGAGATCGAATGGGATGACCTGACCGAGGCAGCGCCGGCGGCAATTACGGCGCTCGCAATGCCCTTCACCTACTCGATCGCCAACGGCCTTGCCTTCGGCTTCATCACCTATGTCGCCGTGAAGGTCTTCACCGGCCGCTGGTCGATGCTGCATCCGGCAACGCAGATCGTCGCCGCCCTGTTCGTCGTGCGCTTCGCCTTCTTCGCAGACTAGCAGCGGTCTAAATTCAAGGCCGGGTCATTCGCTCGAATGACCCGGCCTTTTGACGTTTCGCAGGACTATGGAAAACGGGAACTCGCGCTAACAAAATAAGGGGCGCTGCGATGGCAGCGCCCCTTATTGACATTCGGATCGTTCTTTACCGGGTTAGCGGATCAGGAACGTCTCTTCATAGAAATGTTCCTCGAGATTGACGCCCTGGCCGCCGCGATCGACGACGATGAAGTCGGAGACGCCATCGAGGGGTGTCAGAATGCCATGCCAGACGTTGCGCCAGATGTTGACGCCCTGCCCGGGGCTGGTGCGGAAGACGACGGGCTCGCTTGGCCCATTGTCCGTCTGGTGAGCCGCAACGACGAGAAACGGATGGCTGGACAGCGGAACGAAGGCCTGGCTGCCGAGAGGATGCCGCTCCACCATCCTTAGCTCCAGCGGCAACGCATAGGGTTCGCCACGCAGCCAGCTGATCATCGTTCGTGCCTCTTCTCCGATCGCTTCGATCTTCGCGAGGTCGTGATAACGGGTGCATTTGCCCGCATTGATGGGATAGCTGTGTGCACCTTCCATCTCGATCACGTCGCCAAAAGGGGCGAATGCGGCTCTGGTCAGCGGCTGAATTTCGATTACTTTCATCCATTGTCTCCCGTTTTCATTCCTCGAAGTCACCTCAGTCTCGATTGGCGATAGGTGTTGTGAAGTTCGATGCGTGGCCTGCGGCAGGGCAGCCGAGTTCGCGCGGAGTGCCAATCGCACTCCGTTCGACCAGCGCGGCCGCGTTATTTCCGTAAGACAGTCGTTACGGACACTGATCCCAGGAGCCGTAAAGTCTATTCCTGGTAAGCCTGTCAGTGCATGGTCGACGGGCAAGTGGGGCGTTGCGGCCAGTGCTCGCCAGAGCCGGCAGCCGTCGCCGGCTTCTTCATCATTCAGGGCAGATTTCTATTCCGAAGCCTGTTTCACCTTTTCAGCGAACTGCCAAAGGCTGTCGATCATGTCCAAGCATGTCGCACCGACAGCGCACGAAACGTCCCTCCAAACGTATCCGATCATCAATTTCTAACCGCAAATCGCGCGCACTATTCCCCTTGGAAAATTTGAAAGTCTCGAACGATACCGCTGCTTTTCAGTGGTACCGGCTTGGCGGATAGTGAAAACAGGAGCGCTACGTTCGGGAGAAAAGCATGCAGTCTCATTCGCCAGGAGCCGGACGGCTCACGACCCACGTGTTGGATACGGCGCTCGGTAAGCCTGCCCACGGCCTGCACATCGAACTCTATCGGATCGAGGGCGATGGACTGCATCTCCTGAAGTCTACCAGGACCAACGACGACGGCCGCTGCGATGCGCCGCTGCTGTCGGGCGAAACCATGAAGGCCGGCACCTACGAGCTGCGCTTTCATGCCGGTGATTATCTCGGCCGCACATCGGAAGGCCCGATGTTTCTCGACATCATCCCGATCCGTTTCGGTCTCGCCGATGAAGGTGCGCATTACCATGTGCCGCTCCTCCTCTCGCCCTACAGCTATTCCACCTATCGCGGGAGCTGAACCATGGCGCCCATGACAATCCGCTCGGAACTTCGTTTCATTCTCAACGGAGAGGACGTCGTTCTGAGCGACGTCGCACCCGACCAGACGTTGCTCGACTGGCTGCGTCTCTGCCGCTCCTTGAAGGGTACGAAGGAGGGCTGCGCCGAAGGCGACTGCGGTGCCTGCACGGTGCTCGTGGGACGGCTGTCGCCTGCTGAGGGCCTCGTCTATGAAGGCGTCAATGCCTGCATTCGCTTCCTCGGCTCGCTCGACGCCTGTCATGTGGTCACTGTCGAGCATCTTGCCCCCAGCGACGACCATCTCCATCCGGTGCAGCAAGCCATGATCGACTTTCACGGCTCGCAATGCGGCTTCTGCACGCCAGGCTTCGTCATGTCTCTCTACGGGCTTTGGATGCAGACGCCGAACCCGACGGATCAGCAGATCGAGACGGCACTTCAGGGCAATCTCTGTCGCTGCACCGGCTACGAGCCGATCCTGCGCGCCGCCCGTTCCATCTCCAGCTATGGCGGGACGCAAAATGATCCCTTGCTGGTCGAGCGCGAAACGATGATCGCGCGCCTGCAAGCCCTTCGCGACGGCGCCCGCGTGGAAATCGGCGAAGGTCGAAATCGACTGATCGTGCCGGCGAACCTTGATGATTTCGCCACCGTTCTCGAGACCTCGCCGACGGCAACCGTGATCGCCGGCTCCACCGATGTCGGCCTCTGGGTCACCAAGCACATGCGCGACATCACGCCGGTCGTGTTCATCGCCGGCCTGCAGGAATTGAAGTCGATCACGGTGAAAGACAAGCTCATCACGATCGGCGCCGGCGTCACCTATTCGGAGGCGATCGAGACACTGTCGCAGCATATCCCGGCGCTCGGACCGCTGATTACCCGTATCGGCGGCCAGCAGGTGCGCAACATGGGCACGATCGGCGGCAATATCGCCAACGGCTCGCCGATCGGCGATACGCCGCCGGCGCTGATCGCGCTCAACGCGTCGCTGACCTTGCGCAAGGGCGCCGTCCGGCGCACCATCGCGCTTGAAGACTTCTTCATCGCCTATGGCAAACAGGACCGCCAGCCCGGCGAATTCGTCGAAGCCGTGCATATTCCGGTTCCAGGGGCGGCGGAAAAATTCGCGGTCTACAAGGTGACCAAGCGCCGCGACGAGGACATCACGGCAACGCTCGGCGCCTTCCGTCTCGCGCTTGCCGCCGATGGCACGGTCGCAGAAATCCGGATCGCCTATGGCGGCATGGCCGCGACGCCGAAACGGGCCTTCGCCGTCGAAAAGGCGCTGCTCGGTCAGCCCTGGAACGAGGCGACGGTGGAAACGGCGATGGAAAGATACGCCGAGGATTACGCACCGCTGACCGACATGCGCGCCACCGCCGAATACCGTTCGCTCGCGGCGAAGAATCTTCTATTGCGTTTCTACCTGGAAACGACGTCCAGTGCGGCACCCGCTCAGGTGTCCAGATATGAGGCTGCATAGGCCATGAATAAGCACGCTTCCGACATCAAGGCCGAAACCATCGTCGGCGGGGTTCATACCAGCCCGCGTCATGACTCCGCGCACAAGCATGTTTCCGGTACGGCGGTCTATATCGACGACATTACCGAACCCACAGGCACGCTGCATGCCGGTCTTGGCCTGTCCTCCGTCGCGCACGGCATCCTGAAATCCGTCGATCTCGACGCCGTCCGCGCAGCCCCCGGCGTCGTCGCCGTGCTGACTCATGAGGATGTGCCCGGCGTCAACGATATCTCGCCTTCCTATATGCACGACGACCCGGTGCTTGCCGCCGGCAAGGTCGAGTTTCATGGCCAGCCGATCTTCTGCGTGATCGCCGAAACGCGCGAACAGGCGCGACGCGCGGCAAGACTGGCAAAGATCGATTATGAGGAACTGCCGGCCGATATCGACATCTGGGATCTCGACGTTTCGACCCATCGCCAGGTGGTTACGCCGCTGACGCTGAAGCGCGGCGATACGGCGGCCGCCCTTGCAAATGCGCCACGGCGCGTGAAGGGCCGTATGCGACTCGGCGGCCAGGACCACTTCTATCTCGAAGGCCAGGTTTCGCTTGCCGTGCCCGGCGAAGACGACGAGGTCGTCGTCTATTGCTCCACGCAGGGGCCGAGCGAGACGCAGCATATGGTCGCCCATGCACTCGGCGTGCCGAGCAATGCTGTCACGATCGAAGTGCGCCGCATGGGTGGTGGCTTCGGCGGCAAGGAAACGCAAGCGAACCAATGTGCGGCGATCGCAGCCATTGCCGCCAAGAAGCTGAAGCGTGCCGTCAAGATCCGGCTCGACCGCGACGAAGACATGGTTGCGACGGGCAAGCGGCATGATTTTGCCATCGACTATGATGTCGGCTTCGACGATGAAGGCCGTATCCTCGGGATCGACTATACCTTCGCGCTTCGCGCCGGCTTCTCGGCCGATCTTTCCGGCCCGGTCGGCGATCGTGCGCTGTTTCATTGCGATAATGCCTATTTCTTCCCGCATGTTCATGCGAAATCGGCGCCGCTCTACACCAATACGGTTTCCAACACGGCCTTCCGCGGCTTTGGCGGCCCGCAGGGCATGGTGGGAGCCGAGCGCGTCATCGACGAGGTAGCCTTTGCCGTCGGCAAGGACCCGCTCGAGATCCGCAAGCTGAATTTCTACGACGCGATGGGCGTCGATGGTGAACGCAATCTCACGCCTTATCACCAGAAGGTCGAGGACTGCATCATCCAGCGCATCGTCGCCGAGCTGGAGGAAAGCGCCGAATACGCCGGGCGCCGCAAGGCCATCGCCGAGTTCAATGCCAAGAGCCGTATCGTCAAGCGCGGTATCGCGCTCACGCCGGTGAAATTCGGCATCTCCTTCACCAAGACGGAATCGAACCGGGCCGGCGCCCTGGTACATGTCTACAGCGATGGCTCCGTGCACATGAACCATGGCGGTACCGAAATGGGGCAAGGTCTGCACCTGAAGGTGGCGCAGGTCGTGGCGGAGGAATTCCAGATCGATCTCGACCGGGTGAAGATCACCGCGACGACGACGGCCAAGGTGCCGAACACCTCGCCGACCGCGGCATCTTCTGGCGCGGACCTGAACGGCATGGCGGCGCAGAATGCCGCACGCCAGATCAAGGACCGGCTGATCGCCTTTGCAGCGGAAAGCCATCAGGTGCCGCGCGAACAGGTGGTGTTCCTGCCCAACCGCGTGCGGATCGGCGATATCGAGATGTCCTTTTCCGATCTCATCAAGAAGGCCTATATGGCCCGCGTCCAGCTCTCGGCCGCCGGTTTCTACAAGACGCCGAAGATCCATTGGGATCGGAAGGCCGGCCGCGGCCATGCCTTCTACTATTACGCTTATGGCGCGGCCTGCTCGGAAGTGTCGATTGACACGCTGACCGGCGAATATGTCGTCGAGCGCACGGATATCCTGCACGACACCGGCCGTTCCCTGAACAAGGCCATCGATATCGGCCAGATCGAGGGCGGCTTCATCCAGGGCATGGGCTGGCTGACGACGGAGGAGCTCTGGTGGGATGGCAAGGGGCGGCTCAGAACGCACGCGCCCTCCACCTACAAGATCCCGCTTGCATCCGACCGGCCAAAGATTTTCAATGTGGCGCTGACCGACTGGTCGGAAGCCTACGAGCCGACGATCCATCGCTCCAAGGCGGTCGGCGAACCACCGCTGCCGCTCGGCCTTGCCGTGCTGCACGCTCTTTCGGATGCGGTGGCGAGCGTGGCCGACCACAAGATCTGCCCGCGTCTCGACGCGCCGGCAACGCCCGAACGGGTGCTGATGGCAATCGAACGCCTCAAGGCCGCACAGAAGGAGTGAGGTCATGTCTGCCGCCCGTGAAGATATCCGGGACTTTCTGCGCCGCGAGCCGGTGTCGATGCTTGTCGAGGTCACCGGGGTCGCGGGTTCCGCGCCGCGCGATACCGACGCCTGGATGCTGGTTTCGGAACGGGCGATCTTCGCAACGATCGGCGGCGGAACCCTCGAATATATGGCAATCGACCAGGCGCGCCGAGCCTTGCGCTCCGGTCTTGCCGCCGAGCCGATGAACGTGCCGCTCGGCCCGGAAATCGGCCAATGCTGCGGCGGCCGAGTAGGCCTGGCCTTCACGGCGCTCAATCCTGCGCTCGCCAACGACCTCGTCGCCCGCAGCGACCGGGAGATGGCCGCGCGGCCGCATGTTTATGTTTTCGGCGCGGGCCATGTCGGCGATGCGCTTGCCATGGCGCTGTCGCTCGCGCCGCTGCGCGTCGTCCTTGTGGATACGCGGGAAGAAGAGCTGATTGCCTCCAACGTGCCGGGTATTGAAACCTGCCTGACAGCCATGCCGGAAGCCGTGGTGCGCGATGCGCCGTCAGGCAGCAGCTTCGTGATCCTCACCCATGACCACGCACTCGATTTCCTGATTGCGGCGGAGGCACTCAAGCGCTCGGATGCCGCCTATGTCGGCATGATCGGCTCGAAGACCAAGCGCGCCACCTTCCGCAACTGGCTATCGCGCGAAACCGGCCATGCGGAGCTTTTCGATCGCCTCACCTGCCCGATCGGCGGTACGGCGGTCAAGGACAAGCGGCCCTCCGTCATCGCGACACTGGCCGCCGCCGAGATCATGACGGCGGCGCTGACCTGGGTGGCCGACCACGCAAGGCTTGCTGGAACCGTCAGCCGCTAGAAGCCGCGGCCGCAGGCTCATCTTCGAGCAGCTTGCCGATGAGCCGTTGACAGCGCTCCGCCATGAAATCGATCATCAGCCGCACCTTCGGATCCTGGAAACGCTTGTGGGGGTAGATGGCGGCGAGCTGAACCGGCGCCGGTGGGCTCTCCTTCAGGATCTCCACCAGCCGCCCTTCCTTCAGATAGGCCTTCACCTCGAATAGCGGCTTGTTGATGATGCCGCGGTCTTCCAGCGCCCATTGGGTGAGCACGTCGCCGTCGTCGCTATCGTAAGGGCCTGCAACTTCGAACTTGCGAACGCCTTCCGCCGTCGTCAGGGTCCAGTAATACTCCTTCGATCCGGGATAGCGCAGCAGAAGACAGTCATGTTTGTCGGCAATCAAGGCGTCCGCGGTGGCAGGCACGCCGCGGCTTGCAAGATAGGCCGGCGAGGCGCACAGCACCCGCTCGCAATTGAGGATGCCGCGCATGCGCAGGTTCGAATCCTCCAAGACGCCGAGCTTGAAGGCGACGTCGACGCCCTCGGCCAGGATATCGACATTGTGGTCCGACAGGCGCACCCGTACCTCGATATCCGGATACTTGTCATGAAATTCCGGAATGCCAGACGCGATCAACCGCCGGCCGATGCCGAGCGGCGCGGTAATTCTGAGCGACCCTTTCGGATTGCGCGAGAGATCGGCGATCGCCCCCTCCGCCTCGTTTACGGCCTCGATGATCTTCACGGCCTTTTCATAGAAGACACGGCCATGTTCTGTCGGCGAGAGCTTGCGCGTCGTGCGGTTGAAGAGGCGCACGCCAAGATGACGCTCGAGCTCCTTGATGCGATTGCTCGCAACCGCCGGCGTGACGCGCTGATCGCGCCCCGCTGCCGAAAGGGTACCGAGTTCGACCACGCGAACGAAGACACGGACATTATCGAGATAGGACATGGTCCCTTTCTACCACATCGGCGTGCGGAACAAAGCAGGGGTCATCTTATAGATTTTTTTGAAAGTGTTGGTGGATTAACCGGGATTTTCGAGAAAATCGAGCGATGGCAAACAGTCGGATGAAGATCAGGAGGGAGTTCCCATGTATGAATATGCCATCGCCTGGGACTGGATAACCTTTGCTGTCCGCTGGCTGCACGTGATCACGGCGATCGCCTGGATCGGTTCCTCATTCTATTTCGTCGCGCTCGACCTGGGCCTGAAGAAACATCCGCAACTGCCGCCCGGCGCCTATGGCGAGGAATGGCAGGTCCATGGCGGCGGCTTCTACCATATCCAGAAATATCTGGTGGCGCCCGCCAACATGCCGGAGCACCTCGTCTGGTTCAAATGGGAAAGCTACGTTACCTGGCTTTCGGGCTTCGGCATGCTCTGTCTCGTCTATTATGCCGGTGCCGATCTCTACATGATCGACCCCGCCGTCCTCGACGTTTCAAAACCGGTGGCGATCGCCATTTCGCTCGGCACGATCGCGGGCGGCTGGATCATGTACGATCTCATCTGCAAATCGCCCTTCGGCAACGACAACACGCGGCTGATGGTGGCGCTCTATTTCATTCTGGTGGCGGTCGCCTGGGGTTATACGCACCTGTTTACGGGCCGTGCAGCCTTCCTGCATCTCGGCGCCTTTACCGCGACGATCATGTCGGCCAACGTGTTCTTCATCATCATCCCGAACCAGAAGATCGTCGTTGCCGACCTGATCGCCGGCCGCAAGCCAGATCCCAAGTATGGCCGCATCGCCAAGCAGCGCTCGACGCACAACAACTACCTGACGCTGCCGGTGCTGTTCCTGATGCTGTCGAACCACTATCCGCTGGCGTTCGGCACGCAGTTCAATTGGATCATCGCCTCGCTCGTCTTCCTGATGGGCGTCACGATCCGCCACTGGTTCAATACCCGCCACGCCAATGCCGGCAACCCGACCTGGACCTGGCTGATCACCGTCATCCTCTTCATCATCATCATGTGGCTTTCCACGGTGCCGAAGATCCTGACGGGAGAACCGACCACCAAGGTCTCCGCAATCCAGCAGCCCTTCGTTACGGCCGAGGCTTTCCCCAAGGTTCGCGACACGATCATGGGACGCTGCTCCATGTGTCATGCGAAGGAGCCGAGCTGGGAGGGCATTATCGCGCCGCCGAAGGGCGTCGTCTTCGAGACCGACCGCGACATCGCCGCCCATGCCCGCGAAATCTATCTGCAGGCAGGCCGCAGTCACGCCATGCCTCCGGCTAATGCCTCGCACATTACCGACGAGGAGCGCCGACTGCTCGTCTCCTGGTACGAAAGTGCCATCAATGGGGAGAAGACCCAATGAATGAAGTCCTGATCCGTGGCCGCGTACTCACCTTCCTTGCCGAGCCGCAAGGCATCGATGATACCGCATCCTATCGCTATATCGAGGATGGCGCGATCTATGTTCGCGACGGAAAGATCGTCGATATCGGCTTGTATAATGACATTCGCAAGCTGGCGGATGCCGGCATCCGGATCGCAGATCATCGCCCGAACCTCATCCTGCCGGGCTTTATCGACACCCATCTGCATTTCCCGCAGACGCAGGCGATCGCCTCCTATGGCGCCCAGCTGCTCGAGTGGCTGAACACCTATATTTTCGTCGAGGAGCAGAAGTTCGCCCGCGCCGCCCATGCGGCCGAAGTGGCGGACCGCTTCATGGACGAACTCCTGTCGAACGGCACGACAACGGCGGTTGCCTATTGCTCGGTGCATCCGGAAAGCGTCGACGCGTATTTTGCGGCGGCCGAAGCACGCGGCATGTGCATGATCGGCGGCAAGGTGATGATGGATCGCAATGCGCCGGACGCGCTGCGCGATACGCCGCAGCGCGGCTATGACGAGACGAAGCGACTGATTGCGAAATGGCACGGCCGCGGCCGCGCGCACTATGCGATCAGCCCGCGCTTTGCCATCACCTCGACGCCGGAGCAGATGGAGATGAGCAAGATGCTCGTCGCCGAGCATCCCGACTGCTACGTCCAGACGCACCTCTCCGAAAACCGGGACGAGATCGCCTTTGCCACCTCTCTCTATCCCGAGGCCAAAGACTATACGGATATCTATGCCCGCTACGGTCTGCTCAATGACCGCATGCTGCTCGGCCACTGTATCCATATGAGCGAACGGGAAGTTGCGGTGCTCGCCGAAACCGGCGCGGTCGGCGTCTTCTGCCCGACCTCGAACCTCTTCCTCGGCTCCGGGCTTTTCAACGCCGCGGAATTCGACAGGCTCGGCGCGCGCTGGTCGGTTGCGACTGACGTCGGCGCCGGCACGAGCTTCTCCATGCTGGAAACGATGGACGAGGCCTACAAGGTGCTGCACCTGCAGGGACAGCGGTTGACGCCGTTCAATTCTTTCTATCGCATGACACGCGGCAACGCGCTGGCGCTCGGCCTCGAAAGCCACATCGGCTCGCTGCAGGCGGGTGCGGATGCCGATATCGTCGTGCTTGATTCCAGCGCCAAGTCGGCCATGGAATTCCGTATGCGCACCGCGACCTCCCTGGCTGAAGAACTCTTCATTCTGCAGACCATGGGTGACGATCGCTGCGTTACGGAAGTCTACGTCGCCGGCAAGGCGATGAAGAGCAAGGGCAAGAAGGCGGACACGATCGCGCGCGAGCAATTGCAGCTCGCCTGACCAGTCAAGTGGCGGACCGAAAACGCCGTCGTCTCTGGATAGGGGACGGCGGCGAAGGCGTTCAGGCTCGCCTCGATCGGCCACCCATCGCCTTCGTCAATTCTTCCGCTGCCGCCCGCACAACCGGGCCAAGTGCTGCGACCCTTTCATCCGGCAGCCGCACGGCCGGCCCTGAAATCGAGATGCCGGCAATGGCCTCGCCATATTCGTCGAAGATCGGCGCCGCCACACATCGCATGCCGAGCGTGTGCTCCTCATCATCGATCGACCAGCCGCGTGACCGGATCTCAGCCATATCATTGAGCAGCATGGGCAGCGTGTCGCGGGTTTTATCGGTGAAATGCTGCAATGACCGCCCTTTGAGCAACGCTTCGATCTGGCTGTCCGCCCAGGTGGAAATGATCGCCTTGCCGATACCCGAAGCATGGATCGGCCCACGTCTGCCGGGGCGGAAGAAGGCGCGCATCGGCGCGTGACTTTCCGCTTGGGAGATGAAGACGACATCGCCGTCTTCCTCGATGGCGATATTGGCGGTCTCGCCAGACGCCTCCATCAGCTGCTTGAGGAAGGGCCGACTGATCGTGCCAAGCTTGCGGAAGCGTAAGTAGGCCGTTCCGATCTCGAAGGCTTTCACCCCGATCGTCCAGGCGCCGGTTTCATCGTCATGGGCGACCATGCCGTGCTGGGCGAGAGAGGTCAGCAGTCGGTGGACGGTGGAGGGCGCCATCGCCGATCTGTCGGCGAGGTCGGTGAGGACAGCGCCGTCGGCTTCGGCCACCAACTCCAGGAGCTTCAGGCTGCGATCGAGCACCTGCACGGACGAGGCGGCCGCATTCTCAGCCGGCTTCCGGCCCGGCCTACCCCTCGCCTTTTCCCGATTTTCCGCCATGACGCTCACTTCTGACTGAAGGCGCGCCACGCATTTGGGCGCGCCATGATTGGGCTTCATGACATATCCGCTTCGCTTCGATTGTTCCAGATTTGTTGAAAATGTTTATTTCCATATGATGGGATTGATTTCCATTTTATGATTGCACTCACTGACCCATGCGGTACCTTCGATACAGAAACGGAGGAAATCCCATGGCGAAGATGCGCGCAGTCGATGCCGCAGTGCTGGTTCTGGAAAAGGAAGGCGTCAATTGCGCCTTCGGCGTTCCCGGCGCTGCGATCAACCCCTTCTACTCGGCAATGAAAGCGCGCGGCTCGATCCGCCATGTGCTGGCCCGCCATGTCGAGGGTGCAAGCCATATGGCGGAAGGCTATACCCGGGCTCGCGCCGGCAATATCGGTGTTTGCATCGGAACGTCAGGCCCGGCCGGCACCGACATGATCACTGGCCTCTATTCCGCTTCCGCCGACTCGATCCCGATCCTCTGCATTACCGGCCAGGCGCCGCGCGCCCGTCTCGACAAGGAAGACTTCCAGGCCGTCGATATCGCCAAGATCGCGGCACCCGTCACCAAGTGGGCCGTCACCGTCATGGAGCCGGCGCTCGTGCCTTACGTCTTCCAGAAGGCATTTCATACGATGCGCTCCGGCCGCCCCGGTCCGGTCCTCATCGATCTGCCCGTTGACGTCCAGGTCGCCGAAATCGAGTTCGACATCGAAACCTACGCTTCGCTCGAGCCCTACAAGCCTTCGGCAACCCGTGCGCAGGCGGAAAAGGCGCTCGCCATGCTGAACGCGGCCGAGCGGCCGCTGATCGTCGCGGGCGGCGGCATCATCAACGCCGACGCTTCTGACCTGTTGGTCGAATTCGCAGAGATCACCGGCGTTCCGGTCATCCCGACGCTGATGGGCTGGGGCACGATCCCGGACGACCATCCGCTGATGGCCGGCATGTGCGGGCTGCAGACCTCGCATCGCTACGGCAATGCCACGCTGCTCGCCTCCGACTTCGTTCTCGGCATCGGCAATCGCTGGGCCAATCGCCATACCGGCAACGTCTCGACCTATACCGAGGGTCGGACTTTCGTGCATGTCGATATCGAACCGACCCAGATCGGGCGCGTCTTCGCCCCGGATTTCGGCATCGTCTCTGACGCCGGCGCTGCGCTGAAGCTCTTCCTCGACGTTGCGACGGAATGGAAAACCGCAGGTAAGCTGCGCGACTGGTCGGCCTGGGCGGAGGAATGCCGCGAGCGCAAGCGCACCATGCTGCGCAAGACGCATTTCGACCAGACGCCGTTGAAGCCGCAGCGCGTCTACGAGGAGATGAACAAGGCCTTCGATCGCGACACCTGCTATGTCTCGACCATCGGACTCAGCCAGATCGCCGGCGCGCAGTTCCTGCATGTCTACAAGCCGCGCAACTGGATCAATTGCGGCCAGGCCGGCCCACTCGGCTGGACCCTGCCGGCAGCCCTTGGCGCGCGCGCCGCAGATCCGGATCGCCCGATCGTCGCCCTGTCCGGCGACTACGACTTCCAGTTCCTCATCGAGGAGCTCGCGGTCGGCGCGCAGCACAAGCTTCCGTACCTGCATGTGGTCGTGAACAATTCCTATCTCGGCCTCATCCGTCAGGCCCAGCGCGGCTTCAACATGGATTTCGAGGTCAGCCTCGCCTTCGACAATATCAACGCCACGGATAATGCCGAACCAGGCTACGGCGTCGATCACGTCGCAGTTGCCGAAGGCCTTGGCTGCAAGGCGATCCGTGTGCGCAGCCCAAATGAGTTCCAGGAGGCTTTCACGACGGCGCAGCAGCTCATGAGGGAACACCAGGTTCCCGTCGTCATCGAGTTCATTCTGGAGCGTGTCACCAATATCGCCATGGGCGCCGACATCAATGCCGTCGTCGAGTTCGAGGAGCTTGCCGAACGCGGCGAGGATGCCCCGACCGCGATCCTCGCCTTGCTGGACTGAAGGAGAAATCAAATGCCGAAATTTGCGGCCAATCTGACCATGCTTTTCACCGAAGCGCCCTTCCTTGATCGTTTCGCGCTCGCCGCCAAGGCAGGCTTTGAAGGGGTCGAATACCTGTTCCCCTATGATTTCGCGAAGGAGGCGCTACGCGCCGAGCTCGATCGTCATGGCCTGACACAGGTGCTGCACAATCTGCCCGCCGGCGACTGGGCCGGCGGCGAGCGTGGGATCGCGATCCTGCCTGATCGTATCGACGAATTCCGCCGCGGCGTCGCCTCCGCGATCGACTATGCAACGACACTCGGCTGCACGCAGATCAATTGCCTCTCAGGTATCGCGCCAGCCGGCGTGTCCGACGACGTGCTGCGGACCACTTTCGTTGCCAATCTCGGATATGCCGCGACAGAACTACGCAAGCACGGGATGCGCCTGCTGATCGAGCCGATCAACCACTTCGACATTCCGGGATTTTACCTCAACACACCGGATCAGGCGGCTTCGATCATTGCCGAGGTCGGCAGCGACAACCTGTTCATTCAATATGATCTCTACCACCAACAGCGCACCGAGGGCGAGCTGATCGGGACGTTCAAGAAGCACCAGGCGCAGATTGCGCATATACAGCTTGCCGATAATCCCGGACGCAACGAACCGGGCACCGGCGAGATCGCCTATCCCTCCATCTTCGATGCGCTCGATGCGCTCGGCTACGACGGCTGGATCGGCTGCGAATACAAGCCGCGCACCACGACCGCGGCGGGGCTCGGCTGGTTCGCCGCAGCCGGCCGTCACGCCGAAGGCGCAGCCATTCTCAATATCAGGAGCTAAATAGCATGGCACATATCGGATTTATCGGCCTCGGCATCATGGGAACCCCCATGGCGCGTCATCTGCAGAATGCCGGCCACATCGTCGTCACATCAAAGTTTTCCATTCCGCCGCGCCAGGAACTGCTCGACAACGGCCTGCAATTCGTCGAAACGCCGAAGGCGCTCGCCGAGACCGTCGACACGATCATCCTGATGCTGCCGGATACGCCCGAGGTCAAGGACGTTCTCTTCGGTGAGAACGGCGTTGCCTACGGCCTTTCGAAAGGCAAGCTCGTCATCGACATGAGCTCGATCTCGCCGATCGAGACCAAGGAATTCGCCAAGAAAGTTCGCGAAACCGGTGCCGAGTATGTCGACGCTCCGGTTTCCGGCGGCGAGGTCGGTGCCAAGAACGCCTCGCTCTCGATCATGGCCGGCGGCTCGGAGGCAAGCTTCGAACGCGCGCTGCCGCTTTTCCAGCTGATGGGCAAGAACATCACGCTCGTTGGCGATTGCGGCGACGGCCAGGTCACCAAGGTCGCCAACCAGATCATCGTCGCGCTGACGATCGAGGCGGTGTCAGAGGCTCTCGTCTTCGCGTCGAAGGCGGGCGCCGATCCGGCGCGCGTGCGCTCGGCCCTGATGGGCGGCTTTGCCTCCTCGCGCATCCTCGAAGTCCACGGCGAGCGCATGGTCAAGCGCACGTTTGAGCCCGGCTTCCGCATCTCGCTGCATCAGAAGGATTTGAACCTCGCACTGCAAGGCGCCAAGGCGCTCGGCATCTCGCTGCCGAACACGGCCTCGACGCAGGAGCTCTTCAACCAGTGTGCCGCCAATGGGGATAGCGGGCTCGATCACTCCGGCCTCGTCAAGGCGCTGGAGCGCATGGCGAACCATCCCGTTGCCTAGGATGCGTAGAGAAACAGAAAGCAAGCGGTTTCGCGTTTCCGAGGAAACGCGGACACGCCCCAAGATGTGAGAAACCCGATGCCGAGCATTGCCGATCCGCGTGCCTTCCTGGAAAAGCTCTTCTATGCGGCCGTCGCTGCTGCCGATCCGGACAAGGCGCTCGCCGCCCACCTGCCGGAAAAGCCGAAGGGCCGGACAGTCGTGGTCGGCGCCGGCAAGGGAGCCGCGCAGATGGCGCGCGCTTTCGAGCGCCTGTGGGATGCACCGCTATCCGGTGTCGTCGTCACGCGTTACGGTTATGCGGCTCCTTGCGAGCGCATCGAGGTTCTCGAGGCCGCTCATCCCGTGCCGGATGAAAGTGGCCTTCGCGCTGCCGATCGGTTGATGACAGTGGTAAGCGATCTCACGGAGGACGATCTGGTTGTCGCCCTCATCTGTGGTGGTGGCTCCGCATTGCTGCCAGCCCCTGCCGGCGATCTGACACTTGCCGACGAAATCGCTGTCAATCGGGCCTTGCTTGCCTCCGGTGCGCCGATCAGTGCCATGAATGCGGTGCGCAAGCAGGTCTCGCACATCAAGGGAGGCCGCCTGGCGGCATTGGCCCATCCGGCTCGCGTGGTCTCCCTCGTCGTCTCCGATATTCCCGGCGACAACCCTGCCCTCGTCGCCTCCGGCCCGACCATTGCCGACGAGACGACCCGCGCCAATGCACTTGCGATCATAGAACATTATGGTCTCGAATTGCCGGAAGCGGTGATGCGTCATCTCGAAGATGGCAGGGACGAGCCGCCGCAACCCTCGGACCCTCGTTTCGCCCGCAACGAGGTGAAGCTCGTTGCTTCGGCCGCCATCGCACTGGATGCTGCTGCCGACGTCGCCCGCAAGGCCGGCGTCGAGACTATCGTGCTATCCGATGCTATCGAGGGCGAAGCATCGGAGGTCGGTCGCCAGCATGCGGCGATCGTAGCCAAGATCCTGCAGCGAGGTCTGGCGTCGCAAGGCCCCATGCTCCTTCTGTCTGGCGGGGAAACCACGGTAACGATCAAGGGCAAGGGCAAAGGCGGCCGCAACAGCGAGTTCCTGCTATCCTTCGCCTGCGCCATTTCCGGCCAGAAAGGTATTTCAGCGCTTGCCGCCGACACGGACGGCATCGACGGCTCCGAGGACAATGCCGGTGCCTTTGCCGACGGCGCCACAATTTCGCGGCTTGCCGAGCTGGAAAAAGATGCGGCCGAATTCCTGCAGCGCAACGACAGCTGGTCGGCCTTCGCCGCTCTCGGCGACCTTTTCATCAGCGGCCCGACCGGCACGAACGTCAACGACTTCCGCGCGATCCTGCTGCAATAGATCATCGCTGCCTGCTAATCGAGCGAGTTGGAGAATACGCTGCCGATGGCGTGACGCATTCTGTATTGAGCGGCGCGGTTGGAAAGCGTATGAACTCATTAAAAAGCTGAACTATTTTCTTGCGGGTAGGGCCAACCGTTGCGGGCAAGTCGGCTATCATGTCTATCATGAATTTGTTGCACTTCCTCATTATCGAGGAGTAGCAAGGAGAAAGCGCTGTCGCGCCAGTCACTTTTTGATCCGGTCACCGCGCTTCTTAGGTATGATTGATGGGGAGATGAAATCGCAGTATCCTTACAAGTGCCGAAGCTGCCGAGAAAGTCCATATCGGCACCCGTCGACTTCATAGCAAAGGTGCAGATCAGCGGCATGCAAGCCGGAACTTACCGACCTGGAAATAGATCAGCGAGTTCCGACAAATGCTACGCCCAATCTTGAGCTGTTAAGTTTGTTTCCATTGCCCTGTGGAACTTAACCGATCTTTAACAGCCAGTTGTGCAGGCTGGAGATAGAACGGGCAAGGCCCATACCCCGAAAGCATCGGACCCTCAATGCGTCTTCTCGCCTCAATTATTTTTGCAGTCCTTGCTGCGTTCGCCGCGCCCGCCCTGGCGCAGGACGTGCCGTCAGTGACGATTACCAGTTCGTCGGGCTCGGTGACGTTCGATCGCAATCAGCTTGAGGCCATGGGCCTCGTGTCGATCAAGACGTCGACGCCCTGGAACGAAGGTGTCGTCAACTTCGAAGGCGTGCCAATGGCGCTATTGCTCGAAAAGGCCAAGGCCCAAGGTGCAACGGCCACAGTCATTGCCCTCAATGATTATAGCGTCGATATCCCGACTAGCGATTTCACCAAGTTCGGCACGATCCTCGCCGTCAAGCGCAATGGCGCATACATGCCCATCGACGATCAAGGCCCGTTCTTTGTGATGTATCCATTCGACAGTAACCCCATCCTGCAGGGACAGCCCTATCACGGCCGTGCCGTCTGGCAGGTCAAGGCAATCTCCGTCAAATAGCAACCCCATCGGACCGCATGCGCTACCTCCGCACAGCGCTGATAATTGTGATCCTGGGTTTCATCACCTCGGCGATCTATATTTCCGCCTTGGTCTTCCAGCGCCAGACCGCACTACAAGATGTCGGCTTGGGCAATATCACCTGGACGATAGCCCAAGCTCCGAGTGAGTTCACCAGGCTCGAACAGCGCGTCAGCGCCATGGGCATGAACGACGGCAGCGTCGATGCCCACGAAGTCAGGCTGCGCTTCGATATCGTCGTCAATCGCCTCAAGACCCTGCGGTCCAATGGGGTCGAGAAGTTCGTACAATCCAATCCGCATATCGGCGAGACCCTCGACGACCTCGAAGAAGCCCTCAACCAGACCCGGCCGCTCCTTAGGCAGCTTTCAGTGCCCGGCACACCGGCGCGTATCCTCGCGATCCTGGAACCGATATACCCGAAGCTGGCGCGGCTCTCCAGCGACAGCAACATGTGGTATTCGGCACGCATTGCCGAGGACCGGCGCGGCCTCCTCGGGCTCCAATTGGCTCTAACCTGGGTCACGGTTGGCATGCTCATCGGCGGTTGCCTGCTGATTCTGCTGCTGCTCATTCACAACGGCCTTCTGGGCCGAGCCCAGAAGATCCTGCAGGCCAAGGAGCAGACCCTGGCGATCCAGAATGCCCGGTTCGATGCGGCGATGGAGGCCATGTCGCTCGGTCTCTGCCTGCTCGACGACCAATATCGAGTCATCGTTCACAATCCCCGTTTCCTGACCCTGTTCGGCCTGGACGAAGTCCGGGCGAGGCTGGGCACCCCCTTGGCTGATCTCATCGCACCCGAATTGCTGCCCCCTGGATTGTCAACTGGCGGGTCGCGCGGCCTTGCTGGCGATAAGACCCGTGTCCGGAACGACATCGCCGTGCTCAGCGACCATATCCATCATCTCGCAAATGGCATAGTGCTGGCCGTATCGCACGAACCGACGGGTGAAGGCGGCTGGGTTTGCACCTTCGAGGATGTCAGCGAACGTCACCGCGCGCAGGATCGTGTAGTGCATATGGCCCATCATGACGCGCTGACCGACATGCCCAATCGGTTGCTATTCTGGGAGAGCGTCGGCCACGCGCTGCGCGGATTGGCGGCCGGCGGTCAATTATTTACCATACTCTATCTCGATCTCGACCGTTTCAAAGAAGTCAACGACACGCTGGGCCACCCTGTCGGCGACGTGTTGCTGCGCAAGGTTGCCAGACGGCTGCGCAACACCGCGTCACAACATGACATCGTCGCGCGATTGGGTGGTGACGAATTCGCCGTCCTGCATACATGCATGGATTCCACACTCGACAGCGCCCGCGACCTGTCGGAGCGCCTCATTGCCAGCATCAGCCGGCCTTACCGTATCGGCGGCAACGAGATTGTTGTCAGCACCTGTATCGGTATCTCAGTGGCGCCGCGCACTGGCGGAGATACGGGCCAACTGATGAAGAATGCCGACCTGGCGCTTTACCAGGCCAAAGCTGATGGCAAGGGGGTCTACCGCATCTTTTCCCCGCAAATGGAAGAGGATCTCCAGAATCGACGCAATCTGGAGGCAGATATGCGCCATGGCATCAAGCTCGGGCAATTCGAGGTTCATTATCAGCCGCAGATTTCACTCAAGACCCGCAAGATCGTAGCCAGCGAGGCGCTGGTACGCTGGCGCCATCCAGAGCGCGGTCTCATCCCGCCGGCCGAATTCATTCCACTGGCAGAGGAAACCGGCTTCATCGATGCGCTCGGCAAATGGGTGCTGCAGCAGGCATGCCAAGATGCTCTTAACTGGCCCGAGGATGTGCGCGTTTCAGTCAACCTCTCTCCGGTCCAGTTCCGCCAGACGGACCTGGTCGATACGGTCAAGACCGTACTGGAACTGACTGAGTTCGATGCGCGGCGGCTGGAACTGGAAATCACCGAGTCGGTACTCCTGCAAGACAATGCCGCTAATTTAGAGGTATTGAACCGGCTCCGTTCGCTCGGCTTGACCATCGCACTTGACGATTTCGGCACCGGCTATTCTTCGCTGAACTATCTGCAGCGCTTCCCCTTCGACAAGCTGAAGATCGATCGCAGTTTCGTGCGCGACCTGGAAAACCGGCCTGACAGCTTTGCCATCGTCCAGTCCATCGCCACCCTCGGCCGCAATCTCAAGATGCTGACCACGGCGGAGGGCGTTGAGACGCAGACCCAGCTCGACCTGGTCATCAAGGCCGGTTGCTCGGAGAGTCAGGGCTATTACTTCAGCCCACCTGTCCCGGAAACCGAATTCCGCACCATGATCGGCCGGAAGACCAGCGATGTCGGCGGAGCCTTAAACGTTCGGAGCCCCAAACCTGGCAGAGACAAAGGTTTGGGGAAGGCTGCGGACGCTGATTCTGCGGACGGACAATACTAGCCCATTCCCGACTGCACGGCATTGACCTGATGGGTGAGCCGCAAGTTCCCGCGGAAAGCGGTCCGCCGTTCAAAACGATACCAATGCAGAGAGGTGCGTCCGACGACAAAGGATGGGGGGCAGTCGTCGGACGCTGCACTGTCCGACCCGAGGGTGGCATACAGGCCGGTATTTAGAATATTAGCATCTACCGTAGATCTAGGTGAGCTACCCGATTGGATTGGAAGGTAGGTAGGTGGGACCGCAGCAACCCCTCTGTGTTGATCATGTAGCAGCAATCGGTTGCAGGTCTGGCGGAGCCAGCAGCGCCTTCATGGCCTTCGAGCGGATAGTTATTTTCGAGGCCGCGTTAACGACCGCGCGCCGACATCATTTCGCACTTGCCTTTGCCGCCCCACGCGCAATCTTGACGCTTCATGTTCGGTTCGTGACGTGCGAGGGCAATGTGAGTTTCTCTTTCCACAGTAGAGTGCTGGTAGCGGGATTGTCGGTCCTCCTCTTTGCGGGAGAGGCTACGGCGGGCAATGATGCGCGCGAGCAAGAGTTCGTACGATTTATCGGGCCGGCCTATCCGCTTTTTCTTGCGAAGGCGGGGCTATGGAAGACAAATCCGGCCGAGATGCAGGAGCTGGCAGGCAAGGCAGCCAAGGCGCTATCGGCCGTGGCCCCCGCTGGTTGCGATGCTGCCCGCTTCCAGCGCGATTTTTGCGGCATGACCATGCAAACAATGCCCGCATCCTCCATGGCGCCGAGCCTCCAGGAGGGGGAAGTCCTGATGACAAGACCCTACAGCGGGGCGACCCCAAAGCGCGGCGACATCATCGTCTTTTCCAGCAAGTACTACGCCTCCCCGGACAAGCCCGTCTTGTACGTCAAGCGACTGATCGGCCTTCCCGGTGAAAAGGTGGAATTGCACGATGGTACGGTTTTCGTCGACGGCAAGGCGTTTGCAGCTGTGCCGACGGACCACACGATGACGGACCTCTTCGGCAATGCCGCTAGAATTCTCGAAGAGACGACGCCGGAGGGACGACGCTATGAGACCGCCATGACTGATCGAGCAATCGCCGGCCAGGATGAAGCAGGCCCGTTCGAGGTGCCTGCCGGTCATTATTTCGTACTCGGCGACAACAGGCACAATTCGGTCGACAGCCGCTTTCCGGCTCAGTTCAGCGAAAACGGGTTCATCTCCGCCAAGGATGTTTCCGGCGAGGCCGTGGTCATCTTCGTTTCTCCCCACCCAGATCGCATTGGCACGTTGCTCGAGTGAAAGGCGTTCTTTGCAGCTTTGGCCGTTCAGAGCTTGACGTACGCGCCTGCCGAATTCCGCCTTTATTGGCGAGAATATTATTCCAAAATCGTTTCGGAAATTAGCAAATCACTATAGGCTCGATTTCGACTCGGCTGCGCATATGCTTCGAGCAATTTCGCTGCGCCATCGAGCAAGATAATCCTGCGAAGAAAAGCCGACATGCCCAATAGAACCTCCCCGCTCGTCGCGTTTCAGTCCAAGACATTCCGCTCTCTCTGGTCGGCAACGCTCATCTCAAATCTCGGCGGTTTGGTCGAAGGCGTCGGTGCTGCCTGGCTCATGACCAGCCTTGCCACATCCCACGGCATGGTGGCACTGGTCCAGTCCTCCACGACGCTGCCTGTCATGATCTTTTCGCTCGCCGCCGGCGCACTTGCCGACAATTACGATCGAAGACGGATCATGCTGATCGCGCAGACGCTGATGCTTAGCGTATCGGCAACGCTGGCAGTGCTGTCCTACACCAATGCCCTGACGCCTTGGCTGCTGCTTTGCTTCACCTTCCTGATTGGCTGCGGCGGTGCGCTGCACAATCCCTCATGGCAGGCCTCGATGGGCGATGTCGTGCCACGCGAGCATCTGCCGGGCGCCGTGGCGCTTAACAGCATGAGCTACAACCTCATGCGCAGCATCGGGCCAGCGATCGGCGGTGTTATCGTCGCAGCTGCGGGCGCGGCCTTTGCATTTCTCTTCAACGTCTTTTGTTATTTTGCTCTCATCTTCACCCTATGGCGCTGGAAGAAAGCCCCCGTCTACAATACGCTGCCGCGCGAGCCCTTCGGCAGCGCGATGTCGGCCGGATTTCGTTACGTCCAGATGTCGCCGAACCTGCTCAAGGTGATGTGCCGCAGCTTTGTCTTCGGCCTGACGGCGATCGTCATTCTGGCGCTGCTGCCTCTCGTTGCACGCGACCATGTCCATGGCACGGCGATCACCTATGGCATCATGCTCGGCTTCTTCGGCTTCGGTGCCATCTGCGGCGCGATGCTGATCGGCCGCATTCGCGATGTCTTGAGCAATGAATGGGTGATCCGCGGCGCCTTCTTCACGCTGGCGGTCAGTTGCTTCTTCCTGGCACTCAGCAATCAGGTATGGCTGAGCTGTCTTCTCCTCATGCCGGCCGGCGTCGCCTGGGTGCAGGCCTTCTCGCTCTTCAACGTCACGGTTCAGCTTTCGACGCCACGCTGGGTCGTCGGCCGCGCCTTGTCGCTCTATCAGACCGCCACGTTCGGCGGCATGGCTGTGGGCAGCTGGCTCTGGGGCGAACTGGCGGACGCGCATGGCGTCACTGGCGCCCTCTTCATCGCAAGCGTCGCCCTTGGCATCGGCGGCCTGCTTGGTCTCGTGTTGCGCCAGCCGGACTTCGAATCCCTCAATCTCGATCCGACAAATACCTTCAGCGAACCGCAACTGCAGCTCGATCTGCGTTCCAGAAGCGGCCCGATCCTGGTCATGGTGGATTATGACATCGAGCAGGAGGACGTACAGGAGTTTCTGGCCGTCATGGCCCAGCGCCGCCGCATGAGAATCCGCGATGGCGCAAAGCAATGGTCGCTGTTACGCGATCTGGAAAAGCCGAACACCTGGACGGAAAGCTACCATCTGCCGACCTGGATCGACTATGTCCGCCACAGCCAGCGCCAGACGCACGCCGATGTCGAGGTCGCCGAACATCTGGACAGATTGCATCGCGGCGACCAGCCGCCGGTCATCCACCACATGATCGAACGACAGACGGTTCCCCGGCACGACGACATGCCGTTGAAGCCTTATCTCGACGCGACATGAGAAAGCCGCGCCGCCCTCTTCCCGATCATCCGGCATGACCCTCACGGCTGCAGACCAGCGCTGGCGGAATCGCTTCCCGCATGCTGGCGTGCCATTTCGCGTGGCGAATAACCGAAGGCGCGTTTGAACATGGTCGTGAAGGCGGCCGGGTTCTTGTAGCCGAGGTCGATCGCGATCGTCGTCACCGGCACGCCGGCGACAAGGCGCGGAAGTGCTGCATGCAGGCAGGCCTGTTCCCGCCATTTGACGAAGCTGAGCCCGGTTTCCAGACGAAACATTCGTGTAAATGCGCGGCGGCTCATGCGCATGTGGCTGGCCCATAGATCGATCGTATCATGCGTGGTCGGCTGCCGGAGGAAATCCTGGCACTTCTCAGCAAGCAGCCTGTTGCGCGGGATCGGCAGGGACAAGGGCAATGGTCTCAACCTCGCCAGTTCGTGCAGAAGCAATGCCATCAAGGCGCCGGCCCGATCGCTGACGTCATAGTCGACCGGAATGTCAACGGCCTCGGCAATGAGCGTGCGCAGCAAGGGTGAGATTTCGACCACCTGACAGTGATCCGGCATCGTCTTAATCGCCTCTGGCTCAATGTAGAGACTGCGCATGCTGACTTTGCCGAGCATGCGCACGCTATGGATCACGCCCGGAGGGATCCACATGCCGCGCTCCGGCGGCATGACCAGCGTGCCATCAGGCGTGGTCACGACCACCACGCCGGAAAAGCCGTACAGCAATTGTGCGCGGCGATGCTGGTGCGGTTCGACGCGGTGGCCGTCACCATAGTCGTTGCCGAGGGCAATGAGGGGCCGGTCGACATCGATGAATGGATCTATGCGGCTGTTCCTGACCATTCTGGCCCAGTCTCGTAAGAATTGCGCCTTGTCGCGGTAGCGGGCGATAGTGTTTTCCAATATCAGCACGGTAGATCATTGAAAAGTGAGAGCCATGAGCCAGGCCATCAACGCGCCCCGCGCGGCCACTACGATATATCCAGTCCTGATGGTCGCCAGTCTTGGCCATTTCATTAACGATGTCACGCAGGCCCTGCTGCCGGCAAGCTATCCGGTGCTGAAGACAGGCTTTGACCTGAGCTTCACCCAGCTCGGCGTGCTGACCTTCGTCTACCAGATTACCGCATCGATCCTTCAGCCCTTCGTTGGCTGGTACACGGATGGACGCCCGCAGCCCTATTCATTGCCGTTCGGCATGACCTGCAGCTGCGTCGGCATGATCACGCTCGGAATGGCTTCGAACTACCCTATGCTGCTAATGGGCGCGATGTTGCTCGGCCTCGGCTCCTCGATCTTCCACCCGGAAGCATCGCGAATTGCCCGTCTGGCATCGGGCGGGAAACACGGCTTCGCGCAATCGGTGTTCCAGGTCGGCGGCAACTTCGGCAGCTCGCTTGGACCGCTGCTGGCCGCCTTCTTCATTCTTCCGCATGGTCAGCATGGAATGGCAATGCTTGCAAGCCTGGCATTCGTCGGCATTCTCATTCTCGGAGGGCTGGGCCGCTGGTATCAGGTCAATGGCAGCCACCT
The DNA here is from genome assembly GCF_057784375.1 of Martinezella sp. CNPSo 3964. Classification (NCBI taxonomy): domain Bacteria; kingdom Pseudomonadati; phylum Pseudomonadota; class Alphaproteobacteria; order Hyphomicrobiales; family Rhizobiaceae; genus Martinezella; species Martinezella sp. CNPSo 3964. The sequence goes on from NZ_JBXSOW010000004.1 coordinate 549,679, forward strand.
GCGCGCGCCGGCAAAATCCGGCAAGGTCCACAAGGCCCTGAGCCTGTCCCGCGCCCGTGTCGGTCTTGCCATTGCCGTTCTGATCGCCTTGATCTTCTCGAAATATTTCTACCTCGCGAGCTTCACCAGCTACTATAATTTCTACCTGATGGCCCGCTTCGGCGTGACCGAACGGACGGCGCAGCTCTGCCAATTCGTGTTCTTTGCCGCCGTTGCCGTCGGCACAATGGTCGGAGGCCCCGTCGGTGACCGCATCGGCCGCAAGAAGGTCATCTGGGGCTCCATCCTCGGCATTCTGCCCTTCACAGTCGTCCTGCCTCATGCCAATCTTGGAACTACCATCGTCCTCAGCGCGATTATCGGCACGGTCATTGCCTCGGCCTTTTCAGCGATCGTCGTCTACGCACAGGAATTGTTGCCCGGGCGCGTCGGCATGGTCTCCGGCCTGTTCTTTGGCTTCGCCTTCGGTATGGCCGGCATCGGTGCTGCAGCGCTCGGCGTGCTCGCCGACCACACGAGCATCGAGTTCGTCTTCGAGCTTTGCGCATTCCTTCCGCTGATCGGGCTTTTGACAATCCTGCTGCCGAACGTGGAAGACTGAGGGCATTCCGGAAAAGGCAAGGCGTCGAGATGGAAACACCGACGCCTTGCCCGCCTACCTCTCACGAGGCGGAGATTTTCTTCACCCAGGCTTCGACTTCATCTCCGCTGCTCATGTCGGCCTGTACCAGTCCGTCGATCATGAAGGTTGGAGAAACGTGGATGCCGTTCTGGCGGGCGTATTTGCAGTGCCACTTGATCTCGCGGTCGAGATCCGGAATGGCAAAAGCCTCCTTCAACGCGATGCCGCTGTAGCGTTCCAGCCGCTCGATCAATGCGTTGGGCGTCACGTCCATATTCGGCCCGCCCGCGTGATGGGCGAATTCGAACTCCTCTCGGTGCGCGCCGATCGCGGCCATCACCTTCCTTGCCGTCTCCCTGCCACCTAGAAGTGTCGAGGCGGCAAGGATGCAACGCACGAGAACGCCGGAATACATATGCCAGGGCTGCGATTGCAGGCGGATCTTGACGGTCACCTTATCCTCGCCGGCTTGCGCCAGAAGGGCATCGAGCTTGTTGAATGCCCTGACCGAAAAGGGGCAGGTCGGCTCCAGAAAGATTTCAAAGATGCGCGGCCCGTGGCCCCAGCTTAACGGATCTGCATGCCAGGCGGCATTGGTCATGCTGGTCTCCTCAACGATCTCGAATCCCGTAACGGAACGAAAACTAGATGAGCCTGGCTCGGCAGGTCAACGTTGCGGTACAAAAAGGTCACACCCGTGCGAGTTTGCTGCTGACATCACCATGAAATCGTCGGATGGCCTACAACCAGGTATTGAGCTGTCAGGCAGAGTGCCTATTTGCTCGCGCTGCAGATGTGGGCGCAAAGTCGGCCCCCAAGCATTTTGCGAGGCTCCCGTCTCGCTTCTTGCTTTGCGGATGCTACACAACCATTCGGAGTTTCAGGCAGACAATGACATTCCCGACGATCAAACTTCCCGAGAGAGCCCTGACACTTGCTCGGAACCTTATTTCAATGCCGAAGGCCGTCTATTTCTCCCTTCCGATCCTGATCGGCCTAACTGTTTTCATGGCGGTCTCCGAAGCGCCGGGCATATTGCGGGATTGGACGATCAGCCAAAATCCCGTCAAGGTCGTCAGCGGCGATATCCGTGATGGAAAATGCTCCACCCGAAAGGGCTTCTTCACCACCTGCGAGGCGCATCTCAACTACGCCTACAATGGCCAAACTTACGATAAGGATGTCGAGATCATGTTCGTCGATATCCATGCCGGTGACTACGACACGGATCTCGTCATCTCCGGCGACCATCCGGACTTGGCGACGCTCAGCCTCGGGCTCGATATGCTCTGGAACCGGATCATAACGCTTGCCGTCTTCGTCGCCCTTCTTGGCGGCGCCTGCATCGCCATGATCTTCCAGATCCTGCGCGTCTGGCGGGTCCGCGGGCAATTGCACCGGGCTGCCCAGCTCGAGCCGGTCCCGGTGGAAATCACGGCCTTCCAGCGGCGAGGCAAGCGACTGACGGTAACCTATGCCGACAAGATCACAGGCAGGAAAACCGGACGAGCCGCCCATACGAACTTCGAGCCAGGACAGGAGCCTCTGGTCGTCGGTGCAAAGGACGGCAAGGCGGTGGCGCTCGCCGTCTGGCATGGAAATACGGCTCTGCCCGTGCTCCTGGACAGCCGACTGGAACGGATAGACATGACGGCGGAGGAACGTACCGGCGTTCTCGCGCCGCTGACGGCAGAGCTTGGCGGTCATCCGCCGGAACTGGTAGCCCAAGGAAAGAAAGGGCCGTCCATCATGGCGCGGCTCGCCAGGGTTTTCCTGATCATACTTCTCTTTATCGTCGGCATTTTTGGCTACTGGGTCTGGTATGTGACCAGCGCCAGCTCACAGTTCACTTCGCCCGCCATGGACCTCAACAATATGATGCCGGCGCCTCTCAACCGCTGGGGTTGCGATCAGTTGAAGAAGCGTTTCGGCGATCAAAGAGCACCCTTCGGATGCACCGCTTCGGACTACACTAGCTGGAAGTGACGTTCGATGAGCAGCGATGGACGCGGGTTCACAAGCAGGCCGCGTCCTTTGCCCGTTCATTCCAAGACCTGGAGATGGCAGGGGCTCGCGATGAAGGAAGCCAGGTCACCGCTATATGCAGTGTCCCTCGCGTGCCGTTGATCGATTCAAAATTAATCACTATGATTAGAAATAAATCGAACCATCTCAGAAAGGATGATCGTGTGGCAAACTCGGCGACCAAAGTCTTGACTGCACATGTACCGCTTTCGCTAGCCGAAAAACTCGATTTGATGGCCGAGAGGCTCGAGCGTTCCCGCGGCTGGATCATGAAACAGGCTCTGACCGCGTGGCTCGACCAGGAGGAAGAGCGCGAGCGGCTGACCCGCGAAGCTCTCTCCGACATCGACAATGGCAATGTGATCGACCATCAGGCCGTGCAGGCATGGGTCGATAGTTTAAGCACTGACGATCCATTGCCGGCTCCACGCTGATGGAAGCAAAATGGACCAGCAAGGCGCTATCCGACCTCACTCGCCTGTATGAATTTCTGGCGGCTGTTAACAAGCCGGCGGCTGTTCGCGCAGTGCAGTCTCTGACCAAGGCGCCGACCATTCTGCTGGCCAATCCGCGAATTGGAGAAAGGCTGTTCGAATTCGAGCCACGCGAGGTCCGGCGGCTCCTCGTCGGCCACTACGAGATACGCTACGAAATTCAACAGTCGACGATCTACATCTTGAGGCTATGGCACACCAGGGAAGATCGGTAGCTGGCCTTCCCGCTAACCTCGAAGACCTTGAGTAAACGCTGAGCCGCCTGCATGGGCACCGACCCGAAGATCGGCTCGACCGGACGCCTTGTCCTACCTATAATCCCCGGATCAAGATCGCCCTCAATTCGGGCCGGTGGATTTGGCGGAAGCGCGCAATCATGGATCAGCTCAACAGTGCCGCCACGACCCTTCTCTCCAGCAGGGATCGCGGCTGGAAAGGCTTGGAGGCGAATTTCCTTCATATTGAGGCTGGCCGCACCCATGTGCCTGGATCGCAGACGCATCGACTCGGTATTCATTTCGGACGGGCCGTGAACGCCTTTTGTGAGTGCGACGGCCGTCAGTACCGGCGTCGGCAGGCGCATGGCGATATCGATATCGTTCCTGCCGGGCTGGATGGCTGGTGGGAGGATGACGGGGACTGCACTATTCTGCGTCTGACTATCCAGCAGGGACTCCTTCAATCTGCCGCGGAAGCACTCGACAGAAATCCGGATACCGTTTCTCTGGCACCAAAATTCCAGCTTCGGGATTCCCGGATCGAATCGATCGCCTGGGCGATCAAGGCCGAAATCGAGTCCCCCATTCCGTCGGACAAAACCTATGCCGAGGCGCTGGGACTGGCACTGGCGATCCGCCTGGTAGAAGGCAGTGGACAGGCCCCAGTCGATGTCATCCCGACAGGCGCCAGCCTGACGAGGCGCCATCAGCGACACCTGGCGGATTTCATCGAAGCCCATATCGATCAGTCGCTGTCTCTTGCCGATCTCGCCGCGACAGTCGGCCTGAGCGTATCGCATTTGAAGCCGCTCTTTCGTGCCACCTTCGGCATGCCGGTTCACCATTATATCCTGACGCGCCGCGTCGAGCGCGCGCGATTGCTCATCCTGTCCACCGAGATGCCGCTCGCCGAGATCGCATTGGCGTCGGGCTTTGCCCATCAGAGCCACATGACGCACTGGATGAGGCGCCTCCTCGGCCTTACCCCCGGCATGATAAGCCGAATGCATTCATAAGTTCGATTGTCGTCCAAACCTGCAATCGGCCGTCCGAACCTGCGCGATTCCATGAGCAGAGACGAATAGCCTGTGGGCAGATCGACAGGAGAAAACCTCATGCATGCAATTCTTGGTGCCAGCGGTAAGGTTGGCCGTACGACCATCGCCGTCCTGCGCAAGACCGGTGTTCCCGTTCGGGCAATTCTGCGCGATGCCTCAAAAGCACAGGCTTTTTCGGATCTCGGCTGCGAGATCGCCATCGCCGATATGCATGACCATCAAGCACTGACGACGGCATTCAAAGGGGCAAGCGCCGTCCAGGTCATTTGTCCGGTCGATATTCGCGCCCGGGAGGCCGATTCCAGTATGAGACGGCTGGTCGATTCGCTTGGCGAGGCCTTGGCTGTCGCCAAGCCGCAAACCGTTCTCGCGATCTCCGACTATGGCGCACAGCACAGTTCCGGAACCGGCGTCACCCTGATCTTCCACGCATTGGAGGCCCGGCTGCGGCAGTTGGAGATCAGGCTTATCCTGCTGCGATCCGCCGAGCACATGGAAAACTGGGCACGGCTGGCGAATGTAGCGGCAGAGAGCGGTCGGTTGCCGAGCTTCTATCATCCGCTGACCAAGGCTCTTCCGACCATTTCCGCCTTCGACGTGGGGACGATCGCTGCCGAGCTGCTTCTGGAGAAGCATGAAGCAGCGGCAAGAATCGTCCATGCCGAAGGCCCAAATCGCTATACGCCGAACGACGTCGCGGCCGCCATCGCTTCTCTCGTCGGGCGCGAGGTCATCGCCCAGCCACTTCCCGAGACCGAGTGGCAGGCCACGTTGATACGAGCCGGCCTGTCCGAGGATTATACGCGACTGCTGGTCGAACTTTACCTTGCCCATAATGCGGGCCGAATAGACGCCGAGAAGGATGTCGGCGAACTTCGTCGGGGCAAGACCGAATTGACGGACGTGTTAAGGCGTATCCTCAACGCATGAGGATGAACCTCATGCATGCGATGCTCCGCCGCCGCATCCCGCGAGGCTTCAACAGCGCGGGATCGCAAGAACGACCGTCGTGCCTCCGCCCTTGCGGCTGTCGATTGTGGCATGGCCGCCATGCGCCTCGGCTATGGCCTTGACAACGGCAAGACCGAGACCCGATCCGCCACCGCGTCGCGTTCTGGCATCGTCTGCTCTCCAGAACCGCTCGAAGGCCCGTTCGCTCTCCGCGGCCGTCATGCCAGGACCGTCATCGGAAATCATGATAACGCACAGCTTATCGGCCTCCTGCGAAACCAACCTCAGCGTCGAGCCGGGAGCGTAGCGTGCGACATTGTCGATGAGGGCAAGCACCGCCTGCCGGACACGCGCCCGGTCTGCAAACACTGTGATCTTCTGCAGATCGGTTTCGATCCTGATGCTGAGGTTGGCAAGCGTCGGTCTCACGGAATCGATGATGTCTCCAATTTCCTCCCCGACATCGAAGCGCGATTGCTGCAGCTCCATGCGCCCCGCATTCATCAGCGACAGCGTTCTGAGGTCGTCGACGATGCGCGTCAGCGCATCGATATGTCCGATCAATCCGCGGAATACCTCCTGCGTCGGTTCGAATACGCCGTCCGCCAGCCCCTGCATGCGGCCGCGCAGGATGGTCAGCGGCGTGCGCAATTCATGCGCGATCGCGGAATTCGAATATTGGAGCTCCTTTTCCGCTCTTTGCAGCTCCTCCGCCATCCGATTGAAGTCATTGATCAGGCGATCGGCCTCGCCGAAATTGCCTTCGCCGGTCGCCCGGCCGGCAAAATCTCCATCCGCGATCAGGCGGGCGGCCTCCGTCACCGCCGTCAAGGGTTTGACGAGGCGTCTGGCGAGCCGCCATCCAACATAGGCGCCGACGGCCTGCCCGATCGCCACATTGATACCCAGGACGACGAAGTCGCTGACTGCCCAGTCATCCGAAGCGCCGGAATTCTTAAACAGCCAATCATAGAGATAGCCGTAGATCAGGAATCCGAAAAACATGACGGACAGGGCGACGAAGGCGACGATCGTCGTCGACCAGACGATTTGCCGATTGAGGCTGTTGCTAACCGAAGTCGCCAAGGCGGTAACCCACTCCCCTGACGCCGTTGAGGAGCTCGCCGACACCTGCGGCATCCAGCTTGCGGCGAAGCTTGCTCATGTGGCTGTCCACGGTCCGGTCGAGCGCGTCGCCCTCGGGCAGACACGCATCGACGATCTCGCCCCTCTCGAATGCCCTGTTCGGAAAGCCCGCCATGTATTCGAGGATACGGAATTCGGTTCGTGTCAGGTTCAGCGGAATACGGTTCTCGCCGTCCTCGACGACAGCCATATGCGCCACCGGATCGATCGCAAGCCTTCCGACCCGCAGCACCTTGTTCGCGGCAATGCCCGAAGCACGCCTGAGAACGGCCCGCGCCCGCGCGACCACTTCGACTGGGTTGAACGGCTTGACGACGTAATCATCGGCACCGGAGCGCAGCCCATGCAGCTTGTCGAGATCATCGGCGAGCGCAGTAACCATGATGACTGGCGTATCGCCTCTTTGGCGAATGGTGGCAAGCACGGTGTGGCCGTCGAGTTTCGGCAGCTTGACATCGAGAACCACGAGATCCGGCCTCAGCCGCTGATGATGGGAAAGCGCGATCTCTCCATCCGCCGCCGTCAGCACGCGGAATCCCTCGCGCTCAAAATAGCGCTCGAGAATATCGGAGATCTCCGGCTCGTCCTCGACGATCAATATCAGTGCATTTTCCATCCAGGGCTCCTTCACCGGAAAGAAACGTCAGACAGGGCCTGCACGTCAATATTCCTCTGCCATCGTCCATGAAACCTCCACAAAACGTCGACCAAAGACCAACATTCCCAATGTCTTCTTAGGCTCGGACGAAGTGCCGCTCGCGCCGGGCGTCGAGGCGGCTCCGTCCAATAGGTTCATGCCGTCGACACGACGGAGACGATCTCGTCGCGTCACGGTTAAGTGGGAATACATCTATGCGATCTGCATTCGAACTGCCTTGCTGGAAGGCAATACTGGCGGCAATGGTGACGCTTGCGCTGGCTTCCAGCCATGTGCGCGCCCAGGAGAGCGGCGAGATGCCGCCTCCCGCGGTCGGCGTCCTGCAAATCAAGGCTCATCCGGTCCCGGTCATGAGCGAGCTTCCAGGACGCATCGCGGCGACCAGGGTCTCCGAGGTGCGCGCTCGCGTCTCGGGCATCCTGCTGGAACGCGTCTTCGAGCAGGGCAGCCTTGTGCGTCAGGGCGACGTCCTCTACCGGATCGACCCGAGGCTGTTCCAGGTGCGAGTGGCCAGCGCCAAGGCGGCCTTGCAGAAGGCAAAGGCCGTCCAGGCCAATGCCAGGCAGCAGCTCGAGCGCCAGCGCTCGCTTCGTGAGCGCAATGTCTCGACGGCCGTCGACTACGACACCGCCGCCGTCAATCTCGCGCAGGCCGACGCCGATGTCGCAGCCCAGGAAGCCGCTCTCGACGAGGCCGAGATCAATCTGGACTATACGCAGGTGCGGGCGCCCATTACCGGCATCATCGGCGGAGCTCTCGTGACCGAGGGCACGCTTGTCACAGCCGAAGGCGCTTCCAACCTCGCGCTCATACAGCAGATCGATCCTGTTTATGCCGACTTCACGCAATCCGCGCAGGATCTCCTGACGCTGAAGCGTGCTGTCAGCGACGGCAAGCTCCAGAGCCCGGCGCCGGGACAGGCAGCCGTCGAACTCGTATTCGATGGCGGGAACACCTATTCCAAGCCGGGTAAGCTCCTGTTTTCGAACGCCAATGTGGACCCTAACACGGGGCAGGTCACGCTGCGTGCGGAATTCCCCAATCCGGAGGGCGATCTTCTGCCGGGCATGTATGTCCGCGTACGCATCGAACAGGCCGTGCAGAAGAGCGGCATCACCATTCCGCAAAGGGCGGTGACACGGGATGCGGACGGCAATCCGCAGGTCTTCGTCGTCTCTTCTGATCAGACAGCACAGGTGCGCAATATTGTCCTCGGCGCGTCACTCGGCGCCGAATGGATCGTCCTTTCCGGGCTCAAGGACGGTGAAACCATCATTGCCGACGGGGTCCAGAAGGTCATAGCCGGCGGCAAGGTCGTCGCCGAACCATGGACGCCGCGAAGCGCCGATCCGAACACGTCAGACCAGGCCGCAAAGTAACCAAATCATGGCACAGTTCTTTATCAAGCGGCCCGTCCTCGCATGGGTCTTCGCTTTCTTCATCATGATCGCGGGGATCATTACGATCCCCATCTTGCCGGTCGCGCAATATCCCGCGGTCGCTCCGCCGCAGCTCTCCATTTCAGCGTCTTACCCCGGCGCTTCGCCGCAGGAAATCTATCAGGGGGTTACCCGCCTGATCGAGGAGGAGCTGAACGGCGTCCATGGCATCGCCTATTTCGAATCGACTTCGGACAATTCCGGTTCGGTCGGCATCAACGCGACCTTCGTCTCCGGAACCGATATCGGCAAGGCGACGGTCGACGTTCAAAACGCCGTTCGCCGCGTCGAGGCGCGGCTACCGCAGGCGGTCCGCACGCAGGGCATTCAGGTCGAGGAAGCGAGCGCCGGCTTCCTGCTGATCGCGGCCCTGACCTCGACCGACGGCAAGATGGACGAGATCGCGCTTGGCGACTACATCAACCGCAACATCCTTGGAGAACTCCGCCGCCTTCCCGGTGTCGGCCGCGCCCAGGTCTTCGCCTCGCAGCGCGCGCTGCGCGTCTGGATCGACCCCGACAAGATGGTCGGCCTTCATTTGACGGCCGCCGACATCAGCGCGGCGATCGCTGCGCAAAACGCGCAGGTCGCAGCCGGTCAGATCGGCGCCATGCCCAACCCGGTCAGCCAGGATCTGACCGCGACCGTGATCGTCGAGGGCCAGCTCAACAGCGCAAAGCAATTCGGCGACATCATCCTCCGGGCCAACCCCGACGGCTCGACGGTACGCCTGAAGGACATCGCCCGCGTCGAGGATGGCGCGGAAGCCTATTCGACGGCGAGCCGGCTCAATGGCAACCCGAGCGCCGGCCTTGCCATCCAGCTTTCTTCGACGGGCAACGCCGTTGCCGTGTCGAAGGCGATCAAAACGAAGATGGACGAGCTGTCAAAATTCTTCCCGAAGGGCGTCGAATATTCGATCCCCTACGACACCAGCCCGTTCGTCAACGCCTCGATCGAGAAGGTCGTGCACACGCTCGTCGAGGCGATCGTGCTCGTCTTCATCGTGATGTTCGTCTTCCTGCAGAACTTCCGCTACACGCTCATCCCGACGCTCGTCGTTCCGGTCGCGCTGCTCGGTACCTGCGCCATCATGTATGCGACGGGATTCTCCATCAACGTGCTGACCATGTTTGCCATGGTGCTCGCGATCGGCATTCTCGTCGACGACGCGATCGTCGTGGTCGAGAACGTCGAGCGCATCATGGCCGAAGAAGGTCTGCCTCCGAAAGCAGCGACACAGAAGGCAATGAAGCAGATCACCGGCGCCATCCTCGGCATTACGCTGGTGCTGTCCTGCGTCTTCATTCCGATGGCGTTCTTCCCCGGCGCATCCGGCATCATCTACCGGCAGTTCTCGCTGACCATGGTCGTCTCGATCATGTTCTCGGCCTTCCTGGCACTGTCGCTGACACCGGCGCTCTGCGCCACCTTCCTGAAGCCGATCGACGGAAATCATCATCAGAAGAAAGGTCTGGGCGGCTGGTTCAACCGCAAGTTTGACCGAATGACGGCAGGCTACACCAAGACCGCGGCCGGCCTTGCGCGCCGCTCGGGACGCGTGATGGCCGTCTATCTCGCTCTCGCCGTCGGCCTCGGCTACCTCTTCGTCAACTTGCCCGGCTCCTTCGTGCCGGAGGAAGACCAAGGCATCCTGATCGTCGACATACAAGGACCGCCGGAGGCGAGCGCCAATCGTACGATCGCATCGCTGAAGCAGATCGAGGCAATTTTCAGGGCCGAGCCGGCCGTTGAAAACATCTTCGCCGTCCAGGGCTTCAGCTTCTCCGGAAACGGCCCGAACTCGGCCATCGCCTTCGTGACGCTCAAGGACTGGAGCGTGCGGCCAGCCGGCAGCTCGGTGCCGGAGATCGCCGCTCGCGTCAATACGCAGTTCGCCAGCCTGAAGGATGCCACCTCCTATGCACTCTCGCCGCCGCCGATCGACGGCTTCGGCACGACGAACGGCTTCTCCTTCAGGCTGCAGGACCGCGCCGGGCGCGGCCAGAAGGCGCTGAAGCAGGCTGGAGACGAGTTGATGGCGAAGGCGGCAAAGAGCAGCGTGGTGACGAATGTCCGTGTCGAAGGCATGCAGGAAGCCGCGCAGATCATGCTTGCGATCGACCGCGAGAAGGCAAACACCTTCGGCGTCAGCTTCACCGACATCAACGATGCCATCACCGCGAACCTCGGCTCGTCCTACATCAACGACTACCCCAATGCAGGGCGCATGCAGCAGGTCATCGTACAGGCGGACGGCCGCAGCCGCATGCAGGTCGAGGATATGATGAAGCTGAACGTCCGCAATGCCAGCGGCGGAATGGTGCCGCTCTCGTCGTTTGCGACCGCCGACTGGCGCAAGGGCGATCCGCAGATCGTCGGCTACAACGGCTATCCGACGATCCGCATCACCGGGGAAGCAGGGGTAGGCAAGTCGTCGGGTGCCGCCATTGCCGAGATGGAGCGCCTCGCATCCGAACTTCCGCAAGGTTTCGGTTACGAATGGTCCGGCCAGTCGCGCGAGGAAATCGCCTCCGGCAATCAGGCGCCGATCCTGTTCGCCTTCAGCATCCTGTTCGTCTTCCTGCTGCTGGCGGGCCTTTACGAAAGCTGGTCGATCCCGCTGTCGGTCATGCTCGTCGTGCCGCTCGGCATCATCGGCTGCGTGCTGGCGGCAATGCTGCGCGAGATGCCGAACGACCTCTATTTCAAGGTCGGCCTGATCGCGATCATTGGCCTGTCGGCGAAGAACGCCATCCTGATCGTCGAATTCGCGAAAGATTACTATGCAGAGGGCAAATCCCTTCTCGATTCGGCGGTCGAGGCTGCCCGCGTCCGCTTCCGTCCGATCGTGATGACGTCGCTTGCCTTCACACTCGGCGTCGTGCCGTTGGCAATCGCAACAGGACCGAGTGCCGCCAGCCAGAACGCCATCGGTACCGGCGTGCTCGGCGGCATGATCTCGGCAACGGTCCTTGCTGTCTTCTTCGTCCCGGTCTTTTTCGTCTTTGTCCTGTCACTCCTGAGGACAGGAGATGCAATGGCGGAGCGTTCCAACCATAAACTTTAGCAAATGATATCATATAGATAACTTATTTTCCCAAAGCTGCCTTATCGCTCGTTTCGGGCTAAGATACCACCGGGATACCACCGAAATTCCGCTAAAGGCGTAGCGCCATTATATTCGATAGCGCCAATATAAGCTCACGTGGTTGGTAATATTCGCTGAGAAAGCGTCACCGTTCGCGCTTTCTCCTATGACAGGGAGCACATTGCGTGACGAGCCAGCGGTCATTCATGCATCTTCGGAACGATCCAGTACGACAACGTCGATGCGTTGAGGTAGCGCAGCGGTATACGCATCGTGTCACGTATACCTCCCCACGCGAAGTCATACCGAGACCGTTTTCCGAGCTGTAATTAAGGAACGCCTACGGAAGAAGAAGGATGCTTCCCGCCGAACGACCGGTTTCAATCTCCTCATGCGCTTTGACGATCTCGGCCAAGGCATATTCGCCGCTGATATGTGAACCGACGCCTGCCTCCATCCATTTTACTGCAGCCCGTGCGGCCTCCTGGTATCTGGCAATGTCGGCGCACCAGGCCATGACGCTGGGATGCGAGAGCGATTTTCCGGGGCGAAGCTCCTCAACAGCAACGGGCGGGATCGGGCCTGCGGCCTGCCCTATCGTTATCGCCATCCCCCACGGTTTGACCGAGCGAATGCTCTTGAGCAGCATGTCACCACCGATCCCGTCATAGGCGACATCGACGCCACGATTGTCGGTCAATCGCTTGACCTCAGCGACGACATCGGCATCGCGGCCGACGATCAGGTGATCGACCCCGTAGGACTTGGCCAGATCGGCCTTCTCCTTCGAACTGACTGTACCGATCACGGTCGCGCCCAAAGATTTCGCGCCGCGGACAAGGACGCTTCCGAGACCGCCGGCGGCGGCCTGCACGAGAACGGTGTCGCCGCCACCTATCTGGCAGACCTTTTGAAGAAGCATATGCGCTGTCATACCCTTCAAAAGCGAAGCGGCTGCAGTCTTGGTCGAGATACCATCCGGAAGGCGAACCAAGCGCTCCGCAGCGATGTTTCTGACCGAAGAATAGGCTCCGACTGGGGCACCAGCATAAGCCACGCGATCACCCGCTTTGAAGCCGTCGACTCCAGGTCCGACCTTTTCGATCATACCAGCGGCTTCAGCCCCGATCACCGCCGGATAGCTTGGCAGCGGATAAAGGCCCTTACGGTGGTAGATATCGAGGAAGTTCGTACCGATCGCTTGATGGCGAACCCTGACTTCGCCCGCCGCCGGTGGTGCGATCGACTGTGCCTCGACACGAAACTGGGTGACGTCGCCGGGGGCGACAAGCATTACGACTTGGTCTGTCATTGGTCTATCTCCTGATTTACAGCATCGTGCCCCATGGCGTATCGATTGAAAATTCCCTATTGTTGCCCAATGAATGGGAAGGAATTCACACAGCCCGATTGGGATGATCTCAGGCATTTTCTGGCGCTTGCAACGGTCGGAACCTTGCTCGGTGCCGCAAAGAACCTTGGCGTCGAGCATGCGACCGTCAGCCGGCGGGTCGCATCACTGGAGGCGAAGCTGGGGCGGAAGCTGGTTGACCGACGCGGGCGCCGTATCGTCCTCACGCCGGACGGAGAGCAGGTCGCAAGTCTCGCCGCCCCTATTGCAAGCCAGATGATGGTGATCGAGCAATTGGGACGCAGCAGCCCGACGGAAGCGCGAGGCCACGTACGCATCAGTGCGCCGCCCGCTTTGTCGACGGCACTTCTCGTGCGGCCCATCGTCGATATCAGGAGGGAATTTCCCGGAATTCAGGTCACCCTGCTCGGTGAAAAGCGCTTTGCCTCCCTCAACCGACGAGAGGCGGACATCGCCATTCGGATGTCGCGCCCTGAGGAAGGTGATTATTCGATCGCAAAGCTCGGAACGATCAACTTTAACCTCTACGCATCGCCAGAGTACCTGCGGACCATTTCTCCCGAAGACTGGACTTTTATCGGCTACGATGACTCTATGAAATCATCGCCGCAGCAGGTCCGCCTGCAGGAAGTGGCGGGAGATCGTCCCGTCACCATCAGGTCTTCAGTTCTGGAATATCAGGCAGCCGCAGCCAGAACTGCCGGCGGAGTCGTCATCCTGCCCGATTTCGCACCGGAAACGTTGGTAGGGTTGCAGCGCATCAACGATAAACCTCTCCTGACGCGGGAGGTCTGGCTCGTCGTACATTCCGAAGTCACGACCGTTCCTGCTATCCGAGCCGTCGCTGATGCTCTGAAACTTGCGTTTAGCAGGCGGAAAGTCAGTACAGGAATTCTCCCGACCCCGACAAAGCCTTCGTAACGACAGAACCGTGTTATCGTGCCAGCGCGACGTGAGACGAGCGCGACGCGATCCGGAAACGATGAAGAGCATCGGAGAAATCAGCATGGCGCCGGCCGCAGGCCGGGATTTCGGGAATTCTCGACGCACAAGAAGCGGAACAAGGGCAGCCGCAGGAGCTTCAACATCGTGGCCCGAAGGAGAAGCGGGATCGACTGCCACCGCTTCTTGCACTCCGTTTTCATCGAGTATGGGTGTGTGAATCGGCGCGGAGATTAGGGATAAATCGGCGTCACAAGCTATTGATATTTCAAAGATGGACGGGGTCATTCGGCGACGCCGATTCACACCCCAGTTCTGAAAAAAAGCCATACTTGGCCTTCGAGTGATCGCGGATTAGCGCGTAGACTTTGGTACCTCGTTTGACGAACTGGCCGAGGACATGCCGAGCAAGAGTGCTACTGCGTACAAAAGTCCACGGCGCCTTGTGGGCGCCGTGGACAGTTCGTTACTTTCGAAGCTCAATCTTGAGCGGCATCTGACAGATACTAGCTCGCGTGATAAGCGGCAATGATGGCCGCCACCTGATCAGTGTTCATTGCCGCGATCTGGTTCGACGTGACCGCTTGCACCTGATCACTCGAGAAGCTGCCGATGTCTGCCGTGGAGAGACCGGCGACAGCCGTCGTGCTGATCGCCGCAATATCGGCGGTCGAGAAGGCCGCGATATCAGCCGTTGACAGGGCGCCGACCTGGCTCGAGGTCAAAGCCGCTGCTTGAGCGGAAGTCAACGCACCAACCTGATCCGTGCTCAAAGCACCGACTTGGGCTGTGGTGAGACCGGCAACCGACTTTGCCGTAAGAGCGCCGATCTGGGTGGTCGAAAGGCCGGCGACATTGTCGGTGGTCAATGAACCCAGCTGAGCTGCACTCAGCGTGCCCACCTGCGAGGTGCTCAGTGCACCGACCTGGGTCGACGTGAGAGCATGGACCTGCGAGGTCTTGAGGCTCGCCACCTGCGCCGTGGTCAAGGCGGCAGCCTGGTCGGATGACAGGGCTACAACGTTGGTCTCAGACAGGCCGCCGAGTGCTGCCGTGTTGATCGCAGCGATATCGGCGGTCGATAGACCGGCTATTTCAGCACTGTTAAGGGCACCTATCTGGGTGGAGTTCAAACCACCGACCTGGGCCGTCGTGAGTGCCGCGACATTGTCAGACCCAAGAGCACCGACCTGAGCCGTTGTGAGGCCCGCGAGAGACTTCGTGCTCAATGCCGCAACCTGGGTGCTTGAGAGGCCGGCGACGTTATCGGTCGACAGCGCACCAAGCTGAGCCGAGCTAAGCGTCCCAACCTGCGCAGTGTTCAAGGCACCGACCTGTGTCGAGGTGAGTGCGTTGACCTGCGTGGTCTTCAAGACCGAGACCTGAGCGGTGGTGAGTGCAGCCGCTTGATCCGACGATAGCGCCGCGACGTTTGCGGTCGAAAGGCCCGCAAGGGCCGCCGTGTTGATGGCGGCGATATCAGCGGTCGACAGACCAGCAATCTCGGCGCTGCTCAAGGCCCCGATTTGACTGGAGTTCAGGCTGCCGACCTGAGCTGTCGTGAGCACGGCGACGTTGTCGGAACCGAGCACGCCAACCTGCGCCGTGGTAAGACCGGTAATCGACTTGGCAGACAGTGCCGCCGCCTGTGTGGTCGACAGACCGGCGACATTGTCGGTGGTCAACGATCCCAGCTGAGCTGCACTGAGCGTACCCACTTGTGAGGCACTCAGAGCGCCGACCTGGGTCGAGGTGAGTGCATGGACCTGCGAGGTCTTGAGGACCGAGACCTGAGCCGTTGTAAGAGCCGCGGCCTGGTCCGAAGACAGGGCCGCAACATTTGCCTCCGACAGCCCGCTAAGTGCCGCCGTGCTGATAGCCGCGATATCAGCGGTCGACAGACCGGCAACTTCAGAGCTGCTCAGGGCGCCGATCTGAGTGGAGTTGAGCGCCCCGACCTGAGCGGTGGTAAGGGCTGCGACATTGTCAGAACCGAGGGCGCCGACCTGGGCCGTGGTGAGGCCGGTAACCGATTTGGCGGAAAGCGCTGCGACCTGAGCGGTCGACAGACCAGCCACGTTGTCGGTCGTCAGCGCGGTCACCTGCGTCGCACTGAGCACACCGACCTGAGCCGTGTTCAGAGCGCCAAGCTGCGTGGATGTAAGGGCATTGACCTGCGTCGTTTTCAGAGCACCGACCTGGGCAGTGGTGAGTGCTGCTGCCTGGTCGGACGACAGCGCCGCGACGTTTGCCGTTGACAGCCCTGCCAGGGCCGCCGTGCTGATCGCGGCGATATCGGCGGTTGAGAAGCTGGCGATATCGGCCGTCGAAAGGGCGCCGACCTGTGCCGAGTTCAGCGCGCCGACAAGGGCCGGGCTGAGGGCTGCGACCTGCGCCGAGCCCAGAGCCCCGACCTGAGCCGTCGATAGACCCACCACCGCCTTCGATGTCAACGCACCAATCTGGGTTGTCGACAGTCCGGCGACATTGTCGGTGGTCAGCGAGCCCAGCTGAGCTGCACTGAGCGTACCAACCTGGGAGGTGCTCAGAGCGCCAACCTGGGTCGAGGTGAGTGCATGGACCTGCGTCGTCTTCAAGGCAGCGACCTGACTTGTCGTCAGTGCGGCTGCTTGATCGGACGAGAGCGCTGCGACATTCGCCTCCGAGAGACCTGCGAGAGCGGCCGTATTGATCGCGGCGATATCGGCAGTCGATAGACCCGCAAGCTCCGTGCTGCTCAGCGCACCGATCTGAGTGGAGTTGAGCGCCCCGATCTGGGCCGTGTTAAGGGCCGCAACGTTGTCCGAGCCAAGAGCACCGACCTGAGCCGAAGTGAGACCGGTAACCGATTTGGCCGAGAGCGCCGCGACCTGAGTGGTTGAAAGGCCGGCGACATTGTCGGTGGTGATCGCACCCAACTGAGCCGCGCTCAGCGCACCTACCTGCGACGTATTGAGCGCGCTAACCTGGGTCGATGTCAGTGCATTGACCTGCGTCGTTTTCAGAGCGCCAACCTGGGCAGTGGTGAGTGCTGCTGCCTGATCGGACGACAGCGCGGCAACGTTTGCGGTCGAAAGACCTGCAAGAGCTGCCGTGCTGATCGCGGCGATATCGGCGGTTGAGAAGCTGGCGATATCGGCCGTCGAAAGGGCGCCGATCTGGGCCGAGTTCAGCGCGCCGACAAGGGCCGGGCTGAGGGCTGCGACCTGCGTCGAGCCCAGAGCCCCGACCTGAGCCGTCGATAGACCCACCACCGCCTTCGATGTCAGAGCGCCGATCTGCGTTGTCGACAGGCCGGCGACGTTGTCAGTCGTCAACGAGGCAACCTGAGCAGCGCTCAGAGTAGCGACTTGCGAGGTATTCAGCGCACCGACCTGTGTCGAGGTCAGCGAATGGACCTGCGTTGTCTTGAGCGCCGCAACCTGAGCCGTGGTGAGTGCAGCGGCCTGATCCGACGACAGGGCCGCGACGTTTGCAGTCGAAAGGCCCGCTAGGGCCGCCGTGTTGATGGCGGCGATGTCGGCGGTCGAGAGGCCGGCGATCTCCGCGCTGTTCAGGGCACCGATCTGCGTTGAGTTGAGCGCGCCGACCTGAGCGGTCGTGAGCACGGCGACGTTGTCGGAACCGAGTACGCCGACCTGAGCCGTGGTAAGACCGGTAACCGATTTGGCAGACAGTGCCGCCGCCTGTGTGGTCGACAGTCCGGCGACATTGTCGGTGGTCAGCGAGCCCAGCTGAGCTGCACTGAGCGCACCAACCTGAGAGGTGCTCAAAGCGCCGACCTGGGTCGAGGTGAGTGCATGGACCTGCGAGGTCTTGAGGACTGAGACCTGAGCCGTTGTCAGCGCTGCGGCCTGATCAGACGAGAGCGCCGCGACATTTGCCTCCGAAAGGCCCGCAAGAGCGGCGGTATTGATAGCCGCGATATCGGCGGTCGACAGACCGGCAACTTCAGAACTGCTCAATGCGCCGATCTGAGTGGAGTTGAGCGCCCCGATCTGGGCTGTGGTAAGGGCCGCGACATTGCCCGAACCGAGCGCACCAACCTGCGCGGTGGTGAGGCCGGTAACCGATTTGGCGGAAAGCGCTGCAACCTGAGTGGTTGAAAGACCGGCGATATTGTCGGTCGTCAGCGCGGTCACCTGCGTCGCACTGAGTACACCGACCTGAGCCGTGTTAAGAGCTCCAAGCTGCGTGGATGTAAGGGCATTGATCTGCCCGGTCTTGAGCGCCGCCACCTGCTCGGTCCTCAACGCGGCGGCCTGATCAGACGACAGGTTTGCGACATTGGCGGTCGACAGGCCACCGAGAGCCGCCGTGTTGATGGCCGCTATATCGGCGGTCGACAGACCGGCGATCTCTGCGCTGCTCAAGGCTCCGATCTGGGTTGAGTTCAACGCGCCGACCTGAGCGGTCGAAAGCGCGGCGACATTGCCAGAACCCAGCGCACCGACCTGCGCAGTGGTGAGACCGGTGACCGATTTGGCGGAGAGCGCGGCGACCTGGCTGGTCGAAAGGCCGGCGACGTTATCAGTGGTGAGCGCAGTCACCTGAGCCGCGCTCAGGGTACCGACTTGCGAGGCATTCAGCGCACCGACCTGGGTCGAGGTGAGTGCATGAACCTGCGTCGTCTTCAAGGCAGCGACCTGACCTGTCGTCAGAGCGGCAGCCTGATCGGACGAGAGCGCAGCGACATTGGCCGTCGACAGGCCTGCCAATGCTGTCGTTGTGATGGCGGCGATGTCAGCGGTCGAGAAGCTGGCGATGTCATCGCTCGACAGGGCGCCGATCTGCGCCGAGTTCAATGCACCGACAAGAGCGGGGCTCAATGCCTCGACCTGAGTGGAGCTCAACGCACCGACTTGCGCGGTCGAGAGGCCGACGACGGACTTCGACGTCAGGGCACCAATTTGCGTGGTCGAGAGGTTGGCGACACTATCGGTCGTCAACGCAGTGACCTGGGCCGAGCTGAGGGTGCCGACCTGCGAGGCGCTCAACGCGCCAACTTGCGTCGAGGTGAGAGCATGGATCTGAGTGGTCTTCAGGGCGGCAACCTGTGCCGTCGTCAGGACCGCGGCCTGATCGGACGACAGCGCCGCGACGTTCGCAGTCGAGAGACCAGCAAGCGCCGTGGTCGTGATGGCGGCGATGTCTGCGGTTGAGAAGCTGGCAATGTCATCGCTCGACAGGGCGCCGATCTGCGCCGAGTTCAAGGAGCTGATGAGGACCGGGCTCAACGCCTCGACCTGGGTGGAGCTCAAGGCACCGACCTGCGCGGTCGAAAGGCCAGTTACGGACTTCGATGTAAGAGCGCCAATCTGCGCGGTCGAAAGGCCCGCGACATTGTCGGTGGTCAACGCGGCAACCTGGGTCGAATTGAGACTTGCGACCTGCGCAGTGCTCAGTGCACCAACCTGCGTGGACGAAAGCGCATGGATCTGGGTCGTCTTGAGTGCGGCAATCTGCTCATTCCGCAGCGCAGCCGTCTGATCGGAGGACAGGATCGCGATATTTGCGGTCGAAAGACCTCCAAGAGCTGTGGTGTTGATTGCAGCGATATCTGCCGTGGAAAGACCGGCAATCTCAGCACTGCTGAGCGCACCGATCTGGATGGAATTCAGAGCTCCGACCTGGGCCGTTGTCAGTGCAGCGATATTGTCAGAGCCGAGCGCTCCGATCTGGGCTGTAGTTAACCCGGCCACCGACTTGGCGGAGAGCGCTGCGACCTGACCTGTCGAAAGACCGGCAATGTTTGCGGTGCTGAGGGACGCAACCTGTGTCGAGCTGAGTGTGCCGACCTGCGAGGCGCTGAGAGCGCCAACTTGCGTCGAGGTCAGCGCGTTGACCTGCCCGGTCTTCAGCGCAGCAATTTGAGCCGTGGTGAGCACGGCTGCCTGATCGGACGAAAGTGCGGCGACATTCGCCGTAGACAGGCCCGCGAGCGCTGCCGTCGTGATGGCGGAAACATCGCCTGTCGAGAAGCTGGCAATATCGTCCGTCGACAAAGCGCCGATCTGGGCTGACGTGAGGACGCGAACCTGCGACGTCGTCAAAGCACCAGCTTGCGAAGAGTCGAATCCACCAATTTGATCCGCACCGAGAGCAGCGACCTGGTCGGTGCTCAAGTTCTCTATTTTTGACGTGTCGAGGACAGCCAATTGGCCGAGGCTTAAACCCTTCATCGCGCTTGCGGACACCGCGCTCATCTGATCCGTCGTCAGCGCAGCGACATCAGCTGTGCTGAGTGCCTTGATCTGCGAGGAGGAGAGCGCCTTGATCTGTGTGGTGCTCAACGCGGCCACGTCATTGGTCGTCAAGGATGCGATGGTGGTGGTGGAAAGGGATTTGATTTGATTGACGGTCAAGGAAGAAATGATTGAGGTCATTGGTCGGGGGCCCCTAATGTTAACCTATAGCAGACGTCATTTCTCAAACGCCGACAGTATGAAAAGAGCGCACCATCTCTTGGACACAGCTTCAGACGCACGACGCGCCGAGACCGTGACACCGACATGGCCGGGCGCTGTTGCAGCCCATGCGACTTGGCATCCCGCCGAACGGAAAGAATGTTGTGAGAGAAACATGGCTCTCAGGAGCCGAAGCGTTGGGAGGGCTTCATGCATGCAGGGTCCGCAACGACCCTGATTCCAACGCCTGCCTTACAAGCGTCTCGCTGTTATCGAGCCGCTCGATCAAAACCGGACTTCAGCACAGGCTGATATTGCGCCATCAGCTCGTGTCTTAACGAAAGGACTAAACGGCGCCTCTTTAATTTCAGGTTAACGAAGCATTATTTCCAAATAAAAAATTCGGAAAACAACTGTAAATATATTTTATATATCGCACACGCGCGAATATATGTCTTTATCAAAGAAATCATTCATACTATTATTTGTATTCAATCAAATGTTGCGTTCTCAAATTATATAAGCTGTACATAAGTCGCATCTTATACATCCGATGGAATCGAAATTTTCGTCACGTTTCTCGATCACCTGCGTATCCTAAAAACAGCATTTTGCCGCATATCGACATCCGAAAATAAAACATATGATATTTTCGATCTTTACAACTTTTTGTTTGTAAACTTATCAAGAATTATTTTGAATAACGCCGACAAACAACCATTTGTATCTACTATCTCCGCAATACGATTATCAGAAATTGAATAAATTACTTTTGCCTCCCAGAAGACTGACAAGCCCAAAGCAAGCTAGCATCGATAAACGAGTGGTGACGGTCATGTTTAGCCTCAGGACCACCAAAACATCATTCGCAGCGGGATGCCTATGCCTTTTGACAATGCAGTTACCTTGGATACCCTGTCCTCACTCGCAGAGATCAACATCAAGGCTCGAAATCAACAGCTGCCTCTGAACGAACTCTTGCAAACCGCCGAGACTCTTAGCGCGACCGGTCAGACCGCCGGCGCGGCTGAGCTCTACAAGACCTGGATCGCGTTCAACGACACGCATGCCCTACTGCACATCATTTACTTCAACTACTCGGTCACGCTTCGACAGCTGGGGGATATCGCCGGCGCGATCAATGCGCTGCGCGCCTGTCTCAAGATCGATCCGCGCTTCGGACAAGCATATGTCAATCTCGGCCGCGCGCTTGAAGATTATGGCCTCATAGGCCAGGCGGTCCAGCAATGGCGCGGCTATCTGGAGGCAACAAACGATATCACCGCGGACCGGGCCGGCCATCGCTTGATGATGTTGCAGCATGTTGGCCGCGTGCTGGAGAATGCCGGGCGTTTTGAAGAGGCGGAGACTGCGTTGTGGCAGGCTATCGAATTGCGGCCGGACAAGCCTGAATCTGCCCAGCATTGGACGGCGCTGCGGCAACGCCAATGCAAATGGCCAACGCTTGTTGGGTCAGAACACGTTTCTGCGCGCCAGCTTCTCGATGCGATGTCCCCCCTGACACTTTCCTGCCACGCCGACGACCCACTCTTTCAACTTGCCAAAGCCTATCGCTACAACAAGCAACTCGTCGGCCAGCCCGACCTGACGAATTTCGCACGCAAGCAGCCGTGCATGAAGACAGGAACCGAACGACGGCTCCGTGTCGGCTATGTCTCCTCGGATCTGCGCGATCATGCGGTCGGTTTTGCGTTGAGCGAGGTTTTTGAATTACACGACAAAAGCAATGTCGAGATTTTCGCTTACTACTGTGGCGAGCCGCGAGCAAACGATGCGACACAGGAACGAATAAAGGCAGCCATCGATTCCTGGCGCGATATTGCCGACTTAAGCGATATGGATGCAGCCTTACTGATCGCCGCGGACGAGATCGATATCCTCATCGATGTCAATGGATATACAAAGCACGCAAGAACCAAGATCTTCGCCTACCGGCCTGCCCCGGTCATCGTCAATTTTTGCGGCTATCCCGGCTCCATGGGAAGCCCGTACCATCACTATATCATCGCCGATGAACATATCATCCCACCCGGCAATGAAATCTATTTTACGGAAAAAGTACTGCGGATCGGCTGCAATCAGCCGGTCGACCGCAAGCGTCTGATCAGTTCTGCGTCCAGCCGCTCAGACGCCGGCTTGCCGGAGGAGGCGTTCGTATTCGCCTGCTTCAACGGCATGCAGAAGATCACCAAAGCATCGTTTGCTCGGTGGATGACAATTCTTGCCGCCGTGCCAGATAGTGTTCTTTGGTTGCTCGGTGGAGAGGATGATGTCAATCAACGGCTGCGCCAGACGACAGAACAACATGGCGTCGCACCGGAGCGAGTTATTTTCGCGGCAAAGGCTGCCAATCCGGACCACCTCGCACGAATTGGACTTGCCGACCTTTTCCTCGATACCTTTCCCTATGGAGCCCACTCGACCGCGTCTGATGCCCTGACAATGGGGCTGCCCGTCCTCACCTTCCCGGGCAAGGGCTTTGCCGCTCGTTTCTGCAACAGCATCGTTTCCGCCGCCGGCGTCGATGAACTGATTTGTCTGGGTCCGGAAGATTATGTGGCAAAGGCCATCGGCTTAGCCCGTGACCCGCATCGACTGACTGCGATCAGAAGCGCATTGCAGCAACGTCGAGACACGAGCGTATTGCGTGACATGCCCGCCACAGCCCGGCGCCTCGAACAGTTGTTCTGGCAAATGCAAGGTGAATGCGAACGTGGTGAAACGCCGACGCCTGATTTGCGCAACCTCGATGTGTACTACGAGATCGGTGCGGAAATCGTCTTGGAGAATACCGAGTTCGAGGGCGATCGCATCTACCGACAACGATATATCGAAAAGCTGGCTGAGCGGCACGACCATGCACCGATCTTAACGGACGGCCGCCTCTGGGCAAATCCCATTGTTCCGAAACGTTAAGCGACATACCCACTTCAAAGCGAGAATTGCATGGCCCCCGTTATCCTTGTCACCTTCGCCGGCAGGCAGAAAAGAATGCAAATCCTGACCGACTACGTTCGTCGGGCTATGGCGCGCGGACTGATCGATGAATGGCATGTTTGGGATTTCACGCGTTCGCAAGATGACCATGAATGGGTTACCCGCGAATTCGGCCCGGTGCGCTACATGGAATCTGGCGCGCGATACCAATTAGCGGGAGCACTGACAGACCAGCGTTCCTTTCGCACAACCGCGGCAATCTGCAATGACTTCCACATCGCCATAGTTCCAAATGACAACAGCGACTATTTCTTCGAAATGGTCATAGGCGGCTGGGACAATCATTACACCGCACTACGCAGACTTTCGCGGGCCGATTTGCTTAGTTTCGAGCGCACGAACGAATCGGAAATATGGAGCCGGACGACACCTGGTATCTTGTCACCGGGCGTGGCCAATCAGATCGTGATTAAAAGCAACACGGATGGTATGCAGCTCCATGTGAACCATGTACTCGTCGGGCAATGGAACGACCTTAGATTTCCATCTGGTGCATCGATCATGGTTCGCGGCGGATGGGGAGCGAATTTGGAGCTCGGCGACACAGGTTCGCGAACACAACGCTTCCTCGGCAATCCGGAGGAAAAGCCGCCCTACTCCCAAGCCTACAATTACTATGCGACAAGGCTGAATAGATACTCGGATGCGATATTCCTGAAGTGCGATGATGACATCGTCTATATGGACGTCGACAGGCTCGAAGATTTTGTCGAGTTTCGTCGGGGCAATCCCAACTATTTCATCGTCTCCGCCAACGTCGTCAACAATGGCGTTTGCGCATATTGGCAACAGGCCGCTGGATCGCTTCCTGAAGAGCTCGGCCTGTTCGAATGGCCGCCGGGCGGCTTCGGTGGAAGTCTTTGGGAAAGCGGCAGGCGAGCAACTGCGCTTCATGATTTTTTCCTGCAAAGTCGCAACAAGCAGCTACCGTTACCCGCTAGAATCATCGAGTGGACCGAGCGTCAGTCGATCAACTTCATTGCCTGGCTCGGCAAAGACCTGATCTATATGGCCCTTCCCAAGGGCGATGACGAAGGTCTGCTGACGATCGACTTGCCGGCCCTTCTCAATCGTCCGACGGCGATCTTTTCCGATTTCATGGTGAGCCACCTCAGCTTCGGACCCCAAGAGAACGAAGTCGATACAAACAGGCTGATTGCTGCCTATGACGCCTTGTTGAAAGAGAAGGACGGCGGCCAAACAAACGCATCCGGGCCGCAGCAGTAATTTCAACGCGGCCCCGGCGAACCATTCCCATTATCGAATGACATCATCAATAATCATATTCGATATGAAGGCCTTCAAAAGCTCAGGGTCGAAATGCCCCTTAGCGCGAAGCATGGTGTCAATCGCTTCCGATTGCGTCCAAGCCCGCTTATAGGGGCGTATGGTCGTAAGAGCATCATACACGTCACAAATTGCCGCAATGCGTGCAACGGACGGGATGGCGCTCCCCGAAAGCTTTTGCGGATAGCCGGAGCCATCGAACTTTTCATGATGATAGAGGCAAATGTCCAGGATCGCTTTCGGAAGTCCCGAATTTTGAGAAATCATCTCATGACCCCGCTCGGGATGCGTCCGGATGATTGCAAGTTCGTCATCCGTGAGAGAGCCGGGCTTTTGCAGTAGTTCGATGGGCAAGACCATTTTACCGATATCATGCACCAGGCCGCCCAGCCCTAGAAGTCTGACCGTCTGTTCCTCCAACCCGAGACTACGCGCAAATGTAATCATCAACGCGCTGACCGCTAACGAGTGAAGGAATGTGCTCTCATCCTTGTCTTTGAGCCTGGCCACACCGACCAGCGCCCCTGCATTGGTCAATGCCTCTGACATAACCTGTTCAACCACCTGGTTAGCCGCGTCAACTCGAAAAACCCGATGCAGTCGCGCTTGGCTCAAGACAGTCCGGATGTATGGCTGTGTTTCCGCGATCGCTTTGCGAGCCTGCCCGATCTGCTCTGGCGTGAATTCGGACTTGATATAGCCATCGAATGCAACGCTGCCTATCATGTCCTCCGGCAGCACATCTGCCTGGATGTCAGTTCCTCGCGTCGTGTCGATGACGGCGCTCAGGGCGTGGCTTTGCGCTACCCTGCGAACGTCGGCTTGTGAAGAGATAAGGAAGCCGCCAACGATCGGAGCCACCCGACTTGCGCTGACCTCCAACTCCTCGATGAACATGCCCACTCGAAGTTGATGTAAACGGATCCTCTTTTTCAATGCAAATAACCGCTCTCTGATCCCAACGGACCGTCACCCGTGCGAATAGACGCAGTGACCGTGACACCACATGAGCGTTCAAGAAAGTTAACACCGGCCTTAGGATTTTCGGACTGATAGTTTTATGTGCGCAAAATGGATAGAGCCTTCGCGGCGAACTTCCTCTTCAAAAGTAAGACCGCTCTTCCGCTAATCCGAAGCACCCGCTTCGACGGGCCTTCGGATAATCCTGAAAAAGTCGTTAAGCGCGCATGCTTAAGATGCGATTTTTTAGCTTTTCCGGCCGAATGCCGTTTAGCTTTCTTTAACCATATGCCTGTCTTTTAGGGCCATCGAAGCGGCGAGTTAACCTTAACGGATTTGGTTAACG